>NZ_LYST01000043.1 GCF_001693755.1 Gilliamella sp. wkB171
TCGCGTGCTGGCATGGCTGTATAAAGCTGGGCATAGTTATCACTATCATCACTGTAATAAATATGCCGGGTTTTACCTTCAACCAATAATAGTTGCAACTTACCACTTGCCAAATCTTGTTCTGGCGCCACCACTCGCGTGGTGATATAACCATAGCTAATCAGTCTGTCTTGTATTGCTTTCATCAATAAATTAACACCTTGCGAGCCTAAGCAGTGGTGCTCAGCTTGTTTAGCCAATTTATTTAAGGGAATAAACCAGGGTAATTTATCCCGCTCAAGTAACTGCACTTGATTGATAACAAAACATAATGATTCAGTAGGAAAATTAAGTTCACCTGTGTGGGTTGAGGGCGGTAATAAACGGATATCGGGAGTGGCGGGCGTCAATGTTTCTTGTAAAGCTTTGTCGCGCTCTTGTTGATGAATAAGCTGCTCATCACTAATAACTTTTATCGGTGGCGGCTCGGCGAATAATAAACAAGACGGCGAAATAGTAATGACAGCCGTTAATACAAAATTTTTTACGGAGAAAGACATAATCACAACGCTACAAAATAGACACATAAAACCATGTCGGCCATACTAATGAGTAATAACCGATATGTATACACAGGTTGTAAATTCGGTGTAAATGTTTGTGATTTTACTGTAAGTTTTATGTAAATATTAATAAGTTGATTGAGATATAACGTCCTGAATTTAAATCAAACCAATAAATAAAAAGTTAAATACTGCGTTTGTTATTGGCGTTGAAAATGGGATTGTTAATCGAAATAAAAATGCCATTAGCATTTTTAATACTAATGGCATTTTATATACAATTAAAAAGTCTGTTTTAACTATTTTTTCTTCGCTTTTACATTCGGTAGATCGGTTACCGATCCTTCATAAATTTCGGACGCTAAGCCGATTGATTCATGTAATGTTGGATGAGCATGGATAGTTAATGCAATATCTTCTGCATCACATCCCATTTCAACAGCTAAAGTGATTTCACCTAGTAGCTCACCACCATTAACACCGACAACCGCACCACCAAGCAAGCGATTATCAGCTTTATTGAAGATCAGTTTTGTCATACCCTCTGAACAATCAGAAGCAATCGCGCGTCCTGATGCTGACCATGGGAAGATTGCAACTTCGTAATCAATACCTTTAGCTTTGGCTTCTTTTTCGGTTAAACCAACCCAAGCTACTTCAGGCTCGGTGTATGCAATTGAAGGGATAGTTTTTGGATCGAAGAAGTGTTTTTTACCGGCAATCACTTCAGCAGCAACATGCCCTTCATGCACACCTTTGTGCGCAAGCATTGGTTGACCCACTACGTCACCTATCGCATAAATATGCGGTACATTAGTGCGCATTTGTTTGTCAACTTCGATAAAGCCACGATCGGTAACATTTACGCCAGCTTTTTCAGCGCCAATTAGTTTACCATTTGGGGTACGTCCAATTGCGACTAACACGGCATCATAAGTATGTGTTTCGGTCGTTCCGTCTTTTTTCTCCATGGTGACATAAATGGCATCATGTTTTGCTTCAACGGTAGTGACTTTAGTTTCCAGTCTTAGGGTAAACTTCTTCTGGATTTGTTTAGTGAAAACTTTAACTACATCCTTATCAGCCGCAGGAATCACTTGGTCGAACATTTCAACCACATCCACTTCTGAACCTAGGGCATGATAGACAGTACCCATTTCAAGTCCGATAATTCCCCCACCCATTAGTAATAATTTTTTAGGAATGGTGGTTAACGCTAATGCATCGGTTGAATCCCAAATACGCGGATCTTCATGAGGAATAAATGGTAATGTAATTGGGCGTGAACCAGCTGCAATAATCGCATTATCAAAGGTAATTTTGGTAATGCCTTTTGACGATGTCACATCCATAGTATGACTACCAGTAAATTGCGCTTCACCTTGAATTACGTTGACTTTACGCATTTTAGCCATACCCGCTAATCCATTAGTGAGCTGATTGATGACTTTCTCTTTCCAACCGCGTACTTTATCTAATTCAAGTTTTGGGGTACCAAAATGAATACCATGTTCAGTTAATGATTTAGCTTCATCCATTACTTTAGCAACATGCAGTAATGCTTTAGAAGGAATACAACCTACGTTCAGACATACACCACCTAACGTCGAGTAACGTTCAACTAAGGTGACATCTAAACCAAGATCGGCTGCACGGAACGCAGCGGAATATCCCGCTGGTCCTGCACCTAAAACCACAACTTGTGTTTTAACTTCTTGACTCATAATCTATTTTCCTCCACTACATCACTAAACGACGTAAGTCGGATAATACGTTAACAATATGGCTTAAGAAGCGTGCACCGTCAGCACCATCAATCACGCGGTGATCGAATGATAATGACAATGGTAACATTAAGCGCGGTGTAAACTCTTTACCATTCCAAACAGGTTTCATGGTTGAGCGCGACACCCCTAAAATTCCGACTTCAGGCGCATTTACAATTGGTGTAAATGAAGTGGTACCAATTCCGCCTAGGCTAGAAATGGTAAAACAACCACCTTGCATGTCTGAACCTGTTAATTTACCGTCACGCGCTTTTTTAGAAATTTCAGCCAGTTCACGTGAAAGTTCAACAATACCTTTTTTATTCACATCTTTAAATACCGGCACTACTAAACCATTTGGCGTATCAACTGCTACCCCAATATTAATGTATTTTTTAATGATTAAAGTTTGTGCATCTTCAGATAATGAACTGTTAAAGCGTGGGTAAGCCGTTAACGCACTTGCCACTGCTTTCATAATAAACACAAGTGGTGTGATTTTAAGATCAAGTTTTTTCTTATCAGCTTCAGCATTTTGTTGCTTACGAAATGCTTCTAGATCGGTAATATCTGTTTCATCAAATTCAGTAACATGCGGAATCATCACCCAGTTACGATGTAAATTAGCACCAGATACTTTTTGAATCTTAGTTAATGGTAATGATTCTACTTCACCAAATTTACTGAAATCAACTTTTGGCCATGGTAATAAGCCAGGTAATGCACCACCCGCATTGCCACTTTCAACTTGTTTAACCGCATTTTTAACGTAAGCTTGAATATCCTCACGTAAAATACGATGTTTAGGACCTGTTGGTGTCACTTTAGCAAGATTAACGCCAAATTCGCGAGCTAAACGACGAACAGATGGTGTTGCATGTGCATACGCATCATTTTCAACAAAATCATTCCCAGCCGCTGCTGGAGCTGACGCCTTAACCGGCTCGGCTACTGTTGCAGGCGCCGCAGCTACTTGAGCGGGTGTTGACACCGGTGTTGAAGTGTCTGCTTTTGCCGGCGCGCTAGTTGCAGCAGTTTCAAATTCCATTATTTTAGAACCAGTTTTAACTTTATCGCCAACTTTAACAACAATATTTTTAACGACACCGGCAACGGTTGCAGGCACTTCCATTGACGCTTTATCGCCTTCAACAGTAATGATGTTATCATCGATTGCTACGCTATCACCAACTTTAACCGAAATTTCAGTGACTTCAACCTCATCACCACCGATATCAGGCACATTGACATCAACAATTTGACTTGCGGCTGGAGCAGCAGATGCAGCTGGCGCTGATTTTGGCTCTTCTTTGGTAGCTGGTGCACTTGCACCATCTTCATCAAATTCCATAATAGCAACACCAGTTTTTACTTTGTCACCAACTTTCACAATGATAGATTTGACTACGCCTGCTTGTGGTGCTGGAATTTCCATTGACGCTTTATCACCTTCAACAGTCATAATATTATCGTCAACAGCAACTTTATCACCGACTTTGACTAAAATTTCGGTTACTTCAACTTCATCACCACCAATGTCGGGTAATTTTATTTCTATACTCATTCTTTTTACCTCTTATGCAATACGTGGGTTGAGTTTATCTGGGTTGATTTCAAATTTTTTGATGGCTTCTTCAACCACACTAGCTTGAATATCACCACGTTTAGCAAGTTCACCCAATGCAGCAACAACAACGTAAGATGCATCTACCTCAAAATGATGGCGCAAGTTTTCTCGACTATCACTGCGACCAAAGCCATCAGTACCCAATACTCGGTAACTTTCGGCAGGAACAAAACCGCGGATTTGTTCAGCAAACAGTTTCATATAGTCAGTTGAGACAACCGCTGGATTGTTGTTCATCACCTGTGCAACATAAGGCACTTTTGGTGTTTCACTTGGATGTAACATATTGTAACGTTCACAATCTTGTCCATCACGAGCAAGCTCGGTAAATGATGTTACACTGTAGACTTCTGAGTTAACCCCATAATCTTTTGCTAAAATATCAGCTGCTTCACGTACGTGACGTAAAATAGAACCTGAACCTAATAATTGAACAGTTGGTTTACCTTTTTGACCTGCAACAGTATCAAGTTTATAAATACCTCGACGAATCCCCTCTTCAGCACCTTCTGGCATTGCTGGTTGCGCATAATTTTCGTTAAGAGTTGTGATGTAGTAGTAAACATTTTCTTGTTCGCCATACATACGACGTAAACCATCTTGCATAATTACAGCGACTTCATAAGCATATGCAGGATCATAAGAGATACAATTAGGAATAGTTAAAGCTTGAATATGGCTATGACCATCTTGGTGTTGTAAACCTTCACCATTTAGGGTTGTGCGTCCAGATGTACCACCGATCATAAATCCGCGAGCTTGTTGATCACCAGCTGCCCACATTAAATCACCAATGCGTTGGAAACCAAACATTGAGTAATAAATATAGAATGGAATCATTGGGAAATCATTAGTACTATATGAAGTTGCAGCAGCAATCCAAGAAGCTGTCGCACCACATTCATTGATTCCTTCTTGTAAAATCTGACCTTTTTCATCTTCACGATAGTAAGCGACTTGTTCTCTGTCTTGTGGGGTATATTGTTGTCCATGTGGATTATAGATACCAATTTGACGGAATAAGCCTTCCATACCAAAAGTACGCGCTTCATCAGCAAGAATTGGCACTAAACGAGGTGCTAACTCTTTGTCCTTAAGCATGATGTTAAGTGCACGAACAAAAGCAATTGTTGTTGAAATTTCTTTAGTTTGTGCTTCAAGTAATGGCGCAAATTCACTTAATGGTGGAATTGAAACTGTTCCAGAGAACTTGGTTAATCTTGACGGAACATAGCCATGCAGCGCATTACGACGTTCATGAATATATTTGTATTCAGGCGTATGTTCTTCAAATTTGATATATGGTAATTTTTCTAGTGCATCGTCTGTCACAGGAATATTGAAGAAATCACGAACATGACGAACACCATCCATATTCATTTTTTTAACTTGGTGAGCAATATTTTTCGCTTCAGCCGCTTCACCCATACCATAACCTTTAATAGTATGAGCTAAAATTACAGTTGGTCGATCTTTAGTTTGTTTTGCTCGCATAAATGCAGCAAACATTTTAGATGGATCTTGACCACCTCGATTTAATCTAAAGATCTCTTCATCAGACATATCTTTAACTAAGGCAGCGGTTTCAGGGTATTTACCAAAGAAGTGTTCACGAACATAAGCACCATCTTTAGATTTTAATGTTTGGTAATCACCATCGAGTGTTTCGTTCATTAGACGGATTAATTTACCTGATTTATCTTTTTGTAATAATTTATCCCAACGATCACCCCAAAGCACTTTAATGACATTCCAACCCGCACCAGCAAATACACCTTCGAGTTCATTGATGATTTTACCATTACCAGTTACAGGGCCATCTAAGCGTTGTAAATTACAGTTGATAACAAAAACTAAATTGTCTAGTTTTTCACGAGTTGCAACTGTGATTGCCCCTTTTGATTCTGGCTCATCCATTTCACCATCACCTAAAAATGCATAGACAGTTTGTTCTGAAGTATCTTTTAGTCCACGATGGTTTAGATATTTTAAGAATCGAGCTTGGAAAATCGCACTAACCGGACCTAATCCCATAGAAACAGTTGGGAATTGCCAAAATTCAGGCATTAATTTTGGATGAGGATAAGATGATAACCCTTTACCATGAACTTCTTGACGGAAATTATCTAATTGTTCTTCAGTCAAACGACCTTCAACAAATGCACGTGAATAAATACCTGGTGAGATATGACCTTGGAAATAAACTAAGTCACCACCATCTTTTTCATTTCTAGCGCGGAAAAAGTGGTTAAAACAAACTTCATAAAATGTAGCAGCAGACTGGAATGATGCCATATGACCGCCAAGCTCTAAATCCTTTTTAGACGCTCTAAGTACCATCATAATAGCATTCCAACGAACAATTGAACGAATGCGTCTTTCAATTTCCCAATCCCCCGGATATGCAGGCTCCTCTTCTACAGGGATGGTATTGATATAGTTACTGGTTGAAGAACCAAAAAGTAAAGGTACACCACCATCTTTGGCTTTATTGACTATTTGTTCAATAATATATTGTGCACGTTCGATTCCTTCCTCACGAATAATTGAATCAAGACTTTTTAGCCAATCTTGTGTTTCAATAGGATCGATATCATTCACTTGCATGTCCGACATATAAAAACCTCTTTTTTGTTAAAAAAAATGCAGCTTTTGCTATCCTTAGCTATAACGTAAGCCATAACTAACTTATAACCTTCTACTCTGCATTACGGAGCTTATTTAGTATAAGTCTGCCATTTTCAAAGAAAAAGTAAAGCAAACCATAGTTTAGAAAAGAATGTTAATTCCTATCAAATTAATCAACCATTTCAATTATTGATTTAAATAAGATCATAATCAATTGATATAAATCAAATTTAATAAAAATTAATTTATCTGAATTAATGAGATTGGTTATACCGTGATTAGCTATGTATTGTCAAGTTATAGTAAAATCTGATATATAGATGTAAGTTTTTGATAAAAATGGCAGATTAAAGCTACAGTGAAGATGAAAGTAGAAAATATTATTATTAAGGATTTAGATATACAGCCCTATCTGCAAACTTATCAAGCCATGCATGAATTTACACTTAATCGCAATGAACAAACATTGGATGAAATTTGGTTAGTTGAGCACTATCCTGTTTTTACTCAAGGAAAAGTTGGCAAGCCAGAACATTTGTTATGCAAAACAGATATTCCGATTGTACAAACTGATCGCGGCGGACAAATTACCTATCATGCACCTGGTCAGCAAATTATGTATATATTATTTGATTTGAAACGACGTAAGATCGGCATTCGTGATATTGTCAGTTATTTGGAAAAGAGTGTCATCGATGCTTTGCAACACTATGGTATTATAGCTTACGCTAAAGTCGATGCACCGGGTGTGTATATAAATAATAAGAAAATTTGTTCACTCGGATTACATATTAAAAGAGGCTGCACATTGCACGGGCTTGCATTGAATATTGATATGGATCTTGGACCTTTTCAAAATATCAATCCTTGTGGTTATGCAGGATTACAAATGACACAATTAAAAGAATATGTCTCGCCAATTGATCGTAAAAAAATAAAACAATTGTTAACCAATAATTTCATCAAGCAGTTAACAAACTAATAAGATATAAATTATGCAAAATAATGAAACAATAATCAGAAGTTCAAAATATCGTGATGCTGATAAAACACGATTAATCCCAACCATTACAGTTGAAGATGTAGCGCCACTGAAAAAGCCAGAATGGATGAAAATCAAATTACCGGTTCATTCTGATAACATTTCGCATATTAAAAATACCATGCGCAAACACGGTTTACATTCAGTTTGTGAAGAGGCTTCTTGTCCTAATTTAGCTGAGTGCTTTAATCATGGAACCGCGACTTTTATGATTTTAGGCGATATTTGTACGCGTCGTTGCCCATTTTGTGACGTTGCACACGGGCGACCTTTACCGCCAGATCGTGAAGAACCTATAAAATTAGCTAAAACTATACAAGAAATGAGACTGCGTTATGTAGTAATTACCTCGGTAGATCGTGATGATCTTAAAGATGGAGGCGCGAGCCATTTTGCTTCGTGTACCAAAGAAATTAGAGCATTAAGTCCTAATATTAAAGTTGAAACTTTAACGCCGGATTTTCGTGGTTGCATTGATGAAGCGGTTAAGGTATTAAGTGACAATCCACCCGATGTCTTTAACCACAATTTAGAAAACATTCCTCGTTTATATAAAAAAATTCGTCCCGGTGCGAGTTATCAAGGTTCACTAAAATTATTAGCCGCTTTTAAAGAAAGACATCCTGAAATACCCACAAAATCTGGTTTAATGGTGGGACTTGGTGAAACTAATGAAGAACTGATTCAGGTATTGAAAGATCTACGCACTCATGGCGTAACTATGCTGACGTTAGGTCAATATCTACAACCAAGCAAATATCATCTACCGGTTGAGCGTTATGTGCCACCGGAAGAATTTGATGAGTTAAAACAAATCGCATTAAATATGGGATTCACTCATGCCGCATGCGGCCCATTTGTTCGTTCATCTTATCATGCCGATTTACAAGCCATGGGAAAAGAGGTGAAGTAATCTTCACCTTTTTTACTCTTTTAATCATCATAAACCATAAACCGACGGTTTTCAGTTACAATTTGTAAGAATATCGGTAAGCTTATCTTCTCATCTTTTTCTAGTTTATCATTTAAATCATAAACTTTTGAGCGTCCAAATTCATCTAGTACAACAGTTTTATCGTTATAAAGTGCTGCTATTTCGTTTTCATTACCAGCAATGATCCATTGTCTAGATTTTTGATCAAATAGGTTTTTACCTTGGCTATATTGTTGAAGTGGCGTGGTAACGTTAAATGCTTCTTGCATTAATGTACTCAAAATATCAGTTTGCGTAGTTACATCACTAATTTGTTTCATCTCTTTATTTGGCCAAGAAATAATTAACGGTACTTTTAGTGATTCACGACTAAAACTTTTTGTATTATCACGTATAGCAATTTTCAAATTTTCATTGACACTAATGTCATTTGAACCAGTGATAACAATAATCGTATTATCGAATGCATTTGATAATTTTAAGTAGCTAATTATCGATTCTAAATACTGATCTAATTTTTTTGCCTCTGTTTTTAATTCCGCTATCGGCATATTTTTATTTTTAAAGCCCAGTGAATATTGAATGACAGAAAATAAAGGTGCATGGTTATCCAATTCATTCTGTTTGTCATGCCATGCCATCCAGTTATCCGTCACCTGTCGATTAGTCTGTTTTTTAGGTTCTGGCAATGTAAAATTAGAGAGTAATGCATAACGATAGAGAGGTTCAGCAAAACCATCTGCCGAAAATAATCCTAAATTATAATGTTGCTTTATCACCGCATCAATTAAAGCCGAAGTTTTGTGACTCGCTAAAATACTGTTGTAATAATTTGGATCTAACCCATAAAACAATGAAAAATCATTTAAATATGACTGATTACTTGCACCATAATGATTAGCAAAAAAGAGATTGTTTTGCGCAAATTGATTTAACCAAGGCATATTGTTATAAAACAAGTCATAATTCCACCCATCTATAGCAATCATTACCACATTTTTCATCTGTTGTTCGGTATTAAATGTAATACGTCCAAGTGGATACTCAATTGCAAGCGCGAATGGATTACCTTCTTGAATAACTCGATTACGATAATCATTTTGCTCAATAAAACCATAACGCTCAAGAAAATGCCTTGCGGTAAGTGGATAAGACAGTGGCAGGCTTGAACGCTGCATAGTTATTGGTCGATAAAAATTAGCATCGGCCCAAATGTGAATAAGATGAGAAGATATAAAGCAAAGAATAAATATAAGCACAACAGGCTTTGCAAATCGTTTTCGTTTAGTAAGGCTACGTAACTTTTTCCAGCTCCAGATTGCAAATAAAATCTCAATAAGGAGGATAAACGGAATAAGAATAAATGCTGTACTTAAAAAAGAAGCCTTTTGCGTAGTTAGCAATTGCCAAATCGATAAATTAAGATGCATTCGAAAATGCGAAAAAACGTCAATATCTATTAAAAGTAAGGTAATACCTAAAGTAGCTATAATTGTTGCAATGATGCGTTGCCATCTTGATGAATAAATGAAAAAACTTAATGGAAAAAGTAAAATCAAGTAAGCAATAAAAGTCAAAAAACTAAAATGCCCAATCGCACTAATAATGGCATAAAATCTTCCCATAAATGTGCGAGGCCAGTCCCCAATCATCAAGTATTGACTACCAAGAATAATTACGACAAAAATATTAAATAATGTAAACCAGTGTCCCCAGCTCACAATTTGTGAAACTTGTTCATCTTTAAAATGATTATTTTTAAGTTTGAGCATATTTAATTGTTGGCAATGATGATAACAATGATTAGTAACTATTAATTTATGGCATAGTTTACCTGATTTTGAAAAATCTTTCTGTAAATTTTTTATTTGTTAGCATAAAGATCTCGGTAATTTGTTGGCGTTACAATCGATACTTGCTATAATTTAAAGATTTATTTGGCTAACAAAAAAGATACTCATTTTGGCAATCAAACAACTCGAAGCACAACAGCTTCAACCAGATTTAAAACAAATCGAAATCATCGTTAATAACAAAAAAATACCTTCTGATTTAGCCACTAAAGAGGTAAATAATTTATTGACATGGCAACCACGAATTGCCGATGCCTTTTCACTATTGTGCCCAAAGCAAAAGCAAGCTTATACCCCTCGGTTTATGCTCCTAAAAGGGACAGAAAGCGAACTGTTTTTTAGTTTATTTAAACAAGCAATCAAACCTAGTATTTCAACCTCTATTTTAGGCTTTAGTTATTATATCAATGATAACAAAATCACGCTAACAAAGGCCAAAAGTAAACAAGATAACTTTGCTGTTCAAGATACGTGTTTAACAGCCCTCTCTTTCGACAGTGAAATGCTATTAGGCTGCGTTCGACAACCGGAAAATGATCCTATCAAATTACAAGCAGGATTAGTTCATCAAGCCAATGGTGGTTTTTTGATTTTAGGACTTCGCTCGTTACTTGCCCAACCATCATTGTGGTTTAAATTAAAACAGATGGTGATAAAACAAGAATTTGAATGGTTTTCTGCTGATGAATTACACCCATTGCCTATTGCTATTCCCAAAATGCCTCTTGATTTACGCATTATTTTAGTCGGTGATAGATTAAGCTTAACCGAATTACAAGATCTCGATCCCGAGTTTTACTCTACTTCAATTTATAGTGAGTTTGAAAACGAATTAGCCGTTAACTCACCTTTACAGATAGAACAGTGGTTTAATTACTTAGAATTTTTAGCTGACAATCAAAACTTACCACATATTGATAAATCAGCATTCACTAGGTTATATAAAGAAGCAACACGTTATACCGGCGATCAATTTTATCTTCCGATGGCGGTTGATTGGGTTTACGCCTTATTAGTTAATGCTGCCCATTATATGCAAAATAGTGTCATTGATGAGTCAGCTATAAGCAAGTCAATCAAGCAAAAGCTCTGGCGCGAAAGTTATTTAACTGAGCGGTTTTATGATGAAATATTTACCAACCAGATAATGATTAATACCAAAGATCAGGTTGTTGGGCAAATAAATGGGTTATCTGTCATTGAATATCCAGGTTATCCGAGAGCCATTGGGGAACCCTCTCGTTTAAGTTGCATTATTCATTTTGGTGATGGTGAATTGATTGACATTGAACGTAAAACTGACCTTGCAGGCAACATTCATTCTAAAGGAATGATGATAATGCAAGCATTTATGATGTCTGAATTTGCGATAAATCATCAATTACCTTTTTCAACATCTTTAGTGTTTGAACAATCTTATAGTGAAATCGATGGTGATAGTGCTTCACTTGCTGGATTTTGTGCACTTATTAGTGCATTATCCAATCAGCCTATCGATCAACAATTAGCTGTTACCGGTTCAGTTGATCAGTTTGGTCATGTACAGTCAATTGGTGGCGTAAATGAAAAAATAGAAGGTTTTTTTGCCGTTTGTCAGCATCAAGGCTTAACTGGCCACCAAGGTGTTATTATTCCCGCCAGTAACCAACGCCATTTGAGTTTAAGCGATGAAGTGATTAATGCAGTGATAGAAAATAAATTTTCAATTTGGGCAGTTGAGCATATTGCCGATGCCTTGTATTTACTAACGGGTATTCCCTATAAAGATGAGCATGGTATTAGCTTATACAAATTGATTCAGGCGCGCATGCAATCACTGTTACTGCAAGATAAAAAACACGACAGTTGGTTGAGTAGATGGCAAAAATATTGCAAAAAATAACAATAACCAATACACTTTAAAGCAAAATCTCATTTATTAATGAGTTAAACTGATACTGTTTAAGCACTATCTATTTTTATAACATGGATATTAATAATACCGTTATTTTGACCATGAAAGTAATAACAACAAATAAAAGGTTTTTTTATGACATTTGAACGTAAGTCTTCGTACGATAAAGCAGATTTGATTAAATCAGGCAATAGTGAATTATTTGGTCATGATGGTCCTCCTTTACCTTCTGATCTAATGTTAATGATGGATCGTGTGATTGAAATGAATGAAGATGGCGGCAACTATAGTAAAGGTTATGTTGAAGCAGAATTCGATATCAATCCTGATTTGTGGTTCTTTAAATGTCACTTTAAAAATGATCCTGTGATGCCTGGTTGCCTGGGCTTAGATGCATTATGGCAATTAGTTGGCTTTTATCTTGGTTGGATTGGCGGTAAAGGTAAAGGACGCGCCCTTGGTGTTGGTGAATTAAAATTAAAAGGTCAGATCCTACCAAAAAATAAAAAAGTAACTTATAAAATTCATTTTAAACGCGTCATTAACCGTAAATTAATTATGGGAATTGGGGATGGCGAAGTTTATGTTGATGGTAAATTAATTTATGAAGCAACTGATCTAAAAGTTGGATTATTTAAAGATACCAGCGAATTTTAATTCATAACAAAGATTACTTAGTCTTATAACGCGCATGTTGTAAGGCTAAACTAACTATTTAGTAGACAATAGTGGTTGGTTGGGTATCATTAATAACAACGTGTTTTTGCTGTTTTTCATTGCAGCTCAACTAAGTTAGCTATTTTACCTATGACCGAATTACATTCCTTATAACAATATAAACTAGTTCATTATATTGATAGTAATCACCATAATAAGTTTATTTTTTAAGTTGTTAAATATGATTTTGTTAAAACGTTTTTTTATTATTAGTGTTTTTTCTTTTTTATTCAGTTCTTTTGTTTATGCTGATTTTGCAGGCAAAGTAGTCAAAGTGATTGATGGCGATACAATTGATGTATTAACCAACGCTAAACAAAAAATTAGAGTTAGATTGTTAGATATCGATGCGCCCGAAAAAAAACAAGCTTATGGCAATGTGTCGAGAAAATATTTAGCGTCACTTGTTGCTGGTAAAGCTGTTTTTATAAAAGAGAGTAAAAAAGATATATACCAACGAACATTAGGTACTGTATTTTCGAATAAGATAAATATCAATGCTAAGATGGTTGAAAGCGGCTATGCTTGGGCTTACCGTTATAAAGGAATAGCGAATAATCAAGAAATGATAAGATTAGAAACGCAAGCCAAACAAAACAAAAAAGGGCTTTGGAAAGATAAAAATCCTATAGCCCCTTGGGATTTTCGACATCGTAATAAACGATAAATAAACTTTAGCGCATTATTTTTTAGAAGATAATGCTGCTTCTGCTTGTTTTAATGCATCTAATCCTTTCTTACAAGCATTTTCTTGATCAGCTTGAGACATTGCAATAACTTGCTTTTTACCCATTTCTAAATTTTGTTTCAACATATCCGTTTGTTGTTTGGTCGCTGCATTATCTGGAATGGCTTTAATTAGGTTATCCACTTTATCAAAGTAAGTTTTACAAGACGCTGATAAGTCTGCCATGGCAAAAGAAGATAATCCCAGTAATGAGATGGTAAGTAGTAATTTTTTCATTTTTTCCTCATATTATTTTACTATTGATACGTTATAAAGTATTTTTTAAAAGTATATATGTAGAATTATTTTGCTTGTTATCTTACCAGCAAATAGTTGCTGATAAGATAGGATATGAAGGGAGGTATTTAAATTAGAACAACGTCAGCAGCAGCTGGACCACGAGGACTATCTTGGATAGAAAATTCTACTTGTTGACCTTCAGCTAGAGTTTTAAAGCCATCACCAGAAATCGCTGAAAAGTGTACAAATACATCTTTACTGCCATCTGCAGGCGAAATAAAACCAAAACCTTTACTTTCATTAAACCATTTAACTTGACCAGTTTTCTTAGACATAACAATCTTCCTATAAATAAATTAATCTTAGCCGCTGACGGCCATCTTTAAAACATAAAACCTAGACTACTTATTAACACTAAGAAGAGGAGACTGAAGAAAACTAATACGAATCCCTGATATAAAGTAAACTACAAACTGCGAATATCTAAATGTTACAAAATAAATCTGCATGTTATATGCTGGTAACTATTAACGCATAAATTTCAATTGAATGCAAGAAATGTTTTACTTTCAACATTTCATTACTCTAACAGAAAGGTATACAAAATGAATTTCTATTAGAGTAATATGTCACACTTAACAATTTATTTTTCGGACAAATCTTTCGATTTTTTGATTGTTGCTTCTACTGCATCGATAACTGCCGCTCGAAATCCTTTTTCTTCAAGAACTTGTACACCTTCAATGGTTGTTCCAGCAGGTGAACAAACCATATCTTTTAACTCACCAGGATGTTTACCGGTTTTAAGTAACAGTTTAGCCGATCCTAACACCGTTTGTGCTGCAAATTTATAAGCTTGTTTTCTCGACAAACCACCTTTAACAGCACCATCAGCAATCGCTTCAATAAACATAAATACAAATGCAGGTGAAGATCCACTAGCGCCAACAACCGCATCAATCAAATATTCAGGCACAACTTCGGTTTCACCAATACAATTCAATAACGACTGCACGATTGTTAATTCATCGTCTGTCACTTCTGTGTTAGGGGTAATTGAGCACATTGCCGCATTTACTAATGCCGGCGTATTTGGCATCACTCGAATAATCTTTTGCTCATAACCAACGCTTTTTGCAATAGTTTTAATTGTGACACCTGCTGCAATTGAGATAACAATCGTATTCTTTTTTAACTCTTTTTGAATATCGTTTAATACATCTACAATGACATTTGGTTTAACCGCAATAAAAACAATATCCGATTCACGCGCAACTTCACGCTCGGAATTGAGATTATTAACAGCATATTCTTGATTAAGGCGTTGCCCTTTTTCTGGATGATGGTCATAAACATAAAGCTGAGATCCTGGAACAATATTACTTAATAAAATCCCTTGTAAAATGGCATTCCCCATATTTCCTAAACCAATAAATCCAATTTTTTGTTCCATTTACTTATACTCCTATCAAAGAATGATTTATCTAATTATTATAGAGTACTTTTTAGCTGAAGTTCAAAATTTTATGAGTTTGTTTATTTCAGATGGATCAATAGATCATTTATTTTGATGTTCAATAGAATGCCTTATTAAACAACGTTTTAATTCGTTCAAAAACTGATTATCTGTATAGCTCGGATATTTTGTTATTGGACGATTGATTAAATAAGCTATTTGATGTGATGTTAATCGGAATATTTGGGACAAATTTAATAAATTAAAATGAGTTTGCGATATAATATCCTCTGATATTAAAGCAATATTTTGTTGTTTAATTTTATTCTCTACTAATGATATTTGCTCAACCCGCCATTTTGGATAAGCTTGGGTATCAAACTCGCCATTCAATTGATATCCCCAATCTGTTTTATTGACGTGAGGAAAATAAGTTAAAACACTTTTTATTGGTAAACCACAACTAATCACATACTGATTATCTAGCTTTTTTATTTGTTTAACTTGTAATTTTAAAGAACGCTTAAGCAATTGAGTAACAATGTAAGCTGACTGATTATAAAGTCTACAAAATAAACCACTATCTTTAATAAAGCACACGGCTGAACAATTTTCTGTTAAATTGATTTTCTCTTGAGTATTCATTTGATATCTAATTTTAATAATTCTTTGGAATTTTAAAACAGCTAATGACTAAAATTTATTCAATTTTTTAGAACCTTACCGCGCTTTGCGCAATAAGGTTCTTATGCCATGTTAACCTTTTTTCAACTTGCTTGGTGTGCTTCGCACTACAAGCATAAGATTAATGTTCTATTATGTTTTATATCTAAATCCGTTAGCTGCTGAAATAAATAATATTAGTGCTCTAGTGTTATTAGTAATTGTTCACACAAGCAGCTCTAATATTAATATAGTTTTGAGGAAATTTATGGCTAATACCAGAACCACCACCAACTAAACTCGGATCAACATAAAATGGATTACCATCACTGTAAATATCACTTGTCCAGTAGCCATGCCAATAACGCCAGTCGCTAGCAGCATATTCGCCTTCATCAGTATAAGTCATACCCCATTCACTAAATATTCCACCAACCCATTTTGCTGAGCTATCTTTATAACTAATTCTTCTTTGGTAATCTAAATGAGTGAAATTAGGTAAACCACCATTCCAATCATTACCATTGCCATTGGTATAATCGCGAACACTTGGTATTCGATAATATAATAAACCATTACAGAAGCTTTTGGTTTTTTCATAGTCACTATCAACTTGCCCTAATCCACTAGCACCACTTGGATCAGCAATAAACCAACGGGATATCTTAAATGAATACAGCAGTAGTTTCTTTTTTTTATCCCCATAAATTTTAAATGTAGTTGGAGAAAACCACTTATTTGCGGAATCTTTATTTGGTCCAATAAGTTTAACATCAATCATATTACTACTTCGAGCCGTTAATTGTAATGTTACACCAGACCCTTCTACCGGTCTAACCACTGAACCATTGAGTATAATGGCCGCTTGTGCAGAAATCCCCTCAACCATTAATGAAAAATTCAAACCATTTGACCCCGTCGTTGGAAAATTAGACTCGGGTTGATTTACATCCTGTAATTTAAAACCCTTGCTTGGATCCCATTGTTCTGAAGGACCGGCAAAAAAACCACTACCATTGATAACACTAGGTTTAGCATAACACGTTTTCGGAACTTTATAATGTAGATAGTAACTATGACTTCCACCACTGAATATACTTATACTTGGTATGCCAAAAGTCGTTACTAACGATCCACTATCGGCACTCATCGTCATTTTATACGGTGATTGACACGCATTTAACTGATAATTTGGATTTGACTTGACATAATTTGTCACATCATCACCATTAGCTGTTTCCCACTTTACCTTTAGATTCCCCGTTATCGTTAAAAGTTTATCTCCATCCTCATCGCGCCAATAATTGTTTTTCACAATTACATTCGCTAAAGTAGTTGAAGGGTAACTAGTAAAGGGCATACTTGTTTTTATATCATTAAATGTGACAGAGCCGCCATCCATTAAAATAGGATTAGTCATACTTGAATTATCTTCGGATGCCAATATCTTCTTCTTATTTGGTAAGGTCAACGATAATAGTGGCAAAACCGTATCCGACTCGGTCTTTCCGTCATCAAAACTTAAATAAGGACCTTTTCCATTTATTACCTGCGCTGTTTGTGTTGTTAGACCATGAGCCGTATTTATCAATACCGTATCAACCAACAACAATATTAGTAAACAAGAAGGTAGAGGACTGGCTATTACTAATTTTATTAACCATCTACTTAATAATGATTGTTTTGCATAAAACAATGTCACTTTAGTAAGCTGATGCGGCAATAAAACCGAAATAGTTAGTAGATAGATAGAAAAAGAAATTATAAAAGGAACTGGTGATAAGTTCGGTAATAAAGATTGAAAAGTTTGCTGACCGCTAACGACTTGATGCGCTAATAAATCCCGATGCCCGATGCCCGATGCCCGATGCCCGATGCCCGATGCCCGATGCCCGATGCCCGATTAAGACCACATTTTAACATATTTTTGCCACTCCCTGTAGCGATTTACTTAATTTTTTCATAAAATTCAATAGGTTGATTTTTAATTATTAAAACTCAATTAGATTAAGTAATCAAGTACTCGCAAATGATACCAGATATTATTAAATATATCATAATATAATTGCATCATTTTCCTAGCAAATAATGTAAAAATTATAATAATGATCAACCCAATAAAACGATAACTATTTTAGTCTTAAATTGGTAACAATCTATTTTTTATGATTTTTTTAAACTATTCAAACTGCTTGGGCATAATTTGCATACCATATTGCTGTCCAGTTTGCATTAAAGAATAAATTTGTTTAACTTTGCCTTCTTTAATTAAATTACTTACTGCGGGGGTATTGATTAACACTTCAAATAAAGCTTTACGTCCATTTTCGGTGGTGACTAGTTTCTGACTTATTATTGCCTTCAAACTATGAGATAATTGAGTACGAATAAAATCTTGTGAACTGTCTTCAAATACATCAATAATACGATTAATAGTCTCAATAGCAGAATTTGTATGCAACGTAGCAAAAACTAAATGCCCTGTTTCAGCTACTGTTAATGCGGTTTGGATAGCTTTTTTGTTACGTAATTCCCCAAGCAATATTATGTCAGGATCTTGTCTTAAAAGGCTATCAACAGTCTGCTCTAAATTTGTTAACTCCCTTTGTTGAATTAATGATTTTTGATTATGATAAATAAATTCAATCGGATCTTCTAAGGTTAATATGTGCTTTGATTGATTAAAATTAATGTGATTAATTAATGATGCTAGTGTGGTTGACTTACCACTCCCTGTTGAACCGGTAACTAAAATAATGCCACTTTCATAATTGATAAGTTGTTTAAAAATTTCAGGCGCATTTATCTCGGCAAGAGTTGGAATGTGTTGTTTAATTATGCGAAAAACAGCTGAGATTCCTCGATACTGATAAAAAATATTCACTCTAAATCTGCCTAATTCCTTTACCTGATAAGCGAAGTCAATTTGCTTATTTTGGTATAATTGTTGTTTTTGATCGCCAGTTAATAACGATAATAAATCCGCCTCTAAACTTATTGGCGATAACCTGTGTTCTGATAAAAATTGTAATTGCCCATTAATCCGAATACACACAGCTTCACCACTTGAAAGGTGCAAATCAGAGGCATTTTGCGTTACACTAAGAGCCAAAAATGAATTTAACATTCAATTATTCCAACTAACTTTGATTCGGGATTCACATGAATACAGTACATGACAATATACTCACCATTAAAAACAAAATTAAAAATATTGCGTTAGAATGCGAAAGAGATCCCAATAGCATAGAACTAATTGCCGTCAGTAAAACAAAACCTGTGACATTAATCGAACAAGCTATTAGTGCTGGTCAGTTTGCATTTGGCGAAAACTATGTTCAAGAAGGCGTCGAAAAAATTCAATTTTTTAAACAAAATATGCCCAATGCCCCTTTAATTTGGCATTTTATTGGCCCATTACAATCAAACAAAACAAAATTAGTGGCAGAAAATTTTGATTGGATGCACACAATTGATCGTTTTAAAATCGCTCAGCGATTAAATGAACAAAGACCAGCCAATATGAATAAACTTAATGTATTAATTCAAGTTAATATAAGCCAAGAAGCGAGCAAGTCTGGTATTGCACCCAATCAAGTCGCTGAGTTAGTTAAGCAAGTTATAGCATTACCCAATTTGAATTTACGTGGTTTAATGGCTATTCCTGAAATCGAGAATGACTTTAACAAGCAATTAGATGTATTTAAGCAGATGCAACAACTTTTAAAATCACTACAAATAGATTATCCATTTCTTGATACATTATCTATGGGAATGTCTGCTGATATGCAAGCAGCAATTGTTGCTGGCAGTACTATGGTTAGAATTGGCTCGGCGATCTTTGGCGCAAGGCAGTATTTATGATATATTGCAAACTTATAAAATTTTTAGGAGTGTTAAATGATATCACTGATCTTCTTGGGAAGAGCTGTTTTAACTGTTTGTCTGTATGTGATCATTTTACGTCTATGGATGCAGAGTGTAAGAGTTAATTTTCATAATCCATTTACTCAATTTATAGTTCGCATTTCTCAACCCATTATTGGACCATTACGTAAAGTAATTCCGTCAATAGGAAGAGTTGATAGTGCAACCTGGTTAATTTTCTATCTGGTCGCGTTAGTTAAAATTATTTTTATTTTGCATTTTGCCATGATTAATGCGCCTGTTTGGAGTCCTGAGTATTTAGCATATGCCGTTGCTGCTATGATACACGCCTTTGGTCATTTATTATTTTGGTTACTGTTATTTAGAGCTATCCTAAGTTGGGTAAGCCGTGGACAATCGGTCGCTGATGAGCTACTCGCAGAGTTGACTGAACCCTTTATCGCACCAATTCGACGCATTGTTCCACCTATTGGCATGATTGATATTTCATTTATGATTTTTATCTTTATTCTAATGTTCTTAAATTTATTTGCCATCGATGTGGTCGGAAGTATTTGGCTAATATTATAAAAGCTTTTAAAAAAGGGAGTATTCTCCCTTTATAAAATATGATCTTCCCAACAAATTATATCTTTTTCATACACAATTCGATTCTTAACTGATATTCTTAGCTGATGCATAAGCTTTTTATCACCGGTAATGAGTGGATGCCATTCTGGCAGCTGCCCTGTTTGTAAAAAGTAACGATAAGAACAAGTTAACGGTAACCATTCAATAGTAAGAAGATTTTCACGCGTTAACTTAATACAATCAGGCTCATATTTAAAACGATTGTGATAATGCTTACAACGACACGTATTAGAATCAAGCAAGTTACAAGCGACATTGGTATACAAGATTTCTTCGGTCTCTTCATCCATCAACTTATTAAGACAGCACTGACCACAGCCGTCACACAACTGTTCCCATTGTGAATCAGTTAATTGATCTAACGTTTTAGATTCCCAAAATCGCTCTGTCATACTTTAAAATCATCTTCTTTTAACATTTGTAAGAAAAAACCATCTGCTTTTATTTTTTCTTCTATTTCATCTGAAGTACCAACAACAAAACGGCGTTTACCGTCTAATAATACTTTCATCACCAATACAGGTGAACCAAAAATTGACATTACTTTTTCAGGAATAGTAGAAAAATCATTCTCCTTTTCCAGATATAAATAACAATTTTCTTTTTTTGGACTTCGATAAATATAACACCACATCATAACCGATGAACCTACTCCTTCATTTTATTAAGACTATTTTGTAAATAAACACCTGCACCTAATAGACCAGGATCTTCATGAGTAATGACATAAACAGGGATTTTTTTAACCAAGTACGACATTCGCCCTTTGTTTTCAAAAGCATGCCGAAAAGGTGAAGATTTAAAAAACTCGATAAAACGTGGTACGATGCCACCAGCAATGTAAACGCCACCTTGTGTGTTCAGTGTTAATGCTAAATTACCACCAAATCGTCCCATAAAAGTACAAAAATAGGTTAGCGTTTCTAAACAGAGTGGACAGCTATTGGACAACGCTTTTTTGACAATTACATCAGGCGTAATCTCTTCTATAGGTCGATTATTAATGTTTAATAATGCTTGGTATATATTTACAATACCATTTCCAGATAAAAATCGCTCAGACGATACCCTACCAAACTTTTTGCGTAACTCAGCTAAAAGACGATCTTCTTTCTCATTGGTCATTGGTAATTCGGTATGCCCACCTTCCCCAGACAAGCTGATCCAATGTTGATTAACTTTTATTAAATGCGATACACCAAGACCAGTTCCAGCACCATAAATCGCAATTGGGTAATTTAAATCGGCGTCATCACCGCCAATTTTTACTAAATCTTTATCGGTTAATTGTGGAATAGAGGTCGATACAGCCGTAAAATCATTAATTACTTCAAGTTGTTTTAAGTTTAATGCTTTAATCAGCGCTGAACGTGAAAACGACAAATTATTATTGGTCATATTCACCATATCCGTATCATCAATAGGGCAAGCAATTGCGATACAGGCCATATCGACACTGATTGATTGATTAGTAAGATAGTTTTTAATCAAAACTAATAGATCATCATCTTTTGAAATCAGAACTTTTGTGATAGCAGATAATTTGTTAGTGGTTAAATCGTACAACGCAAAACGGGCATTGGTTCCACCAATATCAGTGACTAAAGCATATTGACTCATGTTATTCCCTTCTATTACAAATTGTTTTTAAATCCTATTGCTGCGTACAAAATCATCGGTATTTAAAGCATTTTTGAGCTACTTGTTAAAAAGCGAGTCAAATAAGTTAAAAATCTCACCGCTAGCAATGATTTTTGGCGTGAAACATAACGTTATTTTAAGATGCTTTGCTTCTTACCCATGCAATTATTGTACGCCTAAAAAAGTAAGCAAGAACTGTTTGAATTTCGCTTTATTCGGCGTTATTCATATGTAGTCATTGTATAAATGACTGTTCTTGTTTAACACTGGTCATACTATTTATAAAGTAGTACTAATAAACTAATTGTGATTCTTTACTCTTTTTGTCTCAAATTAATTGATAATCTTTACTCATAAACTTAGTCAAAGCATATCAACAGTTTGCACAGTAATCATTGATAATAAGCATCAAGATGAACACTTTCTACTATGAGTATATGCTTAACGAGTTAACCTTGATTAACATCAAGGTGATAACTCGAGAATAAATCAATATAGTAATAATTTCGAACCATAATTAATATGCTTTTATCTATAACCATTTTTTTAATTTAAAATAGATATAAGGTGCGACACCAGCAAGTAACATTAATATTAATGAGAATGGATAACCATATTCCCATTTCAATTCTGGCATATTTTCAAAGTTCATTCCGTAAGCCGAAGCAACTACCGTTGGCGGTAAAAATACAACTGACACCACTGAGAAAATCTTGATAATTCGGCTTTGTTCAATATTAATAAAGCTAGTCGCAGCTTGCATTAAAAAGTTTACTTTTTGGAACAAGGATTCATTATGTGGAACAAGTGACTCAATATCACGAATAACTTCACGTGCTTGCTCTAACTGATCAACGGGCATTTTTGCTCGTCGAACTAAGTAGTTCACCGCTCTTTGGCTATCCATTAAGCAAAGTCTTACCTTCCATGCGGTATCTTCTAACTCGGCTAAAGAGGTAATCGCTTCATCATAATGTTCTTGCGAAGAGCGATCCATGATAATTAAGCTCAACTCTTCTAATTCACTATAGATATTTTCAATCTGATCGGCTAACTGCTCAACTTTAACTTCAAATAGATCGAGTAATACTTCCCAAGGGTTACCGGCTATCATGCTCTGATATCGTGACCGCATTCGATATAAACGAAACGCAGGAAGATCTCGTTCTCTTAAGGTAAAAAGACGTCCATTATGGACTGTAAATGCAACAGTAGAATTACCTGCACGATCTTCTGCATCTTCATAAAAAAAGAAAGAATGCACATGTAATCCTTCGTTATCTTCAAAAAAACGGGCTGACGCCTCAATATCATCTAACTCTATGCTCGTTGCTAAGTTCTGTCCTAAATGGGTTAAAACAAAATCACGATCGGCTTCTTCTGGCTCAATTAAATCAACCCAAGTCGCATTATTTATATCGCCTTCATTAATTTTCACTAACTGTTTGTTTTTTAGTCCAAACGCATTAATCATAAGGCCTCCAGTAAAAATATGTTTAGAACACTACACAACAAATGTGTGGCATTATACCTGTTATAATAAGAAATTCCTATGGTAAGACAAATCTTTCTCAATGTTTAAAAATGGATAATAGCTCGCATAATTAAATTAAATACGGTGATGTTACTTCTGTCTCATGCTACAATATCGAAATTAAATCTTTATGCAATTTTTAGGAGTTTATAATGGCAAATCGAGGAATAAACAAAGTCATTTTAGTTGGTAATTTAGGACAAGATCCTGAAGTCCGTTACATGCCGAATGGTAATGCTGTCGCTAATTTTAGTGTTGCAACATCAGAATCATGGAAGGATAAACAAACCGGTGAAAACCGTGATCGCACTGAATGGCATCGAGTTGTCGTGTTTGGTAAATTAGCTGAAATTGCTGGCGAATACATTAGAAAAGGAACGCAAGTTTATCTTGAAGGACAATTGCAAACTCGAAAATGGCAAGATCAATCGGGAACAGATCGGTATACCACTGAGGTAGTTATCAATACTATGGGGGGAACCTTACAAATTTTGGGATCGCGTGGCTCAAGTAACGAAAGCTTTGATGATGGCTCACAAAATTGGGGGCAAAGCGCAAATAATTTTTCATCAGCGCCAGCGTCAACCCGACAAGCAACTCAAAGTGCACCGACATCACAACCTAAAGCCCCTGAACCACCAATGGATTTTGATGACGATATTCCTTTCTAATCAACCAAATGATTTTTTGGGCGTTTTATTACGCCCATGTATCATATCTTATCAATTTCAATTATACTTATCTTAATGTTTTTTATTAAGTCTTGAAATTGATATGCTGGAACTTGTACAAACTATTGGCTTTGGTCTAATTCTTTTCATACCATTAACTAATCCATTAACGACTGTTGTATTACTATTAGGTTTATCCGGTGATATGACCAATGAAGAGCGTAACTATCAGTCTAAAATGACTTGTATTTACGTGTTTATTATCATGGTTGTCTCATTTTATGGTGGACAATTAGTGATGAATACCTTTGGTATATCAATTCCTGGATTACGTATTGCGGGTGGAATGATAGTCGGTATTATCGGTTTTAGAATGCTATTCCCCCAGCAACCTTCTCATAAAACGTTAGAAGCCGATGCAAAAAAACGAGAAACATCAAACAATATTGCGTTTGTCCCACTAGCAATGCCGAGTACTGCTGGCCCGGGTACGATTGCGATGATTATTAGTATGGCTTCAACGGTTAAAAGTGGTGGTTACAACGTATCGACTTGGGTCGTTTATACCACTTCTATAATGGTGCCACTATTATTGTGTATTATTTTATGGTTTTGTATGCGTAGTGCTGGCAGTATCATGCGATTTATGGGGAAAAGTGGTATTGAAGCAACCTCTAGAATTATGGGATTTTTATTAGTTTGTGTCGGTACCCAATTTATCATTAACGGCGTAAAAGAGCTGGTATTAAATTTCCCCAATATTTAATAGGTTAAATAATATACAGATAGTTAACCCAAGCACTAACTGATAATGAGCCATAGGGCACGTTGATGCCCTACTGTTCTGACATCAATTAAAGTTTAGGTATATTTTTGATCATTTCAACCCGCATTAAATAATCATAAAGAGGAACAATTTTTTTAAATCCTTTTATCAATTTATTTGGCAGATCACTATCTAGTACATCAGCTATATGATTATTGGTTACCATAACAGCTAAACTTTTACGGTTATACCATGTTGCTATCTTTTCATCTTGATCTTTAATCAGTGGTCGTATATAGCTTTCACCAACCAACTCAAAAGGTTTTTTGACGCAACGAATCATCTCTAAAAACTTAGCAGTATCATTAGCAATCTCTTCACGAAAAATATCCATAGTTTGTTTGGATGCACAATAATAACCTAAACCATATTGATAACTATTCGGGCTAATTTCAAAAAAATAAGCAGGCGCTTCTTTCCAATCCTTGTTTGGTCGTTTAAATGTTAGCCACAATCGGCTTCGATACAGTGTTTTATCTTTGGAAAATCGAGTATCACGATGGATGCGTGATATGGTTTTACCTATCGCAGGTTTGGTTTCAAACCACTCATCAATTTTTAACATTTCTGGGGTTAATTGTTCAACCAATAACTTAAATGGTTTAACTAAGTCGTTATCATAAATAGAACGATGTTCATCAAACCAAGTTTTACTGTTGTGAATCCAAGCATCTTGTAAAAAATTTAAACCCGCTTGAGAAAAGCCGTTAAATATGGCCATTATTGCTCCTTAAATAACTCTCTGACTTTTTCTAAATCTTGTTGCGTATCAACACCAATAGCAGGTGACTCTTTAGCTACTGCAACATGAATTTTTTCACCGTACCAAAGAACTCTAAGCTGTTCAAGCATTTCAATTTGCTCAAGTGAAGAAGGTGCCCAGTTGATATACTGACGAATAAAACCTGCTCGATAAGCATAAATACCAATGTGGCGAAGGTAAAAATCACCAATACTGGATTGATTAAATAAATTGCTAGCTTTCGCGAAGCGATCCCGCTCCCAAGGAATAGTCGCTCGAGAAAAATAAAGTGCATAGCCATCTTTATCCATTACAACTTTAACCGCGCCAGTATTAAACGCTTCTTCAACCGACTCAATAGGCACAGCTAAAGTTGCCATGCCTGTTTTATATTTCACTAAATTTTCAGCGACTTGATCAATAATAATAGGGGGAATAAGTGGCTCATCACCTTGAACATTAACAATCACTTCATCATCAGCAAATTGAAAGGTATTAATAACTTCGGCCAGACGCTCAGTCCCCGAGTTATGTTTATCACTGGTTAGAATCACTTCACCACCATGTTTTTTTACTACCTCGAAAACTTGCTGATGATCGGTTGCAACAATGACTCGATTTGCCGATGACTTTTTTGCCTGTTCCATCACTCGTACGATCATCGGTTTACCATGTATATCTGCTAAAGGTTTTGCAGGTAAACGGCTTGATGCATATCTTGCTGGAATAATAACAGAAAAATTCATAACTAATCCTTGTAATGTTCTATTCTTGGTTAAATTTTACTTGAGTCAGTGCCATTGCCTCGGTTTCAAGTAATACGGGAATACCATCCTTTACAGGAAAAACTAATTTATCAGTTTGACAAATTAGCTGATTATGTTCTTTATCATATTGCAATTTGCCATGACATTTAGGGCAAGCAATAGCATTAAGAAGAAGCGTTTTCATATTTTATTCTCTATGTGATGTTATATCCGCTAATAATGAACAGATATGGTTAATTGCTGGCATAGGTATAATGGCATCTACAGGTAAATACCACCAATTTGGTAATGCAAATTGCTGACATTTTACTGCATCTTTTTCTGTCATTAAAATAATTTGTTGATCAGTTGCTATATCTGTTAACAATGGCAAAGTAAATTGTTGATGATCAGCAAATGATACCGTTTTAATTAAATCCGCATTCATCATTGTTAACATGTCAAAAAAACGTTTAGGATTGCTAATTCCAGCAATAGCACAGATATTTTGTAACGAAGATAATGGTTTTTTTTCTTGAGTAAGCAAATTAATGGCATAGTTGGGAGCCAATTGCATAGTATAAGTTTTATTAGGATATTTCTCAGCTAACAGACTATCGCTATCACCATTAATGATTATTAAATCTACTGACGTTAAACGGTTTTGTCGCTCTCGCATTGGACCTGCAGGAATCCACCACCCATTGCCAAATTGACGTTTACCATCGACTACAACAACTTCTATGTTACGAGCTAGCGCATAATGTTGTAAGCCATCATCAGTCAAAATAACATCTAACTGATAGTGTTGTAATAAAGCTTTGACCGCATCAACCCGTTTCGGTGCTACCGCAACAGGCGCCTGAGTGCGTTGATAAATCAGAACCGGTTCATCACCCGCTTGGGCTGTTGTTGTATTGTCATCTAAAATCAGGGGATAAGAATCAGCTTTACCGCCATATCCTCGTGAAACGACACCAACATGTAACCCTTTAGCTTGTAAAGCTTGAATCAAACCAATCGTGAAAGGTGTTTTACCATTACCGCCGACGGATAAATTGCCAACAACAACAATCGGAACAGGTGAATGCCATGATTTTAAAAGGCCGAATCGATATAACTGGCGACGAACAAAAACAATCAAACCATACAACAAAGAAAAAGGAATAAGTAACCAATATAGTCTATTTTTACCATACCATAATTTTTCAATCATCATTTATTATCACTTGATTATGTTTTGTTACCATTACTGCCACATCTGACGTAATATAAATATTGCGATATTGGCTATTATTTTACTCATAAATAGGTAAACGCCCAAGCCAATCATGATACCACCTAGGACTCACTTGTTCCCGCATTGTTTTGATATTCCACGCTAATTTATTAAAAAATAGACTAATTTGACCTGTCCTTGCAGTAACATGATAATCTAAGTTAAGTTCATGATAACGTAAAGTAATCTTATCTGCGGGTAAGTTCCAAGCATTATAGCGCGAAGTCGACACCAATGCACTTTTCGGTTTTACCCGATTTAAAAAAGCATAGCTTGATGAGCTCATGCTACCATGATGAGGAACTTGTAAAAATGTTGAAGATAATTTAACTCCATATTGTTCAATTAACTGATACTCTTGCGTTCGCTCTAAATCCCCCGTTAACAATACCGAGAATCGACCATCAGTTATTTGTATCACACATGAGTCTTTATTTTGTGCATAATTAACAAGCTTTTTAGGCCATAAAATATTAAAAGAAAGCTGTTTCCACGTAATGTGATTACCCGCTAAGCATAAATAATCATTATTTAATGATGATGATGAACTCATCAGCCACGCTTTTGGATAGATACGCTTTAAAATATTCAGCCCACCAATATGATCATTATGTTGGTGACTAATAATAATGCCTTCAACTGTTAAATTATGCTGCAATAAAAACGGTATAATGACCTGCTCTGCTACTGAATTTTTATCCCATTTAGCACCTGTATCGTACAAAATAGCTGACTTTCCATTATGAATCACAATAGCAAGCCCATGGCCAACATCTAACATGTCTACTCGCCAAACATAATCAAGAACAACAAAAAATGGTGAAATCATTAAGCATAAAATAGACAATATAGTCACGAAAAAATGACGCCAAAGTTCAGTACGAATAACAATAATCATCAACCAACCAATTAAACTTAGTAGATAAAAATTAGCCGGTAACGTCAACCACAACATATTCATTGCTTTTAAACATAAAAATAATCCTTTAAGAGAAATGTCCGCAATAAAGCAAAACCACAAGGATAAATAAAAACAATTTACCAAACTAAATAATAGTGCCAATAAAATAGCAGGAAAGGTACATAGTGTGATAAGTGGAATTGCTATTAAATTGGAGAATAATGCAACAGTACTTATCCCGTGAAAAATAAAAAATTGTATAGGTAATAATAATAATGTTAAGCCAAATTGTAGATGCAATAACCGGATTAAATACCAACGCTTTTTTTGCTTAAAACGGTGTGGTAAAGGCATCCATTGGGATAGAAAGAGTAAACTGATAACCGCGTAGCAAGATAACCAAAAACTTTCTGATAAAATCATCAACGGATCAAATAAGAGTAATATTGCAATAATTCGATTAACTTTTTGCCAAGCGCTTAAATGGTAGCTTTGATAGCGTAAATATATCCATATTGATAGTGCGAATATTGCACGTAGTGTTGGCGGATTAAATCCTGTTAGCCAAGCATAAAATAACGCACTTAGCCAACCAACTATGATTGGTACAAAATAATGTATATAACGATTTGGCAGTAAAAACATAGCTGTTTTAACAATAAACCAACAAAAATAAAAAACTAAAAGAATATGCATACCAGATATTGCCATTAAATGAGCTATACCTGTTTGCATCATTATTAGGCGATCTTCACCACTTATTTGTGTGCGCTCTCCAAAAGCAAGCGCAATCATGATTCCTCGGTAAACACATAGATTAATATAGGGTAACGCATAATCTGCTATAACTTGTCTAACACCACGCTTATCTTCAAGTAATTTAGCTTGTTTTAATTTTGCTGATAATAGGCGTCTGTTGGCAATTGCAAAGCGTTGACTATCAAAACCCCCTTCATTCAAATAACCTTGGCTGACTTTGGTTTTCAACGTAAGTTGCCAAATTTGACCAGCTTTAGGAATAATTGGCTGATCCCAATAGACTGAAATAGTCGGATTAAAAGACAAATAATGCTGGTCAGAATTGATTAGGGCAAATTTTATATAATACGGTTCTGTTATGTTTTGGGCTTGAACATCAATTGTTTCGACTTTAGCTTGCACAACCAAGGTCTTATCGATATAAGGTTCAATATTAGATAAATATTGATGACTATAAGCAGTAGACCATAAAAAGCTAAGGATAAATACCGCAATCATGATTGTAAAGCGATAATACGTTGATGGGACAATCAAAATAAAAGTAACAAGAACAATAGCTAGCATATACCACTGTTCATAAGAAGGTAATGAAGGTAAAAACATAAGTGGCAAACAACCTAAAGAAAAAATTATTGCTAATAGATCCAGTGAAAAAAGTTGCCGCATTGATTTTGATAGGATTAATTTTGATTGGCTATCAAGCTATCATATAACCGTTTTCTCAAAATATTCCATTTGCTAATTTCTAGAGGTTGCTTCCATTTTATTGATTAGTTGATAAACTTTTACAAAACTAAACTGATTTTTAGATAAACTTTTTTTACGTTAATTCGAATCACAGCTAAAGAAGAGGTGTCGGTAATCTAGAATGGTGCTGCAAGCATTAGATGAATACCTGTATTATTATAAATAAAAAAACCTTTGATTTTAGTCAAAGGTTTTTTTGTAATATTATGCAAACTTATGCTTTGGCAGCATTATTAACTCGTTCACGTAATTCTTTACCCGGCTTGAAGTGAGGGATATATTTATGTTTAACTTCAACATTACCACCTGTTCTAGGATTTCTCGCTTTACGTGGGGCACGATAGTTCAAACTAAAACTACCAAAACCTCGAATTTCAACACGATCATTACTTTCCATAGCTAAAGCGATCTGTTCGATAATATCTCTTACAGCATCATCAACTAGTTGTACAGGAAGGTGTGTCCGCCAGTTAACTATCTTTTCGGCTAAATCTGATCTGTTCATGGTCACTCCTAATTTATTTTGTGTGGTATATAACTGATTTATTTTATACCACAAAAGAAAAAGAGGGCAAGCCCTCTTTACTCTTTACATAAACAATTTTTACTCAGTTTTTGAAGCAGCTTTGAAAGCTTCAGCCATTGCATTAGTAAATGATGCTTCTTCTTGAGTTGCAGTATTATTTACAGCAGCAAGTGCTTCTTTTTCATCAGCTTCATCTTTAGCGCGTACTGATAATGAAATCGCACGAGACTTACGATCAATGTTAACAATCTTAGCTTCAACTTCGTCACCGACTTTCAGTGCAGTAGTTGCATCTTCAATACGTTCACGAGCAATATCTTGAGCTTTTAAGTAACCTTCAATACCATCAGCAATTTCGATAGTTGCACCTTTAGCATCAACAGCAGTCACTTTACCTTTAACAATAGTGCCTTTTTTATAGTTTGCAGCAAAATTATTGAAAGGATCATCTTCTAATTGTTTAATACCTAAAGAAATACGTTCGCGCTCTGCGTCAACTTGTAACACAACCGCTTCGATATCGTCACCTTTCTTATAAGCTTTAACTGCTTCTTCGCCTGGCATATTCCAAGAGATATCTGAAAGATGAACTAAACCATCAATACCGCCATCTAAACCGATGAAGATACCAAAGTCAGTGATTGATTTGATCTTACCGCTAACTTTATCACCTTTATTGTGTGACTCAGCAAATTGTAACCATGGGTTTGGTTTACATTGTTTAAGACCTAAAGAGATACGACGACGTTCTTCATCAATTTCAAGAACAACGACTTCAACCACATCACCTAAGCTAACTACTTTAGATGGGTGAATGTTTTTGTTTGTCCAATCCATTTCTGAAACGTGTACTAAACCTTCAACACCAGTTTCAATTTCAACAAAACAACCGTAATCAGTTAAGTTAGTTACTTTACCAGTTACTTTTGTTCCTTCTGGGTAACGTTTAGCGATTGAAACCCATGGATCTTCGCCTAATTGTTTTAAGCCAAGAGAAACACGTGAACGGTCTTTATCGAATTTAAGCACTTTAACAAGTAACTCTTGACCCACTTCAACCACTTCACTTGGATGTTTAACACGTTTCCAAGCCATATCAGTGATGTGAAGTAAACCATCAACCCCACCAAGATCAACGAATGCACCGTAATCAGTAAGATTTTTAATGATACCTTTAACTTCTGAACCTTCTTGTAGATTTTCAAGAAGTTGTTCTCTTTCTGCGCTATTTTCAGATTCGATAACTGCACGACGTGAAACAACAACGTTGTTACGTTTTTGATCTAATTTAATAACTTTTAATTCAATTTCGCGATTTTCAATATGTGAAGTATCGCGTAATGGACGAACGTCAACAAGTGAACCTGGTAGGAACGCACGCACGCCATTAAGATCAACCGTAAAGCCACCTTTAACTTTACCATTGATAACACCTAAAACTGTTGCAGCATCTTCAACTGCTTTTTCTAGTGTCAGCCACGCTTCATGACGTTTAGCTTTTTCACGAGATAAGATTGTTTCACCAAAGCCATCTTCAATTGAGTCAAGAACAACGTCAACAACGTCACCTACTTGAACTTCTAATTCGCCTTGGGCATTTTTAAACTGCTCTACTGGAATTGCTGATTCAGATTTTAAACCAGCATCAACTAAAACAACATCTTTGTCGATTGCAACGACAGTACCACGGATCATATTACCAGAACGAGTGTCTAGTTGATTTAAAGACTCTTCAAAGAGTTGAGCAAAAGATTCAGTCATATTTATATACTTAAATTAATATTAACGTCCACATTACATCATGTTTTGTGGGGTTGTTTACGGAACTCCACCTATCCTTTTGTGGAGCTTGGTTCAAGCAATAAAAAAATTTATTGCTCGAGTTTTTGGTTTATATACTTAATAGATTGATTAAAAACATCTTGAATAGAAAGTGATGTAGTATCAATTATAAGTGCATCAACAGCAGGTTTTAACGGTGCAACAGCCCGATTACGATCACGCTCATCACGCGCAGTTATCTCCTGCAAAATTTCGGCGAATTTAGCATGATTTTGCTTATCTTGCAACTGTTTCATTCTTCTTTCTGCTCGAGATTGCGCACTGGCATCGAGAAAGATTTTGACTGGTGCATCTGGGAATACAACGGTTCCCATATCGCGGCCATCAGCAATCAACCCTGGTACCTGTTTAAAATCACGCTGTCGTTGTAATAATGCAACTCTCACTTGACTTAACGAGGCCACTTTTGATGCGGCTCCACCTGTTTGTTCGGTGCGGATAGCGTTAGTTACATCGTTATTCTGTAATAAAACTTTTACTTCAGCCCCCGTAGAATCGAAGGTTAAAGGCAGATTTAACGCCAATTTAACAAGCTGACTTTCATCATCAAGCGCGATGTTTTGTTGCAAGGCTGAAAATGCCAATACTCGATAAATAGCCCCCGAATCTAAAAGGTGCCAATTAAAATGATTAGCCAATGCTTGGCATAATGTGCCTTTACCTACGCCACTAGGTCCATCAATGGCAATTACGGGAACAGTTTTAGTCATATTAATATTCGCTTAATCGTTCAAATTGTTCAAAGTAATCTGGAAAAGTTTTCATTGTGCATTTAGGATCTAATATGGTCACCGGTGTATCTGATAATGCAACTAACGAAAAACACATTGCAATGCGGTGATCGTTATATGTTTCGATTTTTGCATGCGTTAATTTTGCAGGAGGAACTATAGTAATATAATCAGGCCCCTCTTCAACCGTAGCCCCAACCTTTCGTAGTTCAGTTGCCATCGCATATAAACGATCGGTTTCTTTTACGCGCCAGTTATAAATATTGCGAATAGTAGTTGGTCCTTTAGCAAATAAAGCTGTAGTGGCAATAGTCATTGCTGCATCGGGAATATGGTTCATGTCCATATCAATACCGTTTAATTCACCCCGAGTACATTCAATATAATCATCTGCCCAAATCACTTTAGCACCCATTTTTTCAAGTACATGTGCAAATTGGGTGTCACCTTGTAAACTTTTTTTACCTATACCAGTAACACGCACCGTACCGCCTTTAATTGCCGCAGCGGCTAAAAAATAAGAAGCGGACGAAGCATCACCCTCGACTAAATAATTGCCAGGAGATTGATAACATTGTTTGGCTTTAATGGTAAATTTTTGATAATCATGATTGGTAACTGTGACACCAAAAATCGCCATCATCTTAATTGTAATATCAATATAAGGTTTCGAAACCAAATCACCAATAATGGTAATTTCGGTATCTTTATCCGCTAGCGGTGCAGTCATTAATAAAGCGGTTAAAAACTGACTTGAAACCGTTCCATCAACGTTAATATTGCCTCCACTAAAACCACCATGAATATGCAGTGGCGGGTAACCTTCGTTTTCAAGATAGTCGATTTTAGCACCGCCTTGACGCAGAGCATCGACTAAATGCCCTATTGGGCGCTCTTTCATACGAGGTTCGCCTGTTAATATAATATTATTGTTACCCAAACATAATGCCGCTGTTAATGGACGCATCGCAGTGCCAGCATTTCCAAGAAACAATTCCAAAGGGTGAGTCACTTGCAAGTGATGACCGATGCCCTGAATATCACAAATAGTGCGATCATCAGATAGTTGATACTTAATACCTAAAGCCTTCAAAGCATCAAGCATGTAACGTACATCATCACTATCAAGCAAATTGGTCAAACGGGTATTACCTTTACTCAGTGCAGATAATAGTAATGCTCGATTAGAGACACTTTTTGACCCAGGTAAATTGATTGTCCCATTAATTTTTTTTATCGGTTGTAATGTTATAGATAACATAATCACTCTCTATAAATATTTTTTAAAATTTTTCTAGCGTCGCTTTTAACAAATCAATAGCTTGCTTATCTTTAGCACTATTTTGCCATAATTTATCAAATAAAGAACGATATCGCTTGATTGCATCAAATGATGAAGTAATTGAAGCAATCCCCGTTGTCACATTGGGTAATTCCCCCAAACGAAATGGACTCATCGCTAAAGAGATCGGATTTTGATCTTGATAAAAGATTTGAAAAGCTATCGACGGAATAGCCTGTTCAGTAATAGCAATTGTCGGCGCATAAGATTGGTGTTCTAAAAGTTCAATTAAATGATAAACTTCTTGACGCGCTAATAACATTCTTTCCGATTTTTTTCCCGGCGAAATGGTTAAATTACCGACTAAACCAATATGCAAAAAACGCTCAACATTGCGTAAACTTATTAAATTAATCACTTTAGGAACAGACTGATAAAATTGCGTTTTACGATGTTTCAAAATTGATAAACTCACCGCATATTTATCTGATTCAATCGCTTCACCGGACTCCTCAAGCATCATAGCCAAATGCGATAAATAGTGTGGTGAAGTTAGCAAAAAAGAGAAGGGATCAAAGTGTGAATAAATATGGGTAGATTGTTCTTCCAGTTGGCGCATGCGTTCAAAAAACCCTTCACCACTTGAATAATATTCAGTATCAATACCAAGTAAACTACCTAAAGAGGTATCTAACAATAGGGCTAATCGCTCTAATGTTTCAATTTTAACGATTTCACCTTTTTCTAAGCGATAAACAGCAGCTCTTGAAATTCTTAAACTCTTAGCTACATCTTCGGCTTTAAGTGAGGCGGCAATACGGTAAGCGCGTAATCGCTGCCCTATTGCCAAATAATCAATTGCTTCACTAATCATAATTGACTCAAAATATTCGAATCTTGGCAGTGTATCACAAGGTGATAACAATGCCAATTTTCGCTAAAAATGTTTAAGGTAACATCCACATTTTAGTCAACTATTTTAGCAAAACATCTTGTAATTTTGATGCATCTGCAAATTCAGTATATTCAGTAATCGCTTCAGGTTTTTTCGAACCTTGTGACGCTTGCCCTAATACTTGCGAAGCAAACACCAAACCTTTCTGTTTAACAATAGCGTTATTATAAAAATCAATTAGGTCTTGTTTATCAATTTTTTTCACTTCGGCTATTTTCTTATCGCGTGAATCAAACGAAAAATGTGATAAACGATAATCAGCCAGATAACGTTCTAATTCTTCATTTAACGTTTGAGGTGGCATCGTCAATTCATCAAGCACCGCTTTTTTATATTGTTCTATATCATTTTTGGATAATGCTTGTAATTTTTGCAGCATAATTGGATAGAAATGCTGATAACGGCCTAGCAAATAAGCAGGATCGTATTGATTACTTTGTATAATAAAGCTAATACCAGAAGAATCGCCTACTGACATTGATACAGCAAAAACAGCATAACCTAACTGTTCATTAGATCGTAATTGATCGAAAAACCAAGGCGATATAATCTTCGAAAGCGTATAACTCAAGACGCGGCTCGAATTTCGATCATAATTAGTCGGAATATAACTCATCATTAAAGCATTATCAGTTGCTTTCGCCTCTTGAGTAATGCGTGCCGTTAATGGTGCATTAATTTTAAGGTTATCAGTTGGTGTAAATTGCGCGTTAGATGCAAATTTTTCTTGAATTTTATGATAAAGATCTAACGAGCTTTGATTCGATAAATTACCTAAACTTAGCATATAAGGAACTGAATGCGTCATCAGCTCATCACGATAAGCTACAATATCGTTAACACTCATATCTGCTGTGATTTGTTTTCTTAAATTACGTTCATAGTAATGAGGTAATACAGATAATGCATTGACAGGATTGGCTGCTAACTGATAACTATTCGCATGCTCAATTGCATCTAATTTTTGGATATACCACGATTTAGCTAAGGCTAAACTTTGCTCATCAACAATTATTTGCTGATAACGATTAAGTACCGCTAATACCATTTCGGGAAGGTGCTGATTAAAACCATTAGCTGTCACCATCAAACCATTATCACGACCAGTCGACAATTCAATGCCGGCCACATTAGCTTGGAATTGAAGTTGTGCTAGATTACGGCTAACAAGATAATCGAGCAAATCAAACGCAACTTGAGATTTCGCATCACTAAATGCTTGATTATTACGTAATGAAACGACAATTGCGGCTTTAGGTTCTTGACCAAAATATTGGCTAACAAAATGGATATGATTACCGCGCTTATTAAATTCTAAAGGCTCAGATTGATTGCTATTTGGGTTAACAATCGTAAAATCATCTGGAATATAAGGATTTAGTTCAGGCAAAGTAAACGAAAAACTTTTTGCTAAATTCGACCAATTTGATTTTTGTTCACTAGTTATAGCATCAATTTTATAAGGTGCTTCAACAAAATAGGCAACTTTATCGGTAGGTTGATTTGGTGCAATGGTCCAAATTCTAGCATTATCTGGCGTTAGGCTCTTTAGACGGTTGATTATCGCATCTTTATCAAAATGCGATGCAATAAAGTCAGCGTTTAAAATATTTTGGATTGGATAAAGCAACATCTGATCAGATAGCCATTCAACATAAGACATATCTCGTTCAATATCTTGATATTTAAATTCAAGTGCTAATACTTTTTTAAGTTCTTCGTAATAAGAATCCTTTACCCCATCTTTTTGTATTAATTGTAAATAATTGAAAATAGCCGCTATCACTTTATCTTTTTGAGCAAGGCCTTCATCCGTCAAACTTACATTAATACTAAAAACACCACTATTACCATAACGAATAGGATCGTTTGATGCACTAATGTTTTCAATCAATCCTTGCTTTTGTAATTGTTCTGATAACGTGTTTTGACTACGATTACTAATTAAATAAGCAATATATTCATCACTTTTATCGGCAAATTTAACTAAATTATTTTCAATTGGAAATTGTAACAGCATCAATTTTTTAGGCTGAGCAGGTAACATAGTAATTTGTTTAGCTAATACGTCACTTGTCATAGCGGTTTGCTCAACTTTTGGGGCTTGAATATTGTTATTAGGAATTTGACCAAACGTAGATTCAGCAAGTTTTGCCAATTTATTAATAGATTGATTGCTATAGACAACCCCTACCATAATGTTAGCTGAGTAATAATTTTTATGAAAATTAACTAACGCATCGTGTAATTTACTTGTTGATTTATCACTTAGGGTTTCTAAATTTCCCCCTGAAAATTGTGACGCAGGGTGCTTTTTATTAATTGTTTCAGAATCAACTTGTCCAATACGAAAACCATCGTTTGATCTGGCCATTGTCAGCTCAGCATTAACGGCATTTCGCTCTTTATCTGCAAATTTTGGATCTAAAATAGGGTTAGCAATCGCTTGAGCTAAATAATCTAACGCATGATTAAATGCGCCATTTTCAACTTCAAAATAAAAAGCAGTCCGGTAAGCAGCAGTACTCGCATTATAACTACCTGCATGGCGATTTAAGAATTGAGAAAAACTAGCTGGTTCAGGATACTTTTTTGACCCCATCAAGACCATATGTTCAGTATAGTGAGCTAAACCTTGTTGATCAGCAGGATCTTGTAAAGAGCCAACAGGTAAGGCGAGCGATGCTAATGACTTCACGGCTTTAGGATCGGATACTAATAATACACGCATTTTATTGGCTAGTTCGATGACTTCGTATTGGCGATTATCGCGATCACTTTGTTGAACCTTTTCTAATAAAACAGGATGTGAAAGTTTGTTTTCAATCGCAAAAGATGAATTGAAGTAAAAAAAAGCTAGCACAATTAAGAGCGTTATTTTTATCTTATGCATATATTCTCCGCCTAATATGTCATATTCTATGATGAATTTAATCAGATAAATTTATCTGGTTAAAAATTGAGATGTAAGTTTTCTATTATCTATCTTAAATAAAAGATAATCTAGTAAATCATAATCTGAAAGCACTAGGTATCACTAATCTATTATGGCAATTTACCCGCCACATTTTTGACGCCATTACTAGATTAAAAAGAGCTTGGTTAAATGTAAGTCATCAACTAAGTCACAAGTTACGTTCAATAACAATATTGGATTGAGATAGAAAAACGAGTCAATTACAACGTAATCTTTCTCGATTTTCTTCGTCGCCTATTTACCTAAAAATCAAACACCTTAAATCTTGTTGTGAATGTTGACAGTCAACTTGTCAGCAATATTATACAATTAATTGAGTGATCAAAGTACGGATACTAATACTGGCTGTCGCCTTTATTTTATATCGTTTCAATTTCTCTACAATATAAAAAAGCTGGGAAAACCCAGCTCTTCATTTTTTCAAACAACAATAGAAAAATAATAACAATTAATGTTCCCGTGTTTTTCTAAATTCGACATCTGGATAACGTTCTTGAGTTAGATTTAAGTTAACCATACTTGGCGCAATATAGGATAAATTATCACCCCCATCTAACGCTAAATTTTGCTCACACTTGCGTTTAAACTCTTCGAATTTCTTCACATCACTACATTCTACCCAGCGAGCGGTGGTCACATTCACCGGTTCATAAATTGCTTCAACATTATATTCAGATTTTAATCGAGCAACGACCACATCAAACTGAAGTACACCAACTGCTCCAACGATTAAGTCATTGTTGGCTAATGGTCGAAATACCTGCACAGCGCCCTCTTCAGACAATTGCACTAATCCTTTTAATAATTGTTTTTGTTTTAGCGGATCTTTTAAACGAATTCGACGGAATAGTTCCGGGGCAAAGTTAGGAATACCGGTAAACTTAAGATCTTCACCTTGGGTAAAGGTGTCACCAATTTGGATAGTGCCATGATTATGCAATCCAATAATATCGCCTGCGTAAGCCTCTTCTACATGTTCACGATCGCCTGCCATAAAGGTTAATGCATCAGAGATATTGACATCTTTAGCAAGACGAACATGGCGCAATTTCATGCCTTTTTCATATTTACCCGACACAATACGCATAAACGCAACGCGGTCTCGGTGTTTTGGATCCATATTTGCCTGAATCTTAAAGACAAAACCTGTAAACTTTTCTTCACTTGCCTCAACTTCGCGCTTATCTGTTTGTCGGGGCTGTGGTGTTGGTGCCCAAGCCGTTAAGCCATCTAACATATGATCAACACCAAAATTACCTAATGCGGTACCAAAAAAGACGGGAGTTAAATCACCGGATAAAAACGCTTGTAAATCAAATTCATTCGATGCACCCTGCACTAACTCAAGTTCATCACGAAGCTGAGCAGCTAAATCATCGCCAACTGCGGCATCTAATTCAGGATTAGTTAAGCCTTTAATAATACGGACTTCTTGAATGGTATGGCCCTGACCTGATTGATAAAGATATGTTTCATCTTTGGCTAAATGGTAGACACCTTTAAATAATTTACCACAACCAATTGGCCAAGTAATTGGTGCACACATGATATTGAGCTCATTCTCAACTTCATCAAGCAGTTCCATTGGATCACGAATATCGCGGTCAAGCTTATTCATGAAGGTCAAAATCGGCGTATTACGTAAACGCGTTACTTCCATTAATTTACGCGTGCGATCTTCAACCCCTTTTGCTGCATCAATCACCATTAAACAGCTATCAACGGCCGTTAAAGTTCGATAGGTATCTTCTGAGAAGTCTTCATGTCCTGGGGTATCGAGTAAATTAACCAGACATTCATTATAAGGAAACTGCATGACAGAAGTTGTAATCGAAATACCACGCTGCTTTTCCATCTCCATCCAGTCGGATTTAGCGTGCTGGGCATTGGCGCCGCGACCTTTTACCGTTCCAGCTGTTTGAATGGCATGACCAAATAATAATACTTTTTCGGTAATGGTTGTTTTACCTGCATCGGGATGCGAAATAATAGCAAAAGTGCGACGCGCATTCACTTCATCTAAATAAGCTTGTTCTGTCATAAAATTAACGATAATTATCCTGCAAAAAATAATTGACCATTTTAACAGATCCAGTCAATTTTTACCATTGCAGTTATTTATGTTGTTATTTGCGTTATTGGTTTATCTATGCATAATGTTTGCTTAAACTAGTATTGATTAGTTGCCATTTTTTTAGTTTGAAAGAAAACCTAGCTTTCAGTATAAATTGGATTTTGTTATGAATATTCGTGATTTAAAATTGTTCTTACATTTATGCGAAACATGCCATTTTGGTATGACCGCTGATGCTATGCATGTAAGCCCTTCAACGTTATCCAGACAAATACAACGCTTAGAGGAACATTTTGGTCATACCCTTTTTATTCGTGACAATCGCCAAGTCCAAATGACACCAGAAGGAGAAAAGGTAAAACGTTTTGCTCAGCAAGTAATCAGTTTGCATCAGCAAGTGCGCCAAGAATTAGATCAATCCAATCAACAATTAGTTGGCGAATTAACTCTATTTTGTTCAGTAACAGCCGCTTACAGCCATTTACCTGAAATACTTGACCGCTTTCGAATTAATTACCCGCTTGTAGAAATTAAACTCTCAACCGGCGATGCAGCAGATGCGGTTGAAAAAATTCAGTCCAATCAAGCCGATTTAGCCATTGCAGGCAAGCCTAAACAATTACCTTCAGGAGTCGAATTTTTAAAGTTTGGTGAAATAGAGATGGTGTTACTCATACCCAAGCTCAATAGCTCATTTAGTGATAAATTACACCAAAAAAAACCGGATTGGCATAATATACCTTTTATTCTACCGGAACATGGCCCAAGCCGGCATCGCATTGATTTATGGTTTAAACAGCAAAAAATCATGAGCCCCAAAATTTATGCAACAGTTGCAGGTCACGAGGCAATTGTTTCTATGGTGGCATTAGGTTGCGGTGTAGCCTTATTACCTAAAGTTGTTATGGAAAATAGCCCTGAAAGAATTCGGGAAAGAATTACTGAATGGTCAACCAATTTAATGGAACCGTTTGACGTTGGGATCTGTGTTCAAAAAAGACGTTTATCAGAAAAAATTATTGCGGCGTTTTGGGGATTATGCAATCTTAATTTACCAAACCAATCCCAATAAACAAAATATCGTGTATAATCATTTACCTAGAAAATAGTTACATTATTAATACTGCAAGCAACATAAAAAATACTTTGACGACAAGCTTGGTTGTTTAAAAAGGAAATATTTTCATGAACACAAGAACGATAAAAATATTAACATCATTAATTCTTCTTACTACAACTACGATTGCTTTTACAGTACAGGCCAAAGGTAATACACGTTTAAATATTAGCCGTGAAGAGAATAATACTATTGTAAAACCTCAATGGTTAACCATAGAAAGTACAAACTATTATGATGGTGATAGCGATGACTTAGCCACAGCGGGTTTAGGCTTTACACCGCTATCAACAACTAAAATCAATCTTAAGCAGGCTAACCCTAAGCAGCCAACAACTCAAGAACTAAGGCAATCAAAACTTAACCGATTCATTGATACTAAAACGGGAGAAGGCACTCTTTTTGGTTATCAACGTAAAACCTTAACCCCATTGTTTGATGGCAAAGTGGCAGGTACTGAGGTTTTAGCCACCCTTAAAAATAAAGAAGAAACTGTCGGTTTATTATTACAAATCCCTTTGGATTTTGATAAAAACAAACCTTGCATTGTTGCGGTGCCTTCCACCGATTCCGATGGATTATTTAATGCTCACGATGTACAAATTAGAGGATTATGGGGATTACGTCATAACTGTGCGGTTGTTTACAACGATAAGGGATTAGGCAATGGTATTTATGATATCACTAATCAGCGTGGATTTGCCATTGATGGCAAAACACAAACAGATAATCTTCTTTTTAAACCAGATATTAACAATCGAGAAAGGTATGTTAAAGCCTATCCCAACCGCTACGCCATAAAGCAACTGCATTCAAGACAGAATTCAGAGCAGCGTTGGGGGGAATTTGTTTTAAATTCTATCGAATTTGCATTTTATCAACTCAATACATTATATTCACCAGATAAAACAATCAAATATAACAAAGACAATACATTAGTATTAGTCTATGGAGCGAGTGATGGCGGCGGTGCGGCACTTAAAGCGGGTGAACTTGACAAAAATAATGTGATAAAAGGAATCGTCGCAGTAAACCCGCAAATTGTACCTTATTCCAAAAAAATACCCGCTAGCGTACAATTTGGTAAAAATCCTCCTGTTAAAATCGAATATCAATCGATAGCACAATACAGCGCATATGCTTCACTTTATATCCCTTGTGCTGTGCCAGCAATTATTGAAAACAATAAAGATAACCATATTCCTTTTGCCGATAAATATGTTTTTTCACAAAACCGCTGTAATGACTTAAAACAAGCTAAACTATTAAAAGAAGGCACACCTGAAGAAGCGCTTGAAAAGCTGCATAAATATGGGTGGACGCCTGAAATGGATATGCAATTACCCTATTTTTATTTTAAAGAAACGGTCAGTTTACCTTATCAATACATTAGCGCTTACGGACACTACGACATCACCGAAAGAATGTGCAACTATTCGGTTGCTAGCACGCAACAAAATCCTATTTACTATACCGGTAAAGTTGCACCATTAAAAGAAGTCGCCTTTGAACAACTTTGGGGATTATCTAATGGGCATTTACCTGTATGGATTGGTAATGATTCAACTGCGTTAGCGCTGGTCAATAATGAAGATGTGATTTCACCTAGAAGGGATTTCTATTCTAGTTCTGAAAGCAAAGAAAACATTGATTATAATAGTAAAGGGGCTATATGTTTATATAAAAAAATAAACGATCCGCGCGTTCAATATGGTATGGGGCAAATCATTGCTTCGGCTAATTTAAATGGAATCAAAACCTATATTGTACATGGCCGTAATAATGTTAAACAATTACCGGATTACACATCACGAGCTTATGTCGCGTTAAATAGCCAAGTAGAAGGTAAAAATTCACAATTACGCTACATTGAAGTTGAAAATACGAGCTATTTAGATGGTAAACCGCCATTTGAGAACATTTTACTCCCTATAGATTATTATGGTGAAGATGCAATGGAGTGGTTATGGGCAAATCTAACGAATAAAGCAACCCTGCCCGAAAGCCAAGTGGTTCATACAAAACCACGAGTAAGTAATAATGATATTACCCTTGATGCTACCATTAAAAACTTAGTGCCGATTTCACAATCACCAAATCGCAACAATGTCATTAAGAAAGAAAACGGTAAACTTACTATTCCAAATTAACAACTAAAGATTATCGGGTAAGTTGATTAACTAAACTTATTCCGATAATCGCCTATTTTTTAAAAATGATTGGAAATAACAAATTTTATCATTTGGGGATATAATTTAAAAAAAAGTGATTCAAGCGCTGAATAATGTTGCTTAATATCAACAATTGTCTCTTTTAATAAAATGAGTTTAGGTCTTCGCGCAGCCATACCTTTAAGTACTTTTTCAATAAATTCAATATAAGCATAATTTTCCAGCCATTTACCTTGCCACATTGACTGCATAAAATATTGATAATCTGTTGGATAATTAGCAATAAAAGGGGCAATTTGCTTTTTGGTCAACTGATTAAATTCAGCTACGGCAGCATAAGATTTTATACCATACTCTGACCAATATTTAGACAGAAAATGATCCCAAACAATATCTAATGCAATGGGCGCCACTCGTTGGTGAGTTTTTCTAAATAACTGTTTAGCTTGCTTCACTTCGGGTAAAGAATCGATCAGGCTATCGATTTTGCGGTGAAGCATAATGCCATCTGCAATAGTTTGCGGATAAGTTATATAAGGATCACCTTTAACAAAATCGGCAACGGTATTGCCAATCAAGGAACTGTTTGCCAATGTTGCCAAATGTAAATGTGCAAGAATATTCATACAATAAGAATAATCAATTATTCACGGTGTTTAAACTGCCCTTCAGCAAATCCTTCACGCCAATAGCTGGTAATTTGGAATGCATCGGCTGGCAAATTACTATATTTGTCTTTTAGCGCTCGACGCAGCTGCTGTGCTAGCGATGCCTCCATTCCCCCCCAAAAAAGTAGTGGTGGATTATCGGTAAAATCTGTCGCCAAAATGCTATCAATCAGTTGACTTGGTTGTCCTTTGTCACGGACTAACCAATGAATTTGTTGGTTGTCTCGAACAGGTAAGGGTAATACATCGGTTGGATGATTAACTTCAATAAAGGCATTGACTTTTTGATAATCAGGCAAGTGCTCAATAGCGTAACTAATAGTAGGCACGGCAGCGATATCGCCCATAAAAACTAACTGCTGATCATCAACGTTTAATTTAGATACAACACCAACTACACCAACTTGAGCGCCAACAGTTGCCCGCTGTGCCCATAACGTTGCCAAACCTTCTGGATGAATAGCAAAATCAATTGCTAATTGTTGTGTTGCTTCATCAAAATAACGCACACTATAAGTTCGAGCCAATTCGCGAGTTCGTTCATTGACAATAATTTTATTATTTTCATCTAACTGGGGAAAAGGAATCTGACCAGATTCAGGATCAGTAAAGAGTAATTTAATATGTGGACAAACCCAAGATTTATCAATCGTGAGTGGCTTACTACAAGTAAAGTGTAATCGAACAAAACTATGGGATATTTTTTCAATCTTAACCACTGTCAATATTGCATTAACAATCACTCTTTTATGTTGTTCTGTCATATTTAAGATCCTTTCATTCCATGTTATTAGCATTATCATACAACAAAATAGCCAAAATATAGCCAACTTTTTATTTAACGGTTTTGCGTTCAATACCGCAATTAAAGCTTAGCTTTACGAGCAATGCATACAACAGTATTGACAGTTTGAATTAATAAGTTAAGGAACCAAAAGCATGGCACCAATCTTGCTCAAACTTTACTATTGCTGCATCCACAGCTGGATCAGAAATAAATTGTTCAGCCACATCAACAGGTAACGTAATTGATTGACATCCTGCTAATAAACAATCCAAGGCTTGTCGTGGTGTTCTAAAACTGGCCGCTAACACCATAGATTCAGGACAATGTAAATCTAATAATGTCTGTAACTCTTGAATTGTCTCTTTACTATTGCCGCCTTGAGCATCAATGCGATTAACATAAGGTGCTATATATTTAGCGCCGGCTAAAGCACCTAAAAAACCCTGTGCCGCCCCATATACCGCCGTACCTAATGTTGGTATTCCTTGTTTGCTCAATTCCTTTATGGCAATTAAACCTTCGGCATTAACGGGTATTTTAGTTACGATAGTTGGCACAGCTTTTCTTAGTTGCTTAGCTTCTTTTATCATCTCTTTAGCTTGATTCGACAGTACTTGAGCAAAGAGTACTTTATCCGAACCTAACAGTTCTTGTAACTCGGCTAACAACTCAAAAATCGGCTTTCCTGATTTTGCCACAATACTTGGATTCGTCGTGACACCTTTAATGGGCAATATTGCGGCAAGACGCTTAATTGCTGAAATATCCGCTGTATCTAAATATAATTCCATACTATGCCTCTTGTATATAGGTTGATTATCTGAGTGATAAGACACTAGCATAGTAAAAAATATTGTTTTGTTAGCCTAGAAGACGATTTTGCTATTTACTGGATTTTTGTACGCTAAATATAAAAATGAGATCTTGATCACATAATTAACACATTTAATAATAAAGATATTTTATTATGCTTTGCTTTAATCATTGACGATATATACTCTATAAAACAGCGTGTATTTCTTGATATCATACTCACTTAAATAGCATGAAAATATCCATCAATAACACACTAACTAAGCTGGTTAATGGACAAATAAAGATTAATCACATCTACTTTGCCGATAATAGCAATGCACCGCCACTGCAAGCTTACCAGATTGATTTTCCGAAGATAGAGATTGTGCTGGAAGGTACACAACCAATTGAATGGACTGATAATGCCGGCAATATTATTCACAAAACGCTTTCAGCCCATGACCTCTTATATACTGTGGCCCATAGTTGGAATAAACCCATTCTAGAAGAGCCTGTCACCACATTAACCATTTTATTTGCCAAACAACAAATTAACCTCAGTTTACTACATTGGAATGGCAACCAATTTACCTCTTATGGTCAAATCAATACGTTAAGGCGCGGTCCAAGAGTCGGCGCTTTTATTATTCAAGCTCTCGCCGAACTGACTTGGCATAATCAACCATCAGAAAACAATCAAACCGCGCACTTTTTGATACAAAGTCTACTGAGTAATACCTTAGATCTTCTCAATGTCAATGTCGAAACTGCATCGAAAACGGCAAGCATTTTTCAAGCGATCCGACAATATATCGATACCCATTTTTGTGACGATATCACCCGCGACTTTTTAGCCAATATGTTTTACATCTCGCCTAACTATTTATCTCATCTATTTCAACGTGAAGGCAAAATTGGCTTAAATGAATATTTAAATCATGTACGTATAGAATATGCCAAATCACTATTAAAAAATTATGATTTAAATGTCAAAGAAGTCGCACAAGCATCGGGCTTTCAAGATAGTAACTACTTTTGCCGAATTTTTAGAAAAAAAACCGAACGCACACCAACCGAATACCGCCGTCAATACCACAGCAAATTATCACAAAAATAATAAATGAGGTTTAAAAACTAAATCGATTGGTGTTGATAACAATAAAATGCAATCAAATACTGTTCATCATTAAATTTTTCAAAATTATCTTTTTGCAAAAATAACGGCAATAATGCAATTCCCTGCCCTTTTTCGACAAGGTTCAACAATTGGCTTAAAGAATCAACGGTAATAATATTACTCGTCTGTTGGTATATAGCTAAAGTCTTAGCTCTTAGCGGACAATCAACATCATTATTAATTAAAATAGGCAGTTGTTGATGAGTGATATTTGAATGGCTTTTTAAAAAAGTAACAGGTAAATATTTTGTAGCCACTAAACAATAATCAGCATGATTAAATTTTTTAAACGTAATCACATTATCAAAAAATTGCTCATTAATAACATGGTTCATCTCACTGGTTCTTTTTATAACAATCTCCGTTGTTCCAATTGCATATTTTTGTTGTTCAATCACAATAAATTGAAAAAGAAGTTCAGAAATTAATAGCGTAGGTTGGCGAAATTTAAATGATGTCTGAAGCTGTGCAAATCTATCGAGTGTTTGAATAGCGAAATGATAAAACTGTTGCCCCTCTTCTGTAGGTATGACACCATCAAATCGACGAATAAATAAGCTTGCACGTAACTCATGCTCTATTTTTTTTAAATGAGCCGTCAAATTTGATTGAGTATAACCTAAAATTTTAGCGGCTTTATTAAGACTATTCATTTCATAAACCGTCTTAAAAATCAATAATCCTTTGAAATTCATTTAAAAACAGTACCTATCACTTTTTTTGATACCCCAATCATAAATGAGGATTATTCAAATCTCAATTCCTTTTCTAAACTAAATCAAACATTGAAAGGAGACAAATTATGCAAGCAATGCAATATAAAATAAATTTACCGGCTGATTATGATATGAAGATAATCAAACAACGAATTATGACTAATGGCCACAAAACGGATGGTTTTAAAGATTTATTATTTAAAGCTTACTTAATTTCAGAAAAAGATAACGATAATATTGCCAATAGCTATTGCCCACTCTATATTTGGCGACGTACAGAAGGCATGACAACGTTCATATTTGACGGTTATTATGACAATATTCTGACTTCATTTGGTTGGCAAAATATTCATATAGGCGTGGCTGCGCAAGTCAATCTCAGTGATCGTTTTAAACAAAGCAATTACATGTTAGAAGAAAACTTCGTCATTACGGCTCAACCACAATTAAAAGGGTTCGACTTCAAACATCCCACACATCAAAATCAAACAGGACAAATAGTAATCTATAATCCTGATAAATGGATGTATTGTATTTTCACTTTTTTTCATGAAAAACCGACATTAGTTAATCACAATCTCTATCAGGTATTACATCTTTCACTCGGTCAATAATTAACTAAAAGCTAACGGCAAAATAGTGCCGTTACAATTGGAAAACATTTAAATAACAGCATGTTAATGAATGCTATAAATTGTTATTGTTAAAATTAGTTTCATTTGTTATAGTTTCAATTGAAACTAATTTAATAAGGCTTTTTTATGGCGATCCCCATTACAACCGTTGAAAAACTGATTGATAAATTTAAATCTCGTGGACTTTCATTCAACTATGATGAGATTTTTTTGACTCGTTTATTACAGTTTAGTACCGAAACACTGTTAGAAAATCTTAACCAAACTTACCAACAGTATCAGCTTGATGACAAATTATTTGCCATTTTACTGGTGATTCATTGGCATCATCCTGACGGTGTGAAGCCGTCACAAGTCAGCGAGTTAACCAATTTTTCGCGTGTGCAAGTCAGCCGTTGTGTCGAGACATTGGTCGCAAATGGTCTGGTTGAACGCCAAGATGATGCGAACGATCGTCGTTCCCACTGTCTGATTTTGACAAATAAGGGGACTAATTTTTTGAAAAATGAGTTACCCCCTATCGAACAGAAAATGGTTGCTGCCTGGCAAATTATTTCGCAAGAAGAACGGCAGCAGTTACGTTCAATCTTAACTAAACTTTTAAAGCACCTTACTGAATAACGATAAGCGAGAATATTTATGAAGAAAAAACAGCTCATACCTCTAATATTATTATTCATTTTGGCAATAAGTTGTATCGTTTGGTTTATTTATAAAAGCCCGGCTTCACTGGTTTTATATGGTAATGTCGATATTCGCACTGTGAATAGTAGTTTTCGTGTTTCAGGTCGCTTAATGCAGTTAAATCATGAAGAAGGCGATCATATCAAACAAGGTGATCTATTAGCTAAACTTGATGCTAAACCTTATCAAATTGCTTTAGATCAGGCGAAAGCCAATTTAATGATGCAGCAAGCGCAATTGGATTTAGTCACCACCGGCTATCGTAAAGAAGAAGTCGCGCAAGCTACTGCACAAGTCTTACAGTATCAAGCGAGTTATGATTATGCCGAAAGCAATTATCAACGCATGGCAACATTGATTAAATCCGCCTCGATATCTAAAGATCAACTGGATAACAGCTTAACCTTGCGAAATCAAGCCAAAGCCAATTTACAGACAGCAAAACAAAAGCTAGATCAACTCACTAACGGTTATCGCAAAGAGGAAATTGAATCAGCACAAGCAACCGTTGCAGTGGCAAAAGCTGAGCTTGAACAAGCTGAACTTAATTTATCGGATACCGAACTTTATGCTCCTACTGACGGCACCATTTTAACTCGCGCAGTTGAAGCCGGTACAATGTTGAGTGCAGGCACACCGATTTATGCGATTTCGTTAGATAGGCCAGTTTGGGTGCGTGCTTATATCGATGAAGTCAATTTAAGTCAAGCCATACCGGGTCGAACCGTTTATGTATATACCGATTCTCAGCCGGACAGACCCTATATCGGTCAAATTGGCTTTGTGTCTCCTACAGCTGAATTTACCCCGAAAACGGTTGAAACACCCGTATTACGCACTGATTTAGTTTACCGTTTGCGAATTCAAATTAACCAAACCGGTGAAGGTCAAGCAGATGAGATGTTACGTCAAGGTATGCCGGTAACCATTAAATTTTCACAATAATGGTGACATTATGCAAAATCATCAGCAAATTGTACTCGATAAGGTCACCAAACAGTTTGTGCAAAACAATCAACCGGTAACAATTGCTATAAAGCCGTTATCGATAACCCTTTCCGCACATGGGGTGACTGGTTTGGTGGGTCCGGATGGCGCCGGCAAAACCACCTTGTTACGAATGTTAGCAGGGTTGCTTACGCCAAGTGAAGGCAAAATTACTGTTGCAGGATTAAACCCGATAGAAAACCGTGATCAACTACGGACAATTGTAGGCTATATGCCCCAAAAGTTTGGTCTTTATGAAGATTTGACCGTGTTAGAAAATCTTAATTTATTTGCTGATCTACGTGATATCAAAAGCGAAGATCGTCAGCAAATTTTCGATAAACTGCTTAAATTTACCGATTTGGCGCGCTTTACTGAACGACTAGCCGGTAAGTTATCCGGCGGGATGAAGCAGAAACTTGGTCTAGCTTGTACTTTATTGGGCGATCCACAAATTTTGTTGCTCGATGAACCGGGTGTTGGCGTTGATCCGATTTCACGCAAGGAACTATGGCAAATGGTGCATCAGTTAGCCAATGAAGGGATGCTTATCATATGGAGTACATCTTACCTTGACGAAGCTGAACAATGTAAATCTATTTTATTGCTTAATAAAGGTGAATTACTTTTTCAAGGACAACCGCAACGGCTAACCCAGCGCGTTGCCAATCGAGTTTACTTGCTTTCTTCATCTACATCAAATCGAAAGTTATTACAAACAGTTTTAAAATTACCCGCAGTAAGTGACGGTGTGATTGAAGGCGATAATATTCGCTTGATTATAAAATCAGATCAATCTATTGAGCAAATATTAAAGCATCTGCCTATCCCCGATATTACCAGTAAACCCACTTGTGGGCGTTTTGAAGATGCATTTATCGATTTACTTGGTGGTATTACTCATAAAGAATCGATATTGACTAAAATTATGCCGAAAATATCGGGTTCATTAGATGATATTGTTATCGAAGCCAAAGATTTGACAAAAACTTTTGGCAGCTTTATTGCCACAGATCAGGTAAATTTTACCATTAAACGTGGCGAAATTTTTGGTTTATTAGGCCCGAATGGCGCAGGTAAATCAACAACGTTTAAAATGATGTGCGGCTTATTGCCTGTTAGTCGCGGAAAAGCCTTAGTCTTGGGGTTAGATCTGAAAAAAAGTGCGATCCAAGTACGTGAACGCATTGGCTATATGGCGCAACGCTTTTCGCTATATGATAAATTGAGTGTGTATCAAAATCTGCGCTTTTTTGCGGGGATTTATGGCTTGATGGCAGATGAACAAAAACAACGTATTAACGAGATGATAACCGCATTCGATTTAGCGCCAATGTTAGCTAAAAAACCTGAATCATTGCCACTAGGATTTAAACAACGATTAGCTTTAGCTTGTGCTTTGATGCATAAACCCGAAATTGTCTTTTTAGATGAACCGACATCAGGAGTCGATCCGATAACGCGTCGTGAATTTTGGGTTCATATTAATAGTCTGGTTGAAAAAGGTGTAACGGTTATGGTGACAACGCACTTTATGGATGAGGCTGAATATTGTGATCGCATCGCTTTAATTAATGGTGGCAGAGTGATTGCTTTAGGTTCACCAAATCAATTAAAGCAATCCGTCGCCGACAATGCAACTATGGAGCAAACTTTTATTAAACTGGTCGTTGATGCTAAATCAGGAAAAACATTATGATGTTTTCATTCAGCCGTACATTGACACTGTGTAACAAAGAGATTAAGCAAATCCTTCGTGATCCAAGTAGCTGGATGATCACCATTATTATTCCCTTGTTATTATTGTTCCTATTTGGTTACGGTATTAGTTTAGATTCCAACAAAATTCGTATTGGTGTATTAGTCGAACAACAAAGCCAGCCGGCTCATGATTTTGTACAAGAATTGAATGGTTCCCCCTTTATTGATCCTGTGTTTTCAAATAACCGCTATGAATTATCAACAAAATTAAGCGCCGGACAAATTCGAGGGATAGTTGTCATACCCGTTAATTTTGCGCAAGCAGTACAAAATCACCAAGGAACTATTCAACTTATCACCGATGGCAGTGAACCCAATACTGCTAATTTTGTACAAGGTTATTTAACGAGCATATGGCAAATTTGGCAACAAAAGCAAAACCAACAACGATTGATTGACCATCGTCAAGGTATTGAAATAACCTCGCACGTTTGGTTTAACTCAGCGGCGATAAGCAAAAACTTTATTTTACCTGGCGCTATTACGATCATTATGACAGTGATAGGTTCAATTCTAACTGCTCTGGTGATTGCTCGTGAATGGGAACGTGGCACGATGGAAGCGTTATTATCAACGCCAATGACTAAGTTAGAGTTTTTATTATCAAAGCTTATTCCCTATTATCTAATTGGTCTACTCGCGTTAATTATTTGTGTAATTGTGACGGTGGGCATCATGCAAGTGCCTTTTCGCGGTTCGATTACACTATTATTAATTGTGAGTAGTTTATTTTTACTGGTTATTTTACAACTGGGTTTATTAATATCAACATTAGCCCGCAACCAGTTTAATGCAGCTATGATTGCATTAAACGCGGCATTTTTACCAGCCGTTATGCTTTCGGGATTTGTATTTGAAATCAACAGTATGCCGGCCATTATTCAACTCGTTACTTATATCATCCCGGCTCGTTACTACGTCAATATTTTACAAACGCTGTTTTTAGCCGGCGATATTGTATCGGTAATGCTAATTAATGCGTCTTTTTTAATTACCTGTATCTGTCTTTTATTTGTGGTGATATTTAAAAAAACCCGTATGCAATTAGATTAAGCTAACCGGAACAATTACTATGATAAAATTGATTAACACAATAACCCTATATCGAACATTGACTCTAATAAAAAAAGAGCTCGCCCTACTTTGGCAAGATAAACAAACCCGTCTTATTTTAGTCATGCCAGTTTTACTGCAAATTTTTATCTTTCCTTTTGCCGCTACGCTTGATGTCACCAATGCAACAATAGCCGTGTATAGACCAACAATAGATGAACCGAGTACAGAGTTAATTGATCGATTTGCACATTCGAGTTCTTTTTCTAAAATATTAGTACTCGATTCGCAGCAGGCCATTATTGATACAATTAATTATCAAAAAGCCTTAGTTGCGGTGCAATTTCCTAGTGATTTTTCGCAAAAATTACTTAGTGGGCAATCCACACAAATCCAAATTATTTTAGATGGTCGCAAGTCTAACAGTGCACAAATTGCTGCTAGCTATATTCAACAAATTATTATGCAATATCAGCAAGAACAACTAGGGCAAAATAGTAGTCAATTGATTGTCCGTCATCGTTACAACAGTAATTTAGACTATAAACATTTTATCTTACCGTCCTTAATTGCGTTAATTACGACTATCGGCGTTATGATTGTCACCTCACTTTCGGTAGCGCGTGAACGCGAACAAGGTACCCTTGACCAGTTACGCATTTCACCTTTAATGACTTGGCAAATTTTTACTGGTAAAGCAATACCAGCAATTATTGTCGCCATGTTACAAGGCAGTCTGATACTGATTGCCAGCATTTTTCTTTATGGCATTACCTTTCAAGGATCACTCATTTATTTTTATTTATGTATGTTTAGTTATGGATTATCGTTAGTTGGATTTGGCTTATTTATTTCTGCGCTTTGTTCAACTCAACAACAAGCATTTATTGGTATTATTACCTTTATGATGCCGGCAATATTATTATCAGGATTTATTGCGCCGGTCGAAAACATGCCAATTTTTTTACAATATCTAACAGAAATTAATCCGGTGCGCCATTTTGTCGAACTAACAAAGCAGATTTATCTAAAAAATGTCAGTTTTGCTATTATCTGGCATAGTTTATGGAAACTGTATGCCATCACAATATTATTAGGTGGTAGTGCTTACTATCTATTTAAAAAGTATGTGTAACATCTCATAACATTCGAAGATTCGAATAATGCCTATTATGATTATTGACCTATTTTTATGCCACTTATACTACGACAAGCTTGTTATTTATTATTTTTAACGCTCTATAAAACCAAATCAGCGTCTGAAGAAAAAAATTTGGCGGCCAACCGCGTGAATAACTTACCTGCTGCTTACTGAGTTAGATAGATGTATTGCTTAAATTTTGATCTAATTGTATGCTTGCGGCTCCGACGCCCGCGCCTCGTTCGTTTACAACGACTCGTTGCGGGCTTTTGCCACAACATTTACTTCGTTAATGTTATGGCAACGTCGCGTGTATTCATCGCTATAACCATCCACACCATACTCGCCCTCAAGTTGTACGCCAAACTCGGTTGAAATCACTTATGGCAAATGTTCGCTTAGCTTAGTTACGGAAAAAGCTACACACAAAAATCGACTTATTAAGATATGTTTTAAATTGAAATAAAACAATTTTAAAACAGTAACCTAATTGCTGGTTAATGACAAATACAGTTAGATTATATGTGCTTAAAAAAGCACCTTCTTTAAATAAAAATGCCTTATTTAAATTCTGTTGATAATCCAACTTATGACAAATATTGATCATAAATCCTTATTGCAACATGAAATCCTTATCTAATTTATACTATTTAAATCAATTGGATAGTCATTAAATAAACACGTAGTTAAATCATTCTTTACATAAAACATAATGCATATTGGTATCGACACCCACACCAACATCACCATAGTACAAACCTATTCGAAAGTGCGCACTGTTACCACCCGATAATGTTCCCCAATAGTCTGCTGTCCAAAACAGCTGATCTAGCCAGTGTGATTTTGGATAGGTATTTTTATCTAAATGTCCCCATTCACCCAAAATGCTTTCGCCAATAGACCTTGTATAAGCACTATATTGATAAATCCAATTCATTGGCGCAGCACTACGAGGGGAATTAGTTAATTCTTTACGAGTTATCAAACTACAAAAATTAGACGCATTCTGCCAATTATATGCAAATTCATAAGGTACAACCCAAATACCTCGTGGATCAAAAGTATAATCATACTTTAACAATGGATTGTTTTTTAACGTTGCCCGAACAGTGACAGGTCCAGAAGGCTTATCACTAAGTAGTACGTTGCCTAATTTATCAATCGAGACTTTTCCACCAGGATTGTTAGGAACAGAATAGTTATAATCTGTTTGCGCACCAGTTAATATTAGCTGAAACTGTGCACCAGGAAAGCCAGTAGAAGGAAACTTATTTGACGATACTGATGGCGCCGCTTTAAAACCCAAATTAGGCACATAATCTGAAGTATAACCACCGCCATTAAGAGGATCTGGTTTTGTGCTGTCGGGTATATTCCACCAATTATCTGAATCTGAATCAAAGTTAAAATCGCCTTTTTGATTATTAGTTAACCATTGCTTAGCGGGTAGCACAATTGTTGCGTTAGGTTTGAGATAACATACTTCGCGTTTAGATAAAATATAATAACTGTGGCTTGCCCCCGTAAATTGACCTATATCCGGTATACCATAACGGGTTGCTAAAGCACCATCATCGGCACTAAGTGTTAATTTATAGGGAGATTTACACGCATCTAACTCACTATTCGGATTCGATTTCACATAATCGGTCACATCTTCACCATCGTACGTTTCCCATTTCACTCTCATAGAACCCGTTATGGTAAAAAGTTTATCTCCATCTGGATCACGCCAATAATTATTTGCTACTATCGCATTGGCTAACGGCATTGATGGATAATTGTTAAAAGGTAAATGGGTTTTGATATCATTAAAAGTTGTCGGCACTTTTTCTATCACAATGGGCTCAACTACTGATGATTTGTCTTCCAACGCGCTTATCACCTTATTATCCGGCAACGTTAACGATAAGAGTGGTAATATTGTTGTTGACACTGTCTTTCCATTGTCAAAGGTTAAATAAGGCCCTGTGCCATTAATTACCTGAGCTGTTTGTGAGTTTAAGCCATACACCTGCTTTATCGATAACGCTGTCAATATTAATAACAAAAAGAGGTTTGATAATCCTAAATTTATTATGCCCTTTCTGAAACAAATTTTGACAAACGATTGTTTACTTTGATTAATATTTGGAAAATGTAGAAATAAATTTAAAGATGGATTTTTGAACAAAAAATTGCGATGCCCGATGCCCGATGCCCGATGCCCGATGCCCGATGCCCGATGCCCGATGCCCGATTAAGACCATATTTTAACATATTTTTACTACTCCTTATAGCTAATTTGATTAACTTTTTTCAAAAAAATACAATGTATTAGCTTTTATGTATATCATCTAATGCAGCTTTTTTGTGCGTGATAATGTCAATAATGCGGTTCAATCGTAAAATAGAATATAAAAATTGTAATGTGTATTTATGTAAATTTTTGTCAATAATCATCAATAGCAACGTTATAAATGTATTTTAAGTCTACAATTTAATGACGAATACCTACTAGGATTAACCATTAACTTAATCAATGAATCTTTTGCATAATTATCATAGTATTTTATGGTTACCGCGATGATTATCCACCAGTGAAAAGGTCATATGCTACCTTAATCTGTTGTGTAATATATTCTGATTAATTGATTATTTTTAAGAGGACACGTGAGTTGTAATTATTTTTGCAACAAAATTGATAAGTATCAGAAAAAGTACAATGTTGCCCACTATTTCTGAGTAAGAAACTCTCTTTATACTATGAATTGCTGATCATAGTATAAAGAGAGATAGACTAAATTATCTGACGTTTATACAGCCTTAATCCAGACGTTAGCGTTTAGAGTTCGGTGCTGGATTTTATAAACTACCTATACGGCGTTAATCTAGAACCAGACATACTATAACGCCTGTCAGATAAAAGACAAAATACATTTTTCTTGCTAAAAACCCTTTTTTTGAGCTTGTTTTTAATACATTGATTTTATTTAATTTAAATTTAAGGTAAAAAAAAGGGTTAAACATAACGATGTTTTTGCATGTTAACTTAGTCAAAAAATACCAATGATTGGTTCATTTTTATCGGTGATTTCAAGTTAGTTATTGGAATTGTGTATGTGCTTTTTATAAAAACAGGTATGATCTCAAATCATCTGGATAATGGTTAAAACCGAGATAGATCTTAATATAACAAAATTAAATATTACTCATATGTTACTGTGAAAATAGTTTTATCACTGCCTAAGTTTAGATAAGGGAATCATCGGATTCCCTTAATTAGACGGCTAACAGCATCATCAACATTACCAAATTAGCTACGTTTACGACTCATTATAAAAAATCAATTGATTAACAAATATTGGCTTGTTTTATGATAACTCAATAATATTAATCAAGCTTTGGATGTTGATCGACTAAATCTTGTCGTTGTTCTTGTAATGATTCAATTTGCTCATCAATATCTTCGACTTTTTGTTCAATTGAATCAAAATGTTCTGTTAGAATTTCGTTTGCTTCAGACTTGTCAGATGCCGCTGGGGTTGCACCTCTTAAGGGTTGGTTGGCTGTTTCATTCATTTTAAAACCAGTGATTAACCCTATTAATGCGACCACCATTAAATAGTAAGCTGGCATATATAAATTGCCACTCTCTTCAACAAGCCAAGCGGCAGCAGTTGGTGTCGCACCAGCGATCAGTACCGAAATGTTAAATGAAATAGCAAGGGCACTATAGCGAATACTCGTTGGAAAAATAGCAGGTAAAATTGATGCCATAACACCAGTAAAGCAGTTAAGCAGTACGGCTAAAATTAATAATCCTAAGAAGATAAGACCAATAACATCGCTATTGATCATCGCAAAAGCGGGATAAGAAAGAACCAGTAATCCTAAACTACCACCAACAATAAAGGGTTTTCGACCAATTTTATCACTAATTAGACCAATCACAGGTTGTACAAATAACATACCAATCATGATAGCAATAATAATTAAAACGCCATGATCGGTAGGATAATTTAGATTATGTGATAAATAACTCGGCATATAAGTGAGTAACATGTAATAAGTGACATTGGTGACAATCACTAAGCCAACACAAACCAATAAACTTTTCCAATATTTGCTGAAAATTTGTTTAAATGACATTGTTGCTGAGGTATCACTATCGCTATTTTGCTGACTATTGGTTGAATCTGTATGCTGTTGAAAGGCTGGGGTTTCTTCTAATGCATGCCGTAAATAAAGACCGATTATACCTAAGGGTAAAGCAAAGATGAATGGAATGCGCCATCCCCATTGATGAAATGTTGATTCGCCAAGTAATGTAGAGAGGAGCACAACTAGCCCTGCCCCAACTAAAAAGCCGGCAATCGAGCCAAAATCAAGCCAGCTCCCCATAAATCCACGTTTACGGTCCGGTGAATATTCAGCAACAAAAATAGCTGCACCAGAATACTCTCCCCCGATAGAAAATCCTTGGGCTAGTTTGGCCACTAATAATAAAATGGGTGCAGCTATACCGATAGAGGCATAAGAAGGAATTAAACCAATACAAAAGGTACTTAAAGACATGATAATAATGGTAACAGAAAGGATTTTCTGTCGACCCAATTTATCACCTAAAACACCAAATACTAATCCACCTAATGGACGAACTAAAAACGGCACCGAAAAAGTTGCCAAGGCAGCAACAACTTGAATACTCGGTGATGCATCAGGAAAAAATACTTGACCTAAAACATAAGCTAAAAAGCCATAAACGCCAAAATCAAACCATTCCATCGCATTACCGAGTGCTGCTGCAATTATTGCTTTTTTTAACTTACTATCATCGATGATAGTAATATCATTAATATCTAAAGGTTTACTTGTCGATTTTGATATTTTTTTCATAAAATACACCTATTGAATACTAATAAAATGATATTGGACAATGCAATTAAGCAAAGTAATTAATATCGATTTAATGACCAATTAAACTCGAGTTCAAAATATGTATTGACTTAAATGTAGAACAAAATCTTGTAAAGATAAAAGAAGGTACTTGATAATAATTATAAAACGAATATTTTATTGATTACGCTAAAGCTTATTCACTGACAACAACATCCATCTATCTAGTGGAAATTGTTAGCTAATTATAACAACATCGTTAATTTTTGCAAAATCCACTATCAATCAAATTCGATTTTTAACCAGTATGTTTGTCTTACAAATTATTTATACTGTATATAATTAACAATCACTCAACCAAATGATCTCGACCACTGCCATAAAACAAAAAAGGTGCCATTTTTGATAGTGAAATGATAATCTAAAACTGTTACATAAATTACCATTATGGCGTAATAGTGTTGTGTTAAGCTAATTAACCAACTAATTATCTTAGAATATTTTTAATTCTAACCCGTTGCGATAACTCACAAGTTGAGAGACTAAAATAGTCAATAATTCAATCATCACACTACCATCTTTTAATAAAGATAATAACTGTTGTCAGTGATCTAAATAAAAGCTTGCTGATAGAGTTGAGTGGTGAATTGAGTCACCATAATCTAATATGCTAACAACGATAAAAATAGACAAAAGATTAAAGAGTGATTAAATATTAAAATAATCATTAGCTTATAAACAGGCAATGTTAGATGTTATCAAGTTAAGATGATAATCATCACTGAACCTAGCATCCCAGTAAGTTATCCATTACAATAATCTAACTATAACTGATGAGGTACCCCTATGCGCTGGAGAGACCAAAGAGAGAGTGATAATATTGAAGATCGCCGCTCACAATCAGGAAGTGAATTGGGAACAAGGATCCCAATTAAAGGCAAAGGAAAAGTTATTTTATTTTTAGTGGTATTAATTGCTGGCTATTATGGTATTGATCTAACGAGTTTACTTAATAGTAATTTGATTGATTCAAGTAATACTGAGCAAACAATTACTCAATATAATGACGAAGATCCCGATGCAGCAAAATTTACCTCGGTTATTTTAGCCAGTACCGAGGATTACTGGAGCCAACAGTTCACGGCTTTAGGTAAAACCTATATTCCCCCCAAATTGGTTCTTTACACCGGATCAACTCAAACTTCATGCGGAACGGGTCAAACTTTTATGGGGCCTTTTTACTGTAGCATAGATAAAACCGTCTATTTAGACACCTCCTTTTATCAAGAAATGAAGCAGCGCCTTGGTGGCGGCGGTGACTTTGCCCAAGGTTATGTCATTGCTCACGAAATAGGTCATCATGTACAAAATTTATTAGGTACGTTTAATAAAATTGAGCAGCTCAAACAAACTCAACCAGATATGAGTAGCAACCAGTTATCGGTAAAATTAGAATTACAAGCAGATTGTTATGCCGGTTTATGGGGTAATGCTATGCAAAAACAAAATATTCTTGAAGTGGGTGATATCGAACAAGCCTTAAACACAACACAAGCCATAGGCGATGATCGCTTACAACGAGAAAGTAATGGTTATGTTATGCCAGATAGTTTTACCCACGGCACATCCAAACAACGTTATACTTGGTTTAAAAGAGGATTCGACAGTGGATCAATTAATCAATGTAATACCTTTGATCAATAAGTAAATAGCAAAAGGAAGTGATATGTTTGATAAATTAGTAAATCGCGTTTTATTAGTTAATGATGATGGCATCGATGCTCCCGGCATTAAAATATTAGAAAATGTTGCCCAAAAAATTGCACATGAAGTTTGGGTGGTTGCACCAATTATCGATCAGAGTGGGGTTTCGTGTTCGGTCAGTCTAAAAACGCCTTTTCGCGTAACCCAGCGAGATGAAAAAAGATATGCTGTCTATGGCACCCCTGCTGATTGTATGTTATTTGCAATCAAATATTTAATGGTCGATAACTTACCTGATCTGGTTTTATCTGGAATAAATAACGGTTCTAATGTGGGTTTTGAAACCATTTTGTCTGGAACCGTAGGTGCGGCAATAATGGCAATGACACTTGGTATTCCAGCCATGGCTTTTAGTCAAGTGAGCACAGAAGACATGCAACCAACCAATTGGGATTGTGTAACTCATCATGCGCAAGAGGTTATAAAAAAACTCTATACATTAAATGTACCTGACAACATCTGCTTTAATGTTAACTTTCCATGTTGCTCAGCCAAACAAACTAAAGGCATGAGAATTACCAAACAAGGGGAAAGTGATGCCAGCCAATTAGTCCTAACGCCAACTAAAGATCCTGAAGGACATGATTATTATTGGTTTAGAGCGAAACGTAACCAACAAATATTGGGTAAAGACAAAGAGCTTGATGCAGCTAACAACAATTACATAACCGTTACACCTATGGGCTATGAAAGAACCCATTATGCAATTTATGAGAAATTAAAACAACAAATCAACACCGATGAATAAATAGCTACGTCTTCCTAAAATTAGGAAGACGCTTGTTTTAATAAGCCATTATTAATGACTTTATTTATCTTTTTTTACCAATGCACAAAACACTAACGAAACAAAAACCATCGCGAATGCAATCCAATAAATTATTTCGTGCCCGTAAGATTCAGAAATGAAACCTTGAATCACGCCGGCTAAAATGATACTGCAAATAATACCGTTATTAAATAAAGTTGACGCAACACCCATTCTAGTCGGCAATAAATCTTGAAAATAGATAATACCAATATTAGCCACAATGCCAATAAAAAGGGCATTAAACAACTGCAAAGCAAATAACGCAAATTGGCTGGTACATAAAATCATCCCAATATAAAACAGCAAACCACAAATTATAGCGATAAAAAATAAATTTCGTTTACCAATGGTAGGAACCAAAAATCCGGCTATCAACATGACTGGAATTTCGATGCCTGCCGCCAAGCCCATTAAATGACCGGGTAAGGAATCATATAAGTGTAATACAGAATTGACATACAAAGGCATATCAATGATATACATCATATTAGCGGTCCACATAAATATCGTTGAAAGCAGTAAGAAAACCACATTTCGATTTTTATATATAGGTTGGTTAGCAGCTGCTAAATCGATAGTATTGTCTGAATGTGAAATAGGATTTTTTTCAACAGAAGGTAAAAAGATTGCAACAAATAAGATCGCAACCATAAACATGCCTACTGCACATAAATACATCGAGGTAAAACCAAAACTAGTGGCTAAAGTAAAAGATAACGGTGGACCAATCACCCACGCTAAAGAGAGCTGAGCACGAATCAATGAATTAAATGCCACAACATTGCGCCCTGTTTTAACCGCATATTCCCGTGCTAAAGCAAAAATTTGTGGCATGGCTGCGGACGCTAACGCAGCAAAAAAAACACCCAATGTGATGAGAACATAATAGTGACGTGAAAAAGCGAAAATTAAGCTATTGGCAACACCCATTAAACAACAAAAGATAACAATATTACGTCTATCACCTTTTTTATCTGAATATTTGGCTAATAAAAAGCTACCAATAATACATCCAAATGCATTGATCGAGAAAAAAAGCCCCACTAAACTAGGTTCAACATTAACTTCCTTTGATAAAAATAGACTTAACGTTGGTGACTGTAAGGCTCCTGCAATACCAATAATAAAGGTATTGAATAAAAAAGCCGCAAAAATCACACTTGAACGTCGACGAAGCGAGTAAAAATTAGTCATATATGCTCTCAATCATTGAAATGGTCATGATTATATACTCAAAACTGTTGCTAATGTATAAAAAATCAAATTTTAGTCTAGCTACCTAAAATAGGCTTTTAGCGTTTTTCCGATATTCAAGTTAGATGGTAACACCGCATTTTCAATATTATTTTATAAAAAACCTTATTAATATCGATCTGATTAAATAAAAAATGATTTATTTTTATTCAATTGAGAGTACAATCAAAATCATCAATAAAATGAGGTAACGTTATGTTATATAATAACAAATCGAAAAATAACCACCCAGTTCATCAAAATGATTGCCATGATGATTGTCAAAATATTGGGCACAACCATGATTCTCATCATTCACATGAAAATCATCAAACTATTGACTGCTGTGAAGATCAAGACAATTGCAACACTGAAGCCAATGAATATGATGAACCGACAGACGATCCCAAGCAGCAAGGCGGACACATCAAGTTAACTTGGAAAATTCAAGGAATGGACTGTGCACATTGTGCTCAAAAAATCGAAAATGGTGTTAAAACGTTACCCAATGTTAGTCAAACAAAAATTATCTTTTCCACAGAAAAACTTATTGTATTTGTACCTCAAAAAAATGAGCAGATTGTAAAACTTATCGAAGATAAAGTAACTGAATTAGGTTATACACCCATTTTTGAATCCTCACCAGAACAATCAGTTCAACATCAACATTCAAGTATTTTGAATAAAAAAGAGTTAATCCCATTAGCACTATTGGGGACGTTAATTGTTGTCAGCTATATTTTACTTTTTGTTAATCATCAAGTTGGACAATATGCATTTATTATAACGGCCATTATTGGTTTACTACCGATTCTAAAAGAAGCCATCGTTTTAACCCGTAGTGGAACACCATTTGCGATTGAATCATTAATGAGTATTTCGGCCATTGGTGCACTTTTTATCGGCGCAGCTGAAGAAGCAACCATGGTCATATTTCTGTTCATGATTGGTGAAATGCTTGAAGGTGTCGCAAGCAATAAAGCTAAAAAAGGCATTTCATCACTTGTCCAACTTATGCCAGAAGAGACGATCATTATTATTGATGGTAAACGAAAAACAGTTGCAAGTCATACCCTAAAACCGAATGATATTATTGAAATATCATCAGGTGGAAGACTACCGGCTGATGTTATTTTGATTAGCGAACAAGCCAATATTGATGAAAGCGCACTAACCGGAGAATCAATACCCGTCAATTATCTTTGCGGCGATAAAATTTTAGCTGGATCATTGGTCGTCGATAATACCGTACAACTAAAAGTTATTTCTGAAACAGGACAAAATGCTGTCGATCGTATTTTACAATTGATAGAAGATGCTGAAGATCGCAAAGCATCCATCGAACGCTTCATTGACAAATTTAGTCGTTACTATACGCCATCTATCGCCTTATTCGCATTTTTAGTCATATTAATTCCACCATTGATGATGGGCGCCGACTGGTATACTTGGATCTACCGTGGACTAACACTATTGCTTATTGGTTGTCCTTGTGCCTTAGTGATATCAACCCCTGCCGTTATTACCTCGGCCCTTTCTTGTGCGGCTAAACAAGGCGTTTTGATCAAAGGCGGCGCAGCACTTGAACATATTGGATCAATTAAAACGATTGCTTTTGATAAAACCGGAACCTTAACCCAAGGCAAACCGCAAGTCACAGATATTATTGATGGTGACAAATCTACCAACGATTTACTCGCTATAGCCGCAGCCATTGAAAGTGGTTCGCATCATCCACTGGCGAAAGCCATCGTTGATTACACTCAACAGCAGCAAATTCAATTCAAAGAAGCAGATAACCGTAAAGCGATAGCCGGTGTTGGTATTCAAGGTCAAATTGGTCAAGAACTGATTTATATTGTTTCTCCCAATAAAATAACAACAGTTTCAAATGCTATCACTGATCAAAATAAGCAGATCATTAATCAATTAGAAAATGCAGGAAAAACGGTAGTAGTTGTAGTAACAAGTGATAAATTATTAGGTATTATTGCATTACAAGATGTGTTACGTAATGATGCCACTGCTGCAATTAATGAACTACAACAATTGGGGTTAAAAACTTTAATGCTCACCGGTGATAACCAGCGAGCAGCTAAAGCCATTGCAGGGCAACTGAATATGGATTACCTTGCGGAATTATTACCTGCCGATAAATTAACTGAAATTGAAAAAATTGGTCAAGATTCTACAATTGCCATGGTTGGCGACGGTATCAACGATTCACCAGCAATGAAAGCGGCAACCGTTGGCATTGCAATGGGCAGTGGCAGTGATGTTGCACTTGAAACGGCAGATGCAGCATTAACCAAAAATAGTTTATTAAGTTTACCTAAATTAATTCGCTTAACGCGTTTTGCTAACAAAAATATTAAACAAAATATTACCATTGCATTGGGTATAAAACTGATATTTTTGATAACAAGTTTACTGGGTTACACTGGGCTTTGGTTAGCAGTATTAGCTGATTCAGGTACGACGGCAATTGTGACCGCTAATGCATTACGAGTGTTAAGATTTAAAAAATAAGGATTAGGATTCAATTCTTTATCACATTAATTAAAAACCTATTTGCTTAGATGCAATAGGTTTTAATGTTGTGTTACATCTCATCACTTCTTAGCGATATTTCGCCGCCGATGTAAGTCATGATTTTGCCATCTTGTTCAAGCTTTAATGCGCCTTGATCATTAATTCCTTTAGCAATACCGCGTATAATATTGTCACCAATCAATAATTTTACTGGACGGTTAGCAAAATTGTCGAGCCGATCCCAATCTTTTATAAATGGTGCTAACCCTTGCTGCTCAAACTGAATCAATTTGGTTTTTAACGTTTTCGCAATTTGAGCAACCAATAAATTACGATCAAAATTACCTAAATTAGCCCATTTTTGATTAACAATATTAGCATCGGGATTGGTCATATTTAAATTAACACCCACACCAATAACCACATGCGCACTATCGCCGGTTTTACTCGCAAGCTCAACTAAAATACCTGCTAGTTTTTGATCTTTAAGATAAAGATCGTTTGGCCACTTTACTCTCACATCTTGCCCAGATATTGCTCTTAATGTATCGGCAATAACAATCCCAACAACTAAGCTTAATCCCATTGCAGCAGCGATACCTTGTTCCAATCTCCAATACATTGAAAAATAGAGATTTGTTCCAAAAGGCGCAAACCATTTACGCCCCCGCCGCCCTCTTGCTTGAGTTTGAAATTCAGCAACACAACCATCACCTGATTTCAACGTTGCAATACGATCAAGAAGATATTGATTAGTTGAATCAATGATGGGTAAAACTTCAATAGCACTATCTGCTCCATAATAATTATCGATTTTTTCTTTTTTCAAAAGCTCGATAGGTGCAGCCAAGCAATAACCTTTTCCTTGAACGGAAAATAGCTCAATCCCCCATTCGCGCAGAATTTTAATATATTTGTTGATCCCTGCACGTGTGATACCAAAATAAGAAGCTAATTCTTCTCCCGAATGAAACTCACCATCAGCTAATATTTCGATCAATTTAAGCGGATTTTGGTTATTACGCATTAGTGCCTCGCTTTATTAATAATAAAATAAAAAAATAGATTGAAACTACTGTAAAACTCACAAATAGATAACTATTACTTGTTTTATCCATAATAAATGCTATTACAGCAGGTGCAACAAGACTACCTAAAGTATTCGTCAATAACATAGCTTGATTCATAGCAACAATGTCTTGCTTTCTTACACACGAGCAAGCCCATGCCATTGAAATCGGGTAAATGGTATAAATTGTTGCGCCCAATAAAATAATGGCAACGATATCAAATAAATTAAATACCAACATTAGGCAAGCTATTATCATTAGAAACGATTCAACCAGTAAAACAAGGCGGCGACCATATTTATCAGCACACCAATTAGCCGGCATTTGCGCAACAACGCCAGATAAAATGAGAAGAATCATCCAGTTGGCAACTTGATTATCACTGTAACCTAAATGGGAATAATAAGCTGGCATCAGTGAATATAAAGAACCAATTAACATACCAGCAATCACACACCCCACTAACCCGAGTCGAGAGGGTTTATTTACAATCATAGGTACAATATTAAAACTACTGTTTTTTCGTTTAGGCAATTTATAGTGGGTGAGTAATATAAATAAACTCGCCAGTCCCATTAAAATTGCCACCACAAGACCAAAATATAGCACATTTTGCGGAAAGTACTGTAATAGCGCTTGCCCTAAAACGGTACCTAAATAGTAAGTAGTTAAATAAACCGCTAGCATTTTACCGCGTGTTCTAACGGTACCTGTGACAAGTATACAACTCTCAATGACCACCCAAGTTACGGCACAAGCAATACCAATTAAAAATCGCCAAATTGCCCAGCTATAAAAATCAATTGAAAAGCTCAAACCAATAGTTGCAATGGCAAAAATAATACAACTATAGGTATAGGTATACCTAGCGTTAAATCGGTTAATAAACCAATTCGCCATAATTGTCCCAATTAAGTTGCCAGTAAAATAACTGGAGCCGACTAAGCCGATTTGACCAAGTGAAAACTGGTGCCCGACTAACCACAGCGGCACTTGTGTATTTAACGCCGACAACGAAATAGTCACAAATAACAAACTTGTTAATAAAATTGGAAAAGAATAAGAGTGTTTCATGAATAATTAATTATAAGAAGTTATCTACATTAATTTCACCAGTACGGCCAATGAAACGAATTTCAGGTGATAAAACCACTGAAAATTTTTCCAATACTGCATTTTTAACATAACGCGCCAACGCGACAACATCTTGCGCTGTTGCATTATTTTTATTGACCAATACTAATGCCTGTTGTTGATGTACAGCCGCTCCACCGATTTGAAAACCTTTTAGACCACATTGATCGATTAACCATCCAGCGGCTAATTTGACTTGATTGTCAACTTGAGGATATATGGGCATTGCTGGGTAAATTTCAAGTAATTTATCGGCAACAATTTTATCGACAACCGGATTTTTAAAAAAACTACCGCCATTGCCTAAAATTTTAGGATCCGGTAATTTGCTGCGTCGAATTTCACAAACTTTATCAAAAATTATTTTGGAGGTGACCGTTTGTGGATCAAAGTTTTTTAATTCACCATAAGTTAATACTGGTTGCCACTGTTTTGATAATTTAATGCCTACATATATAACAGCATAGCCATTGCTATAACGGCTCTTAAAAATACTTTCACGATAACCATATTGACCATCAGTAACAGTAATAATTTTACCGGTTGCAAGTTCGAGTAACTGCACATAATCAGCCACTTTTTGAAACTCAATGCCATAAGCGCCAATATTTTGGATTGGCGCCGATCCAACACAGCCAGGAATTAAAGCAAGATTTTCTAATCCTGCTAACTGTTTTTCTACCGTCGTTGACACCAAATCATGCCAGATTTCACCAGCACCAACGTTTAAAAGCCAATACTCTTGAGTTTCAGTAATCGTGATGCCTTTAATACGATTGACAACCACAATACCGTCAAAATCAGCAGTAAATAATGTATTACTCCCTTCACCGATGATCATAATCGGCTGCTTTTCTTGATTTTGATCCCAAACTTGTTGTAATTGCTCAACGGTTGAAACGGTAACGACACTTCGAGCATAAACCGGCAGCCCAAAGGTATTTGGAATTTTTTGTTTCATCACTCACTACCTTTAATCTCTTTATAGAGATGTGCTAATTAAAATTAACCTGCATCATAATTGAATTAAGAGCGTTTTTATTATTTGATTAATTAACTTTAAGATTTTTAGTCTATATACGCTTTTTATTCGAAATAAGCTCAGCATTTAAATATCGGCAAAGCATTGTGTAATGCATTATATTTTGCATAAAAATGATTATTTTACCACAACGATAAATGATGTTTTATTAATTATTCAAACACTGATAAATAAGCGAATTAAAGTAAAATACATTCAATAGGTTATAGTGCATTTAAAACGCGTTGTGCTAAGTTACCTGTCGACTAAAAAAATAAGAATAACTGACCAATTTTGAATAAATAATCGACTAAACTGATGGTTTGATCTTTTTTGTTTTCATTTATCATGTATCATAACGAGCTAGCGATCTTTTTATAAATCGTAGTAAAATTCTAGCTTGAACGATTGAAACATAGCTATAATGATTTAAATCATATTTATATACTTAATAAATGAGCACATGATCACGGTTTTAGGGACTGTTATTCCTTATATTGTAGTGAAGTTAAGTTTATTAGAAGTCAGAGGAAATTATGAAAAGAGTTTTTATTATGATCCTTGATTCCTTCGGAATCGGCGGTGCAGAGGATGCAAAAAAATACGGGGATGAAGGTGCTAATACACTAGGTCATATTGCCGAAGCTTGTGCATTAGGTAAAGCAGATCACGGTCGCAAAGGTCCACTAAAATTACCAAACTTAGCTAAACTAGGGTTAATTGAAGCTGCATACGAATCATCGGGAAGTTATCCGAAAGGCATGAAGACTGAAGGTAACATCATTGGTGCTTATGGTTATGCTAGCGAAATTTCTTCCGGTAAAGATACCCCGTCAGGACATTGGGAAATTGCCGGTGTGCCTGTATTATTTGATTGGGGCTATTTTACTAACACCACAAATAGTTTCCCCCAAGAATTGTTAGATAAAATTGTTGCACGTGCTAAACTCCCAGGTTATTTGGGTAATTGTCACTCATCAGGTACGGTCATTCTTGATGAACTAGGTGAAAAGCACATGGCTAGCGGAAAACCAATTTTTTATACCTCAGCTGATTCAGTCTTTCAAATAGCTTGTCATGAAGAGACCTTTGGTTTAGATAGACTTTATGAAATATGTGAAATCGCACGTGATGAACTTAATAAAGGTGATTACAACATTGGGCGTGTTATAGCTCGCCCATTTATTGGTAAAAAAGCGGGTGAATTTATTCGCACAGGTAACCGCCATGACTTAGCCGTTGAACCACCATCACCAACAATGATCAAAAAACTGGTTGATGAAAAACAGGGTACTGTAGTATCCATCGGTAAAATTGCCGATATTTATGCAGAGGTTGGCATCACTAAAAAAGTTAAAGCAACAGGCATTGAAGCATTATTTAATGCATCATTAGAAGAGATCAAACAAGCCAAAGATAACACTATCGTGTTTACAAACTTTGTTGACTTTGACTCGTCATACGGTCATCGCCGAGATATTGCTGGTTACGCCGCAGCACTTGAATATTTCGATAGTAGACTGCCTGAAATGTTAGCCTTAATCCAACCGGGCGACCTACTCATTATTAGTGCCGACCATGGTTGCGATCCAACTTGGGCCGGAACAGATCATACTCGTGAGCACATACCTGTTTTAGTTTATGGTGATAGTGTTCCGGTTGGTTCATTAGGTCATCGTAAAACTTTTGCTGACATCGGGCAAAGTGTTGCGGACTATTTTGATTTGTCACCAATGGATTATGGTCAATCATTTATTAAGAAGTAACCATTTTATTTAAAGTAGGACAATTTTTTAGAAAAAGATATTCAGGAGATTTTGATGTCTACCCCACATATTAATGCTGATGATAATGCTTTTGCCGAAACAGTTTTAATGCCAGGCGATCCACTTCGGGCAAAATTTATTGCAGAAACATTTTTAGAAAATGCAAAAGAAGTGACGAATGTCAGATCTATGCTAGGTTTTACCGGCTACTATAAAGGTAAAAAAGTTTCGGTTATGGGGCATGGAATGGGTATTCCATCATGTTCAATTTACGCAACAGAACTCATTAAGTTTTATGGTGTAAAAAATATTATCCGAATCGGTTCATGCGGTGCAATTAGCCCTGATGTTAATGTCGGTGATGTGATTGTAGGCATGGGCGCGTGTACTGATTCAAAAGTAAATCGTCAACGTTTTAAAGACAATGATTTTGCGGCAATTGCTGATTTCGATCTGACTTGCCATGCGGTTAATGCAGCAAAAAAATTAGGTGTCAATGTTAAAATCGGCAACTTGTTTTCAGCAGATTTATTTTACAGCGTTGATGCTGAAATGTTTGATGTAATGGAAAAATACAACATTTTAGGTGTTGAAATGGAAGCGGCAGGCATTTATGGTGTCGCAGCCGAATATGGCGCCAAAGCCTTAGCAATTTGTACTGTATCAGATCATATCCGTAAAGGTGAAGCTATGTCGGCAGAACAACGACAGCTAGGCTTTAAAGAGATGATCACTGTTGCTTTAGAGTCGGTATTACTGAATTCAAATTAAATTAATGGCAGAATTTCTGCCATTTTTTTTGATCAATAATTTATGTAATAAACAGTGCTGGCAGTGAACTAACTGAGTAACATTTCATTACCAAGCTGTTTTAAGTTAATAAACTGCATAAGTTAATTGTCTGAAAGTTGAATACTTATCAGACGTAATATTTAAAATTTATTCATTAGTTTTAACAATAGGGTATAAAAGATCTCGTTTAATAAGGAATCGAAATGAATATCAAGGTACAACTTAAAGTTATATTTTTCTTACAATTTTTCATCTGGGGTAGCTGGCTTATTACCCTAGGTTCTTATATGATGGAGACACTAAAATTTAGTGGCACAACTGTAGGCTCAGTTTACGGCACAATGGGGATCGCTTCTTTATTTATGCCTGGCTTACTCGGTGTAGTAGCAGACAGATGGATACCGGCTAATCGCCTATTTATGCTTTGTCATTTAATTGGTGCAATTACACTATTTATTGCTGCATCAATCACATCTCCATTTATGATGGTGGCAGTCATGCTAATTCATTGTCTAGCGTTTATGCCTACAATAGCAATCTCAAACTCAATTTCGTACTCTTGTTTAGAATCAAAAAACCTTGATGTTATCAGCCAATTCCCTAGTATCCGAATATTCGGTACCATTGGTTTTATTGTGGCGATGTGGTTAGTGAGCTTTTTAAAATTAGAACTGAGCAACATGCAACTTTATATAGCAGCAGGTAGCTCTATTTTACTTAGCCTGTATTCACTAAGTTTACCTGTCAGCGCAACAACTAAAAATGACAGTAAAGAAAAATCATTGGTCAGTTCTTTAGGATTAGATGCATTTGTACTATTTAAACAACCAAGAATGGCAATATTTTTCATATTTGCTGTATTACTTGGTGGTATTTTACAAATCACCAATACGTTTGGTAACCCTTTCTTACGTTCATTTGCCGAGATCCCACAATATTCCGATAGCTTAGTGGTACAATACCCATCAGTATTACTTTCCATTTCGCAAATTTCAGAAGTCGTATTTATCCTATTTGTCCCATTTTTTATGAAACGTTTAGGTATTAAATATGTGATGTTAATCAGTATGTTGGCATGGGTGCTACGCTTTGGCTTATTTGCCTATGGTGATCCTTCTCCTGCTGGTTTTGTACTATTGCTATTATCAATGATTGTTTATGGTTGTGCATTTGATTTTTATAATATTTCAGGATCAATGTATGTTGAAAAATCGGTTTCACCAACGATTCGTAATAGTGCACAAGGTCTGTTTATGATTATGACTAATGGTCTTGGTGCTTATTTAGGTTCAACTATCAGCGGCATTGTTGTTGATCATTACACTACAGGTGGCATTATTGATTGGCGTACCATCTGGCTTATTTTTGCTGGTTACTCATTAATTCTTGCTATTATCTTTTTATTAATATTTAAAAACGATACAAGTAAATTAACAACAGCTAAAACAGTAAGTTAAATTAATACACCAACAATTAAGTTATCATTTTGTTAATAATTGATGGTAAATTAAGTAGAAATGCTAAATATTACCTTTATTAAGTAAAAAACAGTTTAATGATAACTTGATTGTTAACATTCGGTCTACACTATATTAAGGCAACAAATCAATTAGTTGCCTATTAATGACTCATAAACGATTGACTACCTCACAAAATTATCAAGAAGTCACATAAAATGTATGGAAATGTTGATCCTTATCAAGGTAGAATAAAGCAAACAACGTAGATAACTTAAGATTCACGACAATGTTTTAAAACACTTATTAATCATGATTTCAGCGCTCAACACGCTTAGTTAACAAGATAAAGACTCGATGAATAAGCTAATAGTTCCGAAAGTAATATTACATGAACACGTAGAAGGTAGCATAACGCCTTTAATGGCTAAAACGTTAGCTGATAAGAATCATATGCCATTTTCCCCATCATTATGTTATTCATCTGGCGAATATGATAAAGATGCTTACCCTTACGGGCGATACCGCTATGACGAAACTGATTTTGTTCAGTTCATTCAGACTTATGATACTGTTTCCAATTTTGTAAAAACGCCCGAAGATTATTACCTGATTACCTATGATTTTCTTTATCGAAACGCCAAACAAGGCTTAATTTATTGCGAACTCTTTCTTTCGCCTTATCACATCTGCGCAACAGAAAATGCGGGTAACATCATTTGGGATCAAGATAAATTTCATCAAACATTACAACAAATGGATAACGCCATTATTGATGTACAAAAACAATTTAATATCACGGTACGATACCATGTTATTGGTGTAAGACATCTTGGCGCTAAACTAGTTTATGATACGTTGCGTTTTATCGAAAAGAATCCTCATCCATTTATCACGGGATTTAATATTGCTGGTAATGAAAAAGCAGGACATTTTGATGATTTTGAAAAAGCTCATCAGCTTGCATCAAAATTAAACTTAAAAAAGTCTTATCACGCTGGCGAAATTGAATCGGCTGAAAGTATCATTAATGCACTTAAACATGGAGCTAGCCGCATTGGGCACGGTATTCGCGCCATTGAAGATCAAAATTTAATACAACAATTAGTGGCTAAAAACGTTACGTTAGAAATAGCATTAACCAGTAATCGCATTTTAGTCAATGAATTACAAGGTGACCTTCACAATCACCCAATACGACAACTGTACGAAAATGGCGTTCGTATAACACTCAATACCGATGATGCAGGCATTTTTGGCACTGATATTGAGAAGGAATATCAACTTGCCCAATCAATATTTCATTTTTCAAGATTAGAATTACTCGATATCACCCTATGTGGTATTGATGCCGCTTTTATTGAAGATTCAATTAAAACACACTTAACCGATTATGTTTTATCTTGCTTTACACTAGCCGATAAACAGGACCTGAAACAGGCCGTTGCTGGTACAAAATATCATCCTGCAATCGTTGCAAGATTTACTCAGTACCAAAAATTATTATTAAAACAAGTTAACGGATAACAATGCCAGAGCAATAGGAGATTCACATGAAAAAATACAAAATAACACTCCCCCTTTTAACCCTATTAATTTCTGGCTCACTTTATGCAGCAACAGTTGATTTAAGAATTATCGAAACAAGTGATCTTCACGGCAATATGATGAATTACGATTACTTCAAAGATCAATATATTGATACTTTTGGGTTAGTAAAAACCGCTAACTTAATTCATCAAGCAAGACAAGAAGTCAAAAATAGTGTTTTGGTTGACAATGGTGATCTTATTCAAGGTAGCCCAATGGCCGATTATGCTAAAAATAAAGGGCTCAAACAAGGTGAAATCCACCCAGTATATAAAGCATTAAACACCCTTAACTACACAGTTGGTAATATCGGCAATCACGAGTTTAATTTTGGTTTAGACTTTTTGCAAAAAAGCCTATCGGGAGCTAAATTTCCTTATGTAAATGCGAATGTATATGATGCAAAAACCAATAAGCCTTTTTTCAAACCCTACATTATTGTTGATACCCCAGTAATTGATACTGATGGTCATAATCATACAATCAAAATTGGTTATATCGGCTTTGTCCCACCGCAAATCATGCAATGGGACAAACTGAATTTAGAGGGTAAAGTGGTAGTTAAAGATATTACCGAAACCGCTAAACAACTGGTGCCAGAGATGAAACAGCAAGGAGCAAATGTCATTATAGCTATCGCACATTCTGGTGTGTCAGCAGACCCGTATAAAGCCTTAGCCGAAAATTCTGTTTATTATTTAAGTCAAGTCGAAGGTATCAATGCCATTATGTTTGGTCATTCGCATGGTGTTTTCCCGGGTGACGATTTTAAATCCTTACCTAATACCGATATTAAAACAGGCAATATCAACCATGTTCCAGCGGTCATGCCTGGTCAATGGGGGAGTCATTTAGGTGTCGTTGATTTAGTACTCGATGGCAATAAGGATCATTGGCAGGTCACTTCAGGAAAATCCGAAGCTAGGCCAATCTATGACATCAAAAATAAAAAAGCACTGGTTGAGGCCGACCAAAATATTACTAAAGTATTAAAACACGATCACCAAGCTACCCGTGAATTTGTCAGCAAACCAATTGGTAAAGTATCAACCGATATCAATAGTTATTTAGCATTAGTGGAAGATACATCTGCATTACAAATCATTAGTGATGCGCAAATAGCTTACGTAAAACAGTTTGTTCAAGGCGATCCTGATCTGGATGGCTTACCAATTTTATCAGCAATTGCACCCTTTAAAGCGGGTGGTCGAAAAAATGATCCTTCAGCTTATGTGGATGTAAAAAAAGGTGATCTCACGTTTAGAAATGCAGCCGATATTTACTTGTATCCAAATATTTTATCTGCGGTAAAAATTACTGGTCAAGATGTCAAAGAGTGGCTGGAATGTTCAGCGGGTGTTTATAATCAAATTGACATACAGTCTGATAAACCTCAATACTTAATCAATTGGGAGCACTTTAGAACTTATAATTTTGATACCATTGATGGCGTGAATTATGAAATAGATGTAACACAACCCGCACGTTACGATGGCAATTGCCAATTGATCAATGCCAATGCTGAACGTATTAAAAATCTCACTTATCAGCAAAAACCAATTGATGTTAAACAGCCATTTTTAATAGCGACTAATAATTATCGGGCTTATACCGGTAATTTTCCTGGTACCGGCGGTAAGAATGTTAAATTCAATTCGCCCGACGATTTGAGAGTCATTCTATCTGCATATATTACGAATACCACAAAAGAAAAAGGCGTGGTTAATGTCACCACCGATAATAATTGGCAAATAGCGCCAATATCGAGTCAAACAAAATTAGATATCCGCTTTGAGTCTTCACCAAGTAAAGAAGCCAAAGCGTATATTGAACACAATTCGCTTTATCCAATAAAATTTATCGATAAAGACAATTTAGGCTTTGGTGTATATCAACTAGACTTACAATCACCAGCAAAAAATCACTCCCAAATAAATAGTACAATTGAAACTAAAAAGGACTAACACCATGAAAATTGAAAAATTGATTGAACTTGCTAAAACCGCTCGTTCAAAAGCCTATGTTCCTTATTCTAAATTTCAGGTGGGTGCAGTACTTATCACCGAAGATGACGAAGCAATTTTAGGTTGTAATATTGAAAACGCTTCTTATGGATTAGCTAACTGCGCTGAACGCACTGCCATTTTTAAGGCTGTGTCGGAAGGTAAACGCAAATTTAAAAAATTAGTGGTTATTGGTGATACAGATGGTCCTATTTCACCTTGCGGTGCTTGTCGCCAAGTGATTAGCGAATTTTGTGCTAAAGATATGCCTGTTATATTAACTAATATGCATGGAAAAATTCAGGAAACCACAGTAGGTGAATTATTACCTTGGTCTTTTTCACCGAGTGATTTAGATTAAATCTTATTTAGTTAATAAGATTGATAATAAAATAATTTTAATAATCTAGGTATTATTAAAGTTATGTTAATTACGTCGACACTATTCGACAAATATAAAGTGACTCACTTTATATAAATTCAAACACACTAACTTGATTTATTGATATTAAGAGAGAAATTTAATGAGATTTGTAGATATTATTGAAAAAAAGCGTGACGGTCATCCCCTTACAACTGAAGAAATCCAATTTTTTATCACCAACTATACTAATGGCACCATTCCTGACTATCAAGTTAGCGCACTATTAATGGCGATCTATTTTCAAGGAATGACATCAAAAGAGTGTGCCGATTTAACTAGCGCAATGATGCACTCTGGTGATACGGTTGATTTATCTTCGATTAAAGGTATAAAAGTCGATAAACATTCAACTGGCGGCGTTGGTGATACGACAACTTTAGTTTTAGCGCCTTTAGTTGCGGCATTAGATATTCCTGTTGCCAAAATGTCAGGGCGTGGCCTTGGTCACACAGGTGGAACCAATGACAAATTTGAATCCATTCCAGGATTTAAAATTGAATTAGGTAAACAAGAATTTATTGACCAAGTAAATCAAAAAGGCGTTGCGGTAATTGGGCAATCAGGCAACCTAACACCAGCAGATAAAAAATTGTATTCACTACGCGATGTAACAGGAACAGTCGGTTCTATTCCGTTGATTGCTAGTTCAATTATGAGTAAAAAACTAGCCGCCGGTGCCGATGCCATTGTGCTTGATGTCAAAACGGGTGATGGTGCATTAATGAAAACCATGGAAGACTCTGAAAAATTAGCACACGAAATGGTGAATATTGGTAATCAAATTGGCCGTAGAACCATGGCGATTATCTCAGATATGTCACAGCCGCTAGGTTTTGCTATTGGTAATGCACTTGAAGTCAAAGAAGCCATTGATACCTTAAAAGGGCATGGTCCTGCTGATTTAACCGAATTGGTCTTAACGCTTGGTAGCCAAATGGTTGTTCTTGCTAATAAAGCTAAAACATTAGAAGAAGCGCGAGAAAAACTGCAAGAGGTCATCAAAAATGGCAAAGCTATCCAAAAATTCAAAGATTTGATTGAAGCACAAGGCGGCGATAGTTCGGTTGTTGATCACCCAGAAAAACTCGCTAGCGCGCCTTATCAAATAGCCCTACCTGCATTAAAATCGGGTTATGTTTCAAGAATTATTGCAGATCAAATTGGGATTATTGCTATGCAATTAGGTGCAGGTCGTGCAACTAAAGAGGATATTATCGATCCAGCTGTAGGCATTGTATTACATAAAAAAGTAGGTGATAAAGTTGCCGAAGGTGAAGCACTACTCACTATTCATGCCAATACAGACAAGTTAGATGCCATTAAGCAAAAGCTTTATGACAATATCACTATTAGTGATAGCGCTAAGCAACCTCAGCTTATTTTTAAAGTAATAACTGAATAGGCGTTTTGCATCAGGATTTAGGAGACACCATGAAGTATTTAAAATTAAATAAAAAACTATCACTGCTGATTGTTTTAGGCTTATTTTCGGTTAATGCAATTGCTGTTGTGGCAACTAAACAACCAATTGGACCTAATTGGGAAAAAAATAAAACTTATCAATTTACTATTTTACATACCAACGATCATCATGGCCGCTTTTGGCAAAATGATATTGGCGAATATGGGCTTGCCGCCCAAAAAACGGTGGTTGATGAAATTCGTAAAGAAGTAGCAGATAAAGGTGGTAAATTACTGCTACTATCAGGTGGTGATATTAATACAGGTGTTCCTGAATCTGATGTACAACAAGCTAAGCCCGATTTTATTGGTATGAACGAGATTGGTTACGATGCAATGGCTGTTGGTAATCATGAATTTGATCACCCACTCACGATTATTCGTGAACAGCAAAAACTAGCGCACTTCCCTTTTCTATCAGCCAATACTTATTTTAAAGACACTGATAATCGAGTCTTTGATGCCTATAAAATGTTTGACTTGAATGGCATTAAAATAGCGGTTTTTGGCTTAACAACTGACGATACTATCACGCTTGCTTCACCTAAAAATACCGATGGTATCGAATTTCGTAAAACACTACCCGAAGCGCAAAAAGTTATTACTCAAATAAAACAAACTGAACGCCCCGATATGATAATAGCCGTCACCCATATGGGGCATTACGAAAATGGTGAACATGGTTCAATGGCACCAGGCGATGTTGAATTAGCCAGAGGCTTACCAACTGGTGAATTGAATATGATAGTGGGTGGGCACTCTCAAAATCCTGTTTGCATGGCCAGCCCAAATAAACGTATTACTGAGTATGTACCCGGAACGCCTTGTGCACCAGATCAACAAAATGGTACTTGGATTGTTCAAGCTCATGAATGGGGCAAATACGTTGGTCGTGCAGATTTTATCTTTTTAAATGGCAAAATAACCCTACAAAATTACCAATTAATCCCAATCAATCTAAAAAAAGAAGTGGATAATGGTAATGATACTAAACGACTCGAATATTACACTAAAGAGATACCACAAGATAAAAAGTTATTAGAAACCTTACAACCTTATCAAGAACAAGGTAAGCAACAATTATTGATTAAAACGGGTGAACTCACTGGCCGATTAGAAGGTGACCGTAGTGTTGTTAGATATCAACAAAGTAATATGGGGCAACTCTTATTAAGTGCATTTATTGAAAAAACCAATGCTGATATAGGCATCATGTCGGGTGGTATGATTCGTGATTCACTCATTGAAGGCGATATTACTTATCGCGATATTTTAAAAGTTGAGCCATTTGGTAATAGCGTTGTTTATTTTGAATTAACCGGCAAACAATTACTTGATTATTTGAAAGTCGCATTAAGTAAAAAACCGGGTTCAGGTGGCTTTACTCATTTAAAAAATATTAGTTTAACACGCACTGGTGACAGTATCGATAATGTAAAAATTAAAGATGAACCAATAGATTTACAAAAATCTTATCGAATTACCACACTCGACTTTTTAGCTGCGGGTGGAGATGGCTATCCGGTGACAAATACTTTACCAACTTATGTTGATACTGGATATAGAGATGCCGATGCAGTAAAACAATATTTTGAGGCACATTCGCCTATTAATGCATCCGATTATGAACCTAAACCATTCATTACGGATAAATAAACAATAATTAATACGATAAAAATTTTGTTGTTAAGTTTAGTCAAAAATCATTAAGCATAAAAGTATTAATATTTTTAGCTAGCTAGCAACAAAATTCAATATTAACATAAGTTTGCTCTACTTACTTTAAGTGTCGAGGTGATAATGGACATGACTGAATTTCAACAAAATTGTTATAACATAGTGACAGATCCCAATTTGTCACCAAAACAAAAATCTAACTTACTCGCTTTAGCCGCCGAAAATAATTTACCTTATGTTGATTTGGATAGTGAGACTAAACAAGCTTTAGATGAGCGTGTAATTTGTGATATGTATGAAGGTCATGCCCCATACAAGCCTCGATATGTATTACCTGATTATGAAAAATTTCTTAAGCAAGGATCAGAATATTTAGAACTTGAGCCGGCAAAAAGCTTTGATGATGCATTAAATATGCTGACAATTGCTTATCATCATGTTCCATCTGTTACCGGCATGCCCGTTTATTTAGGTTGTTTAGACCAAGTGCTCCTTCCTTATGTTGGCAATTTAACAGAATCAGATCTTTACCCGCGATTAAAACGTTTTTGGATTATGCTTGATCGCAATTTACCTGATGCGTTTATGCATGCCAACATTGGACCGACCGACAATGTTATTAGTCGAACTATTTTACGTGTTGATCGCGAACTTAAACAAGTCGCCCCTAATTTAACGTTTATTTATGACGAAAGCATCACACCCGAATCTTTACTAAATACAGCCATTGAAAATATTTGCCAAACAGCCAAACCACATATTGCCAATAATATGATGATAAAAAAAGATTTTGATGAAAAAGGCTATGGGGTTGTAAGCTGTTATAACTCTCTTCCTGTTGCGGGTGGCGGTAGTACCCTTTCAAGAATCAACTTAAAGGAAGTTGCACTACGCAGTAAAAATATTGTCGACTTTTTGCAAAATACCCTACCTTTCTACTGTCAATTACAGCTGAATTTAATCAAAGCCCGCTCCGCATTTTTATATGAAAAATCTAACTTCTTTCAAAATAGCTTTTTGGTTAAAGAAGGATTGATTGATACCAATCGTTTTGCGCCTATGTTTGGTGTCTATGCCATGGCTGAAGCGGTAAATATTCTACAAGAGAAATCTAACTTAGCCGGTCGCTACGGTGTCGATGAAGATGCCAATGAGCTAGCTACCACCATTTCTAAACAACTAGCCGACTTTGTTGATAGTCATGAAATTAAGCATGCATGGCATGGTAAAGCCATGTTACATGCACAGTCCGGCATTAGTACTGATAGAGGAGCAACACCGGGATTACGTATCCCTTATGGGCATGAACCGGATCCGGTCACCCACATTATGGCGCTGTTTAAACACCATAAATATTATGCGTCAGGTATCAGCGATATTTTAACGATTGATGAAACGATTAAAAATAATCCATTAGCCTTAGTACAAATTTGCAAAGCGGCATTCAAATTTGGTTTTAGAGAATTTACCGCTAATATAAGTGGTAATGATTTAGTTCGTGTAACGGGTTATATGGTGAGATTATCAGATATCAAAAAGTATAAACAAGAAGGTTCTCGTATCAATACTACTTTTTTAGGTAGTGAAGCTGCACAAGATACTGTTAATAACAGTTATCTATGTCGTACACCTCGGGTGATTAGTCATGAACAAATCATGGGCAATCGTTAATAAACTGTTACCCTTTTCTTGTGTTGATGGACCAGGCAATCGCTTGGTCATCTTTTTACAAGGCTGTAATTTTAAGTGTTTAAACTGCCACAATCCTTACACCATATCCTTGTGTAGTGATTGTGGTAGTTGCGTATCTAGTTGTCCTCATCAAGCTTTGAACCTAGTTGATAATAAAGTTATTTGGCAAACATCAGCTTGCCAGCAATGTGATACCTGCATAAACACCTGTAGCCATAATTCAACGCCCATGACTTACCGTTACAGTGTTGAAGATATTTTGCAAACAATTCGAAAATACCAACCTTTTTTAACAGGAATTACCGTTAGTGGTGGTGAAGCCACTATGCAACTCCCTTTCATTACAAAACTTTTTAGTGCTATTAAACAAGACCAAAATTTAAAACACTTAACCTGTTTTATAGACAGCAATGGTTATTTGTCACAATCTGGCTGGCAAAAAGTACAACCTGTACTTGATGGAGCAATGATTGATCTGAAAGCTTGGGACAGCCAAATACATAAAAAACTAACCGGTCGAGATAACCATCGAGTAAAACAAACTATCGCCTACCTGGCGAAAATCAACAAACTCTACGAAGTGAGATTTTTAATCATTCCTGAGCATACTGACTTACAACATAATGCCACGCATCTTGCACAATTTTTAATGGATATCGATCCGAATATCAAAATTAGAATAAATGCCTTTCATAATCATGGGGTACACGGCATAGCCAAAACTTGGAAACCCGCCACGCAAGATCAAGTCGAACTTTTTGCCATGCAATTAAAAAATAATGGTTTACATAATATTACGCTTCCCAGCGTCTATTTGTAAGATTGATAATGGGCAAAAAAAGATAAAATTCCTTTAATTAAAACCTCCCCAATCTGTTTCCGCCATTATTCATCACTAAACAAAATGCTCAATCGGTACCAACAACTTTACGTTATACATCGAGGATGTGTGCAGAATATTGGCAGAACTCAAATCGTTGAGATAAAGTTATTATTCATCGACATTGCCAAGGCCCATTCGCTACTGGATTACAATATCTTTTACCGGTCTTATCACAATAAATTCAACGTTAAGTAACAATGAATTGAGTAATAATCAAACTTTTTATATTTTTTAAGAAAAATACTTATATTTTATACAGTGACAATTATCAACTTAAGGTTGAATAGTGTATCTGATAATTTTCTTATATAACTCAAATATTGTATTTATTGAATGTGTACAGTGGTGTGTAAATGGCACATACGGTTGAGGTCAAAATGATTAAGTTCAAACATCCTTGTTTGATACCTCTGTCCTAGTTCAGTTATTGCTGCTGATGAGGTAAAAAATGTAATTGGCTCAGAAAAATGACAACAAATATCGTGTTTATTATCAAAGCAAGTATTTTTAACGATATCACTTTCATCAAGGTCAACTTGATTTAATGTTGTCTTTTGATTTTCGGATAAAGGCAAATAGATTATATCCGAATAAAAACAACCTATTTTCATCACTTGTTGGGAATAAGTGATATTTTTTTTAATCACATTCACCTCGGTTGAAGATAATGCTTTAACCTCTTGCATATTAAAAAAAAGATTAAAAACTACTATCGTAAAAAGTAATGTAAAAAACATTTGTTTTTTTGGGATAATATTGGAATCAAACTTAAACATATTATTAATCACATACATTATCGATCTCTTTTTTATCATAAAAATACCTTCTAATGTCTAATATAAACTTTTTGATTTGATAAATTATGACGTTCATCAGATTAATATTTAACACATGCAGTATATGCCAAACCAGGTTCAACAATAACATTACCCTCAACTATCCCTACACTATAATATCTGTTATTACCCAATACATCTTTTACTGATGATTGTTCATTTGTGAAATAGAATTTATAGTAGATTAAATTTTTTAAATTTGGCAATCCAGACATCATATCTCGACCAATAATATCTAAAGGTGCATAGAAGTAGACTTTACCCCATTCTGGCGTTAACCCTTCACCGATTGCTCTTCTGTACCCATTGCCTTTTATATAATAACTATCGTTAGTTGTTGGAATGTAAGATAAAGGAGAATTCGAGATCTCAGCTCGTGTTGGCAATCTATCATTATTTTGTTGACATAATTTATTCGAGTTTGACCAATTACCAGGTATGTTATTCAAGAAATATAACCAATGATTGATAGAAAAAGTATAATAAAATTGGGCTAACGTCCGATTATTCGTGACTAATATTATAAATTTATCACCTTTTTTAGGTGCATTATTGGTAAATTTAAATTCACTTTTAGAATCAGCGCTTGAAGATCGAGCAGTATTTACTAATGAACTATTGGGATTTTTGACCAAGGTATAACTATAATCCGATATGGGATTGACTGGTACAATTCTGAAACGAGCCTCTGGAAAACCATAAGTTGGAAAATGGTTTCCATTTAAATCTGTTGCTGTTGCCTTGAAGCCTTGATGAAAGGTAAATTGATCACTGTTATAAGAAGGATCAACACTTATTGTATCCGCGCCATAAGAAGCATAGTTATTCCCTTCACTCCAACCATTGTTTGTAATCAATGCCAGTACGCCAGGTCTGATGTAACAGATACCATCATCAGCACTTACTTTAAATGTTTTAGACACTTCTCTTGGTTTTGAAGTGTCAGGAATACCGTATTGGGTTTTAGCAATAAATGTAATGGTCACCTTCACCGATAAATTTGCATTAACCGTAGATGACGTGCATACATCACGACCAAGGGGGGCTGTAGAATCAGAAGCAATAATGTTATTGTTTTGGTCAAGCCATTGAGCATTAATCGATTGAATGACGAAACTATCAATACTCGACAATTTATCCCCGTCCACATCAATAATATCACTATCATTTAAACTCGAAATATCGACATCAAATGAATAAAGGCTAGGTGAAGTATTGTAAGCAACAGAAATCTTATTTGCACTACCCGGCGAAATAACGACTGGATCGAGATCATCTAATTTTAATTTGATTTTAATTCCGTTTAAAACTTTAGTATCCGCACTTGCAAGAATATCAGGAGGATTACCATGGATATAATTTACCGTTATAATAGAGTAATTTGCTATTGTTATACGACTGTAAAATAACAATATAAATAAAACTATAATGTTTAATTTAAATCGAACAAAACACACTTTCTTTATATAATATATAATGTTATTCATTTCTAAGCCTCTATTCATTAACTTATCCAAAGTGCTGAGCAAGATTATTGAGTTGAAGTTTGAACGAACAAATTAATTATCATTTGATAAAAAAATTGTGAACTTTTTAGCAGTTATCGATTATTACTTTTTGTTAGTGTTTATACCAACTTTATGCATCTAAATATAAAGAGATGTCGTTTTGAAATTATTGCTAGATGCAAAAATAGTAACTATTTTTTTAAAATCCATTCCTATGTTGCATTTAAAACTAAAATAATGACATTAAAAAAATACAAAAGAAAAGCTAATTAAAGAAAAGAATATGTTGGTTATACCCGAGTATAAAATTAAACGTCTATTTGGAGCAAAAAATGTAAACTTGTTAAATTTATTCGTCCAAAATAGAATATAATTTGTGCAATTCTATACCAAAAAAAATAGATTTCAAAGTGATTTCTACAAACGATAAAAATGAAAATAATATCAAATAGATTGAATAAAAGGATGACAAATCATCACCCTTTTAATTCGCTAAAATAAATTAAAGCAGATAAAAAAGTTATTATTTTCCTTTTTTAAAAGCAGCAGCAAACGCATTACCCATTGCACTATTGGTGCTTGAAGGTGCATTGTGATTTTTTTGCACGTGATTGCTACGATGCTGGCTTTTATTTACTTCGGCTTTAGTGGTCACCGCATCATCTAAACGCATGGTTAATGCAATACGTTTACGTGGAATATCGACTTCAACCACTTTAACTTTTACAATATCGCCAGCTTTGACAATCGATCGCGGATCTTCTACAAATTTATCTGAAAGAGCTGAAATATGCACTAAACCATCTTGATGTACACCAATATCAACAAATGCACCAAAATTGGTAACATTTGTTACCGCACCTTCCATAATCATGCCTATTTTTAAATCTTCCATTGTTTCGATATTATCAGCAAACTGGGCAGTTTTAAATTCAGGTCTTGGATCACGTCCGGGTTTATCAAGTTCTTTGATGATATCTGTGACTGTTGGCACACCAAAATGATCATCGACATAATCAACCGCTTTCAATGATTTAAGATAACTGCTATCACCTAGAATCTCTTTTAAGGATTTATGATTCTTTTCTAAAATCCTTTCAACTACCGGATAAGCTTCAGGATGCACAGCAGAGGCATCGAGCGGATTTTTACCATCCATGATACGCAAAAAACCTGCACACTGTTCAAAAGCTTTAGGCCCTAATCTTGCAACTTTGAGCAATTGCTTACGGTCTAAAAATTGACCATTGTCATTACGCCAATCAACAATATTTTGGGCAATGACTTTGTTAAGCCCTGCAATGCGCGCGAGTAACATCACAGAAGCCGTATTTAAATTAACCCCTACCGCATTTACCCCATCTTCGACAACAGCGTCAAGCTTTTTGGCTAATTGTGTTTGACTTACATCATGCTGATATTGTCCTACGCCAATTGATTTAGGATCGATTTTCACCAGTTCAGCTAATGGATCTTGTAACCGACGCGCAATCGATACTGCGCCGCGTAATGATACATCAAGGTCCGGAAACTCTTGCGCGGCCAGTTCTGAGGCAGAATACACCGATGCCCCCGCTTCGCTAACAATCACTTTTTGCGCTTTCACTTCGGGATATTTTTTTTGCACATCAAGATAAAAACGTTCTGTTTCCCGCGATGCCGTGCCGTTACCAATCGCCACTAATTCGACTTGATACTTAATACAAAGGGCCGCAATTATCATCGCAGCTTTATCTGCCTGTCCTGTATGCGGATAGATTGTTTCGGTCGCAACAAGTTTTCCTGTAGCATCAACCACCGCGATTTTAACGCCGGTACGTAAGCCGGGATCCATCCCCATCGTGACTTTCATACCAGCAGGCGCAGCCATGAGCATATCATGTAAGTTAGCTGCAAAAACATTAATTGCTTCTTCTTCTGCTCGCTCACGTAAAGTCGTCATCAGTTCAGTTTCCATGTGCATTAAAATTTTAATGCGCCATGTCCAATTAATTACTGCCTTTCGCCACTTATCAGCAGGTTGATCATTAAAATGAACACCCAAATGCTCGGTAATAATCTGTTCACAATAGCTCTCTTTTGGCGGCTCTTCGAATTGAGGATCAGCATTTAATGATAGTTGTAAAAAACCTTCATTACGACCACGGAACATTGCTAATGCGCGATGAGAAGGCACTTTAGAGATAAGCTCACTTTGCGCAAAATAATCACGAAATTTGGCGCCGTCTTCTTCTTTACCCGCAACAACCTGCGACACTAAATGGGCATTGTTCCATAAATAATGACGAACTTTAGCAAGTAAAGCGGCATCTTCAGCAAAACGTTCCATTAAAATATAGCGTGCGCCATCTAGCGCTGATTTGCTATCAGCAATACCTTTATCATTGTTAATATATTTTTCTGCTTCGGTTTCTGGATTAAGGTGTGGGCTTTGCCATAAATCATCAGCTAGTGGCTCAAGTCCTGCTTCAATGGCGATTTGCCCTCGGGTACGACGCTTAGGTTTATAAGGTAAATAAAGGTCCTCAAGCTCAGTTTTGCTAAGTGTCTGTGTGATTTTTTCACTTAATTCTGTGGTTAATTTACCTTGCTCTTCGATTGATTTTAATATTGTTTGTTTACGATCTTCAAGCTCTCGCAAATAACTCAAACGACTGTCTAGCGTGCGTAGTTGGGTATCGTCTAATCCTCCCGTTACTTCTTTACGATAACGGGCAATAAAAGGGACGGTACTTCCTTCATCTAATAATTGAATAGCCGCTAAAACTTGTTCTGGTTTTACCGTGAGTTCACCGGCTATAATATGGCTAATTTGATTATTTATCATGGTATCTCTGTATATCATCGATTAACGGAATAGAATTTTATTATGCAAAAAGCTAATTATATAACAAGAGAGGGCTATTTGGCACTCGATCGTGAACTGAAATATTTATGGAAAATAGAAAGACCACAAGTGACACAAGCGGTTTCTGATGCCGCAGCACTTGGCGATCGCAGTGAAAATGCAGAATATATTTATGGCAAGCGAAGATTACGCGAAATTGATAGACGAGTACGCTTTCTGACTAAACGTTTAGAAACACTGACAATTGTTGATCCCGATCCTAAGCAGGAAGGTAAAGTATTTTTTGGGGCTTGGGTAAAGCTAGAAGATGAGTCCGGCGATATACATGTTTATCGTATTGTTGGTACCGATGAATTCGATCCGAAAAAAAATTGGATCTCAATAAACAGCCCTGTTGCCCGCGCATTAATTGGTCATAAGGTCGATGATGAAATATCGGTTATGACCCCTAATGGCACAAATTACCTTTATATCATGGCTATTAGCTATCAAGAATTAACTCTTTAATCTATTTAATTGATTAAAATGACACTTTAAAAATCAAATAATTTATTATGCTCAATCAGATGTTACTAATATTGTCTGACAAATAATTTTCTATAACTTGTAGGCAAATAAAGCTATAATTTAACAATTGAATCTTAAGTACAATTATCATGATGTTAGTTGATCAGTTATACATTTATCCCTGCAAATCCATGAAAGGTATTCCCGTAAAAAAAGCCACCACCACCGAAGGCGGCTTTCAATACGATCGTGTTTTGATGATAAGTGAACCCGATGGGACTTTTATTACAGCAAGACAATATCCACAGTTATTAAAAATCGAAACCACACTGGTAGATAATAAGATTCATCTACAATTACCCTCTAAGCAAGCAATGGCTATTGATTTAGATGATTTTTCACAAGATGTTGAACCTACTCAAGTATGGGAAAATCATTTTACTTCGCATATTGCGCCAATTAGTGTCAATCAATTTATGAGTCAGTTCTTGCAAAAAGATGTACAAGTACGTTGGGTAGGTAACCATTTATCACGACGTGCAAAACACTATTCTGATGTAGCGGTAAGCTTTGCTGATGGATATCCCTATCTGTTACTTAATCAATCCTCTTTTAATTATTTACAACAACAATGCCCGGAAAAACTCGATATTCGCCAATTTCGCGGTAATATTATTATTAAAGATGCGTTACCCTTTGCAGAAGATGGTTGGAAAACCATTAAAATTGGTCAAGTTATATTTGATATTGTTAAACCCTGTACGCGATGTGTTGTAACAACCATGAATGTTGAAACAAGTAAACTATCAACCGATAATGAACCGCTGAAAACGTTACGCTATTTCAGAGCTGATAGTGAGGATAAAATTGATTTTGGTATGAATATGATTGCTCGTAATCATGGTACCGTCTGTTTAGATGATCCGATAGAAGTACTGGAGCGACAACCAGCTAAAAATTATATTAAAAACTTTCCTAAAGAATCAAGAAAAGACTATCAACCTTGTACAATTACTTTTCAAGATAAAAAAATTAAAGGTAATAATCAGCAAACAATTTTAGAACAATTAGAACAACATCAAATAGCTGTGCCCTATTCTTGTCGTGCCGGTATTTGTGGACGTTGTCAGGTGCTTTTGAAAAGTGGTGAAGTAACAGCGATGACTAAAGCTGCTATCAAAAGAGGAAATCGAATTTTAGCTTGTAGCTGTATACCCAAAAGTAATATTGAAATTGAATTAGTTAAGAAATAGCTTCTAACTCAAGTGGATGTTTACTATGAATATCATCAATTGAACTTGTTGAAATTGGCATTAATCTATCATTCATCACTTTAATCGCTTCTGAAAAACAGAAGGTTTTGTTCATAGCCACAAACGTCGGTTGAGCAACAATGCAAAGCGACGCGTTTTCGCCGGCTTCAACGACCATTAAAAACACTGATTGCCCCCCTTCTTGCATATTTACTACAACAATATCGGCCATTTTAGGTCGATATGCCGTTATTTGCTGTGAAAAGTACCAACTTTTTGGCATTTGTGGCTTTAAAAAATTGGCAGCAACAATTGCATTTATCGACAATTCAATTTTTTGCGAATCGTTAAGATTCAATAATTGACAGCTATCAAAAAATTGATAATAAGCGGTTGCATCACTGACAGAAAAAGGAAACTCGCCAAAAACATCGGGAATCAACATTTTACTAGGATAACATGAACGAAATAGCATTTCGGGCGATACTTCAAGCATCAAGCTATCATAATCACTATCAAAATACCAACGCCAACTATCAGTTGGTCGAAAAGCTAATTTCATTGAGATATTACCCTTTTTAAAGTTGAACTAAATTTGCACAAAAAGATAACATAACTTAGATAAAAAATAAATAATAAATTAAAATAAAAACTTTTTAATTGCTTAATTTTTAAAAAATTTATCAGTAATGGGTAAAGATCAAAACGATCTAACTTGGATCTTTTTTAAGGATCATTGATCCGATTCGATCCGACTTTTTTTATATCATAACATATAGCTTAAATTAAACTTCTTTACAGAATATCAATGCGAGATAGGATTATGATCGATTTAGATAATTTTAAATGATGATGAGATAATTAATAGGAAGAAGATTACCTTGGTTTATCCAAGGTATAAAATGATTGTAAACCAGATATTAATCACAACTAAATTTCTGTAAAATTTTTAACTCTGCCTACACGGCAGTGAACTATTTCTCACCCGAACGCCAATAGGGCAGTCGTTTCTAAACTACCTACACGGCAGTGAACTTATGTTTTTAACGCTAGTTATATATGCAATCTTTCTAAACTACCTACACGGCAGTGAACGAGAATAGTATGATAATTTTTGATGTCGAAGATTTCTAAACTACCTACACGGCAGTGAACATTTGTTGTTTAATCTGCTCTACTTTTTCCTTTTTCTAAACTACCTACACGGCAGTGAACAATTGAATCAGCAAATAGCATCTGCAGCAACATTTCTAAACTACCTACACGGCAGTGAACATTCTATTTATGTTGAGCCATTCGGCGGTGCATTTCTAAACTACCTACACGGCAGTGAACAATAGTTAAGCAGATCTTTAGCGCTTGAAAGATTTCTAAACTACCTACACGGCAGTGAACTTAACTGAATTCAAAAAATTAATTGATGCAGCTTTCTAAACTACCTACACGGCAGTGAACTACTAAGATGTTTCCACCATTCATCATAAAGTTTTCTAAACTACCTACACGGCAGTGAACTACCAGCCTCGGTTGCATCGCCCAATTCTTTGTTTCTAAACTACCTACACGGCAGTGAACCATGATCAATGATAATTGCTGGATTATCCTTATTTCTAAACTACCTACACGGCAGTGAACTAACCAACCTTTGTTTACATCTTGCAATAATGTTTCTAAACTACCTACACGGCAGTGAACAAGTTGTGGATTTTAATTTCACAATTTGCACATTTCTAAACTACCTACACGGCAGTGAACGAGTTTATGAACTCATTGGCTGATTCAAGTATTTTCTAAACTACCTACACGGCAGTGAACCTTTGCACAATTTGCCACACTTTTAGTGCGCATTTCTAAACTACCTACACGGCAGTGAACTAGAGTACGACCTACTATAATCGTTGTTCAGATAAAGGTAAATGATATTTTTGCTTTTAAAAACCCTTTTTTTGTAGCTATTTTTAATCTATTGATTTTATTAACTTTTAAAATGGGCGAAAAAAAAGGGTTAAAAAAAGGGGAATTTTTTGTTTTATTTATTCAGCTGTAATAAAACTAAAATTTATTTATACCCTTATAATTCTTAGCAAGAAATCAATCAATTAATCTGGTTACAGTAAGAAAATAAAATCAATAATATATTGCTGATAACCTGTGACTAACGTAATAAATAAGTTCGACGTTTTAACATTGATTTTATTCATACCCAAGATAGGACAATTAATTAACACTCTGTAATTTTTACTATTAGTCTGTATTTTTATTCACTACTCTGTAAGTAGTTTAGAAAATTCGAGATAATTGACCTCCTCGACCCGCTAAGTTCACTGCCGTATAAATAGTTTAGAAATCTTGTAAATATCACCTAACCTTAGGTAACCGGTTCACAGTCAGGTATATGGTGTAGATAGATATAGATCAGTTGGGAAAAATAGTTTGCATTCACTGCAGTGTGGGTTGTTAAATATCGACCGTTATTGATAACGCAATCAATGCATTGTTTAGCTGCATGGCAGGTTGTTGATGATAATCATAATGCTTTTTTATTTGACTAGTTTTGACAAATTTTTAAATAGCTTTCTAACTCACTAAAGCGTCTTGCTAAAACTTAAAAGTTTTTTAAATAAAAAGAGTATTAAGACTCAAATTTCAGTAATAAATGGGCTATATCATAGCGTTATTTGCTGCCAAAAAATACAAAAAAATGCCATATAACCAAGTAAGTTAAGTCGCTATCATCCAATTAAAGGTTACTATATATTAACTAGCATTTCTTAAAGTTGAAGTAAATTGTAAGTGATAAATCGTAGTACTGTTATCCTCAATCCTGTGACAGGATTTTGATATACACGATTAATATTAGTCGATATGACGTCAACATTTATTCAAACAATAGAGAATATTTACTTTAAAATAATAAAAGGCGTCATTTGACACCTTTTATTAGTTAGGATAGTTGATTAACTTGCTACATTTATGCGTTTCATATCAGTCATATAGCTACGTAATTTACGACCAATAATTTCAATTGGATGATTACGAATTTCTTCATTTACATCACGTAATTGTGCATTGTCAACGCTACCTTCTGGAATAGCTTTGCCAAGATCGCCCGCTTGTAACATTGGCATAAATTTTTCTTTTAATAAAGGTACTGCTGCATTAGCAAATAGATAGTTACCATATTCAGCTGTATCCGAAATAACCACATTCATTTCATACAGGCGTTTACGCGCTATCGTATTAGCAATAAGTGGTAACTCATGTAGTGATTCATAATAAGCTGATTCAGCTAAAATACCAGATTCAAGCATAGTTTCAAATGCAAGTTCAACACCAGCCTTAACCATCGCAATCATGACAACGCCCTGATCAAAGTAAGCTTGTTCGTCGATCTTACCTTGATATTCGGCAGCTTTTTCAAATGCTGTTTCACCAGTTTCTTTACGCCATTTTAATAAGTTAGCATCATCATTTGCCCAATCTTTCATCATCGTTGATGAGAATTCGCCTGAAATAATATCATCCATATGTTTACGATAAAGATCAGTCATAATCACTTTTAACTCTTTAGCTAGAGCATTCGCACGTAATTTAGCAGGATTAGATAGGCGATCCATCATTAACGTTATACCACCTTGTTTTAATGCTTCAGTGATCGTTTCCCAACCAAATTGCAATAATTTACATGCATAAGCAGGATCAACACCATCAGCAACAAGCTTATCAAAGCAAAGTAGTGAGCCCGTTTGTAACATACCACAAAGAATAGTTTGTTCACCCATTAAGTCTGATTTAACTTCGGCTACAAATGAAGATTGTAAAACGCCCGCGCGATGACCACCAGTTGCAGCGGCCCATGCTTTAGCAATGGCTAAACCTTCACCTTTAGGATCATTTTCAGGATGGACAGCGATAAGCGTTGGCACACCAAAGCCACGTTTATACTCTTCACGTACTTCGGTACCCGGGCATTTAGGGGCAACCATAACAACTGTAATATCCGAACGAATCTTTTCGCCCACCTCAACAATGTTAAACCCATGAGAATAACCCAGTGCAGCACCTTGTTTCATCAGTGGTTGAACAGCTTTGACAACAGCTGAATGTTGTTTGTCTGGCGTTAAATTAATAACAAGATCAGCTGTCGGAATTAAGTCTTCATAAGTTCCTACTTTAAAACCATTTTCGGTCGCTTTTTTCCAAGATGCACGTTTTTCAGCAATCGCTTCTTTACGTAAAGCGTAGGCAATATCTAAACCAGAATCACGCATATTAAGGCCTTGGTTAAGACCTTGTGCACCACAACCGACTATGACAATTTTTTTACCTTTCAAAAAATTGGCTTCAGATGCAAACTCGTCACGCGCCATAAAGCGGCATTGACCAAGTTGATGTAACTTTTCACGTAAATTTAGAGTATTAAAGTAATTTGACATTGTTCTCTCCATGAGTTGAGTAATTCATAACTGATATGCACTACACTATATAGTAAATTTTTTATTGCTAAAATTGATATATTTAAAATATTATATTGCATAAATTGCAATATACTTGCTAAGTTTTACGGTTTCTTTTACTCTAAGCCACCTTTTATTTATCGGCAATTTGTATAAGATGGATACTCGCTTTAAGCAAGCTAAAAAAGAAGCTAAGTTATCATTGCTGTTAACGGCTATTTACCTCATTGCTTGGATTATTTGCGCTTATTGCGTGGGTGACAAAATAGGCTTTTGGGGTTTACCATTGTGGTTTGAACTATCTTGCATAATGACACCTTTAGCTTTTATTTTGTTATGTATTATTGTTGTAAAATCTCAATTCAAAGATATCTCTTTAGAACAGACTAAGTGATTCAAACCATGCATTTCGATATTATTTTACCACTGGTTATCTACCTGATTTTTGTATTTGCATTATCGCTCTATGCTTATATAAAGCGAAAAAAGGTCAATCAATTTACCGATTATTTTATTGGTAATCGAACCATGGGGGGCTTTTTACTCGCCATGACGCTTGCGGCAACTTATATTAGCGCAAGTTCGTTTATTGGTGGACCTGGCGCTGCTTATAAATATGGTTTAGGTTGGGTGTTATTATCCATGATTCAAGTCCCTACCGTATTGTTATCATTAGGAATATTAGGTAAAAAATTTGCTATTTTAGCACGTCAATATAATGCTATTACCTTAAGCGATATGCTTTATGCGCATTACAAAAGTAAAACCATTGTTTGGTTTGCAAGTATCGCGTTAATAGTGGCCTTTATTGGTGCTATGACTGTACAATTTGTTGGCGGCGCTCGTCTGCTTGAATCATCAGTAGGTATTCCCTACCATAGCGGATTACTAATATTTGGTATTGGTACCGTTATTTATACGGCTTTTGGTGGTTTTAGAGCGAGTATATTAAATGATGCATTCCAAGGTTTAGTTATGATCATTGGTGCCGTTTTATTGCTTGGCGCGATTATCTATGCTGGTGGCGGCATGACAACCATTATTCATCGACTACAAGAAATCGATCCAGCACTGCTTACACCACAAGGCCCAAACCATTTTATGGATTTTCCGTTTATGGCTTCATTTTGGGTGTTAGTCTGTTTTGGCGTGGTGGGGTTACCTCATACCGCGGTGCGTTGCATGGCTTACAAAGATAGCAAAGCAGTGCATCAGGGAATTATTATTGGTACAATTGTTGTCACAATCATAATGTTAACGATGCATTTATCTGGTAGCTTGGGACGAGCAATCATTGATGATTTAACAATACCAGATCAAATTGTACCAACATTAATTATTAATGTATTACCACCTTTTGCTGCGGGGATCTTTTTAGCTGCGCCACTAGCTGCGATCATGTCAACAATTAATGCGCAGTTATTACAAGTATCATCCGTTCTGATTAAAGATCTATTTTTAAGCATTAAAACCAATAGCAATTTAAGTGATAAGTTTCTAACGCGTATTTCAGTTACCATTACCTTCATTTTTGGTGCTTTACTGATTTTTGCCGCTTGGAATCCACCTAATATGATAATTTGGCTAAATTTACTTGCTTTTGGTGGGCTTGAAGCAGTGTTTTTATGGCCTTTAGTACTAGGATTATATTGGAAAAAAGCCAATGCCACAGGAGCACTCTGCTCAATGCTGGCTGGTGCAATAAGTTATACACTATTAGCCAGTTATGATATTAAGTTATTGTCATTCCACCCAATTGTGCCTTCTTTAATTATTGGATTAGTGGTTTTTATTATAGCCAATATGTTTGGCAACAAAGGAAAAAATTATGCCTTGGATTCAACTCAGAATTAATACGACTAATGAATTAGCTGAACAAATCAGCGAACAACTAGAAGAATCGGGAGCTGTATCAGTCACTTTTCAAGATACTTATGATAATCCTGTTTTTGAACCTTTACCGGGTGAAACTAAACTTTGGGGAAACACCGATGTAGTCGGACTGTATGATGCTCAAACAGATATTAATGAATTAAAAGCGATACTTAATTTAGACCAATATTCTTATAAAATTGAGCAACTAGAAGACAAAGATTGGGAACGAGAATGGATGGATAACTTTCATCCTATGCAGTTTGGAAAGAGACTTTGGATCTGTCCAAGTTGGCGAGACGTGCCCGATCCTAATGCGGTTAATGTGATGTTAGATCCCGGTCTAGCATTTGGCACAGGAACCCACCCAACTACAGCATTATGCTTAACTTGGTTAGACGGTCTAGATTTAAACAATAAAATTGTGATTGATTACGGCTGTGGTTCTGGTATTTTGGCCATTGCCGCATTAAAATTAGGCGCAAAACAAGTTATTGGTATCGATATCGACCCACAAGCTATCGAAGCTAGTCGTGACAATGCTGAGCGTAATAATGTTAGCCATAATTTACAGCTTTATCTTGCTAACGACATTCCCAATAATTTACAAGCTGATGTTATTGTAGCCAATATTTTAGCCGGTCCATTAAAAGAACTCGAACCAAACCTAAATAAGCTGGTTAAACCAAGTGGGCTATTAGGATTATCCGGCATTTTGGCATCGCAGGCACAAAGTGTTTGCCTAGCTTATCAAGCGCATTTTGAGTTAGATCCAGTTATTGAGCAAGACGAATGGTGCCGTATAACCGGCAAAAAAAAGTAAAAATTTAACATTACCCCTTTTAACTTCGAGAAAAAATGCGTAATATAGCCGGCCTCAATTTGCTTAGCATTGGTGAGGTAAAATTAAAAAATAATTTAATTGCTGCACCAATGGCTGGAATTAGCGATAGACCATTTCGTCACCTATGCCATAAATATGGTGCTGGAATGACTGTATCAGAAATGTTTTTAGCAAATTCAGATGTTTGGCATACAGATAAATCGGCATTACGTATGGTGTCAACAGATGATATTGGTGTGCGAGCTGTTCAAATTGTTGGATCAGATCCCGACGAAATGGCAAAAGCAGCAGAATTTAATGTCAAACATGGCGCTGAGTTAATCGATATTAATATGGGTTGTCCAGCAAAAAAAGTTAATAAAAAATTAGCAGGATCTGCTTTAATGCAGCATCCTGAGCTAATTAGAAAGATTTTGCAAAAAGTTGTTGGTGCTGTTGACGTACCTGTAACTTTGAAAACGCGGACTGGATGGGATAAAAATCATAGAAATTGCATTGAAATCGCACAAATTGCACAGGATTGTGGTATTAAGGCAATAACCATACACGGAAGAACACGTGCTTGCTTATTCAAAGGTGAGGCTGAATATGAGTCGATTAGAGCGGTAAAACAAAATGTGACAATTCCTGTCATTGCTAATGGCGATATTTGTACACCGGAACAAGCAAAAGATGTTTTTCAATATACGCAAGCTGATGCTATAATGATCGGCCGAGCGGCACAAGGGCAACCTTGGATATTTGAAGAAATTGCATTCTATTTAACACATGGACAGTTAAAAAAAAGAAAAACAATTGATGAAGTGGAGCAAATCGTGTTAACACACCTTGATGAGCTTTATCAATTTTATGGAGAATACAAAGGATTACGGATTGCCAGAAAGCATGTAAATTGGTATACCAACTATTATGCTGATAGCGATCAATTTAGGCGCTTATTTAGTGTACTTAGCAATACAAGTGAGCAAGTTAAAACACTAAAAGCATTTTTTATTCAAATTAGAAACAACCAAAAGAGTTAAAAATACTATGTCAGAACAACGCGTTACAGCTGCAGCACTTAAATTTACAACTGTAAACTCACAAGACCAAATAACACAAAAACCATTGCGAGATTCAGTAAAGCAGGCTTTAAAAAACTATTTATCACAACTAAATGGTGAAGATCCTACTGATTTATATGAATTAGTGTTAGCTGAAGTTGAACACCCATTCCTTGATATGGTTATGCAATACACCCGTGGCAATCAAACAAGAGCTGCCAATATGCTTGGTATTAATCGTGGTACTTTACGCAAAAAATTAAAACAATATGGAATGAGTTAATCAACTCTTTATTGATATCTTGTTTTACAATCCAAAAGCGCCGAATCAGGCGCTTTTTTACTATCATGTATTAATCATTATTCAATTGAACTTAACGTTTTTTAGTTCAACTTGCTTAAATAAAAATTAGGCTGATAAACGCTTAACTAACGTTGGTGTTAACGTTAAGGTATGCAGTGCATCATCGGGATAATGCAATCGATTTAATAAGGTTTCGACCGCTAATTGTCCCAATTCTTCTTTGGGTTGATGGATTGTAGTCAAAGGAGGGGACATATATTGTGCAATTTCTATATCATCATACCCCATAATAGCAATATCTTCTCCAGCCTTCAAACCATTACGATATAGAGCCTGATAAGCACCAATAGCCATAGCATCATTAAAGCAAAAAACAGCTTGTGGCGGAATTGGCAACTGTAATAAATGCTGCATTGCCTCAATGCCGGAAGCGAATCGAAAATCGCCCTGCGCTTGGTAACCTTGTAAAATGGTTAATTGCGCATCCTGCATAGCTTGACGATACCCTTGAAGGCGCGATTGCGCCTGAGTATTGTTTAATGGTCCGGTAATACAAGCAATACGCTGATAATTTTGTTCAATCAGATACTGGGTCGCTAATGTTGCGCCATAAAATGAATTATCTTGAATCGTATCACACACGCCTTTGAAAGGCGTCCAGTCCATCATGACCATGGGTAACTTAGGATAACGGTCAAAAATTTGTTCCGGAAAAGAATACGTTTCCGTGCACATAGCTAATAGACCATCAACACGTTTTTGTAACAAATGTTCAATATTGTTGAGCATTCGTTGCTGATCGCCTTCGGTATTACATAAAATTAAATTATAACCGAGTTCATAACAACTCCGCTCGACACCTTGCACTACCTCAGCGTAAAAAGGGTTATTACTTGTGGTGACTAACATACCAATAGTAAAGGTTTTATTACTTTTTAAACTACGTGCAATAGCTGATGGCGTGTAGTTTAGTTGTTTTATTGCAGACTCGACCTTGCTGCGAATAGCCGGACTAACATAGCGATCGTTATTAATAACATGAGAAACGGTTGAAGTAGATACTTTCGCATAATTTGCGATATCTTTCATGGTAGCCAAGTGTTAATTTCTCATTGATAAATGTTGTGATTGAATAAAATCATCGACTTCTTTTCGTGTTGGTACGGATGTTTGTGCGCCTGCTTTGGTCACAGATAATGCCCCAGCTGCATGTGCATAATAAACAGCTTGTTTTAGATCTTTGCCTTCTAGCAACGCGGTAATCAACATTCCATTAAAGGTATCACCAGCACCAATTGTATCAACAGCATTGACACGAAACCCCGGCACTATTACGCCGTTTTGTGCATGACTCACCCAAGCGCCCTTACTTCCCAAAGTGATAATCACAGTATGGATCCCTTTATCATGTAATAATTGTGCTGCTTGCTGTGCATCTTGCTCGGTAATAATTTTTATACCAGTTAAAAATTCTGCTTCTGTTTCATTTGGCGTAATGATATCAACATGAGCGAGTAATTCATCAGATAATTTTTGTGCGGGCGCAGGATTTAAAATGACTTGTGTATTATTTTGTTTAGCCAACTTGGCGGCTTGCTCAACGGTTGCTAAGGGCGTTTCAAGTTGCATTAAGACTGCATCAGCTTTTGTGATATCGTCAGCAAATTGATCTAAATACTCAGGTGTGACAGCAGCATTCGCTCCAGCATATATTGCAATTTGGTTTTCACCTTGTTGATTGACCAAAATAAGCGCAACACCAGTATTTTCTTGGTCGATTACGGCAACAGAATGGGTATCAATATGATCGCTTTGTAGCTGTTGTTTGAAGTTTTTGCCTAAATCATCGTTACCAACAGCTGCAATAAATTGCACATTCGCACCGAGGCGTCCAGCTGCTACAGCTTGATTGGCACCTTTGCCGCCATACGAGATCTTATAATGTGTACCTGTTAATGTTTCACCTGGTTTGGGAAATTCATTGACATTTAAGATATGATCGATATTGACACTACCAAGTACAATTAATTTTTTACTATTCATATATTTTTGTTCCTAATCAACTAGAAATTGGACGCAGTCATGCGTCCTTGATAATTTTATTGAGTTATCAGTTTTAATTCTACAGGAATTTTTCTATCAACCTTTTCACCTTTTATCACTTTATCAGCAATATCAATACCTATTGAGCCGATTTTGTCGGGTTGCTGCGCGACAGTTGCAGCCATTTTTCCACGTTGTACTGATTTAACACCATCATCAGTACCGTCAAAACCAACTACGATAATATCATTACGACCTGCGGTTTGTATGGCGCGAACAGCACCTAATGCCATTTCGTCATTTTCTGCAAATACTGCTTGCACAGCCGGATAAGCAGTTAAAAGATTTTGCATCACGTTCATCCCTTTAGCGCGATCAAAGTCTGCCGGTTGTGCGGTTAAAATAGTTAAGTGATTTGCTTGCACAGATTTGACAAAACCCTCACCTCGTTCACGAGAAGCTGATGTCCCAACAATACCTTGTAGTTGTATCACTTTGGCATTCGCACCCAATTTTTCAAAAATAAAGTCACCGGCCATTTTGCCACCAGCAACATTGTCAGAGGCAACATGACTCACCACATCACCTTTGACTGAAGCACGATCAAGTGTAATAACCGCAATACCGGCTTTATTAGCAGCAAGTACAGCATTACCAACCGCTTCTGAATCAGTAGGGTTGATCAAAATGATTTTAGCGCCTTTAACGATGGTGTCTTCAACGTTAGCTAGTTCTTTAGCAGGGTTATTTTGTGAATCTAATACCACTAAGTCGTAACCTAATTCTTTCGCTTTATTTACAGCACCGTCTTTTAAGGTAACAAAAAAAGGATTATTCAGCGTTGAAACAACTAAAGCGATGCGCTCTTTCGCTGAGGCTTGAAAAGCAATACAAACACTTAGTGCAGAAGCAATCACAGTCGCCATCATTTTTTTAAATTTCATAACTTTCTCCCAAAATAAAATCTCGATTTAATACCCTTATTTATTGGTTTTTTTATCAACTAATACGGCTAATAAAATAACCACTCCTTTTACGATCATTTGATAGTAGGCATCGACGCCTAGCATATTTAATCCATTATTTAAAAACCCTAAAATTAATGCCCCCACCAAAGTACCTAAAATTTTTCCTCGCCCACCTGACATACTAGTGCCGCCAAGTACCACTGCTGCGATTGCATCCATTTCATAACCTGTACCTGCTGTAGGTTGTGCTGAAGACAATCGAGCCACCTCAATAGTGCTAGCTAATGCACAAAGTAAACCACTAATGGCATAAACAAGGATTTTAACGCGATCAACATTAATACCTGATAGACGGGTTGCCGCTTCATTCCCACCTAATGCATAAATGTAACGGCCCAGACGTGTGTATTTTAGTAAGTACCAAGCTACGATAAAAACAACTGCCATGATAAAGATTGGTACAGGAATCCCCAGTACACGCCCAAATGCAAACCATTCAAATAATTCCGAATTATCATTGGTACCTGTCGAAATTGGGCTACCTTTAGTATAAACTTGCGTTACACCTCGTAAAATAAGCATCATAACTAAGGTTGCAATAAATGCTTGTAATTTACCTTTGGCGATAATAAATCCTGAAAAGGTTCCCAATATCCACCCTAAAACTAAGGAAGCAAAAATCGCAATAAATGGCGATATATCCGCCCCAATCATCGAAGCTGTAATGGCTCCAGTTAAAGCAAAGATTGATCCCACACTCAGATCAATACCAGAAGTTAAAATGACTAAGGTCATGCCTACTGCAATAATGGCATTGATTGAAGTTTGTTGTAAGATGTTAAAAAAGTTGTTTAAGGTAAAAAAGTTATCGCTTAAACAAGAAACAATAATGATTAAAACCAATAAAGTAATTAAGGATTTTTGTTCAATTAATAAATTTTTAAGTTTTTTATTTTGCAACATCAGCGCTCTCCTCTGCTTTGCCAACGGCTGCTGCCATAAGTTTTTCTTGTGTTGCCTGGTTAATTGCAAAATCCCCAGTCACTTTTCCTTCATAAATAACTAAAATACGATCACTCATGCCGAGTACTTCTGGCATATCAGATGAGACTAAAATGACACTTAAACCCTGTTGCTTAAACTGATTGATAAGTTGATAAATCTCTTTCTTAGCACCAACATCAACGCCACGAGTGGGTTCATCTAAAATTAATATCATTGGTCTGGTCATTAATCCTTTGGCTATGGCAACTTTCTGTTGATTACCACCCGATAAAAAACCAATGATCTGATTGATAGAAGGCGTTTTTATATTAAATAAGCCGACAAAATCCTCAACGGCCTGTTGTTCTTCGGCTAATCGTAGCTTTTTGAACTTATTGGTAAAATAATTTAGTGCGTTCAGTGACATATTATCTTTAACAGACATGCCTAAAATAAGACCATCTTTTTTGCGATCTTCCGAAATATAGACAATTCCCTGATTTAAACCATCACGCGGGCAAGCAATTTTTACCGCTTTTCCTTGCAATAGTATTTTTCCTGATTCGGCCGGATTAGCACCATAAATCATTTTCATTAATTCTGTTCGTCCTGCCCCCATTAAACCTGAAATTCCCAGTATTTCACCTTCGTGAAGAGAAAAGCTGACATCATTAACGCCTGGACCAACTAAGTTTTTTACTTCTAATGTAACATTACCTTTAGCAACATTAATTCTGGGATATTGCTCTTCAAGCTTACGCCCGACCATCATCTCAATAAGTGTATCTTCATTTAATTCAGCTATTTTTTTTTCGCCAACAAATTGGCCATCACGTAAAACGGTTACTTCATCACAAATTTCAAAAATCTCTTGTAAACGATGTGAAATATAGACAACACCACAATTTTGTTGCTTAAGTTTTTTGATTACGGTAAAGAGTGAAGTTGTTTCGGTATCGGTTAAAGCATCGGTTGGTTCATCCATAATGATGACTTTAGAATTAAAGCTCAGCACTTTAGCAATCTCTACCATTTGCTGTTCACCAATAGATAGATCACTAATTAACCGTCGACTATCATAATCAAGATGAAGTTCGGCTAATAACTTGTCAGCTTCGCTATACGTTTTATGCCAATCTATGCAACCCAATTTATTAGTAAATTCACGACCTAAAAATATATTTTCGGCGATACTCAGTTGTGGTATTAAATTCAATTCTTGGTGAACAATTCCTATGCCCGCTTCTTGTGAGGATTTTGGTCCATGAAAGTTTACTTTGCTGCCTAAATAAATAATTTCACCTTCATCTTTCTGGTATATACCCGTCAACACTTTCATTAAAGTAGATTTACCCGCACCATTTTCTCCAATCAATGCCATCACTTGCCCTGCACGCACATTTAAATTAACGCCAGCGAGTGCTTTTACACCAGGAAAGGATTTATGGATGTTGATAAGCTGTAAAAGATTTTCATTCATAAATTACTCTTTTGTTTGTTTTACAAACTAAGTTAAAAAATCACGCCTGACTGTAAAATGATATTGGCAAAAGGTGTACATTCACCTGTTCGAATAACAGCTTTACAATGATGAGTTTGTTGTTTTAACTGCTCATGAGTGACATATAAAATGTCGATACAGTTATGTTGAACCTGCTCTATTTTTTTTATTTGTTCAAGGATTTGTTGATGGATGTGTGGATTATGGGTAAGGATTTCTTCAGCTAATATCACCTTTTCGATTTGCATATCATGTGAAACGGTTTGAAAAACTTGCATAAACGATGGCACACCATAAGTCAATGCTAAATCAATGCGTGGAATTTCATTAGCAATTGGCAAGCCCGCATCACCTATTGCAACTTGATCGGTATGACCCATTCTAGCTAAAATTTTAATAATTTCAGAATTCAATAATTGACCTTTACGCATAGTTAAATCCCTGTATTAGTTTAATTATGACGATTATCGAAACGTTTCGATAATGCATCATCTACTTAATAAATGATGCTGGCAATAGCAAAAATACAAAGTTGTGATCTTGATCAATGTGAAATGATTCAGCTTTTAACATAGTTTTTTAAATAGATATCAAAAAGGGCGGAATATGGCTACTTTAACAATAGTGGGGGTTGCACTTCATGGAATAACTTTTTCACTCTTACAATAATAAATGCAACACAGGGCAAAACTTATCAATATATAGGTAATGAATTTTCGATAAAAGTTTGCTAGAATAGTGCGATTTTTAAATTATTAATCTGGAGAATTTTATGGCAGGTCATAGTAAATGGGCCAATACCAAACACCGTAAAGCAGCGCAAGATGCGAAACGCGGAAAAATCTTTACCAAAATCATTCGTGAGCTCGTAACAGCAGCAAAACTTGGTGGTGGCGATCCAGCGTCTAACCCTCGTCTACGTGCTGCTATGGACAAAGCATTATCGAATAATATGACACGTGATACCATGAACAGAGCGATTGCGCGTGGTGTTGGTGGTGAAGATGATACTAATATGGAAACTATCATCTATGAAGGTTATGGACCTGCTGGTACTGCGGTAATGGTAGAATGCTTAAGTGATAATCGTAACCGTACTGTATCAGAAGTTCGCCATGCTTTTACTAAAACTGGCGGCAACCTAGGTACCGATGGTTCAGTTTCTTACTTATTTACCAAAAAAGGCGTAATTTCATATCCTACTGGAACTGATGAAGATCAAGTCATGGATGCCGCACTTGAAGCAGGTGCTGATGATGTAGTGACTTATGATGATGGCGCAATTGATGTATTTACAACACCTGAATCATTTGGTGAAGTTAAAGATGCACTTGATGCGGCTGGCTTAGTTGCCGAATCCGCTGAAGTTTCAATGATACCAGCGACCAAAATCGATCTTGATATTGAATCTGCACCTAAATTATTACGCCTTATCGATATGCTTGAAGATTGCGACGATGTGCAAGAAGTTTATCATAATGGTGAAGTTTCTGACGAGGTTGCAGCAACACTCTAATGGCCATCATTCTTGGCATCGATCCTGGTTCTCGTTTGACGGGTTACGGCGTAATCCAACAAACGGGACGCCATTTAACCTATCTTGGTAGCGGTTGCATTCGAACATCAGTTGAAGATTTACCTACTCGTCTAAAACGTATTTATGCTGGCGTGAGTGAAATCATATTGCAATTTCAACCTGATATGTTTGCAATAGAACAGGTTTTTATGGCTCGTAACGCCGATTCTGCTTTAAAATTAGGCCAAGCAAGAGGTGCTGCTATTGTTTCGGCTGTTAATAATGATTTACCCGTGTTTGAATACGCTGCGCGTTTAGTTAAACAAAGTGTAGTTGGTACTGGTGCAGCCGACAAAAAGCAAGTTCAACATATGGTGAAGTTATTATTAAAGTTACCCGCCAGCCCGCAAGCTGATGCTGCCGATGCGTTAGCTATTGCAATCACGCATGCTCACATTGGGCAACAGCTGATAAAAAACTGTAAATAAAATGATTAAATAATCAGACTTAACGAATACTTATTACTCAAAAACATCATTAATGTTTTAATAATCTAAATTGAGATTGCCCTTTACCCCCTCTCTAAAAATTCTACTTCTAACTATTACTAACTCAACTCATTAGTTTTTAAGCAAGCTTCGTTATCAAATAAAATATACATACAATGCGAATATAAAAAATGGCTATAAAAATAACCTACTGACTTTCAAAATCGTTTATTCGACCTTTGGTTCTATTTTGGGTATAACAACTAAAAATGCTATTGCTAAATTAGCAAATTTAATGTGATAGCAAACTTTTTAATAAGCAATAATAAATGCAATATAGAGAATATAAAAAATGCGCTAACTAAAGTAGCGCATTTTTGTTCACTTAAAATAGAGGGTTGTAAAAGAACCTAATAACTTTTCAAATTTTTTTTCAACCTATACCTAGCAACAGTTAGGTATAGGTAATTTAATTACAGCTACTTGTTATCCTTGCTCATATTTTGCTCTGTTAATAAAACAGGTTTATTCTTATGTTTTGTAAACAATTTTGTCACAAACAAGAAGAATAACGGCACATAAAATATTGCTAAAAATGTTGCAGTTAACATACCACCAATTACCCCCGTACCTACTGCATTCTGGCTTGCAGAACCAGCACCACTATTGAGAGCTAATGGTAAAACACCTAAAATGAACGCAAATGATGTCATTAAAATCGGACGTAAACGTAATCGACATGCTTCAAGTGTTGCATCAATTAATGATTTACCTTCTTTATCAAGTGCATCTTTGGCAAATTCTACAATCAAAATAGCATTCTTAGCCGATAAGCCCATTGTGGTTAATAAACCAACGATAAAGTAAATATCGTTATCAAGCCCCCTAAACATAGTTGCATAAACTGTACCTAATATACCAAGCGGTATAACAAATAGGATAGATATTGGCACTGTCCAGCTTTCATATAGCGCAGCCAATGATAAGAACACAACAATTATTGAGATAATATAAAGTGTGGTTGTTTGTGAACCAGTTTGGCGTTCTTGATAAGAAATATCTGTCCAGTCAAAAGTATAACCATTAGGTAATATCTCGTTAGATATTTGCTCCATAATAGCCATTGCTTGACCAGAACTTAAACCTGGCGCCGCAGAACCACTGATCCCCATTGCAGCAACCCCATCGTATCGAACAAGCGATGGCGAACCATAACTTTTTGAAGTAGTTGCAAAAGCATCATAAGGTACCATTTCACCTTTTTGATTTTTTACATGCCAATAACTAAAGTCATCAGGTAGCATTCGATAAGGTGCATCGGATTGCAAATAGACTTTTTTAACTCGGTTATTGTAGACAAAGTCATCAATATAAGCCGAACCTAGAGCCGTTGATAATACGGTATTTACACTACTGACTGATACCCCTAAAGCTTGAGCTGTTTCAAAATCAACATTAATTTTGTATTGTGGTACATCTAACATACTACCAGGTCGAACTTGTTGCAAACTAGGATTGTGGCTGGCTGCACCTAACACTTTGAAGAATGTTGCCATTAATGCTTCATGTCCTAGACCAGCCGAATCTTTAAGCATATAAGAGAAACCATTTGCCATACCGAGTGAAGGTACCGCTGGTAAATTTGTAATAATAACTCGACCATCAGTAACGGTAGATGCAAATCCATAACCACTTGCAACAAGTGCATCGACTTTTTGATCTGAACGTTTACGCTCATCCCAATCTTTTAATCGAATAAAACCAAGCCCCATATTTTGACCACGACCGATCATACTAAAACCAGCAACGGTAAATACCTCTTTAACAGAGTCTGCTTTTTTTGTAGTATAAAACTTAGTCGTTTTATCTAATACTGCCATGGTTTGCTCTAATGTCGCACCGGGTGGTAGTTCTACCATAACAATAAGCACACCTTGGTCTTCATTAGGCAAGAACCCTGTTGGTAAGCGCTGGAAACCAAAAATAAGACCAATAACAATTAAAATATAACAAACAAAGCTGATTAAAGGGTAACGAATAAATTTAATTACGCCTTTTTCGTATAGATGCAAACTTTTATTATAAAAGTTGTTAAACCAACCAAAAAAGCGGTGAGTGACTTCACTAAACCAAGTAAATGGAGGAATAGTAGCTAATTTCGCCGCGATTGATTGTTTGACTACGACACCGTCTTTAGTTGGCGCTTTTAAAATTTGAGCACAAAGAGCAGGTGTTAATACGATCGCCATTAAAACCGATAGAGACATCGCCGTAACAATAGTGATGGAGAACTGACGGTAAATACCACCCGCTGCGCCGCCATAGAATGCCATTGGCACAAATACTGCAGAAAGTACTACGGCAATCCCCACTAATGCTGAGGTTATTTGTTCCATCGACTTGACTGTTGCTTGATAAGGCGACAACCCTTCGTCATGCATAATACGCTCAACATTTTCAATAACCACGATAGCATCATCGACCAATAGACCGATTGCTAATACCATCGCGAACATTGATAACGTATTGATAGTAAATCCACATATATATAACACCGCAAAGGTACCCAATAGTACAACCGGTACGGTAATTGTCGGAATTAGAGTTGAACGAAGGTTTTGTAAAAACACATACATTACGATAACAACTAAGATGATTGCTTCAATTAATGTATGAACCACATTACTAATCGACAATTTAACAAATGGTGTTGTATCGTAAGGATAAGCAAATTTGATATCTTCGGGAAAAATTTTAGATAATTCCTGAATTTTTTTATCGACTTGTTCTGAAGTATTTAATTGGTTAGCACCCGTTGCTAAATAGATCCCCAGACCTGCTGATGCATTACCATTGTAACGAGAAATAAAATTATAATCGGCTGCACCAATTTCAACATTGGCAATATCTTTTAATAAGACATTAGAACCATCGGTATTTACACGAACTAAGATATTCTGAAATTGCTCAGGGTTTTTTAAACGAGATTGAGCTGTAATTGTAGCATTGAGTTCTTGACCTTCAGTTGAAGGTAAAGCACCTAACTGACCTGCTGTAACCTGAGCATTTTGTGCTTGAATTGCAGCAGTAACTTCTTCAATTGATAAATTAAAATAATTTAATTTATTTGGATCTAACCAAATACGCATAGCATATTCAGAACCAAACAGCTGTGTATCGCCTACACCTTGAACACGACGAATAGGATCTTGTACGGTAGAATAAACAAAGTCAGCAATATCTGCTTGTGTTTTCTGTGGGTTTGTCGAATAAAAACCAATAACCTTTAAAAAGTTAGTGTTATTTTTAGCAACTGACACCCCATTTTTTTGCACACTATCAGGTAAGCGTGACTTGATACTTTCTACTTTATTCAATACTTGTACTTGCGCAAAATCAGGATTAGTTCCAGGTGCAAATGTTAATGTAGTTTGAACCACACCTTGTGCACTACTGGTTGATTTCATATAAATCAAGTTATCTAAACCTGTTAAATTTTGTTCAATCAACTGAGTTACTGTATTTTCGATTGTTTGCGCATCAGCACCTGGATAAGTTGCCGTTACTGTAACAGCAGGCGGTGCAATATCGGGATATTGTTCGACAGCTAGCAACTTTATACATAAGGCACCGCCTAACATCATCATGATAGCAATAACCCATGCAAAAACAGGTCTATCAATAAAAAACTTAGCCATAATTAAATCTACCCCTGTTTTATTTCACACTGTTTTTGATGATATTGTCTAACTGGTCTTGTGATAAAGTAGCTGGCTCACCCACAATTTGTCCTTTCATTGGTTGTCCCATTTCAACAGCAGTTAAGTTAAGTAAGCCTGTTGTAATCACTTGTTCCCCAACATTAATGCCTTTAGTTACCACCCAATAACCACTTACACCAGTGTAAATTTGGATACCTTGGCGATACTCAATTGAATTATCGGGTTTTAAAATTTTAGCGGTATATTCACCTTTGACATTACTGGTAATACCTTGTTGTGGAACAAGTACAGCATTTTTAATATAACCAAGAGTCAATTGCGGTTTAACAAACATACCAGGTAAAATTTTGCCTTCAGTATTGGCAAATTGAGATCGCAATGTAACCGTTCCAGTCGTTTCATTAACAGTCATATCAGAAAACTTGATATTACCAGGTAAAGCATATTTAGACCCATCATTAAAGTATAATTCAACATTATCCCCTTTTGCTGGTTCATAAATAACGTTTTCTTCTTGAAGATATTTATTATATCGGGTTGCAGCTTCGGTCATATCAACATAAATCGGATCAAGCTGTTGAACTAATGCTAACGGGTTTGCTTGCCCAGCCGACACTAACGCGCCTTCAGTCACACTTGATTTACCAATGTAACCATCAATAGGAGAATACACTTTGGTGTAATCTAAATTAACTTTGGCTGTATGTTCTGCTGCTTGAGCAACTAATACACTGGCTTCCGCCTGTTTTGCATCAGCGGCTGCCTTATCATAATCTTGTTGGCTGATCGATTTGGTTGTTAATAATCCTGCATAACGTTTTAAAGTCAGTTGCGCAATATTAGCATTCGCTTTGGCACTAGCAACACTGGCAACGGCACTATCGTAATTAGCCTGATAAATTGCTGGATCGATTTGATAAAGTGATTGGCCTGCTTTGACATTCGAACTTTCTTCAAATTCGCGTTTTAGCACAATACCACCAACCTGAGGTCTAATTTCAGCAATTTGAGACGCAACTACGCGACCAGGTAAACTGATTTTTAAGGTGAAGTCCAAAGGTTCAACTTTAAAAACGGTTACTTTTGGTATTTGATTATTACCGCCCTGTGATTTGCTATTATCACAACTAGTTAATAAAAGTAGACTGCTTAATGCTACTGGTACGGTTAATAATAGTTTGTTAAATCTCATATCAAAATGACCTCAGTAAACTTAATAATTATTTTTTTAATAACATTGAATGTAATTCAAAAGTAACCGAGGATTTTACAAAAAATATGCATAAATTGTAAGTATCTTTACAGCTTAATAGCACAGAGTTCTAAAAAATGCCAAACTAAGGGATGATAGTAAAAAAATGATATTGGTTATTATGCTTTTTTAAATAAATAAAGTACTATGTGTTAATTGATTTTTTGTGCTATAAAATAGTTTAGATAAAATGTTATACTAATAAGTAAAACGGTAAACCTAGCTTTTCAAGTGATATTAATTTGTATTTACTAAGAATAACTAAAAAATTTACAGGTGTTATACTCCGTAATCATTTTTATTCAAAAATAGTTTTGAATAATTTGAGTCTATATTTAATTTAATTCTGAGATGGTTATTATGGATAATTTACGTATTGTTCTAATTGTTGTTGCGTCCTTGGTCATTATTGCATTATTGATTCACGGATTTTGGATCAATAAAAAGGAGCGCTCTTCTTTATTTAATTCTGATAAAAGGAAGAAAAACCAGCAAAATACTCAACAGTATGAAAATAGCTATATCGATGATATAGAAGAAGATGATGTGATATTAATCACACCTAAAAACAAAAAAAATAGTGAAAGTGTAGATAAAAACACACCGGATGAACTCGTTCAAGAAACCATGCCTAAGCAAGAGGATCTATTTGTTAATAATAATCATCAAGAGCCAACAACACAAGCGCCAGTTTCTAAAGAGCCAAATATAAACTTGAATCATGATCTATTTGACGATGAACCGTCAAAAGTTGAAGCTCAACCTGATGTATCAATTGAAAAAGCTGATGCTAAACGGGAAGATAAAATTCAACCGGCTACACAAAAAACAAAACAAGAAAAACTTAACATCAATAAAAATGATGAAGATAAAACCGAAATCATTATCTTGAACATTAAAGGCATCAACGGTAAGTTATTGCAAGGCGATGTTTTATTAGGCAGTATTATGCAATCAGGGTTTCAATTTGGCGATATGCGAATTTTCCATCGGCATGTTGACCCTGCCGGTAATGGTCCAATACTCTTTAGTTTGGCAAATATGGTTAATCCAGGCTATCTCGATCCTGAAACCATGCATGAATTTACAACGCCAGGGGTTTCAATTTTTATGGTTGCACCGACTCAAGGTAACAATCAACAAAACTTTAAACTGATGCTTCAAACTGCCCAACGTATTGCTGACGATGTTAATGGTGTTGTGTTAGATGATGAACATCATATGCTGACACCGCAAAAAATTGATAGTTACAAAGAGCGTATCAAAAAAGCGTGTAACGAAATTTAATCCCAACGTCTTTTCAGTAATGATTCTTCAATACCACCTTCAATGTAATTTGAGGGTGGTAATTAAAACTTTGAACAGCTCATAAAATTGGCTGTTTGGAAATAATAATTGTCTTATCTGACAAAATCAGAGTAATAGGAATGTGATAATCTTTTAACGCTCATGTATTAATTTAAGAGTCGAACACTATGCCATTATCAAATAAACCCGAAAATACTGCACACCAAACTATACCGAATGAAGATATCAAACAACAAATAGTATCATTACGTGCTTTAATTAGACATCACGAATACTGTTACTATGTTCTTGATACCCCTGAAATCCCGGATGTGGAGTATGATAAATTATTCAAACAACTTCAATCATTAGAAAAGCAATATCCGTCGCTAATTACACCTGACTCACCCACCCAGCGAGTAGGCGGTAGTCCGTTAGGGCAATTCTCAACGATTAGGCATCAAATACCAATGTTATCGTTGGATAATGTATTTGATGAATCGAGTTTTCTTGCCTTCAATAAACGAATTAAAGACCGATTGAATTTACCGGAAAACCACTCTGTTGAATATTGCTGTGAATTAAAACTTGATGGATTAGCGGTAAGTTTACTCTATGAAAAGGGTAAATTTGTTCAAGCGGCAACACGTGGTGATGGCACAACAGGGGAAGATATTACAGCTAATGTTAAAACAATTAAAACGATTCCTTTAGTGTTAATTGGTGACAATATCCCTGAGCGTTTGGAAGTTCGAGGCGAAGTGTTTATGACACATAAAGGATTTGAAAAACTCAATGCCGATTCGCAAAAACATAATGAAAAATTATTTGCAAACCCTCGTAATGCCGCAGCCGGATCACTACGACAATTAGATCCTAAAATTACCGCTAAAAGACCTTTAACCTTTTTTTGTTATGGGGTTGGTATTGTTGAAGGTGCTACGTTACCCGATACCCATTATCAACGTTTGATGCAGTTTAAGGCATGGGGATTACCCGTTAGTAATAAAGTTGAAATTCGCCAAGGCGCACAAGCTGCGCTAAATTATTTTAATCAGGTTGGTCAAGAAAGAATGTCACTTGGGTTTGACATCGACGGCGTTGTGATTAAGGTTAACAGTATTTCATTACAAAATGAGCTTGGCTTTGTAGCCAGAGCACCGCGTTGGGCAACAGCATTTAAGTTTCCGGCGCAAGAAGAAGTGACGCAATTAAAAAAAGTTGACTTCCAAGTTGGAAGAACCGGCGCGATAACACCAGTTGCAAGATTAGAACCTGTTTCAGTTGCCGGCGTTATTGTCAGTAATGCTACCCTCCACAACAACGATGAAATAATCAGATTAGGCATTCGTGAAGGCGATTATGTTACAATACGTAGAGCCGGAGATGTTATTCCCAAAATTGTCTCGGTAATACTAGATCGTAGACCCACTGATAGTAAAGCCATCACCTTTCCAACTCATTGCCCAATTTGTGGCTCGTTAATTGTTCGAGATGAAGGACAAGCGATATCACGCTGTGCGGGTGGATTAATTTGTCCAGCTCAACGAAAAGAAGCGCTTAAACATTTTGTTTCACGCCGAGCGATGAACGTTGATGGTATGGGCGATCGACTCATTGAGCAGCTTGTCGATAAAGATTATGTTAAAACACCTGTTGATCTCTATAAATTAACACTGCCAATTTTATGCTCTTTAGATAAAGTAGGCGAAAAATTGGCTAATAACTTATTAAATGCATTAACCACATCCAAAAATACGACATTAAACCGTTTTATTTTTGCATTGGGTATTCCTAATGTGGGTGAAGTAACGGCTGAAAATTTAGTTAATCAATTAGGTGATTTAAAAGCGATTGAAAGTGCTTCACTTGAACAATTACAAACCGTCAATGATATTGGTGCAGTAATTGCCGAAAGTATTATTGATTTCTTTCAAGAACCGCATAATCGTGATGTCATAACACAATTAACGAGCGATGAAATCGGTATTCATTGGCCTGCGGTTTCCCCACAATCTCCAATTAGTAACATCGATTCACCATTTTTAGGTAAAACTGTGGTGCTAACAGGTACATTATCGAGTTTAACCCGTGATGAAGCAAAAGATAAATTAAAACAATTAGGCGCTAAAGTGGCGGGTAGCGTATCTAAAAATACCGATATTGTTGTTGCTGGTGAATCTGCCGGTTCTAAATTAGACAAAGCACAACAGCTGGGTATAACAATCATTGATGAGCAAGAGTTTATCAATTTACTTAATGAATAAATAACAAATATACTGGCATCTACTTCACTATTTATTGAAAATAGTGAAGTAGCAAAAACTAAGGAGAATGTCATGCCATTATTAGATAGTTTTAAAGTCGATCATACTAAAATGAAAGCACCTTTTGTCCGTATTGCTAAAACAATGAAAACGCCTAAAGGTGATGATATTAGTGTATTTGATCTTCGTTTTACTGTTCCCAATAAAGAGTTATTGCCAGAAAAAGGCATTCATACATTAGAACATCTATTTGCAGGATTTATGCGCGATCATCTTAATAGTGATAAAGTCGAAATTATTGATATCTCGCCAATGGGATGTCGAACCGGATTTTATATGAGCCTTATTGGTAAACCAGATGAATCATTAGTGGTTGATGCATGGCTAAAATCTATGCATGATGTTTTAAAAGTTGAATCACAAAAACAGATCCCCGAATTAAATGAATATCAGTGTGGGACTTATAAAATGCACTCATTAGATGAAGCGAAAGTAATTGCAGATAAAATTATTCAGTCAGGAATTGGAATTTGCAATAATCATGATATTGCATTAACTGAAGAACAACTCGTGAAAATTAATCAATAAGGAAATAATATGCCAAACGTTGTTATTGACTTTTTAGAAGGTCGCACTATAGAACAAAAAAGAGAAATGGCTAAACGTGTAACCAATGCTATTGCCGAAACTCTAAATTGTAAGCCTGAAGCAGTCCAAATTATTATGCACGAAATTTCAAAAGACCAAATTGCGAATGGTGGCGTTTTGCGGTGCGATAAAGATTAATTAAACCCAAAACTCAATTTAAAAATGACAAGCCTTGTCATAATTTAAGCACACTATCCATATTTAATATAAAACCTTAAAGATCATTGTGTTTTTAAGGTTTATCTAGTCTAAATCTTTAGCAACGTTTGTAATATTTAACATGATATAAAATACTTAGTGATTGCAATGAAGGTGAAGTAAATGCCCCATTTTACTGACTTTGGTTGCCAAATAGTGCTCATTATTAGGATTTTCACCCACTTCTAACGGCACCCTTTCAGTAATTTTTATGCCTGCTTGTTCAAGCACTCTTATTTTTTCAGGATTATTGGTTAATAGTCTAATATCAGATACACCAAGTAATGTTAGCATGTCTGCGCAAAGCGTAAAGTCACGTTCGTCAGCAGCAAAACCCAGTTGTTCATTAGCTTCTACTGTATCTAGTCCTTGATCTTGCAGTGCGTAAGCGCGAATTTTATTAAGCAAACCAATATTTCGACCTTCTTGACGATGATAAAGTAAAATACCCCGTCCTGCTTGTGCGATCTGTTTTAAAGCCGCCTCTAGCTGAAAACCACAATCACAACGTAAACTAAATAGCGCATCGCCAGTAAGGCATTCTGAATGAATTCTTGTTAATACAGGCTGTTTATTTGCAATATCACCCAAAACTAACGCCACATGATCCTTGCCAGTTGCAATTTCTTCAAATCCCACAATAGTGAAACATCCCCATGGGGTTGGCAGTTTTGCTTGTGCAACAAGTTTTAATTGCATCATTATCTCCGTATTGAATAAAACTTAAATAGAATTTTTTAAAAAACTCTCTTCCATGCTAAAATATATAGCAATTTGTGCTTAATTGAGTTTTTAAATGGGGTTAATAATAAAAAAAACAATAGCCACACTGGCTATTTTCTTAGTTATACCTTTAGTCATTATAGCTATAAATTGGCATTGGCAACCAGAATCATTAAATAATACATCCCAATTTTTTTTCGTCATAACAGAAACGGCAAGTTTTCCTTGGGCAATAATAACATCATTCGTTTTTTTTATCCTGTTTTGCTTATTATTAAACATTAAAACGACAAAAAAAATAGTATTAATAGGAATACTTCTTGTGGGTGCAATATTAACTGGGCAAATGATTAAAGCTGTTATTAAATCTCAAACAGCAGAATCTCGGCCCTATGTATTATGGATGAATAAACAATATCAATTGAGTGATGATAAATTTTATTCGTTGGCTAAATCGGAAAAAAAACAACTCATTGATCAGTTATTGACTAATTCCAACATAATCCCAACATGGTTACGTCAACATTGGCAAAACGAAACAGGTTATTCATTTCCATCAGGACATACTTTATTTGCAGTAACATGGGCCTTTTTAGCAGTGACATTATTAGGCTTTAAACGCCATTATATTGTGGTCTATATGTTGATTATTTGGGCATTATTAATTGAAATTAGTCGATTATGTTTGGGTATGCACAGCCCAATTGATCTGTTGTGTGGTATTTTAGTTGCTTGGATCATTTCATTAATTTGCTATTTTTATGCACAAAAATATCATATAGTAGATAACTGATAATTAGCGTAAACAGTGTTGAAAAAATATTTGAGAATAACGCTCATTTTAAATAACGTTAAAATAATAAAAAGGTTATTATTATGAAATTTATTATATCCATTCTATTGATAATTATTATTTTTACCCTATCTATTTCGATAGGTGCATTCAATGATGAAGTGGTAACATTTAACTATTTATTTGCTAAAACCGAATTAAGATTATCAGTTTTATTGGCTCTATTTTTTGGCTCTGGCTTTATCGTTGGAATGATATTAACAGGAATTTTCTTTATTAAATTAAAACTACAACATTCTTCAACAAAACGTAAATTAAGTAAATTACAAAAAAAATATGATGATAGTATAGCTGATCATCAAAAAGATAATTTAATTAAACATCATCAAGAATAAAATATTATGTTTGAATTGTTATTTCTATTATTACCTATTGCTGCCGCTTATGGTTGGTATATGGGCGATAGAAATGCTAAACAAAAATATGCAAATCAATCAAATCGACTATCTCGAGAATATGTAGATGGTCTTAACTTTCTTTTATCTAACCAAAAAGATAAAGCTGTCGATCTGTTCCTCGATATGCTTAAAGAAGATGAAGGCACGTTAGAAGCGCATCTGACTTTAGGCAATTTATTTCGTTCTCGTGGTGAAGTAGATAGAGCGATACGAATCCATCAAGCATTAATGGAAAGTTCATCCCTCTCTTTTGAACAACGATTACTAGCCATTCAACAACTTGGGCGTGATTATATGGTTGCAGGTCTTTATGACCGCGCTGAAGAGATGTTTTTACAACTCATTGATGAAGAAGATTTTCAACAACATGCTTTACAACAACTTATTTTTATTTATCAATCAACCAGTGAATGGATTAATGCAATTAATACTGCCACCAAGTTGGTTAAGCTTGGCAATACAAAATACAAAACAGATATAGCTCAATTTTATTGTGAGTTAGCTTCGCTAGCTATTGCCAATGAAGACCTTGAAAAAGCGTATAGTTTATTACAAAAATCGGCAGCAGCCGATGCTAAGTGTGCTCGAACCTCACTGATGTTAGGCCGTGTATTGATTGTGCAAAATAAAATTGAACAAGCAATTGAATCATTCAAACAGATACTTGAACAAGATAAAGCCTTTATTGGTGAAGCTTTACCTTTATTAAAAGAGTGTTATCTTAAATTAAATAAAGCAGATGAATTTGAGCAATTTTTGCAATTATGTGTTGATCAAGATTCAGGCAATGTTGCTGAACTAATGCTTGCCGATATCATTGAAAAAAAGAGAGGTCTTGATGCAGCCCAGAACTATATGTATCGAGAATTATTAAAACACCCTAATTTAAAAGGGTTTTATCGTTTAATGGATTACCATGTTGCCGATGCCGAACAAGGTCGAGCAAAAGAGAGCCTATTATTGTTACGTAATATGGTAGGTGAGCAAATAAAAATCGTACCGAATTATCGTTGTCAAAAATGTGGATTTACGGTTAATTCAATTTACTGGTTATGCCCTGGTTGTCGTTCATGGTCTACCATCAAACCTGTTCGTGATTTTGAACAGCATTCTGAAAAATAAAGAGTTTTTTATGTTTTTAATCGATTCGCACTGTCATTTAGATAGTTTAGACTTTAATACTAAGTCAATTGAGCAAGTACTACAAAAAGCAACTGAAAATGACGTTAAACACTGCTTAAGCGTAGCAACAACCTTATCTGGTTATGAATCAATGAAGCGCTTACTGACACCTTATATTAATCAATGTTCTTTTTCGTGTGGTATTCATCCCCTTAATCTTGATGACGAACCTTATGACGCTAACCGCTTCGAAAATTTAGCCAAAGAAGAGAATGTTGTCGCATTAGGTGAAACAGGACTTGATTACTATTATCAGCAAGATAATCTAGAGCTTCAACAACATAATTTTATTGAACATATACGTCTTGGTAGAAAGCTTGGCAAGCCAATCATCGTCCATACCCGAAATGCCAGACAAGATACATTAACAATCTTAAAAGAACAACACGTCCATTCAGGTGTGTTACATTGTTTCACCGAAGATATTGATACGGCAAAAAAACTATTAGATTTAGGTTTTTATATCTCTTTTTCAGGAATTATTACCTTCAAAAATGCCGAAGCGTTAAGAGAAGTGGCAAAATTTGTGCCATTGGATCGTATCTTAATCGAAACTGATTCCCCCTATTTAGCTCCAGTACCTTATCGTGGTAAAGAAAACCAACCGGCTTATGTTCGGGAAGTCGCGCAATATTTATCTGCATTGAAAGGTGTTTCTTTAGAAGAAATAGCACAACAAACTACCGATAATTTTTGTCAATTATTCAATCTTCGAGGGAAGTTAAATGAAATATAAATTAGCTATTGATTGGGATGATTTTTTAACAAACTATTGGCAAAAAAAACCCGTTATTTTACGAAAAGCCTTTGCTGAGTTTGTTGATCCAATAACACCCGATGAACTTGCTGGACTTGCAATGGAAGAAGAGCTAGATAGCCGGATTGTGACGAATAAAAATGGAAAATGGGATGCTAAATTTGGTCCTTTTACGCATTACAATGATCTCGGTGAAGATCACTGGAGTTTATTAGTGCAAGCGGTAGATCATTGGCATGAACAGGCAGCAACTTTAGTTGAACCATTTAAGTGTATTCCTCACTGGCAATTTGAAGATCTTATGATTTCTTATGCAACAAAAGGGGCTGGCGTTGGGCCGCATATTGATAACTATGATGTTTTTATCATTCAAGGTATGGGACGTCGACGTTGGCAAGTTGGCGAGCGTAATCCTAACTACAAACAGTTTAGTGCTCACAAAGCGCTATTACATGTAGAAGCTTATCAGCCGATTATTGATGAAGAAATCACTGCCGGTGATATTTTATATATTCCAATCGGCTTTCCACATAATGGTGTATCAATTGGCGAATCACTAAGTTATTCAGTCGGCTTTAGGACGCAAACTTCACAAGAATTATTAAGTGGCTTTGCTGATTACGTTATTGATAATTTACCAAATGGGATTTTTTATCAAGATCCAGACTTAAAATTACCAAGCGATCCTTATCGTATCGAGCCATATGAGCTAGAAAAACTACAAGGGCAAATGATCGACCTCATCAAAAACCCAGACTTATTCAATGACTGGTTTGGTAAGCACATCACAATGCCTATGCATGATCTCAATATCATCCCAGCTGATCCCGCCTATGAGCTAGATGAATTTGAAGAAATTCTAAAATCTGGTGCTGAACTACATCGTGTACCGAGTATACGTATTGTAAAAATAGAGGATATGGCTTATATCAATGGTGAAAAAATACCCTTACCAATGGAAACCATCGACCGATTATGTGAAACCGATGTACTTCACTACGAACAATTACAAGATGAACAGACCCTAAATGTCATGTTAAAATTGGTTAATCTTGGTTACTGGTATTTTGACGAAGAGTAAGTTTTGTTCAAAAACTATTGGCTAAAAAAAGCCACCCGAAAAAACTGCAAAATGGCGAAATTATCGGCTAATTTGTCTAAAAAATTAGATAGTTATAAAATTTAACCAAATAATTTCGCCTTAATAAAAATAAACAAAATAAAACCGACTAATTTCGGCTTTTCATTTGGATTTTTATTACTTTTAAGTATATACTTGCCCCGCTTTTTAATACCCGCCTGTTTAATGATGAATTACATCATAAATGCTTTTTATTAGTGAACGATCTTTTTAACAACTAGAGGTACACATGAATAATGAAACAATCCTAGTCAAGCAAGCCGAAAGTGAAAACCAGAAAATAACCCCATATCAAAAAAAGACGCTTTTCGCATCTACAGTTGGTTATGCATTAGATGGTCTAGACATGATGATTTTAGGTGTTTGTTTTAGTCTCATCGCTGCGACCTATAATCTGACAAAAGCAGACCTTGGTACTTTAACCTCATTCACGCTTTTAGGCGCGGTAATCGGCGGTATTTTATTTGGCATACTCGCTGATAAATTTGGTCGGGTAAGGGTTTTTTCTTGGACTATTTTAATTTTCTCTTTATTTACTGGACTTTGTGCACTCGCCCCTAATTACGAATGCTTTTTAATTTTTCGATTTTTAAGTGGGCTCGGTCTTGGTGGTGAATTTGGCATTGGTATGACGCTTGTTTCAGAAAGTTGGCCTAAAAGCAAACGCTCAAGAGCAACCTCTATTGTCGCATTAGGCTTCCAATTAGGTATTATCTTAGCAGCACTAACAGTCAACTTTATTGGTGAAATTTATGGTTGGCGCTGGGCTTTTGCGATGGGAGTATTGCCTGCATTATTTGTTGCTTGGACCCGTAAAGGACTAAAAGAACCCGAAATTTGGCAAAATTTAAAAGATCAAAATAAAAATAAAATCGCAATTAACAAGTTATTTAAAACACCAAAAACGACAGCCACTACTATTGGTTTAACCATAGCCTGCGCGGTACAGAATTTTGGCTTTTATGGACTGATGGTTTGGATGCCAAACATGATTGCAACTGAATTAAAATTACCGTTCAAAAACACTATGTTTTGGACCATCTCAACAACGATTGGGATGTCATTAGGGATTTTAATCTTTGGTTGGCTATGTGACAAATTTGGTCGACGCCCTTCTTATATTGTTTTTTTACTGGTTTCTGCAATATCGATTTGGTTTTACTTTCATCAAACAGATATGGTGATCCTGATTATATTTGGTTCTGTAATTGGCTTTTTTGTCAATGGAATGATGGGCGGTTATGGCGCATTGCTTGCTGAACACTACCCAACAGATGCAAGGTCAAGTGCCGAAAACATTATTTTTAATGTTGGACGAGGAATTGCTGGCATATCGCAAGTTTTGATTGCTTATTTAGCTACTGTTTATTCTATAAGCTATGCCTTAGCGTTACTTTCCACCGCTTATTTACTTTCTGCAGCTGCATTTATCTTTTTAATCCCCGAAACAAAAGGTAAAACATTAGAATAATACAAAAAACAGGGCTATTGCCCTGTTTAAATAACTTATAAGATTAATCAAAAAAATATTAATTAGTGTTACATGAAGCAGGGGTTAATGTTACGCTAAATACCTTTTCATCATTAATATAATAGCTATGAACGGCACCATTAGGAAATGCATCTCTGAACTCTTTAATTTGTTGATTATTCGAACAGTAAACCTTTTTCAAGCTTTCAGTTGTCATTTTTTCAGTTTCAGGGATTTGCAATGAATCTTTAGATACATTAATGGTATAACGATAATTAATTACATCATTATCTTTAAAGATATCAACTAAGCTAGTATTTGAATCAACTTTAGCTGGGAGTACTTTTTTTGCCTCACTAATAACTAAATCTTGTAATTTAGTAAGATCAGCTTTATCAGGCGTTTTTACCTTATTACTATTATCACAACCGAACAAAACAACACACATTAATGCCATTGAAGTGATTTTTAAGAATTTCATATAATATATTCCTTAGTTATTATTTAGTTGATTATAAATTAGATAGTTCTATAAACGTATATAGCGCATTTTTTATATTATTGCCACTAAATTTATGTACAGACAATAAAGTTATTGAATATTCTTCGCCAACACATAAAACTTGTAACACATTAATTGAAAAAAGCGACAAAAAGCTAACAGGCTTTTACTAGTGATAGTTACCCCATCGATTCATCTATGAAAAACATAACTAATTTTTTCTCATAGCCATTTTTTAAAAATTAAAGCGTAACTTGCACTGTTGAGCGATTTTTTCAATTAACTATCTACATAAAAAGGGCTTTAATTCGCCCTTTTAACATAAAATTACCCATAACTTTACAATGATTTGCAACCATTGAAAGCATTATTTATTATCGCACTCACTTGGTTTTAACGTTAACGTTAATGCTTTATCGTTATTGATGTAATAATTATGAGTCTCCCCTTGAGTAAAAGCAGATCTTATTGCGCTAATGCCAATATCTTTACTGCAATAGAAAGTTTTCAATTTAGCCAACATTGCATTTTGATTAGCCTGAGCTTGTAATGCATCTTTAGTGAGGTTGTTTACCGAATATTTATAACTAATACTATTATCGTCTTTCGCAACATCGACTAAAGTGACATTTTGATCGACATCTGAAGGTAATTTTTGTTTTACTGCTTTGATAATAAGATCTTGAGCAAGATTATAATTACCGTCCTTTATTTGATTTAAAATATTTTCTGTTTCTAACTTCGTTTTTTCATATAGATCTTGAGCTTTGTCACCCACGGCCGAACTCGTGTCTACCACTTGTTGCTTAATATCATCCATCTTAGATTTTGAATCATCACAATTAACTAAAAATAACCCCATTATTGATAAAACGATTACTTTGTATGTTTTCATTATAAAACCCTTTTAAATATGGTGAATTGTTGAATATTTCTAATGCCTAAAAATGGCGGCATCTAAATAATTTAATGTTCATAAAACTCATTGATTAAACTTCAATTGTTAGTGGTTGATAAACCAATCCGCTAATCATGGCTGTTATGGATTAATTAGTGTGATAACCACCTGTTACACCATAAGTTTCGGCTGTAGTATAACTAGATTCTTCGCTTGCCAAATGTACATAAACGCCACACAGTTCAACAGGTTGTCCAGCGCGTTGTAAAGGTGTTTGTTTACCAAATTCTGGAATGGCTTCACTTGGTTGTCCGCCGCAAATTTGTAATGGCGTCCAAACAGGTCCGGGAGCAACACAATTTACGCGAATGCCTTTACTAGCCAATTGTTTAGCCAATCCGCGAGAGAAGGCAATAATAGCAGACTTGGTTGAAGCATAATCAAGAAGATTTCCACTCGGTTGGAATGCTTGAACTGATGAGGTAGTAATGATTGTTGAGCCTGGTTTTAAATAATTTAACGCCTCTTTAACTACCCAAAATAATGAAAATACGTTTATTTCAAACGTTTTTACAATTTGCTCAGTGGTCAATTTCGCAATATCTTCGACTGCAGTTTGTTTACCAGCAACCAATGTTAAGTTATCTAATCCACCAAGCTTATCATGCGCTTGTTTAACCAGTTTTTTACAAAAAGATTCATCACTTAAATCACCTGGAATCAATACCGCTTTGCGGCCAACAGATTCAATTACTTTAGCTACATCCTCAGCATCCTTTTGTTCAAACGGAAGATAGTTTATTGCTACATCAGCGCCCTCTTTAGCATACGCGATTGCCGCAGCACGACCTATGCCAGAATCCCCACCGGTTACTAACATTTTTCGACCGGCTAAACGTTGGTGTCCTTGGTAACTTTTTTCACCACAGTCAGGAATGGGTTTCATCTCACATTGAAGCGCGGGAGCGGTTTGTTTCTGCTTTTGAAATTTTGTATGATGATATTTTGTTGTTGGATTACAAATTTGTTCACTCATCGTTTTTTCTCCTAAGTTAAATACGTTTATATAAAAACCAAAATAACTTAAATAAAATTATTAAAATAAAACAAAATACTATTTCGAAAAATTATGCAGTAAATAAATTAAATATATGTGATGGAAAACTTACTATTTGTTTTTATATCATCACCCTTATGTAGGAATGGGAATATTGGGTGAATTGTTACAGATAGCTATCCTTGGCAGGTTAATAGGACCGTGAATAATATTAAACGTTGAATTATTTATTGGCTAAATATTATTCTTTTTTAGTCTAGCAAATAAATTAATATTAAGCCAGATATAACCAATTACATTACCTTGTTATGATTTGAATTCGTCAGTTTATTAAAACTGAAATGTTGTATATTAAGCATAAATATACTATCTGTCTTTCTGTGTAGTAATTAGACGTGACCGATTTAATCTTCATCACAGTCATCAGGTTGTATTTCAACTATGATTATTTCTTGATCATCAATATAATAATGATAGTTTGCGCCATTTGGAAAAAAATGCTTTAGCTGTTTCACTTCATCATTATCACTACAATAAGTTTTAAGCAATTTATCACGAATCGTATCTTGAGTTGTTGGCAATAAGAGAGCATATTTAGAGATATTTTTTACTTCGTATTTATAATTAATAACGTTATCTTTTTTGTAAATATCGACCAAAGTGGTAAGCGCATCAACAAATATGGGTAATTTTTTTTTAACAGGATTAATGACTAAATCATCAACTGTGCTATTTTCCTTTGATGATGAACTAGTATTATTATTCTCATTTGAAGGTGAATCATTTTTCTTATTATCACAATTAATTAACAAACAACACATTAATAGCAAAGCAATTATCTTAAAATTCGTCATATTTGTCTTTCCCTTTTAATTACTGAATAACCGATACTTTTGTATATAAATTTTATGCAGTCTTCTTTGAAAAGATAATGAAGAACGTTAGAAAATATTGTTAATAAAACAGCGATAAAACATCGCTAAAATAGCGCATTAATCTGATTGAAAAATAATTATTAGAATTACTTAGTTTTGGTTCTGAAATAATGTTTAATTAATAATAACATTTAACACTGTATCGCTAATCGATAAAATCGCTGCTTTATAATTTGTGACTAAGCTAAAAGTTAACTATAAACGACTATTATTGATGTGTGACAAAAAATTTTTACTGTTTAAACTGATCTTATATTAATCTATTTTTATTTTATTGAATAGAGACAACAATTCAATTAATTGATCGTATTCGATGACGTTATTGTTACCTCGTTTTACCAAAAATTTTCACAAGCTATACTCATTAATTAAAAAAAAGTTGCACTTTTTTTAAAAACGAGTATTTTGTTAAAAATAACTTTTTGAAAATGACATAATTTTAATATATAAGCTTATGAACTTTTTACGTAAAAACGTCCTCATTAATATCCTAGTCAGCGTGGTCATTATTCCTGCGCGGGGGCGTTTTTCGATGTAAAAATATGTTTATACATAGAATTAAAACCCCCGCCCCCAAAAGCGGGGGTTTTTTTATGAATAATAAATGAGCTGAATAAAATAAGTGAGGAAGAAATGTTAGGAACACAGTGGATAGTAAAAACCTTAAAAGAAAAAGGCGTCACCACCGTTTTTGGATATCCTGGTGGACAAATTATGCCTCTTTATGACGCTCTTTATGATGGTGGTATTGAACATGTTTTATGCCGCCACGAACAAGGTGCGGCTATGGCAGCCATAGGCTATGCTAGGGCCACCGGCAAAATTGGCGTTTGTATTGCAACTTCTGGACCCGGGGCAACCAATATTATTACCGGACTTGCTGATGCGTTGATTGATTCGGTTCCGATTGTTGCCATAACAGGGCAAGTTCCAAATAAATTAATTGGTACCGATGCATTTCAAGAAGTGGATGTTTTGGGATTATCATTAGCTTGCACTAAACACAGTTATTTAATTGATCAAGCAGAAAACTTACCCAACATTTTAGAAGAGGCTTTTTATTTAGCTAATTCAGGCAGGCCAGGACCAATACTTATTGATGTTCCTAAAGATATTCAGCTTGCAGATCTTAATTATCAAAAATATTTATCGCCAATCACAACTCAACGTAATCTTACTAATACTTCAAAATCAAATATCTCCCCTGCTGACATTGAACTTGCTAAAACCATGATATCCCAAGCTAAAAAACCCATGCTATATATTGGCGGTGGGGTTGGCTTATCTGGCGCGATTGATGAGCTTAGACAGTTTATGAATTTTACTCAAATACCAAGTGTATCAACACTTAAAGGTTTGGGCGCTGCTGATATTAATAACCCTTATTATCTAGGGCTAATTGGTATGCATGGTTCAAAAGCAGCTAATTTAGCTGTGCAAGAGTGTGATCTATTAATTGCTTTAGGTGTAAGGTTTGATGACCGGGTCACTGGCAATTTAAATGAATTTGCTCGACATGCCAAAGTGATTCACATCGATATTGATCAAGCTGAAATTAATAAATTAAAGCAAACCCATTTAGGATTACAAGGTGATATTAAAAACGTTTTACCACTGATTCATCAAACTGTTACGATAGATGACTGGCATAACAAAATTCAAGAATTGAAAAACCTATATCCAACTCGTTATGATCATCCTGGCGATCCAATTTATGCACCAGCATTATTAAAAATACTATCTGAGCGAAAATCACCCACTACAATTGTAACAACCGATGTCGGTCAACACCAAATGTGGACGGCACAACATATGCAATTTAATGATCCCAAAAATTTTATTACCTCAAGTGGACTCGGCACCATGGGATTTGGATTACCTGCGGCAATTGGCGCTCAACTCGCCAGACCTAATGACTGTGTAATTTGTATTTCTGGTGATGGTTCTATCATGATGAATATTCAAGAACTCACTACAATTAAACGTAAAAAGTTACCGATAAAGATTGTTTTAATTGATAATCAACGTTTAGGTATGGTTAGGCAATGGCAAGAGTTATTTTTTAACCAACGCTATAGTGAGACTAATTTATCTGATAACCCCGATTTTTTAATGCTAGCCAAAGCATTTGATATAGAGGGTGAAAAAATAACAAAAAAATCTGAAATTGAACCAGCAATAACTAACATGCTCAATTCGCCTAATGCTTATTTATTGCATGTTTGCATTGATGAATTAGAAAACGTTTGGCCATTAGTACCACCTGGTGCATCTAATGAAAATATGTTAGATAAAAAGGGAAACAATAAATGATGAATGAAAGAACGAAACAGCAAATATGCATAAAAGCTTATGACAATTTAGGGGCGCTAGAGCGTATTTTACGTGTCATTCGTCATCGTGGTGCGCATATTGAAAACTTAACAATGCAAATTGAAGATCAACATATTTTTGCCTTAGTGTTGACATGCACCACAGAACGCAGCGTTTCAGCTTTATGCAATCAAATTAACAAATTAGTGGATGTGATTTCAGTTGAAATATGAATTTGTTTCATCGATAACTGTCGATGAAAGAATAATTAAAAATAATATAGATATATTTAGAAAGTTAAACAAAGTTAATAGTATAATGCTTGACCTTTAAAAGAATAAAGATAAAGCAACATACTTGCTTAACAAAAAGTAAAATTGAGAGGAAAACAAAATGGGTACTACAGCGAAATCTGATTATATTTGGTTGAATGGTGAAATGGTTCCATGGGCTGATGCAAAAATACATGTCATGTCTCATGCTTTGCATTATGGTACCTCTGTTTTTGAAGGTGTGCGTTGTTATAACACACATAAAGGCCCGGTTATCTTTCGTCATAAAGAGCATGCTCAACGATTATTAAATTCAGCCAAGATTTATCGTTTTCCTGTCCCTTATACGTTAGAAGAGATCATGGAAGCAACACGCCAAGTCATCAAAAAAAATAATCTTGAAAGTGCATACATCCGCCCTTTAGTCTTTATTGGTGATGTTGGCATGGGCGTTATTCCACCAGCCGGCTACAAAACCGATGTGATGATCGCGGCATTCCCATGGGGAGCTTATCTTGGTGAAGATGCCTTAGAACAAGGTATTGATGCAATGGTATCATCATGGAACCGTTTTGCACCAAATACTATCCCAGCAGCGGCTAAAGCGGGAGGGAACTACTTATCGTCACTACTAATTGGATCAGAAGCTCGAGCTAATGGCTTCCAAGAAGGGATTGCGTTAGATGTAAATGGTCAGCTTTCTGAAGGTTCAGGCGAAAACCTATTTATCGTAAAAGACGGCATATTATTTACTCCATTACTATCATCATCAGCACTTCCGGGAATCACCCGTGATGCTATCATCACACTTGCACGTGATCTAGGAATTGAAGTACGTGAACAAACACTTTCACGTGAATCACTATACCTTGCTGACGAAGTATTTATGACAGGTACCGCGGCCGAAATCACACCAGTACGTAGTGTTGACCGAATTCAAGTTGGTATTGGTCGTTGTGGCCCAATCACAAAACAAATCCAACAAACTTTCTTTGGTTTATTCAACGGTAAAACCGAAGATAAATATGGTTGGTTAGATCCAGTTAAATAAACGTTATTTTTCTAATCCACTAATTCATTTTAGTGGATTGGCTATTTAAAATTACGATACAAAATTATCAACCGATAGGAATCGGTCGCTACATAAAAAATTGGGAGCAAGAAATGCCTAAATATCGTTCAGCCACCTCTATAGAAGGTCGCAACATGGCGGGTGCCCGCGCTTTATGGCGTGCAACAGGCGTAAAAAATGAAGACTTTGGTAAACCCATTATTGCGGTGGTTAACTCATTCACACAATTTGTACCTGGCCATGTTCATTTAAAAGATATAGGTCAGCTGGTAGCAAAAGAAATTGAAGCATGTGGTGGCATTGCCAAAGAATTTAATACAATTGCTGTCGATGACGGTATCGCCATGGGGCATGGTGGTATGCTTTATTCATTACCATCACGAGAATTAATCGCTGACTCTGTAGAATACATGGTTAATGCCCATTGTGCTGACGCCATGATCTGTATTTCAAACTGTGACAAAATCACACCAGGCATGTTAATGGCATCACTCCGTTTAAATATTCCAACGGTATTTGTGTCTGGTGGTCCAATGGAAGCAGGTAAAACTAAACTTTCAGATCAAATTATTAAGTTGGATTTAGTTGATGCCATGATTCAAAGCGCAAACCCAAATGTCAGTGATTCTGACAGCAAAGCTATTGAGGAATCAGCATGTCCAACTTGTGGTTCATGCTCGGGTATGTTTACCGCAAATTCAATGAACTGCTTAACTGAAGCTTTGGGCCTTTCATTACCAGGTAATGGATCATTAGTTGCAACGCACAAACAGCGCGAACAGCTATTTTTAAAAGCAGCTAAACGCATAGTTGAAATCACGAAACGTTATTATGAACATGATGATGAATCTTACCTTCCGCGTTCTATTGCAACTAAAGCTGCTTATGAAAATGCCATGTCTTTAGATATCGCCATGGGGGGGTCAACCAACACGGTGTTACACTTACTCGCCACAGCGCAAGAAGGTGAAATCGACTTTACTATGTCTGATATTGATAGATTATCACGTAAAGTCCCTCATTTATGTAAGGTTGCGCCAAGTACAGCGCTGTATCATATGGAAGATGTACATAGAGCGGGTGGTGTGGTTTCTATCTTGTCTGAACTTGATAAAGCTGGATTACTTAATCGTGATGTTCACAATGTGTTGGGACTCTCTTTACACGAAACCTTTGCACAATATGATATCACCCAAACCAAAGATGAATCAGTGAAAAAAATGTATCGAAGCGGTCCTGCCGGTATTCGTACAACAAAAGCATTTTCACAAGATTGCTATTGGGATAGCTTAGATGATGACCGAGTAAATGGCTGTATTCGCGACAAAGAACACGCTTATAGCCAAGATGGAGGTCTTGCCACACTGTATGGTAACCTTGCAGAAGATGGCGCAATTGTTAAAACAGCTGGCGTTGCGGCTGAAAACTTAGTATTCCGCGGCCCTGCTAAAGTTTACGAAAGCCAAGAAGATGCGGTTGATGCAATCTTGGGAGGGCGAGTTGTTGAAGGTGATGTAGTTGTAATCATCTATGAAGGACCAAAAGGTGGACCTGGTATGCAAGAAATGCTTTACCCTACCAGCTATTTAAAATCAATGGGATTAGGCAAAAAATGTGCACTTATTACTGATGGTCGTTTTTCTGGTGGTTCTTCTGGTCTATCCATTGGTCATATTTCACCTGAAGCGGCTAATGGTGGATTAATAGGATTAGTCCGTGATGGAGACATTATCGATATTGATATTCCAAACCGTAAATTAGTGTTAGATGTTCCTGTATCTGAACTTGAAAGACGTCGAGTGGCTGAAATGGAACGTGGCGATAAAGCCTTTACGCCTCATGATCGCGATCGCTATGTATCATTTGCCCTTAAAGCCTATGCCAGTTTAGCAACAAGTGCCGACAAAGGCGCGGTTCGTGATAAAAGTAAATTAGGTGGCTAATGTGAAAAAAGAAGAGAATAAGCTCACTGGTGCAGATTATCTAAAAGCGACACTTTGTTCAGCCGTATATGATGTTGCACAAGTGACCCCGCTTGAAAAAATGGAAAAGATTTCTTTAAGGTTACATAACCAAATTTTTGTTAAACGGGAAGATCGCCAATTAGTACACAGTTTTAAAATTCGTGGTGCTCAAGCGATGATAGCAAGCCTTACCGAAGAACAGCGCAAACGAGGTGTAATTGCGGCATCGGCTGGTAACCATGCGCAAGGTGTTGCACTATCGGCGAGTAAATTAGGGATAAACTCCCTAATTGTGATGCCATTAACCACCGCTGACATTAAGGTGGAAGCGGTAAAAGGTTTTGGTGGTGAGGTATTACTTTATGGCGCCAATTTTGATGAAGCAAAAGCCAAAGCAATAGAGCTGGTTGAAGAACAAAATCGCGTCTTTATCCCGCCTTTTGATCACCCCTTAGTGATTGCCGGGCAAGGAAGTATTGCTATGGAGTTACTACAGCAAAATGCTAAACTCGATCGCATATTTGTCCCTGTTGGGGGCGGCGGGCTTGCTGCGGGCATTGCAGTATTAATTAAGCAAATTATGCCATCAATCAAAGTGATTGCGGTTGAACCAGAAGATGCCGCATGTTTAAAAGCTGCTCTTGATGCGGGTAAACCTGTCGATTTAAATCGAGTAGGCTTATTTGCTGAAGGGGTTGCTGTTAAACGAATAGGTGATGAAACATTTAGACTTTGTCAACAGTACATTGATGATATTATCACTGTTGATAGTGACGAAATTTGCGCGGCAGTAAAAGATTTATTTGACGATGTGCGAGCAATTGCCGAACCATCAGGTGCAGTAGCCTTAGCAGGTCTGAAAAAGTATGTTGCTAAGCACAATATTTGTGGCGAAAACCTGGCTCATATTTTATCTGGGGCTAATTTAAACTTTCATAGTTTACGTTACGTATCAGAACGCTGTGAACTAGGTGAAAAACGCGAAGTCCTTTTAGCTGTGACGATTCCAGAAAAGAAAGGTAGTTTTTTGAAATTTTGCCAACTGCTAGGTGGGCGTTCAGTCACTGAATTTAATTACCGTTATCATGATGAGCAATCAGCATGCGTTTTTGTCGGCGTAAAAATTACCAAAAGTGACGAAAAAGATGAAATTATGCAGGAATTAATTTCAGCTGGTTATGCTGTGGTTGACTTGACTGAAGATGAAATGGCTAAATTACATGTTCGATATATGATTGGTGGCAAACCATGCAAACATATTGAAGAGCAAGTATACAGTTTCGAATTTCCTGAATCACAAGGTGCACTTCTTAAATTCTTGCAAACATTGGGCACAAATTGGAATATTTCAATGTTCCATTATCGCAGCCATGGCACGGATTATGGAAGAGTACTTGCCGCTTTTGAAATCGATGAAAGTAGCTATAATCAGTTTAATCAACATTTAACCGAACTCGGTTACGATTTTCATAATGAAACGCACAATCCATCACTTAAACTTTTCCTTACAAATCAATCGTAATTTTTAATAAAAATATGGATTACCCAAAAAATTATTGGGTAATCCTATTAAGATAACATTAAAGTATATTTGCTTGAATTTAACTCATTTTAACAACAACAAATGAAAAATTTAGCTAAATTTTAATTGTCTATTTTAAAGTAAAAATATCATCTGTTACCTATTGATTCCCATAATTATTCAGTGCATATTAGTAGAATGTTTATGCAACAATTTTCAAGTCTAGTTAGGATGTGAATAGGGATGTTTGTCTTCTAATTCATTATTATTAATCAATAGGATATAACTCAATTTTGTTAATTATTATAGATGGAAAATAGTTATTTTCATCTAATGTTTATGCAAAAAGATGAGTTAAGAAAGTAACACTTAACAACATAAGGATGATTCATGATAAAAATTGCAGGTGCCCGTAAATTTTATTTATGGCTAGTTGCCATTATTTTATTAGCGAGCGGTTTATTTTGTACAATTTATGGATTTAAATTGATCGCACTAGGCGGTAGCTGGTATTTTGCGATTATGGGGTTAGTACAAATAATCACGTCGCTTTTATTATTTAGACAAAGCACCAAAGGGGCTTGGCTATATGGTTTAGCTTACGCACTAACTCTAATTTGGGCTTTATATGAAGTTGGCTTACAATTTTGGCCGCTTTTCTCACGTTTAATGGTATTTACTGGTTTTGCAATGCTTATTGCATTTGCCTATCCAATGCTTGAGAAAAAAGAAACTGGCGATACGACTGCTGGTAATGGCGGTTATAAATTGGGTATATTTATTTTAGTCTTAATGGGCATTGCCCTTGGCTTTATGTTCAAAGAACATAATGTTATTACAAATCCCGTCCCTTTAGCCAATAATAAACTCGATCCAAGTGATGCGCCTATAGATTGGAAGCAATATGCTAATACGACTAAAGGCACACGTTTTTCAGGTGCAGATCAAATCACTAAACAAAATGTTAAAGATCTCCAAGTTGCTTGGACTTATCACACAGGTTATATTCCTTCTAATAGTGGTTCAGGTCCAGAAGACCAAGAGACACCTTTACAAATTGGCGATAATGTCTATTTATGTACACCAACAAATGTTGTCATCGCTTTAGATGCCGATAGTGGAGAGCAAAAATGGCGTTATGATCCTAAAGCGACTTCACCTAACTGGCAACGTTGCCGTGGATTAGCCTACTATGAAGACCAAAAAACGTTAGATGATGCGAGTAATAATGCAAAGGCATGTTCAGCACGTATCATCATGAACACAATTGATGCTAGGTTAATGGCTATTGATGCAAATACCGGTAAATTGTGTGAAGACTTTGGCGAACAAGGCGTTGTTGATCTGAAAAAAGATATGGGTGATATTCCTCCGGGTTATTATGAGCCAACTGCTGCACCTTTAGTGGCGAAAGATGTCATTGTTGTGGGGGGCCGCGTTGCTGATAACTTCTCAGTTAATGAACCTGGTGGTGTTGTTCGTGCTTTTGATGTCCATTCAGGTAAATTAGTTTGGGCATGGGATCCAGGCAATCCAAACATAACAGATGTTCCGCCAGCTAATGAAACCTATACACGCGGCACAGTAAACGTCTGGGCGACGACAGCTTACGATCCAGAACTTGATCTTGTTTATGCACCAACAGGTAATGCAACACCTGATTTTTTCGGTGGCTATAGAACAAAATACGATGATGAATATAACTCATCAATTGTTGCGCTAGACCGTAAAACGGGACAAATTCGCTGGAAATTTAGAACAGCTCATCATGATTTATGGGACTATGACTTACCATCACAACCTTTACTCTACGATATTCCTGATGGAAAAGGTGGCGTTACAAAAGTTATCGTCCAAACAACAAAATCAGGTCAGATCTTCATGTTAGATCGTCAGACCGGTGAACCTGTTGCTGAAGTTCAAGAAAAACCTGTAGCAAAAGGTGATGTAGCAGGTGAATATTACTCCCCTACTCAGCCATTCTCAGTAGGTATGCCATCAATTGGTAACGAAACCTTGACTGAATTTGATATGTGGGGTGCCACACCTTATGATCAATTACTCTGCCGAATTGACTTTGCCGGTTCTGTCTATCATGGTTTATTTACACCACCAAATATGACCAAAACTTTGCAATATCCGGGATCATTAGGTGGCATGAACTGGGGCAGTGTCGCGGTTGATCCACAAACCAACTTAATGTTCGTTAATGATATGCGAATTGGTTTAACTAACTGGATGATCCCTCAAGATAATATCCCTAAAAATGCTAGCGGTATTGAAATGGGTATTGTGCCACAAAAAGGGACACCATTTGGGGCGATGCGTTTAAGATTTACCTCTGCGTTAGGTGTTCCATGTCAAAAACCACCTTACGGAACCATGACAGCCATCGATCTTAAATCTCGACAAATTGTATGGCAAAAACCTTTAGGTACAGTTATGGATACAGGTATTTTAGGCATCCCAATGCATTTACCTGCGCCAATTGGTATGCCAACCATTGGTGGACCAATGGCAACTAAATCGGGTCTTTTATTCTTTGCTGCAACGCAAGACTTCTATCTTCGTGCATTTGATTCTGTGACAGGAGAAGAAATTTGGAAAGCACGTTTACCCGTCGGTAGTCAAGGTACACCAATGACCTATGTATCACCTAAAACAGGTAAACAATATATTGTCATCTCAGCAAGTGGAGCAAGACAATCACCAGTTCGTGGCGATTATGTTATTGCTTATGCTTTACCTGATAAAAAATAGTTGTTAGCTAAAATAGTTTTAGCTTCATGATAACTGCCATTATATCGTATAGTTTCATCGATATAATGGCAGATAAAATAAGATAACAATGATTCTATTAAATATAAACAGTCTAATCAAACTGTTCTATTTAATTAAAACACAGACCTTTTCCGAGACTGATTGGCGAAATTGCCGCTATCACAAAATCTATTTTCAATTATTTCTATAATTTTAAACAATTCTCCCATTGCTAAATGCTTTAGTCTTGATCAATAAAATAAATATGAATTTTTTGCTAAAAGTAATGTCATAATTTGTTTGAATAAATGAATAGTAATTCAAATATGTCATTGCAGAAAGATAAACTTATTACGTTATAATGATATAGACTTTACAGCATGAATTTGAAATCTTCACGGATAAAAATGGATTTTATAGGGAAATGAAAAAAATAGTTTCAATCTTATATTTAGCGATGTTTTATTGTTTTACTCTGTTTAACACTCATGTAGTGTTTGCCGATGATAACTCATTTAATCATAGAAAGCATTTTGATTCCTTCGATGACTTCTATCAAAGTTTACCTGTTTTATCTATGCCTATTGATAGCAATAACACTGCCAATGGAATATATGTTGATAGCAAATTTTTTCATTTCGATGATGATGATTATCGCTATTATGATAAACCAACTGTTCAAACCGACAATTATTTTACGCTAACAGATCTAAAAGCGATTGGTCGCTTTGAAATGGGTGATATCAAATTTATACTCTATGAGTTAACTTTTGATAGTATAGGCGAAGGTATCAACGAAGATATCAAATTAATTAATGCTTTTGACAAAAATGGAAAATATCTAGATGAATTAATGATAGCGGGAAAAACTGGACATGAAGATCACTTGTTTTTCTTTTCATCCACGATTAAAGATCAACTATTTCATATTAAACTAGACGCAGTTTATGAACTTGGTTATGTAGCAGAAGTTAAAGACAATATCTATCAATATAAACAAACGATTAATTTAACTTATCAATTTCATGACAATCAATTTTACTTACAAGCCCCTCCTGTTAACTGTCAAACTAAAAATTTAAAGCAATATTTGAATAAACTTACCAAACAACAGTTTGCCGATGTTGCTGATATCGTGGCTTTTAGCAACTATATTGATTGTTATCCGGTATCCGAAAATTTGCAAACATATAAACAAATAGCTAATTATATTAAAAATTCTATTCATTATTTTCTAAGTTCTGCTGAATTGAAAACATTGCAAAAAAGAATTGGTATTATTGAGGATTAAGTATGTGTTTACCTACTTTTAAATATCATCCCAACGCTTATCAGCTAGACATTTTTAGTCAAAAAGATGGGATTTGCTCGGTTTGTCATAAAATTCGTTCAATAAAATATGACTTACCCCTTTATAGCCAAGAAGAGCCTAAATATATCTGCCCATGGTGTATTGCTGATGGTTCTGCGGCAAAAAAATATCACGGTCAATTCAATGATGGTTACGGTATAGATGAGCTATCGCCTGAAAAGCTTGAAGAGCTCATATTAAAAACACCAAGTTATTCATCATGGCAGCAAGAAGTATGGTTAACGCATTGTAATGAGCCTTGTGCATTTATCGGTTATGTAGGATTTGCAGAAATTATCCCCTATTTTGATGAGATTAAAAATGATATTGATTACCCAGAGGAGTTATTAAGAACGTCATTATCTAAAGATGGCTCAATGACTGGTTATCTATTTGAGTGTATTCAATGTGGTAAGAAAAGATTGCATATTGATTGTAACTAACGAACATAACTACACACCATTTTCATGAAGTTAATTTACCCAATCATCAAAAATCAAATGGTACAAAACGATGAAGCCGATTTATCAATCGGCTTAAAATAGAATCAAACAGAAGACTTATCGATATCGCTCCGTTGCTGATAAAAGCATGACATAAATTAGAAACCTAATAAAATTAATTAATATGTTGAATATAACCTTTCACAATATTAATGCTTTTATCAAACAGCTGTTTTTCATGATCGTTAAAGTCAAGTTGAATCACTTTTTTAATACCATGTTGATCCAAAATTGCCGGTACCCCTATAGCGACGTCCTTATAGCCATATTCCCCATCTAAAACACAACTAAGCGCTAAAGCTCGATGGCTATTAGTAAAAATATGCTGACAAATTTCAGTAATGGTACTGGCGATACCATATTCAGTACAATGCTTATATTTAACGATTTCAAAACCTTTGTTTTTTGCTTTAGTCCCAATATCAACAAAATCAATTTTATTTTTTTCAAGTTGATTAAGATTAATACCATAAACTGAAGAATGAGACCAAACCGGAAATTGTGAATCACCGTGCTCACCAACTATAAAGGCATCGATGCTTTGTGGGCCAATATCCATTTGCTCACCTAGTAAGCGACGTAATCGCACGGTATCAAGCCAAACGCCTGTACCAATAACTCGATGACGAGGTAAACCTGATAATTTCCAAACTTGATAAGTAATTGCATCACAAGGATTGGTTGCTATCAAAAAAATGCCCTTGAAACCATTTTTCATCATATTCGGCACAATACCTGCCACAATTTTAGATGTGCCTGCAAGCTCCTCATCACGGCTTTTTTGCGCTAATCCTGAAGTTACTGTAATAATTGCAATATCAATATCAGCACAATCGGTCGATTCACGTAAAGTCACTTTGATCATATTCTGCCGATAAGCTGCCGCATCCAAAAGATCTTGTGCATGACCATAGGCTAAATCTTTATTAAGATCGACCAGCGCTATCTCTTCACATATGCCACGATTAACAAAAGTATAAGCGGTTGTAGAACCGACATTGCCAACACCAATAATCATCACTTTACGAAGTTTCATCTTTAACCTACCTAATTTTAGTTTAAAAATTTCACAATTAGATTTAGTTATACTCCTGTTTTTTTAAGATTCAAGATTTGATTAATTATAGTGCAAATGATTGTAGATCGTAGTTAGTATCCCAAAAACTCCAATCTTATAAAAAATATCTATGAAAATGACTGCTTAATTTATTTTTATAATATTACCTCCAACTAAAAATAATTTTTTTGCTGAACAAAGCTTCTTAAAATCGATGATTAACGTTGAAGGGTGGATTTTATTCAACATATTACATTGAATATAGTAACAAAAATAAAACATAAATTATTGTTATAAGACTAAATATTCATGTATGATTTTAGCCCTTTGAATAAATTTTCACCTTTTGGTGTTATTAATCTTTTATATAATTATAAGGAATAGAACAATGAATCTGAAACAAAGAATCAAGATAGCGTTAGGTGTAGGATTATTTACGCCATTGACCACATGGGGTTTAGATGTAAATGGAAATCAAGTCGTTACCGAAGAAATAAATGTTCCAACAATTAATTCCGTGAGTAAACATAACGGTGACCTATACAGAGATTCGTTTTTTGGGATTGCAATTTCAGAAGGGAGCAATGTTACTTTTGATAACAAAGTAATGGTAAATCTTTCTGAAAAAGATATTAATAATGTAGATCACAATAATTTCGCGGGTATTTTAGTAGGCTTATCTGATACTGGAGAACCTCAACAACCTACGTTAACTATATTTAATAATGATGTTACTGTTAATTTAGAAAGTACACATTATGATGACGCTGTAGTTGCACTAAATTCTAGTACAATTATATTTAATGGTACAACAAGATTAAGTATGACCAACAGCCAAGATCCAGATGAGAGAGGTTCTGCTATTTATGTTGATAGTGGATCAATTGTACTTAATGGAGAATCTCATATTATTGGTGATATTTATGCCAATGATTTTGGTACAATAACCATCAAAAATAGATCAATCATTAATGGAGATATTTTTGCTGATGAAAATAGTTTAATAGACATTGAGTTAATATCAGGTTCTCGAATTGAAGGTAAATTGGATGCTTATAGCAATGGAATCCTCAATTTGAAATTAGCAGAAAATTCACAATTTATTGGTACAGCAGACAGCAGAGATCAATTTTTTGACTCAGATATAGATGATAAAGCTCACCCCGGATTTATCAATATTGATCTAAGTAAAGGCGCCCTTTGGAATATACTTGATAGAGAGGTAGATGAAGACGAAGACCAAGATTTTAATTCCTATATCACGCAATTATCAGGTGCGGGATCGGTTACATTTGATCACAATACTCAAACTCGATCGCCTTCTTTCAAAAATTTAACTGTTGAAAACCTAAAAGGTGCATTAACTTTCACAATGAGTACCGATATCGCTGCTGAAAAAAGTGATAAACTCATTATCAAAAACTCAGCTGAAGGTCATCATACTCTTAATTTGATTAATAATGGCGCAGCAAATACTAATGGTAAAGAAAAATTAACATTGGTTGACATTGATGAAAATGCGACCAGCACCGCTGAATTTAAAACCGATCATCAAGTTGAGTTAGGTGGATATAAATACCATTTAACTAAAGATGGAAATAATTGGGTATTAGTGAGTAATGGCACTGCTGTTACTAATACTGATAATAATAAAAATCCGGATAAAAATGATAATAACACAAGCTCAAAACCACAAATTACAACAACAGCAAATGCCAGTGCTGGATTCTTAAATGCCAACTATTTAATGAGTTATGTTGAAACACAAACATTATTAAAACGTTTAGGTGATATGCGGAATAGTGGTACGTTTGGCGATGTTTGGTTAAGGGGCTTTTCTGGAAAATTAGATTCATTTTCGAGCGGAAAATTAAGTAAGTTTGACATGAATTATCATGGATTCCAGTTCGGTGCCGATAAACAGTTATTAGAAAACACACCGTTTGTTATTGGTGCCTTTGTTGGCCAAACTTATGGTGATCCTGACTACCGTAAAGGCGACGGTTCTTTAAGATCATTTAATACAGGGCTTTATACAACGTATTTAGATGAAAGTGGTTTCTACCTAGATGGTGTAGCAAAATATGCACGTCAAAAAAATCATTTCAAAGTCAGGGATACTGCTGATAATCGCGTTCAGGGTACCGGTCATACCAATGGACTTGGCGTATCATTAGAGCTAGGTAAAAAATATCAAATTAACGATTTTTATATTGAACCACAAACGCAAATAGCTTATAGCCACCAAAATGGTACATCAATTAATGCAACCAACGGGCTTAACGTCAAATTAGGTAACTATAACTCATTAATTGGTCGTGCTTCTGCATTGTTTGGTTATCAAGTCAATACCGAAAATAGCAACATTAACCTTTATGCTAAAACAGGCATTGTTCGGGAATTTGATGGCGATACTTATTACAAACTAAATGGAAATAAAGAGAGCCATTCATTTGAAGGAAACTGGTGGAATAACAGCATAGGTGTAAGTGCTCAAGTTAATAAAGCACATACTATTTACCTAGATGTTGAAAGCTCTACGGGTAATCGATTTAATTTACTACAAGTGAATGGTGGTTACCGTTATTCTTTCTAATCTAACCAGACCATAAAGCCGCATTATAAATATAAAAACTAAAAATCACATTCTAAATCATATGAATGTGATTTTTTTATTATTTTCTCAATAATTATAAGCTGCTTAACATGGCTAAACAGAAAATTGATGTTATAAAACATACTAAATCCTTTCATAGGAGTTAGTATGCCTAATTATTGAAATCGATAAATCAGTTTTTACTCTTCATATTACCTCTATCTTTTGTAAAGAAAAGTAAAGCACAAAATGTCTTTATAAACTTGAATAATCGTGTATTATTTGACGCGTTTGAGTAAATTTTCACCATTTGATTCTGTATTATGACTATAAGGAATAGAACAATGAATTTAAGACAAAACATAAAAATAGCGTTAGGTTTAGGATTGTTCACACCATTAGCTGCAATGGCTTTAGATATAAATGGTAAACAAGTTTTTACCGAAGAAGTCAATATTAATAAAATAGATGATTCTACGGAAAATAACTCTTTACTTAAATCAGGTATTATAATTAATAAAAATAGTGAAGCTACTTTTAATGAAAATGTGAATATTAATTTATCTGAAACAGTTAATCCTTCCGTAGGAGAAGCTGATCATATCAGTTTAACAGGATTAAATATTATTGATTCAAATAATAATACAAATTCTCGTACAATCTTTGAAAAAGATCTAGTTATCAATGTAAAAGGTTATCATCCCAGCGCTATCTCAATCAGCCCAGATCATTTTTCACAAAATAAAGCGGATCATGGCGATATTTATGTAGAGGTCAAAGGAAAAACTATTTTAAATAGCTTTGATGATGCCGGAGATGACGACTATTATTCAGGATATTCTATTGACATGGAAACTGGAACATTAGTACTAAGTGGGGAATCCTGGATTAATAATGGTATTCATGTTACTGGGCATAATGAAGATTTAACAGGACTTAAAACAAATCTAATAATAAAAAATAAATCAAATATTTATGGAACAATCGAAGCTTATGATAGTGGTAATATTAATCTTGATTTGGCAGAAGGCTCAAAAATACAGGCCGATTTAATTGCTGAGGATAACGGAATAATTAACTTAAAATTGGCTTCAGATTCAATATTTATCGGTATAGCAGACAGCAGAGATCAATTTTTTGACTCAGATATAGATGATAAAGCTCACCCCGGATTTATCAATATTGATCTAAGTAAAGGCGCCCTTTGGAATATACTTGATAGAGAGGTAGATGAAGACGAAGACCAAGATTTTAATTCCTATATCACGCAATTATCAGGTGCTGGTTCGGTTACATTTGATCACAATACTCAAACTCGATCGCCATCTTTCAAAAATTTAACTGTTGAAAACCTAAAAGGTGCATTAACTTTCACAATGAGTACCGATATCGTTGCTGAAAAAAGTGATAAACTCATTATCACAAAGTCGGCTGAAGGTCATCATACCCTTAATTTAATTAATAATGGCTCTTCAAAAACCACAGGACAAGAAAAATTAACATTGGTAGACATTAATGAAAATGCGACCAGCACCGCTGAATTTAAAACCGATCATCAAGTTGAGTTAGGTGGATATAAATACCATTTAACTAAAGATGGAAATAATTGGGTATTAGTGAGTAATGGCACTGTTACTAATACAGATAAAAATGATAATAACACAAGCTCAAAACCACAAATTACAACAACAGCAAATGCCAGTGCTGGATTCTTAAATGCCAACTATTTAATGAGTTATGTTGAAACACAAACATTATTAAAACGTTTAGGTGATATGCGGAATAGTGGTACGTTTGGCGATGTTTGGTTAAGGGGCTTTTCTGGAAAATTAGATTCATTTTCGAGCGGTAAATTAAGTAAGTTTGACATGAATTATCATGGATTCCAGTTCGGTGCCGATAAACAGTTATCAGAAAACACACCGTTTGTTATTGGTGCCTTTGTTGGCCAAACTTATGGTGATCCTGACTACCGTAAAGGCGATGGTTCTTTAAGATCATTTAATACAGGGCTTTATACAACGTATTTAGATGAAAGTGGTTTCTACCTAGATGGTGTAGCAAAATATGCACGTCAAAAAAATCATTTCAAAGTCAGGGATACTGCTGATAATCGCGTTCAGGGTACCGGTCATACCAATGGACTTGGCGTATCATTAGAGCTAGGTAAAAAATATCAAATTAACGATTTTTATATTGAACCACAAACGCAAATAGCTTATAGCCACCAAAATGGTACATCAATTAATGCAACCAACGGGCTTAACGTCAAATTAGGTAACTATAACTCATTAATTGGTCGTGCTTCTGCATTGTTTGGTTATCAAGTCAATACCGAAAATAGCAACATTAATCTTTATGCTAAAACAGGCATTGTTCGGGAATTTGATGGCGACACTTATTACAAACTAAATGGAAATAAAGAGAGCCATTCATTTGAAGGAAACTGGTGGAATAACAGCATAGGTGTAAGTGCTCAAGTTAATAAAGCACATACTATCTACCTTGATGTTGAAAGCTCTACGGGTAATCGATTTAATTTACTACAAGTGAATGGTGGTTACCGTTATTCTTTCTAATCTAACCAGACCATAAAGCCGCATTATAATATAAAAACTAAAAATCACATTCTAAATCATATGAATGTGATTTTTATCTCAATAAATCAGCAATTTTCTTACCGTATCATCTATTGATCAAATAGAGAACATAGTCTGCTATTTTACAATGTTTTTATTTAGAATGAATTCATATAGATAAATGGTGAAATATTTATTCCCGCTAAGTGAAAATAATTTGACATTTATTATTTAAATGATAATAATTCTCATTAACATTTAAATAATAATACTTATGTAAAAAAAAGATAACTATTTCTAACAATTATATCAGATATAACAACTCACGACTTTGTTACTATTTAATTGATTTATAGTATGTTATACAACAGGAGCTGATAATGAAACTTAATTTGTTCAATAACAATAAAACAGTATTTAGGACGATACTGTCATCGTTAATTATAATTGCTGGACTATTTTGTTCAGCCCAAGCAGCCGAAAAAAAATTTAAAGTCGTGACAACTTTTACCGTGATCCAAGATATGGCCAAAAACGTCGCCGGTGATGCCGCTGATGTTGAATCGATTACTAAAGTGGGGGCCGAAATCCACGAATACGATCCGACACCACAAGATATTACTAAAGCCCTTTCTGCTGATTTAGTATTATGGAATGGCCTTAACTTAGAATTATGGTTTAAACGTTTTTTTGAAGATATTAAAGATGTGCCTTCTGTTGTAGTTACTGAAGGGATTGAACCGATGCCAATTCAAGAGGGTAGTTATAAAGGTAACCCAAATCCTCATGCTTGGATGTCTCCGACACTTGCTTTAACTTATATAGAAAATATTCGCGCAGCTTTTGTTAAATATGATCCTAAACATGCTGATACTTATAACAAAAATGCAGCTGACTATATTGCCAAGATAAAAGCGCTTGATGCCCCACTACGTGAACGTTTAACTAAAATTCCTGATGCTCAACGTTGGTTAGTAACCAGTGAAGGGGCTTTTAGCTATCTAGCTCGAGATTATAATTTAAAAGAAGCTTACTTATGGCCCATTAATGCAGAACAACAAGGAACACCAAAACAAGTTAAAAATCTTATCGACTTAGTCAAAGCAAAAAACATTCCTGTATTATTTAGCGAAAGTACCATTTCAGATAAACCAGCAAAACAAGTAAGCAAGGAAACCGGTGCCAAATATGGAGGCGTTTTATACGTCGATTCTTTATCAACAAAAGATGGGCCTGTACCTACATATATTGATTTATTAAAAGTTACTGTTGAAACAATAGCTAAAGGATTTGAAAAATAATGACTCAAATTTGCCTAAATGTTGATGATATTACCGTGACTTATAATAACGGTCACACCGCAATTCATGATGCAAGTTTTAAACTCAATGGCGGCACCATATGTGCCCTTGTTGGCGTAAATGGAAGCGGTAAATCGACGCTGTTCAAAAGTATTATGGGAATGATCAAACCAACTCAAGGGCGCGTAACACTTAATAATATTCCAGTAAGGCAGGCATTAAAGCAAAATATCATTGCTTACGTTCCACAGACTGAAGAAGTTGATTGGGACTTCCCCGTTTTAGTTTCTGATGTTGTGATGATGGGGCGATACGGGCATATGTCTTTTTTTCGTATTCCGAGTCAGGAAGATAAAAAACAAGTTGATATCGCACTTGAACGCGTCAATATGCTTGATTTTAAACATCGACAGATTGGTGAACTTTCAGGTGGGCAAAAAAAACGTGTTTTTTTAGCTCGAGCATTGGCTCAGCAAGGAAAAGTATTGTTATTAGATGAACCCTTTACCGGTGTTGATGTTAAAACAGAAAATGCAATCATTGATTTGCTCAAAGCACTACGTAAAGAAGGGCATTTAATTTTAGTTTCAACCCATAATTTAGGCAGTGTGCCTGAATTTTGTGATCAAGTGGTGTTGATTAATCAAACTGTTCTGGCATTTGGTCCAACTAAAACCACATTTACCCCTCAAAATTTAATGACAACCTTTGGTGGTGCATTACGTTATTTAAGTCTATCTGGTGCTCAATTACATGAGGACGAAGATCCGCGTAAAGTGTCGATACTAACTGATGACGAACGCGCAGCGATTTTTTATGGTGAAGGTAAAGATGATTCACCTCATAAAAATTTACTTGTTGAACAGCAAGGTAATGAACCAAAAGGACAACAATAAATGGAATTCCTACTTGAACCTTTTAATTATAGCTTTATGTTTAAAGCCATTTGGGTCAGTAGCATTGTAGGGGCCGCCTGTGCGTTTTTATCGGCTTTTTTAATGCTAAAAGGCTGGTCATTAATGGGGGATGCACTTTCCCACTCAGTAGTACCAGGTGTTGCCGGTGCCTATGCACTTGGGCTACCCTATTCTGTCGGCGCCTTTTTTACAGGATTACTTGCCGCATTGGCCATTATTATGGTGCGCACCATTACTCGATTAAAAGAAGATGCAATTATTGGTTTTATCTTTTCTACTTTTTTTGCTGTCGGTCTACTAATTATTTCACTCAATCCAACTTCCGTTAATGTGCAAACTATCATTTTTGGTAATATTCTTGGCATTGACGATAGTGATATGTGGCAAGTACAAATTATCATCTTAGTGTCATTTATACTTTTACTATTTTTTTGGAAAGATTTATTAGTCGTTTTCTTTGATGAAACCCATGCTAGATCAATTGGCTTAAACCCCTTACCACTTAAAATTCTTTTTTTCACCATTTTAAGTGCTTGCACAGTGGCCGCTTTGCAAACGGTGGGGGCAATTTTAGTTATCGCAATGGTCGTCACCCCTGGCGCAACGGCTTACCTATTAACGAATCGCTTTTCACGTCTATTGATTATTTCGGTCGTGATTGGTGCATCAACCAGTGCAATAGGTGCTTGGGTTAGCTATTTCCTCAATGGTGAAACCGGTGGTGTAATTGTTACACTACAAACCTTAGTCTTTATTACTGCGTTTTTATTTGCACCTAAACAAGGCTTAATTTCTAACAAGCGAAGAATAAAACAATCAAAGTTAAATAAAGGGGCAAATGTATGACAGAATTATGGGATTTTATCTATTATCCATTAACCTTGCCCCTTATCCAGCGTGCTATTTTAGCCGCCATGGCAACAGGTATAGTTTGTGCACTACTTTCTTGCTTTTTGGTTTTAAAAGGTTGGTCATTGATGGGCGATGCCATCTCGCATGCGGTATTACCTGGAATTGTGTTAGCTTATTTAGCTGGCATTCCAATTATCATTGGAGCATTTGTTTCTGGCTTATGTTGCTCTGTGGCAACTGGCTACATTAAAGAACATAGCCGAATTAAAGAAGATACGGTAATGGGTATTGTCTTTTCAGGCATGTTTGCCTTTGGCTTAGTGCTCTTTTCAAAAGTCGACACATCACAACATCTAAATCATATCTTATTTGGTAGTGTGCTTGGGACAAGTTACGATGAATTAAAACAAATCATCTTAATTGCTGCCACCGTTTCAATTTTAATCATTATAAAACGTCGAGATCTTATGCTATATTGCTTTGATGCAATACAGGCTCAAGTGATCGGGTTACCCGTTCGCTTATTACATTATGGTTTGCTCAGTGTGCTTGCTTTAACCATAGTCGGTTCACTCAAAGCTGCTGGGGTGATTTTAGTGATTGCCATGTTAATTTCCCCTGGCATTACTGCATTTTTACTCACTAAACGTTTTGATCTGATGTTGATTATTGCTGTAATCGTTTCGGTATTTTCAACATTGACAGGCACATTGATTAGCTACTATTCAGATGCATCTACCAGTGCCTGCATAGTTATTTTACAAGCAATTATTTTTGTTATAGCACAGGTTTATCAATATGTCGTTAATAAAAGAACATAAAACTAACTGAACTTGCGCAAATGTTTAAAATCAACCATTTGCGCATCTATATCAGCAATATAAAAGTCATTACTCGTCATCCAAATATTTACTTGAATCGGCGTAATTATCAAAGCGTGAAAACTGGCCTTGGAACTTTAATCTGACTTTACCAATAGGACCATTACGTTGCTTACCTAAAATAATTTCGGCAATACCTTTATGCTCTGAAGCCTCATTATAAACTTCATCACGATAGATAAACATAATCACATCGGCATCTTGTTCAATGGAACCTGACTCACGTAAGTCCGAGTTAACTGGTCTTTTGTCTGCTCGCTGTTCCAAACTACGATTAAGCTGTGATAAAGCAACAACAGGAATCTGTAATTCTTTCGCTAATGCTTTTAAAGAACGTGAAATTTCAGCGATTTCTAAGGTTCGATTTTCTGACATATTAGGAACACGCATAAGCTGTAAATAGTCGACCATAATCATACTCAAACCTTTATGTTCACGATAAATACGTCTTGCTCTTGAACGTAATTCCATAGGGGTTAGTCCCGATGAATCATCAATATAGATATTTTTTTTCTCTAAAAGCAATCCCATCGTACTCGATATTCTGGCCCAATCATCATCTTTCAGTTGACCTGTTCGAATACGTGTTTGATCAACCCGGGAAAGTGATGCCAACATACGCATCATAATCTGTTCTGAAGGCATTTCTAAACTGAAAATCAGCACAGGTTTTTCTTGCATCATTGCTGCATTTTCACACAAATTCATAGCAAAAGTCGTTTTACCCATCGATGGTCTTGCTGCAATAATAATAAGATCTGAACGTTGTAAACCAGCTGTTTTCTTATCTAAATCAATAAATCCGGTTGAAACACCTGTCACTCCGTCGTGTGGACGCTGAAAGAGCTCTTCAATTTTGGCAACCGTTGCCTCGAGCACATCGGTAATACTCTTTGGTCCTTCACCCTGTTTTGTTCGGCTTTCTGCTATTTGGAATATTTTACTTTCGGCTAGATCTAAAATTTCGCTACTATCTCGCCCTTCAGTTGCATAACAGTTATCAGCAATATCATTTGATGCGCTAATCAGTTCACGTAAAATCGCTTGCTGACGAATAATATCACTATAAGCAACGACATTAATTGCACTTGGGGTATTTTTAGAAAGCTCAGCCAAATAGGCAAATCCGCCAACATCAGCAAGAATATCCTTACTTTCTAAACTTTCCGATAGTGTAATTAAATCAATCGGCGTACCTTTACCGACCAAGGTATGCATTTCTGAAAAAATTAATTGATGATGACGAGAATAAAAATCGCGCTCAGTAATCATTTCAGCCACAACATCCCATCGTTGATTATCAAGCATTAAACTGCCAAGCACGGCTTGTTCTGCTTCAATAGAGTGTGGTGGCAATTTGATATTATGCAGTTTTGATTTTTTTGTTTCTTTATTTTTATCATCTTTACTGGAGTTGATATCATCAGTATTCATTGCATTCATCTTTTTAGTTAAATTGGATTAGTTATAAGCAATTATGCTTAATGTAAAAATAATGGACCTAAAAAAGAATTGGGGATCTGATATTCCGATGGATAGTCCACTTGAACCAAATACAACCCTTCCGGTTTTGCTGTTGCAGCAGCGAGTGTTCGATCTTTAGCTTTGAGCAAATCAAGAATCCATTGCGGCTGCTGATTGCCTGCACCGACCTCGATTAAACTGCCTACAATATTACGTACCATATGATGCACAAAAGCATTCGCTTTGATATCCACAATAATATATTCAGCTTGCCTTGTCACTTCAATATGATGAATATTACGCCAAGGGGTTAATGACTGACACTGAGCCGCTCTAAATGATGTAAAATCATTTTCACCTAATAAATATTGCGCAGCTTGATGCATTAATGTTTCATTCAATGGCAAATAATAATGAGAAACACCCTTAGCTAAAATTGCCGGTCGATAACGATGATTATAAATCACATAACGATACCGCCTTGCCGTTGCACTAAATCGCGCATGAAAACTATCATCGACTGAGTGTGACCACCGCACCGCAATATTAGTTGGTAAATGCGAATTCACCCCCATCGTCCAGGCACCGTGTGAACGTTGGGCTTGGGTTTCAAAATGAACCACCTGCCCAGTAGCATGCACACCGGCATCGGTTCTGCCTGCGCAAAAAACGGTAATAGGTTCATTAGCGACAATCGATAAGGCCGTTTCTAACCTTTCTTGAACAGAGTCGTGCGACTGCTGCTTTTGCCAACCAAAATAGTCACTACCATCGTACTCAATACCCAGTGCAATTTTACAAATAGTCATTAATGAGTATCTCGAGGGTCTCTATCAGCATCAATGCGCCTAAATAACGAATATTATCTGCAACTGACCAATATTGAATTTGCTCATAATTACCATAGCTGTGCCTTAGATTAGCTAATTTTATGGTTAATTTATCTTCAGATTCAGTATTGACCTCGGTAACAGGTGTAGGTAAATCATCATTTTGCACTTCGACGCCATAGTCATTAAAACGTGTCATGTCTAATTCAATGGGTAAACTACTTGACACATTGACTGATTGCGCAAGCCCATAAAAAACTGGAACAATGACCGATTCAATTGATACCGGCAATTGATAATTATTCATTACTTTGCGAATTTGATTTACTTGTGATTTTTCGCTGAGTGTCAAATGCTCAGTTTGATGAGAAATCGGTAACAAATTAAAGGCTAATTGATTATCAAATATGGCATTTTCAACTGGCATACCATTTAACAACCGAGCACTCTGCCCCGCTAATTCATCAACCCCTGATTTACCATATAAAGAGGATGGAATAAAATTAGTAACATGCAAATTGGTAAGTAATTCAATATCTGTCAAAGGTGCAATACAACGCAATAATTGGCAGACTGTCGCACTAGCAACAGCAATGATATTTTCATTACGATACTCAGTTAATACATTATTATTTACCTTAGGAACGACTAAAGGAATATGATCTTCATCAACAAAATAACCACTTGCATCAATCACAATGCAGCCCGATTGTGCTGCTATCTGCGCATACGTTTCACTGGTTTTAACGCCCGCAACAAAAAAAGCAAAATGGCATTGTCCCCAATCCATTTGACTACTATCAACAACCGTTAAATTTTTACCTGAAAAACGTACAATTTCGCCTTCACTATTATCACTGCCAACTAAATAAAGATTTTCAATTTCGAATCGATTAGCTTGTGCTAAGTTATCTTGTTGTAACAATTCAACTAATGCAGAACCAACTTGTCCTGTCGCACCAACAATCGCAATATTCCATGCAGACATATCTTAAACCTAATTAAAAAAAGTATAGGCTATTATACCATTATCTTATCCAAGATAGCGCAAAAGATCATAACAAACATGATGTAGTATCTCTAACCCATTTATGTTTACCAAAATAGTCTATATAAACTATAGGGTAATGTAGTTATCATTCGCCAACATTGATTAAAATTAATAGTTTTTAATTCTAAAATAGAATTTTAGAATTGATTATTTTTTTATTACTATTACCTTATTTTCAAATTATTCGGAAAAACTTCTATTAGTAAACGTCATATATCTTTTTAAAAAAGTTCGAACTTTTTATTTTTTCAAAATTGATAGAAAATTACTAATTGTTACCCTATTTTTTGCATAGAGCATATTGGTCCTTCTTCCTTATTGCTATTTCAACACCCGAAAAACAACCGACTCATTTTTAAACCATTATTGACCATCTTCATGTTGTGTCTTTTTATTATTATCTGATAGAGGTTTACCTTCTTCCTTACAAAGCACTTCTGGATCGTAATAATAAAAACTCCAACCTGCTCCTGATTTAGGCGGTCTAATATATGGATCTGTATTATAATTATATGCACTTGAGTATTTACCTAGCATCGTCAATTTAACAACATATTGTTTACTTATTTTAGTTAAATTTATATTCTCAATATCTTTCCAACCTAATAATTTAAAAATTCTTTCGGCAAGTTTTATATGAGTGGCGATTGAGTTTTTGTTTACAAGTAAACAAGCCGATCCAAATAATAAACCAGTAACAGTAAAACCGATGAAAAGATTCTCAAAAGAAAAGCCTAAAATAAGGTAAGTCATCAATAAAGTTAACACAATGTAAAAAATAAACATTGGCCAAAAATACATTTTTAAAGCTTGATTGCGACCTGCAAAACATAATGGAATAAGTGAAATAATTTGCTCGCTAGGTTTTAACATGGCATAGACTTCATAAAAATCATCACGTTTCTCGGCTATCACTTCAACTTGATCACCCTCATTAAATTTATAAAAACCCAGCCAACCTTTGAGGGTAATATTATTATTAAGTTGGGCAGTAATGTATTGTGCTCGAAAATAATTACTGCGGTCGCCACCATTAGCACGCCCCAATGCTGCAAGTCCCGCTGCGGTATTGCCATTTAACGTAGCAAGTAGAGCACCTTTTTGAAGTTTGGCTTTCTGTCTTTCTTTTTGTGCTTCACTTAAATAAGCGCCATCACCAAGTTGAGCATAACAAAAAAGCCCTTTAAAATCAGATAATGTACCTGTTAATTTTACTAAATTTTTAGGTGGCAACGTTGGATCTTCAATTTTGAGTCCTGTTTTTTTTAACACCTGTTCTTTATCTTTATAAATGGTATCTTTGCCGTCATATTTTGCGTAGCACATATTCGGTCGTATTCCTTATAGCTATAAATATTCATGCTTCCACAGAAATATAACAATATGATAAAACTAATTTTTTATCTAGTTGAATTGCTAAAAAAACAGGTCTTTTTACTACTTTAATCAAACTAGTTTTCCTAACCGAAAAACAGATTATCTAAATAGTATATATTAAATTAACAAAATAATCTTTAGTTACTACATAGTCAAAATTATTTGGAAGCCAGATCGCTAAATTCGATCAAAATCAATTACAAAACTCAGTAACCTGATTAATGTAATTGTAATTTTAATAGACGACTTTATTTATTATGAAAAAAACCACACTGTCTGTGATTGCCAAACAGGCAAATTTATCGATTGCATCGGTATCTAGGGTGCTTAAAAAACCTCATTTAACCTCTGTTTCTACGCAATCTAAAGTTTACCAAGCGATTGAAGCGTTAAATATTGATATAAGTTGTAATTTAAAGCCTCATAGCCATTCTAATAAATCTAATTACATTTTAGTTTTGGATAATCAATTTACGCCATACACATTAATTAACTATGGATTAGAGCAGACATTAAGGCAAGCAGGTTTTACACTATTTTATTTTCGCTTTCCATACCAATCGAGAACGGATATTCATCACTTAATTCAATTTATCAACCAGAACACCTTTACCGGAATTTTAGTGATTAATGATGCACCTTACTTAAGTGAGCTTGAGCAATTTAAAAAAGCATTGCCACCAATTGTTTTAATAAATCATTTTTCGCGTAATTTTACGTGTGTTTATTTTGATCATTTGATGATCGGTTATCAAATAACGCAATATTTGTTAGAAAACGCACATCAAAAAATCGCAATTTTGATGAATGATAACAATAAAATTTGTTCCACACTTTTTTTGCAAGGGTATCAACAAGCATTACTCAGAGCAAATATAGAATTCAATCCTCACTATCTTGTTGAGCATTGCATTAGTTATGAACATGGCAGAGCTGCCATAAAAAAACTAGTCAATAGCAATAATCCACCTTCAGCGATTATTTGTGGTGATAACAGTAGTTTGAGCTATCTCGAGAAGAATCATCATAATTTGCAATGTCATCTTTCCGATTATCATGTTGTTTTAGGTGCATTACATCAAGCCAATGAAAGTCAAGCTCAGCTAGTTCGTCCGCTTACTATAACCTATGTGGGACATGCAACTACAAGACAATACAACGAACTAGACAAGTTAAGTCGAATAAATAAACCATTGTATAAAATGGGCCAAGATTCCGCTAATTTGCTTTGTCAACATATTGATAATGATATAAAAAACGTTAAAAGCTATCACATTATAGAAGCAGAACCCCGTTTTTACTAATGATTAACATCCACTTTAAATTTAACTCGATATTGCGAGCAATAAATAACATAAATTATCTAGGTAATAATGTTCAATAATCAAACTGATATCAGGCGTTTTGGTGATAGTTGATTAAATTTTTGTATACCAATACCGATAAACTGTTGTTCTTGATAAATTCGAACTAATGTTTCGCTTGATACTGATGTATCAAGTACAATATTTCGACCTAACAATATATCTTTTCCTTGAATATCAGTTAAAGTAACTTTTGGATAATCTTGCACAGGACTATCTACTGGCATGAGTAAAGCTTGTTTATCGTTAATGTGTTGTAATTCATCCAAGCTTATCATTTTATCAATCGGATAATTTGATACTTGCAAACGTCTTAAATAAATAACATGCGCGCCACAGCCAAGTAGTTCGCCCAAATCATCAATAATGGTTCGAATATAAGTGCCCTTCGAGCAATGTATTTCTAATGTTAATTGGTTATTATCGGGATTAAATTGAATAAATTGATTTTGGTAGACAGTGATAGGCCTTGCTTCACGTTCAATCACAATACCTTGACGGGCATATTCATATAAGGGTTTACCTTGATATTTTAATGCTGAAAACATGGTTGGTACTTGTAAAATATCGCCACGAAAGTGCGTTAATGCTTCATCAATTTGTGATTGAGAAATATTAACAACTTTAGAACAAATAATTTGACCATCAGCATCTGAAGTATCAGTTCGTTCGCCTAACTTGGCAATCACTCGATAGCGTTTATCTGAATCTAAAAGGTATTGCGAAAATTTGGTTGCCTCACCAAAACAAATCGGTAACATGCCTGTTGCTAAAGGATCGAGTGCACCTGTATGCCCTGCTTTTTTTGCATTAAACAACCTTTTTACTTTTTGCAATGCATCATTGGAAGTCATACCTTGCGGTTTATCTAACAATAAAACGCCGTGAATGTCACGGCGAATTTTTTTTGTATTCATCATTGGTGCTTTATATTCAATGTTTAAGTTTTTTAATAATTATTTGCTAAGTATAATTTTAACTTTTTAGCTAATCTTTATGCCGTTCATTGTCTTGTCTAATCACATCAGACACTAAATTAGACATTTGCATTCCTTTAACCAGTGACTCATCATAAAAGAATTTGATTTCAGGAATAATGCGTAAACGCATCGCTTTACCAATTAAGGTTCGAATATATCCTTTTGCATCATTAAGCACCGTTAATCCTTGCTCAATAACTTGTGGATCATCATCATTAAGAAAAGTTACAAATACTTTGGCATAGGAAAGATCGCGCGAAATATCTACGCCAGAAACAGTGACCATTCCTAATCGTGGATCTTTGATTTCTCGTTGTAAGATGATCGCAATCTCTTTTTGTAATTCATGCCCAACTCGTGATGAGCGGCTAAATGTTTTTGCCATATCTATTTTCCTTAAAAAATGAATAAGCAAGGATTAAACCTTGCTTATAACATGTTTGGTAATGATTAAATGGTACGCTTGATTTCGATGGTTTCGAACACTTCGATGCTGTCACCAACACGAACATCATTGTAGTTACGTACACCAATACCGCATTCCATACCATTACGTACTTCATTAACATCATCTTTGAAGCGTCGTAAGGATTCAAGTTCACCTTCATAGATAACAACGTTATCACGAAGTACGCGAATTGGATTATGGCGTTTAACCACACCTTCTGTAACCATACAACCAGCGATTGCACCAAATTTTGGTGATTTAAATACATCACGCACTTCAGCAAGACCAATAATTTCTTGTTTGTATTCAGGTGCAAGCATACCGCTCATGGCTTGTTTAACTTCGTCAATTAAGTCATAAATAACAGAATAGTAACGAAGATCTAAGTTTTCAGATTCAATAACCTTACGAGCCGATGCATCAGCACGAACATTAAAGCCTAAAATAATTGCATTAGATGCCGCCGCAAGTGATGCATCAGTTTCGGTAATTCCACCCACGCCTGAACCAATGATTTTAACTTTAACTTCATCTGTTGATAGTTTAAGTAATGAATCAGAAATTGCTTCAACCGAACCTTGTACGTCAGCTTTAAGAACGATATTAAGTTCAGAAACATCACCTTCTGTCATGTTAGTAAACATGTTTTCAAGTTTCGCTTTTTGTTGACGTGCAAGTTTCACATCACGGAATTTACCTTGACGATAGAGCGCAACTTCACGCGCTTTCTTTTCATCACGAACAACTGTTGCTTCATCACCTGCTGATGGTACGCCAGAAAGACCTAAAATCTCAACCGGAATTGATGGACCGGCTTCGGTAACTTCCTTACCTAATTCGTTACGCATTGCACGAATACGACCATATTCAAAACCACATAGTACGATATCGCCTTTTCGTAAAGTACCTGATTGAACTAGCACTGTTGCAACTGAACCACGTCCTTTATCTAAGAATGATTCAATAACCACTCCGCTTGCCATTCCTGTTTCATAAGCAGTAAGTTCAAGTACTTCGGCTTGTAATAAAATCGCTTCAAGTAATTGATCGATACCTGTACCTGCTTTAGCTGATACGTGTACAAATTGCGTATCACCGCCCCAATCTTCTGACATTACGCCATATTGGGCAAGTTCACCTTTTACACGCTCAGGATCGGCCTCTGGTTTGTCAATTTTATTCACTGCAACAACGATTGGCACATTTGCCGCTTTCGCATGTTGAATAGCTTCAATAGTTTGTGGCATCACACCATCATCAGCCGCTACAACTAATACCACGATATCGGTTGCTTTAGCACCACGAGCACGCATTGACGTAAATGCAGCATGGCCTGGTGTATCTAAAAAGGTGATTTCGCCATTTGGTGTTTTTACATGGTAAGCACCGATGTGCTGAGTAATACCACCAGCTTCACCCGATGCCACTTTTGCTTTACGAATGTAGTCAAGTAATGAAGTTTTACCATGATCAACATGCCCCATGATAGTGACGACAGGTGCACGAGCAACTTTTTCTGCACCAGTATCACGGTCGCTCATTAGGGATTCTTCAAGTTCGTTTTCACGACGAAGTACCACTTTGTGTCCCATTTCTTCGGCAACAAGTTGTGCAGTTTCCTGATCGATAACCTGATTAATGGTTGCCATTGCGCCCATCTTCATCATGGTTTTAATCACTTCTGAACCTTTAACAGCCATTTTATTAGCAAGTTCAGCAACAGTAATCGTTTCACCAATGACTACATCACGGTTAACGGCTTGAACAGGTTTAGTAAAGCTTTGTTGCAATGCACTTTTACCTTTCTTTTTGTGACCACTACGCGTAACTGCGCGGGCTTCTTCTCGTTCAGCTTTACCTTCAGATAATTTACTAGCTTTTTTCTGTTTAGTTTGTTTACCGCCACGACCTCGGCCTCGACCACCTTCGACTTCACGGTCGGTATCATCTTCAGCAGCGCGTGCATATTTAGATGTGGTGACATGATAATCATCATCTTCACTATTGTCGTTATCATCAGTATCACTATATTGCTCTGCTAGTTTACGAGCTTCTTCGGCCATACGTTTAGCATCTTCTTCTAATTTTCGACGATTTTCTTCTTCAGCTTTACGTTTTATTTCGTTGGCTTCTGCTTCTAAACGCGCTTTTTCTTCTTGTGCTTTTTTTACTTTAGGATCCGTTGTCGGCTCTTGCACAGGTTTAGCGGCTTGCTGTTTAGCTTTCTCTTCTTGAGCACGTTTTTTAGCCTCTTCTTCGCGTTTTTTAGCTTCTTGCTCTGCGGCTAACTTCGCTTTCTCTTCAGCTTCTTTACGTGCTTGTAATTCTGCTAATTCTGCTTCTTGTTTAGCTTTTTCAGCTTCTAGACGTGCTTTTTCTTGCTCGGCAGCAATTTCAGCCGGATCGCGTTTTACAAAAGTACGTTTTTTACGGACTTCGACTTTAATTTCTTTGCTTTTGCCACCCGCACTTGACACATTCAACGTTGAATGAGTTTTACGTTGTAGTGTTAATTTTGTTGGACCTTGCTGAGGATTTAAGTGCGCAAGCAAAGCTTCTTTTTCCTTTTGTGTAACAGTGTCAGACGCGGTTTTTTTCATCCCAGCATCGGCAAACTGTTGCAAAAGTGTTTGCACTGGAGTATTTATCTCTTGAGCCAGTGTTTCGATTGATACTTTGGTCATGTATTACTTTCCCTCAATTATTCATTTGCAAACCAACAAATATTACGTGCAGCCATAATAAAATCGCCAGCTTGTTTACTTGTTAAACCTTCAATATCCACGAGATCATCGGTACCTTGTTCTGCTAAATCTTCCAAAGTAATAACGTCATGTTGGGCTAATTGGTAGGCTAATTCTTGTGTCATACCCGGTAAATCTAATAAATCTTGCGCCGGTCTTTTATCACCACTATGAGCAAGAGCTAAGGTTGTTAAAGCATCTTTTGCGCGATTTCTTAATGCTTCAACCAGTTCTTCATCAAGCTCTTCAATTTCAAGTAATTCATCAACCGGTACATAAGCAAGTTCTTCTAGCGAAGTAAAACCTTCTTCAACTAATAGTTGTGCAAGATCTTCTTCAATGTCTAAATGCTTCATTAAGTTACTGATTGCAGCGAACGATTCGGCATGATGTTTTTCTTGTAAATCTTCGGTACTCATTACATTTAATGTCCAACCCGTAAGTTGCGACGCTAAACGGATATTTTGACCATTACGACCAATAGCCTGTGGTAAAGTATCAGCATTGACAGCCACATCCATTGTATGTTTATCTTCATCAACAACAATTGACACAACGTCAGCAGGTGCCATAGCATTAATCACGTACTGTGCAGGGTTATCATCCCACAATACGATATCAATACGTTCACCGCCAAACTCATTCGAAACTGCTTGGACTCGAGCGCCTCGCATACCAACACATGCACCAACTGGATCGATACGACGGTCGTTACTGCTAACAGCAATTTTAGCGCGAGAACCCGGATCACGAGCAACACCTTTGATGTCGATCATCTCTTCACCAATTTCAGGAACTTCAATACGGAATAGCTCTTCCATCATCTCTGGGTTAGACCGGCTAATGCATAGCTGTGCGGGCTTATTGTCTTGTTCAACCAGATATAGAATACCGCGTACACGATCGCCAATACGGAAGTTTTCACGTGGCAACATATCATGACGTGACATCATTGCATCGGCATTGTTACCTAAATCTAAAATCACGCTATCGCGATTGGTTTTTTTGACGATACCCGTTACGATTTCACCAATTCGGTTTCTAAACATGTCAATGACCATTGCACGCTCAGCTTCGCGCACTTTTTGCACAATAACTTGTTTCGCCGTTTGCGTTGTAATTCGGTCAAAAGCAACAGATTCAATTTGTTCTTGAACATAGTCACCAATTTTTAATGTTGGATCTTCATATTGCGCTGCTTCTAGGGTTATTTCTTTAGTTGGTTGCGTAACTTCATTAACCACCAACCAACGGCGAAATGTATCATAATCCCCAGTTTTATGATCAATTTTTACCACAACATCAATATCAACATTATGTTTCTTTTTAGTGGCTGTTGCTAATGCGGTTTCTAACGCTTCAAAAATTTTGTCACGCGTTAGTGCTTTTTCATTTGATACTGCTTCAACAACAGCTAAAATTTCTTTATTCATCCTTTACACCCGTACTCTATTTAAGGTTAAAATTAGGTACTATATTTGCTTTTTGAATATTGCTAAAAGCAAACACTTCATCGTTATTATCCACCGTTAGTGTAATCATCTCATTATCAATGGATTTTATCTGTCCTTTCCATTTGCGACGATTAGCAACAGGAATACGCAGACTAATTGTGACTTCTTCACCAACAAAACGTTGATAGTGCTCTAACGTAAACAGTGGTCTGTCCATACCAGGTGATGAAACTTCAAGGTTATAGGCATCTTTGATAGGATCTTCCACATCAAGCACAGCGCTAATTTGTCGGCTAACATCAGCACAATCATCAACAGTTATACCGTTTTCACTATCTATATAAACTCGTAACACTGGGTAACGGCCACGAATGTATTCAACGCCAACTAACTCAAAACCAAGGGCATTCACAGGTTCTTGTATGATATCCGTCAATTGCTGTTCTATATTAGCCAAACAAACCTCCACTGCAAAAAATAAAAAAAGGGCATATAGCCCAACATTCCTTTTAAACTTACGCTTAAATCAAAACACGAAAAAAAACCTCGACATGCGAGGCTACATTTAAAACTAACTATAATGAAGCCACTTGATTCGAACTTTCACGCAATAAAAAGGGTAAATTGATTTATGAATGAAAATCTAAGTGGTTGCGGGGGCTGGATTTGAACCAACGACCTTCGGGTTATGAGCCCGACGAGCTACCAAGCTGCTCCACCCCGCGATAGATGGTTGAAGATTATACCTTATTTTAAATAAAGTGCAACGTGTAATAATGTTAATTTTAGCAAATATAGCTGAAGTAATTGATTAATCTAACAGAATAAATTTCAGTCTTTTTTACAAAACAAATGTAAAATAAGTAAGCAAAACGGCATAATCAAATCAATAAAAAAATAAAATATTCCGCTGAATTATCAGCGGAAAAAAATTATTTAGACGTCGCTAATTTCATCTTTTTGACAAAATTGTTCAATTCACTGAGCATTTTTTCAGGTTCATCTAGATTTTTCTCGATAATTTTGACTGTAGCTGATCCTGCGATCGCACCAGCTGCACCTGATTTAATTGCTTCACTCACTTGTGAGGGTTCTGAGATACCAAATCCTTGAATAGCTGGTGGCGCGCCATACTGAGTCAATTTTTGGATTAAATGCGTTAAAGGTTTGTTGGCGCGATTTTCAGTACCGGTTACGCCAGCACGTGACACAAGATAGGTGTAACCTTTACCCAATTCAGCTATTTTTTTAATAACTTCGTCATCGGCATTTGGTGGGCAAATAAAGATTGGCGCAATCTTATATTTTTCTGCATGTTTGGTAAATTCTTGTGCATACTCAACCGGTAAATCAGCAATTAATACTGAATCTACGCCAGCTTTTGCACATTTCGCATAGAAGTTATCAATACCATTTTTAAAAACTAAATTAGCATAGATGAGTAAGCCAATAGGAATATCAGTATGATAACTTCTGATTTGAGTTAATATCTCAAAACATTTTTCAACACTAATACCACCTTTAAAAGCGCGAATATTAGCATTTTGTATAGTTGGGCCATCTGCCATTGGGTCAGAAAATGGAATACCCAGCTCTAACGCATCCGCACCGGCATCAATTAAAGTTTGAATTATTCGTAAAGAGAGTTCTGGATTAGGATCCCCAACAGGAACAAAAGGAACAAATGCGCCCCGCTTTTCTTGATTTAATTTATCAAATAATTTTTGATAACGGTTCATTCAATTTCTCCTTTTGCTTTTAAAATATCATAAACAGTAAAGATATCTTTATCTCCACGACCGGATAGATTGACAATCAACAACTGTTCTTTATTAGGATTTTCTTTGATCATCTTTAGTGCATAAGCTAAAGCATGCGATGATTCTAACGCAGGAATGATACCCTCATGACGCGACAACGCTTTGAAGGCATCTAACGCTTCATCATCAGTAATAGAAACATATTGCGCACGGCCGATACTATCTAAATAAGCATGTTGAGGTCCAACCGATGGAAAATCAAGGCCCGCTGATATCGAATACGACTCTTCAATTTGCCCTTCATCAGTTTGCATCATTGGTGATTTCATACCAAAGTAGATACCCAATTTACCATGTTTTAATGATGCACCATGTTCACCGCTTTCAATGCCGTGTCCACCCGGTTCAACACCAATTAAGCGTACTGATTTTTCTTCAATGAAATTCGCAAACATACCAATTGCATTAGATCCACCGCCAACACAAGCAATCACGGCATCAGGCAAACGTCCCTCTTTTTCTAATATTTGCTGTTTGGCTTCGCGGCTAATCATCTGCTGAAATTCACGTACAATAGTCGGGAAAGGATGCGGACCTGCTGCGGTACCAAGCATATAGTGAGCTTTTTCATAACTTCCTGACCAGTCACGCAATGCTTCGTTACAAGCATCTTTTAAAGTAGCAGATCCTGTTTCAACCGGAATCACAGTCGCTCCCATTAATCGCATTCTAAACACATTAGGCGCTTGCCGTTTAACATCTTTTGCGCCCATATAAATACGGCATTTTAAGCCAAGTAACGCACAGGCCAGTGCTGATGCAACGCCATGCTGCCCTGCACCGGTTTCGGCAATAATTTCGGTTTTGCCCATACGTTTGGCTAGTAACGCTTGCCCTAATACTTGATTGGTCTTGTGTGCACCGCCATGTACAAGATCTTCACGTTTTAAATAGAGTTTAGTTTTAGTACCTGCTGTTAAGTTTTTACATAAAGTAAGCGCAGTTGGTCGGCCGGCATAATTGACTAATAAATCATTAAACTCTTTTTGAAAACTTGGATCATGAATCGCTGATAAAAAAGCATCCTCAAGTTGCTCAAGCACAGGCATCAATATTTGAGGGACATACTGCCCGCCAAACTCACCAAAATAAGGATTTAATTTTGACATAACTATTCCTTTTAACATTAATTAAATTTGTTCAAATACAGCTTGAATTTTGTGTTTATCTTTAATACCCGGCGAAATTTCGACACCAGAATTTAAATCCACCCCAATCACATTTGTAGCTAAAGCATTTTTTATATTTTGCGGATTAATGCCGCCGGCTAAAATCACATTAGTTAAATCTTGCCCAGCAAGTAGTGACCAATCAAAGCTTTTACCCGTTCCCCCAGCACCATGATCGAATATGTAACGATTGACTAACGGATTATTGTGTTCGGGGATGGTATTGCTGATACTTAATGCTTTCCAAATCTGACAATTTTTAGGTAATTTTTCACGTAATAATTGGATATATTGGTTATCTTCATCACCATGCAATTGAACAGCATAAAGTGAAAGTTGTTCAGCTATTTGACAAACTTGATCTATCGTTTCATTTTTAAACACACCTACCCAATTTAGCGGCGCAGCTGAAATGACTCTACGGGCATTTATTGGCGAGATATAACGAGGTGATTTTGGTGCAAATATCAATCCACCATATACCGCACCCGCTTGGTAAGCAGCTATCGCATCTTCAGCACGAGTTAAACCACAAACTTTATTTTCACCCAGCATGACTTTACGAATCGCTAAGGTTAAATTAGGTTCTGACATCAGCGCGCTACCAATTAAAAAACCATTAGCAAACTGACTTAATTCTTTAACCTGATTATGTGTGTAAATCCCCGATTCGCTGATAATAATGCGATCATCAGGAATGGTTTTTGATAGATTTTTAACGCGATTTAAATCGACACTCAAATCACGCAAATTACGATTATTAATACCTATCACTTTAGCACCAAGTGCAATTGCTCGTTCCACTTCGGCTTGTGTGCTTGCCTCGGTTAATATGCCCATATTAAGTTGATGAGCGATATGGCTTAAGTGACGATACTCATCATCATTGACGACTGATAGCATTAATAAAATGGCATCGGCTTGATAATAACGCGCTAAGTAAATTTGATATTCATCAATAATAAAGTCTTTGCAAAGAACAGGCTGAGTTACCTCATTACGTACGATAGGCAAAAACTCAAAACGTCCTTGAAAATATTTTTCGTCGGTCAACACCGAAATAGCCGAAGCATAATCTTTATACACTTTGGCAATAGTTGCAGGATCAAAATCATCCCGAATTAACCCTTTTGACGGTGAGGCTTTTTTACATTCTAAAATAAATGCTGTTTTAGTTTGATTTAATGATTGATAAAAATCACGATCACTAGGCTTCACATCCATTTTAAATGTTTCAAGCGGTTTTGATGCTTGCTGTGAGACTAACCAACTTTGTTTATCTTCGATAATTTTTTTCAATACGGTTGCCATTTCAACATTTTCCGTTAATGCTGCAATTGCCATATCTTTCTCCACTGTTATCTTGCCGCTAATTGCTGTAATAGTTGATAAGCTTTACCACTACGCATCATTTCAATCGCTTGTTTAGCATTTTGTTTTAAGTCGGACTGACCAAACAAACTCATTAACATCGCAACGTTAGCGGCAATCGCTGCTTCATGAGCCGGTTTGCCATGTCCTTGTAAAATCGCAATTAACATATCACGATTCATCTCTGGCGTGCCACCTTCAATATCTTTTAATGTATATTGCTGTAAGCCAAAATCTTGCGGTGTTAACGTAAAGTAACGAATTTTGCCATTATGCACTTCAGCCACTTGCGTTTCACCATGAATCGCAACTTCATCCATTCCTGAACCATGTACCACATAGGCATGGGTATAACCTAACATAGTTAACGTTTCAGCAATCGGTTTGATTAAATCTGGGTGATATACCCCTAATAAAATTCGTTTAGGACGAGACGGATTAATGAGCGGCCCTAGTACATTAAAAATAGTTCGAGTCTTTAACTGCTGACGAACCGGCGCGGCATGACGAAAACCTGAATGATATTGCTGAGCAAATAAAAAACATACACCAAGTTCATCTAACGCCTTACGCGAATCTTCAGCCGGCATATTTAACTTAATGCCTAAAGCAGACAACACGTCTGATGAACCTGATTTACTCGACACCCCACGGTTACCATGTTTAGCCACCTTATAACCTAACGCAGCAGCCACAAAGGCACTGGCGGTTGAAATATTAATACTGTTGGTACCATCACCGCCTGTTCCGACAATATCGGTAAACGCATAATCTGGAATAGCAAAACTATCGGCATTTTCAAGCAACGCTTGCGCGGCTCCTGCGATTTCATCGGGCTTTTCACCGCGAACTTTCATACTAATTATTGCAGTTGCCAATACCGTCGGTTCGATTTTACCTTGAATAATTAAGTTGAACAGTATTTTACTTTCTTGTTGGCTTAATACCTGTCCTAAATATAATTTATTGAGAATAGGTTGAACATTATACTCTTGCTTATCAATAATGGCTTCTTGTTTTGGTTGCGCTGTTTGTTGTGATGGATTAAGCGCCCACTCAATGGTTTGCTCAAGCAGTTTTACCCCTTGAATAGTTAAAATTGATTCGGGATGAAACTGAAAACCACACACCCGATCCTCATCATTACGCACCGCCATCACAATATTATTACACAAGGCATTAATGGTTAGAGTTTTAGGAATATTTTCGCCTTTTAATGAATGATACCGCGCGACCGGTAATGGATTAGGTAAGCCTTTGAACATAGCTTGTTCATCGTGTTCAATAAGTGAAGCTTTGCCATGTAAAATATCACCCGCCGGTACAATGCTTCCACCATAAGACTCAACAATCGCCTGATGACCAAGGCAGATACCTATAATCGGTAATTTACCTTTTAGGCGTTTAAGTAATTCTGGCATACAACCTGCTTCACTTGGTGCGCCGGGTCCTGGCGATAACATCAAAATCGGATTTTGCATTTGTGATAGTTTTTCAACTATAACATCAGCCGGGATCGTATTACGGTAAATCGTCACATTATGTTGGCTATTACGTAGTTGATCGACGAGGTTATAAGTAAAAGAATCAATATTATCAATAAATAAAATATTAGCCATTAGAATACACCTTCTACATTATGTGCTGCCATAATTGCTCTAACCACAGCGCGCGCTTTATTACGTGATTCGTCGGATTCAAATTGTGGTTCAGAATCTAAAACCACGCCGCCTCCTGCTTGAACAGTCGCTATGCCGTTTTCAACATAAGCACTACGAATCACAATACACGTATCAAGGTCACCATTGGCAGTAAAATACCCTACTGCCCCACCATAGCTACCTCGTTTAACTTTTTCTGATTCGGCAATCAATTGCATTGCACGAATTTTGGGCGCACCGGTTAATGTCCCCATATTCATGGTCGCTTGATAAGCATGAAGTGCATCTAAATCTTCACGTAATTGACCAATGACTTTAGACACCAAATGCATCACAAACGAATAGCGATCAACTTTGAGTAAATCTTTAGTATATCGTGTACCTGGCTGACAAATACGTGCTAAATCATTACGAGCTAAATCCACTAACATTAAATGTTCTGCCAGTTCTTTCTTGTCGGTACGCATATCTAACTCTAAACGACTATCTAAATCATAATCAATGTCGCCATTAGCGGTTAAGCCTCGAGGACGCGTTCCGGCAATAGGATAGATTTCAACTTGATTGGTGGCTTTACTATATTTAAGTGCGCTTTCTGGTGAAGCACCAAATAACACAAAATCCTTATCTTGCATATAAAACATATAAGGGCTTGGATTATTAGTTTTAAGAAGTTGATAGGCAGACAAAGGCTTAGGACAAGGCAGTATAAAACGACGAGATGGCACTGCTTGAAATATTTCGCCTTGTTGAATCGCATCTTGCATCTTTTTAACTATGGTATTAAAGTCATCATCACTTTTATTACAATCAACAATAATATTGGCAAGGGATTGAGTAGGAATTGGCTTTATCGGTTGGTTTAACAAAGTTTGCAGCTCATCAATACGTTTGGCTAAACGTTCCACTTCGTTGGGTTCAGCTGTGAAAGCGGTCGCTTTTAATATTGAAACGTGATTTTGATGATTAATTTCTAATAACGTTTCAGCTAAATAAAAACAAAAATCTTGGCAGCGCATATCAGTAGGGAGTTTAGGTAAATTTTCAAAACCAGCCACCAAATCATAACTAAATAGCCCGCCAACAAAAATCGCATCATGGCTTGCTTGTTTCGAATAATTCACAAGACTAAGTAGCGTTCTTAACGCATCAAAAACGGATAGCGATTTTAATCGAGAATCCTCATCTTGCATGGCATCAACTTGAGGAAACACCAATGTCAACTTTGACGTTTCAGCTTCAACTTTCACAGTACTTGTTGAAAATGCATCGGCAAGTAAAGGTAACAACGTTTGCCCATTTGAAGTTAAAGCTTCAAATATCACCTGTTGATCGATTGCCGAAATGCGTAACGCACTATCCACAATCATCACACTTTTTATGCCTTGCTTGTTATCGATTTCGGCTGATTCAAGCAGCAATGTAGCTGGCTTGTCATGACATAATTGATAAAATACCTGAGTCGGATCTTGATAATAACCAATGGTTTTGGTTATCTGCGATAATGTTGGCTTATTCATTGTTGACTCTCTATTTTTAAATTTTTATTTAAACTATGCATTTGATTATGAAAAACTAAAAACCCGCGCTAAGCGGGTTTTATAAACAAAGACAATGCTTTATCAAATCACCCGCCCAAAGTGATACGCCACCAACCAAAATTAGCGAATTTGCAAGCAATCAAATAAAAGTATTGTGATTTCATGATTATTATTAATGTAAAATGAATGTTGTACTATTAAACTAGTTCATTGATGCAATGTCAAGTGAATATTTTGTGTGCAGAAATAAAATTTATTTTAGTATATCAATAGCAAGTTCAACCAAAGGATGCTATTTGTTATAAAGCATCCTTTGTAAAAATTAGCGCAACGGCATTTCGGATTGAATCACTTTAACCAACTTAGATCTTGGTTTTGACGAAATACGAAAGTGGTTAGTAATCCATAATTTATGATGTGCTTCACATTGCGGACCTAAATAAATCTTCTCAATATAATCTTCCACCGTTTTGTAATTAATAAATAAACTGCTGGCTTGAACATAATCTGTCGGCGCTTGAATTTTTTCATCGGCAATATTTGTGATATAAATCATTCGACATTCATCTTCATCTTCAAATGCAGCATGTTTAATTAAGCACGAGATAGGCATGACGGCTAAGGTAATTAATTGATCGAGAATAGAAAGATTTTTTACCTTTCCGTTTACCTTTAATTTTTTTATTTTTTGTTTTATTTGATTTAATATCTTTTTAATTGTTTTAATTTTATGCTCTTCATCTAATTGGGTTAGGTAGTCATTCCATTTTTCTTCAATTTCAGATGCAGAACTTTCTCGGTGCTCCAGATAAAAAGAAAATTTATTACGTTTGGCAAGACTAATATATTCATTATTTGGATCAAAATACAAACAACGGAACAAAGATAAATCATGAAAGGAGGGTTGTGTTAACGGTTCGTTCTTCTCATTAGCATCAGTTTTATTATCAATAAAATCTTGTTTTGGTGTTTTAACTGATGTGAATTTATTTAAATGATTAATACCATCAGGATTGATGCTGTGTTCAACATCGTCGCCAAAAAAATTTTGATTAAATACTACACTGACACTGGAGCCGACAATATTGTTTTCATTGCCATATAAACGAAATTGATTTAACGAATTGTGATTAAATGAAAAACTGGCTAAAAAGCTTTTAATTTCACTATCCCTATCTGTTTTAATATTAAGCCAACTAGTGAGTACCTGATTTTCAGTGGGATCATTCATAAAATCAACCACATTTAAACGGAAATCGCTAGGCTCATTTTTTAAAAGACTAAATAACACGCCCGGTCTGGTATAATGCGCAACCTGCCGTTCATATTGTTTGTTTTGACTTTTTAACTTTTTATTTAATTTAAATGTAACCAGTAACTGCTTCTGAATATTTTCTGCTAATGTTCTGATATCACAAATGTACTGAGTAACTGATTGCTCGCGTTTATTGGCATCGGCAAATAATGTAGAAGCTTCATTATTATTATCAATGACTGATAACATGATTTGAGCAATAGTATAAAGCATAAATAAATCATTGGAATAAGATACATTCAGATAATATTCTTCTGCTTTTTTTAAACTACCTTTTGTTTGATTAAAATAGATATTATCCCCTAAATAAATATTTGCCATATTTGAAATTTTAAGATCAGAGCTCTTATAACATTGTAAGAAACATTGACTGGCTTTGTTATAAAGCTGTTTTTCAATTTGATAGATAAGACCTAAATTCCATTGAGCCCTAACATAAACATCGGCATTATCCTGTTTTTTCACCCGTAAATAATGGCGTTCTGCCTTTTCGATATCCTGTTTTTTAAATTGGTAGATAAGGGCTAAATTCCATTGTGCCCTAGCATAAGCATCGGCATTATCTTCTCTTTGTACCTGTAAATAATGGTATTCTGCCTGCTCGATATCCTGTTTTTCTTCTTGGTAAATACCCGCTAAATTCAATTGTGCTTTAGCATAAGCATCGGCATTATCCTGCCTTTGTACCTGTAAATAATGGTGTTCTGCCTGCTCGATATCCTGTTTTTCTTCTTGGTAAATACCCGCTAAATTCAATTGTGCCTTAGCATAAGCATCGGCATTATCCTGCCTTTGTACCTGTAAATAATAGTGTTCTGCCTGCTCAATATCCTGTTTTTCAACTTGGTAAATAAGTGCTAAATTCCATTGAGCCTCGGCATAAACATCAGCATTATCCTGCTTTTTCACCTGTAAATAATGGTATTCTGCCTGCTCGATATCCTGTTTTTCTTCTTCGTAAATACCCGCTAAATTAAATTGTGCCTTAGCATAAGCATCGGCATTACCCTCCCTTTTCACCCGTAAATAATGGCGTTCTGCCTTTTCGATATCCTGTTTTTTAAATTGGTAAATAAGTGCTAAATTACATTGTGCCCTAGCATAAGCATCGGCATTATCCTCCCTTTGTACCTGTAAATAATGGTGTTCTGCCTGCTCGATATCCTGTTTTTCTTCTTCGTAAATAAGCGCTAAATTGTATTGTGCCTTAGCATAAGCATCGGCATTATCCTGCCTTTGTACCTGTAAATAATGGTGTTCTGCCTGCGCTATGTTATTTTTTTCATCTTGATAGATCTGGGCTAATTTGAACTGAGCTTCGGCATATAATGTCGAATTACCTAGCTTTTTAACCTTTAATAAATGTTTGATTGCGGCTTCACTATTTTTTTTATCCAAAAAATAAATTTTGGCTAATTCAAATTGAGCCTCTGAATATGCTTCATCGCCATCGTTTTTGGTGATTTTTTTTAAATCTGCAATTCTCTGCTCGATCGTTTGTTGTTTAATATTTTGTTCAACTATTTTCTCTTCCATTATTATTCCTATTCTGTTTTTCTTGTCATATTTAATCGTAGTAAACAATTAAACGACAGCCAGTATGTGCTGGGCTGGAATGATTCTTGTTGGTTAAAATTAGCGCATCGTTTAAATTAATATACACAGTTTAGCGTTAAGTTAAAAAATCACCAAAAATTTAACAAGGGATAGAGCAAAAATATGACTAAAAATAAATTAGCTTCATAAAATCAATAATAAATAACATAAAGATTATTTATTAATAACTGGTCAAAAAATCTCATAGCCATTAGAATGCTTATACCGCTTAAATTCATATTACTAAGAGAAATTAATCTATGCCTATATTTTATATTTTTATCGGTATCATCGTGTTACTCGCACTAATCACCGTTTTAAAATGCATTACCATTGTTCCGCAAGGTTATCAATACACCATTGAGCGTTTTGGTAAATACACCCACACACTTGAACCGGGATTGAATATCATTATTCCTTTTATGGATGGGATTGGTCGTAAAATTAATATGATGGAACAAGTGCTTGATATTCCATCACAAGAAGTTATATCAAAAGATAATGCCAACGTACAAATTGATGCCGTTTGCTTTATTCAAGTGCAAGACGCAGCTAGAGCAGCTTATCAAGTTAATCAACTTGAACGTGCTGTGATTAATTTAATGATGACCAATATTCGTACGGTACTCGGCAGCATGGAACTTGATGAAATGCTATCACAACGTGATCATATCAACTCAAAATTACTTAGCATTGTTGATGATGCAACAAACCCTTGGGGCATTAAAATCACCCGTATTGAAATTCGAGATGTTCGCCCGCCGGCAGAACTTATTGCCGCGATGAATGCACAAATGAAAGCAGAACGTAATAAACGTGCGGAAATTCTGGAAGCTGAAGGTGTTCGTCAGGCAGCAATACTACGTTCAGAAGGTGAAAAACAGTCCGAAATATTAAAGGCCGAAGGTGAACGACAAGCCGCATTTTTACAAGCCGAAGCCCGTGAACGTGCGGCCGAAGCCGAAGCAAAAGCCACACAAATGGTGTCTGATGCAATCGCAGCAGGTAATATTAATGCGGTTAATTACTTTGTTGCACAAAAATATACTGAAGCGCTACAACAAATTGGATCGGCAAATAACAGTAAAGTCATTATGATGCCTTTAGATGCATCAAGTTTAATGGGCAGTATTGGTGGCATTGCGGAGCTAATTAAAAACTCTAAATGATGTCACAAGGTAGTTTCCGAACTGGTTGTATATATTTTCCAAGGTACTTTAAAACAAGTTATTTTGGAATTAAATAAATACTTTTGCAATTTCAATTAGGTAATTAGGTAAATTAAACGATGACTGATATTTTAACCGTTATTTATAATTCCCCTCATTGGGTATTTTTTATTTTAGGGGGAACATTATTAATTGCAGAATTGCTTGGTACTGGTGGCTACTCACTTTGGAGCGGTATCGCTGCAATTGTTGTTGGTCTTATTGCTTGGATTTTGCCTCTGTCTTGGCCTGTTCTATGGATTTTATTTGCTATATTTACCTTGGTTTCAGCATATTTATGGTGGCTATGGCTTAAAAAGTCTGGGCAAAGCAAACCGAATAGCAACGAAATTAATCAACCACAACAAGATTTAATTGGTATTAAAACCCTTGTTACCGACGCCATTATCAATGGCTCAGGCCGAGTCAAAATCAAAGACGGCACTTGGCCAGCACAATGTGATATTAATTTACCGGTTGGTCATGCTGTTGAAGTTATCGCGGTTAATGGTCTAGTTTTAACGGTACAACCAATAAAAAACTAGTCACATTTTGCTTTTTACCAGTAAAAAACGCGCTTTAGGCGCGTTTTTTTAGATTGATAATAGTTGAAAAGCAATAATAACAAACTGTTGTTCGTTAGGGTAAATATCACTAATGATTTTTTTCAGTTCAGTTAAGCTCATATTTTCTTGCTTAGCGTGTTCTTCAGTCAATTGATTGAGTGTTACAGGCGTCACATTAGTAATTTTTATACTACAAAAATATGAATCCGTTTCAAAAACGCCTACTCGCAACACATCACCAACGTTAAAATGTGATTCACTTTTATCACGAATAGTAATCGTTTTTAAACCTGCCAAAATATCTGATTTAAAACGTTGGTAAAACGTTATATCATTTTTCACAACGATCATCCTTTTTATTACAAAAAAAGTTAAGGTTTGATACCGATCACTTGCCAATTATGGTTAGATTCATCAGTAATTTTACCTTTTTTGACGTCTGTAATATATTTTATCGTCATATTACGGATGGTGCCTTGTTCATCACCAAAAGCGGTTCGCGAGTCCCAAGTTGGTTGAACACGTCTTCCTTCTAATGGCCCACCTTTTTTGACTAACATTTCGTAACGATAAGCGTTCATACCTAATTTTAGCTTCATATCCGCAGTGATAGCCTGACCATTAAGCAATGTTAAATTTTTAATTCGCTCACCAACCGGTTGAGTTAAATCAATAGTATATTTGACCCCACCAAACATATCGTAAGTCATATATTTTGACGCGCCACGAATCGGATCATATTGATAATTTTTATCGCCGGGTTGTACTTGTGCAAAATAAGCAGCCGACCATTCCATATAGTCTTTTAGATCTTGACCGGTGACTTCGAATATACTGGTTTCACCAGCGGTATATTGATAATTATTGGCGATATCTTTACGCGTGATTGGACCTTTATTTAGTATTGCTTTTTTATTATCAACCAACACAGATGTCACATCCGCACCACTATAATATAATTGAACGGCATTGAGTAAATGAGTTAGCCCTGTTTCTTCAAGGTAAATCGCAGGAATACCATGAATCATTTGCTGGGGAACCAAATCACGATCGGTTTCACCAATAACCTGATTGGCTATTTCCCTTAATTGTTCATGATAAGGCGCATAGATTTTTTCAATTGCCGGATCGGCGGCATACGATTTAACTGGCTGTGTTTCGGCTTTTTTATTAACTAAAGAGGTTTTGTTTTTTTCAAGATCAAAGGTTAAATCAACCACCGAAACCACGGTACCATAACGATGTGGTTCAGTAATCAAAACATTATTTATCACTTTTTCACTTATATTTTGATGATTGTGCCCGGCTATAATCACATCGATATCGGGCACTTGGTTAGCCACATCAGCAACACCTGTACCTGGTTTATTATTTTCATTATCCACTCCCATATGAGTAACTAAAACAATAGCATCAACATGTTGTTGTTTTAAATTTTCAACTTGTTTTTGTATTTCTGGAATTGGCATAGTGAATTCCATTTGTTTCACATAACCTGTTTTATCTTCATATTCAGGTACAAATGGTGTCGTTGCCCCAATAAAACCAATTTTTACGCCATCTTTTTCAATAATAGATGTAGCGGGTAAATAGGCTTTACCAGAGTCTTTATAAAAGATATTCGCTGCCAATGTTTTACCTTTAAATTCAGCAACAATTTTATCGACAACTGGCATGCCAAAATTAAATTCATGGTTACCTAATACCATAATGTCATATTTCATAGTATTAAGAGCCTCAATAGCTGGATGATTTTTCACATCGTGAAAACGTTCAATTTGGTTATCTTGAATAATATCACCCGCATCAACTAAAATGACATTAGGGTGATGCTCACGAAACTGATTAACAAAGGTAGATATTTGTGCGTAAGAACCGGATAAATCGGCCTTATCAGTGCCATAATCCCAAGGTAACATTCGTCCATGAACATCGGAAGTTGCTAAAATAGCGACATTTACCTGTTTAGCCAACAGTGGCAAGGGACTAGATAAGGCGATAATCGTGAATAATGATAACAATCTTTTATTGAGTAACATTTTAAGCTCCTTTAAAACTCGACAAACAAATAATCTTCCCTATACGAAAATAAAATGACTGATACGTTAAAAGCATCGTTCATTTATAATCACAACTCGCAATAAGATAATATTAAATGATATAAAAATACCCAACAATATAACAATATTATTGGGTATGAGATAGACAACCATCAATATTTCTTGACGACTTGATAACTAACGTCGTTAATAATACAGACTTAATGTGACATTGAAGTTTTTACACCACCTTCAGGAATTGGCACATAAGCTGTTTCTTTATCTGTTCTTTGTTTATTATTACGTACTTTTAATGCAGTTTTAATACCAAAGAAAATAATACTGTAAACAACCACTAAAAATAGAATACTTAAACCCGCATTAGTATAATTGTTAATAACGATATGGTGCATATTATCAATTTGTTGCGCGGTTAATTCACTACCTTCAGCAATGCGACGTTTATATTCATTGGCTAAATAGAAGAAACCTTCTAATTGCGGATCATTACTGAATAATTTCAATGCTAATGCCCATGTTGTACAGATGAGTAACCATATTGCTGGAATAATTGTCACCCAAATATATTGAGCACGTTTCATTTTAATTAACACAACCGTTGCTAAAACTAACGCAACCGCAGCTAACATTTGATTTGAGATACCGAATAATGGCCATAAGCTCTTAACACCACCTAATGGATCAACAACGCCTTGATAGAGTAAGTAGCCCCATAAACCAACACAACCCACTGTACCAATAAAACCGGCAATAAGTGAATCGGTTTTTTTCAAGAATGGGACAAAGTTACCTAAAAGATCTTGTAACATAAAACGACCAGAACGAGTACCGGCATCAAGTGCAGTTAAGATAAATAAGGCTTCAAATAAAATACCAAAGTGATACCAAAAGCCCATATTGGCACCAGGAATAATCTGATGGAACACGTGAGCAATACCTACCGCTAGCGTTGGCGCACCACCGGCACGATTAAGCACTGACGGTTCACCAATATCTTTGGCTGTTTGTAAAATTTCGTCAGGTGAAATGACAAATCCCCACGAACTAACAGTTGCAGCAGCATGGGCTGTCACATCTTTAAGTTGTTCCATTATTATTGGCGCTTGATCAGTACCTAATTTATGCAAATCAGGCATAGTAATCCCTAAAGCTGCCGGTGGAGTATTCATAGCAAAATAAAGACCTGGTTCAATAATTGAAGCAGCGACTAATGCCATCATGGCAACGAATGACTCCATTAACATTGCACCATAACCGATGAAGCGAGCATCCGTTTCGTTAGCAAGTAATTTTGGCGTTGTACCTGATGAAATTAATGCATGGAAGCCAGAAACAGCACCACAAGCAATCGTAATAAATAAGAATGGGAAAAGTGAACCTTTCCAAACTGGACCGGTACCATCAACATATTGGGTCACATCTGGCATTTTTAAATCAGGATTTAAGATCACAATACCAATAGCTAAACCAACAATTACGCCGATTTTTAAAAATGTCGCTAAATAATCACGAGGTGCTAGGATTAACCAAACAGGTAACATTGCTGAAACTAAAGCATAGCCCACTAATACATAAGTAATAGTCGTTGCTTTGAAAGTTAAAGCTGGTCCCCAATATGCATCATGTGCAATTACGCCACCAAACCATATTGATAACACTAATAACACAATACCAATAACAGATACTTCTAATACCCGTCCTGGTCTTAAAAATCGCATATAAATACCCATAAATAAGGCAATAGGTACTGTTGAGCAAACAGTAAATACACCCCAAGGGCTTTCAGCTAGCGCTTTAACCACAATCAATGCTAAAACCGCAAGTATTATAAGCATGATAAGGAAGCAACCAAATAGCGCTATGGTGCCAGGAATGGCCCCCATCTCTTCTTTAATCATTTCGCCCAAAGATGAGCCATTACGTCTAGAAGATAAAAATAGAACCATAAAGTCTTGTACCGCACCGGCAAACACGACACCTGCAAGTAACCAAAGTGTGCCTGGTAAGTACCCTACTTGAGCGGCAAGTACCGGCCCAACCAACGGACCTGCACCGGCAATGGCAGCAAAATGGTGACCAAATAATACATATTTATTAGTCGGTACAAAGTTTAAACCGTCATTATTAATGACAGCAGGGGTTGCACGCGTCGGGTCTAATTGCATGACCTTTTTAGCGATATACAAACTGTAATATCGGTACGCGACAAGATAAATTGAAACAGCAGCAGCAACAATCCATAGTGCGCTGACATGTTCACCTCGCCGTAATGCAATTACGGCTAAACAACATGCACCAATAAAGGCTAAGATCAGCCATGGAATATGCTTAAAGACTTTATTATTCATAATAACTCTCTTCATGGGTTTTAAATTTAATTAGTTCGAAATTTAACACCATTTAAAACAGATATAGACTTACTATGTTTTGATATTAAAAAAACCATCATTTTTAATTTCATTAAAATAGCTTGTCTGTATTGTTATAGCCTAAAATATCAACTAAAAGTTCCTTTACATCCAAGCATATAGTAATTTTTTAATGAATATAGAGGTATCGATATTTAAGTTATAGGTTAAATAGAAAAGATGAGTGGTTAAATTTAACGGATGAGTGGTTTTTACGAATTACAACAAAAACTATAATCCCAACATCTCTTTGAGTTGTTTTAAATAACGACGGCTAACAGGAACTGAAATATCATTATTTAAAATAATATCAACGCCATTTGTATCATTGAAACGAATTTCTTTAAGCTTTTTTAAATTAACCAAATATTGACGATGACAGCGGATCAATGGAGTTTTATCTTCTAGAGTTTTTAAGGTTAATTCGGTAAAGTATTCTTGATTGGTTTGGTTAAAAACATAAATGCCGCTAATTTTAGATGACACATAATAGACATCCTCAATATTCAACAGATAAATACGATTATGCCCAACACATGGAATATACTCAAAATCCTGCTTGATTCCTTTTAATTGGCAAATATCACAAGGAATACAGTGATGATGCAATCGATTTAGCGTTTTATGTAAGCGCTCTGATTCAACAGGTTTCAATAAGTAATCAAAAGCTTGCTCTTCAAAGGCTTTGACCGCAAACTCACTATAAGCAGTTAAAAACACTATATGTGGCATGGTTTTAGGATCTAACATAGATAACATTTCAATACCATTTATTTTCGGCATTTGAATATCTAAAAAAACCACATCAGGTTGCAAACGATGAATCTCTCGAATCGCTTCCATTGCATTATTACATTCAGCAACAATATTAATTTCAGGATCACTTTCAAGCAAGCAACGTAAATTTTCACGGGCAAGCAATTCATCATCTACAATAATTACATCTAACATTGGATACAGCTTTCCTTTTGTAAAGGCAATGTTAATACTACTTTAGTATAAGTATCAGGTTCACATTCTATTTTTATTCCGTATTGCTCACCATAACGAATATTAATTCGTTTATCAACCAAATTTAGACCTAATCCTTTTGTGTCTTTTTTATTTTCGCAGTAGTTACCAGCGTTATCCATAACCTCTAAAACTAATGTTTGATTTTGTTCATAGGCATAAATCGCCACTTTTCCTTTACCAATTAATTGCGAAGTACCATGTTTAATCGCATTTTCCACTATCGGTTGTAGTGAAAAAGCCGGTAACTGAGCCGATTCTAAATGTGGGGGAATAGTTATTTCGACAGTCAATTGTTCCATAAAGCGCATTTTTTCAATTTGCAAATAAGCATTAACATGCTCAATTTCGTCTTTAAGCGTAACAATTTCATCGGTTCGCTTAAGATTTTTGCGAAAGAAAGTCGAAAGATTCTGCACTAATTGTGATGCTTGTTGTTTATCTCGACGAATAACGGCCAATAGCGTATTGAGCGCATTAAATAAAAAATGAGGATTAACTTGAGCGTGCAATAATTTAATCTCAGTTTTAGATAATAATTGTTTGTAGTGCTCATTTTGCCCAGCTAAAATTTGTGCGGACAGTAAACTGGCGATGCCTTCACCAAGCGTACGATTGATCGAACTAAACAATGTATTTTTGGCTTCATAAAGTTTAATTGTGCCAACAACAGTATTGTTTTCACCTCTCAGCGGAATAACTAACGTTGAACCTAAGCGGCAATATTTATTAATTGAACATTGATAAGGTTGATGAATGCCATCAAGATATTTAACATCATTTTGTTCAATCGCTTCTAAAGTAACATTAGAAGTAATTGGTGTGCCGGGTAGATGATGGTCATCACCAACACCAATAAATGCTAAGATTTTTTCTCTATCAGTGATCGAAACTGCACCAATATCTAACTCTTGATAAATAATTTGTGCAACTTTAGTACTATTACTTTGATTAAAACCATCACGAAGCAACCCTTCGGTACTTGCGGCAATCTTAAGTGCCTTTGCGGAAAAGGCAGACGTATATCGTTCAAAAATAGCGCGCCTGTCGAGTAAAATTCGCATAAACATAGCAGCGCCAATACTATTAGCCACAATCATAGGCGCAGCAATACTTTTAACTGCATGTAAAACCACGTCAAAAGGACGTGAAATTAAGAGCACCATTATCATTTCAAGCGATTCGACTAATAAGCCTAAAACCCCGACTAACAACGGATTATAGATAAGATCAACTCGACCTTTTTTCATTAAGCCATAATGCAATAGACCACTAATCAATCCTGTTAAAATAGTTGAAAACATACAACTTTCAGCGGTAATTCCACCTAACGTATAACGATGAATTCCTCCAGTTATCCCAACTAATAGCCCGACCATGGGACCGCCAAGCAGGCCGCCTAAAATAGCACCAATGGCTCGGGTGTTGGCTATTGTGTCTTCAATGTGTAAACCAAAATAACTGCCCATAATACAAAATAGAGAAAAGATGCAATAGCAGACTAACTTATGAGGTAAATGCACAGTCACTTGCATTAATGGAATAACAATAGGTGTTTTACTTAGTAGATAAGCGATAACTAAATAAATACACATTTGTTGAAGAAGTTGTAAAACAAGATCAAATTCAAACATAATTTTGACCACAAAATAAAACCGTCGACAGATGTCGACGGTTAATATAATTAATTTATTTATCTAATAAGGTAAAGGACTGTTTATCTTGCGTTGTCGAATCAGAGCCAACGTAGATATTGAATTTACCTGGTTCTGCAACATATTGCATTTTGTCATTCCAGAATTTTAGCATATCTGGTTTGATCACTAATTTCACTTCACCTTTTTCATGAGGTTTTAAAGTAATATTTTCAAAACCTATCAACTGTTTAACGGGTCGACTGACCGAAGCTGTGACATCTTGGAGGTAAAACTGTACCGTTTGGCTACCTTCTTTCTCACCAATATTCTCAACATTTGCAGTCACCACAATTTCACCATTTTGCGGCATTTCAGTACTTGATAAGGCAAAATCTATCGTAAAATGGGTATAACTTAAACCAAATCCAAACGGGAATAGCGGTTCATTAGGGCTATCAAAATACGATGTTGTATATTTCCCCATATTTTCAGTACCATGAGGGCGACCAGTATTTAAATGACTATAATAGACAGGAATTTGCCCTACATTATCAGGAAATGACATTGGTAGTTTAGCTGACGGGTTATAATCACCAAATAAAACATCAGCAATAGCATTGCCCCCTTCTGTGCCTAAAAACCAAGTTTCGAGCATAGCATCAGCTTGTTCATACTCTTCTTTTACCGTTAATGGGCGGCCATTCATTAATGCTATAACTAAAGGTTTACCTGTTGCCTTTAAAGCTTTGATTAACCGTTTTTGACTAGCTTGCAATGAAAGATCGGTGCGACTAGATGACTCATGCGCCATTCCTTCCGCTTCACCCACAAACAGCACAACAACATCAGCTTTTTTGGCTTTAGCAACTGCTTCAGCAATCATTTTATCAGCAGGACGAGGATCAAATTTGGTGGTTTCTTCATATAAATTTAAAAATTTATATAAATTAGAATCATCGGAAAGATTAGCACCAAATGCGTAACTAATTGTTTTAGGATCTTTTACTGCATTTTTGATTCCTTCTAAAGGCGTGACAGCTAGATTAGCGCGTCCGGCACCTGACCAACTACCTAAAATATCGCGCTTAGAATCGGCAAGTGGTCCAATCACGGCTATTTTCTTATTTTTGGCTAAAGGTAAAATGCTATTTTTATTTTTTAATAACACAATACTTCGACGCGCTACATCTCGGGCTTCTTCCCGATGTAGTCGGTTGTCGGCAAACATCGTATCGATATCTAATTTAGGATCTAAATTACGATGAGGGTCATTAAACAGTCCCATGTCGTATTTAAGTTCTAATACATGTCGACAAGCTTTGTTAATATCCTCTTCTGTGAGGACACCTTCATTAACAAGTTCAGGTAAAAATTGAAGAAAATATTCATCATTCATACTGATATCAATACCTGCTTTTATCGCCACGCGAACAGCATCTTTAGCATCGCTTGCCACACCATGATTAATCAATTCACGAATCGCACCATGATCACTCACAACCACACCATTAAAATGCCATTGGTCACGTAATACTTCAGTCAGTAGCCAATGATTAGCTGTCGCTGGAATACCGTTAACACTGACTAAAGATACCATTACAGCACGACTACCGGCATCAATAGCGGCTTTATAAGGTACAAGATACTCTTGGAACATTTTACGTTCACTCATATCGGTGCTGTTATATTCGCGACCCGCTTCGACCGCACCATATAGCGCAAAATGCTTAACGGTTGTCACTAACGATTTTTTATCATCAAGAGACTGTTTTTGCATTTTTTCGACAAAAATACGTCCTGCTTCAGATGTTAAATAGGGATCTTCACCAAAGCCTTCAGAAACGCGTCCCCATCTAGGATCTCGGGTAATATCAACCATTGGGGCCCAAGTAATATTTAATCCATCTGAAGTGGCTTCGTCGGCAGAAACTTCAGCAACTTTACCTATAACATTACGATCCCAACTCGATGCAACACCTAAATTAATTGGGAATACCGTACGATGACCATGAATAATATCAAATCCAAAAAATAGAGGAATTTTATTCGGGGACTTTAAAGCGCGGTCTTGCATATTTGTCAAATCTGGCTCAACGACAGTATTAAAAATACCACCAATTTCTCCAGCCTCGATTTGATCTAATACTTTTGGTAAAGTGAGATCGCCACCTACACTAATTAATCTTAACTGACCCACTTTTTCTTTTATGGTCATTTTTGATAATAAATTATCAATAAAAGCTTTTTTTTCTTCGTTATTAGAATCTTGTGCGAACAAAGAGCCTGAAAACAGAAAAAAAACCAAAACAACTATTAATTTTTTCATCATGATAAATATTGTTATAATTTAGAGGATAGACATGAAGATAGCATAACTTATTCGCGCATAAAAATCTCGTTATTTACATTGTTTTCATTTATGTTTAAAACAAGATCGCATTTATTATATAAAAAAATTGACGTTAATATTATTTAACCTTAAGCTTTTTTACATAATAAATGAGGGCTAATCGTTTAGCGTGAGTTATTGCCAGACGACGTTCATGAAGATTACACTAATTAGTCTCTAAAATTAGTAAATTGAAACGGTTGCCCTAATTCTCCGTTTTTAACTAATGCCATCGTTGCTTGTAAATCATCACGTGATTTACCCGTAACGCGAACCTGCTCCCCTTGTACTTGGGCTTGAACTTTAATTTTGCTGTCTTTAATCAACTTAACTATTTTTTTAGCTAACTCTTTATCAATACCTTGTTTTAGTTTTACTGTAATACTATATAGTTTTCCACTATGTTCCATCTCTTCCGGAATTTCTAGTGCCCCACCATCAATACCACGTTTGGCTAACTTATCACGTAAAATATCTAATAGCTGTTGTACTTGGAAGTCAGATTGACTGGTCGCTTTAATCGTTTCATTTTTTTCATTAAGCTCAAATGAGGCTTCGACATTTTTAAAATCCCAACGCGTAGTTAGTTCACGGGTTGCATTTTCAACACCATTTTTCACTTCTGGCATTTGAATTTCAGAAACAATATCAAAAGAAGGCATAAATTCTCCTTTGCGAATAATTAAAAATAAAATTAACTTGATGAATATTATAAGAATATATTGACTGTCTCTATATTAAAAACAAAGACAGTCAATTAATTTATGGTAATTGATTGCGATTAATCGATGGTACGAAGTAATTCGTTAATCCCTACTTTTCCTAACGTTTTAGCATCGACTTTTTTAACAATTACTGCACAATACAAACTGTATTTACCATCTTTAGTTGGTAAGTTACCTGATACCACAACTGAACCGGCTGGCACGCGGCCGTAATGGACTTCACCTGTTGCGCGATCATAAATTTTAGTACTTTGACCGATGAAAACACCCATTGAGATCACACTGCCTTCTTCAACAATCACACCTTCAACGATTTCACTACGTGCACCAATAAAGCAGTTATCTTCAATAATCGTTGGATTTGCTTGCAACGGTTCTAACACACCACCAATACCAACGCCACCCGATAAATGAACATTTTTACCAATTTGCGCACAAGAACCAACAGTTACCCAAGTATCAACCATTGTACCTTCATCAACATAAGCACCAATATTTACATAAGATGGCATTAATACGGTATTACGAGCCACATACGCACCTTTACGTGCAATTGCAGATGGAACGACACGGAAGCCTTCTTGTTGGAAGCGTGCTTCATCATAATCAGCAAATTTTAATGGCACTTTGTCATAGTAATTTGTTGCGCCACCATCAATAAGTTGATTTTCATTAATACGGAAAGAGAGCAACACCGCTTTTTTTAACCATTGATGAGTCACCCAATCGCCATTAATCTTTTCGGCGACACGCATTTTACCGCTGTCTAATAGAGCGATACATTGATTAATTGCATCACGCGTTACTGTATCAATATTTGAAGGCGTAATTTCAGCACGACGTTCAAATGCTGCCTCAATAATAGTTTGTAATTGTTGCATTTCTCGTTTCCTTTAACTTTAAGTCCGTTAGCAAATTTAAATAGATGCACAGTATAATATAATATGCCACGCTTTTTAAGCGGTTTGTCGTATCAAACTAGCTTTCTTGGTAATAAACAACATTTATTTGGAATTAAGTTCACAAATACCTCACACCCATAAAATACCAAAACCAAAATTTTCTATACTTATCCATATTGAAAGTTTACTAGACAAAAGATAAATGCAAAATTTTGGATTTTCATTGTTAGAATTATTGATTGTTATTTGCATAAGTGCAATTTGCGCCGCTATTGGCATGCAACAATGGAAAGAGATACAGCTCCGTAACGAATTAGTCTCAACAACACATCAATTAGCCTATTTTTTAAATGAAGTCCAAGTCAAAGCTAATACTGAAAATGAAAATTATAGTCTTCATTTATTTTTATCCCCTTGGTGTTTAACAATTACATCCGGTGAGCCACCAACAAGTTGTCAAACTGGACTATTACAGTTTATCAAACCCAACAATTCGGTTGAGATTAAATTATTAAACGAACAAAAAATTATTACATTTTGGGGAAGACGGAATATGGCTCAAACAGGTTCATTTGAACTCAGTAACGCAATTGGTGCAACCAGAGTGTTAATATCATTTCGTGGACGAATTCGATTTTGTCGCATCAACAGCTATTTGCCAAGTTTACCAGCATGTTAAAACAAGCAGGATTTTCACTACTTGAAATGTTGTTATCAATAACACTTTCAAGTTTAATTTTTATTGCAGTGACAGATTATTACTTTCAGATACAAGCACATACTTTACAATATTATCGAGCCATTCATCTGCAACAAACTGTTCAACAAGCACTATTTGGCATAGCCAAAGATATAAAGCGCGCAGGGTTTATTGCCAACGATCCGAGTAAGCAAAATAAAACTGCATTAGCCATTATTAACGAAAAAAATTGCATTATCATTCGTTACGATAGTCAAATTCGACATGATTGGATCGATGATACTTCAGCCATGAATAACGCAGATAGTTTTGTGTATCGCTTTGTTAATAATAATATTGAATATAAAACGGGTGCGACTACTTGTAATGAGTCCAAGTGGGAAAAATTATTCGATCCAGCTGAGATTAAAGTGACAACATTCCATCTGAAGCAACAGGCTAATACTATCGAAATAGTATTAGCAGCTGAACTCAAACAACATCAACAAGTAAAATATCAAATAAGCAAAATAGTGAAAAATGAAAATTTTTATTGATCAAACCAACCATGAAAAGGGTTTTAGTACAATTATCATGGTTATTATTTTAACCATTATTGGTGCTATATTATTAACAAGTACTAACTTACTAATGATCTCATGGCATAAAACACTAGCCAGAGAAAATCAATATTATCACCGTTTTAATCAAGCAAATTCCGCATTAAATTGGGCACTAACCCAAAATTGGCAAAGACCAACAGATAATTGGCAATGTTTATTTGAAACAAAATATCAATGGAAAGTGTGTATCAAAAATTCATTATTACAAATCGACAACTACGTACTGATACGTGGTGAATCAGAAGGTTTATTTGTTTATAGTTTGGCACATCATCAAGGCAGTAAACTCATTGTACAAAAAGGTCATTGGCTTGATTATTGTCCAGAAAAAAGGAGAGCATATTGTGAATAACAATGATATGACGGGGTTTAGTATAATCGAAGTGATGCTAGCCTGTTTGATATTTGCCATTGTCATTGTCAGTTTTAGTAATTATCAACACACATTAACCTATTTTTATCATTATCTTTCAGATCAACAAAAGGCACAGCAAATTGCGTTTTCATTACTTGATAGTTACCCTAATATAGCGAGGCACATTGTACCTAATAATTGGCAATATAATATTCAAAGTGAGTCTTATACAAGCCAGTGCCAACTCGTATCAGTCACAATAACAACTACGCCTAGTAAGCAAATTAATCAGCAACGATTATTTTGTCATGTGATAAATGAGTAGCGTATTGACCAATGGATAAGTTATCTTAAAGCCACTGTTTTAAAAGTTGCAAAACTTGCTGAGTTTTTTCTGCATGAACATTGTGCCCGGCTCCTTCAATTGTTTCTATCACAGCATTGGGAAATTGACGCAATATTGCTTCATAATATTGTTGCATTACATAATTGGAATTGCTCCCGCGTATAAACAAAGTTGGCTTAGTCCAAGGAGAAATAGGTTGCCAATCACGTAAATGACTATATTGACTTACAATCACATTCGCATTAAATAACCAATGTCCATTTTTAAAAGATTTAAGCAAAAATTGGATTGTTCCCTCTGATAGTCCTTGACTTTGCATAAGGTCAATAATTTGTTTTTTATCGGTCAGGTTTTCAGCAAGGCAAGTACTTAACGACTCTAAAACCTGCGCATTATCCGTAGTCGGGTATTTAACCGGCGCAATATCAAGGGCGACAATTTTTTTGATTTTTTCAGAAATAATTTGGGTTAGTCGCAACGCAACCTTGCCCCCCATTGAATGACCAATTAAAATGATTTGATCTAATTGCAAATGATGACAAAGCTCTGCAATATCTTCTGCCATAACATTTAAATTCATCTCATTTGACCATGGCGATTGGCCGTGATTACGCAAATCAACTTGAATGGTCTGATAATCAGATACAAAGTGCTTAGCTAACATATTTGAATTATCCAAACTGCCAAACACACCGTGTAAAAAAATTATTGGTTGTCCTTCACCTTGTAATTTATAGTGTAAATTCATTTTTACGTAATCCTTCATATCAAAACTTAACTATTATAAGCCTAATTTCATTAAGATGATTAATCAATTCAATAACAAAAATTGCAATAACTATGATAAAATCCCAGACTAATTTTTTCAAATAATGTTAAGGCATATGTTTCAAAATAACCCACTATTAGCCCAATTAAAACAAGAACTTCATCAACAAACACCGCGCGTTGAAGGTGTTGTAAGAGCCCACGAAAAAGGATTTGGATTTTTAGATGTTGATAATAAAACAAGCTATTTTATCCCTGTTGCTAAAATGAAAACGGTGTGTCATGGCGATAAAGTATCAGGAACCATCATCGCCAATAATGATAAAGAGTTTTTTGATCCAGAAATATTAATAGAAAGTGCGTTGCAAAAATTCATTGGAAAAATTGGTTTTCAAGATAACACAATGATTATTCATGCTGAAAATATGCCAGAAAATCTTGTTATTCGCTGTAAAGTTAATAAACACGTTACCGAAAAAATTAAAGAAGGTGATTGGGTAACTGCAACACTGATTGCCCATCCGTTGCAAGAAGGTAAAAACGGCTTTTTTGCCGAAGTCATCCATTTCATTGCTGAAGATAACTCTACATACCTTCCTTGGTTAAAAACGTTAGCCCGTTATAATTTAGAAGATAAAGCGCCAACAGCTAACACATTGGCAATTGCAGCAAATGAGCTAACCGATCGTCAAGATTTAACCTATATCAACTTTTTTACGATTGATAGTGAAGATACTGAAGATATGGATGATGCCATATCGATCGAAAAAGATGCGCACGGTAATTATCTACTCAAAGTAGCTATTGCAGACCCTACCGCTTATGTAACCGAAAATAGTGAACTCGATAATATCGCTAAACAAAGAAGCTTTACCACGTATTTGCCTGATTTTAATATCCCGATGCTGCCAAAAGAGCTTGCTGATGAGCTTTGTTCACTAAAAGCCAATCAAAAAAGACCAGCAATGGTGTGTGAAGTAAAAATCGATGCCAATGGTAATATTGATGACAATGCAATTGCATTTATTCCTGCATTTATCGAATCGAAAGCGAAACTTTGTTACCACAATGTTTCTGATTTTTTAGAAAACGGTAGTTTACTATTGTCTGATAATTTAACGATACCGGAGCAACTTAATTGGTTAGCTAGTCTAGCAACACTAAGAACAGCGTGGCGACAAAGTCATGCTTTGGTATTTAAAGATATAACCGACTATCGTTTTATACTCGATGAGAACCGACAAGTAAAATCAATTATTAAAGAAACACGCGGTATTGCTAACCAAATCGTTGAAGAAGTGATGATAATAGCCAATCAAGCTTTAACCATGCACTTAACTGACAAAATTGGTTTTGGTATTTTTAACGTCCATGCGGGTTTTGACCCTAAATTTATGGAGCAAATTTTAAAGATCTTAAATGAACATGGCTTAACGCAATTTGATAAAGATGCTTTATTATCGTTTGAGGGGTATATCCAGCTGCGCCGTATCATCAATAACAATACCTTTTTAGCCTCGCGCCTGCGAAAATTTCAAAGTCCTGCCGATTTTTCCCTTGAGCCAAGACCACATTTTGGACTCGGATTTAACGCTTATGCAACATGGACTTCGCCAATTCGAAAATATGGGGATATGATAAACCATCGTTTAATTAAAGCTTCCCTGCGCCAGCTTCCATTAACGTCACCTAGCATAGAACTACTCAAAATAATGGGTGAAAAGCGTAAAACATTACGCTTAGCCGAGCGTGATATGGCTGAAAATCTTTATGCACAATATTTATCGGATAAAATTAGCAATTGTTTTACCGCTGAAATTATTGATATTAATCGCGGTGGTGCTCGGGTACGCTTAACGGATATTGGCGCTTTTGCATTCTTACCGCTGTCAATGATTCATCCTATACGTGAAGAAATTTGCTCACTTCCGGAAGAAGGCGTTATCAAAATTAAAGACGAAATTTGCTATAAACTAACCGATACTATTTCAGTGGTTATCCATCAAGTTAAAAAAGAAAATCAATCGATTATAGTTAAATTAGCGGATAGTCACTAATGCACATTTTTTTATCATGATAAGCAGTAATAATTTGTCATTTATCCCCTGAAATCAATCAGGGGAATACTGACTAATAATTAATGATATTTTAACGCTTAACCTCTTTTTTTTCTTGATAATATCTGATATCTTTCTTCACTCATTAAAATAATTATTATAATTAGATAGGCAAGATGCAGAGGGTACTATGTTATCAATTCATGGGCATGAAGTCTTACATATGATGGCTGGAAATAGCTATACAGAATCATCTCTAAAGGAAGCTATCGAAAAACAGTTTGGAAAACATGCTAAATTTCATACTTGCTCTCAAACTGATATGGATTCAACACAACTTATCTGTTTTTTAAAATTAAAAGGTAAATTTAAACCCGTTACTGATGTTGAATTTACGGTCAATGAAACAAAAATTTGTCGTCATTAAGTTTCAAAATATGTTTAAGTGTTTTGAGACTGTTATAAATTTAAATTAATCGTATAGTGTATTTAATAGAATATGAGTATATAATTTCGGGCAAAGATTAATAGCCAGCCCTCAAATTACAACTCTAAAAAATATTCATGGAATTTAATATGAAAATTAGTAACATTTTAATCTGCGCAATTGTTCCTATTCTTGTCGCCAGTTGTGTACATAGATCGGCTGCACCGGTGAAAAAAATTGAACAGCCTATTGAATCAGATGAGTTAACATTAATAAAACAAAAAACCGAATTAAATAATCCATATGTTGTTAATGCAAAAACACAATTACAGCAACTTATTGGCACAAAAAACTTCGATAATTACATTAAAAAAACCGGCATATTAAGTTGCCAAAATGATGAAAACCAATCATCTTGCGTGTTGAATTTTTATCTGACTGAATATTACAAGTTAAAATATAACCAACAAATTAAGAAAGTTATTGAAGAAAACCAGACCGAACATAAAATTGAATTAAGCAAAATAAAAGCAACGTCTGCTAATATAAAAAATTATTGTGACCTTTCGGCAGATTTTCTTGCTGCTGTTTATACCAATGACAATCAGAAAGTTTCTAGCTACTTTCAACCTTTATTCAAAATGTCAGAAGAAGAGATGTCTTCATTACATGCTAAAATCATCAAAGATAATTATTCACACTTCTTAATTGATGAAAATCCAAGTATTTTGCAAGAAATGAAAAGTGACTTTCTTGAAAAATGTTTAGACGATCCAAAAGATAACATTATTAATTATATCAATATTTTTAGATAATCCTAACGCGAGTTTTTTATGCACAATTTATTACCAATTAGTCAGTTTAGTAAAACATTCACTGGCAAGATGCTTTGCATAGTGTCGGCTTCTTGTATCAGTTTTTCTTCATGGGCTTTTTCGTTTAATGATGTGGTAACGCAAGCTGAAAATCTATCAAAACAAGCTTATGTACAACCAACTAAAAATATTCCAAACGAACTATCATCGCTGCAATTCGCTGATTATCAGAAAATTCAATTTAATCACCAAAAAGCTTATTGGAGTGATCGAAAAAGCCGTTTCAAACTCGAGTTTTATCATGAAGGTATGTATTTTGATACACCTGTAAAAATCAATGAAATTGTAAATAACCAAGTTAACGAGATTAAATTTGATCCAAGTTACTTCGATTTAAGCAAAATTAATCTTGATAAGTTAGACACAAAACATCTTGGTTTTGCTGGATTTAAAGTCCATTATCCAATTAATAATCCGGCTAAAACAGATGACGAAATTTTCACTGCACTTGGTGGTAGTTACTTTAGAGCTGTAGGTAAAAATCAGCGTTATGGGCTTTCAGCAAGAGGTTTAGCCATTGATACGGGTGAAATGTCTGGTGAAGAGTTCCCTCGATTTAAAGAGTTTTGGATTGAAAGACCGCTTCCTAATCAAAAACATTTAGTGATTTATGCACTACTTGACTCTCCTCGCGTCGCTGGTGCTTACAAACTTACTTTGGTACCGAGTGTCGATACAACAATTACCGTTGAAGCTAAAGTATTTTTCCGAGATGGCGTAAAAAAACTCGGTGTTGCACCATTAACCAGCATGTATTTATATGGACCAAATCAACCTTCGCCATTACTTAATTATCGTCCGGCGATGCATGATTCAAATGGATTATCAATTTTATCAAATAATAACGAATGGATTTGGCGACCACTCAATAATCCAAAACGTTTGTCTTTTTCATCATATAGTTTAGATAATCCTAAAGGATTTGGGTTAATTCAGCGAGATAAAGGCTTTGATGATTATCAAGATCTTGATGATCACTATGAACAACGTCCGAGTGTTTGGACAGAAATTTTGGATGACTGGCACAAAGGGCGAGTTGAATTAGTTGAAATCCCGACCGCAGATGAAACCAACGATAATATTGTTTCTTATTGGGTGCCAGAAAAACAATACAAAGCCGGTGACAGTATTAGTTTTAAATATCGCCTACATTATTCATTGGATGAACAACAACGCTATCCAGATAATATAGCAAGAGCAATTAGCACGCGATTATCACTTGGCGACATTAAACAGGCTAACTTAATTCGTAAACTTGATGGTTCTAATGCTTATGTTATTGATTTTGCAGGGCCTCAACTATCAGAACAAGTTCCGGTGAAAGTCATATCAAGCATCAATAATGGTTCTATTGTCAGTTGTGATGTCCAGTACAATCCGGTTATCAAAGGTTGGCGAGTACTGGTACGATTTAATGTTGAAGATAATAAAAAACCAACGGATATCCGCATCCAATTAGCATCAGAAAAAACGAATGAAGTTTTATCTGAAACATGGAGCGGTCAATATCCTGGACAATAAAACTATAACAATAAGCCAATAATATGAAAAACAATTACTTTTCAACTCTTTCTGGCGCAGATGGTTGGCGCCAGAATTTAAAAAACAATGATATCCCTTCAGATGATAGTGAGTTTTTAAAATATCGTCTAAATCAAATTGGTGATACCTCAACTTATAACGCTGAAAGAAAGCAGCAGCCGAGTTATCCGGAAGTTGAACGGGTATCCATTCAACCACAAATATGGAATAAGCGTTATCACGCCAAAATGAAGTCAGGCTTGAATATTTTAGCGTTGATACGCCGATTAATCATGTTTGCGCTTATTGTGGTTCAAACCTATTTTGGTACCAGCTATTTATCAACACTATTACCTTATCAAAGCTGGCAAAAAATTAATTTTATGGCCAATTGGGCAATTAATCCTGAATTGGCAATATATAGTATTATTCCTTATATTATACAATGGTTTATTATCGCTCTTTTTGCAATTTTATTTGCCTGGATCTCAATTGGATTTTGGACCAGTATTATGGGGCTTATTTTAGCTGTTATGGGGAAAGATCGTTATACCATTGAGATTCCAAAAGATGCTGCAGCACATATTGATCCCAAACATCGCACAGCCCTTGTTATGCCAATTTGTAATGAAGATGTCGCTCGTGTGTTTGCTGGATTACAAGCAACTTATCAATCATTAGTCGAGACTGGAAACGCTGCTTGCTGTGATTTCTATATTTTGAGTGATACCAATGATCCTGATCTTTATGTCAATGAACTAAAAGCTTGGGCTGATTTTAATGCCCAAAAACAGAATAATGGTTGTAATGTTTTTTACCGCCATCGTAAGCGTCGTGTTAAGCGCAAAAGTGGCAACATTGATGACTTTTGCCGACGTTGGGGACACCTATATGAATATATGCTAATTCTTGATGCTGATAGCATTATGACAGGTGACTGCATACTTAATATGATTGCCATGATGGAAATGACACCTAAAGCGGGTATTTTACAATCTCCGCCTAAATCAGTCAGAATGAAAACCCTTTACGGTCGAATTCAGCAATTTGCTAACCAAATTTATAGTGATATTTTCTGTGCTGGAACCCACTTTTGGCAACTCAGTGAAGCCCAATACTGGGGACATAATGCGATGATTCGCTTAAAGCCATTTATTGAGCACTGTATTTTATCGCCACTACAAAAACGTAAAGGCTCTATTCATATTTTATCGCATGACTTAGTCGAAGCTTCATTAATGCGACGAGCAGGTTATGGTGTTTGGATTGCATATAACATGAATGGTAGCTATGAAGAGTTACCTGGAAATATGATTGAAGACCTTAAACGAGATAATCGTTGGTGTATGGGGAATTTAATCAATTTACGCTTAATTTTTAAAAGTGGTATTACACTAACCCACCGTGTTATGTTTTTAACCAGTGGTATGGCATATATCTCATCTCTGTTATGGTTGATATTTTTGATCTTCTCAACATTACTGCTATTAGTTTTTAATTTGTCAGATCAACAATATTTTTTCCAGCCAAACCAATTTTATCCTACCTGGCCAAAATGGGATGAAAATTTAGCGATTCAACTATTATCTACCACTATGGTGTTATTATTTGCGCCAAAATTTTTCAGTTACGGCATTATTATTGCTAAAACAGGCGCTAAAGAGGTGGGGGGGATCTTTAAATTAACACTATCAATATTTATTGAAATGATATGGTCAATGATTTTAGCGCCAATACGGATGATCTTTCACAGTAAATTTGTGATAAAAGCCTGGTTAGGGAGTAAAGTACAATGGAAATCACCATCGAGAAACGATGATACCTTAACGTGGGGAGAATCGTTCTATTTTTGCTGGCCTCTTTCATTATTAGGTATAGTTTGGCTATGTATTATTATTTGGTTAAATCCGCAATTTACATTATGGTATATCGCCATACTTATCCCATTAACCATTTCACCACTGGTCATTAGGGTATCGGGTTTATCAAGTATTGGTATCAAAGCGCAAAAAGCAGGTTTGTTTTTAACTCCTGAAGAGACCCACCCAGCAAGAGCGATAACGCTTACAGGTGAGTATTTGGTAAAAACTGAAGCAAATATTGTTGATCATGGTTTTATAATGGCATTAGTTGACCCTTTATATAATGCATTAGCCTGTGCATTATCTACATCGCGTCATATATCTAATGTAAAAAATCAGCAAAAACGTAGTGAACTGATTGAACAATTTGAACAGGTTGACTTAACAAAAATCAAGAAAGAACAACAACTAGCAATTTTAGAAGACCCAATTATTCTTTCTGCACTTCATCGTCATATTTGGCAACAGCAAGAAAAATACGACAATTTATTCACTTTGTGGCAAAATGAACGCCAGTAATTAAAAATAGGGCTTTAGCCCTATTTTCTTTTTTTTAGTAACTAATCAAAATCCATGGATATTTTTTTATGACTTGGCAACCTTCCTCATCTATCAATAATTTACTTAAGCGCGCAAAAATCATTTCACAAGTACGACAATTTTTTGCTGATCGCTGTATATTAGAAGTCGAAACGCCGACATTAAGCCAATATGCTGTTACAGATGTGCATTTAAGTTCATTTACGACAACATTTTTTAAACCAGGTGAATTTGACGAACAACTTGGACGAAAGATGTCTTTAATCACCAGCCCTGAATATCATATGAAACGTCTACTTGCCGCTGGTAGTGGTCCAATCTTTCAAATATGCAAATGCTTTCGTAATCATGAAGAAGTTGGTCGTTTTCATAATCCGGAATTTACCATGCTCGAATGGTATCGTATACAGTATGATATGATGCAAATGATTAACGAAGTCGATGACCTATTACAAACTATTTTAGACTGTGAGCCTGCTGAACGAGTCTCGTACCAGAAGGCGTTTCAACGTCATCTTAATATTGATCCACTAGAAGCCGATCACGCGACATTAGTAAAAGCCATTAACCAACTTGATATTGGTATTAATGTTGATGATTATGACAAAGATGGGCTATTACAATGCTTATTTACTTTTGGCGTAGAACCGCATATTGGACTTGAAAAACCGATTGCAGTGTATCACTTTCCAGCTTCCCAAGCCGCATTAGCTGCAATTAGTAGCGAAGATCATCGCGTAGCTGGTCGCTTCGAGTTTTACTACAAAGGGGTTGAGCTTGCTAATGGTTTTAAAGAGTTAACAAATTCACAAGAGCAAAGACAGCGCTTTGAGCAAAATAATTTAGAACGTTCTAAACAAAATCTACCAGAACAAAATATTGACATTGAATTACTTGCCGCCATGGAGTCAGGTTTGCCGGATTGTGCAGGTGTTGCTATAGGTCTAGATCGCTTAATTATGTTAGCCCTCAATTCAGTGACCTTAGATGACGTTATATCGTTCACTTTTGATAGGGCTTAAACCATGTTCGGAGCTTTAGGTTTAACGCAATGGTTTGCTATCATCATGACGGTGATAGCATTGATATTATTAATTGTAGTGATTAAATCTAAACTCACTATAAATAATATAAATCAGTTAGTTGAATTGCAACTTTCTCAAAAAAATCATGAAAATCAATCTTTGACTGAAAAGTTACAACAATTAGAAAATGAACTCAATCAATATCGTCTACAATATGTGACACAAAATGCAACTATTACTGAGCTAAAAACCCGTTTGGAAGAAACAAGAAGCTCTGCTTATGAAAAACAATCAATACTTGAGCAAAGTGAGCAGCGGCTAACAACTCAGTTTGAAAATTTAGCTAATCGCATTTTTGAACAAAGTGGTAAAAGAATAGAACAACAAAATAAGCAAAGCCTTGATTATTTACTTTCTCCGCTAAAAGAGCAATTAGAAGGATTTAAAAAGCAGGTACAAGATAGCTTTGGTCAAGAGGCAAAAGAACGCCATACCTTGACGCATGAAATCCGTAATTTGCAACAACTTAATGAGCAGATGACAAAAGAGGCTAACAACCTAACTAACGCTTTAAAAGGTAATAATAAAACCCAAGGTAATTGGGGTGAATTTATTTTAAGTCAAATACTCGATAATTCAGGGCTAAGAGAAGGTTATGAGTATGATACCCAAGTTAATTTAACCAATGAAAACAATCTGCGATTGCAACCAGATGTTATTGTTCACTTACCGCAAGGTGGTGATGTGGTCATTGACTCGAAAGTAACCCTCGTTGCTTATGAACGTTATTTTAATAGTGATGATGATACGATTAAAAGTAAATCCATGACTGAACATTTAGCAGCTGTACGTAATCACTTAAAACAACTAAGCCAAAAAGATTATCATAAACTTAATGGAATTAATTCGTTAGATTATATTTTAATGTTTATTCCTGTTGAGCCAGCGTTTTTATCCGCCATTGATCATGATCCTGCATTGATTAACGATGCTTTAAAAAATAATATTATGATAGTAAGTCCAACCACATTATTAGTTGCTTTACGTACGATTCATAACTTATGGCGCTATGAATACCAAAATCGCAATGCTGAATTAATTGCCGACAAAGCAAGTAAATTATATGATAAAGTTCGTGGTTTTATTGAAGATATGGAAAACTTAGGCAATTGCCTTGATAAAGCCCAGCAAACTTATCAAAATTCGTTAAATAAACTATCTAAAGGACGTGGTAATATAATTGGACAAATTGAACGTTTTCGTGAAATGGGCATCGAAGTTAAAAAACCGATCAATCCTGATCTAGCTTTAATATCGAAAGATGAAGTTGATAGTGAAAACGAAGATTAACTGTTATTGTCTAATAATCTTAAATTGTTAATACCACTAGTTACTATGTTGTTAAATTTTTAGAGGAAACACATATTTCAGCATCAAAATAATATTATTTACCCTTATTGAAATTATGTGTACACTCATTTACGCAAAAAAGGAAGCGCATATGGCAAAAAAACCAGTGACAGAACCAAGTTTTGAACAAACACTTAAGCAACTTGAAGCGATTGTTTCACAACTGGAAAATGGTGATTTACCATTAGATGAAGCATTAAATGAGTTTGAAAAAGGGGTTAAATTAGCCCGAACAGGACAAAAACAATTACAACAAGCAGAACAACGTATTCAGATATTATTATCTGAAAATAGTGATGCGCAGTTGTCTGAATTCTCGATTAATCATGATGAATAGTCTCAATGTATTACAAGAACGGATTAATTCGTTTTTAGCAACCTATATTTCGCAGTTTACTTGTTCCGAATTACAACAAGCAATGCGTTATAGCTTGTTAGCAGGGGGCAAGCGAATTAGGCCTATTCTGGTTTATTTAACAGGACAGATGTTTAATTGTTCACTCTCTAAGCTTGATGATGCTGCGGCAGCCATTGAAGCAATACATACCTATTCGTTAATCCATGACGATTTACCCGCTATGGATAATGATGATTTACGTCGAGGCAAACCAACTTGTCACATAAAATTTGGGCAAGCACAGGCAATATTAGCCGGCGATGCCTTACAAACGTTAGCATTCACTATACTCTCTGAAAGCCAACACATTAATGACCAAACTAAAATTTCAATGATTGCTGAACTTGCCAAAGCTAGTGGATTAAATGGCATGTGCATTGGGCAGTCACTGGATTTACAAGCTGAACATCAAACTGTCACGCTTGAGCATTTACAACAAATACACAATTATAAAACGGGTGCACTAATCAAAGCAGCCGTCCGACTTGGTGCTTTGGCATGTGGAGAAGAAAGTAAACCTTACTATGCCATGTTAGACAGTTATGCTCAAGCAATTGGGTTAGCGTTTCAAATTCAGGATGATATTTTAGATATAATCGGTGATCAAGCAATTATGGGCAAACCCCAAGGTTCAGATATCGCGCAAGAAAAGAGCACGTATCCCGCCTTAATTGGACTACAATCAGCAATAAAAATGACCCAAACATTGTATGACCAAGCTATCGATAGTCTTCGCCAAATACCTTATGATAGCCAACCATTACAAAATCTGGCTGATTTTATTATTAATCGTAAAAGTTAAACAATAGCTCAATGATGACAATAAATTTGGATAATTATCCGTTACTAAAAACCATTAACTCGCCAGAAGATTTAAGACGATATCCTTTGTCTCAATTACCCGAAATTTGTCGCGAGTTAAGACAATTTTTACTTGATAGCGTTAGCAAATCAAGTGGTCATCTTGCATCCGGATTAGGTGTTATTGAATTAACTGTTGCATTACATTATGTTTATTATACACCCTTTGATAAGGTTATATGGGATGTTGGGCATCAAGCTTATCCACATAAAATTTTAACTGGCCGCCGTGATAAGATGCTCACGATTCGACAAAAAGATGGATTACATCCATTCCCTCATCGTGAAGAGAGTCAATATGACGTGTTAACAACCGGTCACTCATCTACATCGATTAGTGTTGCGCTTGGAATAGCTATTAGCGAACAAAAAAAACAATCAGGGCAAAAAGTCGCCGCAGTCATTGGTGATGGAGCATTAACTGCAGGCATGGCGTTTGAAGCCATGAACCATGCCGGGCATATCAAGCCAGATATGTTAGTGATTGTTAATGATAACGACATGTCAATTTCTGAAAATACAGGTGCGCTTAATCAACATCTAACCCAAATTTTATCGAGTAAAGCTTATGCCTCTTTTCGTGAAAGTGGTAAGCGAGTACTTGCCAATATTCCACCACTTAAAGAGTTATTTAAAAAAACGGAAGAACATTTAAAAGGATTAGTCACACCAGCTATTTTATTTGAAGAACTTGGCTTTAACTATATAGGCCCCGTTGATGGACATGATGTTGAAAATTTGGTTCTAACATTGCAAAAAGTGCGCCAACTAAAAGGACCACAACTACTCCATATTATTACCAAAAAAGGCAAAGGATATGCGCCAGCTGAACAAGATCCAACATTATGGCATGGTGTCCCTAAATTTAATCCCGTTGACGGAATTTTGCCCAAAGCCAACAAAGTTGCCCCAACTTATTCACAAGTTTTTGGTGATTGGTTATGTGAAATGGCACAACATGATAAACAGCTAGTTGCAATAACGCCAGCGATGGGTGAAGGATCAGGCATGACAAAATTTGCTGATCAATATCCCGATCAGTTTTTTGATGTCGCCATTGCAGAACAACATGCTGTCACGCTGGCAACAGGATTTGCAATCAGCGGTTTTAAACCTGTAGTTGCCATATACTCAACATTTTTACAACGCGCTTATGATCAAGTTATTCATGATGTTGCCATTCAAAATTTACCTGTGCTATTTGCTATTGATCGAGCTGGGATTGTTGGCGCTGATGGTGAAACGCATCAAGGTGCGTTTGATCTAAGCTTTTTACGCTGTATACCCAATTTTGTTATTATGACACCAAGCGATGAAAACGAATGTCGACAAATGCTCTATACTGGTTATTTACATCATGGCCCTGCTGCTGTGCGTTATCCTCGTGGTGAAGGTATTGGTGCTGTATTAAAACCGTTACAGACAATACCGTTAGGTCAGTCAAAATTGTGCCGTGAAGGGCAAAACATAGCTTTACTCAATTTTGGCACATTACTGCCTGAAGTTTTACAGGCGGCCAATCAAATTAATGCTACAGTCATAGACATGCGTTTTGTAAAGCCATTGGATGAAAAAGTCCTTTTGCACATTAGCCAAACACATAATATACTGGTCACTGTTGAAGAAAACAGTATCAAAGGCGGAGCTGGCAGTGGCGTCTGTGAATTTTTATTATCGAAAAAAATAAAATGTGATATTTTAAATATTGGGTTACCTGATAAGTTTATTGCGCAAGGATCACAAACTGAGGTTCGCAATGAACTGGGTTTAAACTGTGAACATATTATCAAAAAAATTAATAATTTTATAAAACAATAGGTTAAATATGGAAACTAAAGCTGTCACTATTCAAATTTTTGGACGTACTTTAAAATTTAATTGTCCGGTTGATGAAGTTGACGCACTCGCTAATGCCGCAAAAGACTTAGATGCGCGCTTAAATAATTTACGTGAAAAGTCATCACAAATAAGTAGTGAACAACTCATTATGACCGCAGCACTGAATATTTCTTACGAACTAACAAAAGAAAAAGAAAAAAGTAATGAATTCAGCGATAGATTAAAAATGTTACAACAATTACTTGATTCAGCTTTAAATAGCAACAATTAACGGTTTTAATTGTAAATTTAATCAAAACGATCTTGTATCATTTGTTAATTTTAGTAATATTATACCCATCTCTGAGATGTTCGCGATATGGGTTAGTCCCCTGAGCCGATATTCTTTACTTTAGAACGGTGTGATTTTCAATTGGTGTGTATGCCTTATTTATAAGGAAACCTAAAAATTGGAACATGCTGTTCACCTTGAACCTTGGGTTCAAGGGTTACGACCCTAACGACATCTTGGAGTGCCTTTCATTGTTTTGACTTTGTAGTGGTAATTGATGAACATTAGACAGATTATCCGTCAAAAAAGACGACAATTATCCCACCATGAACGCCAAGTTGCTCAGCAAGATATTTATCGTAAAATTACCCACCATGCCGATGTTAATTCAGCCCAAAATATAGCAATATTTCTACCATTTGATGGTGAAATCGATACGATACCTATAATTGAATACCTTTGGCAACAAAACAAATCTGTTTATTTACCGGTTATTCATCCATTTGATACAAAACATTTACTATTTTTACACTATACCCCAAATACACCTTTATCAAAAAATCAGTTTGGTATTTCACAACCGGCTCTAAATGTTTTAACTGTCATACCGTATCAAAAACTTGATATTATCTTCACGCCATTGGTTGCATTTGATGAACGAGGATACCGAATGGGAATGGGCGGTGGCTATTATGATAGGCTACTTGAAAACTATCGAATATATAATATTAAACCTATTGGACTCGCTTTTGCCTGTCAAAAAGTCGAAAGAATCAATAATCAACCTTGGGATGTTCGATTGCCAGAAATTATTTATGCTTAACTGATAACCAACCCCAAAGAATAAATACGAATCATTCGCATTATTACCCTCAAAAAACATCAATTTATTTTATTTATCTATGATAAAAACCAAATTTAGCGATATAATAATTTAGCGTTAACTTTTTATCATGCACTACCGCCCTATTCTTTTGTCTTTTGAGTCAATATTTAATTCCAAATGGAGATGAATATTCTTGAAAGTACTTTATAAATATTCAAAAAGGAGTATTGCAATGTCAGAAAATAAAGTATTAACCACCAACAACGGCGCACCAATTGCCGATAATCAAAATTCTCGCACTGCTGGTCCTCGAGGCCCTGTATTACTCGATGATTACCAACTTATCGAAAAACTCGCTCAATTCAATCGCGAAAATATTCCTGAACGTCGAGTCCACGCCAAGGGTTCTGGAGCACACGGTACTTTTACAGTAACAAATGATATAACAAAATATTCATTTGCTAGTATATTTGCCAATGTTGGAAAACAAACACCCGTTTTTGTGCGATTTTCAACCGTAGGTGGTGAACGCGGTTCTTCTGATACAGCTCGTGATCCACGTGGTTTTTCAGTAAAATTTTATACAGATCAAGGAAATTGGGATATCGTTGGCAACAATACGCCAGTATTTTTTATTCGTGATGCAATTAAATTCCCTGATTTTATTCATACCCAAAAGCGTGATCCCAAAACAAATCTAAAAGATCCGCAAATGATGTGGGATTTTTGGTCCTTATCACCAGAATCACTTCATCAAGTGACCATTTTATTTTCTGATAGAGGTATTCCTGACGGTTATCGCCATATGCATGGGTATGGTAGTCATACTTATAGCCTTATCAATAAAGATGGGGTAAGAACTTGGGTGAAATGGCATTTCAGAACGGAACAAGGAATCAAAAATATAGATCCTAAAAAAGCCTCAGAAATGGATGGAACGAATCCTGATTCAGCTCAAGAAGATCTATTCAAAGCGATTGAACGTGGCGACTATCCAAAATGGCGGCTTTATATGCAAGTGATGACTGAAGAACAAGCCAATCAACACCCAGAAAACCCTTTTGATGTCACTAAAGTTTGGTCACAAAAACAATTCCCATTAATCGAAGTCGGTGTGATGGAGCTTAATCGCAATCCAGAAAACTACTTTGCAGAAGTTGAACAATCCGCTTTTGAACCAAGTAATGTGGTACCTGGAACAGGCTTATCACCAGATAAAATGTTGCAAGGACGTGTTTTTGCCTATGCCGATGCTCACCGTTATCGAATTGGTACGAATTATCAGCAACTACCGATCAATGCGCCTAAATGTCCTGTGCATAATTACCAACGTGATGGTTCAATGCGCTTTTATAGTCCTGATAACGCACCTAACTATGAACCCAATAGCGTTGACAGTGCACCTAAAGAGCAACCTCAATATGCCGAACCGCCAATGCATGTGCCAGCCGGTACAATGGATAAGCATAACCACCGTGTTGATGGTGATTACTATTCGCAACCAGGTGCATTATTTAAATTAATGAGTCCAGAACAAAAACAACTATTAATTGATAATATTGTTGGATCGATGAAGAATGTTGATCGCAATATACAAATTCGTCAATTAAAACACTTCTATAAAGCTCACCCAGACTATGGACAAGGTGTCGCTAAAGGTCTCGGTATTGATGTGAATTTAATCAAAGATTAACTCATAAACAAGAAAAGCCGACTTAATAACGTCGGCTTTTTTATTTTTTTAAAACAACATGAATATTATTTAAAAAAGCGTTGTTATAAATATCTATAAAAAATTAATTAACTTGATTAAAATTATTTAGCTTTATTTTTTTTATTAAATTTTTTTAAAATAATCGACACTAATGGCCTATGGCATTTATATATCATATCAGGTGAAACCATGATCAACTCGGCAAGTGGCACTGTCCAATCGGGTATGTCGGTATTGTCTGAATGCTTATCATCTATTGGAGTCTCAATAGCATAACGCTGCGTATTGGCAAATAACGGTTGTTTTTTAGCGATATCATTATCATCTTCATCACTGAGCATTTTGCAATTATCCAGTACTTGCTGTGCGAAGATATCTGGCCAATTTTCTGCAACATTTTTCATTTTCACAAAATCAGAAATATGTCTTAGCATGTCACGAAACAGTAGCAAATAGACCATTTGAACATTACGTCCCGATAGATTTGCTAACTGCTCGTTAGTTAAAACCTTATTGATAACACTTGGACCCCACTTAAAAAACAGCGTATCTTTGTACATATTTACGATCGTTTTAATTGGACGATACTGTGTTTTAACTAACTTATCAATTTCATGTGAAATTTGCAGGGTTGGATAACCAACCCTGTTACGTCCATTAAGATCCCGCTCAGACAGCGGTTTTTGTTGTTTTTTGGGCAAGAGTTTTTTTAACAATCCTAACATATTGTTATCCTTGTGATTGTCCTTTTTGCCGAACAATTTCAAATAAGCAAACGCCTGTAGCTACCGATACATTAAGCGATGAGACAATTCCTGCCATCGGTATACTCACAAGTTCATCACAATGTTCTTTCGTCAATCGACGCATGCCTTCTCCTTCTGCGCCCATGACTAAAGCAAGAGAGGTTGGTTTAGTAAAAAAATTGGTTTGATAAAGTGTTTTATCTGCTTCACCAGCAGTACCCACAATCCAAACTTGATATTCATCTTGCAACATACGCATTGTACGCGCTAAATTGGTCACTCTAACCACCGGCACACTTTCAGCCGCACCACAAGCAACTTTTTGTGCTGTAGAGTTTAGCGAAGCGGAGCGATCTTTAGGCACAATAATAAAATTAACACCAGCAGCATCAGCCGTTCGTATACAGGCACCTAAATTATGCGGATCAGTGACACCATCTAAAATCAATATAACGGGATTCGATTGTTGCTCCATCAACAATGGAATATCATTTTCTTGATAACTTCGACAAGGTTTTACCATAGCTAAAATACCTTGATGAACACCGTTTTTAGATTTTTCATCAAGCCATTGACGGTTGGTTATTTTCACCGGTAAACCTAACTGTTCAAGTTGATGAACCAGTGAAATAAGGCGTTTATCTTCTCGACCTTTAATAATAAATACTTCAATAATTCTTTCGGGCGCACGGTTAAGCAGTGCTTCAATGGCATGAATGCCATAAACTGTTTCACTCATCTATTTGCTACTCTTTTTTCGTTTATTACTGGTTTTTGACTTTGCTCGGTTACTGTTTTTACTTTTAGGTTTACTTTCAATTTTACTTTTAGATTTTTCACTATTTTTGCTGGTAGATTTTTTACTTTTGCGCTTAACAGGTCCATCAATTTTTGGCTTTTTCTGTTCTTGTTTCGATTTAGTCTTCGCTGTTTTACCTTGACGCATTGGTTTATTATTGCTGCCCACCAATGAAAAATCAATTTTACGCTCTTCTGGATTAACATTGTCCACTTTAACTTGGACTTTATCACCCAGACGATAACTGTAACGAGTATTTTCACCAATTAAACGATTACGTGATGGATCAAAAATATAATAATCGTTTTCTAGCGAGGATACATGAACCAAACCATCAATAAACAGATCATCTAAACGGACAAAAAAGCCAAAATTAACCACACTTGAAATAGTGCCATTAAATACTTCACCAACATGATCTTGCATATAATCGCATTTAAGCCAATCGACAACATCGCGTACTGCTTCATCAGCTCGCCTTTCAGTCATTGAGCAATGCTCGCCAAAATAGAGCATTTCATTCATAGTATAAAGGTGTCCACCTGTTTTACTGGTTTTATCAAGCTCGTTGGCTAAAATCCATTTAATCGTACGATGCAATAATAAGTCAGGATAGCGACGAATTGGCGAAGTAAAGTGCGCATATTCATCTAACGCTAAACCAAAATGGCCTCGATTTTCTGGATCATAGATAGCCTGCTTCATGGAACGAAGTATCACCGTTTGTAGCATTTCGTGATCAGGGCGTTCTTCAATTGCTAACATCAATTGAGCAATATCTTTAGATTTAGGATTAGTTCCGCCACCTAGTGATACGCCTAATTCGCTCAAAATACTTCGCAAATTATTCATGCGATCTTCATCTGGTTTATCATGGACGCGAAACAGTGAAGGCACGTTTGCCTTAATAACCAATTTGGCCGCTGCCACATTAGCTAAAATCATGCACTCTTCAATAATTTTATGGGCAACATTACGCTGTACGAGCTCAATACTTTCAATGCGCTTATCGGCATTAAAAATAAATTTTGGTTCTTCTGACTCAAAACCTATCGCACCACGCAAGACTCTTGAATTATCGAGCACCTTATATAATCCATAAAGATTTTCTAGATGAGGGACTAAATCATGATAATGTTCTTGTAACTCGCGATCACCCTCTAAAATTTTAGCCACTTTAGTATAGGTTAGCCGAGCATGCGAATTCATTACCGCTTCATAAAATTGATAACTTGTTAATCGACCTTTGTTTGATACCGTCATTTCACAAACTAAACATAACCGATCAACTTGTGGATTGAGTGAACAAAGCCCATTAGATAGCTCTTCTGGTAACATTGGCACAACGCGTGACGGGAAATAAACCGAGGTACCACGTAAGCACGCTTCTTTATCAAGCGGTTTACCGGGACGAACATAGTAACTAACATCTGCAATGGCGACCCATAATCGATAGCCTCCACCTCGATTTTTTTGACAATACACCGCATCATCAAAATCACGAGCATCTTCACCATCAATAGTCACTAAAGGAAGGTCTCGTAAGTCTTTACGACCTTTTTTCGCACTTTCTGGAACGTGATCGCTAAATTTGCTCACTTCTTTTTCGACAGGTTTAGGTAATTCATAAGGAATTTCATGATTACGTAGTGCAATATCGATAGCTAAATTGGTCCCCATGATTTCACCAAGAACCTCTTTAATAATACCGACTGCTTTTTGGCGGCGTTCAGGGCGCTTTTGCAACTCAACCACCACCACTGCGCCCATACGCACAGTGAGATTAGGTTTGCCAGCAATTAAAATATCGAAGTTTAAACGGCTATCATCCGGTACCACAAACCCAACACCTTGTTCAATAAAATAACGCCCAACAATTTGATTACTACGAGGTTCTAAAATACGAACAACACGCGCTTCTGTTTTTCCACGATATTGATTACCCATTGGTTGAGCTAAAATGACATCACCTTGCAGTACCTTTTTCATCTGATCTGGCGATAAAAAGTAATCTTCAGGTTGACCTTCTACACGCAAAAAACCAAACCCATCACGATGCGCAATGACACTGCCTTTAACCATCGCAAATTTTTCTGGCAAGGCGTAGCATTTACGGCGTGTAAATACCACTTGCCCATCACGCTCCATTGCGCGCAAACGACGATGTAATGCAACTTTTTGCTCTTCATTTTTAATTGCAACAGCCTGCGCAATTTTCTCTAAACTTGCGGGTTTGGCTTCTTTAGTTAAATAATCCAAAATAAGTTCGCGGCTCGCTATGGGAGATTCATATTTTTCTGCTTCTCGATCAAAGAAGGGATCTTTTATCATAAGGGATATCCGGTGATCTAATATTGCTGTTAGCATAACATAGAGTGGTATAACTTAAAACGAACATTATTGATCTGGCAGGAATAATCTTTACCTACCTTACTGATTAAAAATAGAAGTATTTCTATTGATTTTATTTAATTTTTTTAAAGTTATTACTATGATTTTTTTATTATGTTTTTTTATTTCGCCTACATTAAAAATATGGCGCTGTTATTAGCGCCATCATTGTATAGTGTCATTTATTGATTGAGCTTTTCTCGTTCTATTGCCCGATAACCAATATCTTTACGATAAAAACAACCATGCCAATAAATATCTTTAATTTGTTCATAAGCGCGCTTCTGTGCTTCAAGCACTGTATTACCTAAAGCTGTTACGCAAAGAACTCGACCACCATTGGTATAAACGCGTCCTTTTTCTAAACTGGTGCCAGCGTGAAATATTTTACAATCTTGAGTTGATTCTGTTGGTAAACCAAGAATGACATCTTGGGTATTATATTCACCAGGATAACCACCGGCGGCCAATACGACACCTAAGGCAGGTCTTGGATCCCATTTCGATTTGACGGTATCTAATTTACCATCCACAGCTGCAAGGCAAAGTTTCACTAAATCAGATTGCAGTCTCATCATAATAGGTTGCGTTTCAGGATCACCAAATCGACAATTAAATTCAATGACTTTAGGATTACCTTCTTTGTCAATCATTAACCCAGCATATAAAAAGCCAACATAAACATTACCTTCCTCAGCCATACCATTGATTGTCGGGTAAATAATTTGATCCATCACTCGCCTGAAAACTTCATCAGTAACAACAGGGGCTGGCGAATAAGCGCCCATACCACCAGTATTTAAACCAACATCACCATCACCAACACGTTTATGATCTTGGCTCGTTGCCATAGGTTCGACATTTTTACCATCAACCATGACAATAAAGCTGGCCTCTTCACCTTCTAAAAACTCTTCAATGACAACTCGGTGCCCAGCATCACCAAAGGCATTACCCGCTAACATATCGCGCACTGCATCTTCAGCTTCTTTTATAGTCATTGCAACAATCACCCCTTTACCTGCCGCAAGACCATCGGCTTTAATAACAATTGGCGCGCCTTTTTGACGAATATATTCAATGGCCGGAGTAACTTCGGTAAAATTTTGATACTCTGCAGTAGGTATATGATGTCTGGCTAGAAAATCTTTAGTAAATGCTTTAGATCCTTCTAATTGTGCGGCAGATTTTGTCGGACCAAAAATTTTTAATCCTGCTTTTTGAAAACTATCTACCACACCTATGACTAATGGGGCTTCAGGTCCGACAATGGTTAAATCGATTTGTTCTTGCTGTGCAAAATTTAACAATCCCCCAACGTCCGTTGCTTTAATGTTAATATTTTCTAAATTCGGTTCAAGCGCAGTACCTGCATTGCCGGGTGCAACAAAGACTTTTGAAACTAATGGTGATTGTGCGACTTTCCAAGCTAGAGCATGTTCACGCCCACCATTACCAATGACTAAAACTTTCATAAAAGATCCTTTAAATACTTCAACCTAAAAAGGAAGTTGAATTTTGAGTTCTAACTAAGCTAAATATAACAATCTGCTTATTTAATCAATTCAATATTCACTAAATTAATAATTATTAATGCCTAAAATGACGCATATGGGTAAAAATCATCGCAATATTATGTTCATCTGCTGCCTGTATAACTTCGTCGTCACGAATCGATCCTCCCGGCTGAATCACACAGGTGACGCCCACCGCTGCGGCTGCATCAACACCATCTCGAAATGGGAAAAAAGCATCAGAGGCAACAACTGAACCTGCAACTTGTAAATTTTCATCTTGTGCTTTAATTCCAGCAATTTTTGCTGAGTATACTCGACTCATTTGCCCCGCACCAATACCAATTGTCATATTATCCTTGGCATAAACTATCGCATTTGATTTAACAAATTTGGCCACTTTCCAACAAAACAGTGCATCTGAAAGTTCTTTAGCTGTTGGTTTTCGTTTAGTTACTACAGTCAATTGAGTTTCATCAACTGTGCCTAAATCACGCTCTTGCACCAAAAGTCCACCGTTTACTCGTTTAAAATCTAAGCTGGCTTTAGACGATGTTGATAATTTTCCGCATTCTAGTACACGCACATTTTTCTTAGTTTGCGTAATCGCTAACGCCTCTGGCGTCACAGATGGCGCAATAATGACTTCAACAAATTGTTTATCAACAATAGCTTGTGCTGTTTTAGCATCTAATGTTCGATTAAAAGCGATAATGCCACCAAATGCCGAAGTCGGATCAGTTTTAAATGCATTTAAATACGCGGTTAAGATATTATCACTTACAGCAACCCCGCAAGGATTAGCGTGTTTTACAATCACACAAGCTGGTTCAGCAAATGATTTTACACATTCAAGTGCTGCATCTGTATCTGCAATATTGTTATAAGAAAGTGCTTTACCTTGTAGTTGTTTAGCCGTTGCAATTGAAGACTCTTGAAGATCTTCTTCAATATAAAAAGCCGCTTTTTGATGGGCATTTTCGCCATAACGCATGTCTTGTTTCTTAATAAATTGCAGATTAAGGGTTCGAGAAAATTCACCAGAAGGTTTATCGGTTTCACCATAATAAGGTGGCACTAGTCTTCCAAAATAATTAGCAATCATGCCATCATATTTAGCGGTATGTTCAAAAGCTTTAATCGCCAAATTAAACCGGTATTCGAAAGTCAGTGAATTTTGCTGTTTATCGAGCATATCAATAATTGTCGCATAATCACCACAATCAACAACAATAGCCACATCTTTGTGATTTTTAGCAGCAGATCGCACCATAGTTGGTCCACCAATATCAATATTTTCAACCGCATCTTGCAAGGTACAATCGGCTTTAGCCACGGTTTGAGCAAAAGGATATAAGTTAACCACAACCATATCGATAGGTTCGATGTGATGATTTTGCATGATTTGATCATCTATGCCACGTCGACCTAAAATTCCACCATGAATTTTGGGGTGTAAGGTTTTAACTCGCCCATCCATCATTTCAGGAAAACCCGTATAGTCAGATACTTCAGTTACCGGTATTTGATTTTCGATTAGCAATTTAGCGGTACCACCAGTGGAAAGGAGTTCTATTTTTCTAGCTGATAGCGCTTTGGCAAATTCAATGATTCCGGTTTTGTCAGAAACGCTTAATAAAGCGCGACGGATAGGACGATACTGCTGCATGAAAGGCTCCGAAGTTGATATTCTACATCCAAGTCAGTGAAGTGGTTATTATATATAAAACAAGGGTAGATGTTTAGTACTAAGTTTCTAAAAAGCCATCAAAAATTGATGACCATAATATTTGAACTTGATCACATAACTGAGATTTTCCTGCCAATTACGACTTTGCTCACTTTATTTTTTTTATTTTTAGTAATAATGTTATGCGTAACTGTTATGCATAACATTATTATGAAAAGGGAGAAAAACATGCAATCTTTATTCGATTTAAAAGGCAAACGCGCTTTAATTACTGGTTCGGCTCAAGGTATTGGCAATTTATTAGCCAAAGGGTTAGGACAATATGGTGCCAGTATCATCATCAATGATATTACCGATGAAAGAGCAAAAAATGCTGCAACACAATTAGTCCAACAAGGTATTGATGCCGTCGGTATTGGTTTTGATGTGACGAACTCAAGTTCAGTTAAACAAGCAATTGAGCATATTGAACAAGACATCGGACCAATCGATATCTTAATCAATAATGCTGGTATTCAACGACGTCATCCATTTACAGAATTTCCTGAAGCGGATTGGGACGCCATTATCAATGTTAATCAAAAAGCGGTGTTTTTAGTATCACAGCAGGTTGCCAAACATATGATTACTCGCAAGCAAGGCAAAATTATTCATATTTGTTCAATGCAAAGCGAATTAGGGCGCGACACAATTACGCCTTATGCCGCATCGAAAGGTGCGGTAAAAATGCTGGTAAAAGGTATGTGTGTTGAGCTTGCTCGTTACAACATTCAAGTTAATGGTATTGGTCCAGGCTACTTTGATACTGAAATGTGTAAAGCATTAGTTGAAAATGCAGAATTTACCAAATGGCTATGCCAACGAACACCTGCTGCCCGCTGGGGAAAACCTGAAGAGCTTATTGGTTCAGCAGTATTTTTATCGTCAGCAGCATCGAACTTTGTCAACGGACATATTCTTTATGTGGATGGCGGTATGTTATCTGCGGTGTGATGTTTTTTACGGTGAGATCGTTATCAAATCACTTTTTTATCAATTCAATGCGTGTATTTGGTTTCGATATCTCCTTACCTACTGAACAATTTGCTTAATTATTAAATCACGAGAACCAATATGAATATCACTAACAAACTAGCCCCCTCTCGTTGGTGGCGATTGATGCCTATTATTTTTATTACCTATAGTTTAGCTTACTTAGATCGAGCCAATTATGGTTTTGCCGCAGCAGCCGGTATTAATAATGATCTTGGTATCACTAAAAGTACCTCATCACTGATTGGTGCCCTATTTTTCTTAGGGTATTTTTTCTTTCAAGTACCCGGATCAATTTACGCAGTCAAACGCAGTGTACGAAAATTGATTTTTATTTGCCTAATTTTATGGGGAGGTTGTGCTGCATTAACTGGTATGGTTACTAATATTGCATCTTTAATGATCATCCGATTTGTTTTAGGTATTGTTGAAGCTGCCGTTATGCCTTCTATGTTAATCTACATTAGTACTTGGTTTACTAAAGCTGAGCGTTCAAAAGCCAATACGTTTTTAATATTAGGTAATCCGGTTACTGTGCTTTGGATGTCAATTGTATCTGCTCACTTAATCGATCTTTATGGTTGGCGTGAAATGTTTATTATTGAAGGACTTCCTGCCGTCCTTTGGGCGCTAATTTGGTGGATAGTCGTCCGAGATAAACCTTCACAAGTAAACTGGTTAACCGATCAAGAAAAAGCAGATTTTAAAGCGGTGATGGACAAAGAACAACAAAATATTAAACCTATGCGCAATTATGGCGAGGCTTTACGTTCTGGAAATGTCATTAAGCTTTGTGCTGTACACGCGCTATGGAGCATTGGTGTTTACGGTTTTATGATGTGGATGCCATCAATTATTAAATCTGCCGGTAATGTCGATATTGTCTCTGTTGGTTGGCTTTCAGCCATTCCATATCTTGTTGCAATTACAATGATGTTAATTGTCTCTTATTATTCAGATAAATTGCAAAACCGAAAACTTTTTGTTTGGCCTTTATTATTAATTGCAACGATCGCTTTTTTTACCGCTTATATATTAGGAAGTGATCAATTTTGGATCTGCTTTATATTATTATCAATTGCTGCTGGGTGTATGTACGCACCTTATGGTCCTTTTTTTGCATTAATCCCTGAATTATTACCAAGTAATGTGTCAGGGGTTTCTATAGGTTTAATTAACAGTTTCGGCGCACTTGGTGCATTTATTGGCGCTTGGCTTGTTGGCGTGATAAACTCAGCAACTGGCAGTGCTGGAGCCTCATATGTTTTTATGGGAGCTGCATTGATTTTATCAGTAATATTAATGGCGAGTGTGAAAGCTCCTAAACAGTAGTTATCCATTAAAAAATAGGAAGATAATAGTAACGATTATCTTCTTATTTAGTACAGCAATAATGGGATTTATTTTTTATTTTTATTTTTACTGGTAAAATGGCTAAATTCAACTGGCTTGTTTACCTATAAAAATAAAGGGTTATGAAAGATAAACGCATTAGTTTACAAGATATCGCAGATTTGACCGGCGTGACTAAAATGACTATTAGTCGCTATTTGAGAAATCCAGAACAAGTCTCTGAAAAAAACAAAGAAAAAATAGCAAAAGTTTTAAAAGAAATTAATTACATTCCTAATCTTGCACCGCAAATCATGTTGGGCTCACGCAGTAGGTGTATTGGTATTGTTATTCCTTCATTTAAAAATCACATATTTTTAGAAGTGTTAGCAGGAATTGAGTCTGTTACCTCAAAGCACCATTATCAAACCATTATTACCAATTATAATTATGATAAAAAAATCGAAGAAGAAAAAATTATCAATTTGCTATCCTATAATATTGATGCCTTGGTACTAATGGAAAAAAACCATACTAAAACAACTTTGCAGTACTTAAAAACGGCCAATATTCCTGTTGTTGAATTGATGGATGTGACTCAGCAATTTTTTGATATCCAAGTTGGGTTTGATAACGAACAAGCCGCCTTTGATATGACAATGCAAATGTTAGCTTCAGGCAAAAAAAATATTATCTATTTTAATTCTATCGCAAGTGCCCGTGATAGCCAACGTTACAATGGTTATCAACGCGCCATGAAACAATCAGGATTGATGGCGAAGCAGATTATTCCTGATGCAATATCATCAATTAATTTAGGTAAAAGTTTGTTTAACCAAGCTATCGAACAATATCCCGACCTTGATGGAATATTTTGTACTAATGATGATATGGCAATTGGTGTGTTACTTGAATGTCAAAATTATAATATTGCAGTGCCTGAACAAATTGCTATTGCAGGCTTTCATGGTTTAGAAATCGGTCGCGCTAATCAACAAAAAATAGCAACCGTTATCACACCCCGTTTTGAAATTGGAAAAGTTGCAATTGAGCTTTTATTAAAAAGGTTAGATGGAGAACAAGTCAAAAACAGTACTTGTTTAGCGTATAAAATAGAAAAAGGACAAACAATATAAAAAAGTTAAATAAATTAAGTAATCAAACAACAAAAATAGTTTAATTACTTAATTTGAAGTGATGATAATTAATCATCACTATAACCTAAGCTTCGCAGTGCCCGTTCATCATCAGCCCAACCCGCTTTGACTTTTACCCACAGTTCTAAATGAACTTTGTTATCAAAGAAGGACTGCATATCTTTGCGCGCTTCAATGCCAATTTTTTTAATTTTTTCGCCCTTATTACCAATAACCATTTTCTTTTGACCATCTCGTTCCACTAAAATTAAGCCATTGATACGATACATACCGTTGCGTTCATCAACTTTAAATTGCTCAATTTCAACAGTAACAGAGTAAGGTAACTCATCACCTAAGAAGCGCATTAATTTTTCACGAATAATTTCTGATGCCATAAATCGTTGAGAACGATCAGTAATATAGTCTTCAGGAAAATGGTGTTCACCTTCAGGCAGGTGTTTTTTGACAATACTTTTAATAATGTCAATACCTTCCCCTTTTTCAGCACTAATAGGCACCACATCGAGAAAATCAAGTTTTTGACTGATTGCTTGAATATGGGGTAAAAGTTGCGTTTTATCCATAACATTGTCAATTTTATTAATGACAAGTAAAACCGGGCATTTACACCCTTTTAACTTATTAGCAACCATCTCATCGTCATCATTCCAATGCGTACCTTCAACGACAAAAATAACTAATTCAACATCACCTATTGAGCTACTTGCTGCACGATTCATTAAGCGATTAATTGCGCGTTTTTCTTCTATGTGTAGTCCTGGTGTATCAATGTAAATAACTTGATCATTGCCTTGCGTATCAATGCCAATAATTCGATGGCGTGTAGTTTGCGCTTTACGCGAAGTAATTGAGACTTTTTGACCAAGTAATTGATTTAATAAAGTTGATTTACCTACATTTGGTCGACCAACAATGGCAACAAAACCACAATGTGCTATCGTTTCTGTCATTTTATACCTAATTGATTGAGTGCTTGTTGTGCTGCGGATTGTTCAGCCTTACGTCGACTTAAACCACGCCCTAAATATTGATTTTCATCGTTTTCAATTTTACACTGAATTAAAAACTCTTGTTCATGATTGTCACCAGTCACTTCAAGTATTAAATAACATGGTCTTTCATGATGAATACCTTGTAAATATTCTTGCAAACGCGTTTTAGCATCTTTTTGTTTAATGCCTGGTTTAATTTCAGTTAAACGAGTTTGGTACCAGGCCAAAATTAATTGACGTATATTTTCAATATTGCTATCTAAATAAATTGCACCAATTATGGCTTCTACAGCATCAGAAATGATGGATTCGCGGCGAAATCCACCGCTTTTTAATTCACCTTGTCCTAAAATAAGATGATCACCTAACTTAAAGTCTTTACCAATTTCCGCTAAAGTTTGACCACAGACTAAACTTGCTCGCATTTGACTTAAATCACCTTCGTCTTGTTTGATAAATCGGTGATAAAGCTCATCAGCAATAACAAAACTTAAAATAGAATCACCAAGAAACTCTAAACGTTCATTATGTAATTTATTAGCACTACGATGAGTAAGTGCTAATTCAAGTAAAGATAAATCGTTAAATTGGTAACCAATTGATTGTTGTATTTGACTAAATTTTTTCATCATCATTATTATTAATGTATACCACCAATCCGGCTGAATCTTATACCGGTAGGCCATTCATTAGGTTGTTTTTCAAAACTAATCCAAATTGCGGTTGCTCGTCCAACAAAGTTTTCTTCGGGTACAAAACCAAAGTAACGGCTATCACCACTGTTATCACGGTTATCACCCATCATAAAATAGTGTCCTTGAGGGACAACCCATGTCGCAATAGGTTGACCATCTTGATGGTAAAAATAATTTGGATCTTCTTGCGAACCTTGCGTTGTTAAAATATCGTGAGGTTGCTCGCCCAACGTTTCTTGTTGTATTTTCATATCAAGCGATACCACCGATCGTGAATTGACAATATCTTGCTTTGCATATTGTTCTAGCGTATAAAAATTCGGGTTGGCTTTCATTTCTCTGTGCACTTCTTTCCAATCGCTAGGTTTTGGTTCAGTGTAATGTAAATCTAACGGCTGAGCTTTTTGTCCAACACAATTGGAATCACTTGTTTGACAAGCAGGATAAATAAATATTTTTTTGTCATTAACTGAATAGACAATTTTATCACCAGGCAAACCCACAACACGTTTAATTAAATCCATTTGTGGAACATTTGGATGTTTAAATACCGCTACATCACCTCGCTTTGGGTGGCCAGTTGGAATCAATACTGTATTTGTAATGGGATCTCTAAGTCCATAGGAGTACTTTTGGACTGCAATAAAATCGCCGACCAGTAAAGTTTGCATCATTGAACCAGACGGTATTTGGAAAGGTTCAAATAAAAATGAACGAATCACAAATACAATAAATAAAACTGGAAAAAATGAGGATAACGTTTCTATCCAGCCATTTGGTTTTCCAACTTCAGCAAGTATTTTGCCATCAACTTCACCATTGCATTGTTGACGAACTTCTTCAACTTTTCTTTGTCTAGCTGGTTTCCATTTAAATTTTTCTAAAAACCAAAAGATTCCAGTTATAAATGTTGCTAACGTTAATATGATGGCAAATATTCCAGCCATTTTTTTACCTCTTCAACTAATTAATCTTTTCCTACATGCAAAATAGCTAAAAATGCTTCTTGCGGTAGTTCTACGTTACCTACCTGCTTCATGCGTTTTTTACCTTCTTTTTGCTTCTGTAAAAGTTTCTTCTTACGGCTTACATCACCGCCATAACATTTGGCTAATACGTTTTTGCGTAACTGTTTGACTGTTGATCGAGCAATAACATGATTACCTATAGCTGCCTGAATAGCAATATCAAATTGCTGACGAGGAATAAGATCTTTCATCTTTTCAACTAATTCACGCCCGCGATAAGGCGCATTATCTTTATGTGTAATCAGCGCTAACGCATCAACTCGCTCACCATTAATCAGTACATCTAGTCTGACCATATCAGCAACCTGAAAACGTTTAAAACTATAATCTAATGATGCATAACCACGCGAAGTTGATTTCAATTTATCAAAGAAATCTAATACAACTTCAGTCATTGGGATTTCATAAGTCAATGCAACTTGATTACCATGGTAAACCATATTAGTTTGTACACCACGCTTTTCTACACATAAGGTAATAACATTTCCTAAGTAAGTTTGCGGCACTAAAATATTACATTCAGCAATCGGTTCACGAAGTTCTTGAATATTATTTACCGCTGGTAGCTTAGCTGGGCTATCAACATAGACAATTTCATTTGATGTGGTTAAAACTTCATAAACAACAGTTGGCGCAGTCGTAATTAAATCAAGGTTGTACTCGCGCTCTAAGCGTTCTTGAATGATTTCCATGTGTAATAACCCAAGGAAACCACAACGAAAACCAAATCCTAAGGCACCTGAATTTTCTGGCTCATAAAATAATGACGCATCATTTAAGCTTAATTTACCTAATGCATCACGAAATGCTTCGTAATCGTCAGAACTTGTCGGGAATAAACCAGCATAAACTTGTGGTTTTACTTTTTTAAACCCAGGTAATGGTTTATCCGCTGGAGCCCTGGCTGAGGTTAAGGTATCACCAACAGGGGCACCTAAAATATCTTTAATTGCACAAACAACCCAGCCAACCTCACCACAGTTTAGTGAATCTTTATCAACCTGTTTCGGTGTAAAAATACCAAGGCGATCGACATTATATGTCATGCCAGTACTCATCACTTTGATTTTATCACCTTTGTGCAGTTCGCCATTTTTAATACGAATTAACGACACTACACCTAAATAGTTATCAAACCATGAGTCAATAATTAATGCTTGCAATGGCGCATTAGAATCACCTTCAGGAGGGGGAATATCTTTTACTAATTGTTCAAGTACATCAACAACACCTACCCCGGTTTTGGCTGAACATCGAACAGCATTACTTGCATCAATACCAACAATATCTTCAATTTCAGCGGCAACGCGCTCTGGTTCTGCTGCTGGCAAATCAATTTTATTCAGTACCGGAACAACTTCCAGATTCATGTCTAAAGCCGTATAACAGTTAGCAAGAGTTTGTGCTTCTACCCCTTGACCTGCATCGACAACCAACAATGCACCTTCGCAGGCGGCTAGCGAACGAGAAACCTCATACGAAAAGTCAACATGTCCAGGTGTATCGATAAAATTAAGCTGATAGGTTTGACCATCTTTAGCATGATAATCTAATGTCACACTTTGTGCTTTAATTGTGATACCTCGTTCACGCTCAAGATCCATCGAATCCAAAACTTGTGCTGCCATTTCTCGATCAGAAAGACCACCACAAATTTGAATAATACGATCTGAAAGTGTCGATTTACCATGATCAATATGAGCAATAATTGAAAAATTGCGGATATTTTTATTCATATCAATAAATTATAGTTTATATTTTAGTTATATACTGTTGATTATCCAATAATGGTTTTGACAAATAATAGAGCAATTAGATAATCACGGAAAATAGAAAAGCAACATTCTACACATTAATAGCCACTAAGCATAGTCTTATCGAAAGGTTTGCAGCTATTTCTCAACAATATTTTGAGCAATTCGTTCAATGGTAGTTTTAGGCAAGTTACCAATAATAATAATATTTTTGTTACCAATATTTGTTGAAAAAATTGTACGTCCACCTTGTTGGATAAGCTGGTTTGATTGATTTGATAAATCAGAAGAAACATTTACTGTGAACGAAAATACGCCATCCGAAAAAAGTTTCGTTGCAATATCAGAATTGTAAAAATTGACATTATAAGCAGCAACTTCTTTAAATCCTTTTGGTAACCAAGCTAATCGCCATGCATCTAACATATTGTTCTGTTTTTCAATAGACAATAATATAGGATAAGTACGGCTATCGATATAATCTTTCATTTTTTTCTGATCAAAGTCTTCATCTATATCTACTACTTTGAGTTGATTGATAATCTCACCATCTTGATCAAGTAAATCGATTCGTATCGGTAAAAAATTCTTGTCATCTATCCAAATAATATAGCTATAGCGATCTTTATCTTTAGCAATCATTTTTATTAGCTGAACACTGCGATTGGCCGTTCTAGTTTTACCTAACTTCACAAATTCGTATGCATCAGTAAGCTTAGTAAAATCATTATAAATTACATCAGGGAATGCTTCGGTTATACGAGGGCTGGTAATAGAAAAAGATGCACTATCAGGTTGAAAATAACTGGTAATATTATTGTGTAAAATAATCTCTTTTGCAGGACCTTCAAGATAAAGCAATTGCGCTTTGACCTCCTCTTTTTGTAAAGCCCCTAAATGGCTATATTCAAAGGTAGTGACATACTGATCTTTATCTTGTGAGAGAAAATGGATTTGATAACTATTTGTTTGGACAGATTTGCTCATTTTATTTAACAAATTTACTGCTTTATCATTATCAGCAGCAAAAACAGATAATGCAAACAACATAAAAAACAGAGTAATAATAATCATTATACTCTGTTTGATTTTGCACTTAGTTAAATAGAATGAAAAATTCATATAAAATTAATACGCATTGAGCCTTTTTTGCAATTCATAATCTTGGACCAACAATCGAATTTTATCATACTGTCTTTTTTCAATTAATTGTTGATCATTGTGCTGTTGTATACCACCAACTGGCGCGACATTTACCCCAATGGGTACAGTATTTAGGACAGGCGAACCATTTGAATCATCAGATTGCCCTTGGTGATATTGAACGCCTGCAATAATCGCTAAGGTCACACAGGCTGCTAGTCCAACCTGACTTACTTTACCTAAGCAATCTTTAACTCGAATCCAAATAAGATTTTTCGCATTTGGAATATCAACGTTATTTTGATCAGGTTGATTTGGTAGAGGTGAATATAAATTATCAGCAGCGATTGCTTTTGCGACTTGATTTGAAATATCCAACGTTAATGAACTATCGTGCAATTCACCACGCATTGCAGATCTTACAATGTGATAACGATGCCAACATGCTTGTAAACTTTCATCTTTTGATACAGCATCAATGAAGTGATCATCGTTTAACTCGTCATCCATGAGTAATGAAAGTTGCTCTTTTTGTTCTATTTGCATAATAGATACCTTAAATTTATCACTGCTTATTATTAATTCATTTCAACCATTTAATAATGGTTTGATCTTTTCATCAATAATATCACGCGCTCTAAAAATACGTGATCTCACTGTTCCTACTGGTGTATCCATAATTTCAGCAATTTCCTCATAACTTAAACCGTCTATTTCGCGCAGAGTAATAGCCGTTCTTAAATCATCAGGCAAAGCTTCAATAGCTTCAAATACAACTTTTTCAACCTCTTTTGACAGGACTAAACTTTCTGGATTGTCCAGATCTCTTAAAGAATCTGCACCTTCATATCCTTCAGCTTCACTTGCATCGATATCTGAAGATGGAGGACGTCGCCCTTGAGAAATTAAATAATTTTTTGCTGTATTAACCGCTATTCGATACAACCACGTATAAAATATACTTTCACCTTTAAATAGACTTAACGATCGATAAGCCTTAATAAAAGTTTCTTGCACAACATCAGGTATTTCAGAAGCTAAAACATAGCGAGAAACCAAATGAGCGAGCTTATTTTGATAACGTAGTACAAGCAAATTGAACGCATTTTTATCTCCGTTTAATACACGATCAACTAATACTTGGTCTGTTACTTTCTCCCCCATTAAAGGCCATTCCTCATTATGTTAATAACTGCTATGTGGCCCAAAATTGCGCTTACAAACAGTTAGATTCTTAAATTTTAAAAAAGTTCCCACATTTTAATAGAAATTTTAAAAATTTACCTATTAAAATTACTTTTTTACTCTTTCTTATACTAAAACGTAATGTATATCTCAATTTTTTTTACATTAATTTTTAATTGGGATCAATTAATTTAATAAAAAGATCTCACGATCCCCATTTTCGTTATAGGTAATTTGATAAAATTGCGGAAGGTTAAAATTAACAGAGCTGCTTGTAGTAAAAGTAAAGCGATCATCAGATAAAACATAAAAATCGTTGATTGCTTTGACCATATTTTCTTTATTACCATTACAATTGCGATAGATCTCGATCTGATTATGTTCATTTAAAATATACAGATCAAAACCTGTTTGGGTATCTTCAAAAAAGAATTGTATGATGCCTTGATAAGCTACACTGTCAATTTCTTTTGGGAGTTCATTGGTTTCATCTAGAATGTTTAAAGGTCTACCTTGAACTTTGTTATTCGATACCGCACCATAGAAGTCGATAGCATTTTCAAACTGATGGAATGAAACACCTAAACGTTCAAAGAATAAATACCAAGATGCCCCATCAATTCTTAATGGTTTAACTTGAGTCGAATTATTGATAGTGGTTGTTAAACGTAATTCGACACAATCATCCATTAATTTTTTGATCTGTTTTTTAATTTCAACACTAAAATATTTACTATAACAAAAAATTTCCATTGAATTGGGTAAATCAGCATCTTTATGCATTCGGTTTAGTAATGCTTTTATGGCTTCAAGGACACATAATGTACCACTAAAGTGCAAAACGCGAATTTCATTCCATGAGTTGCGATAAAGCAAATCAACCGAACCTACTAAACTTAACTCTTTTTTACCGTAATTTAATATATTAGTATTAATTTCGTGATCTAATTCACATTGGGTAGTTGGATCGTTTTCTAAATTTAAGATGATCGCTAAATGTCGGATTTCACATGGGCCATACAATTGCTCTTCAGTTGCTGCTGGCACATCAATAGGAAAATATTGTTTTAGGTCATCAATAAATTTGGTTATTTTTGCTTTATCCCGATCCTCGCCATCGTGATAATAAAACTCAGTAGAGTCCGAGATTAAACGATTAAAGTAACACCAACTCACTAACTTAACTAAATACTTACTATATTCTAAGTATTGGTGACCAATAATTTGATCCAATATTGGTTTTTGCTTATAAACATACCATCCAGCTCGATTTATTCTATCTTCTTTAACATGAATAAAGGTTAACGCCTCTTCTTGTAAATTATGCGAAATATTAAGCTTTAATGTGGTTATTTTTCCCGGTAATACTTCAAATGAAGCATACAATTTACGTGTTAATATTGCTAAGTCTTGAGGACTAATTAAGGAATCCAAATTATTACGGCGACCAAAATTAAGTAAGTTACGATACCCCGTCATCATAGTTTGTAGTAAAACTTCGTGTATTTCACGAACTTGTTCTATTTTCCAAGTATGGCTGGTATCGAGTTTAGCAAAACATTGTTTATCCCATTTCCATTGCTTCACCAAATCTTCAAGCACTTTACGACGCCACGATGGCGTAGAATTTGCAATAGATAACTTTTCATTAACTTTGAGGTAAAAGCACGTTCTTACTAATTTTAATCTTGGAAAATCTTTAATTTCAATTAGATAGTTGCTGATGCGTTGCAATAACATATAGTAAGAATCAAGATAACACCCTTCATCGCTTTTAAATGTTTGTATAAAATCGCGCATTTGATAAGCAATAGGTTTATTTTCTGGATATATCCACGAATATGCTTCAAGTAATAATGTCTTTAATACCGCTTTAAAAGGTGAATCAATACTTTTATAAAGTTGCCACAAGCTGGCGCCAAAATATTCCTCTGCCGATAATCCTGTTAAAGGGCCAAAATCGATCCATTGATCGCGTTCAATTATTTTTTGTTCAACTAATGCTTCAATACATTTTTCATAGCTAGGATAGGTTGTATTATTCACGGTTAAATTTGCGGGCACAGCGAACCATAATAATAGTTTTCCAGCAAGTAAATTAGCTGATCGATAAAACTCTTCCAATAATAATATATGTTGAGCTGAACCACAGTTTTCGCCCATTAAACATTCATGATGTTGATTAATAAAACGATCTACATCAACAACAAATAATGTTAATTTTATCCCAAGCTCTTTTGCCCATTGTTCAATCAATCGGCATTTTTTTTGTAATGACGATTTTCTAACTGCTGATAAATTATTTTCAATACAAATCCAGATATCAAGATCTGACGTTACTGACTGGCCGATAGAGCAAGTACTGCCCATTGAATATAATGCGGAAATATCTGCTTTATTTAATGTTTGTGGAAGATTAAAATTAAATTCATTTTTTAACTGAGCAAAAACTTCATCAGAACCTTGATAACAAGCAATGCCCATCGGAGTGTCTTCATTTAAATAGCCAGGCAAAGCAGGATGATGAAAATGAAAAAGCGCTGGCAACAATGTAAAAACACGTTGGAACTCTAAGGACATACCATCGAGTGCTCTTTTATGTTTTAGTAAAGCAAGATCTTTAAGTTCTTTTTTTATGTTGTTAATATAATATTGCATGACATTATTAAGGTGAACCACGTGTACTACTAACAAACAACTTCAATCTATCATGTTCTTATTATAACGTAAATACAGCGTAAATTTAAAAACAAAACTAAATAAATATTATGATCACAACTGAACAGATAGCTAACTTATTGAAAACAGGTAAGATAGCAAACAAAATTAATCAAAAAGCAGCAGTTTTGATACCGCTTGTTAAGGTCAATAATCAATTGCATTTACTGTTCCAAGTCCGATCGAAAACATTAAAATGGCAACCTGGTGATATCTGCTTTCCAGGTGGGCGAGTAGAGCTAGGCGATATTAATCCGGAATATACAGCAAAACGTGAAACTTGCGAAGAATTAGGTATTTTACCCACACAAATAACTATTTTAGGAAAATTACCTAAATTTATCGCAAATTTTGCTATGACTATTTACCCTTTTGTCGGTGAAATCAAATCAATAGATAACTTGATCCTTAATCCTGATGAAGTTGAAGAAGTTTTTACCGTACCGCTTAATTGGTTTATGAACAACAGACCTAGTCAAGCTACCATCGAAGTTGGTCATAAATTTGGCAACGACTTTCCTTTTCATTTATTGCCTAATCGTCCTCAAAAATGGCAGAAAAGATCAGAACATTTAGTTTACTTTTATCAATATAAAAATTATATTATTTGGGGATTAACAGCTCAAATATTGAATAATTTTATTCATCAAATTCATGTAGTTGTTTAAATTTCAAAAATAACCAAGTAATTCAAAAAGTTGTTATATCGTTAAAATTAACTATCGTTAGCAATTTGTTGCATTTTTAGCAAAAAGTGCTATGAAGTTTTATTTTCCACTATAAATCTCTTGAGAATTATCATAAAATTCATACATATATAGGAAAGAAAAAAGCTATTTTATAATTATTAAGTGAAAAAGCTTTATGTCTAAACGCATTTAGTAATAAGTAGATTGAGACATAATTCTATAGAGTACCTGATATTTCATTTGCTCTATAAGTGATGTCATGAATCTGCAAATTAAAAAAAGCGTTAAATTTAATTCTAATTTCAATAAATAAAAATGAAGGAAATTATCATGAAACGTTTAAAAAAATCATCTGTTGCATTAGCACTATTGCTATCATTACCAGTTGCAAGCTTGTATGCAGCAGAACCACTAACAGCTAAAGAAAGTAGTAATTTAATCCCACTTAAAGAAATCTCAGTAACAGGTAAATATTTACAAGCAGATAATGCGGCTAGTGATATTTCTCGTGCAGCTGATGAAGCAGGCGCTAAATACTATCATATTAAATCAATTGAAAGTGCTACAACTAGTGATTCAGCTGATCAAGCAATCGTTTATGCTGATATTTATCAATCAAAAGAACCTGTTGCAGTTAAAAAAGAAGAAGTGACTCAAAATGGTGTTGTTGTTTATCCTCGTGCGAAAGCGCTTTACTACTTACCATTTGAAGTGATTAAATTTAAAGGTAATTACAATAACACTTCAGATATTATGAATGCAGCAAGTAAATTAGCAGCAGAAAAAAATGCTTATGCTTTCTATGTGTATTCAATTGCACCTGCTGATGTAAAAAATCAAGCACAAGATATTGATGTTGCATTATACAAAAAAGATGCTGTAGCAAGAGATTTCATCGTGACTAAAGCAATTGAAGGTGAAGACGCTTACGAAATCAGCAGCGATGCATTCAAAAAAATGAAACCATATGACACTATTAGTTTCCACGGTTCATTCAACAATACAGCTGAAATCAGTGCTGCAGCTCAAAAACAAGCAATTGCTAATGGTGCACATTTCTATTATGTGAAAGAAGTATCAGCAAATGCAAAAGGCACTTCACAAACTGTATATGTAAACTTATATAAATAATAAGTTATAGTCCATACGTTTTCCACATGCTATATAAATTATGCATGTGGGATACGTCTAACACAAAAAATAACTATCAAAATTTCAATATCTTTATATTCTAACAAATCGAAAACTTATTTTTTATCAACAGATTTTATTGCCACTTTATTGCACAGTCTAAATATTCAATTGATTTGAGCGTATTACACAATCTCTTATTTAGCTTTTTAATTTAAAGATAAGACAATACAGTTAGATTCATAGGTTAATTTATATATTGTTTAATTTCACTTAAACTTTAGATGTTCAAACAAACCATTTATTTAACGAGATACGCCCTACTTTTACCACTCTTGAACCATGCTAATTTAATACAGGACTCAACCATAATAAAAGAAACTTTATTTATTTTGATACACCATGATAATAAATCAATATTATCAATTATTAAAAATTCAATCGAAAGAATAACTATGTTAATTTTGTTTGAACGTCATCCAACCGTTTATCCTAACAAACAATTGATAATTGAAATTTCACTGTAACTTATCCAAGTGATACTCCAGCAATTTGCTTGAAAACTCTCTAATTCGACAGAAAATTGTTGCCGGCAACCATAAGAACTTTAATGGATAACTGATTTACTATTGATTCACCTTACCAAGTAACCAATCAAGCTTGCAATAGTTAGCCAATAAATAACATTTTTAATGATTACACAAGATAGAAAATAAAATTCAGACATTCAAATATCAAGCTCTATAGCCCAGTATAAACGATACTATAACCAATTTATAAAAATGCCCCCCAGACTAACTACAACTTATTAAGTTACACAGTTAACTTTCGGCTTAAACTGACAATTCGCACATACTGCGCTTTGAGCTGGGGAATAATAAAAAAGATTTTTTCGTTCGAAATAATCATTTATTTATTCATCAAACGAAAGGGTGTAAATATGTGACTACTACATATGGCAAAAAAAATGGTCAAACACGGAGCAAAAATTGCGTTACCGCCGAATCTAACTTTAAATGAAGTTAATATGAGCATTGAAGATGCGATTTTGAATTGTGGCGGCAATGAATGCTTTATCGAAGTAAATGGTAAGCCGGTCCAATACTGGCGGCTTAATCGTAATTTTTGTCAATTATGTGATACAATTTTCCCCGCAAAATATTGGGAAGACTATGACCCGCCAATTTTTTTGAAATATGCTCACTAGCTGAACGATTATACCGAGATCAGGAAGTTAATACAACACAAGTATTGCTGGTGGGGCACAAATATCGTAGCACAACCGTTTATACAATGATTTAAGGGGCAGAGGATGGCATCACCTGACAATTTAAAAACATATAGAGTTTATGTGATAAAACAACGAAAAGGCGGGAGTGAAATACTCCTTCACACTCGTACAAATACGACTAATTTTGATGTTGCAAAAATGGCATTTTGGCAATTATACAATCAAGATTTTGATAACAAACATTTGCTACTAATGACGTGTAATAGTAAAAAAATTAATGTATATCGCTTTCAATCAAAAGTGGGGGACGATTGCTATATCAATATAGATTCGGAGTTAAATTATGAATAGAGAAAGACAACGCAAAAATGAGCAAGCATATAGAGACAGGAATGCGGGACGTCCTCGACTGGCTGGTACATATTTAACAGAAGATGAGAGCGCACTATTAAAAGAGTTGGCGGCAATTTGTGGTACTCAGAAAGCGGCAATATTTGAAGGTCTAAAACTTTTAAAAGAAAAATTAAAAAAGTAAAATAATTGTTGACTAGCGGCGCGCCATTATATTTTATATCCAGAGTTAAGAAACAACTCGACTGACTCGGCAGATTCTGGGGTGTAAAAAGGTAAACAATTATAAAAAATTTAAATTTTCACATTACATTTCAAGAATGGCTCTTAACGGTATTTTAATCGCGGTATATTGTAATAAAGATGAATCAATTCATAAGCTAGTTGCGGAAAAAGATGGTATGAAAATTGCCGTGTATTCCCGATAGAGGTATTATTCCTTTTTTACATGCGGCTTCAATGTGTGGAATTGACTTTCTTTAAAAGCTAATAAACAAGGCCGGTTATTCCGGTCTTTTTTCTGACCAAGAAAGCCCACAGCCATTTTACCGCCATAAGCTATAGTTGCTATAATTAACCATGCAATTATATACGTTTAACTCAGTGTTTTATAAAAAATTTAGTGGCTGGGGTACAAGGATTCGAACCTTGGAATGGCGGAATCAGAATCCGCTGCCTTACCGCTTGGCTATACCCCACTATAATGTGAAAAATTATATCTGGTACGGGTAGTGAGATTTGAACTCGCACACCTTTCGGAACTAGAACCTGAATCTAGCGCGTCTACCAATTCCGCCATACCCGCATATGAATAATTTAGCAATCGATATGATTAACAATAAAATATAAAAGAGTGAGATATCAAAAATATGCAGATTGGAATGGCTGGGGTACCAGGATTCGAACCTGGGAGTGGCGGGATCAAAACCCGCTGCCTTACCGCTTGGCTATACCCCAATAAAGGATAGATACTAAGATTAAAATGGTGCGGGTGGAGAGACTTGAACTCACACACCTTGCGGCGCCAGAACCTAAATCTGGTGCGTCTACCAATTTCGCCACACCCGCACTGTATACTTCCGGTAAAAGTACAACTTAATCTTAATGGTGGCTACGACGGGATTCGAACCTGTGACCCCATCATTATGAGTGATGTGCTCTAACCAACTGAGCTACGTAGCCATCTCATTCGCAACGTCATAACCAACACTGCGAGGCGCATTATGCTTGTCTTAAGCCAAATCGTCAACCCTTTTTTTTAGATATTTTGAAAAAAAATGACGATTGATTAAGATGCAATCAAAAGCAGTCTAATAACGCTTCAATTCGCCTTTTTTGTAATTCATTATTAATAGCTTTACCGGTAAAACCATCTGCAATAATATTTTGCACATTAACACTATTGGCAACATTATAAGCTTCATTTAAGTAATGAGCTTGCAAAAATGGCTCTTTTGAACAATATGCATGGCTTGCAATAATTAATTGTTCAAGATGTTGTGGATTACGCCATACGTCAATACTGTTTAGTAAATGAATAATCTGCTCTGCCGTCAACTGCTTTATATCTTCAACAACTTTACCATATTGCTGAGCCATAACAGCTATCTTCAAAAAACTTGTGGGGGATTTTATTTTTTGACATAACAATTCAACACTTTGCTTCGTTGGCATCTGAGCACATAATATTGCAAAGCGAACCGTTAATAGCTCAGTTAATTCAACAGATCTAGCTAATGCATCAATAACATTTTGTGACAATATTAATTGCGGAAATAATACAGCAAGCGCACCACATTGGTTGAGTACTTGAAAATAGACTTGTGGATGCTGTGTCGATAATGCTTTTTCTGTCTCTTTCCAAATGCGTTCAGGCGTTAAATATGACACCTCACCAGCAGCCACCATTTCTTTCATCAAAATTAACGTTTCCGGCGCTATTTTAAATCCTAAATGGTGATAGCGAGCAGCAAAGCGAGCAATGCGTAATATCCTTAATGGATCTTCCCTAAAAGCCAAAGACACATGACGTAGTATTTTATTATGAAGATCACTCACACCATTATAGGGATCGACAATATGTCCTTGCTCATCCATCGCTATCGCATTGATTGTTAAGTCGCGACGAATAAGATCTTGCTCTAAGGTAATATTTGCCCCAAAATCACAAATAAAACCAGTATAACCGTTACCTGACTTACGTTCAGTACGCGCTAGTGCATATTCTTCTTTAGTTGTGGGATGTAAAAATACAGGAAAATCTTTACCAACTTGTTGGTAACCTAAAGCAAGGAGCTGATCGGGTGTTGCACCAACAACAACCCAATCATGGTCGACGACAGGTAATCCTAATAATCTATCCCGAACACTGCCGCCAACAAGATAGATCTTAGACATTTAACGCATCCAACGGTCTTTTCTACGGCGTGGCATAATTAACGGTAAAATTAAACCTAAAATTAAACCACCACCAGCCACAAGACCGCCATAGGTGAACCAAGTAATAATCAGATCACGGCGTTTGTCATCCACTTGATTGAGCATTGACTCAAGTTGACTATTTTGCTGTTTAAGTTTGTTTTCAAGCTCAGTATTTTTATTTTGTAAAGACTCAATTAATGTATTTGCATCTTGCAATTTTTGCACATATTGATTAGCCACATCTTGTTGGGACTGATCGGCATTATCAGCTTTACTTTTGTACTGAGCAAGTTCAGATTCTAGAGATGGCAGTCGCTCTTTGCAACTCGGTTGATCATTAAGTTTACTTGTTTCAATCCATGCAACACTACCATTGCTGACTTGAATCTTGGTATATTTACCATCACTATTTTTTTCAAGTTCAATGACTTTTTCGCCCGCTTTTGCTGAATTTGAATAAGCATATTGCGCTCCCGGCCCTCGACGTAAGTAAACATCAACATCATCAGTGACATATTTGTCTACACCATAAGCGTTGAAAATACAACTTAAGAAAGAAACTACAGCAATAATATTATGTTTTTTCATGATATTTAATCTATTCACCCACAATTAGTTCATAATAGCATAAAAAATGAATTTTTCGCATAATCATTTCATAATATATCTTACTTACGCGGAGTCAATAATTTTCAAAAAATGAAAACGATTACATTTTATGAGATCTTAATCACAAAATAAAAAATTAATGATATCCTTCTAGTTAAATTATCATTACTGTATAAGAATTGTTTTAGTAATCAATATTGGAGAACACATGAATTACCATCTTGGCAACAGCAAATTAGATATAATTTTACGCACGCAACCTTATGCTGAAATCTGTTATTTTGGAAAACGATTACAAACTTTAAATATCGACTCTATCGATATGCTTAACCCTGCCGTGCCTAATTCACGTCTAGATATTAATGTACCATTCACACTTTGTCCTGAAGAGGGTTTAGGCAACTTCAGCACACCGGGTCTTGAGGGTCATCGAAATGGCAAAGATTGGTCTCCAGTATTTATCACTAAAGAAGTCAAAAAAGACAATAACAATATCACTATTATTAGTGAAGATGAGATTGCCAAGCTCCGTTTAACTAGCCAACTCATATTAGATGAAAGTGGTGTTTTGCAATGTCAAAATAGCCTCACCAATTTAGCAGAGCAACCTTATCAAGTTAATCGTTTGTCAGTAACCTTACCTATACCTGAACGTGCGCAAGAGTTAATGGCATTTAATGGTCGGTGGATTAAAGAATTTTTTCCACATCGAACTAAAATTGAACATTGCGGATACTTACAAGAAAATCGCCGAGGAAGAACTTCACATGAATATTTTCCTGGAATGATTGTAGGTACAAGCGGTTTTAAGGAACAAACAGGAGAAGTATGGGGAATCCATTTAGGTTGGAGCGGAAACCACCGCATACAAGTAGCCGTCAAAAGTAATGGAAAACGTTTTATTCAAGCCGAAGCACTTTACCTTGCGGGTGAAATATCTTTAGCTAAAGGAGAAACAGTAAGTACACCATGGTTATATGCAACCTATAGTGATCAAGGTTTAAATAAAATGAGTCAGCACTTTCATCAATTTTTAAGGACTACTATTATTAAGTTCCCTGCTCATAAACCACGCCCTGTTCATCTTAATACTTGGGAAGGCATCTTTTTTGATCATAATCCCGATTATATTATGAAAATGGCGACACAAGCTGCTCAAATTGGTGTTGAACGATTTATTATTGATGATGGCTGGTTTGGCCATCGCGATGATGACTATCAAGGCTTAGGGGATTGGTATCTTGATGAGCGCAAATATCCAAATGGTTTAGAACCAATAATTAAACATGTTAAAGACCTTGGTATGGAATTTGGTATCTGGGTTGAACCTGAAATGATTAACAAAAACTCTAATCTATATCGTGCCCATCCTGACTGGCTATTAGAACTACAAGGTTATCAACAACCTGAAGGTCGTCATCAATATGTACTAGACTTACAAAATCCAAATGTTTTTGACTATTTGCTCGAAAGATTAACCTGGTTACTTGGAAGTTACGATATAGACTATATAAAATGGGATATGAATAGAGAAATCGTACAAGCTGGTCATAATGGTCATCCAGCTATAGTTAGCCAAACTAAAGCTGTTTATCGATTACTCGATATTTTGCAAAAAAAATTCCCGAATGTCGAAATTGAATCTTGCTCATCTGGCGGTGGTCGCATTGATTATGAAATCTTAAAACGTACACAACGTTTTTGGGCATCGGATTCCAACGATGCTTTAGATAGACAAATCATTCAACGCGGCATGAGTTATTTTTTCCCACCTGAAGTAATGGGAGCCCATATTGGTGGAGCACTATGCCATACCACATATAGGCAAATTAATATGAATTTACGTGGTTTAACTGCACTATTTGGCCATATGGGGGTAGAACTCGATCCGGTAAAAGAATCACAACAAGAAAAACTATCATTTGCTAATTACATAAAATTACATAAACAATTACGTCCATTGCTCCATTCAGGCAATTTTATTCGTTTAGATGTTGATGATAGTCAAGCCATGCAGAGTTATGGTGTTGTTAGCCAAGACCAAACTGAGGCCGCTTTTATAGTCGCACAACTTATTTTACCGACTTATGCTTTGAGTGGTAATTTACGTTTAGAGGGTTTATTAACAGATAAGGATTATCAGATTGAAATTCTCGACATGCCCAATAATATTGATCCTAAAGTGAATGGACATGTCATGAAAGCCCTACCTAATTGGATGGTAAAAAGCACAACGTTATCGGGTGATTGGTTAATGAATATTGGGTTACCCCTACCAGTACTAGATCCCGCAACTGCAATGCTGATCAAGATCACATCGGTATAAATTGTTTAGCAAAGAGACTGAATTTTTTAGCGACTCAGGAGGGATTTCAACAGCATAAATCCCTCTTAGTTAATATATTTAAACTGAATCGATTCGACAAACCAGAGAGCAATTGGCAAAAGCAAAATTTTCTCGTATTATAATGCGTTGGCTCATATATTCAGAGTATTACATACTGAATTCACTTAAAGATTTTAAGTACAGGATTCCTCCCAAACTGCGAGCCCTTTTGCTTGAATCATTGGTAATCTTACAAAACTCTATATGGACAAACATAAAGTATCAAATATGGATATAAATAATTAGTAGTAATCAATTAAAAGGTAGTTTTATGGCGACAATAAAAGATGTTGCACGATTAGCCAAAGTTTCAGTGGCAACAGTATCTCGTGTTATTAATAATGCAAACAATGTTAGCGAAAATACACGTGAAATTGTAAAAAAAGCTATGGAAAAATTAAATTACTATCCTGATGCCAATGCTCGCGCGTTATCCCAACAAAATTCAAATACCATAGGCATTGTTGTTGCCGATGTTTCCGACCCTTTTTTTGGTGAGATGGTAAGTACCGTTGACAAAGTAGCTCATCGAACAGGCAATTTTTTATTAATCGGAAATGGCTATCATCAACATGATCAAGAATATAATGCAATAACCCAACTCATCGAACATCGCTGCTCATCATTAGTTGTTCATGCTAAGGTTTTGCCCGACAGTATATTAAAAAAATTAATGCAACAAGTACCAGGAATGGTATTAATCAATCGCGTAGTTAGCGGCTTTGAAAAACGGTGTATTGCACTCGACGATCGTTATGGCTCCTACTTAGCGGTGAAACATTTAATTCAACATGGACATCTTAAAATTGGTTATTTATGTTCAAACCATGATATCTCAGATGCATCTGACCGTTTGCAAGGCTATAAAGATGCTTTAGCTGAATATAATATCGAGCTTGATGAAAAACTTATAGCTTTTGCCTCACCTAACGAAATCGGCGGCGAACAAGCAATGATGACATTACTCGAACGCAATCGTCAAATTACCGCAATAGCTTGTTATAATGACTCTATGGCGGCTGGTGCAATGTCAGTGTTATATGATAATGATATAAAAATTCCAACCGACATTTCTATTATAGGTTTTGATGATTTACTTCTTGCTCGGTACTTACACCCTAAATTAACAACTATACGTTATCCATTACAAACTATGGCAGAACAAGCTGCTGAACTAGCATTAAAACTAGCTAAAGGTGAAGCGCCACCCGCTAATTTAGTTAATATATTTATACCTACGCTAACTAAACGTTATTCTGTCAATTTAATCAAATAACATGATTATTAACGACCAATAACATCTTTGTTTATTAAAACTATCAAAAATAGAGGATAATCACTACTTATCTGAGCTTAATTAATGATTTTTAATGCATAATATTAGCTCAGATAATCGTATTGTATTATCCCTCTAGATTAAAAGATATTAGCTAAAACCACACCTCTGTTTGTACCCCAAAACTAATTTGGTGATTCTTACCATTAAAATCAAACTTACTAATATCATTTTGCAATGATTCAATATATGAAACATAGAAACGAATATCAGGTCTAGAAGATAAAATACTTTGTCCGACTTTGAAAGAATGATAAAGCGTTGTTTTATAACCTTCCTCAACATAAGTTTTACTATTGGTTTTATTTTTCTGTCTAAAATAGCCTAGCTCAACACCACTCTGATTATAGGTATCCCATATATATGCAGGTCTTACCGCTGATTTAAAACTAGAAAAATCAGTATGAGCACGATGTAGATCATAAGAATAAACATCATTACCCGTAGTTAGCGCCAATGCATGGGCAACAATAACATTATCAGCTAAATAAGCTTCACCTTCAGAAACCAAGCGATAAGCTTTACCACCAGTATGTTCACCAATATAATCATTATCAGCATTAGCTGCAAACTCTGGATTATTAGTATTAATGTTGGCTAATTGTGAAGCAACTGAATTTGTCGCTGCTTGTAGTGTAAACTGATTAAATCCACCAAAAAATTCATTCTGACGTAAGACAAAACTACCAAGCCATGCATTTTTGACTTCTACATTGTCTTGAATTTTGGATTTATTCGGTGCTGAATAACGTGCATTTATGCCAAACAGAGCATCTTTCCACAATGGAATGTTATGATAACGTAATTCGATTTCATTAAGATCAACGTCCTCTTTTTTATGTCGGGTAATCTGATTACCATTTTCATCAACACCAACCACATCAGCTTTTTTACTTTTTACATTCACATCAGCTCGAACTAAAGCTAAATCAAGCACACCAACACCAACGGCAAGATTTTCAATCCCTACCCCACCACCAGCAGGTGTTTTTTGCGTTTTCCAGTCAAGCATCTGAATTTCGTTGTAAGGTAATGAGTGCTTACCAATCCATAATGTTGCATCAGGGAAACGAGGTACAAATCCTTTAGTAGCTAAATAAATATCAGAGAATTGCATAATATTATCATCTTGGATATTAAATAAACCCGCAGCCTTATTGGTTGCCACATTCCCATCAATCATGACAATAGCATCGACTCTACGCCCATCTTGATCATAAACTTTTTGTTTAAAAATAAGATCATACCAACCGCCATATTCATTACCGAATCGACCTAACGCACCTTCAGCATAATTTTTAGGTTTACCATTATTTGATGTTGACCATCCACCACGGAAATAACCGTTATAAGAAAACCCAATTTCATCTTTAATATAATCTTTAAATTCAGATAGGGTAAAAGATTTTTTTGCAGAACTACCTTCGTCTGATGAGGAAGAAGTTTTAGCATCATTAACTAACACGATTTGATTATCACTTACGTTATTATTTGTATTAATTTGTGGTGAACTAGCCGATTTTTTAGAATTGGTGAGTGAGGCTGTCTGATTTTTTAATTGTCTTTGTTGATTGTTAATAACGACTTGTTGTTTTTGAATATTATTATTTAATTGAGCAATTTGCTTGTTTGACTCAACAACTTGCTTTTTTAAATCCGCTGAGTCTTTACTGATCTCCAGTAACTTCTGCTCTAAAATTGTTATCCTTGCTTCTAACTCTTCTGACGTTGCGGCCATAACATTTGGCAAATAACATAAACTTAACATCGCAATTAACGCAATTCGTTTTAGTTTGGATATGACTTTTACAACCTTATTTGTTAAATATTTCATTTTTACCTACTCATTATTTTATAAAACATAATGAAGCCTCGTAAATTCGAGGCAAAAAAAAACCTAAAGAATAGCTTTTTATGGCTATTCTTTAGGTTTTGCCCGTTATACAGCGGTAACAATCCTTTGAAGAATAATTATCGTTTTTTAATATAACAAATAAAAATAATGATAAATAAATTAAATGTCTAAGCTGTGACCTATATCACAGTAATATTCATCTATTTATATGCAAAAGGGGATGTAATCGAAAATCACAAACAAAAAATACACACAAATCTATCCATTTAAAAAAAAGATGTATTCGGTTACATGAATGTTACCTAGATCACTGTTTTAAATCACCTGTTACTTATAATCTATAACAATTAATGCTCATGCCATTAACTACGATCAATAAAAAATAGTGGTTAACAGAACAGTAAATGGAGAATATATGACCCCTTCTTTCAATGAAATAATTAACCGCCATGATTGGAATAACTTATCTGTGTTAAGTATGAATAGACTCGATACGCATGCTAAATTTCACAGTTGGCGAGATAAACAGAGCGCTAAAAACAATCTGAAATCAGACACCATTATGTCACTAAATGGCGATTGGTTTTTTAGCTATTACAATAGCCCAGATCAAGTACCAGAATCATGGTTAAAAAATGAGTTAGCCAAAACAACTATTGCTGTTCCATCTAATTGGCAATTGCAGGGTTATGATAAACCGGTTTATACCAATATACGCTATCCCTTTCCTTATAATCCACCTTTTGTACCTGAGCAAAATCCCACAGGCTGTTATTCTCGCTATGTCAATATTACTCAACAATGGCTGGCGCAAGGAAATACCAGAATTATATTCGATGGTGTCAGCTCAGCGTTTCATCTTTGGTGTAATGGTCAATGGGTTGGTTACTCTCAAGATAGTCGTATTGCGGCAGAATTTGATTTAACCCCTTTTTTAAAGGCCGGTGAAAATCGCATTGCTGTATTAGTATTAAAGTGGTGCGATGGTAGTTATCTTGAAGATCAAGATATGTGGCGATTGAGCGGTATCTTTCGCCAAGTCTGGTTATTAAATAAACCGAAATCACATTTACGTGACATAAAAATTCAAACCCAACTCGATGCACTTTATCAAAATGCCACGCTTTCACTACAGATTGATGTCAATCTTGATGGTGACACAGATTTATTCAATGTTGATATTGAATTATGGCAACAAAATAAATTAATGACTAAGCATTCTCAAAGCATTGGTACTGATGCTGTTGACGAAAAAGGCGGATATCACGATCGCTTAGACTGCCATATACCAGTCACCAGCCCCAAATTATGGAGCGCGGAAACGCCGAATCTTTATCGTGTGGTTATCAGTTTATATCATAAACAAACAGGGTTGATAGAATCAGAAGCCTACAATGTCGGTTTTCGGACAGTCGAAATCAAACATGGTCAGCTTTGCTTAAATGGTAAAGCTCTACTCATAAAAGGGACGAACCGGCATGAATTTTATCCTGATATGGGGTATGCCGTAACAGAACAAGCGATGTTGCATGATATAAAACTCATCAAACAACACAATTTTAATGCAGTTAGATGTAGTCATTATCCTAATGATCCAAGATGGTATGAACTTTGTGACCAATATGGGCTGTATTTAGTGGATGAAGCCAATATTGAGTCACATGGTATGTTTCCTATGTCCCGTTTATCGGATGATCCTCGTTGGTTTGCAGCGTATAGCGAACGCGTCACGCGCATGGTACAACGTGATCGAAATCATCCCTCAATTATAATCTGGTCATTAGGAAATGAATCCGGTCATGGTGCTAATCATGATGCACTTTATGCTTGGATTAAAAGCAATGATCCAACGCGACCTGTACAATACGAAGGTGGTGGTGCTAATACAGCTGCTACCGATATCATTTGCCCTATGTATGCACGTGTTGAACAAGATCAACCGCATCCAACAGTCCCTAAATGGGCAATAACAAAATGGATTTCAATGCCTGATGAACACAGGCCACTGATTTTATGTGAATATGCTCATGCCATGGGTAATAGTTTAGGTGCGTTTTATAAGTATTGGCAAGCATTTAGGCAATACCCTCGTTTGCAAGGTGGATTTATTTGGGAATGGGCAGATCATGGTATTCGCTGTCAAACTCAAACGGGTGAAAGTTATTGGGCCTATGGTGGAGATTTTGGTGAAGCATATCATGATAGACAATTTTGCTTAGATGGATTAGTGTTTCCCGACCGCAAACCTCATCCTAGTTTAATCGAAGCTAAAAAATTACAGCAACCCTATCAATTTAAATTAATCAGTCAAAAACCATTAGTGATTGAGATAACCAGCGAGTATTTATTTCATCATACCAATCATGAGGTTTTACAATGGGAGTTATTAGTCGAGGGTAAAAAAAGGAAATACAGCAAAACCAAACTGGACATTAAAGCCAATAGCACAATAAAAATGGTTTTGTGTGATGATGTCGGTAATGATTTTAACTGTGAAGATTTGCATTTATTAGTCAAAATTATTCAAAGCAAAGCTACGCCATGGTCCGCTGCCGGACATCTTGTCGCATGGGAACAGTGGAAGTTAACCAACGCTTTTATTCCATCACTGACTTTTAATCAAGATAAAAGTTCGCTTAAATTAACCGAAAATCAGAATAATTATCTCATAAATTATAAAAATCAACGTTGGCAATTAACTAAAGCAACGGGTCGATTAGAACAATGGTTTAAAGGCAATAAGCCATTATTAGAATCGGCTTTTGCTGATCAATTTATTCGTGCACCAATTGATAATGATATTGGTATTAGTAGTGGTCTTGACAATAACCCTTATGCTTGGGTAGAAAAATGGAGGTCAGCTGGTTACTACGATTTAACGCATCAATGCTTAGGCATTGAGGTGAGCCAATCAATTAATAAAATTATCATCGAAGTTTTACATGGTTATTTTGTCAACAACCAAAAAGTGATTCAAAGTAAATGGTTATACCAATTTGATCAGCAAGGACAACTAACATTATCTGTACAAATTGATATTGCGAATAATATGCCACCGCCTGCACGTATAGGGTTAACATTTCAATTAAAACAGATACCAAAAAAGGTAAAATGGTTGGGTTTAGGCCCACACGAAAATTATCCAGATCGTAAAACGTCGGCAATCTTTAGTGACTGGTGTTTACCTTTCTCCCAACTTTACACGCCATATATTTTTCCTTGTGAAAATGGTTTACGTTGCGATGTAAAAAAATTACAACTCAATCAATTAACCGTTACTGGCCATGAATTTAAATTTAATATTAATCAATATGGTACAAAACAGTTAATGGAAAAATCACATCGGCATTTATTGCAACCAGAACACAGCGCTTATGTCAGCATTGATGCATTTCATATGGGAATTGGTGGTGATGATTCTTGGACCCCAAATGTCCATAAAGAATTTTTACTGACCAAAAAGCATTACAGTTATCAATTGGTTTTTAAATGTTCATAAAATTTAACTATTACTAACCAATAAGTCATACAGAAGGTATTATTCGATACCTTCTGTATTTCGTTTAGATATCCACATGTCAACATAAAAATCTGTCAAATTCTAAGGGAAAAAATAGCTTAAACCATCAAGTGCTAAGATTAACAGATTAAATTTTGAGATTATTATCACCGTCAAATAACTCATCAAGTTGCTCTATGAACTGCTTTGCTGGTTGGCAATAAAAAATCCCGTGTTCGGGCATACCCCGTAAGAAAAGATAATAAACACCACCAAAATGGTCTTGATATTGATAATTGGCTAAACGACTTTTTAAAAATCGATGTAATGCTAAACAATAGAGTTGATATTGTAATTCATAACGATGTTCACACATTACCTGCTCTAATGCAGGCTTTTGATAATAAGCGGCAGAATCACCTAACCAATTCGATTTATAATCAACAATATAATATTTACCTTCAAATTCAAACACTAAATCAATAAAACCTTTCAACATACCTTGTACTGTTTCAAAATCTAATTCTGGGCATTGTTTAGATAAAGGGTCATATTGTTTACATAAAGAGTCCAATTGCAAGCTAGACACCGCTTGACGAATAGGTAAATAAAATTGAAGCTCGTGAATACATTTTCCACTTAATAGTTGCGCTAATGTAAGCCCTTGCTGATTAAGTTTTGTGCTAAGCACGTGTTGCATCCAATTACTTACAACATCGGTCCAGACTGCCTCTAAATTGAGTTTTTTTATCATCTCATCACATAATTGAGCAATATTATTCGCTGCAACATTTTCCATCATTTTATGCATAAGCGTACCCACATAAGCACCTTTTGGAAAATGATGAATATCATATAATTGCTCTAACTGTTGCTCTTGATTATTTGATTGAGATTCATCCCAATCATCGAAGATATCATAATTAAATATTGAACTACCATTATGCTTTTGAAGTTCAGTATAACTTGTAACACGCCAACAATTCGAAAGCTTACGCTTAAATACATTCGCAGACAACGTGCTGTTTGCTGTTTTTGGTGAAATATACTGTTCACCGACTATAGGTAATTCAACCTCAATTAAGTTTGAAAATTTGGCTATCGACCTTAAATCATCATTTAAAAGATAATTAATCGCTGATTGATTTTTTTTCAAAGAAGCTAAACCAATACTACAGTGATAAACGGAGCGAGTCATTGCCACATACAGCAAACGTAAATCTTCTGCCAGATGTTCATCTTCAATTTGTTGCTTGATTTCATCGGTTAATAACCACGCATAGCTTGGCTGATAATCATTATTTTTATCGTGATAAAATTGGCTATTAGCAAGGCGATATTTAGCCGCAAATGGCAACCAAACTATTGGAAACTCTAACCCTTTAGATTTATGTATTGTGATAATTTTGACTAAATTTTCATCGCTTTCTAAACGTTGTTCGTGATTTTCTAAATTTAAATCAGGATTAACTATTTGCTTAGTCAACCAACGAACTAAAGCTGGTAAACTATCTAACTCATCAGCAGCTGCTTGTAGTAATTCCCCTAAATGCATGAAGTTAGTTAATATTCGTTCTCCATTCTGGCAAGCTAAAAGATTTTCAGCTAAGTGTCGCCGTTTCATCAAACGACGTAACATCACTAATACCCCATAGTGTTGCCAAATAATCTGATATTGTTTAAATTCCTCTACTAAATTTTCCCACTGATCTTGATCATCAATCAATTGCTCAAGTTCTGTCATGGTTTGACCTAATAACCTAGTCATTAACGCTAAACGTAATGCGGCCTCATTTTCTGGCATGAGTACAGCTTGCAATAGAGAAAGTACATCCTGTGCTTCGTTTGACGAAAATACGCTATTTCGACTGGATAAATAAACGCTTTTAACCCCATAAATCGCCAGTTTTTGTTGAATTATTTCAGCCTCTTGTCCAGTGCGCACTAAAATTGCAATATCGCTAGTAGTCACAGGGCGTTTGCCATCTTTATCACAGATGAATATTGAACTATCCGTTAACCATGAAACAATTTCTTTGGCACAACAATTCGCCATATGTTCTTGATAATCTGTAATTGTTGTTATAGTTTCAGGTAATAAATAAGTCGTTAAAGCATTTGCCTCTTGATCATTGATTATCAACGTTTTTTGATTATTTCTTGTTGCACTTTCCATAGGTAAAAAGGGAATGCGATCAAAAATAAAAGGATGTTGACGATTAGCGAATAACTGATTTACAGCCTTTACCATTTCAGAAGAAGATCGATGATTAACATACATGGTAAAATTGTTTTCACCTGCGGATTGTTTTGCTTTTAAATAAGTAAATATATCAGCGCCACGAAAGCTATAAATTGCTTGTTTGGGATCACCAATAAACAATAAACCTGTATCTACTCGCTGTTTATTATAAATACGATCAAAAATTTGATATTGTGCTGGATCGGTGTCTTGAAATTCATCGATTAAAGCAACACAATATTTTTTTGCAATACTTTGTGCTAATCGATGACCATTTTTAGCTTGCAAGGCCCTATTAAGTTGCCAGATAAGATCATTAAAACTCATCTCGGCACGTTTAATCTTTTGATAATAAATGCCTTTTTGTATAATTTTAACAATGTGCATCAAAATTTCATTGCGTAAATCCAGTTGGCTTGTATAAAGTTCTGCTATTTGCTCAAAAACTAAATGTCGGGGGGCCGTTTTATCGGCTTTTGTTTTTTCAATCAATACAACTTGACTAAACTTTTCAAGTTCAGCTGGTAACTTAAACGTCGTTGTTGGTGTTTGGCACCAAGCAGAAACTTTGGCAATCCAATTAGGTAAATAACGATTACTATAAGATTGTTTACTGACGCCTGACTGAATAATAATATCGGTTAATTCATTTACTGATTCTAACCAAGCCTTTTTTAACATTTCGATGTTGTGAAAATTTTGCTGATAAAAATCATTAATAATATTCACAAGATCGATATTGTCATCTGTGTTTTGGTTAAAATCAAAACCCAAATAAGGTTTAATACTAGCTAATAAGGCGTCTGGATCTTGCCAAGTTGCAAAAACTATCTGAGCAAGCGGTTTATTTAAAGGAATAAAATAATGACGCCAAAAATCTTGAGTAACTTGTAAGTGTAATTGCTGCTCATCAGTAATTAATTTTTGTTCAAAAAGTACACCCGATTCAAATGCATGACTAGTCAAGATCCGTTGACAGAAACTATGAATAGTATAAATAGCAGCATCATCCATTGATTGTTGGGCTTCAGTCAATTTTTGAATCGCAGCCTGAGGATCATCAATTAATTCAATCAATTGTTGATATATCGGATCTGAATGTTTACCTTGCAATAACCCTATTCTTAATTCTTGTATAGTTGCTCTAATACGTGAACGCAGCTCTTGCGTTGCCGCTTTAGTAAAGGTGACAACTAAAATTTGATTAATACTAAGTGGCTTGGGATAACTGTTTTTTCCTATGCCTAATAACAATCGCAAATAGATAAAGGCAAGTGAATAGGTTTTACCTGTTCCGGCCGAGGCTTCAATTAAGGTACGTCCGGTTAACGGTAAATCAAAAAGATTAAGTTTTTTTACTCCGCTTGATGAAACCATTCAAGATTTCCTGCGGTGCCAATTGAGTAGTTAATACATGCAATTGCAGCTGTTGGAAACATCGGTGGCGAAATATGAGGACAAAGCTCATTGACTAAATAGCCGACTAATGGAAGGTGTGAAACTATAATCACTTGCTTAACATCTTGTGATATGAGTGTCATTAAAAAATCAGCAATAGAAGCAGCACTTCCACCTGGTACCAAAAGCTTTTCTGTTTTTACTTTTAAAATAGGGATATGAGAGGATAGTTGGGCAAAAGTTTGTTCTGCTCGTAAATAAGGACTCACTAAACCTAAGTCAAATTTAAAGTGTTGCTGTTGAAGCCATTGACCTACTTGATTCGCTTGTTCGATGCCATAAGCAGTAAGCGGTCGACTTGCATCAGATGAAGCAGAAAACCCTGCTTCACCATGTCTCATAATACAAATTTTCATTAATGACAATTAACGTAATTTTAATTGGAAAATTAAGCACTCAGCGCCACAACAAAAAGTAAATTTGGCAGTTAATTTGAAACCATTTGCAACTTTGTCGATACTGCTATTAATTTCACATGGCTCAGTTGCTGCATCTTTTGCAGCTTGTGTTAATGATACTAATTTAGCTTGAGCTTCTGATTCTGTCGCAAAAACGTGTTCGTATTCTGCTGTGCAATCCTCATTATCGATAATTGTTCCAACATCAACACAACAACATGCTGGCGTTTCATTTGCTTTACATTTATTTAGTGAATCTGTCATCCTGTACCTCTATTAATCATTTAGTTTTGACATAGTATACTCTCAATCAAACTTAAGGGCAAAGTTCTAACATTTTTTTAACAACCTAATAACTAACGTAAAAAAACGTTTTTTATCAATCAAAAATAGAAGTTTATTTAAAGTAACCTTTGTAATTAATGGTTATTTATCAAAATAATTATTGTGTTAGCATTTTCTCTTTGTAATATATAATATTTGCAGTATTTATTTTTATTGGTGTTTTTTATGCAGCAAAGTAATAAAGTCCAGAAAATGGCAATTTTAGTCGCCGCAACATTTTTTATGGAAAATTTAGACGCGACAGTTATTACTACCGCTATTCCGAATATCGCAAAATCATTTTCAGTTAATCCTCAAGATATCTCAGTTGGAATTAGTGCCTATATGTTAGCCCTTACTATAGGTTTACCTGCAAGCGGTTGGTTGGCTAATCGTTTTACTGCGCATCGAATTTTTTCAATGTCGATTGTTTTGTTTATGTTAGCATCTTTACTATGTGCACTTTCAACTAATCTAACCATGTTTACTCTGGCAAGATTATGCCAAGGATTGGCAGGATCGTTAATGGTCCCTGTTGGCCGCACGGTAGTACTTAGCCGGACCGAAAAACAAAATTTAGTCAATACTATATCAATACTGGTATGGCCAGGATTAATCGCTCCGGTCATGGGACCTGTGATTGGCGGATTTTTTGCGCAATATCTAACATGGCATTGGATTTTCGTTTTGAATATTCCACTTGGATTTATTGCCCTTTTTTATGCATTCAAACTTTTACCAAAAGAACTACCGCAAATACGTGCATTTGATGGCATTGGTTTTGTTTTGTGTGGATTAGGTTTATTGCTCTTTGTTTATGGACTTGAAATGATTTCACATTCACAAAAGAGTATATGGATAAGCCTTTCAATTGTTTTGCTTGGCTGCGTAATTTTAACAATGGCATGTTATCACTTAACTCACATCACAAATCCTCTTATTAGCTTACAGGCGTTTTCTAAACGTACATTTAGAACCATGTTTTTTGGGGGATCCTTAATCCGAATCGCTTTAAGCAGTGCCCCATTTCTTTTACCTTTGATGTTTCAAGTTGGATTTGGATACTCACCATTAACAGCAGGTGCTTTATTGCTGGCGCTATTTGTTGGTAATATTCTTTTTAAATTGATCAATACACCGTTAATTCAACGATTTGGTTTCCGAAATATACTCATTATTAACGGAATAGTTTTATCAGCGAGTTTTATTTTATGTGCATTTTTTACAGAGCAAACCTCGATTATTACTATGATTATCGTTCTTTTCCTATCAGGAGGGGCACGATCAATCCAATTTACTACCTTAAATACGCTAGGCTTTTCTGAAATCGAAAAAAGTGAAGTTCAAAGTGCCAATATTTTATCTACTTTAGCACAGCAACTCAATAATGTTCTTGGAATTGTACTAGGAGCATTATTCTTATTTATTGCATCTTGTTACCATGATCATAATAAAACAGTGTTAAGTGTTGAAGACTTTCAATTTGCTTTATTGATGGTTGCAGGGCTGACAATCATTGCTATGATTGATTTTATTACACTACCTAAAAATGCTGGTGATAATGTGCGAGGAATAAAATAACCAAGAAAAGCCTCTGCCTTAAGGCAGAGGTTGATTTAATTAAAATTTTGGTGCTGACGAACGGCCTCGTTTTTTCGAAAATCCTTTATCATTCGACTCAGATTTACTATTTCTACGTCCACCACGTCTATTATCAGATGAAGCATTACTTACTAAACTCATTTTCATCGGTTGATTAAGCACTCTTACCTTTTCGAAGTGTTTAAGAATGTCTTGAGGCATACCTTTAGGTAATTCAACAGTTGAATAAGTTTCATAAAGTTTGATATTACCAATATAACGACTACTTATATCAGCTTCATTAGCAATAGCACCAACAATATGTCGAACTTCAACGCCATTCTCTTTACCAATTTCGATTCGATACATATCCATATCGCCAACATCACGGCGTTCTCGACGTTTTGGTGTTTCACGATTGTCACCGCGCAAACGACGCTCACCACTGCGATTATCACGATCGCGACTGTCACGAGATGGTTTTATCACTGGATCTGGTGGTAATATTAACGGGCGCTCGCCTTGAGCCATTTTTAAAATCGCAGTAGCAATCGTTTCTAAATCTGTATCACAGCTAGCTTGAATTTGTGATAAAAGTGCTTGATATTGGTTAAGATCTGAACTTTCTAACTGCTTTTGTACTTGCTCAGTAAATTTTGCTAAACGACGTTTTTCAATCAATTCTTTTGAAGGTAATGCGACTTCTGGAATTGGTTTTTTAATCGTTTGTTCAATGTTTTTAAGTAAACGGCGCTCACGGCTATCGACAAATAAAATCGCCCGTCCAGCACGACCTGCTCGACCGGTTCGCCCTATTCGATGAACATAAGATTCAGAATCTAGCGTAATATCATAGTTAATTACTAAACTAATACGTTCAACATCTAAACCACGTGCTGCAACATCGGTTGCAATAAGAATATCTAAACGACCATTTCTTAAACGATCAAGAGTTTGCTCTCGTAATTGCTGTGTCATATCACCATTTAATGCTGCGCAGCTATAACCATGTTTTTCAAGAACGTCGGCAACATCTAACGTCGCTGTTTTGGTTCTAACAAAAATGATTGCAGCATCAAAATCTTCAGCTTCTAGAAAACGAATGATTGCTTCGTTTTTACGCATCCCTCTGACTAACCAATAACTCTGATCAATATCAGGTGCGGTTTGATTAGTACCTTTAATTTGCACTTCTTTAGGATTTTGCATAAAACGTTTAGTAATGCGACGAATAGGTGCTGGCATTGTTGCTGAAAATAGTGCTGTTTGATGATTTTCAGGTATCGTTGCCATAATACTTTCAACATCATCAATAAAGCCCATTCTTAACATTTCGTCAGCTTCATCAAGCACCAAACCTTTAAGGTTAGACAGATCCAACGTTTTACGGTTTAAATGATCAAGTAATCGACCTGGTGTTCCAACTACAATTTGCGGGCCTTGTTTTAAAGCGCGTAATTGTACATCGTAACGTTGTCCACCATATAATGCTAAAACTTTTACGCCTTTCATATATTTTGCATATTCAGCACATGCATCGGCAACTTGAATAGCCAACTCGCGTGTTGGTGCTAAAACCAACAGTTGTGGTGCTTTTAAATTAGCATCAATATTCATTAAAAATGGGATAGAGAACGCTGCGGTTTTACCACTGCCTGTTTGTGCCATTCCTAATACATCGTTACCTGCTAACAATAAAGGAATACATTCAGCTTGAATCGGTGATGGTTTGCTAAAACCAAGATCATTTAATGCATTAAGGATATCCTCGGATAAACCAAGGTCAATAAAAGAAACTTCTTTTGTCATGTAAACTCGCTTATAAATTTTAGTATATCTAGACAGGTCTTTGCACTGTTAACAATATTAAGCACAACTTAATATTGGCAATGTGCCATGGCTAATTTAATAAAACCAAGAATAGATAAATTTATGCCAGCTCACTAAATTGAAAATTTACAACTCACCCCAATAACTAACTGCCAATATTAATACTATCGATAATTAATCAGCAAAATTTAAAGATGATTAGTGCTTTATCATAAAATAGATAAAGCAAAATAATCAAATCATTAAAATTCAGGAGTATATTATTGGCAAATCAGAACTACGCTATAACAATATTTTCACTTTTAAACTGGCATGACCCTTGTTACTTTTCTTTTTCTTCAAGTAACTTCATTTCATAGAGTGCCTGTTGATGTTCAACAAAGTTATAAATATTATTCGCTAAAGCATATTTAAATAACATTTTGGCACGCTCATTATCACCTTTACTTTGATAATATTTACCTAAGTAAAAGTAGGCTTCACATAGGCGCTCAGCTAATTGCCGATTACTTTCTACACCTTGTTGAAGATTTTGCATTAATTTAGATTCATTAATTTTACCTAAATAAAATGCAACAATATCGCTACTATAAATCGTTTTATCGTTGAGTAGATCATAACGTTTTTGTAGCTCATGCTGTGCAACTTTATTATCGATTTCTTTTTCGATCAAATAAAGCCACAAAATTCGAATTGGTTCATTCACATCATATTGATAAAATTGCAACGCATCACGATCTGCTGATTCATAATGCCCAGTACGGTACAACGTAATTGCACGATTTAAGTAGGCAAAAGCATAAGCTGGATCGAGCTCTAAGGTAGTATTAAACGATGCTAAAGCCGAATCGAAGTCACCATCGCGAAGTGCATAATTACCTAAAAAATTATACAAATCTGGAATTTCAGGATTAAAGCTTAACAAATGTGTAAAATCACTGTATGCAAAAGCTTTAAAACCTAATGAATCGTAGACAATACCTCGCTCAAAAATGAGCTGCATACGCGTAATGGTATCAATATCATTTTGTGATAACTGTTGACTGAGCTGAGCAATTTTCAATTCATCTTCATAAGAAACTTGCTCAGGAACAGCCAGTACAGGTAAAGAGTTAGAACAACCTGATAAAAGAATAACAGCTAGCAAAAAGCAGATAATTCTCAGGTTGTATAGTCTCATTTTAACTCCTAGTGAATGATATTTTATTCAGTAACTGGTGCTACATCAGCAGCAGGCTCAACAGCATCTTTCATGCTTAAACGAATTCTACCCTGACGATCTATTTCTAATACTTTAACATTCACTTCTTGTCCAACTTTCAAGTAATCAGAAACTTTCTCAACGCGATGATCAGCAATTTGAGAAACATGCACAAGACCTTCTTTACCACCGATGATTGATACAAAAGCACCAAAATCAACAATTCGTGTCACTTTGCCAGTATAAATTTTACCCAATTCAACATCAGCAACTAAATTATTGATACGATTCATTGCATCTTTAGCTTTATTACCATCAGAAGCGGCAATTTTTACAGTACCATCATCAGCGATTTCAATTGTAGTACCCGTTTCTTCGGTTAAGGCACGAATCGTTGCTCCACCTTTACCAATGATATCGCGAATTTTATCTGGATTGACATTCATGGTATAAATGCGAGGTGCAAATTCAGAAATCTCTTGACGAGGTTTATTAATTGCTTGTTCCATCACACCTAAAATATGTAAACGTGCACCTTTAGCTTGATTGAGTGCAATTTGCATTATTTCTTTAGTAATACCCTCAATTTTGATATCCATTTGCAGCGCACTTACACCTTCACGTGTACCTGCAACTTTAAAATCCATATCACCAAGATGATCTTCATCACCCAAAATATCCGAAAGAACAACAAAATTATCACCTTCTTTCACGAGTCCCATCGCGATACCAGCGACTGAGGATTTAATTGGCACACCTGCATCCATTAATGCAAGTGAAGCACCACACACAGAAGCCATTGAAGATGAACCATTAGATTCAGTAATTTCAGACACTACGCGCACAGTATATGGAAACTCTTCTTTACTTGGCATTACAGCTGCAACACCACGCTTAGCTAAGCGCCCATGACCAATTTCACGACGTTTTGGTGAACCGACCATACCTGTTTCACCAACTGAATATGGCGGGAAGTTATAATGGAGTAAAAAACGTTCTGTATATTCACCTGTTAACTCATCGATAATCTGCGCATCACGCTCTGTTCCTAATGTTGCAGTAACGAGTGCTTGCGTTTCACCACGAGTAAACAATGCACTACCATGGGTTCTTGGTAACACATTAGTACGAATATCTAGCGCACGGATCATATCTTTTTCACGACCATCAATACGCGGTTCGCCAGCAATAACACGTTGGCGAACAATTTGACTTTCTAAGTCAACAATAATGTTAATGACTTGGTTTTCATCAAGCTCTTCATTTTGTGCTTTTAAGGTTGCTAACACATCGTCTTTAATTAGATCAATTTGTGCATAACGTGCTTGCTTTTCAGTAATTCGATAAGCTTCACCTAAACGATCTTTAGCCAATTCGACAACAGCATTATATAAAGCTTCGTTCTTAGCTGGCGCAACCCAATCCCATTTTTCACAATTTGCTTTAGCAACAAATTCATTAATATTATCAATGACAACTTGTTGTTGATCATGGCCAAATACCACAGCTGCTAGCATCTGATCTTCTGAAAGAAGATCCGCTTCAGACTCAACCATTAATACTGCACTTTTTGTCCCAGCTACTACTAGGTCTAAACGGCTATGTGCCAATTCTTTAACTGATGGATTAAGAACAAACTCATCATTGATAAAACCAACTCGAGCCGCACCAATAGGACCATGAAATGGCACGCCAGATAAACAAAGTGCAGCTGAAGCACCAATCATGGCAACTAAATCAGGACTCACGTCAGGATTCACAGAAACAACTGTTGCGATAATTTGAATTTCGTTAACAAATCCTTCTGGAAATAGTGGACGAAGTGGTCGGTCAATTAAACGAGCAATGAGTGTTTCACCTTCGCTAGGTCGACCTTCACGTTTAAAAAAGCCACCAGGAATACGACCCGCTGCATAACTACGCTCTTGATAATTAACAGTTAAAGGAAAAAAGTCTTGACCTTCTTTCACTTTTTTATCAGCAACAACGGTAACAAAAACAGCCGTATCATCCATATTAACCATTACTGCAGCTGTTGCTTGGCGAGCCATTATACCTGTTTCTAAAGTTACGGTATGACGACCATATTGAAATTTTTGATGTGTCGGATTAAACAAAACAATTTCCTCTTGTATTTTGTGTGTTGAAGTTTGAATTTGAACAAAAAGTAACATAACACGAATTACGCTACTCACTTCAACAGTGTGGGGATATCAAACAAAAGATTATTTCACTGTCACGACTAATGACAAATCTATAAACTATAGAGCTCTCATTAGTCGCGCGAAACATGAGATACAATCTTTTATTTTTCCGAGCTCGATATTATATCAGAGTCCTAATTTTTCACAACGAAAAAGAGGCCTAAGCCTCTTTCCAAGTAGATAAGTTATTAGCGACGTAAGCCTAATTTTTGAATTAATTGGTTGTAACGTTCGATATCTTTACGACGTAAATAATCTAATAATTTACGACGGCTAGAAACCATACGTAATAAACCACGACGGCTGTGGTGATCTTTTTTATGCGCTGAAAAATGACCTTGTAAGTCATTAATACGTGCAGTTAAAAGAGCAACTTGAACTTCAGTTGAACCTGTGTCATTAGTACCACGACCATATTCGGCAACAATTTTCGCTTTCGCTTCTACAGTTAGAGACATAATAAACCTCTTAAAATTAATATTAATGATGGAATGACCGATCTCTAATTCAGACACTCCTCGATATTCATATAATCAATATATGAATTGTGCGCAATTATACTCAAATTTATCAAAATAGCAATTTGAATTATGGTAATAATCCCCTGCTATTTAAGCTTAAAACCATATTCTTCTTGTATCAGTTTTTTTAGTGCTTCTATATAGTTTTGTGCCGACATACTCAATTGCACTTTTTGAGAGGTGATCCAACCAATCAATATTTTTTCATTAACATTAAGGGGAATTGATAAAATATCCGAACCATTCAAATCGGTACTTAAAACCCCTGTGCTAATTGTGTAACCATTTAACCCATGCAATAAATTAAATAGTGTTGCCCTATCACTCACATGAATGCTTTTTTTATGATAGACCGTACTTAAAATCTCTTCAGAAAAATAAAACGAATTATATTCACCTTGCTCAAATGATAAATACGGATAATCTTCCAGATCATGTAAGGTTAAGGATTTCATCGCAGCTAAAGGATGATGGGTACTAATAAACACATGTGGATCAGCTTCAAACAGAGGATTAAACGTTAAACGATGCTCTTTAAGTAACCGCAATATGACTTTTTGATTAAAATCAGTTAAATAGAGTATACCCACTTCACTACGTAAATTAGCCACATCGGTAATAATGTCGTAAGTTCGCGTTTCACGTAAGGTAAATTCATATTCGTCAGTATGATTCTTCTTGATTAAATTAACAAATGCATTCACAGCAAACGCATAGTGTTGGGTCGAAATGCTACATAGTTGCTTTGATGGCGCCTTTTTAGCATAGTGCTGTTCTAATAACTCAGCTTGATCCAATACTTGTTTGGCATACCCCAAGAACTCTACACCATCGGTTGATAAAGATACTCCCTTTGAAGTACGTACAAAAATTTCAATGCCAAATTCGGCCTCTAACTCTTTAACCGCTGTCGACAAGCTAGGTTGGGTAATATATAAATTTTTAGCCGCTTCATTAATAGACCCTGATCGAGCAATTTCTAAAATATAGCGTAATTGTTGTAATTTCATAACGTGAATTAATTAAGTTTTTTCAGCACATCATTTGCCTTGATATGATTTAGAATATAACAGATATTAATGATTATAAGATAGACAAACTTAAAAAATTAAATCAAATAATTATTAGTTCATTTTTATCTAAAATGTTCTTAAAACATCATCCTACTAATGAAAAACACGCAATAAATTACCTACCATTAATTTTTTCATCCACATAATGCATAGCAGACTTTGGCAACTCATCATTCACATTTTAATTAAAAAGTACTAGCTAACACCGCGTATTTTATATTTAGAATCTAGGTATCAATATTAAACATTATGCTTGTGTTTATGAATTTTCGATTAACTCATTGTCTAAAATCAGTATATCTTGCCAGTTACCTTTATAACTGCCCCCATGATAACAAATCATCTCATCAATCTCATAATTCATTAGATTTTTTATAGAACTTTGGGCTTGAGCTAAATCATAAGCAAACTCTGGAAAAGGTATAACTAATTTACCATTAGCCAGAACAAGTGCATCACCCGCTATCAGGGTTTTATTTTCCTTTATATATAATGATATGTGACCTTGGGTATGCCCAGGCGTAAAAATAACCTCTACCCCTTTACCAATAGGTAAAACTTGATGGTTGTGCAAAATATCATCTACCTCAACACCTTCTATATTTTCTAATATTTTATGGAAGATCAGTGCTTGTTGCTTATCATTATCCGACAAGAAAGGATATCTTTTTTCTGCTTGCTCTAAACGCAATGGTTTTTTATGCTTTTCTATATAGGCTTTTTCTATACTTGATGACAATATTTGAATATGAGGAAATCTTTTCTTAAATTCTGCTAACGAACCTATATGATCAAAATCATGGTGCGTAATGATAATATGAGATAACTTATTTAAATCAAGATCACTCTTTTTTGCTGCTGCTTCAAATAACTCAAACTGACAAGGATACCCCGCATCAATTAATATCATATGACTATCATCTTGTATAATTACAGGATTAATTATCTGCTCAATACCGTTATATTCAAACTTTATAGCAAGTACAATTATTTTCATTTTATGCTCACCTTATTCGATACTTATATCCGTAAGTTAATTAGCCTCTATTGGTATTATTGAACCACGCTATGTATCACTATAGCTTACTGACAATATAACATATGGTTAATCAATTAACTGTTGATTTTTATCATTCAACTACCTAAGACATTTTAGCAATACTTAACAAACAGACAAAAATTTTACCTTCATTGTTAATAAAGCTTAATCTTTCTTGTTTTTATAAATTGTAAAAATAAGCTGTGGTAAAGGTATTTAATAATCAGTCTAAACAGAATTTTTGAGCAGATATTTTACTATATTGAACTTAACAAGATTGAGTTGTCTGAATACAAAAAAAGAATATATGCCGCGAATGTTAAGGGCCTATGTATTAATTGTGTGTTGCTTAAAGCACATCAAAATGTCTGTTTATGTGTGGCTATTAGCTGAAACAAGCTAGGTGATAGTTGATATAAAGTTGAAATAAAGGCACATAATTACAATTTCATACTTAACCCATTTATCTTAATAAAATACTTTAGGGCATTTTTATATGCTTAAACTAAAGGCTTCCTGCGGATAGGCTATTAAACTGTAAAAATCTACTTCCTCAAATTTTTGCTTTTTTTGACTACCTACACAGTATTGAGCCTTTTATTTTTAAAAGACGGGTTATAATGAACTATCTAAACTACCTACACGGTATTGAGCGAGTGGATGCTAGAACAGATCCGAGGATCTTGTTTCTAAACTACCTACACGGTATTGAGCTGGTTGCCACAATTCGTTTACCCGGCATAAATTTTCTAAACTACCTACACGGTATTGAGCATCAGTTCTTTATTAGCTATAAATCGGCGGATTTTCTAAACTACCTACACGGTATTGAGCTCTCGTGTAACTCTTTTCCTTTCATGTCAAATTTTCTAAACTACCTACACGGTATTGAGCAGTTAAAAGATTAGTTTTTGGTTTCTGCTTCGTTTCTAAACTACCTACACGGTATTGAGCTAGAACAGCACATACTATAATCGCCTTTGGCATAAAGGTAAATATTGTTTTATTACTTAAAAACCCTTTTTTTTAACTGTTTTTTAATACTTTGATTTTATTAATCTTTAAATCTAGCGAAAAAAAAGGGTAAAAATAAGTAGGTAATTATTGATAATGTTTCAATGATATTGACTTGAAACAGGCTGTTTGAAATCTAATGCGAACAAATTACAATTTATAATTACTCTGCTCGACAATTTATTTAACAATATTAAAAATACATCAATTGCTTTTTATTCAAAACAGTAACAACTACCATTGATAAACAAAAATATACTTTAAATCGCAACGTTAAGGGAGTGTGTCAAATATTCTTGTTAGCTTTGAGTTTATATGGATAGCTGCACATTATGACCATTACATTGAAACAGTGCATTAGGTATATTAAGATCGCTTACTGCAAAAGTATTGAAATTGTTGAAGTCGTTCTATTAGTTTAGCTTAAATATATTTATGTTATTATGATTAATATTCTGAATCTTTTGTGTTCCACGCTTTATTAGCTAAATATATTAAAACAAAATTTATCATCAATTACGGTTAGCTAACAATCAAAAGCAAAATCTAATCATCAGAAGAAGTTCTCATAAATCAACTTAATGCTCATAACTGTAGAAACAATAATCAACATCGGTCTTATTAATTTTCTTCCTTTCGCAATAACCATTTTAGCGCCTAATCTTGCGCCGATGAATTGTCCGACTAACATGACTAAACCTATCGACCAGACCACTTGTCCACCCATAATAAAAAATAACAATCCCGCTAAGTTTGAGGTAAAGTTTAGGACTTTGGTATGAGCAGTTGCTTTTGTCAGATTAAATCCGGCAAGGGTAATATAGGCTAAAGCATAGAAGGAACCGGCACCGGGTCCAAAAAAGCCGTCATAAAAACCAATTGCTAACGCCGGAATAAGGGCAAATTGTAGGGTGGTCAGGCGGCTTTTGCGGTCTTGTTCTCCGATTGTTGGTGAGAGTAGGAAATACAACCCAACACTGATCGTTAATATCGGTAATAATAGTCTTAGAAAATCGGCTTGGATATGCATCACCGAAACAGTACCAACTGCGGAGCCGATAAAGGCGAAGATAATTGCGATTTTTTGTTCTCTAAGGTTGACCATGCGCTCACGGATAAAGTAGAGACTAGCCGAGAATGATCCACCACAACTTTGTAACTTATTAGTCGCTAAGGCACTAGCCGGCGGTAAACCGACTGCCAATAGTGCCGGCACGGTAAGTAACCCTCCTCCACCGGCAATTGAGTCGATAAATCCCGCTAAAACTGCTATGGCAAATAGCAGAATAAGAAGTTCGTAATTCATCGCGGATCCACATCACTGCATTGAGCACGATAACGAAGGTAGTGATCCATTAAAACAATAGCAACCATTGCTTCAGCGATGGGAACTGCTCTTATACCCACGCATGGATCATGCCGACCATGCGTCGATACTTCAACGGCTTCACCTTGTACATTAATCGATCGACCTGCAATTTCAATGCTTGGGGTAGGTTTTAAGGCAATGTTGGCTAAAATGGTTTGACCAGAGCTGATACCACCTAAGATGCCACCGGCGTGGTTGGATAAAAATCCTTGTGGGCTGATCTCGTCGCGATTTTCGCTACCACGTTTAGTAATAACAGCAAAGCCATCACCTATTTCGACCCCTTTAACTGCATTAATACTCATTAATGCATGGGCCAATTCAGCATCTAACTTATCAAAAACTGGTTCACCCAGCCCAACCGGTACATTTTCAGCGACAACAGTGACTTTCGCACCAATTGAATCACCCTCTTTTTTTAATTTTCTTAATAATTCATCAAGTTGCTCAAGTTTACTTTCATCAGCACAAAAAAAGGAATTTTGTTCAACTTGTTGCCAATCTCTTAATTGACATTCTATATCACCCATTTGAGCTAAATAACCACGAATAGTAATGCCCAGTTTTTCGTTTAAATATTTTTTTGCTATAGCACCTGCCGCAACACGCATTGCCGTTTCACGCGCCGATGATCGACCGCCACCTCGGTAATCACGTATGCCATATTTTTTTTGGTAAGTGTAGTCAGCATGACTAGGGCGGAAGATATCTTTAATTTTGCTATAATCTTGTGAACGTTGATCGGTATTTTCAATCAACAAACCGATACTGGTGCCGGTTGTGACACCATCAAAAACACCTGATAATATTTTAACTTGATCTGCTTCGCGGCGCTGCGTGGTATAACGAGAAGAACCAGGACGGCGTCGATCGAGATCGTGCTGCATATCTGATTCAGTTAAAGCAAGTCCCGGCGGTACGCCATCTACAACACATCCTAATGCTATGCCATGTGATTCGCCAAAAGTGGTGACTTTAAATAACTTACCGATCGAGTTTCCAGACATAAATTTTATTTCCAATGATTAATAACACATTATTTAAAATAGTGATGAAATTCTATTAAGGTTTGACACGATATTGAAAACACGCCAAGTCCACCATGTTCGAACGTTATCCAATTGAATGGAATATCAGGATATTGTTCTTGCAAACTGATCCAACTATTTCCTACTTCACATATTAAAACACCATTTGGTGTTAGATAATTGACAGCATCACGTAAAATTCTTTTAACCAAATCTAAGCCATCAACGCCTGCTTCTAATGCCAATTTAGGTTCATATAAAAACTCATCAGGGAGATCACTCATGTCTTCGTCATCAACATACGGAGGATTTGAGACAATAACATCATATTTTTTAACCGGCAGATTATCAAATAAATCCGATAATATCGGCGTTACTTGAAATTGCATCTCATGTAATTCAATATTCGTTTGCGCAACATCTAACGCTTCTAATGATATGTCAGAAATATCAACTTGCGCATCAGGAAATGCATAAGCACAGGCAATACCAATACAACCGCTACCTGTACACATATCTAATATTGAGTTTGGCTCAGTTGTTAACAAGTTGGAAAAGTGATTATCAATTAATTCACCAATTGGTGAGCGCGGTATTAACACCCGCTCATCAACGTAAAATTGGTGACCACAAAACCAAGCTTGATTAGTTAAATAAGGCGTTGGAACACGATCTTCAATCCGTTTTTGAATCAGTTCAAGTAATTGTTGTTTTTCAGACTCAGTAAGACTGCTGGCATAAAATTCTGGCGGAATAAATAATGATAAACCTAGTGTCGTTAAAATAAGCTGCTTGGCTTCATCAATCGGGTTATCAGTTCCATGACCTAAATAGATTTCAGACTGGCTAAATTGGGAGGTTGTCCAGCGTATAAAGTCCTGAACAGTGCGTAAGTTTTCCATAATGGCTCCAAATATTCTAGGAGGAGGAAGGTTTTACTCGTCACTTTCGGTCTTGTTAACGTGAATGCATATTGTCAAAGTAACATTGAAAGTCACTCCTGACAGTTAAAACCTGACGGCTTTTATCCTTCAATGACTAAATAATAAAATTTATGGCGGTGAGGAAGGGATTCGAACCCTTGATACGTTGCCGTATACACACTTTCCAGGCGTGCTCCTTCAACCACTCGGACACCTCACCAAAATTTCTCAACCCGCTAATTAAAGCAGGTTGCATACTATAATGATCACAAGCTAATTAATCAAGCTTTTTAGTTCATTATAACAATGGTACCAAATGTGGCTAAAACAGCTAATATTGCTACAACAGTAACTAAAGCAAATTTTAAATTTGTACACATTTTTTATTATCTCCAATTATTTTCTTTCAAATTCAGCTTTATTTAATTGATTCATTTAATGAAATAACCTTACTAATACTTTGGCTAGCATCAATTTTTGGATACTTAGGGGCTAAATCCAATAGAATTTCAACCGCTTCATTTAAATAAGCATCGGGTATTTTATAGTCTTTTGGTAAATCTTCTAATTTAGCTATAGCTGGTTTTCCTTCACGAGCTAAACGTTCATTCATTCTTTTTAAATCACGCTCATCATTAACTTTTCGCTCTGCTTCACGCGATTTTTTGTTTAATGAAACAATGTACTGACGATCCTTTTTGTTATTAAAATCACTGATATCTTGTTCAAGATAGATAAATTCAGGATTTTTAGCTATTCGGGTTAAATGCTTAGCTGTTAAATCAGGTAAAAGCGGTTTAACATTAGCAACAGTCAAATATTCAGACGAAGGAATTTTATCCCATGGCATAGCATTATCTAAGAAACGCTCACCTGTTTCGTCCATATATTTGGTTTTACTCATTTCAATGTCAGGCTCAACCCCTTTGAGTTGGGTACTACCACCGTTTATACGGTAAAATTTTTGTACAGTATATTGCACACCACCAAGTTCAGGCCAATTTGGATGTAATCTTGAATCAGAAGGATAAGCAATATTACGAGAAGTCTGTACCGTGCCTTTACCATAAGTTGTTTCACCAACAATTACAGCGCGTCCATAATCTTGCATTGCTGCGGCAAAAATTTCAGAAGCCGAAGCACTATATCGATTAACCATTACAACGATAGGGCCTGCATAGTCAACGCCTTTATTTTTATCGTCATAAACGGCAACTTTTTGTAAATTATCACGAACTTGTACTACAGGTCCATTGTCAATAAATAATCCGGTTAGGGTAATTACTTCAGCTAATGAACCGCCGCCATTATCACGTAAATCAATAACTAACCCTTGCAATTGTTCGTTTTTAGCTTGCAATAATAGATCGTGAACTTTATCAGTTAATCCCATATAAAAGCTTGGTATTTCAAGAACACCTACTTTGCCTCGTTCATTATTGATGATTTTTAATTTGGCTTCGCGATCTTCAAAATGAATTTTATCTCGGGTTAGTTCAATAATTTTAGATTTGCTATTGTTACCGGCTGGTAAAATTTCTAATCTAACTACTGTACCTTTTGGACCACGGATTTTATCGACAATATCGTCTAAGCGCCAGCCGATAACATCTTCGATAGCTGAATTCTTTTGACCAACACCGATAATTTTATCACCAACAGCGAGCAACTTACTTTTTTCAGCAGGCCCACCGGTGACAAAAGACATGATGACCGTATAATCATCTTGTTGGCTGAGCGTTGCTCCAATACCTTCAAAAGATAAACTCATTTCAGAATCAAAATCACGTTTTGAACGCGGTGCTAGATAACTGGTATGAGGATCAATTTCACGCGCAAATGCATTCATAAACACTTGAAATGCATCTTCATTATTGGATTGTAAAATGGTTTTTATCACACGATTATATCGTTTGGTTAGTGCTTCACGGATTTGTGTTTCATTTTTACCAGATAAAGATAAACTGAGTTCGTCATATTTAACACGTTTATCCCAATAGGTATCAAGTTCTTTTTCAGAAGTTGGCCAGGCAATATCTTCACGTTTAAAATCAATTTCGTCATTATTGGTGAAATCCATTGGGCGCTGCAAAACCTCAAGAGCATATTTATAACGGTCATAACGCTTTTGCAAAGCGAGATTATAAATATCGTAAGCAGTTTTCAAATTACCATCTAATAATTCTTGTCCAAGCGAATCTTGCCTATTTCGAAAACTATCCACATCACTTTGAATAAATATTGCTTTGCTACCATCAAGCATTTTGAAATAGCGATCAAAAATTTTAGCTGAAAAAGCACCATCTAAAGCAAAATTACGATAATGCGATTGAGTGAAATAGTTAGTAACTCTTCTCGCCACAACTTGATGTATATCATCTTGTTTAAGAGCAGGTATTTGCTCGTTATTAACCTGCTTAGCCTGCGTACTTTGGCTAACGATACATAAAACAAGGCTTAATTTGATAACAACTTTGAGTAATTTATTCATGCAAATTCTCTATTTGGTAATAATATGCTCAGGTTTAACAGTTAATTCCATGCCAGAGCCGACATTCACCTTAATATGTTCTTTTTCAATATTAATGATTTGAACTCTTAATGGTTTATTGCCTAATAATACTTTAACAAAGTCACCCACTTTTAAAGCCTTCGGTTTTTTGATTGGTGGGCGAGAATTTTTACGTTTTTCTTTTGCTCTTTCTTTGGCTTTTTGTTTACTTTCTTTTAGCTGTTGTTGGGCGTATTGTTCTTGTTCTTTATTAATAGTATCATCAGGATTTCCATCTAAATCAACTCGATTAGCGCCCTCTTTAATACTATATAAATAACGCCAGCTCATCGTGTAAGCACGCAGTGCCACACGAAGTTTGGTTTTACTAAGAACGTCACTTTCGCTCAAACGAGAAAGGATATCTTGAAATATCCCAATTTTGAGTGGTTTAGCTTCGCCTTCAAGCGTAAAACAATTAGGGAATTGTTCGACTAAATATGCAATAATCTCTTTACTATTTGTTAATTGAAACTGACTTTCCATTGGTAATTCCATTCGCAACTAAATTGAATTTTACTAGCGTTAAAGTATATCTCAGCTTAAACAATAACACTAATTATCTTTTTTCTGTTTATTAATAAAAGTAATAAAATCTTTAATACCATTACGCATCAACCAAGATGCAACGATAGATTTTTCATCATCCGATAATTGTTCAAATGCAATCATCCATAGTTGAAAAGGTTCGATAGGCGATACGACGTAGCTTGCACTTTCTTCTTCTGCATATAGTGCTTTTTTGACAACTAACGGTAAACTGGCAATATGATACTCTAGCGCTTTACCACGAACACCCGTTCTTTTTCGTGAAGTCCATTTTTCAGCTCTAGCTTTTCGATTGACGCCTTGTATCGTTGATGGCATCCCTGCAATGCTTGATAGCTCTTTTGACGAGAACCATTCTTTCATTTTCACTATCCTATTTTAGCACAATAAGAAAAAATTACAGAAATTAAAGAAACTTTGATACAATAAATTAAGAAACATAATTATTAATAACTAAAGTTCAATTATAAACTTACTTGTTTTAGTAACATCAAAGCATAACATAGATGCACAAGGTTATAAACTAAGAGGAAATAAAAAATGAAAATAAAGTCTAGTGATTGGCACCCTGCAGACATTATTGCCGCCTTAAAAAAACAAGGAACGACCCTGGCAAATCTATCCCGACAATCGGGTTTGAGTTCATCAACATTGAGTAATGCGTTAGTTAGACCCTGGACTAAAGGCGAAGTTATTATAGCTCAAGCTCTCAATTTACAACCTCATGAGATCTGGCCTAGTCGTTATATTAATTCAAATACAAACCAACCAATAAAACGCGTCCTAAGACAAAATAAAGACTAAAAATAATAATTATTGTACATTAATAACAAATACGTGGAAAATATGGAAACAGTTAAACACATATAGTTTCCATATTTACATAAAATCGACCAATTTCTTTGATTAATGATAATTTGATTTTTTCAAAATTAAAAAATGCGCTCATCTTGAACGTTGACGAGCATGTGTTATTATTGACACTTCAAAAATTATGTTAGTTGTCAGGTAACAATACCATGAAAAATATAAGTAAATTCATTATCGCACTATTTTCAATTATTATCCTTTCAAGCTGTAGTCAAAAGAATTTTGTCGAACAAGGCACACCATTAAGTAAAGAAAAAGTCAGTCACATCGTTGAAGGTGCAACCACCGAATCACAGATAATTTCATTATTTGGCGAACCAACGAGTAGAAAGGTAATTAATGCTAATGAGACTCAGTGGACCTATAAATATACTAAAAAAAGCTCTACCAGTCATATGCTCATTGGCGAAACCCAATATAATATTCTTGAAGGAACACTTGATGTGCTAATTTCTAACGGTGTTGTAAGTTGGTTTAATTACGACGAAAATGAAAGACAGAAAAAATGGTAATTAATTTACCTTTATACAAAAACTAGTGCATCTTTTTGATGTGCTAGTAATTCCAATATTCCACACGCTATCTTCTATTGATTAACGCCTTGTTATTAGGCCTGTTTATTCGTTAAACATTTTTAAATGCCTAAACATTCAACATCTATTTAATCAAGTCCAAGACAGAGCTGGACAAAATTATGCATTAGGCTATACTCATGGACGAAATTAACCAGACAATCGCTGCTTTGTTGTAGTCCTTTTTAAAGGAGACAAACAGAGGGGAGGAAAGTCCGGGCTCCATAGGGCAGAGTGCCAGGTAACACCTGGGGGATGTTGGCGAGAGCGAACATTCACGACTAGTGCAACAGAGAGTATACCGCCGATGGCTTATTGTTTAAATAAGATCAGGTAAGGGTGAAAGGGTGTGGTAAGAGCACACCGCGCAACTGGTAACAGTTGTGGCACGGTAAACTCCACTCGGAGCAAGGTCAAATAGGGATTCATTGGCGCGGCCCGCGTTGAATCCGGGTAGACTGCTTGAGCTAATGCGTGAGTATTAGCCTAGAGGAATGATTGTCCACGACAGAACCCGGCTTATCGGTTAATTTCAACTTTTATTTTTTGCAGTCTTGCTTTGCTTGTTTTTTATTGCTTAACCAACGTTTTACCGCTAACCAAATCGAAAAGACTAAACCAAGCACCAATAAAAATACTGGTATTAGCATTAATAAAGACATGAACTGCTTTTCATAGGTTTTAAAAATTGGTGATAATCCAAATAAATAACCTAATGTGACAATCAAAAATATCCATAATGTTGCACTAATCCAATTGTAGATATGGAATTTACGGCTATGTAAACCCGATAAACCAGCCATCATTGGTAATAGTGTTCGAACAAAAGCAATAAATCGACCGATAAATAAAGCTTGTAAACCATATTTATGGAATAGTACTTCTGATTTATGGTGATATTTTTCTGGCAAATGCGCCATCCAATTTTGCACAATTTTGGTATTACCCAACCAACGTCCTTGTGCATAACCAAGCCATGTGCCAAAAGCGGCGCCAGCAATCAAAATTAAATTTATAAGACCAAAATGAAAAACATCAAGACTTATCAATACACCGGTTAAAAACAGTAAACTATCACCCGGTAAAAATGCCGCGGGTAAAACACCGTTTTCTAATAAGATGATGACAAACAGCATGCCATATAATATCCATAACACGTTGGGATTTGAAAGTGTTGCAATGTCCATATGAACAAATGCTTGATAAAGTGTAATGATTGTTTCCATCTATTTTTATATCTCACTGATTTAGTTATGACTAATTTATAGTACCACCAACCGTTAAATTATCCACTTTTAAAGTGGGTTGTCCAACACCGACAGGTACGCTTTGCCCAGCTTTACCACAAACACCAACACCGGAATCAAGTGATAAATCATTACCTACCATTGAAATTTGCTGCATGGTTTCAATGCCCGATCCAATTAGTGTCGCGCCTTTAACTGGATGCGTAATTTTGCCTTTTTCAATGAGGTATGCTTCTGATGCTGAAAATACAAATTTGCCTGATGTAATATCAACCTGTCCACCAGCAAAGTTAGGTGCATAAAGCCCATAATCTACACTACTAATGATTTCATCAAATGTTGAATTACCCGCTAGCATGTAAGTATTGGTCATTCTTGGCATAGGTAAGCAAGCATAATTTTCACGGCGACCGTTGCCGGTAGAATGGCATCCCATTAACTTAGCATTTAGTTTGTCAAACATATAACCTTTCAAAACACCATTTTCAATTAAAACCGTTTTTTGAGTTGGTGTACCTTCATCATCAATCGAAAGTGAACCACGTCGGTTTTCGATTGTACCATCGTCAACAATCGTACAAAGTTCTGAAGTGACCTGCTCACCTATCTTACCAGAAAACACGGAGCTATTTTTACGATTAAAGTCACCTTCTAAACCATGCCCTACCGCTTCATGTAGCAACACGCCAGGCCAACCGGCACCTAAAATAACAGGCATTGTACCTGCTGGCGCAGCTTTTGCCGAAAGCGACACTAACGCAAGTCTAACAGCTTCGCGAGTGTAGCTATCGGCAATACTTTCACCGGTTTGAGGATTGGTTGTTAAAAAATATTCATAACCAAAACGCCCTCCACCACCACTGCTGCCATGCTCTCGTTTACCATCTTTTTCAACTATTACTGAAACAGATAAACGCACTAACGGCCGAACATCAGCGCACAACGATCCATCTGTTGCTGCAATTAAAATATCTTCATAACTACCAATTAGACTCGCGGAAACTTCAATAACCCTTGGATCGATTGAACGTGCTAATGCATCAATTTGCTTTAATAGCGCTATTTTTTGTTCTTGTGAAAAGGAGTTAATTGGATTAATAGCTGGGTAGATCGCAACGGTTTCTGCTTGTTTAAACGGCGTTACAACAATTGGAGTCTGCTGTTTAGTGATTGAATTAGCGGCTAAAGCACTTTGCTCTAGGCGGTTTAAAGAGAGTTGATCTGTATAAGCAAATCCAGTTTTTTCACCTACGATTGCACGAACGCCGACTCCCTGATCGCGATGAAAAGAAGCATTTTTAATAATTCGATCTTCAAGCGACCAACTTTCATAGTAACCAGACAAAAAATATAAATCACCAAAATCTATTTGTCTTGAACTTAATATATCAAGCAAATTCAAAAGATCTTGGTGGCTTAGGTTATTGGGATTGAGTAACCGTTCACTCACTTGAGTAATTATCATAAATTCCTTTATCTGTACTTTATCACATTAGTTATTTAGCTAATTGTTTTTCATCTTTGTTTATAATGGGGCTATTATTGCACATTTCAAATCGTTATCTTAAAACACAAGAATGATGACTGTTAGTATTGTGATGAAATATCAATTATTACATCAATACCACATCATACTGCTCTTGAATATAAAGCGGTTCAACTTTAACTTCCACTCGCTTACCAACAAATATTTCAACTTCGGCTAGAGCATGTGATTCATCTGTAGTTAAAGCATTCGCGACAGCCGATGATGCATAAACCAAAAAGTATTCAGAACGATGAGCTTTATAGACACGAACAATTTCACGTAAAATTTCATTGCAGACGGTTTCAACAGACTTGACCATGCCTCTGCCTTTACATGCTGGACACTCCTCACATAAAATGTGACCGATGCTTTCACGAGTCCGTTTACGTGTCATCTCAACCAAACCCAATGCCGAAAACGAATTAATTGTTGTTCTTGCCCTGTCTTTCGATAAAAAATCTTGTAAAGATTGTAATACGCGCTCACGGTGCAAGTCTTCTTGCATATCAATAAAATCAATGATAATAATTCCGCCTAAATTACGTAAGCGTAACTGTCGAGCTATGGCAATAGTTGCTTCAATATTAGTATTAAAAATCGTTTCTTCTAAATTACGATGACCAACAAATGCACCTGTATTGATATCAATGGTTGTCATGGCTTCAGTTTGGTCAATAATTAAATAACCACCCGATTTTAATTTAACTTTGCGATCTAATGCTCGTTGTATTTCGTTTTCAGTATCATAAAGATCGAAAATCGGGATACTGCCACGATAGTGAGATAATTTATCTGTCACTTCGGGCATAAACTCCTGAGTAAACTCAATAAGTAAATCATAGGTTTGCTTTGAATCGACCAATATTCGCTCTATTGGATCACCGACAAAATCACGCAATACCCGTTGTGATAGTTCAAGTTCACCATACACTAAATTTTTACTAATCGGGCGAGCCATTCGTTCTTGAATTTTTTTCCACAACCGTTTTAGAAAATTAGCATCTTGTTCTAGTTCATGTGCGTTAGCGCCTTCAGCTGCGGTGCGAACAATAAAGCCCCCTTCTGGCGTAACATATTGTTCTACAATATGCTTAAGTCTTTCTCGCTCTGTTTCACTTTCAATACGCTGTGAAGTGGCAACATGCGCTGAATTTTGCCCCGGCATTAATACCAAATAACGCGAAGGTAATGTAATATCAGTTGTCAGTCTTGCCCCTTTTGTACCTAACGGGTCTTTGACGACTTGTACCATTAAGTCTTGACCTTGGCGAACCAGCTCAGAAATATCCTTAACTTGAAATTGTTCTTGCTCAGAATAAGAAACACATTCAGTATGCGGCATAATATCTGAAGCATGTAGAAAAGCAGCTTTTTCTAAACCAATATCAACAAATGCAGCTTGCATACCTGGCAAAATTCGAATGACTTTACCTTTATATATATTACCGACAATACCACGGCGTGATTCACGATCGACATGAATTTCTTGCAAAACACCATCTTCAATATAAGCTACACGAGTTTCTGACGGTGTCACATTCATTAATAATTCAACAGACATAAAGAGAGTTTCCTTTAATTAATTGCAAAGTTCCGTGCTATTCGTCGTAAGAGTAGATATATCCATATCCATAAAAAGCCATCCACACAACTCGATAATAAGATATAAGGTGACATAGAAATTATATGATAAATACTGACTTGAAATATAAACACTAATCCATTATAGCAAACAGAAACCGCAATTATTATAAAGGATTGTTGCCACAATGCTAAATTACGAAGTAACTGATATTTAAAAACAAGCAAATAAGCTATAAATGAATAAATAAACGCGTGTACACCTAAAAAAGTACCCGAACATAAATCTATCATTAGACCAAATAAAAAAGCGGTGCCAATACCGACTTGGTAAGGTTGTGCAATTAACCAATAAGCTAAAATTAACATAAACCAATGGGGTTTGAACATGTTGTATGCTGGTGGCCATGGTATAATTTGTAAACATAATCCAATAAATAATGTTAGCCAAATAAATAATATGCCATTATGACCCCTCATGTTTTACTCCTTGATCTCCCCATAATAATAGTAGATAACGTAATCGTTTTAAATCCGCTGTTGGTGTTGCCGAAATAATTGGCGTTGAATCATTAATATCGAGTTTAACAGAACTCACCACAGCCACGGGATATCCCTCAGGAAAGCGACCGTCAAGTCCTGAAGTGACAAGTACATCGCCAACTTTAATATCAACATTGTTAGGTAAAAAATCGAGCGTTAGATCATTGCTACAACCATTACCTACCGCCACCATAGATATATCGTTTCTTAATACTTGTACCGGAATGGCATGTTGATAATCACACACTAAAATCGCTCGGCTAGTCGTCTGCGCGGTCTGATAAATTTGACCAACAATCCCTTTTTCATCAACTACCGGTTGACCTACATAAACCCCATCATTTTGACCTTTATTTACAACGACTTGATAAACATATGGATCTGTGTCTGCTAATAAAACTTGTGCCGCCATTTTATGTTCATCATGTCTGAGCGGAGATCCCAGTAATTCTCTCAGTCGATTATTTTCATGTCTTAGATGATCAAATAATAATAAATCTGCCTTTTTTTCAAGCAACAAATTATTCAGTTTTACATTTTCTGCTTCTAATGTTTCTCGTGTTTTTGACATTTCATAAAACCCATCAAGCGTAGCTTGGGGTGCATTTGAAATGTAATATAAAGGGGAGATAATTGTATCTAAATAATAACGAACTTCTTTAAAAGGACGATAATTTATATCCAATGCAATTAAAGCTAACGACATAGCCAAAGACATAAATAATTGTACACTAAGAGGCGAACGTTTAGAAAAAAGCAATTTCATTGTTCAGTACTTACCTGTAATAGACTCAAAATCTAATTATTTTAATATATGACTCCGCCGACAATGTCGGCGGAAAAATGAGAGGTATATTTACTAATCATTTCATTAGTTAAGAGTGAGTTAACATTGTTTGAACTTTTACTCTTCACTAAATAGATCACCACCATGCATATCAACCATATCTAATGCTTTACCACCACCTCGCGCAACGCATGTTAGTGGGTCTTCAGCCACAACAACATGAATGCCTGTTTCAGCTGATAATAGTTTATCGATATTACGTAATAATGCCCCACCACCGGTTAATACCATACCGTGCTCAGAAATATCAGACGCTAGTTCTGGAGGACATTGCTCTAAGGCAACTTTAACCGCGCTAACAATGCCACTCAATGGTTCTTGTAGTGCTTCTAAAATCTCATTAGAATTTAATGTAAAGCTACGCGGCACCCCTTCAGCAAGATTACGGCCACGAACTTCAATTTCAAGCACTTCATCACCTGGATAAGCACTACCAATAACATGTTTAATACGTTCAGCAGTTGCTTCACCAATTAGTGCACCATAATTACGTCGAACATAATTAATGATTGCTTCATCAAAGCGGTCACCACCAATTCGTGCAGATGCAGAATAAACAACGCCATTTAATGAAATAACCGCAACTTCGGTTGTACCACCACCGATATCAACCACCATTGAACCGGTTGGTGCAGAAACTGGTAAATCAGCACCTATTGCTGCTGCCATTGGCTCTTCAATTAAATAGACTTCACGCGCACCAGCACCCAAAGCTGATTCACGAATAGCACGACGTTCAACTTGCGTTGCGCCAACTGGAACACAAACAAGCACGCGCGGGCTTGGTCGTAAGAAACTATGGCTATGCACTTGGCGAATAAAATACTGTAACATTTTTTCAGTCACAGAAAAGTCTGCAATTACGCCATCTTTCATTGGTCTAATCGCTGCTATATTGCCAGGCGTACGTCCTAACATTTGTTTCGCAGCATGCCCAACAGCAGCAACACTTTTAGGTGTGCCAGTACGATGATCTTGGCGAATAGCAACAACTGAAGGCTCGTTTAATACAATACCTTGACCTTTTACATAAATAAGAGTATTAGCTGTACCTAAATCGATCGATAGATCATTTGAAAACATGCCGCGAACTTTTTTGAACATAATGAAAACTCTTCCTAGAATTAATCGTGTTTAAATGTTAGTGAGTATTTGAAGCAACGCATTGTATAAATTATATATTTTTAAAGCAACATTAGGCTAAATAATATACTATTTGATGCTTTTAAAACACCACCAGCTTCAATAATAATTAAGTGTTACTATTGTATCGCAATTATAAAATAATACCTAGAAAATAGTATAACAACAGATCGTAAAGGAGATATATAATGACAAAATCGGTTTTACAGTGTATGCTTCCGCGTTAATGTTGAGTTACTGCCTTATTATCGACTTAAAAGATCTCTTTTAAGATATTAAGGATGCATTAAAATAATTGTTACTTATATCAAATAAACACGGTGTAATTCATGGATATACGCAAAATTAAAAAATTAATTGAATTAGTTGAAGAATCAGGTATTTCAGAGCTTGAAATTTCTGAAGGTGAAGAGTCAGTACGAATTAGTCGTTCTGTTCCCGCTACAAACTATTCTGCGCCAATACAAAATATTCAAATTCCTCAAGCAGCTCCAGTTGTTGTTGCTCCTAGTGCAGCAGCGGATGTTGTTACTGAAGCTGATCCTATTACTCCTACTGGCACGACTATAAAATCGCCAATGGTAGGCACTTTTTATCGCACACCAAGCCCAGAATCGAAAGCGTTTGTTGAAGTGGGTCAAACTGTAAATGTTGGTGATGTACTTTGTATTGTTGAAGCGATGAAAATGATGAACCAAATTGAATCAGAAAAAGCAGGCACAATTAAAGCTATTTTAGTTGAAAACGGTCAACCAGTTGAATTTGATCAGCCACTATTCATCATTGAATAATATTCATTAAAAAAATTAAGAGATTGAATATGCTTGATAAAATTCTTATAGCTAATCGTGGCGAAATCGCTCTACGTATCTTAAGAGCCTGTAAAGAGCTGGGCATTAAAACTGTTGCAGTTCACTCGTCAGCAGATAAAGATTTAAAACATGTTTTGCTTGCAGACGAAACCGTTTGCATTGGTCCTGCAGCTTCTGCTAAAAGCTATCTTAACATTCCAGCATTGATTTCTGCCGCTGAAGTAACGGGTGCGGCAGCTATCCATCCTGGATATGGTTTTTTATCAGAAAATGCCGACTTTGCTGAACAAGTTGAGCGTTCAGGCTTTATTTTTATAGGACCTAAAGCTGATACCATTCGTTTAATGGGTGATAAAGTGTCGGCAATTCATGCTATGAAAAAAGCAGGTGTACCTTGTGTGCCAGGTTCTGATGGACCACTAGGTAATGATATGAATACCAATAAACAAATTGCTAAAAAAATTGGTTATCCTGTCATTATTAAAGCATCAGGTGGCGGCGGTGGTCGTGGTATGCGCATTGTTAGAGAAGAGAAAGATCTTGAACAATCAATTAAAATGACCAAATTAGAAGCAAAAACAGCTTTTAATAACGATATGGTTTATATGGAAAAATTCCTAGAAAATCCACGCCATATTGAAATACAAGTGCTATCTGATGGTCAAGGTAACGCTGTTTACTTGGGTGAACGAGATTGTTCAATGCAAAGACGCCATCAAAAAGTTGTTGAAGAAGCGCCAGCTGTAGGTATTACGCCTAAAATGCGCAAATTCATTGGTGAACGTTGCGTTAATGCCTGTATTGAAATTGGCTATCGTGGTGCGGGTACATTTGAGTTTTTATTTGAAAATGGTGAATTCTATTTCATTGAAATGAACACTCGTATTCAAGTTGAACATCCTGTTACCGAAATGGTTACGGGTATAGATTTGATTAAAGAGCAAATTTCAATTGCAGCAGGTCAGCCACTATCATTAAAACAGAGTGATATTCATATTACTGGTCATGCCATTGAATGCCGTATCAATGCTGAAGATCCAAAAACCTTTATGCCTTCACCAGGTAAAATTACGCGTTTTCATGCACCAGGTGGTTTTGGTATTCGTTGGGAATCTCATATTTACGCTGGCTACACTGTCCCACCTTATTATGACTCAATGATCGGTAAATTAATCGCTTATGGTGAAACGCGTGAAGTTGCAATTGCACGTATGAAAAACGCCTTAGCTGAATTAGTTATTGATGGCATAAAAACCAATATTGATTTGCATATCGAAATTATGAATGATAAAGGCTTCTTGAAAGGTGGCACTAATATTCATTATTTAGAAAAAAAATTAGGTATTTATGAGTAGTAAACACTAATCGCTAACTTCTTAGCGATTAGTGTCATATTTTATATTGATAAAGAATTGGTGAAGTAAATGAAAAACTGGAAAAAAAGCGCCGAAGATATTTTAACACTCGGTCCGGTTGTACCTGTTATTGTTATCGAGCGCTTAGAAGATGCGGTACCACTAGCCAAAGCATTAATTGCTGGTGGGGTAAAAGTGCTTGAGGTAACATTAAGAACGGCTTGTGCTCTTGATGCCATTAAGAAAATAATCAAAGAAGTACCCGAAGCGGTCGTTGGTGCAGGTACGGTTACAACAGTTGAACAACTCAAACAAGTTACCGATGCAGGTGTTGAGTTTGTCATTACACCCGGTATTACCGACGCTATTTTAAAAGCCGCAGTCGAAGGACCAATTCCAGTTATTCCAGGTATTGCAACCATTTCTGAACTACTGACTGCTCAAGAGTATGGATTAACTGCATTGAAGTTTTTCCCAGCTGAAATCAATGGCGGCGTAGCGGCATTAAAAGCTTTTGCTGGACCTTGTGGATATATGAAGTTTTGTCCAACCGGTGGCGTTAATCCGAAAAATTATCGTGATTATTTAGCCCTTGATAATGTACTGTGTGTTGGTGGAACATGGTTTATTCCAACTGATGCAATAGCAAAAGGTGAATTTGCTAAAATTACTGAAATGGCACAACAAGCAGTTGCTGGTGCACAATAAGATACTAATCCGCCGACAAATTGTCGGCGGTTAATTAATAAAGACAATCAAACTAACTCCGTAATCCTTTTCCTTTTTCAATCAAATTCCATACCATGATATAAAGTACTGTTACAAATAAGATTAGCATTGAAAAGGTGATCCATAATGATACATCTGTCACCCCTAAAAAGCCGTAGCGAAAACCATTAATCATATAAACAATAGGATTTAGTTTTGATACCCATTGCCAAAAAATAGGTAGCATGCTGATTGAGTAAAATACGCCGCCAAGATAAGTTAATGGTGTTAACACAAAAGTAGGAATAATACTAATATCATCGAAGGTTTTTGCATACACGGCATTTAATAGTCCTGCAAGTGAAAATAAAATTGACGTTAACAGCAACGTACATACAACAAAAAGCCAAGAATGAACTTGATAGCGAACAAAAAATAACGATACGATTGTCACTAATATGCCAGTTAAAATCCCACGCATAACGCCCCCACCAACGTATCCCCAAATTAAAATATGGGTGGGCACAGGGGCAACTAATAACTCTTCGATATTTCGTTGAAATTTGGCACTGAAAAATGACGAGCAGACATTAGTATATGAATTAGTAATGACAGACATCATAATAAGTCCCGGCACAATAAATGCCATATAATTAAATCCGCCCATATCACCAACACGCGAACCAATTAAGTTACCAAAAATAATAAAATAAAGCGACATTGTAATAACCGGCGGAATTAAAGTTTGAACCCATATTCTTAAAAACCGAGTGACTTCTTTACGCCAAATACTTTTTAATGCAATCCAATATAAATGATTCATTTAGCTTTCCCCTATCCCTGCTCACTATGATGCAAAAGATCGACAAATAACTCTTCTAATCGATTTGCTTTATTTCGCACACTTATCACCTTGATGTGTTGTTGATTAAGCTGTTCAAATAATTGATTTAAACCAAGCTGTTTATTAACTTTTACTTCTAACATGCCTGATTCAATATTTGAAAATTGATAACCCTCTAAGGTAATTGGTTCTTTGGTTGGAATATAATCAATAATAATTGTTTCAGATTGACTATTAGCGAGCAAATCCCGCATAGAAGAGTTGGCAATCAATTGACCATGTTGAATAATACCGATATGCCGACATAGCATTTCCGCTTCTTCTAGGTAGTGAGTGGTCAAAATAATTGTAATGCCTTGGCGATTAATCTCGCGTAAAAAATCCCACATTGAACGTCTTAATTCAATATCAACGCCGGCGGTGGGTTCATCTAAAATTAAAAGTTTAGGTTCGTGCACTAATGCTCTAGCTATCATCAATCGCCTTTTCATCCCGCCTGATAACATGCAAGCGCGGCTATGGCGTTTATCCCACAAATCTAAAATCCGTAAATATTTTTCAGCACGTTCTAATGCCAATTTACGCGGCAATCCATAATAACCACCTTGGTTAGTTATTATTTGTAGTACTTCTTCAAATTGATTAAAATTAAACTCTTGGGGTACTAGCCCCAATTGTCTTTTTGCATTAACGATATCATTATCTAAGTCATAACCAAATATTTTAACTTGGCCCGATGTCTTAGTGACCAGTGAGCTAATGATGCCTATAGTAGTTGACTTACCCGCACCATTAGGACCGAGTAATGCATAAAAATCACCGGCTTGTACTGTCAAATTAATGCCTTTTAACGCTTGCACACCATTTTTATAAATCTTTTTAAGTTCAATTAACTCTAGTGCAGGTATTGATGACATGAAAATATCCTAAATAAATAGATTATTATTTACATTATGCTATTGCATTTATTAGAGGGGGAAATATTGACAATTTAATCTTTAGTTGTAAAGGTCTTTTTAGTATTATTTAGGATATAACAAAGAACAAATGACACCAGATCTAACGCAAATTGCTTAAATACTAAGATTTGATAGGTGAGTTTTAAATTTGAAGGAATAAAGAATATGATTAAAATTGGACTGGTTTCAGTATCAGATCGGGCATCGCAAGGTATTTATGCAGATGAAGGGATACCGGCTTTGTTATCATGGCTCAAAACCGCACTGATAACCCCGTTTGAAACCGAAACACGCGTTATTCCTGATGAACAACCTTTGATTGAAAACACATTATGTGACTTAGTTGATAATTTTCGTTGTCACTTAATTTTAACCACTGGCGGTACTGGTCCGGCTTTAAGGGATGTCACGCCGGATGCAACATTAGCCATTGCCGATCGCATCATGCCGGGCTTTGGTGAACAAATGCGTCAAATTAGTTTGCATTTTGTGCCAACAGCGATTTTATCAAGACAAGTCGGCGTTATTCGTAAAAAATGCTTAATATTAAATCTGCCCGGTAGACCAAAATCCATCCAAGAAACACTACAAGGCGTTAAAGATAGTGATGGCAATAGCCTAGTTGATGGAATTTTTGCCAGTGTTCCTTACTGTATAGATCTTCTTGAAGGGCCTTATATTGAAACGCATGAACACATCGTCAAATCGTTTAGACCCAAAAGCAGCATAAAATCAGATAATTGATTTTATGCAAAGATTATGCATAATTATGAACAATATGCTTTACACTCATTGAATATGAGGTGCTGAAACAACCTTTGATATAACGGTTTTCAACATATTTACCAATAAGTTTATGTGAATAATGTTAAAATAAAAGCAGCACAAAAACATTACCGTTATTTTCAATAAAACAACCGTCATAAATGAATTCCTAAGGAGAATTATGAAACAAGACGATCTGACTAAAACTTTTAAAGAAATGCTGCTGCAAGAAAAATTTAGTTCTCAAATTAGTATTGTGCAAGCGTTACAAGAACAAGGATTTGATAATATTAACCAATCCAAAGTTTCCAGAATGTTAACCAAATTTGGCGCAGTTAGAACTCGTAATGCCAAATCCGAAATGGTTTATTGTCTACCTGCTGAAATGAGCGTTCCAACAACCAGCAGTCCTTTAAAAAATTTAGTCGTTGATATTGATTATAATAGTTCGATGGTGGTGATTCGTACCAGCCCTGGAGCCGCTCAACTTATTGCCAGATTACTTGATTCCATTGGCAAGTCAGAAGGCATTTTAGGTTCAATAGCTGGTGATGATACTATCTTTAGTACACCAACTAAATCTTGTTCTGTTAAACATTTATATCAAACTATTATTCAACTATTTGAACAAGAATTATAATCAATGATTAAACATTACTATATTAATATTTCGCACTTAACCTATTGACAGATATGACAGAATCGTTAATTCTATATAGCGACACTATTGTAACTCGAGTTACATATAAAGAAGAGGCGCATTACTCAGGTAAATTATTTTAGGTTCTGGAACCTGTTATAAATAATTGAGGGGATGTAATGCCGAGGTTTGGTTAAGCTTCCAGAAATTAACCAGATCGACTACAAGGGCTGAATCCCTTGGGTTGTCACCTAAGCAGGTGGAGCGCTTCCCGGTCTGTACTTTTTTAACGAGAATGTAAATAGCACATACCCTCGCTCTATCTCTGTTAAAAATTAAATTTTTAATATGAGGAATTCATGGAAACATCATTTGTCATTGCCAAATTTGGTGGTACTAGTGTTGCTGATTATTCAGCAATGGTAAATAGCGCTAACATTGTTATTGCTAACCCTAATGTAAAAGTTGTTGTGTTATCAGCATCGGCTGGAATTACAAACTTACTGGTCGCTTTAGCCGAAGGTCGTGATGCAGAAGTTAGAGCACAGCACATTGCAAAGATCCAATCTATTCAATATAACATTTTAGAAAATCTACCCGAAAACCAAACCTTAAGAGCTGAAATAGATCAAATCATCGCAAATATTGCCTCTTTATCAGAAGCAGCTAGCCTTGCAACCTCAGCGGCTTTAACCGACGAACTAGTCAGTCATGGCGAAATTATGTCGTCAAAATTATTTGTCGAAATATTACGAGAAAAACAAAAAAATGCCATGTGGTTTGATGTTCGCAAAGTTATGCGCACTGATGATAATTTTGGTAAAGCTCAACCTAAAATTGACGAAATTAAGCAACTTTGTTGCGCTCATCTTAAATCCTTAAATGGTAATGCATTGATTGTCACACAAGGTTTTATTGGTAGTGAAGCTAGCGGTAAAACAACGACATTAGGACGAGGAGGAAGTGATTATACAGCAGCGTTACTTGGTGAAGCATTAAATGCGAGTCAAATTGATATTTGGACGGATGTTGCCGGTATTTATACAACAGATCCACGAATTACACCAACAGCCAAACGTATTGATGAAATATCGTTTGCCGAAGCCGCTGAAATGGCAACCTTTGGTGCCAAAGTTTTGCACCCAGCAACGTTGGTACCAGCTGTTCGAAGTAATATTCCGGTATTTGTTGGTTCGAGTAAAGCGCCACAAGAAGGGGGAACTATTGTTTACAATACCCATAGCATCGAATCAAATCTACCTTCCTTTAGAGCATTAGCACTTCGTCGAAAACAAACCCTTGTAACATTAACAAGTTTAAATATGTTACATGCTCAAGGTTTTTTGGCTAATGTCTTTACTATTTTGGCTAAACACAATATTTCGGTTGATTTAGTCACAACATCTGAAGTAAGTATTGCCTTAACGATTGATACTACCGGCACCAACACCAACGGTGGCAGTTTATTAACTAAAGAGTTGTTTGATGAGCTTTCTGGTTTATGTCATGTAGATGTTGAAGAAGATTTAGCGCTTATTGCAATTATTGGTAATCAATTAACCTCAACCAAAGGGATAGCTAAAGAAGTCTTTGGTGCTTTAGATGACTATATTATTCGACTGTGTTGTTATGGTGCAAGTACACATAACTTATGTCTCTTAGCCAGAAGTCACGATGCTGAATCCATCATAAAAATTTTACATAAAACAATTTTTGAATAGATACCGCTAGCAAGGGAAGGTTCATAGCCTTCCTTGTTTCTATTAACCTGCTTCAAACCTATCACATCGATAAATTAGCTCATAAAACAAACGGTATAAAAACCTAGTATCTAACTAAAAATAATTGTAAACTATATTACAAATGATTAGATGAATAACCCTCTTCAATATAACAACTTATTTAATCATTTGTTACTAATGTATCTACTTGCTATTTCTTTTATCTACATATTCTTACTATTAATAAGATGTTAAGTTCAATCAATTAAATTAATTTATTAAATTACAAACGTTATTTATTAATTTTTTTATACACTGATAGTCATCATACATTTAAACTTAATCAAACAAAGGAAATTCATTATGGGTCTATTAAGTTGGATTATTTTAGGATTACTTGCTGGTTGGATCGCCAAATTTTTTATGCCACTAGGTAAAGTGGGTGTCATTAAAACGATTATTCTGGGTATTGCAGGCGCGCTAGTTGGCGGCTACATCAGTACTTTCTTCGGTCTAGGAAGCGTCAATGGTTTTAACTTCTATAGTCTGTTAATTTCAGTATTAGGGGCAATATTGCTTATTTATATTTATCGTTTACTGAAATAATATTCTTACTTAAATCTAAATTGGCGAGTTAACTCGCCAATTTTCACTTATCTATCCAACTAAAGTTCTTTCATTTATATTAATGTTTAAAACCTATTAATTTTAGTAGCTTTTTAAGTACCCAAATTAATATATATACACATAAGATAATGCTTAGTAAAGCACCCAAAGCCCCTAAAAGGCATACTAAAAAAATAACAAAAAGTGCAATAAACTTATAAAATCCTATATCGCCAAAGCCACCTAACCTCCTGTTAACAGCCTCCACAAATAATAATATTGCTAAAAAAATCCACGCAAGCCAAAATAGTAATTTTTTAAAGCGATTATTAAATTCAATTTCCATTACAAAACTAATAACTTCAATAGCCATTAATATTACAATAAAACTATACAAAAAAGTTATTCCCCAAATTTGTGATATCATCAATTAATTCCATTTAATTTATTTAATGAGATAATAAGAAATAATTTCGCCACTTCTAGTTTTTTGTTATATTAAACACTAAAATTTATCAAATTTATTCTGCAGGATCAAATGCTCAAAATATTTAATACATTATCTCGTGAGAAAGAAATATTTAAACCAATTACACCAAATAAAGTTGGGCTATATGTTTGTGGTGTTACTATCTATGATCTATGCCATATTGGTCATGGTCGTACTTTTGTCGCGTTTGATGTGGTCACCCGTTATTTACGTTTTTTAGGTTATGATTTAACTTATGTTCGTAATATTACCGACGTTGATGATAAAATTATAAAACGAGCACTCGAAAATGGCGAAACCTGTGATCAGCTAACTGAACGAATGTTGAAAGAAATGTACGCCGATTTTGATGCACTTAATATTAAACGTCCTGATGTTGAACCTCGCGCTACTCATCATATGCCACAAATTATCGATTTAGTGCAAGAGCTAATTAAAAAAGATCATGCTTATATTGCTGATAATGGTGATGTTATGTTCTCGGTCGAAAGTGATGCTAATTATGGTATTTTATCACGTCAAAATCTTGAACAATTACAAGCTGGTGCTCGAGTAGATGTTGTTGATGTCAAACGAAATCCAATGGATTTTGTACTTTGGAAAATGTCCAAACCTAACGAACCTAGTTGGGATTCCCCTTGGGGTAAAGGCCGCCCAGGTTGGCACATTGAATGTTCAGCAATGAATAGTTATCAATTAGGTCATCATTTTGATATCCATGGTGGCGGTTCTGATTTAATGTTCCCACACCATGAAAATGAGATTGCTCAATCAACTTGTGCACACAATGGTGAATATGTTAATTACTGGATGCATTCCGGTATGGTGATGATCGACCAAGAAAAAATGTCAAAATCACTTAATAACTTTTTTACCATTCGTGATGTTTTAAAGCATTATGATCCGGAAACTGTACGTTATTTTCTACTTTCAGGTCACTATCGTAGCCAGCTAAACTATAGCGAAGAAAATTTAAAACAAGCAAGAATGGCTTTAGAGCGATTATATACAGCTTTACGCGATACTGATATCAATTATCCTTATACATTATCAACAGATAGCCAATATTATGGTCAATTTTGCGATGCCATGAATGATGATTTTAATACGCCAGAAGCTTATTCAACTTTATTTGATTTAGCTCGCGAAATTAATAAAGCTAAGGCTGAAAATGATACGACATTGGCTAATCAATTAGCAGCTCAATTGCGTTATTTAGCCAAAGTACTTGGTTTGTTAGAACAAGATCCAATAAAATTTTTACAAGGCGATAATCAAGACGCAGTAGATGTTGAATTAATTGAATCGTTAATTAAACAACGTAATGAAGCCCGTGCCACTAAAAATTGGGCTCTAGCCGACGAAGCCCGAGATAAGCTAAATGCCATGAATATTGTGCTCGAAGATGGCGCCACAGGAACCACTTGGCGTAAAAAGAGTTAAATAATGTAGTTCATCTAAAGATACCCCATATCCTTGTATGAGGTATCTTTAGGCTTTATAACTTTTTATCAATGGAAGTTAAAATTCCCCTCAAAATATTCAACTCTGATTGCTCAATTCGCGCACGAGTAAATAATCGACGCAAACGCCCCATAATTTGCCCAGGATGATTTGCATTAATAAAACCTGTTTGTAATAAAGTTTGTTCTAAGTGCTGATAAAACCGTTCAATATCTTCATCCTTTGGGAATTGTATAATTGAATCATCACTTTGGTTAGTTAAATCCGTTTGGCTATTTAACAGCGACATGCGAATCTCATAACATAACACTTGCACTGACATTGCTAAGTTTAATGAACTGTAATCGGGATTGGCAGGAATACCAACATGATAATGACATTTTTGCAGTTCATCATTGGTCAATCCAACACGCTCACGTCCAAAAACTAATGCGACATCTGCATTCTCGGTTGCTTCTTGAATTATTTTATCGCCACACTCTTTAGGCGTTAAATTGGGCCACTGTAAGCTACGTGGACGGGCACTCGTACCAATAACTAAACGACAATCGGCTATCGCTTGCTCAAGTGATGTAAAAATTTGCGCATTTTTAATAATATCGCTAGCACCAGCCGCTAACGAAATTGATTGCGAATCGGGTTTTATCACTGGATTGACTAAACAAAGATTCGATAGTCCCATGGTTTTCATTGCTCTAGCCGCAGATCCCATATTACCGGTATGAGAAGTTTCGACTAGCACAATTTTTACTTTATCTAAAATGTTCACATCATCCTCGTAAAAAATAAAACTATTGTTAGATCATATTAACAATTAGTATATAGTAAAAATGTTACAAATTGCAGTTTGACTATTGTTTGATTTTATACAAATATAAGATTTTTCTGGACAATAATCACAAAAATTTGTTTTGAGTACAAATAACCTATTGACGAAATAAAAATAATTTGCCAATGTAGATAAATAAACACATAGTAGTGTTTGCTCAATTTGTAAGTAATCAAAGTGGAGGTCAATCATGACTTTAAGTATTACCAGTAAGCAAATGGACATTACTCCAGCAATTCGTAGCTATCTTGAAGATAAGTTTTCGAAATTAGATAAATGGAGAGCACTGTTAATCAACCCTCATTTTATTTTATCGAAAGAACCCGATGGATTTATAATTGATGCAACTATTGCAACTAAAGGTTCCCCTTTAGTTGCTTCGGCAAAACATAGCGATATGTATGCAGCAATTAATGCCCTTATTGAAAAACTTGAAAAACAACTTAATAAAATTCAACATAAAAGTGAATCTAGACGTGCTTGTGATAGTATAAAAGGCGCTGTTATTGAAGAAGAGTTGTAATTAATTATTTATTGAAATATAAGAAAAAGGCACTTTGATAGTGCCTTTATTTTTTTGCTTGTTATAATATAACTAACTTTTTTTATATAATGAATAAATATGACTGTAAATCCTTTGTTGCCTTTACGTGACCAAATTAACGAAATTGATCGAAACCTTCTTGAACTCATTGCTAAACGACGCGAACTTTCAACCAACGTTATTCAAACTAAAATTGCAGCGAATATTCCAGTACGTGATTTAGAACGTGAACGTTCGCTAGTAAAAGCGTTGATAAATCAAGGAAAAAACCATAACCTTGATGATTTACTGATCAGGCGTTTATACCAAATCATTATTGAAGATTCAGTTTTACTGCAACAAAAAATCTTACAAGAGAATCTAAACCAAAATTGTGTTACTAGTGCAAAAGTGGCTTTTTTAGGACCTAAAGGTTCCTATTCGCATTCCGCTGCTCGTCGTTATGCTAGCGCTAATTTAGAGCAGATGGTTGAATCAAGTTGCTCAACGTTTAAAGATGTCTTTGAAAAAATTGAACATAATTTGGTAGATTATGGCATACTTCCGATTGAAAACTCGAGTTCAGGATCAATAAATGAAGTTTATGATCTACTGCAAAAAACACATTTACATATTATTGCAGAATTGTCATTACCTATAGATCACTGCATCCTTGCTATACCAAATACTGAGCTTGATAAAATTGATACCATATACAGCCATCCACAACCTTTTCAACAATGCAGTAATTTTCTAGAAAATTATCCGCATTGGAAAATCGTTTACTGTGATAGTACGTCATCAGCAATGGAAACCGTTGCTAAATTAAATAAGCCTAATGTTGCAGCGATAGGCAATAAAGATGGTGGAGAGTTATATGGACTTAAAATGCTTGAACATAATTTTGCCAACCAAAAGCAAAATATCACTCGCTTTATTGTACTTGCACGAGAACCGATTGACGTATCCGATCAAATTCCGGCTAAAACGACAATTTTAATGAAGACTGGTCAACAAGCAGGGGCGTTAGTTGATGCACTATTAGTACTACGTAATCATAATATTGTGATGACTAAACTTGAGTCACGACCTATTCATGGTACCCCATGGGAAGAGATGTTTTACATCGATTTACAAGGCAACATCCATTCAGATGAAATGCAAACAGCACTAAAAGAGTTAGCATCCATAACACTCTATACTAAAGTATTAGGTTGCTACCCAAGTGACTCGGTTGCGGCTATAGTCTAACTAGTGAAAATGATGCAACATTTTTCTCAAGCGGTCATTCGCTGGTATGAGCAATTTGGTAGAAAGACGCTGCCATGGCAAATAGAAAAAAGCCCCTATCATGTCTGGTTGTCGGAAGTTATGTTGCAACAAACCCAAGTTGCCACAGTTATTCCCTACTTTAAACGATTCATTGCGCATTTTCCTAAGATTTCTGATCTTGCTCATGCACCTATTGACGATGTTCTACATCTTTGGACTGGACTTGGTTATTATGCTCGTGCGCGTAATTTGCATAAAGCCGCACAAATTGTAAATGACAAATTTAAAGGTATATTTCCAACTCGTTTTGATGATGTTGTAGCATTACCAGGAGTCGGGCGCTCTACTGCCGGTGCTATTTTGTCATTATCACAAAATCAACGTTTTGCTATCTTAGATGGTAATGTTAAACGAGTACTGACTCGTTATTTTGCTGTAGATGGCTGGCCTGGCAACAAAACTATCGAAAATAGGCTATGGCAGTTGAGTGAACAAGTTACGCCAAAACACGATGTGGCAAAATTTAATCAAGCTATGATGGATATAGGCGCGACAGTTTGTACGCGTTCTAAACCAAAGTGTAGCTTATGTCCACTCAATGATGGGTGTATAGCTTACAAAACCGAAAGTTGGCAACATTTTCCAACTAAAAAACCAAAATCAACGCTTCCTGAAAAAACCGCTTATTTTTTGATACTAGAATATCAACACGCAATATGGTTAGAAAAAAGACCGCCATCAGGAATTTGGGGAGGCTTATATTGCTTACCCGAATTTGCAAATCAACAAGCATTACAAGATTGGTTAATCCAAAGGGGAATTGAAACCACGCCGCTAGAGCAATTAGTTTCGTTTCGACATACTTTTAGCCATTTTCACTTAGATATTATACCGATGAAATGTATTATCACTAATCATAAAAAGTGTTTAGATGAGAGCAATGGTTATTGGTATAATTTAAAAACTGAGAATGCAAAAATTGGCTTGGCAACGCCAATTTATAATTTACTAAAACAATTCGTTTAATTTCAAGCCAAGTTTTTCTACCTATATTTTTCGTATATAATTGCCGATTATTTTTATTTAAAATAGCTAATGAACAATACACAAAATCAAGCTTTGTCTAAATGGTTAATCTTTTTAATGGCATTTGCAATAGGTATTACTATTGCTAGTAATTACTATGCACAACCTCTGTTACACTCTATTACCAATGATTTAAACATTGCAGTTGAACACTCAGGGGCGATCATTATGACTGCACAGTTTAGTTATGCTGTCGGCTTATTATTTATTACGCCGCTAGGTGATAAACTCGAACGTAAAAAATTGATACTAATTTTAATGATCTTATCAACATGTGGTCTTATTATTAGCGCTTTATCGATTAATTTATGGATGCTAATACTAGGAACCGCTTTGACAGGACTCTTTTCAACTGTCGCCCAGGTATTAATTCCATTCGCTGCGACCTTATCAAAACCTGAGCATCGAGGAAAGGTGGTTGGTACATTAATGAGCGGTATGTTATTAGGTATATTATTAGGTCGAACTTTTGCAGGGGCTATTTCGTCAAATGCCGACTGGCATTATGTCTATTGGATTGCGGCAACTATTATGATCACTGTCACTGTGTTACTTGGTTTTTATTTACCTACCTATCGCAATACCATTAATATTAATTATTTCAAACTATTATTATCAATCGGCACACTCTATAAGCAAGAACCAATACTAAGAATTCGTTCGCTACTGGCAATTATTTCTTTTGCCCTATTTTCACTATTATGGACGCCACTTGCGTTTTTATTGACTGACGCGCCCTACCATTATTCTGATTTTATTATTGGCCTGTTTGGCTTAGCAGGAGCAGCTGGTGCTCTTGGCTCACCCATTGTCGGAAAATTATCCGATATAGGTAAAGGCACACTAGCGACAACCATTGGTTTATGTTTATTACTACTATCTTGGCTACCACTTTCACTAGCGCAGTATTCAATCATAGCGCTAATTTTAGGCGTAATATTGCTCGATTTTTCGGTACAAGTTACCCATGTTTCTAATATGAGTGCTATTTATCAAATTAGACCTGAAGCCCGCAGTCGAATGAACACGGGTTATATGGTTTGCTATTTTATAGGTGGCATGCTGGGCTCGGTTACCTCAACCTACTTATTTAGCCACTACGGTTGGGTATCGATAGCCATTACCGGAACGCTATTGGGTTTGTTTGGTATCATCAGTTGGTATATTTACAATAATAAAAAATAGTTCAATCATTTAGATCTAACTCATTAATATCATAAAATAGCTCAACCCTATTTTTTAATAAAAATATTTGAGCTTTAGTTAATAAAGTTTTACGCATTGTTTATAATCTTATTTTTTCTTCTGCTTAAACAAACCGAATTGTTGATTGTTTAAGATGATCGATTAAATAACCATAATTAACTCTTGATTTTATTATAGATTGGCCTAATTAAGATTCTTGGCACAAGGATTAATCCGAATTGAAAATAATAAAAATTGATATCGTTCATATCATTAAATAGAGTAAAAACTAATACTATACCCTTTTGCACATAACAAGGTGAAACTAAATAATCCTCTTCTTGCTTAGAATAAGATTATTTATAATACAACAGCTCAATAGCAGTTAATATTGAAAAGTACATCGTTGTTCTATAAATTAAAGCAACCATTATGGTCGTAATCATCACTAAAATGCTTTCATTAATAGTTAATAATCATAAAGATACCATCAATATTTTTAAATAAAAAACGGTTTAATGATCCAATTACTCAATACTTAAGGAGTCATTTATGGCAAAAATTTCATATCTTAATACGCCATTTACTGTAAAAAAATTAACACTAAAAAATCGTATTGTGATGCCGCCAATGTGTCAATATCAAGCAACGGATGGCGTGCCTAATGATTGGCACTTTGTTCACTATGTATCGCGTGCGGTAGGGGGTGTTGGATTAATTATTGTAGAAATGACTAATATCGCACCAAATGGTCGAATCTCGCCAAATTGTCTGGGTTTATGGAATGATGAGCAAAAAGATCAATTCAAACGAATTGTTGATGCGGTACATGCACAAAATGGCAAAATCGCTATCCAAATTGCCCATGCCGGACGCAAAGCATTAGGTACATCTGATGTTGTTTCCTGCTCACCAATTAAATATGATGGCGCTAACGAAGCCATGGAAAAATGGCAATACCAAACACCTCGCGAATTGTCGAAAGATGAAATCATCGAGATAATTGAAAAATTCAAACAATCGACCCAAAGAGCAATTGCAGCTGGGTTTGACGCGATTGAAATACATGCGGCACATGGCTATTTGATCCATCAATTTTGCTCACCAAAAAGTAATCACCGGACTGATGAATATGGCCAAGATAAATTATTATTTGCTAAGCAAGTTATCAAAGCCGTCAAATCAGTAATGCCATCGGATATGCCTTTAATTGTTCGTTTTTCAGCCCAAGAATATGGAAAGGACGGCTATGATGTTGAGTATGGGCGTAAGTTGGCCAAATGCTTTGCTGATGCTGGAGCAGACGTATTAGATGTCAGTGGTGGGGGTGATGGGCAGTTAGATCCAGCACATACCCCTGAATTTCATGCTGGTTATCAAGTTTATTTAGCGCAAAGCATTCGCAAAATAACAAATTTGCCGATTATCGCTGTAGGTATGCTCGAAGATCCTTATGTAGCTGATTATGTATTAAGTACTAAAGATGCTGATCTTATTGGCATTGGACGAGGGTTATTACGCGATCCATATTGGGCTTTACATATCCCATCCTCACCATTTATACCAAGCTCTTATGCTGTAGCTTTTAAATAACTCAGTTTTATACTTCATTATCCATCAAGTCATGCTTAAGGGTAATGAAGTAATAAATTTCACTTAAATATGCATAGCATATTTAATTAACTGTTTTTTGATAGGAGAGCAATGATCAATAGTATTCATACCAACTGTTCTTATTAATTTTTTAACAAGGTTATCACCGTTAAACATATCCTGTATGGTTCGCATAGCAGTTAACATCACTAAGGTATCTTTTCGACGCATAAATTGAAACAATTTTAAATTATCAACTAATCCAAAATCTTTTTGTTGATTAATTAATTTTTTAATTGTTGTAACCAGTAATGCTGAATCTTGAAATCCTAAATTGACGCCTTGCCCTGCTAAAGGGTGAATGGTATGAGCAGCATCACCAATTAACACTAAACGATGTTTAATAAATTGTCTTGCTAAACGCGCTTTCAACGGAAAAACCATTCTTGGATTGATTAACTGACATTGACCGACTTTATCACCCGTTAAATGAAATAATTCATTGCAGAAATCTGATTCTGACATTGAAGATAGCATTGCCGCATTATCAGGCTTGGTTGACCAAACCAAACAACTTTTATTTTGTTGCCAAAGAGGCAAAAAAGCGACAATACCGTTCGGATAAAAAATCTGTCTTGCACAAGATTGATGTGGGTAACTCGTTTCAACTGTCGTTATTACAGCATGATGAATATAATTACGCTCAAAAACAGAAATGTTTTCTTGCTTGCGAATCCAAGAGTGAGCACCATCGGCACCAATAACTAATTTAGCATATAATACAGTTTCATTAGATAATGTTAGACAAGCGTAATCTTGGCTAAACTCACTATTAATTGCTTGATCATGATAAATGGTGATGTTAGTACGTGATAATGCGTATTGATAAAGATAGTGAGATATTACATCATTTTCAATGATATAACCAAGATTAGTATAACCATAATCTTTGGCATGAGCAGCTAAATGTGCTTGACCATTTTTTTCCCAAACACCTATTTCAGAAAAATCTTGTACTCGTTTACTTGCTAATAAATCATCCCATATCCCAATTTGCGCAAAATAACGCTGACTAGCATTATTTATTGCAGACGCTCGAATACCTATCTCATCATAAAATAATTGTTGATGCTGATGAATGTTAACATCGATAAGCGCAATGTTTAAACCATGTTGACTAAGTGCGCAAGCAGTTGCTAAACCAACTAATCCGCCACCAACAATAGCAATATCAAAATTTTTATTCATACCAACAAATATCGCTACTTATTATCAAGTTTATTATCGTTTTTGACTTCAGTGTCATCATCATTCATCGCTTTTTTAAACCCTTTTAAAGCTGAACCCAAATCAGACCCTAAATTACGTAGTTTTTTTGTGCCAAATAATAAAATGACTACAGCAAGAAACACTAAAAGGTGTGGAATGCTAAATGACATATGAAAATCCTCTTTTAAAAAGTATTACTGCTATGCTTGATCCAAAACAACAAAACAGCGCTTATAGTATTGGCTCAATTATACTCTTTTTATTAAGGGATTTCACAACAAGTTATTTCAGAATAAAAAAAAGACCTGTATATAAATATACAGGCCAACATGAAATATAAGGAATATAAGGAAAGAAAACAATGAAAAATCCTTACCCTGCTTATTATCCATTTTTTTTCGTTTTAGTCAACGTTTTTTCTTTGCTTTCTTGTTTATTTAAAGAAAGGGTGCAAAATTAAAAATAAAACAAATAAAATCAGTAAAATACAATATAATAACCACTTAATTATTTCATTTTAAATATTTTAACTTAAATCAAAAATTATTAAAAAAAACATATTAAATTATAAAAATACTTTATTTTTCGTATAAAATAACTTTTTTAAAACAGAAAAAAACACATCATCATTTTTTTAAAAACTCTAATTTTAAAACGTAAAATTAAAAAAAAATCAGAATATAAAACGAATAATTTAACCAAAATTAAGAAAAAACATTTTTAAATACAAACTATTCTGATAATCATATGTATAAAACTAAAAAAATATGCTCTATAATTAGTAAACGGATGAAAATAAAAAGTAGACAGAAATAAATATGATTAAAAATAAAAATGTTAAAACATTTAAAGATAGATTATATAGCTCTATGCAAGGTTTATCTGTTTCTGCCTTTGCTAAAAAATGTGATATGTCAGAGACTGTTATCAGAGACTACTTATCAGGTAAAACATATCCATCTCTTACACGCTTAGAAGTCATTGCAGAAAAATGTAATGTATCTTTCAACTGGCTTGCTACCGGTTATAAATTAGAAGTTTTCGATCCTAAAGACGAAGATGATGGTATTTATAACGAAAATATTTATCGAATTCCTGTTTATAAAAAACAGTTACCCACTAAAGAAGAAGCGCAAACTCAGCGTTATGTTCGTGAAACCCCACCAGTGATGAATTATCCTATTGTTGAGGGTTGGGCAGCTCATCGAGGCCTAGATATCCGAAAATTAATAATTTATTGGGCTAAAGGCGATCTAATGGCGCCAGACATTGAAAATAATAATGGGGTTATCATCAACACACAAGAAAGTGAACTTATTGATGGTGCCATTTATTTAATCGAATATGAAAATTTTACCTTGCTTAGAAAAATACGATTAACACTGGGCAGTTGGATCTTAATTTGTAACAATAACCAATATCCCACTATTGAGGTTCCGAAAGCTCATTTCGAAAAATACAATATTGTGGGTCGTGCAGTACAAATTATTAAAGATGTTTTTTAACACCATAAGTAGCAATCCAAATTAGTTCAGGCTATAATTTAAACATGAGGAAATTTACAACCTGTAATTTCCTCATTAATTTACTAATAGGTATAATTTTCCTACATCAGGTAGAAAGCTAAATAATGTTCATCTAAAAATATCACTCAACAATTTAGTGTTTAGATAATTTATATCTATAACTATTACCCGCATATTTCTATTGATCATTGATAAAAAATCAATGGCTAACCTTACTAATTATTGGGTCAATTATGTATCGATTTTTTGAAAAATTGGTGTCAGCTTATCCTAAAGATGACGCACAACCTACCGCTAAAAACTTTTTTAAATTTATTTGGCAATCCACAAAGGGAATTCGCATATTTATATTATCACTTATTATACTTAGTGGTTTAAGTGGCGCTTTTGAAGCTTTCTTATTTGCAGCTCTAGGTAAAGTAGTTGATTGGCTGGCTGTCATTGAGCCAAGTAAATTTTGGCAACAAGAAAAAAGTACCTTAATTTTATTTAGCTTAATCATTCTAGCAAGCACGTTGATTATTGGCTTACAAACCATTATTAAGCATCAATCACTAGCTGGTAATTTTCCAATGAGATTACGTTGGAATCTACATCGCTTAGTCCTAAATCAAAGTATGCGATTTTTTCAAGACGAATTTGCAGGCAGAATATCAGCAAAAGTCATGCAAACAGCTCTTGCCGTTCGAGATACCTGTTTTTTAGTAGCAGATATTTTAGTTTATGTGCTTATCTCATTTATCACTATGGCAGCAATTATTGGACAACTCGATCCTTGGTTCTTATTACCTTTTTTTGGCTGGTGTGTCCTTTTTGGCATAGCTATGTACTATTTCATTCCACGCTTAAGTAAAGTGGCGAGTATGCAGGCAGACGCCAGATCAACCATGACAGGTCGGGTGACAGATGCTTATACCAATATTATGACAGTAAAACTTTTTTCACATGCTGGCAATGAAGCTAAATATGCCCAAGAGTCGATGGATGAATTTTTAATTACAGTTAATAAACAAATGCGCCTAGTGAGCAGTTTTGAAATTGTGAATCATTTGCTTTCTATTTCACTGATTTTAAGTACGACAGCGATTTCACTATGGCTATGGAGCCAGCAATTAGTCGGAGTGGGTGCGATTGCCACAACAACCGCAGTTGCACTACGATTAAATGGTTTTTCACATTGGATCATGTGGGAAATAGCCTCCTTATTTGAAAACATTGGTGTTGTTAAAGATGGAATAAAAACTTTTTCAGCGACTCAAGCTGTCACAGATAAACCGGATGCAACTGAGCTTAAAGTCAATCAAGGTAAAATTGAATTTCAGCATATAGATTTTAATTATGATAAAAAACGGTTGAATGCGGTAATCGAGAATTTAGATCTTACTATCAATCCTGGTGAAAAAATTGGATTAGTTGGTCGTTCTGGTGCTGGTAAATCGACACTAATTAACTTGCTGCTACGTTTTTATGATTTACAAAGTGGTAAAATTATTATTGATGGTCAAGATATTACCAATGTTACCCAAGAAAGCTTACGTGCCAAAATTGGTATGGTCACCCAAGATACCTCACTACTGCATCGTTCAGTAAAAGAAAATTTACTTTATGGTAATAATCAAGCCAGTGATCAAGAGATGATCATAGCGGCGAAAAAAGCCCATGCCGATGACTTTATTCAAACATTAGTCGATGCTAAAGGAAGAACAGGTTATAACGCCTATGTAGGCGAGCGAGGTATAAAATTATCAGGAGGGCAAAGACAACGTATCGCAATTGCTAGAGTCATTTTAAAAAATGCCCCTATTTTACTTTTGGATGAAGCAACAAGTGCACTTGATTCTGAAATAGAGCAAGCCATTCAAGAAAGTTTATATACCTTAATGGAAGGAAAAACCGTTATTGCGATAGCCCATCGTTTATCCACCATTGCAGCAATGGATAGATTAGTGGTATTAGATCAAGGTAAAATTATTGAGCAAGGTACCCACCAACAGTTATTAAATAAAAATGGCTTATATGCGCAGCTTTGGAAACATCAAAGTGGCGGCTTTTTGGGTGATAACCTTTAGCGAATTATCGATTAAAAAAGGAAGAATATACGCGCAAGTATAATCTTCCTGTAATACACATTAGTTAACAAAATTCTTATAAAATTCAGATTCAAATTTCATAATTGCACTTTTAGGCTCATTTTGGCTTTCAGCTTGATATCCTGACAGTAACTGAACAAAGGCAATATAACGACCATCTGATTTTTGAATAAATCCAGCTAAATTATAACTACCTTGTATATAACCAGTTTTCGCAATGATAGCTTCTTTAAACGGTGGTTGGCTAAAGCTTTTACGATACTGCAAAGTGCCATCTATTCCTGCAATGGGCAGTTTTTCAATTATTCCTAACCGTGCATTATTAGCTGCAATATATTGTAATACTTCCATTAATTTATCGGCACTAACTAAATTTAATCTAGACAATCCTGAACCATCCGCAATGACAAGATTCTCTAAATTAATTCCTGCCTTTTTGCGTAAAATTTGCTTTACCGCATCACTTCCATTACGCCAGGTGCCAGAGATATTAAAATAGTGAGCACCCAGAGTTCTAAATATAGCATCAGCATACAAGTTATTAGACTTTTTCAACATCACTGTTAATAAATCAGACAAAGGAGCTGACTGACTTGAGGTTAACAAGGTAAGTTGTGAGTTAATTTTTTTGTTTTTTTCTATTATGCCACCGGTATAACTTATTTTTTGTGTTTTCAGTTCATTCTTTAAAATCGTTGAAAAATATTCAATACTATCAAGAACGGCAAACTTTAATGGTGTTTTATCGGCACTAGCTGAGATACACCCAGACAAATAATATCGATTTTTATCTGAATAGCTCACATCAAGTTCGCAATATTTATCATTTAAATCTTTACTATTTGCAGCAACAGTCCGCACATCACTGGTAATTATCACTGGAGTACTAGCGGCAACAGAAGCAGATGCAATTGCCCCAACTTTACTCGGTGTAATTGTTGCGTAAAAACAGTTATCATCAATTGTTGCGGCTGATGAAGGTGCGCTATAGCAAGCCGTTAAGTTATTCCATGACCAGCCTGGTGCTTTATCATGACTGGTAAAAATCGAGGTATCTAAAATTATATTACCTGCAATCTTTTCAATCCCTTTTTGGCGTAAAGCAATAAGCATACTGCGTAATTTTTCACGCGAAAACGTTGGATCACCACTTAATTGGATAATTAAATCACCATTTAATTGCTTATTGCTTATTGTTCCATTAGTTTGCATTCGCGTAATAAACCGAAAATCGCTACCTAACTCAAGTTCGGCTGCTAAAGCAGTAATCACTTTTTGCGTACTAGCCGGTTGCTTGAATTGATCACTTTTATATTTAGCTAAAAGTTTAGGATTATTCTCAACCGTCTGTACTAAAATTGATATATCACTGCCCTTGGGTAAAGTAGAAATATAAGGTTCAACAGATTGTGCTTGGAGTAGACTGGAAAAAAAAGCGATAATAAATAAGATAAATAGCCGAAAATTTAGCATGGAAGTTTGCTCGAAAGTTTAATAAACAAAGACAGTTTAAAGAATTTGATAAATATATCTTTTTTTGGTTTTGCTATCAATATATACTCAATCATTTTTATGATGATGTTTGATGCAACTCAAAACAATACTTACATTATGTCATAAATCAATCTGAATATTAGGTAATGTCACTATGATTCACAACTCATTAGGTTTCCCTATAGAAACCATTTTAGTTTTTATTATACTAGCAATTGTAGCAATAAGTATTGATTTATATGCTCATCATAATGATAAGCCTATTAGTCTAACCAATGCTATAATCTGGTCTATTTTTTGGATTGTTATTGCATTATGTTTTGCGCTATTTTTATATATTCATCACGGCGCTGAAATAGCAAGCTTATTTTTAACAGGTTATGTGCTTGAAAAGGCGCTTTCAATCGATAATTTATTTGTCATTATGGCACTGTTTTCGTGGTTCAGCATTCCTGAAAATTATCGTCATCGATTACTTTACTTAGGCGTGATAGGCGCAATTATTTTCCGAGCTATTTTTGTCATCATTGGTACAGAATTATTAGCCCTAGGGCCTTGGATGGAATTGGTTTTCTCCGTCGCTGTTGCCTACAGTGGCATAATGATGTTAAAAAATCAAAATCATGACCAAACTATCAAAGATTACTCACACCATATCGCTTACCGAATTGCTAATCGTCTGTTTCCAACCTATCCCAAACTGGTTGGCCATCACTTTTTTTTGTCACGAAAACAAGTGCAAAATGAATTGACTAAACCAGAAAATAAAAATTTAAGCAATATCAATACGAATAAAGCGTTATATGCAACACCGCTTTTTTTATGTATTGTCGTTATTGAGCTAAGTGATGTCATGTTTGCTTTTGACTCCGTGCCAGCAGTTATCGCGGTGAGCCAAGAACCTTTAATTGTCTATAGTGCAATGATATTTGCTATTTTAGGTTTAAGAACAATGTACTTTGTATTAGAAGCGATGCAACAATATCTAGTACATTTAGGTAAAGCTGTTATTTGCTTATTATTTTTTATCGCTATCAAATTGGCTCTGAATGCTAGCAACCATTTGTTCGGATACGGAATCGACATAACCCCAACAATGAGTTTATATATTGTGTTAGGTCTATTAGCTTTAGGTATTATTGCAAGTTTTATCTGGCCTAAAAAGAATAAACCCGCAAACAATTCATAATATTAGGCAGGTGAAAAACCTGCCTAAATGTTAGATTTTACTGTCTTTTTAAACCACGAACACAATAACTTACCGCTAAAATAACAAACCAAATTGGTGTTGCTATAAGCGCTTGGCGGGTATCTGTTTCAAACGTCAATAATACAATTACGAAAGCAAAAAATGCCAAGCATACATAACACATTAAAACGCCACCAGGCATTTTAAATTTAGATTGCTGATGTAAATCCGCTTTTTTTCGATAATAGGCAATATAAGAAATCAGAATCATCGACCAAATAAACATAAATAAAATAGCGGAAATGGTAGTAACAATGGTAAAAGCTGCCATTACGTCAGGCACTAAATAAATTAAAACTACACCACCAAATAAACAGGTACATGAAAACAGTAAACCATTGGCAGGGACAGATCTACGCGATAATTTTCCAAAAGGTTCTGGAGCATCTTGTTTTTTGGCTAACCCAAATAACATTCGGCTGGTAGAGTAAATTCCACTATTGGCAGAAGATGCAGCTGAAGTTAAAACTACAAAATTAATAACACTGGCGGCGGCGGGTAAACCAATTAAGGTAAATAACTCAACAAACGGGCTTTTATTTGGCGAAATTAAAATCCAAGGTGTGACACTCATAATAATAATTAACGCAAAAACGTAAAAGAAAATAATACGAGCGGGTACCGAATTGATTGCTCGAGGTAGATTTTTATTTGGATCAACAGTTTCAGCGGCTGTAGTACCCACCAATTCAATACCAACAAAAGCAAAGATTGCAATTTGAAAACCAGCAAAAAAGCCCATTGAACCATGAGGGAAAAACCCACCATAATTCCATAAATTGGCAAAAGAAGCTGTAGTATTGGTCTGTTCTGAGTGAAAGGCTGTCAAAATCAAAACAAGCCCAACAACAATCAATGCTAAAATTGCAACAATTTTAATCATTGAAAACCAGAATTCGGTTTCACCAAACATTTTCACTGTTAATAAATTCAACGTTAATAACACAATTACCGTCAATAGCATTGGGATCCATGCGTGTAATTGAGGAAACCAATGCTGCGCATAACCAGCAATAGCAACAACATCAGCTATTCCAGTGATTACCCAGCAAAACCAATAAGTCCATCCTGTAAAAAACCCCGCCCAAGGGCCTAACAGATCATTGGCAAAATCACTAAAGGATTTATATTTTAAGTTAGACAAAAGGATTTCACCCATGGCTCGCATAACAAAAAATAAAATAAAGCCAATTATCATATACACAAAAATAATCGATGGTCCTGCAAGACTGATCGTTTTACCTGACCCCATAAATAAGCCGGTACCAATAGCACCACTGATTGCGATTAGTTGAATATGTCGATTGGAAAGATTTCGTTTAAGATCACTGTTTGAAGATGTATCGCTCATCGCATTGATTACCTTTAAGTTTCAAAATTTCACACTACTATCCGTAGTGTAGGACTATAAAGTTTATACCGTCAAACCGCAAGCTTAATTGTTATGAAAACTTTTTATGGTAACATCACATTTAGTGGTAGTTTCTTATAATAGAATTGTGTAGCATAACCACCTATAATTTTATAACGTATTATAATGATTAATTAAGATGAAAGAAAATAACCGCTATTATCGAACATATATTGTATGCATTTTATTTGTACTTACCGTTTTAACTGGATGTCAAAGTAATGCAAAACGTCAATTTAAACAAGGACAACTGTACAAAGATGGTAAACTGAGTTCACCACTGAATGTTAGTCATCCAGATCTCGGGATCCCAGTCAATATTACCGATTATGTGCTTCAGGTTAACAAAATTAAATCTACATCCCCATCTTTATATCGAAAAAATGAACATATTTATAAAGCAATAGATAACTGGATTAACCGTTCGTTAGGGGCGGATGAATTTAACAAAGTTGGGCTAAATAGTTATGAAATGGCAGGTCAAGATGGTTATGGTAATGTCCATTTAACGGGGTACTATACCCCTGTCATCAAAGCAAGACACCAACCAAATGCAGAGTTCAAATACCCTATTTATAAAATGCCTGCAAAAAGTACTGGAAGATTACCAAATCGCGAACAAATTTATAATGGCGCTCTGTCCGGAAAGGGCCTTGAAATTGCTTACAGTAATTCCTTAATGGATAATTTTATTATGGAAGTACAAGGAAGTGCTTACATTGATTTTGAAGATGGTACCCCTTTAGTTTTCTTCTGTTATGGTGGTAAAAATGGTCATGGTTATTCAAGCATAGGACGCTTATTAGTCGAACAAGGCGAAATCGATAAAGACAAAATGTCGATTCAAGCCATTAAAGATTGGGCTAAAAACAAAAGTGAAAAACAAGTCAAAGCGTTATTAATTCAAAATCGTTCATTTGTTTTTTTCAAACCTCAACCTAATGCTGAGGTAAAAGGTGCAGCAGCGGTACCACTGGTTGCCAATGCATCGGTAGCATCAGATAAATCACTTATTCCTATTGGCTCAGTTGTGTTAGTGGATGTTCCCTTACTTGATAACGATGGTCAATATCGAGGTCGCCGTGAAACGCGGTTGATGGTCGCGTTGGATGTTGGTGGCGCAATTAAAGGACAACATTTTGATCTTTATTTAGGAATTGGTGATAAACCAGGAAAATTAGCCGGATACTATAATCATTATGGCCGCGCATGGGTCATCAAACCCTAAATTATCAACATCGACGGCATCGTTAGAACCTGTTAGAATAAGCAAATAACAGTATATTTAAGGATAACTCATGAGATTATGCGATCGAGATATCGAAGCGTATTTACAAAGTGGTAAACTAAAAATTACACCGCAACCAACAACTCATTGCATCAATGGTGCAACCGTCGATGTTAGATTGGGTAATAAATTTCGTACCTTTCGGGAACATACTACACCTTATATAGACTTAAGTGGTCCTAAAGAACAAGTATCAGCGGTTCTTGAACGCGTAATGAGTGAAGAAATGGTCCTTGCAGAAGGCGATGCTTTTTATCTTCATCCCGGTGAGTTAGCTTTAGCCGTCACGTTAGAGTCCGTCACTATTCCTGACGACTTAGTTGGCTGGCTAGATGGCCGTTCATCACTGGCAAGATTAGGATTGATGGTACATGTGACCGCTCACCGTATCGATCCTGGTTGGCAAGGACAAATTGTATTAGAGTTTTACAATTCTGGAAAAATTCCATTAGCGCTTAGACCAGGAATGACAATTGGTGCATTAAGTTTTGAAACATTAACTGGAAAAGCAGCAAGACCTTACAACAGCAGAAAAGATGCAAAATATAAAGATCAACAAGGTGCAGTTGCCAGTCGTATTGATAAAGACTAGCACGCTTAGTAGCTTATATTCTAAAGGAACATTAATATGATCAAAAAAATATTGGTTACGCTTTTAATTTTAATCCTCATTATTTCAATCGGCATTGTCTCATTAATCGTTTTTGTTGACCCAAATAATTTTCGAGGATTTATAACCGATACCGTCAAAGATAAAACAGGCTATGAATTAACTATCGAGGGAAATTTACGTTGGCACATTTGGCCACAAGTCAGTATCTTGACTGATTCGGTTAAGCTTTCTGATCAGGATGCCAAAAAACCTATCCTAACAGCAGATAATATGCGTTTAGATGTGGAATTATTCCCACTGTTTTCTAAAAAATTGACTGTCAAAAATGTATTTATAAAATCGGCTATTATTAATATTACCGATGAAAGTAAAGGATTAGTTTTTGAGAACAAAGAAGCTAACAAGCCAAACACTTCTAACGGTGAAATATCACAAACTAAACAACCAGCAAAACCATCGAGCTGGGCGTTTACATTTAATAAGCTTGAAGTAACTGATAGTACTGTTGTTATTCAACATAAAGATGATTTGATTAACTTTCGCAATATTAACTTAGCGATCGAGCAAAAATCAGATAGAAAAATGACAATTGATGTAAAGGGCAATGTTGATCGTAATCAACAAGATCTTTATTATGCTGCTAATGCTGATGTGGATTTAACGCAATATCCTAATAGCGCACTGATTGACTTGAAGAAGTTTGAATATACTTATAAAGGCATTACCTCATCGTTCAAAGCTCTAAAAGGCAATATAAATGGACTATTTAATTATCAACAAACAAATCCAATGCAAATAAGTAGTAAAAATTTATCTTTTTCAATCAATGAAAACAATTTTAATGGTGCATTTACTGCTATTTTAGACAACAAACCTGATATTGATCTACAGCTTAACTCAGATAAACTAAACCTATCGACTTTTTTAACCAATGATAAAAAAGTAAACGACAATATCACTATACAACAAACCCCACCTGTTGTATCAAACGTTGAAAAAATTGAGAATGAGCTCAATTTTCTTAATAGCTTTAATGCTAAACTTAAACTCAATTTAAAACAATTAGATGCTAATAAAATCATATTGAATAATATCAATGTAAATATGGTCAATAATGATGGTGTTGCCACCTTTAATGATATCAATTTTGACTTTGCTAAAGGCCATGTAATGGCAACAGGTATCGCAAATGGTAAGCAAAAAAATACACTAATTAAATTAAGTCCTAAAATTAGTAATGTTGATCTGAATACTTTCTTTACCCAAATAGAAACACCTAATGATTTGCAAGGATCATTTAATGCAAATGGTGATTTAGAAGCGAACACATTAATCGGTAATCGACTATTAGAAAGTATCAAGGGTAACGTAGCAATCAATGTGACCAATGCCAGGTTAAATAATATTAATATCAATAATATTATTCAAAATGCAGCGGCAAAATATACCAAAGATATCTCTAATCCAGAAAATCAAAAAAACTATACTGAATTTTCTAATATCACAGCTAATGGATATTTAAGTAATGGTAATTTAGAACTAACAACGTTAGGCGCTAATTCTCAAACACTTGATGTCACCTCTGGATCAGGCAGAGTTGGTATGACTAAAAAAGATTTAGATGTTAACATGAATATTAAACTCTTAGGTGGCTGGAATGGTAAAAATGAAACCATTGCAAAACTACAAAAGCTAACTATACCGTTACATATTTATGGGCAATTTGCTAATCTGCATTACCAAATTGATTTAGAACAAGTCATTAAGGATTTATTCAGTGATAAGTTGCAAGACAAGTTAGATAAGCTACGCAATAAACTTGAAGGACGTAATTCAAAAGATGACTCTAAATCAAATTCTAAACAAAAAGCAGTAGATCTTTTAGAAGGTTTACTAACTAAATAAAAAATAAGACAAATGAATAACAAAAAAGGTGAGTATTATACTCACCTTTTTTGTTTAGCAATTAAAAATAAAGCTACAAAATAAACTTGCTAAGATCTTCATCTGCAACGAGTTTATCTAAATGCTCACCGACATACTTAGCATCAATTGTAACTGTTTGCCCATTAAGTTCACTCGCTTCAAACGAAACTTCTTCCATTAAACGTTCGAGCACGGTATGTAATCGACGAGCACCAATATTTTCATTTTGCTCATTTACTTGCCAAGCAGACTCAGCTATTTTACGTATACCATCTGTCGTAAAATCAATATTTACACCTTCTGTTGCCATAAGTGCTTTATATTGTACAGTGAGTGATGCATTTGGCTCAGTTAAAATACGCTCAAAATCTTCACTGGTTAATGCTTGTAATTCAACTCGAATTGGTAAACGCCCTTGAAGTTCCGGTATTAAGTCTGATGGGCTTGCTGTTTGGAATGCACCAGAAGCAATAAATAAAATATGATCAGTTTTTACTGAACCATGCTTAGTTGATACCGTGCATCCTTCAACTAAAGGTAATAAATCACGCTGCACCCCTTCACGAGACACATCTGGACCAGAAGAGTTACCACGCTTACAAACTTTATCAATTTCATCAATAAACACAATACCATTTTGTTCAACAGCTTCTATGGCTTGATGTTTGAGTTCTTCAGGATTAACTAATTTAGCTGCTTCTTCTTCAATTAACTGTTTAAATGCATCTTTAATTTTCATTTTACGTGGTTTAGTTTTTTGACCACCTAAATTCTGAAACATCGATTGTAATTGATTTGTCATTTCTTCCATGCCAGGAGGCGCCATGATTTCGACACCAATATTTACGCCTGCCACTTCAATTTCAATCTCTTTATCATCAAGTGCACCTTCACGCAGTTTTTTTCGAAAAGCTTGTCTAGCTGTTGAATCGTTATTATTTTCAACCTGTCCCCATCCATCTTTCGCTGGTGGAACCAGTACATCTAAAATACGTTCTTCAGCTAACTCTTGTGCACGATTGCGATTTTTTTCTATCGCTTCTTGGCGAATCATTTTGACAGCAGAATCGGTTAAATCACGAATAATGGAATCAACCTCTTTACCAACATAACCGACCTCTGTAAATTTTGTCGCTTCGACTTTAATAAATGGAGCATGGGCTAATTTCGCTAGCCTTCTAGCAATTTCGGTTTTACCTACCCCTGTTGGTCCAATCATTAATATATTTTTGGGTGTTACTTCATGGCGTAACGCTTCATCAAGCTGCATACGACGCCAACGATTACGCAATGCAATAGCAACAGAACGTTTTGCTTTATCTTGACCAATGATATGTTGGTTTAATTCGCTTACTATTTCGCGAGGAGTCATTTCAGACATAATAAATTTCTCTTAAATCGGATTAATTAATAATTAAGTTCTTCAATTGTTTGGAAGTTATTGGTATATACACAAATATCTCCCGCTATTGATAATGACTTTTGCACAATATCATGTGCAGATAATGAAGTATTATCCAGTAGCGCACGTGCTGCCGCTTGAGCATAAGGTCCTCCCGAACCAATAGCAATCAAATCGTCTTCTGGTTGAATAACATCACCTGTACCAGTAATAATTAATGAGGCACTTTCATCGGCAACAGCAAGCAATGCTTCCAATTTACGTAACATTCTATCGGTTCGCCAATCCTTAGCTAATTCTACTGCTGATTTAGTTAAGTGACCTTGATGCATCTCAAGTTTTCGCTCGAATAACTCAAAAAGCGTAAACGCATCAGCAGTACCACCTGCAAATCCTGCAATTACTTTGTTATTATATAATCGACGAACTTTACGGGCATTGCCTTTCATAATTATACGTTCACCAAGTGTCACTTGCCCATCACCACCAATAACCACTTGCCCTTCACGGCGAACACTGACTATTGTTGTCATATTCTGCTCCTTCTCTTACTTACAATAACTAAATTTGGAATGAATAGAGAATATATTGGGACGTTTAATTCGTTTTCAACATCTTTCAGTGAAAGATGTTGAAAATTTATTTTATGAAGAACAAAATTTGAGCATTAAGTTATTTTGGTTGGAATTCAAGAGTCATATTTTTTACTTCATTATACAGATTATTGGCAGGTCTTGGTATCACCGCAAGTTTGGTAGCGGCAAGCGCTTCGCGGCATAAAGCATCATCCCCACCTTTTGAAATTACATTAAGTAATAATCCATCGGGGGCAATTTGAATCTGCAAAACACAGTGTTGACCACTATAAACATTAGGAGGATTAATAAATTTATTACTTATTGCATTTTGTACTAATGACTTATATTTGTCTAATTCACCATCCGATACGCCTTTACGACTAGCGGTTGATCCCTGAGCATTTGAAGTACTTGGCGCACCTGATGAAGTTAATCCACCTAACAGATCATTTAATGCTTTATCATTTTTAGCTTGTTTAGCTTTTTCTGCCGCAGCTTTTTGGGCGGCGGCTTTTTCTGCTGCGGCCTTTTCAGCGGCAGCTTTCTCGGCTGCGGCTTTTTCAGCAGCGGCTTTCTCTGCCGCAGCTTTTTGAGCGGCAGCTTTCTCGGCTGCGGCCTTTTCAGCGGCGGCTTTTTCTGCTGCAGCCTTTTCAGCAGCGGCTTTCTCTGCCGCAGCTTTTTGAGCAGCAGCTTTCTCTGCTGCGGCCTTTTCAGCGGCAGCTTTCTCGGCTGCGGCCTTTTCAGCGGCGGCTTTCTCTGCTGCAGCCTTTTCAGCGGCGGCTTTCTCTGCTGCAGCCTTTTCAGCGGCGGCTTTTTCTGCTGCAGCCTTTTCAGCGGCAGCTTTTTCTGCTGCAGCCTTTTCAGCAGCGGCTTTTTCTGCTGCAGCCTTTTCAGCGGCAGCTTTCTCTGCTGCAGCTTTTTCAGCAGCGGCTTTTTCTGCCTCTTGCTGTTTTTGTTGTTCAGCAATTTTTAAACGCTCTTTCTCAAGATCCTTTAACCGTTGCTGTTCAGCTAATTGCTTTTCTTGTAACTCTTTAGCTTGATTTTCTAATTGTTGTTGTTTTTGTTTATCCGCCTTTTGTTGACTGGTTTGAGCTTGTAATTGCCTTTGATATTGTTCAGTCATAACCGATGGATCAACCATAATCGCATCAATTGATTGGCCATTAATACTACCATAATTAGCATTATCATCCTGTATAGCTCTATAGCCAAGAATGATAATTAATATTAAATGCAATAAAATAGATATTACAATTGGTACGCTTAATTGAGAATTTGGCTTATAAGACATTGCTGACATTTTTAACGTATTATTATGTTTAATTAAATTGGTTGAGTCATCAATCCAACAGATTTAACGCCTGCAGATTGTAATAAATTCAACGCCTTTATAATTTCTTCGTAAGGAACATTTTTAGCACCACCAACTAAAAAAACAGCTTTTTCGTTAAGTGAAATTTGATGCTTAACCTCGGCAACAATTTGCTCTTGAGGTAAATTTGATTGACGATCTTGATCAATGATCAATGCGTAAACGCCAACATCAGACACTTCAATGATGATTGGTTTATTATCTGAAGGTGAAACTGTTTTTGATTCCGACGCTTCAGGTAAATCAACTTCAACACTTTGACTGATAATGGGTGCAGTTGCCATAAAAATCAATACCAATACCAATAGTACATCCAATAATGGAACTATATTGATTTCGGATTTTGTGGAATAACGTGAACGTCTGCTCATAATTAATTACTTCCTAACAGCAACAGCTTGACGTTGTAAAATAGCTGAAAATTCATCAATAAAGTTTAAATAACTTTGCTCTATTCTACTGACGCTTAATGATAAACGATTGTATGCCAACACCGCAGGAATAGCAGCAAATAGCCCTATAGCGGTTGCAATCAATGCTTCTGCAATACCTGGTGCAACCATTTGAAGTGTTGCTTGTTTAACTGCACCTAATGAAATAAATGCGTGCATTATCCCCCAAACAGTACCAAATAAACCAATATATGGACTGATAGAACCAACCGTTCCTAAAAAAGGAATATGTAATTCTAAATTATCAAGTTCACGATTCATGGCCAATCGCATTGAGCGAGATGCACCATCTAATGCCGCTTCTGGCATATTTGGATTAATTTGATATAGTCGAGAAAACTCTTTAAAACCCGAATAAAAAATATGTTCTGTACCACTAATATCTTCTTTATTGAATTTTGCTTTATCAAATAAAACATTTAATTCATCAGATGCCCAAAAACTATTTTCAAATTGATCAACTTGTTTTTTAGCTTTTCCTAAAATTTTACTACGTTGAAAAATAATAGCCCAAGACATAACAGAAAAGCTCAGTAGCAATATCATCACACATTGTACTAATAAACCTGCTTGTAAAAACAAATCAATAATATTAAGATTTTCCACTTATATAAACTCCGAAACTAATAACTTAGGAAGCCCACATGGCTTCATTTTAGTCATATCTACACATGCAATAATCACATCAGCAGTACTGATAGCTTGCTTGTTTTGATTAAAAATAGTCTGTTTAAAGATAATAGACGCCTTGCGAACTTGCTCAATGCTACTGCTAATTGTTAGCATATCATCTAAACGAGCTGGAAAGAGGTAGCTAATATCCATCTTTTTTACAACAAAAGCAATACCTTCTTGTAATAACTTTTGTTGACTAATATCAAGTTGTCTTAGCATTTCGGTTCTAGCTCGTTCGAAAAAAGCAAGATACCGAGCATGATAGACAACTCCACCTGCATCGGTATCTTCATAATAAACCCTTGCATTCCAATTAAATTGTTTCATATCCAAATATCACGTAAAAAAATTTGTTACTATTATATCTAAATATAAAATTCGCCGCACTATGATATAAAATTACTTAAATGAAAACAATTATCATTTGTGACTAATTCGATTATAGTGACAATTTTTAAATTAAAAAAAGGTGACGATAAGCCACCTTTTTAATTAACTTTATACTACTAACTTACTGATTATTTGACTCTTTATCACTACTAATATGTTCTACCCATAATCCAGTAACGGCAGATAACATACAAGCTGCAATAATGCCTACAAACCATAATACATAATACATATCTGTTCCTTAATAAAGAGAATGTTTATTATTTTCAATATGATTTTTATCAAGTCGTCCAAACATTTTAATATATGACCAGATAGTATATAAAAGCACTATTGGTAAGAAGATTAATACCACTACAAACATAATATTAAGTGTTAATTGACTTGATGTTGCATCCCATATAGTTAGACTTGCATTTGGCATAATGCTTGATGGCATAATAAATGGGAATGTCGCGATAGCATAAGTAAATAATACACATGCAATTGTTAATGACGATAAAATGAAAACTAATGCGTTTTTATTTAAACCAGAACAAAGGATAGTTAACAATGGCAAAACTACACCTAAAACAGGCACTAACCATAAAATTGGATAATTCATATAATTTGTTAACCATGATGTATCGGTAGATACAGTCTTCGCTAATGGATTAGAGGCTGCATTGTGATCAATAACACTTGTCACTTCATATCCATGAATACCAAAAGCCACCCAAACTCCAGCTAAAACAAAAGCAATGACTAAAATCAAACTCGCAATTTGAGTCGCTTTTCTTGCGCGCAAATAAAGCTCACCAGAGGTTTTCATTTGCAACCATGCTCCGCCATGAGCAACTATTAACATTAAACTAACGACGCCAGTTAATAGAGCAAATGGGTTAAGCAAACCGAAAAAGTTACCATCATAAAATACACGATAAGTATTGTCGTATCTAAACGGAACACCTTCTAGTAAGTTTCCAAATGCAACGCCAAATACCAATGCAGGAACAAAACTCCCAACAAAGATACCGCCATCCCATAAGTTACGCCATTTTGAATTTTCTAATTTACTACGATAATCAAAACCAATTGGTCTAAAAAATAGCGCACATAACACTAAAATCATCGCAATATAAAAGCCAGAAAATGAAGCAGCATAAGCCATTGGCCAAGCTGCAAATATACCTGCTCCACCAGTAATTAACCATACTTGGTTACCATCCCAGTGAGGTGCAATGGCATTTATCATAATACGGCGTTCTGTATCAGTTTTTCCGATAAATGGTAGCAAAATACCCACCCCCATATCGAATCCATCTGTGACAACAAAACCGATTAAAACAACACTAATCAGCACCCACCAGATGAAGCGTACAATTTCGTAATCAATCATTGTGTATACTCCCTATGCCCTATTCTGTTACCGGTTGTGTTTTTTCATAATGATAGTTGCCTGTACCTAAAGAACTCGGTCCCAAACGTGCAAATTTAAACATTAAGAACATTTCAGCAACTAAAAATAAGGTATAAAGACCACAAATCAATATCATTGTAAATAATACTTCACCTGGAGTTAATGACGAATTTGCTACACCTGTTGGTAAAATATCTTGAATAGCCCAAGGTTGACGACCGTATTCAGCAACAAACCAACCACACTCACAAGCAAGCCATGGAAATGGTAAAAACAACATTAATAAGCGATGTAACCAGCGTCTTTCTGTAATTTTATTTTTATAAGTGGTCCACAAAGCAAAACCAGTACCAAGAATCATCAATAATCCTAGACCAACCATACCACGGAATGCCCAAAATAGCGGCCAAACGGTAGGAATAGAATCCTCAGCAGCAGCTTTAATATGTTGTTCTGTTGCTTCAGGAATAGTTAAATTATCACGATCAGTAAAGCGTTTAACCAAATAGCCATAACCTAAATCAGCTTTATTATCTTCAAAAGCTTTTAATACGGCAGGATCTTGATCACCTTTTTGAATTTTTTCCAAGTTTGTATAGGCCAAAACACCATTACGAATCTTAGTTTCATTGGTATTTAAGATGTCTTTCAAACCAATAACTTGAGTATCTAATGAACGTGTCGTCATAATGCCCATAACATATGGGATCTCAATAGCGAATAAATTTTCTTTATTTTTTTGAGAAGGAAAAGCTATAACATTAAATGATGCTGGTGCAGGTTGAGTTTCCCACTCACCTTCAATCGCAGCGAGTTTAGTTGGTTGAACAGTAGTCATTTCGTGACCAGCTTCATCACCCATAAACGCAACTAAAATCGACATGATAAAACCAAACATTGCCGCCACAGCAAAAGAACGTTTGGCAAAAGCAACATCACGTTTTCTAAGTAGATAGTATGAACTAATACTTAAAACAAAAATAGCACCAGTTAAATAACCTGCTGCAACAGTATGAACAAATTTATATTGCGCAACAGAATTGGTAATTAACTCAAAAAAGTTCGCCATTTCCATTCTAGCATTGATAGGATTAAATTCAGAACCAACAGGGAATTGCATCCAACCATTAGCCACTAATATCCACAATGCAGAAAGATTTGAACCAAAAGCAACGCACCAAGTAACCAATAAGTGCTTACCTCGACTTAATCTATCCCAACCAAAAAAGAATAGACCAACCATTGTTGATTCTAGGAAAAATGCCATTAAACCTTCAATAGCTAGTGGCGCACCAAAAATATCCCCCACATAGTGTGAGTAATATGACCAGTTCGTGCCGAACTGAAATTCCATTGTCAAACCTGTGGCAACACCAACGGCAAAATTAATACCAAAGAGTTTTCCCCAGAATTTGGTCATATCTTTCCAAACTTGCTTACCACTTACAACGTATACTGTTTCCATAATTGCTAACAAAAACGCTAAACCAAGCGTTAATGGTACAAAGATGAAATGATACATTGCAGTAAGTGCAAATTGGAGGCGTGATAGTTCAACTATATCAAACATATTTGCTCCCTACTCCATAAATGCTCACTAAATTAATATCGTTATTGTTCGATATTGTACATCAATATTTTAAAATATAATTTGACGGATATCAAAAAACTACATATTAAATTGTTTTTTTACAACATCACCGATATCAGCCAAACTACTAACAACAGTTATACCGGCAGCTTGTAGCGTTCTGGTTTTTTCTTCAGCAGTGCCTTTATTACCCGAAATAATTGCACCAGCATGCCCCATACGTTTACCTGATGGTGCAGATACCCCTGCAATATAACCAATAACAGGTTTAGAGACATGTTTTTTAATATACTCAGCGGCTTCCTCTTCGGCGCTACCACCAATCTCACCAATCATAACAATAGCTTCTGTTTTAGGGTCTTGCTCAAGTAATTTTAAAATTGAAATAAAATCACTACCCGGAATAGGGTCACCACCAATCCCGACACAAACTGATTGACCTAACCCGATGTCGGTAGTTTGTTTAACTGCTTCATAAGTTAAAGTACCCGAACGGGAAACAATGCCTATTTTACCGGCTAAATGAATGTGCCCCGGCATAATACCTATTTTACATTCATCAGGAACAATAATTCCCGGGCAGTTAGGTCCAATCATGACAGTATCGGTTTGTTTTAGTTTTTCTTTAACTATTAACATGTCTAAGGTTGGAATACCTTCTGTAATACAGACAATTAATTTAATGCCGGCATCAATTGCTTCTAAAATTGAATCTTTACCAAATGCGGCTGGTACATAAATAACACTTGCAGTAGCTCCCGTGGTTGCAACTGCTTCTTTTACGGTATTAAAAACGGGTAAACCTAAATGCTGAGTTCCGCCTTTCCCTGGTGTTACACCACCAACTAATTTAGTGCCATAGGCTAGTGCTTGCTGTGAATGAAAGGTTCCTTGGCTGCCAGTAAATCCTTGGCAAATAACTTTGGTATCTTTATTAACTAAAATTGACATAATTTCCGTTCTCCACTCTTTCTTATTATGCAACAGCAACTATTTTTTGTGCAGCATCTATTAAACTTTTTGCAGTAATAATATTTAGCTGACTTTCAGCTAATATATCTCGAGCAATCTCTGCATTATTACCTTCAAGGCGGACAACAACGGGAACCGCAAGACCTATTTCTTTTATTGCGCTAATAATTCCATCAGCAATTAAATCACATCGAACAATACCACCAAAGATATTGACTAAAATTGCTTTAACATTTTTATCAGATAAAATTAATTTGAATGCTTCAGATACACGCTCTTTAGTCGTGCCACCACCGACATCTAAAAAGTTAGCCGGTTCACCGCCATATAATTTGATTATATCCATAGTAGCCATGGCAAGACCAGCACCATTAACCATACAGCCAATATTACCTTCTAAAGATACATAGCTAATTCCCTGTTTGGCTGCAATTGATTCGCGTTCATCTTCTTGTGTGGTATCTCTTAGCACATTTAAATTTGGATGTCTAAAAAGCGCATTATCATCAATAACAATTTTTGCATCTAAACAAATCAACTCTTGAGAATCAGTAATCACTAAAGGATTCACTTCAGCTAAAGACACATCGTTTTCTAAAAAAAGTGTAGCTAAATTGACAAATAATTTAGCAAATTGATTAATCAGCTTACCTGATAAACCCAATTTAAATGCAAGTTCACGACCTTGATACGCACAAGGTCCGGTTAAAGGATCAAGTGAAATTTTATGAATTAGATGGGGTGATTTTTCAGCGACACTTTCAATATCAACCCCGCCCTCTGTAGAGGCCATAATAACTACTCGTTTAGAACTTCTATCAATTACTGCACCTAAATACAGTTCTTTATCTATATTCGATGCTTTTTCAATGAGAATTTGATTAACCGGTTGACCTGTAGAGGTAGTTTGATAAGTCACCAAATGCTTACCCAGCCACTTTTCAGCAAACTGTTTTATCTCACTAAAATTTTGTGTACAAATCACGCCACCTGCTTTACCACGACCACCAGCATGAACCTGACACTTAGCCACCCAAGCTTGAATATCTGCTTGAGACGCCAATTTAGCTAAGGTATCTTGTACTTCATCAATTGAGTTACAAACATAACCTTCTGGAACAGGTAAATTAAATTGCTTAAAAAGATATTTTGATTGATACTCGTGCAGGTTCATAAATAAATTCCATAACTTAAGTTATTATTAAATTTTCAACAATTCTAATCCAAGATCAATCAATTGTGTAGAAAAATAATATGGTATGATGATTGTAATTGAGAATTATTGCTGATAACAGGTGACAATGATATACTCAAAAAATATTTTTTATATTGTAAAACAGTGAAGGTACAAATATGGCAAACGTCGGTATTTTTTTTGGTAGTGATACAGGTAATACAGAGAATGTAGCTAAACAAATCCAACTCATTTTAGGAAGTGAACAAGCAGATCTTTTTGATATTGCAAAAACCACCAAAGAACATATAGAAAAATATGATTATCTTTTTTTCGGCATTCCGACTTGGTATTATGGTGAATCACAAGCAGATTGGGATGATTTTTTTCCTAATCTAGAACAAATTGATTTTAATGGTAAAACCGTTGCTATTTTTGGTTGTGGTGATCAAGAAGATTATGCTGAATATTTTTGTGATGCAATGGGAACAATACGCGATATTATTGAACCTAAAGGCGCCAAAATTGTTGGGCATTGGCCAACTGACGGATACAACTTTGAAGCGTCTAAAAGTTTAGTTGACGACAACCATTTTGTTGGATTAGCGATTGATGAAGATCGTCAACCTGAATTGACTGAGCAACGTATTTCAACTTGGGTAAATCAAGTAAAAAGTGAAATGAACATTTAACCTATCAAAGTGATTTATTTTATTTTCCGTACTTAATCTTATAATACAACTGATTAACTAACTAAACTGGAATGCAATATGACAAATCATGATAACGATAATAACGCTGCGCTAAAAAGCGCAGGTTTGAAAGTTACTTTACCAAGATTAAAAATTTTAGAGCTATTGCGTGATCCTTCATGTCAACATATCACAGTCGAAGATCTTTATAAAAAGTTACTTGATATGGGTGAAGAAATTGGACTTGCCACAGTTTACCGTGTTTTAAATCAATTTGATGATGCGGGTATTGTTACACGTCATAATTTTGAAGGTGGACGAGCGGTTTTTGAGCTCGCAACTCAAAAACACCATGATCATTTAATATGTTTAGATTGTGGCGAAGTATTTGAATTTCGTGATGAAATTATTAATACTAGGCAAAAAGAAATTGCCGAACAATATGGCGTTAAATTAACGTTCCATAGTTTGTATCTTTACGGTCATTGCCAATCAGGAAATTGTAAAGCACATCCCGAACTTCATACCAAAAAATAAGGCCTATTATTAATAGGCTTTTTTTCTTATTTAACTCTTAATAAGTATCTCATCTATCAGGTTAATAATTACATGAAACAACTTTTGAATTTTATTCCACTGATTTTCTTTTTTGTCTTTTTAACAATGTATGATATTTTTGCTGGCGTTCAAGCACTCATGATCTCAGCAACCATTGCTTTTCTTATTATTCTCGTTATTTATCGAAAAATAGATAAAGTAGAGTTGTTATCATACCTGATGATCATGATTTTTGGTGGTTTTACATTATATACTCGTGAACCCAATATCATTAAATGGAAAGTGACAATCATTAATTTTATCTTTGCTTCTGCTTTATTAATTAGCCAATTTATTTTTAAAAAAAATCTTTTACAGAAAATGCTTGGTAAAGAGTTGCAATTAAATTTAGCTGTCTGGAACAGACTAAATTTGTTATGGATAGTATTTTTCATTTCGTGTGGAGTCATCAGTTTAATCACAACTTATTATGCTCCTGATGAATTTTTTTGGATTTTCAAAGTATTTATTTTACCCGGTGCCTCTTTACTATTATCATTAATATCTGGTATCTATATTTATCGAAATTTAAATAAAAACGCTAGTACCGAGTAAAATGTTATAACTAAGGCTTTCATCATGAAACAAGACACAACTAATCCTAAAGGACAATTGGTATTAAGAACACTTGCGATGCCTGCTGACACAAACCCACATGGCCATATTTTTGGTGGTTGGATTATGTCACAAATGGATCTAGCTGGCGGAATTTTATCAAAAGAGATCGCCAGAAACCGTGTAGTAACAGTCAATGCAAGTAGTATCACATTTTATAAACCGGCAATGGTAGGCGATGTTGTCTGTTGTTATGCTCATTGTATTAAAACAGGTAAAACCTCAATCACTATAGGCATTGAGGTTTGGGTAAAAAAAGTACTCGACACATCAGACACCCCTCAACGTTTTTGTATTACTGACGCAGTATTTACTTATGTATCAGTTGATAAACATAACAATCCTAAGCCATTACCTGAAATTTTTCAGCATTATGATTGTAGCAAAGATCCCATTAGTCAATTAAACTTAAGCAATAGTTAACTAATATGCAATATACTTCATTTCATGCCTTAATTAGTTCATTAATCTTCTTCGTTTATTGGTTGATAATCGTTGCAGTAACTTTACGGATAGTGTTTAAGCGTAGGCCAACAACTTATGTCATTGCTTGGATGCTGGTCATTTACATCTTACCTATCGTTGGAATTATTCTTTATTTTTCACTTGGTGAAGCACATTTAGGCCAACAACGCGTTAAACGTGCGCAAAAAATGCGACCAATCATTGCTAATTTTATCAATCGAATTAGTGTATTTTCTGATATTTTTACCACCAAAGTTAGCCAAGTAAGTAAACCCATTTTCCAACTTTGTAAACATCAAACCGGACTTGATGGTATAAACGGTAACCATATCGAACTGCTTAGTGACACCGATACCATATTTGATAAACTCATTGAAGACATTAATCAAGCCACTTCTAATATTGAAATGGTTTTTTATATTTGGAACGAAGGCGGTCGAGCAGATGATGTTGAAAGCGCACTGATTTCTGCCACAAAACGAGGTGTAACATGTCGTTTAATGGTTGATTCAGCTGGTAGCCGCCATTTTCTTAAAACTAATGCAAGCAAAAGAATGCGAGCTGCTGGTATTATAATTGTTGAAGCGCTTAAAGTTAATTTACTGCGCTTTATGTTTAGACGGCTCGATCTTCGCCAACATCGTAAAGTGGCTATCATTGACAATTATATTTCATACACAGGTAGTATGAATATTGTTGATCCACGCTTTTTTAAACAAAATAAACATGTTGGTGAATGGGTCGATGTCATGGTAAGAATGCGTGGACCTGTAACGACCTTAATGGGCGCAATTTATGCTAGTGATTGGGAATTAGAAACCGGTACAGATTTAGCTTTACCGCAAATTACCGACTTTGCAGAGCCGCCAGAAGAGAAAAAGCATATCATGCAACTTATTGCTTCTGGCCCTGGTTATACGGAAAACATGATCCATCAGGTGCTACTTACTGCTATTTATTCAGCACAAGAGCAAATTATTTTCACCACACCTTATTTAGTACCAAGCGATGATATTTTACATGCAGTTTGTACTGCTGCACAAAGAGGTGTTGAAGTAATTATCATTGTTCCTAAAAAGAATGATTCATTAATGGTCAAATGGGCAAGTCGAGCTTTCTTTTCAGAACTGCTCGATGGTGGTGTAAAGCTATATCAGTTTAATAATAACTTATTGCACACAAAAAGTGTGTTAATTGATAACCAGTTAAGCTTAGTTGGTACTGTAAATTTAGATATGCGCAGTTTATGGTTAAATTTTGAAATTACCACCGTCATTGATGATGCTGAATTTGCCCAATCGTTATCTAACCTTTTACAAAAATATTTAGCGCAATCAGACGAAGTAAATATCGAAACGTGGAAACAACGACCAATTTGGCAGCACGTAGTTGAACGGCTCTTTTACTTTTTTGCTCCATTACTGTAATTGGTTATATTTAATTACAGTAATTTAATAGCCATTTTGTGATAAATCAGGTACAAATCGATTGTCGCCAATCCGAAAAACAGACGTGCTAATTGAGCCATCATCTTTTAATTTAATTTCGCGCCAGCCTGGCGCATCTTTATCTGCTAACTGAAAATCATAGCTATTTGGTTTAAATTGAACACAAGTTGATGGTGTTGAAAACGCTAAGCAGTGATGCCATAAATGATCTTGCTCTTGATGAATATGCCCCCATCCCACCCCTTTTATTTGTTGGTAACATTGGATAATTTGTTCCAATTGATGACTATTTTTTAATATATGTTGATCAAGCCAATGACAACTGGAGGATATAGGATGATGATGCAAAAAAACCAATGCATTCTTATCTGGGTATTGGGCTAAAGTATGTTGTAAAAATTCAAGCTCTATATTGCTTAAAAAGCCATAAGCTTGCCCTTCAACTTGGCTATTAAGAAGAATGATTATCCATTTATCACCAAGTGATACAACCTTATTATCAGCTAAATTATAATCGGCAAAAACAGACTGCATATAGCCATAGTTATCATGATTGCCAGCTAACCATACACAAGGCGTTTTTAAACTTATAATTTGCTCTGCAAAACGTTGATAAGCAGTTTTTGATCCATCTTGTACAAAATCACCAGTTGCTACAATTAAATCATACTTTCTTTTCGTACTTTTTATTTCATCTAACACCGCTAAAAAACTGGCATTTGAATTTACGCCAAGTAATGCACTATTATCATCTGAAAAAAGATGCATATCGGTAATTTGTAATATTTTGGCGTGTTGTTTATTTTGTGTTGGAAGCTGTAAAAGTGATTCCAAAATTCACCTCAATTATTCATTAATACATTACAGTTAATGACGGAAATAGTAAAACCTAGGGGTGTAGCGAGTGATATAATTTTTATTATAAATCCTAGCGTTATATTAAAGTGTAAAATAGATCACATTTTAATGAAAGAAATAATTAAATGTGATCAACAATACTCATTACATCCACTCATTTTTTAATCGATGATGATTAAGTTGTAACCACTGTAGTGCAATAATCGAAGCCGCATTATTAATTAAACCATCTTCTACCCATTGGTAAGCTTGTTCTCTGCTCACTACATGGACTTTAATATCTTCGTTTTCTTCAGCTAATCCATGAACGCCTTTTGCTGTCGTTGAATCAACCTCACCAACCAAAATATGCAATTTTTCAGTTAGACCACCAGGTGAAGCCAGATAACTTGTAATTGGCATACAACGACCAACTTCAATCCCGGCTTCTTCCATAGCTTCGCGCCTTGCAACATCTTCACAAGATTCATTTTCATGATCCATCATGCCGGCAATCAGCTCTAACATCCATGGTGTATCTTGAGTTTCAATAGCAGCAATACGAATTTGTTCAATTAAAACAACTTCATCACGTTTAACATCATAAGCTAATAACACGACAGCGTGACCACGTTCTAAAATTTCTCTAGTGACAAATTCACTAACAGAACCATCGAATTTGCGGTATTGAAAACGATATTCAAGTAATGAAAAAAAACCCTTATACAAAACTCGTTTGGTTAGATTGAACACATCGTTTTTGTTGAAATGGACAGGATTATTGATAATTTTCATATTGTTTCTCAATTTTAAGCTAAATTTTAATAAAAAGTGCGAATGTTACATAAACTATGCTTACTATATGCTAATTATCTGTTAAAATCACTTAAATCAACGTACTATTATATTTTAATGTTTCTTAAAAGAGATAATTGATGAAAAAAACGCTAACTTTTCTAATCGGCTTAACATTAAGCCAAGCAGTTTTTGCTGAAAATTTGGTTCAGGTTTATGAACAAGCCAAAGAAACGAACCCAGATCTACGAAGTTCATTAGCCGATAAAGACAAAGCTTATTCAGCAATTTCTGGCTCTCGAGCAAGTTTATTACCACAAGTTGGGTTAAGTGCTTCTTACGGTGTAACACATGGTCGCCGTGATACTAGTGGACAAAAAAGCAAAAGTGGTAATTTATATCAAGTCACTTTATCACAAAGTATATTCAATTTTGCTAATTGGAAAAATTTAGATATTACAAAAAAACAAGCGAGTATTGCGGATATCACCTATCAATACCAAGGGCAAACATTAATTTTAAATACTTCAGTTGCTTATTTTAATGTGTTAAAAGCGCTTGATGCATTAAGCTTTATCGAAGCTCAGAAAAAAGCCATTGGTCGTCAATTAGAACAAACCCAGCAACAACATCAAGTGGGTTTAGTAGCTATTACAGATGTACAAAATGCTAAAGCTAATTATGATTTAACCGTTGCACAACAAGTTAATGCTTTAAATGATTTAAATAACGCCATTGAAGACTTACGGCAAGTCAGCGGTCGTTTTTATTCCCAGTTAGCAAGTATTAATACCAATACGTTTAAAACTGAAATGCCAACTCAAATCGGCGCATTGTTAAAACAATCAGAAACATCAAATCTGAATTTATTAACAATGAAATTAAATCAAGATATCGCGCGCGATCAAATCAAGTTAGCACAATCTGGTTATATGCCAACAGCAAGTGTTGATGCATCGACAAATCTCAATAAAACCGACCGATATGGTAATTATAGTTCTGCTGGCACACCTGCTGCCCGTAATGGTAAAAGTTATTCAGGCAGTAACTATGTTGGCGTGAGTGTTAGTATGCCAATCTTCTCGGGCGGTGCAACCATGTCTCAAGTTGAACAAGCGCAACACAACTTTGTCAGTTTTAGTGAAAAACTTGAAAGCACCAATCGTAGCGTGATCAATCAAGTTCGTTCTTCTTATAACAATATTTCGTCATCTATCAGTGCAATCAAAGCTTACCAACAAGCGGTTGTCTCTGCGGAAAGTTCATTAGAAGCAACCACATCAGGATACCAAGTTGGAACACGTACTATTGTTGATGTATTAAATGCCACAACTCAGCTTTATAGTTCTAAGCGCAACTTATCTGATGCTAAATATACTTATTTAACGAGTTTATTGCAGTTGAAGTATGCAGTTGGAACATTAACTGCTGATGACTTAGTTTACCTTAACAATATGTTAGGAAAAGAATTAAGCACAACAGTGACAATCAAATAAATAGTAGTTTAAATCCGTTTAAACTATTAACTAAAAAGGCGACTAAGTCGCCTTTTTTTGTTATCAATATTTTAACTAGTGATTATATTATCCCACTTAGATTCAGTTATATCGACCAATATACATATAGTAAACAACATCGAATAAGCTAAGCCATCTTATCCACTATAAATTCAATAAACATCTTTAATTTCAACAACTGGCGTTTATCCGCTGTATAAAGTAGATGAACTTCTCTAGGTGGTGGTAAATACTCCTGTAGAATGGGTAATAATTTATGTTGTTTAATTGCTTCACTTAGCATTGACTCAGGTAACATCGTTACTCCCAATCCTTGAATTGCGGCTTGTGCTAACGCAAAGGTATCATTACTTTGTAACATTCCGGATATAGGAAGATTAATCACTTGACCATTGACTTTAAAAGACCAAAGATGATCTTTTCTTGTTGGATTAACATATTGATAAATTAAACATTGGTGTTTTTTTATATCATTGGGTACTGATGGTATTCCATATTGAGCCAAATAACTTGGCGCAGCAGCAAAAATAAGTTGAAAAGATTTGAGTTTACGAGCAATTAGGCTTGAATCATCTAATACCCCGATACGAAATACAGCATCAAAATCATCCTGCACTAAATCAACATAGCGATCACTTAATTGAAGATCAATATTTACTTTGGGATAACGCTTCATAAAACAGCTAATAACTGGAATTAAATTGAAATGACCAAAACTGACTGGCGCACTGATCCTTAATCGACCATTAGGTTCTTCACTAAATTGCTGGGCAAGATTTTTTGTTGCTTTAACTTCATCAAGAATAAACAAACACCGCTCATAATACTGTTTGCCAAATTCAGTTAAATGCTGTGAACGTGTTGTTCGATTAAGTAGCTTTAAACCAATGTATTTTTCTAGGTAAGAAATATATTTAGTGACCATTTGAGGTGAAGTATTTAACGAAACAGATGTAGCAACAAAAGATCCTGTTTTTACTGTCACAACAAACGCTTCCATGCACTTTAACAAATCCAATTATCAACTCCTAGTTGTTAATAAATCAATTATTATCGTATTTATTATCTATTATTTTATAAAGATAATACAACTACTTTATTTATTCAGAGGAAATATAAAATGAAAAAAATATCAATTATTGGCGCGGGCTTTATTGGTCAAGCTTGTGCAAAATTATTTATAGAATCTGGGTATCAAGTTATGCTAAGCAACTCAAGAGGAAAAAATACACTTTTCAGCGTAGCAAGCTCGATAGGTTGTCAAATCGGCAGCCAACAAGAAGCCATAGAATTTAGTGATATTATCGTAACTGCAATACCTTTTGCTAACTATAAACAGTTACCAACAGATTTGCTAAGTAACAAAATTATTATTGATACCATGAACTACTATCCTGATAGGGATGGTCATTTTGAGTTATTGGATAATCATCAAATAACAACCAGCGAACTTGTCGCTCAACACCTTAACCAATCGAAAGTAGTCAAAGCATTTAATGCTATTCTTGCAAAAGATATCGTTAAAGATGCTAAACCAAATGATAAAGTTAACAGAAGAGCGCTGCCTGTCGCTGGTAATGATATGCCAAGCAAACAGGTAGTTTGTCAGTTGCTTGACCAAATTGGCTATGATTATATTGATGTTGGCAATTTATCAGAAAGCTGGCGATTTGAACGAGCTAAACCTGCTTATTGCATTTCACTTAATCGTGAACAATTAAAAGAAGCTTTAGCAAAAGCGACCAAAGAAGGTGAATTACCACATAATTCATGGAAATCTTAAATTAAGGGATACAATTCAATTATCTTTAATGCTTTAATATTAAAAAAAATGGCAATTAACCGTTTTATTTAATTACTAGACAAATTAAATTTAATAATCGTTTTAATGGAAATAAAATATGAATATGACAGATAAAAGATACACAGCTATAACAGGTGCGAGTTCTGGTATAGGTTATGCAACAGCACTTGAATTTGCTAAACGCAATAAATCCCTTATTCTTATTGCAAGAAGGGAAGAACAATTAATTGATCTTAAAAACAAAATTGCAGAGACCAACCCAGCGGTCGATGTCATTATAAAATTATGTGATTTATCCGTAGCCAGTAATGTACATTCACTTTTTCAAGATCTTGATCAATATTTTATCGAGACTTGGATTAACAATGCGGGTTTTGGCAATTATGGAAGTGTTAAAGAGCAGGACTTAAATAAAATAGAATCAATGCTACATTTAAATATTGAAGCATTAACAATTCTATCAACACTTTATGTGCGTAAATACCAAGATCAAGCGAATACTCAAATAATTAATCTTTCATCAAGAGGCGGATACACAATAGTACCAAATGCAGTCACATACTGTGCAACTAAATTTTATGTTAGTGCATTCACTGAAGGTTTAGCTCACGAATTAAAACAAGCTAAAGCGCCATTACAAGCTAAAGTCCTTGCGCCTGCTGCAACCAAAACAGAGTTTGGACAAAAAGCTAACAATGTCACCGATTATGACTACAATAAAAGCTTTGCAAAATATCATTCAGCCGAACAAATGGCACAATTTTTGTTGGCGTTATACGATAGTGATAAAGTCGTTGGTGAAATTAGCACTAAAGACTTTTCATTTTCACTTAAAGATAGCATATTCCCATATTCAGGCAATCCAGCTGAAAATCAAAAATAGTAAGATGATGCCATATTACTATTGAATGATATTTGAATAAAAACTAACTCAAAACCATAACATTGTTATCGTTTTGAGTTTTTTTAAATCTAATTTAAATAAATGGTATCTTAAACAGCTAATGCCTAAAAAACCTATTGTTACATCTGAATTAAATTCATCAGTGAGCCAATTTTAGCAAACCTTTCTTCAACTTTCTTAGCTGCGCCATCTAATGAATATCCATCATCAATCAATTCTTGAATAAGAATTATCTTTTTAATATTGGCTAAATCAAATTGGCGAGATTTAGATTGCGGGTCAACTGTTTTAATGATGCCTTTTTCTTCCCAATAACGTAATTTCCTTACTGGAATTTTAGTCATTTCAGAAACTTCCCCAATACCAACAATCACAGTTGATAAAAAGTCATCATACGTATTTTTTAATGAATTATCACCCATGTCGAAAACCTGCTTATATTCAAAATAAACGCTTATTATAAGGCACAATTTCTTTAAACAACAAATAATGTTGCATTTAAGATAAAAATGACTCTATAATTCAATAATTGTACTTTAACTACAATTATTGAATATTTAGAGCTTAACATGAAATATAAATTAATTATAGGTACCTTTTACATTCCTCTTATTGCACTGGCCGTTGTGAGTCAACTTTATATATTAATGCCTGTCTCAACCAATCTACTACTTTTTGTTACTCACGCAAGTGCCGATAATATTGGATTATTAACCACCTTTTTTGGCATTTTCTACGCTATCGGACTGATTGTCTGGGGAAGTTTATCAGACAAAATCGGCAAGGATCTCACTTTAATCATTGGTCTGCTATTACTTGCCTGCGTTAGTTTTATCTTACCACTGTTACCAAACTACTATTTACTACTGCTTGCTCGTTCAGCTCAGGGATTTTGCGCCGCCTCGTTTCCGCCTGTTGCTTTAGCGTGGATTTCGATTAACTTGCCTGACAGCTCAAAATCTAAAGCGATATCAATAATTAGTTGTGCATTTTTACTTGCAGCAACAATTGGGCAATGGTTAGGGTCGTTATTGATTTCAAACTCACTGTTCTATGCAATGTGGTTTTTAGGCGGTATTTATGCATGTGGTGCCACTATTTTTTACGTCTATCACTTAAAAAGCGAAAAAAATAATCTGGCCGTACCAAGTACAACGCTTATTTCAATATTGTCTAAGTTACCAACTATACTGATCAATAAAAAATTGTTTCCAGTATATCTTTGCTCATTATTCGTTTTACTCGGTTTTGTTGCACTTTATTCCGTATTATATCGTAGCTCGCTTATCAGCCATATTCCAACTTTAAGAAGCATTGGTATTGTTGCTATGCTATTTAGTTTAACCGCAAGTTATCTATTTAAAGTGATCAAACCCGCATATGTGCTAGCAATAGCGCTTTGCTTAATGGCATTAACATTATTGATACAGGCATTTTTTATAAATGATCAAATTAACACGTTATTTTTCCTCTATCTCTCTCATTTCATATTCATCATTGGTCTTGCTTATGCTATTCCTTCTATGATTGTATATGTAGCAACACAATCAGAGATTAAAGATAGAGGTATTGCAACATCACTATATACTTGTATTTTGTTTATTGGTGTAAGTCTTGGGGCATTTTTACCGTCTTTAATTAACCCTTTTATACTAATAACCGCGCTTTCTCTTTTACTTTTACTCTGCGCAATCCAACTCATCATCAATTTAACCCTCATCATTAGGAATTGATTTATGATAAAACGATTAATCAAACTGACACTAATTTTTAGTTTTTGTTATTCAACATGCTATGCTCAACAATTGCACCAAACAAAGGAAAATACGATGGCCTTAACCGAGTTAACAAACATTAGTACCCAAGCTGCACCCAATTTACAACAATTATTAGATAATAATGAACGTGATTTTAAGTTAGTTTTAACTATTGAAGCAAAGCACAACAAACAACCAGTGACACTATATCGTTTTGAACCGCAAGAAACCATGCAACTTAATAACCAGCATATCTCATTTTTATTGGATAATAATACTGGGAAATTAGAAGGATTTGTTAGATTATTGCCGAAATATCAATCATCTAAAACGCAAGTAGATAAAGATAAAGCATTATCAATAACACTTAAATTTCTAGAAACTTATGCACCCGATTTATTAAACAACTTTAACAATAATTGGATAGATACGCATGATGAACAAATCATCGTTGACGGAAAAAAAGTGACGTTGACAGGTATGAAGGTAAAATGCCGTGATTTAAATACAGGTCTTTACTTTTGGACAATTATTGCACCAGACGAAACAGTAATGGTTTTTGAAAGGGATGTTGAATGGGACTTTATTCGTGCGGGTCGTCAAACACAAAAATGGTTGCACGATAGCTGGTTAAGTAAAAACTTATAATTCAACTAACCATCGTAGTGAGGTGCAATTTCATTTAAATATCTACTTAAAAACATCTTAACAAGCTTTTACGTTTAACTTGTTAAGATGTGAATAATATAAACAGTTACGAAATTCGCATACCCGGTTTTGCTCCGCTATCTGGTGATAATAAGTAAACACCTTCGCTATCGTCTTTACCACTTGCACAAAGTACCATCCCTTCTGAGATACCAAAGCGCATCTTACGCGGAGCCAAGTTGGCGATCATAATAGTTAATCTACCAACTAAAACCGATGGATCAGGATAGAACTGTTTAATGCCCGAAAATACGTTGCGAGTTTCGTCACCAATATCAAGTGTTAACTGCAATAACTTATCAGAGCCGTCAACTACAGTTGCATTTTTTATTAAGGCAACGCGCATATCAACTTTGGCAAAATCATCAAAATTGATAGTTTCAGCAATAGGTTCGGCAACTTTTTCTTTAGCTGGCGTCGCTAATGCAGCTTGTTGTTTTGTTTCGTCAATCATAGCAGTAATTTTATCCATATCGATACGGTTAAATAGGGCTTTAAATCGGTTAATAGTGTGTCCAATTAAAGGTTGATTAATCGAATCCCACGCTAATTGGCTACCTAAAAATTCTTCGGTGCGCTGTGCTAATGACGGCACGATTGGTTTTAAATAAGTCATCAAAATACGGAATAGATGAATACCCATTGAGCAAATATCTTGTAGAGTTTGCTCCTGCCCCTCTTGTTTAGCAACTACCCATGGCGCTTTTTCATCAATATAGCGATTGGCTTCATCAGCCAGTGCCATGATTTCACGTATTGCTTTCCCTGATTCACGTTGTTCAAAGTAGTCAGCAATCACGATTGATTTTTCGACAAATAACGCATAAAGTTCGGGTTCAGCAAGATTATCAGACAATTTACCGTCAAAACGTTTGCTGATAAAACCTGCCGAACGCGAGGCAATATTCACCACTTTATTAACTAAATCACTATTTACACGTTGCACAAAATCTTCTAAGTTTAAATCGATATCATCGATATGTGGCGATAATTTCGCTGCATAATAGTAACGCAAACAGTCAGGATCTAAATGTTTCAAATAGGTGCTTGCTTGGATAAAGGTGCCACGTGATTTAGACATTTTAGCGCCATCGACTGTCACATAACCATGTACAAAAATATTGGAAGGTTTACGATGTTCGCTACCGTCTAACATTGCCGGCCAAAACAAGCTATGGAAATAAACAATATCTTTACCGATAAAATGGTAAAGTTCAGTTGTTGAGTCTTTGTTCCAAAACTCATCAAAAATCGGTTTATTATGTTTATTGCAGTAATTGAGGAAAGAGCCCATATAACCGATTGGTGCATCTAACCAAACATAAAAATATTTACCTGGTGCGTCTGGAATTTCAAAGCCAAAATAAGGCGCATCACGGCTGATATCCCATGGTTGTAATCCTGCTTCAAACCACTCCTGCATTTTATTAGCTACTTGATCTTGTAATGTACCTGAACGAATCCACGCTTGTAACATATCTGAAAACGCAGGCAAGTCAAAAAAGAAGTGCTCAGAATCTTTCATGATCGGCGTCGCACCTGACACCACTGATTGCGGATTGATTAAATCAATCGGATTATAGGTTGCGCCACAAACTTCACAGTTATCACCATATTGGTCTGGTGATTTACAACGTGGGCAAGTCCCTTTCACAAAACGATCTGGTAAAAACATCTTTTTTTCAGGATCGAATAATTGTGAAATAACTTTAGTTTTAATATAGCCATTGGCTTTTAGCTTTTTATAAATTTGCTCTGATATTTCACGATTTTCAGGACTATGCGTTGAGTGGTAATTATCGTAACTAATATTAAAACCAGCAAAATCTCGTTGGTGCTCGATGTTAACGTCTGCAATCATTTGCTCTGGTGTCATACCTAATTGCTGAGCTTTAAGCATGATTGGCGTACCATGCGCATCGTCAGCACAAATAAAATAGATCTCATTACCACGCATACGTTGATAACGTACCCAAACATCAGCTTGAATATGCTCAAGCATATGCCCTAAGTGAATTGAACCATTTGCGTAAGGAAGCGCACAAGTCACCAATATTTTGCGTTTTGTTGTCATGTCGATTAATTACCTTTTATTACATAATGGCGGAAATAGTACATCAATCGTGGGATTATCGCTAGATTTATGCCATAATTTAATAACATTTCTCTCAAATTCAACATGAATTCAAAGTGTAATAGGCATAATTAATCATATAAAATGGCAATACTTAATTTATCGATTAGATAACTGTTTGTCATCGTACTTGAAATACTAATAATTTAAAACAATATAAGTAGAAAGCTGGTACACAAAATTTAAGGTCAAAAAAACATGGAAGCAAAACAGATTCTTGAAACATTTACGCATCCTACTTTACAAAAAAATTTAGTTGCACTTGGTGCGGTTAAGCGATGTGAATATGTTGATGAGTCCCTCACAATTCATTTAACCATGCCATTTGCTTGGGGACTTGCTTTTGAAGAATTAAAAGCTAAGTTAACGCCTGAGTTACTTAAGTTAGATAATGTTAAAAATGTGAATTGGCAGCTTGACTATAACATAGCCACTTTAAAACGCGCCAATAGTCAACATGCTGTTAAAAATATTAAAAATATCATTGCTGTTAGCTCAGGAAAAGGCGGGGTTGGTAAATCGTCAACAGCAATTAATCTAGCCCTTGCATTACAAGCGCAAGGCGCTAAAGTTGGCATTTTAGATGCTGATATCTATGGTCCTTCTATTCCAACAATGTTAGGCACAGAAAAACAGCAACCATTAACCCCAGATAATAAACATATGAGCCCTATTATGGCATATGGACTGGTGAGTAACTCTATTGGTTATTTAGTTGATGCTGATGGTGCTATGGTATGGCGAGGCCCAATGGCAAGTAAAGCATTGTTACAAATTTTACAAGATACACTTTGGCCCGAGCTCGATTATTTAGTTATCGATATGCCACCAGGCACTGGCGATATACAATTAACACTTGCACAAAGTATTCCTGTGACAGCAGCGGTTATTGTTACAACTCCGCAAGATATTGCTTTAATTGATGCTAAAAAAGGCATTACCATGTTCAACAAAGTCAACATTCCAACGCTGGGAATTGTTGAAAATATGAGTTATCACATCTGTGAAAATTGTGGTCATCATGAAGCTATTTTTGGAGAAGGTGGTGCTAAGCATTTAGCCGAGCAATATCACACTAAATTATTGGGCCAAATACCCCTACATAAAATGCTACGGCAAGATCTTGATTCTGGCAAACCAACTGTAATTAGTCACCCCGAAAGTGAATTTACACAACTTTATTGTCAAATAGCCAGCTTAATTGCTAGTGAACTTTATTGGCAAGGGGAAACTATTTTGCCAGATATATCATTCAAAGCAGTATAAGAGTTAATCAATTGGCTTTTTATGATGAAAAGCCAATTTCAATGCTAATTATAAATTACAACTTAATAACGCTAAGTTAAATTTTAGATCAATGATTTTTTAAATGACTAAATTCCGCTTTAGCTTTAGCTAATTGCTGATTAAATGCAGGGTTAGTATGTAATTGCGCGACAACTGCTGCTGCCATCACTTTAGCGGCATCCACATCACTTTGCCAATGATAGCCACAAATTACCCGACTTTCACCAATCTCATAACCACGTTTTAAAATTTCATTTTGACGCTCAGGATTTATCTCAGCCAACACTAGTGAAATAGCAAACCCCATTGTGGTGTGGCCTGACGGATATGAACCATTAGTGGATAATGTTTTTTCATCCTCTGGTCGACAAGTTGGTTCGTTAAAAAAAGAGAACGGCCTAACGCGATTATAATGGTTTTTCGCTGAACGTGTGGCGAGATCCCCCGCATCTTCTTTCATCGTGGTAATTAGTTTATAAATCTCAGGAGTTGTTTTGATTGATATTTCGTGACCAAAAGATGGCGAAAACTGTTTAGTAACATTATCTTTACTGGAGTCAGCATCTAAATAGGCTTGATGGCCTCGCTCAGTATTACGCATAGATTTTCCCCAATCATATTGAGCTTTATCTCTTAAAAAATCAATACTATTATAAGATGGTGGGGGTGGTAGCAATAATAGACTATCAGGTGCTTGATCTTCTTTAAGATAAAAATCTTGCGGATCGGTAGTGACATCTTTCACGCCTGCCGCAAAAGCATTTGCACAAAATAAACAACCAATGATAATACTTTTGACAAAAAGTTGTTTCATATACATCTCCTTACTAAACTTGGCATTACACTATCAATATAGTCTGTGAAACAAATTGCCTTGTTAGTTCCTTTAAGTAATAAAAAATTTTGATAATGCGTTGCTAAAACGCTATTTGATCAGATTGACTACTTCACAGTCAGCCAATCTTAAATGGAATTATTTTTGGAATAAACAGTCGGATTTTTGTTATGTGATAAGTGTCACATATTGATAAATGCGATTTTGTTTGTGTTGAGCAGAAAATTTTTTAACAAACCTATTTGCTTTATCTTTAACCAAATCGTATTTATCAATATTTATTCAGGTTGTGAAAGTCTATTAAGCAAAGAGTTTATCTCGAAACATAAAAAATACAGCGCCAAGCAAACATAAACCGGCCCAAATATAATCGGTTTTGAATGGTTCTTTTAAAATGTAAATTGAAAATGGAATAAACACAGACAAACTAATCACTTCTTGAATAATTTTTAACTGACCCGCGGTCGCGACTTGAAAACCAATTCGATTAGCAGGGACTTGTAATAAATATTCAAATAATGCAATACCCCAACTTATAAAAACAGCAACTATCCAAGCTTGATTATGTAAAAAACGTAAATGTCCATACCAAGCAAAAGTCATAAAAATATTACTAAAAGTAAGTAAACACACAGTGATAAGAAGTTGGCTCATAATGATCAATAAAGTATTAGAAAAGGAAATAACATTATATACCTACACCTAATAAAGCTGCAAAATGGATAAATAACCATTGCGTTTAAATCGCAATGTTTTTAGCAATTTTATTAATTGGGTAAATCATCATTATTCACCCTGTGATACTATTGATGATTATTTAATCTAGCTTTATAGTAAAGAAAGTTTTTCTATCCTCACCTTTCCATCTTATTTCTACTACTGTTAAGTTAATGTGACACTAAAAATTAGGAGAAAGTTATGCAAAAACGAGTTAATGAAGTCACGATGAAAGGAACGCCTGTTACTTTGCTAGGACCAAAAATAACAATTGGTGATACTGCGCCAGATTTTACTGTTGAAAATAGTAAAATGGAGCCGATAAAATTATCGGATTTTAAAGGCAAGATTAGAATAATTAATTCGGTACCATCAATTGATACTTCTGTGTGCAGTGCGCAAGTTCACCGTTTTAATGTTGAAGCTGCAAAATTAAAAGATGTCGTAATATTCTCTGTCAGTGTCGATCTGCCATTTGCATTAAATCGATACTGCGCGGCTGAAGGAATTGATGCAGTAAAAGTGACATCAGATCATAAAAATCTGGATTTTGGTTTAAAATATGGTGTTGTTATAGAAGAAAAACGATTACTTACAAGGGCTGTGTTTGTCGTTGATAAAGATGATAAAATCGCTTATGTTGAATATGTTAAAGAAACGTCGGACGAACCTAATTACGATAAAGTGTTAGCCGCAGTCACAGCGTTAACAAACTAATTTTACCCATTATGAAAGCTATGTCATCTAAAGATCATAGATGGCATAGCTAAGCAAGATTTATGCTACCTATCCGTTTAATAACTAACAATATTCAGTTATAATTATTCAAAATCAATTTATCCCTTCAATAAAGTTATATCATGAATAATGCCAATAAACGGTCTCGAATTTGGTCGTCGATACTTTGTCTGGCTTTTGCTGGATTCATTTTCAACACCACTGAATTTGTTCCCGTTGGATTACTACCCAACATTGCTGAAAGTTTTTCGATGGATGTTGCTCATGCCGGGCTTTTATTAACCATTTATGCTTGGGCGGTATCGTTATTGTCTTTGCCATTGACGGTATTGACCTCAAAAATGGAAAGACGAAAATTATTAGCAGGACTTTTTTGTTTGTTTATTTGTAGTCACATTTTAGCGGGTTTTGCTTGGAATTTTTATAGTTTGATGGTGGCTAGAATTGGTATTGCTTGTGCGCATGCCGTTTTCTGGGCTATCACTACGCCATTAGCAGTTCGATTAGCGCCAAATGGCAAACGGGCACAGGCAATGAGTTTTATTGTTGTAGGTACATCAATGGCTACCGTTTTAGGTATTCCAATTGGTACAATGATAGGACAACTCGTGGGCTGGCGAGCAACCTTTTTATGCATCAGTATCATTGCATTTTCAATTATGGTGTTATTACTCTACTTATTGCCTCAAGTACCCAGCTTAAATGTTATTTCACTTAAAGACATTCCAAAAGTGTTAAAACGCCCTGTTCTTTTGAATATCTATTTATTGACGGCGATAATTATCACGGGTCATTTTACTGCTTACACGTATATCACACCATTTATGATGAAAGTGGGCGGTTTTAGTCAACATGTTATTGTCATTATATTATTAGCTGTTGGATTTTCAGGCATGATAGGTAGCATACTTTTTGCTCGCTATGCTGACAAATACCCTATTGCGATTCTCGTCTTACCCATGATAGGGCTAATAATTTGTTTATTGTCTTTATATGTTTGTGCTTTAAGTCTTTATACTGCAATTATGCAAAGTATGTTATGGGGTCTTTCGATAACTATTATTGGTATGGTAATGCAAAGCAAAGTGATTGACGCTGCACCTGATGCCGCAGATATTGCCACATCGGTCTATTCAGGTATATACAATATCGGAATTGGTGGCGGCGCATTTGTCGGTAGCCAAGTTTTAGTTGTACTCTCAACCCATTACATTGGCTTTGTTGGCTCAATTTTTGTTGTTATTGCATTACTTTTATTCTTTTTATTATCCAAACGAATTTGGTTATTAGCAAAATAAGCGCTAAACAAGCGCTTATTGGCTTAACGATTCAAGTTGTTCCCAGCGTGTAAATACAGTTTCTAATTCAGCTTCTTTATCGGCCAAATCTTGTAATATTTTGCTAGTAACGTCATGAGGTTGGTTAAAAAAGTCACTATGACCTATTTGTGTTTGTAAATCACTAATAGCCACTTCTAGTTGCTCAATCTTAATTGGTAATTGAGTCAATTCACGTTGCTCGTTATAACTCAGTTTGCCTCTCTTTTTAGTGGTTTGATCTTTGTTATCAACAACTAGATTAGCTTCATTGTTAGTTGATTTACTCGACTGATTAAGGGGTATTTGTGCTTTAACGGGGTTGGCTTGTTGCTGTTGTTGTAAAGCATCGTTATAACCACCTGCATAAATACCAATATGACCATGATCTTCAAAAAACCAGCATTGTGTGACAACATTATCCACAAATTGCCTATCGTGGCTAACAAGTAAAACCGTTCCTTGATAATCATTAACAAGTTCTTCTAGTAATTCTAACGTATCAATATCAAGATCATTGGTTGGTTCATCAAGTACCAATAAATTACTTGGTTTTAAAAAGAGTTTTGCTAATAACAGACGATTACGCTCACCACCGGATAATGCTCTTACTGGTGTACGTGCTCGTTTGGGTGGAAATAGAAAATCCTGTAAATAGCCTAAAACATGCCTTGAGCGCCCATTTACCATCACTTCTTGCTTACCTTCAGCAAGATTATCCATTACGGTTTTTTCGGGATCGAGTTCTAATCGATACTGATCAAAGTACGCAACTTCTAACTTGGTTCCACAATGAACATGACCGGATGTTGGGATTAAATCACCTAACATTAATTTTAGTAATGTCGTTTTACCCACTCCGTTAGGTCCAATTAAGGCGATCTTATCACCTCTTAAGACTTGCACGGTAAAATCTTTAATTAATTGTTTATTCTCAATTTGATAACTGACATCATCAAGTTCAAAAACAATTTTACCTGATCTTAATGCTTCTTCGATTTGCATCTTAGCACTGCCCATCACTTGACGGCGCTCGCGATGCTCTTGCCGCATTGCTTTTAAGGCGCGTACTCTGCCTTCGTTACGTGTTCGGCGTGCTTTAATACCTTGACGAATCCAAACCTCTTCTTGAGCTAATTTTTTATCAAATTCCGCATTTTGTAGTTCTTCAACCCGTAATGCTTCTTCTTTGCCAATTAAATAACTATCATAATCACAACCCCATGATGCAACCTTACCGCGATCCAAATCAATAATACGCGTCGCCATTTGTCGAATAAAAGATCGGTCATGAGAAATAAAAACAATACTGCCATTAAAACTTTTTAAAAACTCTTCTAACCATTTAATCGTTTCAATATCCAAATGATTGGTAGGCTCATCAAGTAATAAAACTGTTGGTTGACAAACCAGCGCTTTGGCTAAAGCGGCTTTACGTAACCATCCACCCGACAATGATGATAATAATGCATCACCATCTAAAGAAAGTGATGAAATCACATTACGAATACGATTATCTAGTTGCCAACCATTTTGATGATCGAGTTGCTCTTGAATTTTTGCCAACTTAGTTAAATTACTTTCTGTTGGATTTTGCTCAATTTGATGAGATAAATCATAATAATCTCGTAATAATTGCGCCTGATCTTTTAATCCTTCTGCCACAAAATCAAATACATTACCTTGAATATCTCTAGGAGGATCTTGTTGAAGGCGTGAAACAATAACATTATTTTCATAAATAATTTGTCCTTCATCTAAAGGCACTTCTTTATTAAGGACTTTAAGTAACGTCGATTTACCTGCCCCATTACGTCCAACAAGACAAACTCGTTCATTTGCTTCAATCGACAGATCAATATGATCAAGCAGTGGTGCATCACTAAATGAAAGATAAGCATTTGTAAGGTTAATTAATGACATATTTTTGGTTTTATTTGGATATTAAATAATAAAGCGTTATTCTATCACAAAGTTGTAATAGGCAACTAAATTCAATTTTCAAAGTTGTAGTTAAAGGCTTCACTATGGTGAGCATTCAATGCTCTTCTTTTAAAAAATAAATACTGCGATATTTTTACTATTTATCACTATCAATGATATTTCATTATGGAGGTTATGATGAGCCATATGTGGACATTTCAACGTGTAGGTGGATTAGATCAAGTCGTTTTTAAAAGTGCTGACGATATTATTGATTTACCACAATTAGATCCCAAATTATGGGTGGCATTAAGTTGCCCTACAACAGGGTTAGATTTTGACGAAAGAACACTTGCGTTATTAGATGATGATAAAGATGGGCGAATTCGTATTCCTGACATTTTAAATGCAATTAATTGGATAAAAGACAAAATAGTATCTTTTGATAATATTTTAACAAGCCGGCCGACCTTACCTTTATCAGAGATCAACACATCGACCGAACAAGGTAAAAAATTATTAATAACCGCTCGTAGTATCTTAGCCAATCTAGGTAAAAATCAAGCGGAGTCTTTGACGCAAGATGATGTACAACAATCGTTTAAAATAAATGCAAGTAAACTCTATAATGGCGATTTGATTTTTCCTGCATCTGCTCAATTACCAACTCAAATGCAATCTTTTATTGAATCTGCCATTAAAACTGTTGGTGCAGAAAAAGATATGAGTGGACAAGATGGTATAACGCTCGACATCGCTAAAACTTTTGTAAGCAATATCAAGATATGGCAACAATGGCAAACAGATATTAGTAATACCCAAACACCTTTTGGTGCAAATAGTGCAGAAATATGGAAATTAATCCAATTACTTAAACCTAAAATTGATGATTATTTTTTACGTGTTGAACTGGCGCAATATGCGCCCCAAGCACAATCAGTACTTAATGTTGATGAGAAGTATATTGTACCAAATCAAAATGGACTGTTATCAAATGAAGCACTCGCTCAATTACCTTTATCTAAAATTGATAACAGCCTAACGCTTGACTTAGTCAATGGTCTTAATCCGCTTTGGAAAGACAAAATTAGCCGTTTTAAAACATTAGTTGCAACTTCATTGACTAATCCAAATCAACTTAGTCAATCAGAATGGAAAGCGATACAACATAGCTTGGAAGGCTACGCTACATTGATTAATTCTAAACCGGAAATGGTGAAATTAAATGTCACAACCAACCCAACGGAAAGTATAGAGGATATACCAAATCAACTCATCAATGATTCGACAATCGATCATTTATTGCTTGAATTTGAAAAAATGATTGAACAAGACAGTAAAACACCAATTTCAGCATCAGATGTATTAGTGTTAGAAAAACTGGTGCTTTTTCAAAAACACCTTTATCGTTTATTAGTTAACTTTGCTTCATTTGCTGATTTCTTTTCACTGGAAAAAAGAGCCGCATTTCAATTAGGAAAACTTTATATTGACGGTCGTTGTGCCACATTATGTGTTGCGGTAGAAAATATAGCTAAACACTCAACGATGGCCAATTACTCCGAGTTATGTCTACTTTATTGTGAATGTACCAGACTAGGCGAAAAACAGACTATTGCAGCAGCAATCACAGCGGGGCAAGGTGATCTATTAATAGAGGGGCGTAATGGTGTATTTATCGACAACGATGGCAATGACTGGGATGCCAATGTAGTTAAAATGATAACTAAACCCATTAGTATTCAACAAGCAATATGGGCACCTTATCAACGTATAGGGCGTTTAATTACGGAACAAATTAACAAATGGGCAACAAGCAAAGATGCTGATATCGAAAAATCCAGTGAAAAAGTCATCCAACAGCCAGAAACAAAATTTGATATTGGTAAAAGTGTCGGAATTTTTGCTGCTATAGGCTTAGCTGTCGGCGCCATAGGTACTGCACTAGCCACACTATTTCAAGCTATTTTTTCACTTACTTGGTGGCAATTTCCACTGGTTTTTATCGGTCTGTTTTTAATTATTTCAGGTCCTTCTGTTGTTTTAGCTTGGTTAAAATTAAGGCGTAGAACACTTGGTCCTTTACTTGAAGCATCCGGCTGGGCAATTAACGGGCAAGTAAAAATCAATCTATTATTAGGAAGATTACTTACCAGCAAAGCAGAACTACCGGATAACGCTAAACGAAATTTACGCGATCCATTAAAAAGAAGAAATAAAAAATTAACTATAGCATTTTGGTTAGCCATTGTACTTGGCATAGCTATAAGTGGAGGATGGCTTTGGTATAAAGGGTATTTCAATCAATATTTAGAACCGGAAAAGTCTTCAGTTCAAAAAAATACCACAACAACTTCAGAAAAATAAAAGCATAAATAAAATATATTTATGATGATTAATTTCGCCGACTTAGCGGTCGGCGAATATCATTTAAAATTAATGTTGATAAACCGGTAGTCGCTTACAAATAGCTAGCACTTTTTCTTTTACTGCTTGTATAGTTTGCTCATCATCAATATTATCTAGCACATCACACATCCAATTCGCGAGTTCTCGTGATTCGGCTTCTTTAAAACCACGTCGGGTAATTGCCGGCGTACCAATACGCACACCAGAGGTAACAAATGGGCTTTGTGGATCTTTAGGAACACTATTTTTATTCACTGTAATATTTGCACTACCTAAAGCAGCATCCGCTTCTTTACCTGTGATATTTTTATCAACCAAATCAATTAAAAATAGGTGGTTTTTAGTTTCGCCAGAAACTACTTTATAACCACGTTTTAAAATAACTTCAACCATAGCCTGTGCATTTTTCACGACTTGTTGTTGGTAAATTTTATATTCTGGCTCCATCGCTTCTTTCAGTGCAACTGCTTTTGCTGCAATAACATGCATTAAAGGGCCACCTTGCGCGCCAGGAAAGACCGATGAGTTTAATTTTTTATAAAGATCTTCACTACCATTTTTAGCTAAAATTAATCCACCACGTGGACCGCCAAGCGTTTTGTGTGTCGTTGTTGTTACAACGTGCGCATAAGGCACTGGATTTGGGTAAACACCTGCGGCAACTAAACCTGCAACATGGGCCATATCAACAAAAAAGTATGCCCCTACGCTATCAGCTATTTCACGCATACGTTTCCAATCAACAATACCTGAATAAGCTGAAAAACCACCAATAATCATTTTAGGTTGCGACTCTTTAGCGATTTTAGCTAATTGCTCATAATCGATATGACCGGTAGCATCAACACCGTAGGCAACAATATTATAAAGTTTACCTGAAAAACTAACAGGTGCGCCGTGCGTCAAGTGACCGCCTTCAGATAAATTCATGCCTAAAACAGTATCACCGGGCTGTAAAAGTGCGGTATAAACAGCAAAGTTAGCTTGTGATCCAGAATGGGGCTGTACATTAGCATAATCGGCGCCAAATAATGCTTTAGCACGATCTATGGCTAATTGCTCAACAATATCAACATATTCACAACCGCCATAATATCGTTTACCGGGATAACCTTCCGCATATTTATTGGTCAGTTGAGAGCCTTGAGCCTGCATAACACGAGGGCTGGTGTAATTTTCTGATGCGATAAGTTCGAGATGATCTTCTTGTCGTTGTTCTTCACCTTTAATCGCATCCCACAAATCCTTATCATAATCGGCAATTGTCATTTCTTTACTAAACATGTTGGCTCCTTGTTGTCAATCACATTGACCTTGCGGCTAATTGTTGTATTAATATGTTCAAAAAAAATCGTGTTCGATTATCGTTACTTAATTAACCAGCAATTTCAATCTTTTTTTAATCATTATAAGTAATATTTATATGAAAAATGCTGAAAAAGAGATTTGCTATTTTGGTCTACAGTTTTAATTATTCACTCACTAAAGGAATTGATAGGTCAGTTTCGCTTAGGTATTAACTCGTTGATAAAATAATAAGTAAAAATGTGAATAAATAGTGATTGGTTGAGTGAAATCGTTAATTAACTAGCGGATTGTTTTCATGCTTATCCGATTTGATATCGGCTATTTCATTATTGTGTGAATAACTTTCTCTCAAAAAAAGTGTGTTGAGATTTTACATTATTTTAAATAATAAAAATGCATGTTTTTTATACTAAAAATTTTATCTCAGACGGCTTCGCCCCTGTGATAAAATTTTTTCCTTCAAACCTCGGATAAAACCCGATTCTATTGATGATGGATATTTATCCTGTCGCCAATTCATTAAAAAATAATACTCTTGCTCGCTGAGTGTTAGCTGCCTGCTGGCTGCTAACTCTCTGCTCAAAGCCGATACTTCTAAGTTTTTTTCAGCCTCTACTAGCTCTGTTTTATTATTTCGCTCGATTGCTTCTTTCTTTAGTAGATAATTTTTTTGCTTGAGATACCAACTGTTATAATCTGCTAAATCCTCTATTTCATGTGTTAACTTTATTTCATAACCATATTCATGATGAATTAATCTACGACCAAAATGTTTTTCTAAGGTTGAAACCGGTAATCCACCTCGTAGAATAAGATCGCCACCACTTTTTTTATGACGAACACCGCATACTTTCACTAAAAGATTTAACTCTATTCTAGCCAAATAAAGCGACATGCCATACAACTGCGCAAATATTCCTTGTTTGAAAAAATAAATACTAGTGCGACTATTACTTTTCTCTAATTTAGTAATTATATCCATACTACATTTCACCTTTATCTAATCAATAGTGATTATGAATTTTAATCAAATCAGTAATGCTCATTTTGTATTCTGCTAGTAAAAAATTCATCCATCCATAAAGTTACTTGATATATTTATTCACTAAATAATACGCACATGTGTATGCCATAACATAAGCCTTATTTCAATGAAAACACTATTGTTCATTAAACAGACATTATAAAAAAACAGTATTATCATCCTAAATTTTATTGCTTTTTTAAACCCAAATTTTTAAAAATCTAAAACACATGCTCGACATAAATGATTGCTAAGGAGCTACACATACTGAATAGACAGAAAGATGTCCACCAAAAGCGTAGATAACTCCATCGTCGAAGAAAACACGATAATAACTATCACTTTGTCCACGATCTCTTGTCCAATATAGACATGTTTCGCTATTATTAAAATCTGCATTTGGATAATTTCCCATTTTGCCCCACTCAGCTAAAAAACTTGCCCCAATGTAACGCTGATAAGGTGAGAAATCCGATGTTGGTACAGCTGATTGACAAGTTGGATCATCTGGAAATGGACAATAGCCGTTAGTAAGATCTTTTACTGTTGGAAGCTGATAACCTATGCTATCACACCAAGTTTTTGCGTTATCGTAATTAACTTTATTTTGTCCCCTATTAACAAACCACTGCTTTAACACAAACCCATATTTTATTACTTCTTTACCTTGATTATCTTTACCCACTAATTCAAATGTTGCAGGTAAGTTCGGTTTTGGAATAATACCAGGGGTAAGTGCTTGCTTTTGAGCCTCACTTGCAACAGGTCCAGTCAGTGTCACTCGCACACTGGTACCACTACTATTTGGAATCATTGTGGCTGTGATCCCCCCATGTGTTACTACAGGCCAATTTAATGCTCCTGTCCCGCTTATATCAAGATCAAAATATAAATTGTCAGCACCCGTAGTCGGAAAGTTAATGCCATATGACTCGGGCGTGATAGATTGAACAAGAAAACCATGGTCTGGATTCCAAATATTAGGTGGACCGGCAATCTCTCCACCTAGACCCTCATCATTGAAATGACGACCATATGCAAGGCTTGGTTTAACATAACATACTTTAGGCGTACTTGGGTAAAGATAATAACTATGACTGCCTCCCGTAAAGCTTCCTATTGAGGGGATCCCATAATTTGTTGCTAACGAACCTGCATCTGCACTGAGTGTCAATTTATAAGGCGATTTACAGGTGTCTAACTCACTATTTGGATTTGACTTTACATAATTGGTGACATCTTCTCCTGCCGCATTTTCCCACTTTATTTGCATATTACCCGTTATCGTAAATAATTTATCACCATCCGGATCGTGCCAATAATTATTTGTCACAACCACATTGGCTAAGGTCGTTGATGGATAATTTGCAAACGGCATATTTGTCACAATATCACTAAATGTCGACGACACCTTATCTATCATAATAGGATCTGTCGCACTTGAATTGTCTTCCAATGCCGAAATCACCTTATTTTTTGGTAAAGTGATTGATAACAACGGTAGTATTGTCGATGAAGCACTCTTACCATTGTCAAAACTTAAATACGGACTACTACCATTAATCGACTTTGCTGTCTGTGAACTTAATCCATAAACGGGCATACTAAACAGCACCGGACATAACAAAAACACTAACAATAAACGTCGTTTTATAAATAATTTTAATAATAAGTCTAATTTGGATAAAACGGCTAATTTTAACCGACCAACAAATTGATTAATGAAAAAATAAAATAATAAAGAGGATTTTCTGGCTGGAATAATAACGCTAACAAACGTGCTAAAAAAGTGAATTATTCTATATGTGGCTGGCTGGCTGGCTGGCTGGCTGGCTGGCTGGCTGGCTGGCTGGCTGGCCCCGTAAACAACTGTATTTTAACATATTTTTAATCCTTTTTAAATAATCCGTTGTTCTTTTATACTAAATTTTGAACAAATACCATATGCTTTCAATAATATTATATGGAAAGCAGTATAAAAAAAAACAATCAAACTCATCAATGATAAAATAGTTAATAATTGTAAAGTCTACTTTAATAATAGCTGATAATAATTTGCAGGTTTGTTGTTTATTAAAAAAGTGAATACATACCGTATCGTTATCGATCTTATTGCTTAAATTAAACTGTATAGATCAGATCGGAAAGATGCTTCACCAGTAGCAATCACTTCATAAGCTTTATTTTATTTTCAGAAAATAACAGAATGATAACTGTGTTTATATAATCTTTTTTTATTTATTCAAAAACAAGTTAAGTTATTTTAGTTTTCGATACATCTAACCTCTAATAGACAATGTTATTTTCATCCACATGTTTGTCAAATTTATAGGTCACGCATAATAGTCAGAATCTTTGGTAACAGAAGTAAGTAAAAAAACCAATAGCAACAAAACAGTGAAATTCTTCATATTATTTTTGCTTTTTTTATTAACCTATTAATTTAATATCAAAAAAATAAAAAAAAGATTGTTAATTTTTTTAATAACTTTAACCGCCAATGCTGAGTGGCCAACAATAATGGAATATAATGTTCGTTATACCACCCTTGGTTACTTTTTTATTTTTTCAAGAATACGTATATACTGTGGCAAAGTTAATTGCTGAGTAACACGTTTTTATGCCTTTATCTACCCTTGTTATTTTACCTTTTTTGCTACTAACTATTCTTTTCGCTTCATTATTTAAACAAAAAAAATGGCAACTATTGATCATAGTATTAATGACAGTTTTTATTGTGATGGAACTGACCTCGATCTATTTTAGTGGTGGATTTATCGATTATCAGTTTTACGTTAATTTAAATGTTAATGATATTATTGAAGGGCTGTTTATCTTTAAATTACAAGCCGTACTTGTGATTGCGGTATTTTTTATATTGATATATTTGCTGACAAAGTTAGCTAATTTGTGCCAACATAAATGTCGATTATCGATCCGAATATTAATTGGTGTAATAGCAATTATCTCATTAAGTTATCAAAACGGTCCATTTAGCCGAATATACGAGATCTATCAAGTGACCTGTGCACCTAAACGATCATTTGAGCAGGCACTACACGCATTAAACATGGACAATTATCCAACTAAGCAACAAATCACTAGTGAAAAAGGTAAAAATATTATTGTTCTATCTTTAGAATCGTTTGAACAAGGTTTTTTTGATTTTACTGATATTACGCCACATTTACGCCAACTACGGCAAGACTATACCTTCTTTGCTAATATGCCAATGAGCGCTGGTAGCAGTTGGACAACAGCTTCAATGTATACTTATATGACTGGTATGCCATTTTTAATTGGTGAATATTCGACATCACCGCTGGCCAGCGCAAATAAAACACAGTTAGTCAGTTTGGGGGACGTACTCAAACAAGCAGGCTATGAAACGCGCTATGTTATGGCTGGCCCTGAATTTGCGGGTATTGGACACATAGCCGAGCTGTTAGGCATGCAAGTCGTTTCTGAGAAAAACTATGCTGGTCAATATCCTAATGCGCCTTTTGGTTTATATGATAAAGATATATTAGATATAGCCCACAAACAGGTAACGAGTTTGCATAGCTCAGGTAAACCCTTCGCGCTATTTATTTCAACCATTTCAACGCATGCGCCAAATGGTTTTTATGACGAACGAATGCGATCGGTGATTGCACCGAAAGACGATAATATGTCATTTGTTGCTGCTTCGTTAGACTATAATGTTGGTCAGTTTATTAAGCAGTTAAAAGATCAAGGACTACTTGAAAACACCGTGTTTTATATCTTTCCCGATCACTTAATGATGGGTGCGGCAACCCCAACGATAAAACATCTTGCAGAAAAAGAACGTAAGCTTTATTTGCTCACAAATGCACAAACAGCTGATTTACAAAAAACACCCGATCAAACCATTTATCAGATTGATTTGCCAAGGCTCATTTTAAATGGTGCTCAAATTAACAGTAATGTTAAATTTTTAACCGATTATTTAACTCAACCAAATTTAGATAAAAAACAGTATATTGAACAAAATAAACCGAATATTGCTAGTTTGAATCAAGCTGCTCAATTATTGAATTAGGCATAATTATGACTCTTGATACCGTACTTTTTAGTGTCAACCATCAGTTGTCTTGGCATGATTTCGCCTGGCCCTGACTTTTTTGGTTTTGAAAAACAGCTTAACTTATAGCCGAAAAATAGTGCTGTTGACGTGTTTAGGAGTCATCACTGCAATATTAATCCATATGAGTTATTGTGTAGCCGGTGTGGCAGTACTGATTGCTGCTACGCCATTACTGTATAATGCATTACGCTATGCGTGTGCCGTTTACTTATTATGGCTTGGCATTAAAGCATTACTTGCAAAAAAGACCAATATCACTTATGTAAATCAGCAATTAATTGACAAACAAATGTCAGCTAAATCCGCGTTTATGCAAGGGTTATTGTGTAACTTACTTAATCCTAAAGCAACGTTATTTCTTCTAGCTATTTTTACACAGGTATTAAATTAACTTGTTGATTGGTTAGATACTTAGCCGACTTGATATCGGCTATTTCATTATTGTGTGAATAACTTTTTCTCAAAAAAGTGTGTTGAGATTTTACATTATTTTAAAAAATAAAAATGCATGTTTTTTATACTAGAAATTTTATCTCAGACGGCTTCGCCCCTGTGATAAAATTTTTTCCTTCAAACCTCGGATAAAACCCGATTCTATTGATGATGGATATTTATCCTGTCGCCAATTCATTAAAAAATAATACTCTTGCTCGCTGAGTGTTAGCTGCCTGCTGGCTGCTAACTTTCTGCTCAAAGCCGATACTTCTAAGTTTTTTTCAGCCTCTACTAGCTCTGTTTCATTTTTTCGCTCGATTTCTTCCTTCTTTAGTAGATAATTTTTTTGCTTGAGATACCAACTGTTATAATCTGTCAAATCCTCTATTTCATGTGTTAACTTTATTTCATAACCATATTCATGATGAATTAATCTACGACCAAAATGTTTTTCTAAGGTTGAAACCGGTAATCCACCTCGTAGAATAAGATCGCCACCACTTTTTTTATGACGAACACCGCATACTTTCACCAAAAGATTTAATTCAATTCTAGCCAAATAAAGCGACATGCCATACAATTGCGCAAATATTCCTTGCTTGAAAAAATAAATACTAGTGCGACTATTACTTTTCTCTAATTTATCAATTATATCCATACTACATTTAACCTTTATCTAATCAATAGTGATTATGAATTTTAATCAAATCAGTAATGCTCATTTTGTATTCAGCTAGTAAAAGATTCATCCATCCTTGGACTAACATTGTAAAAAACGTATCAGTATATTGAAAATTAATACATTTTTTAGTAAAAATCTAAAACACATGCTGCTCTACGTGAATTAATAGTTTGATCCCAATAGTGTACATTCCCAGCCCCAGACCATACATCATAAGGCGAAGTTGTAACGCCATCATCAGATGCAGCCCAATAATAAGTAGGTAACCAGGCACTATTTGGGTAATTTTCAGGCGCATTATCTGTTCTACCCCATTCATTAAATATACCGCCAATCCATTTACCATTGACTTTATAACTCAATTGTCGACGATAAATATTAACGCTTCGACCAGGTATGCCACCATTCCAATTTATATCAACATTATTTGCATTTGTGTAATCTTCCATTCGAGCTAAACGATAAGGCCCAGCTAAACTTTTACAAGTTGAATAGGCAGAACTATATGTTCTTGGGGTTAAAGGTACATACCAACGTCGCAAATAAAAACTGTACAATATATTTTTCTTTGCCGTATCAGAATAAATTTTAAAGATAGGAAATGATGGTGGTCGTACACCATCCTTTAACACGGCTCCATTAGTACCCGGAGATTTTAGTACCACTTTTATTGCTTTTTGCTTGGCACTATTGCCCCAACCTGGCGTGTCTTGTACAGATAATCGAGCATAGGCATTCATTGAGGTGCTACTACCGTCGTAGGTTACTGTTGAACCATTGATTGACAGTACTGTTTCAGGCGTTATACCACCCAAAATTAAATAAAATTCCATATTATTTGCACCAGTTGAAGGAAAATTACTACTCGATGATGCTGGATTTTTAGGCACAAACCCTTTCCCTCCAACCCAATCAGGGCCATCTAAATCACTAAGATTAACACCTGGATAGGGGTAGGAGCTTGAATCCATTGCTACATTAGGTTGTACATAACATACTTTAGGCGGACTTGGATAAAAATAATAACTATGACTGCCTCCGGTAAATTGACCTATATCCGGTATACCATAACTGGTTACTAAAGCACCATCATCAGCACTGAGTGTTAATTTATAGGGAGATTTACACGCATCTAATTCACTATTCGGATTTGACTTTACATAATTGGTGATATCTTCTCCTGCCGCATTTTCCCACTTTATTTGCATATTACCCGTTATCGTAAATAATTTATCACCATCCGGATCGCGCCAATAATTATTTGTCACAACCACATTGGCTAAGGTCGTTGATGGATAATTTGCAAACGGCATATTTGTCACAATATCACTAAATGTCGATGGCGCCTTATCTATCACAATAGGGTTTGTCGCACTTGAATTGTCTTGCAATGCCGAAATGACTACTTTATTCGGTAGCGTAATAGATAACAACGGCATTATTGTTGATGAAGCACTCTTACCATTGTCAAAACTTAAATACGGACTACTACCATTAATCGACTTTGCTGTTTGTGAACTTAATCCATAAACGGGCATACTAAACAGCACCGGACATAACAAAAACACTAACAATAAACGTCGTTTTATAAATAATTTTAATAATAAGTCTAATTTGGATAAAACGGCTAATTTTAACCGACCAACAAATTGATTAATGAAAAAATAAAATAATAAAAAGGAATTTCTGGCGGGAATAATAACGCTAACGAACGCGCTAAAAAAGTGAATTATTCTATATGTGGCTGGCTGGCTGGCTGGCTGGCTGGCTGGCTGGCTGGCTGGCTGGCTGGCTGGCTGGCTGGCTGGCTGGCTGGCTGGCTCCGTAAACAACTGTATTTTAACATATTTTTAATCCTTTTTAAATAGTCCTTTGTTTTTTATACTAAATTTTGAACAAATACCATATGCTTTCAATAATATTATATGGAAAGCAGTATAAAAAAAACAATCAAACTCATCAATGATAAAATAGTTAATAATTGTAAAGTCTACTTTAATGATAGCTGATAATAATTTGCAGGTTTGTTGTTTGAACTCAAAAAGGTCGATACATACTGTATACTTATCAAGCTTATTATTTAACTTAAATGATAAAGCTCTAAACCATTTATCACCCCAATTAATTGTGTGAGATCATAAGAATGAAATCGTTTCACATAAAGCCAATCTATTAAGAAAATTAATTACCATCATCGATATAATTAATTTGACGTTGCGCAACGAAATAACTATCAACGTTATCTATTAAGCATTTTCGAGCGGATACTTCACTTGTAATAAGTACCTCAATAAACTCTATTTTGATTATTATGTAAAGAAAATGATAAACTTGTTGGGATAACTTTTTTATTTTTTCAAGAATACATATATACTATGGAAATATTGATTGCCAAGTAACGCGTTTTTATGCCTTTATCTACCTTTGTTATTTTACCTCTTTTGCGACTTAATTTTATTTTCGCTTCATTATTTAAGCAAAATTCCGGCATTGCTAGTTTAAATCAAGCTGCTCACTTGTTGAATTAGGCATAATTATGACTCTTGATACCGTACTTTTAGTGTCAACCATCAGTTGTCTTGGCATGATTTCGCCTGGTCCTGACTTTTTTTTGGTTTTGAAAAACAGCTTAACTTATAGCCGAAAAATAGCGCTGTTGACGTGTTTGGGAGTCATCACTGCAATATTAATCCATATGAGTTATTGTGTAGCCGGTGTGGCAGTACTGATTGCTGCTACACCATTACTGTATAATGTATTACGTTATGCAGGTGCCGCTTACTTATTATGGCTTGGCATTAAAGCATTACTTGCTAAACAGACCAATACTACTTATGTCAGTCAACAATTAATTGACAAACAAATGTCCGCTAAATCCGCGTTTATACAAGGGTTATTGTGTAACTTACTTAATCCTAAAGCAACCTTATTTTTTCTAGCTATTTTTACCCAAGTATTAAATGCTAACTCGTCAACCACCGACAAATTGTTAGTTGCATTCATCATTTGGATAGAAGCCGTATTATGGTGGCCATTTGTGGTTTTCATCTTTCAAACACAAGCAGTTCAACGACACTATTTTAAAATGCAATTAATTATCGATAAATTATTGGGGGTAATTTTAATCACATTGGGCATAAAAGTGGCTTTTGGGTTATAAATTATTATGTATTGATGTTTAAAGGCTTGAAATACCACAAATGCTTTAATGTCACACCTTTCTTTTTTGAATATTCGATCGTTAATTGATAAAATATCAGTAATCCGACTCTTTATAATCATTTTACGTTGTTATCACCGATTATAAATTCATTTTATTCATATTAAATGCGTTAGGCTTGTTGAAAATGGACAAATTATTACAATATGGTCGTGAGTTACTTGAATTAGAACTTCACGAAGCTCAAAAACTACCAAACCGACTCGGGCAAGATTTTATCAAAGCTTGTCAGCTGATTTTAACAACAAAAGGCAAAGTTGTTGTATCAGGTATTGGTAAATCTGGGCATATTGGTAAAAAAATTGCGGCCTCACTTGCCAGCACTGGTAGTCCAGCTTTTTTCATGCATCCTTCCGAAGCATTACATGGTGATCTAGGCATGGTGACCGAAAACGATGTTGTTATCTTGATTTCTTATTCTGGTCGGGCAAAAGAATTTAATTTTATTATCCCTATCCTTACAGCAATGAATGTGCCTATTATTGCAATTACAGGTGGATTAGATTCACCATTAGCTAAATCTGCTCAGGCTGTGCTTGATATTTCAATTGAAAAAGAGGCCTGCCCTATGGGACTTGCACCGACTTCGAGTTCGACCAATACTTTATTAATGGGCGATGCGCTTGCCATAGCTGTTATGCGTGCTCGGGGTTTTAAAGAAGAAGATTTTGCGCGCTCTCATCCTGCGGGGAGTTTAGGCGCTAAATTACTCAATCATGTGAAAGATGTTATGCGACAGGGCGATTTAATTCCCAAAGTACCACAAACGGCTACCGTATTTGATGCTATGTTAGAATTAAGCCGAACTGGTGTGGGTATAGTTGCAATCTGCAAAAATAATAATAAAATTGTTGGTGTATTTACTGATGGGGATTTACGCCGTTTATTACTCAAAAATGGGACATTGCAAGACAGCATTACAGACGTGATGACCAGCCCAGGATATCAAATACCTGAAAATTGGAAAGCAGTAGAGGCTTTAAAATCATTTAATGACCACAATATTACAGCTGCACCCGTTGTAAATAGCGAAGGTGAATTAGTCGGTGCGTTAAATATTCATGATTTACACCAAGCAGGAATAAGCTAGAAAACTATTACAAATACTTATTGCAAAAAGGTACTATCTATTGAGATAATTACCGACCTAAATTTTTGTCGTTAGACGGAGATCCAAGAAAAGTTACACAGTTAATGAGGTAAATGATTCAATCAGTCATAAACATTAACATTGTGTTGTATATTTTAACCAAAATTAATAGATGATGAAACTACAATGGCAGAAAAGCGAAATATCTTTCTAATTGGCCCAATGGGGGCTGGAAAAAGCACTATAGGCCGACAAATTGCACAACAGTTGGGCATGGAATTTTTCGACTCTGATCAAGAGATTGAAAAACGTACTGGTGCTGATATTGCATGGATTTTTGATTTAGAGGGTGAAGACGGATTCAGAGCCAGAGAAGAAAAAGTTATTAATGAATTAACTGAAAAACAAGGTGTAGTATTAGCTACCGGTGGTGGTTCAGTATTATCAAAAGAGACCCGTAATCGATTATCAGCACGTGGTATTGTTGTTTATTTAGAAACAACTATTGAAAAACAAATGGCAAGGACGCAAAAAGACAAACGTCGCCCATTATTACAAGGTGGTAATACTCCAAGAGAACTTTATGAAGAGTTAGCGGGAGAACGTGAACCTCTTTATGAAGAAATTGCGGATATCACAATTAAAACAGATGAACAAAGTGCCAAAGGTGTTGCGGGTTATATCATTGAAAAAATAGAGCAAATTTAAGCCATTTATTTTAACAATAATGGTTAGTCATAAAGCAATAAACCTTTTGGATAGGTTAAGGAGCAAGTATGCGTGTAGATAGAGATGACCGTTATATAACAGAACAACCTAGTAAGGACGCTAAGCCCTCGTTGACATTGCCAAGTTTTTTACAAGATTTTCCAAGAAAAAAATTAATTATTCTTGGTTTGGCAATCGTTATTATTCTGTTATTGCTTAGTTTAATTATCTTTCGATCTTCTTCACGTAAAAATGAACCAACGCTTGTAACGCCACCTGAAGTAAATAGTGTAAGTTCAGCTGACGCCAATACTACGCCTATAACTGACGGACTAAACAGTCCAGCGACAAATGCAATGCCAACAGAAAGCGCTGGCGTTGCAAATCAGACACCAACTGAAAGTGCGTTAAATCAAACAAATACGCAACAACAACTGGATATTCCTAGCGATACAGGTAGCGACTTAGCAAATACAAATACGCCAACTGCTCCTTCAGTTAATCGTGATATAACAACGTCAACGAATAGAACGACAACAATTAATGACACTAACGGTAGAACCCATGTTTCACACCAAACAGATAGTCATAATCGAAAATCAACTAATAAAAAAGACGAAAAAACCAATACAGCTAAAAACGCTAAGATAGGAAACGATCGTTACGCAATTCAGCTTAGCGCTTCTAAATCGGCTGAAGGTTTAAGGAAACTTGTAAAACAAAATAATATTACTGATTATCATATTTATGAAACTAAGCATAAAAATGGTACGTGGTTCATTTTAATCAAAGGCAATTATTCATCAAGAGATGAAGCTCATAAAGCGATGAAATCTTTACCAGCAGTACTCCAAAAAGATAAACCATGGGTTAAATCTGGAGCCGCTATTAACAAAGAGAAAATTGCAAACAACTAAAGGATATCGTTCATTTATCCGACTACAAAGAAAAACTAGGAGTAACCGTTGAAAAAGCAACGAGCCTTTTTAAAATGGGCAGGAGGAAAATATGAGCTTGTGGACACAATTAGGCGATATCTCCCTGAAGGTGATCAATTAATTGAACCTTTTGTTGGTGCTGGATCAGTATTTTTAAATACACATTATAAAAGCTATATTTTAGCTGACATCAATCATGATCTGATTGCATTATTTAACTTGTTAAAATCCAGCCCAGATCAATTTATTAATGATCTTAAATTATTATTTACTCATCAGAACAACCAGTCTGATGCCTTTTATCAACTGCGCGATGTATTTAATCATAGTAAAGATCAATATATACGTTCACTATTATTTGTCTATTTAAATCGACATGGTTACAACGGCTTATGTCGTTATAATAATAGTGGTTTTTTTAATGTGCCATTTGGTCGTTATAAAACTATCTATTTTCCAGAAAGAGAACTCTATTTTTTTGCTAAAAAAGCTCAAAATGCCCAATTTATTTGTGCTCCTTATTATGAAGTAATGAAAAAAGCTAAACAAAATTCAGTAATTTATTGTGATCCCCCTTACCTTTCAGCGGGTAATTCGGCGGGTTTTACAGCCTATTATTCGAATAATTTTGGTTTTGAAGAACATAAAAAGTTATCGCAACTTGCTGAAAATATCGCCTATCAAAATGATATTCCGGTTCTTGTATCTAATCATGATACTTCTTATACAAGAAGCTTATATAAAAAAGCACGCCATCTTTATCGGGCCGAAATGCGTCGTTCGATTAGCTGCGCTGGTGAAGGGCGAAAAAAAATTGACGAGATTTTAGCACTATATCAAAAATCTTAAACGACAGGGATGAGCTTTTAGCACAAGAGGTTTTATCATGAAAGAATTTATTATAGCACCATCAATATTATCTGCTGACTTTGCTCGCCTTGGTGAGGATACTCAAAAAGTACTTGATGCAGGAGCAGATGTTGTCCATTTTGATGTAATGGACAATCACTTTGTTCCCAATCTTACCATGGGCAGTATGTTTTGTAAGGCACTGCGTGATTTTGGTATAACAGCACCGATAGATGTCCATTTAATGGTTACCCCAGTTGAGGAGCTGATTATTTCATTTGCTAAAGCAGGTGCAACGAATATTTCTATTCATCCTGAAGCGACCATCCACTTAGATCGTTCTTTACAATTAATCAAAGATCATGGCTGCACAGCGGGTATTGTGCTTAATCCTGCTACACCTTTAAGCTACTTAGATTATGTGATGGATAAAGTCGATATTATTTTAGTAATGGGCGTAAATCCTGGTTTTGGTGGACAATCATTTATTCCATCAACATTGAAAAAACTACAACAAGTAAGAGAGCGTATTAATCAATCTAAACAAAATATTCGTTTAGAAATTGATGGTGGTGTAAAAGTTGATAACATTGCCGAAATTGCTAAAGCTGGTGCAGATATGTTTGTTGCAGGTTCAGCAATATTTAGTCAACCAGATTATAAAACAGTGATTGATGCAATGCGTAAAGCGCTATCAGGAGTAACTCATGCCTAAACTCGACGATATTCAAGCCATCGCCTTTGATCTGGATGGAACACTAGTGGATAGTGTTCCTGGACTTGCGCTTGCAGCCCAACATATGCTTGCCGATTTAAAATTAAATACGATAACCAATGAGCAAGTAAAAAACTTTGTAGGTAATGGCATTGATGTGATGTTAGAACGCATATTTAAAGCTATCAATGTCCAACCTTCTAATGAAATGTTTTCACAAGCCAAGGCACTCTTTAATCGACATTACGATAAGGTTATGGATGTAGAAACTAAGTTATTTCCACACGTCAAACAAACCTTAAAAGCATTACATGACAACCACTATCCACTTGCTTTAGTCACCAATAAACCTGCACAATTTTTGCCTGATTTACTGACTTCTTTAGGAATAAAAGAATACTTTTCGTTAGTCTTAGGTGGTGGTGATGTGATCAAATTAAAACCTCATCCAGCTGGACTTTATCAAGTGATGGCGGCCTTCGGTCTATTTAGTGATCAATTATTATTTGTGGGTGATTCTCAAAATGACATTATGGCAGCTAAAAACGCACATTGCCCTACTGTAGCATTGAGCTATGGTTATAATTATGGAATATCGATTGCAACAAGTGATCCCGATTTCTTATTTGATGATTTTAAAGATATATTAACGTTATTACCTCATCCCAAAGCTGATGCAAAAAAATAATTAGCAAAAAACAGAGCATAAATAAATTAGGAATAAATTATGAGTAAACCGATTGTATTTAGTGGTGCACAACCTTCAGGAGAACTAACACTTGGCAACTATTTAGGTGCTTTAAAAAATTGGGTTGCGCTACAAAACGAATATGACTGCATTTACTGTATTGTCAATCAACATGCGATAACCGTAAGACAAGATCCACAAAAATTACGCAAAGCAACGCTAGATACAATGGCATTATATTTGGCATGCGGTATCGATCCACAAAAAAGCACTATATTTGTACAATCTCATGTTCCTGCCCATGCAGAATTAGGTTGGGCGTTAAACTGCTATACCTATTTTGGTGAACTTAGCCGCATGACGCAATTTAAGGATAAATCATCACGTCATTCAGAAAACATTAATGCTGGTCTATTTGATTATCCTGTGCTTATGGCTGCTGATATTTTGCTATATCAAGCCAATTTAGTACCGGTTGGCGATGATCAAAAACAACACCTTGAGCTAACACGTGATATTGCTATGCGATTTAATGCACTTTATGGTGATGTTTTTACTGTACCAGAGCCATTTATTGCTAAAGTTGGTGCAAGAGTGATGTCATTACAAGAACCAACTAAAAAAATGTCTAAATCTGATGAAAACCGCAATAACGTGATCGGTCTACTTGAAAATCCAAAAGATGTGGAGAAAAAGATCAAACGAGCGATGACCGATTCTGACGAACCACCAGTAGTTCGCTATGACTTAAAAAATAAAGTCGGCGTTTCTAATTTGTTAGATATTTTAACTGGCGTTACAGGTAAACCGATAGCAGAGCTTGAAAAAGAGTTTGAAGGAAAGATGTATGGTCATTTGAAAACGGAAGTAGCAACGCAAGTGATCGATATGTTAACAACATTACAAGCCCGTTATCATGAGTATCGCAACGATGAAAATTATCTATTTTCTATTATGCGTGAAGGCGCTGAAAAAGCGCGCGCTAAAGCCGAGCCGACCTTGAAAAAAGTATACGATGTAATCGGTTTTGTTTAATAGCGAGTCGAATAAATAGCGCAAATTAAGGGTAAACTTAAACAATATTAATTGACATAAGTACGCTTGTCACAAGATAGCAAGCGTAGTAAAGTCATTTAACGATGATAGGTCTGTTATGAAAATTATTATTCTAGGTGCAGGACAAACCGGCAGTGCATTAGCTGAGTATCTGGTTACCGAAAAACAAAACGATGTTACTGTCGTTGATGAAGATCATGACAAACTGCAATCACTACAAGAACGCTTTGATTTACAAGTTATTTTAGGAAAATCTTCATACCCTCAGGTATTAGAAAGCGCCGGTGCCGAATCCGCTGATATGCTTGTTGCTGTAACCAATTCTGATGAAGTTAACATGATGGCCTGTCAAATTGGTCATGTCATGTTTAAAATACCGCAAAAAGTTGCACGTATTCGAGCGCCTGAATATAACGACGAAAAATATCCCTTCTTTAACAAAGATTGTATTAATATTGACCACATCATTGCACCCGAAAATTTAATCACTAATCATGTCAGCCGGTTAGTACAATATCCAGGCGCTTTACAATTTGCCTCTTTTTATGATAATCGTGTCTGTCTCGTTGCAGTCACTGCTTATTATGGCGGTGCATTAGTGGGCAGTGAATTATCTGAACTAAAAGAGCATTTACCGCATGTCGAAGCTCGAGTGGTTGCGATATATCGAAAAAATCGTTTTATTCGCCCAATCGGTTCAACCTTAATTGAAGCGGGTGATATGGTCTATTTTATTACCCCTCCGGTGAACATAAAAGCCGTAACAAGTGAATTACAACGCTTAGAAAAGCCCTATAAACGTATCATTATTAGTGGCGGAGGCGGTGTTGCTGTCGCTCTAGCCAAACGCTTAGAAAACGATTATCAAGTAAAGTTAATTGAACGTAATGCTCAACGAGCTGAGTTTATTGCTGAACAGTTGGTCAATACAACCGTATTACATGGCGAATCTTCAGACCAAGAACTACTCTCACAAGAACAGGTAGAATTAACCGATCTCTTTATCGCTGTCACCAGTGATGATGAATCTAATATTATGTCATCAATGCTGGCTAAACGAATGGGCGCTAAAAAAGTGATTGTACTGATTCAACGGCAAGCTTATCTTGAATTGATCAATGATAGTGTGATTGATATTGCTATTTCACCACAGCATGCCACAATCTCTGAGCTTTTAAGCCATGTAAGACAAACGGGTATCGTCAAAGTCGTTTCACTCAGACAAGGGGAATCCGAAATTATTGAAGTTGTAGCGAAAGGCAATAGTGATACATCAAAACTTGTTGGTAAAAATATCAATGGATTAAAATTACCTTCAGCTGCAACAATTGGTGCAGTAGTACGAGGTGAAGATGTGATTATTGTTAATACTGATTTAACTATTGAAGATAATGACCATTTAATCATCTTTTTACCTGATAGAAAAGCCATTACCGATATTGAAAGATTATTACAATAATCTTGTTTAAAACTTATACTCAGTTCATAATACACAAATTGTTTTGACTCGGGGTGTTTTTTGTTTGATACAAAAAACTGAGATTTTACCCGTTGAACCTGATCTGGATTATACCAGCGTAGGGAAGTCTAGCCGTTAACCTTCTGATTGGCAAATTCTTCCTAACCTGTTATAAGTTGTATTAATCGTTAAGGAAAGAATATGTCAGAGATAAAAACCTTTCAGGCTGAGCACGCCACACCATTTATTCACCTTGTTAAGCAGCAACGCCCATTAGTACATTGCATCACCAATGAAGTCGTGCAAAATTTTACTGCCAATATCTTATTGGCGATTGGTGCATCGCCAGCGATGATTATTGCCAAACAAGAAGTAAAACCATTTGTCGATATTGCCAATAGCTTATTAATCAATATTGGAACACTACATAGCAATATTGCTGAAAGTATGCTGTTAGCAGCCGAACAAGCCCAACAAAGCCGAACACGCTGGGTGCTTGATCCGGTTGCCGTTGGACCTGCCCTAGCTTACCGCACTGATATCGCTCAACAACTGTTAAACTATCAACCGACAGTGATTCGTGGTAATGCCTCTGAAATTTTAGCGCTAAATGGCGAACATTCATGTTCTAAAGGTACCGATAGCCAAGATTCGACAACGGTTGCATTAACAGCAGCTCAACAATTGGCTCGTCGTTATCAAACCATTGTCGCCATGACAGGCGATATTGACTATATCACTGACGGTGAGAACACCTATCGCATTGCGGGTGGAGATATTGCATTAACTTATGTCACCGGTACAGGTTGTTCATTATCCGCGATGGTAGCTGCGTTTATTGCTTGTGGTGCTGATAGTTTAGCTGCCACAGCCAGTGCTTGTTATATGATGAAAACAGCTGGCGAGCGAGCCAATAAACAGAAAGGACTAGGCAGTTTTGCTGTGTCGCTTATCGATCAGCTTTCACTTTTTGTTGATGGTTCAAAATAAGGCAAGCAGATGAAAAAACAACTCGATTTAACCCTCTATTTAGTGCTCGATCCGCAATTGTGTGGCGGTATTCAAGGCATGCTTAATACCACCAAAATTGCCATCGAAAATGGTGTAACTACCGTACAATTAAGATCAGAACAAGAACTATCAGGTAAAGATTGGTATCACGCGGCTATGCAACTCAAACACCTTTTAAAAGACACACCAGTACCGCTACTTATTAATGATCATGTCGATATCGCATTAGCAATAGACGCTGACGGCGTACATATTGGACAGCGTGATCTACCTGTTGCCGTCACGCGTCAATTAATCGGTGCAAATAAATGGCTCGGCTTTTCTGTTAGTAATCAACAACAACTTGATGCCGTTGAATGGAAATTGGTTGATTATTTGGGTATCGGGCCAATCTTCCCAACTTCAACCAAAAAAGATGCAGCTTCTGCCATAGGTACTGCACAATTAGCTGAACTGGTGAAACTCAAACAGTGTCCTGCGGTTGCCATTGGCGGAATTGGTTTATCCAATGTCACTGAGGTCATAAAAACTGGTATTGAAGGTGTCGCAGTAGTATCCGCTATTTGTGGTCAAACAGATATTGCTAATGCCAGTCAATCGCTACTGACCAAAATTCAACAAGCAAGATAGGAAATCAAAGAATGACAACAGTTGCATTAACCATTGCCGGCTCCGATCCTAGCGGTGGCGCTGGTATACAAGCAGATTTAAAAACCTTTTCAGCGTTAGGTGCTTATGGCATGTCAGTGATCACCGCATTAACCGCACAAAGCACGCAAGGCGTCGATGCTGTTTTACCTGTCTCGCCTGAATTTGTAGAAGCCCAATTTAATACTCTGTATCAGGATATCAACATTAATAGTGTAAAAATGGGTATGTTAATGAATAAAGAGATTGTGACAGTGGTTCATCATCTCTTAAAAAAACATCCGATTGCCAACATCGTACTTGATACTGTCATGGTGGCTAAAGGCGGTCATCCACTACTGAAATCCGATGCGGTGAATGCAATCCGTGAATTACTATTACCATTAGCTACCGTTATCACCCCGAATCTACCAGAAGCTGCTGCCCTGCTCGATTGTCAAGAGGCTCAAAATGAGGATGAAATGCAGGTACAAGGACATGCCTTGCTAAAATTAGGTTGTAAAGCGGTATTAATCAAAGGTGGGCATTTACTTAGTCAAGAAAGCCCAGATTATTTAATTACTCCAAGCCAAACAATTAGAATGGTATCGCCTCGTATCCAAACTAAAAATACGCATGGTACTGGGTGCACATTATCAGCTGCAATTACCGCATTATTACCGCAAAACAGTTTGCCAGATGCCATTCAACAAGCAAAGAACTACTTACAAGGTGCAATTAGTCATGCCGATGATTTATCGATTGGCAAAGGAATTGGTCCAACCCACCATTTTTATCAATGGTGGTAAAAGCTAGCGAGCAAAATAATGGATTGCTTGATGTTTGATTACCCATTATTAGGGAATATCATGGCAGTTTGTGAATTGAACGGGTGTGGGATTGCCAAGCTTTGCAATCCCACATAGGATTATTTAACATCTTCGGCTTTATTTGTACTGCAATAAAGTGTATTTTCATGAGATACTTCCTTGCCGTACTTATCCTCAGAATAAAAAATCCAACAGCTTTTCATCGATGAGTCAATTTTTTGCACCAATTTAACCCTACTTCCGGAGTAGTCACAACGAACATAAAAGTTCTCATTAGGTTTAAATTGTTCAACCTCCCAGATAAACTGATATTTTTTAACGCCATTCTTTTTACTCAGCAAACGTTGATCGGGTTCTTGTATCACCGCCGGATCGTCTAGATAAACATTAATACCCCAAAACTCCTGTGAAAGGATAGACTGATCGATATCAGAAGCATCAGCATATTTGCTCTTACCAATCAGGTCCCAACCTTCTGGCATGTTTACCATTTTTTCTCGAACATCGATCGATTTTGGACAATCAATTTGGTAAGCATTGACGGTAAAAACCATTGCAAACCCAACAATGATTGTAACGATCGCATTTAACGTTTTTCCTTGCATATTGTTCATCCTTTTACTTTTTGTAGGTTAATAACTTATTGAAATATTCAACATTTCCTGTAATTATGGCAAGAATATCGACTTAGTCAAGTAGATTTAATCACTGATCACTGCACGTAGCATTATCATGATTTTCGGTTGCCTTTTATTGAGATTGCTTTAAGTGAAATCCATTGCAACCATGAATAGTCAACAAGGATATAGTGGAAAACAAAAAAAGGACTTTAGCTAAAGTCCCCTTTAAATTTAGCGTAATATTTTGCCACCCTTTACACAGCAAAATCACCCGATATGTATCTGCTTATTAAACAAATTAAAAATTAATATGAAATGCCCACAAATTCATAACCAGCTTCATTGACAGCTGCAATTGCCGATTCTTGTGAAATGCTACCACCCTCAATATCAACTTCATGTTTGGCTAAATCAACAGTCACCTTAGCTTTGGGATCGATATCATTAATCGCCTTAGTAATTGCTTTAACACAATGCTGACAAGTCATATTATCGACTATTAATTTCATGATAGACCTCTCTAATCAATCTGATAAAATCTACTATTAAATAAAAATTCATTTAACATCATTTAAATGTTACACAAAGAACCATTCTTTTAAATAATTGTTTTCGGTTGTACCTATATAGCATTATATATAACTAATTTTTAATAAATTCAAGCTGAGTTTTATTAATAACTTTGTATAGCTAAAGAAGGCAATATTTTTTATGATTTAATGCAACTTTGCAAAGGAAAGAACATAATCAATATTTTGCTCTAGAGTCATAGTTTTACCACGAATACAATGAGAGTAACGTTCATTCCCAAATTTTTTACTTTTGGTCTATTTGTTGTTTTACCTTCAGTATATAGATAACCAAAATTAGGTTTTATTACATCAAAATTGATAATACTAAAATGATACCAACTATCATAATCCCCTACAAGCATAACCCTTGCCCTTGGTTCATTAGCACTTGGCTCTACATATTGGATAACTTTTTTATAGCCTATAAGGCTACAACCAGTTAATTAAGTTAGTATAATTAAAAGAAAAATTTGACTAAATAGTTTTTCATAAATCATCCAACTTATACAGTAATCGCATTACACGCATACTAGATTATTTCTATTCTATATAAAGTTATTATAATTACGTTTCTTCTAGTTAGAATCTAATGTTAATACAACAAACTATCCTTGTTATATTGATAATATTCACCTCTTTTGAGCATTAAATCTTATATTTCAAATACAGCCCAGTTTAATTTATACAGTGAAAATTATGGCAATAATTAGAATAATTATCGATTTATGTTATTTTCCAATACAAAACGAACTAAATATCCGTCCAAGTAAATCATCCGAAGTAAATTGACCCGTTATTTCACTTAAAGCTTCTTGTGCTAACCTTAATTCTTCAGCTAATAGTTCACCTGCATGAAATGTCGTTAGTTGGTACTTACCGTTATTTAAATGTTCAGCGGCTTTTTCTAGTGCCTGTAAATGGCGACGACGGGCTAAAAATCCACTTTCTGTGCTACTGGTATAGCCCATGGCTTGTTTAAGATGTTCACGTAATAGTTCAATACCCTCACCTGTCCGTGCAGAAAGTTGAATCAGTGAGTAGCCATTTACTTCACTAAGACCAAGTTGTTCACCCGTAAGATCAGCTTTATTACGGATAACTGTCATCGGTATATTCTTAGGTAAACGTTCAATAAACTCAGGCCATAATTTTTCTGGGTTGGTTTCGGTTGTCGTAGTACTATCAACCATAAATAGTACGCGATCAGCTTGGTTTATTTCTTGCCAAGCCCGTTCAATACCAATACGTTCGACTTCGTCACTGGCTTCACGTAACCCTGCTGTGTCAATAATATGCAATGGCATGCCATCAATATGGATATGTTCACGTAATACATCACGGGTAGTGCCGGCGATATCAGTAACAATAGCCGCATCGCGCCCTGCTAATGCATTAAGTAAGCTCGATTTACCGGCATTGGGACGCCCTGCTATGACGACTTTCATGCCATCACGTAATAACGAACCTTGTTTAGCTTCTTGCCTGACTTCATTTAAGCGAGCAATCACTTCATTAAGCTGCGCTTCAATTTTGCCGTCCGATAAAAAGTCAATTTCTTCTTCAGGAAAATCGATGGCAGCTTCAGTAAAAATCCTTAAATGAATTAACGATTCAACCAATGCATTAACTTTTTGTGAAAATACCCCTTGTAATGATGAAATTGCCGATTTTGCAGCTTGCTCAGAACTGGCATCAATCAAATCGGCTATCGCTTCCGCTTGTGCCAGATCCAATTTATCATTCATAAAAGCACGTTCGGAAAATTCACCAGGTCTTGCTATACGCACGTCAGCAATTTCTAAAATACGTTTCAACAGTAGATCTAAAATAACGGGTCCACCGTGGCCTTGAAGTTCAAGTACATCTTCACCAGTAAATGAATGTGGATTGGGGAAGAATAAAGCAATGCCTTCATCTAACGTTGTCCCGTCAGAAGCTAAAAAAGGTAGATAGTGCGCATATCGTGGCTTAGGTAAAATGCCTAAAACTGCTTTGGCAACCTCTTGAGCTTTAGGGCCAGAAATACGTAATATGCCAACACCACCACGACCAGGTGGTGTTGCTTGTGCAACAATTGTATCTGATTTCATATTTGTATTTTTTCTAAAAAAATTAAAAAGCAATGTGTTCATCATACCATGTACACATTGCAAATACAGTATTTGTCGAGTGTTTACTGTTAACAAACTAGCAAACTCACTGTTTGGTAATCAACAAATTATTGATAAATTAATTAGTTCGGGAGTATTCAGCATTACCATTTTTTATGGTTGTGACTATCTTGGATCGTTGGGATGATCGAAGAGCCATGAATTAAGTAATGCCAGTGGTTCTCGCACAAACGCCACATATTTATCAACATTATCAAAACTCAAAGCAGCAGATAACCCCGACACATCCTCAATTCCTGAACGTTTTGCTAACATAATTGAACGCAGTATATGAAAATCATTTGTAACAACGACAGTTTTGCCTGGTGGTAAAATCTTCATCACATTAACAAACTGTTCGGCGGTACGCATGGATTTATCTTCAATGTAGATTCTTGGTAAATCGATCCCTTTACTAATTAAGTAATGTGCCATAACACTTGCTTCGGTCGCTGATTCATCTTTACCCTGACCACCACACACCACAACTTTGGTTTCAGGATTTTCGTTTAAGTAAGTAATAGCGACATCTAAACGTGCCTGTAGAGTCGGTGGTGCCTCCGCAGGATTACCGACCACTTGTGAGCCTAATATTATCAAATTGTCAGCATGACTTGCTGGTTTTTGCTGTGCATAGTAAAAAATAACAATATTGCAAATAATAAAATAAGCAACAACGATAATTACACAGTATTTTAAAAGTTTTAAGATACCCATTTAAATTAATACCCTCTTTTATGACAATTTTGAAAATGATCGTTCACTAATCCCATTGACTGCATAAAAGCATAGCAGATCGTCGAACCAACAAATGAAAAACCTCGTTTTTTAAGAGCTTTAGACATTTTATCCGATATATCAGTAGTAATAGGGACTTCACTTTTATCTTTAAAATGATTAATGATTGGTTTGCCACCCACAAATGACCAAATAAATTGTGAAAAATCTTCACCGTTATTTTGCATTGCAAGATAAGCTTTGGCATTTTTTATAATACTATTAAGTTTTAATTTATTTCGAATTAATCCCTTATTGGTAAGTAATTTATCGATATCTTGCGCTGTTAGTTGAATAATCTTTTTAGGATCAAAATTAAAAAAACAGCGACGATATTCATCACGTTTTTTTAGTACGGTAATCCAAGATAAGCCTGCTTGCTGACCTTCCAAACAAATTTTTTCAAATAATTTAAGACTATCGTATTGTGCAATACCCCACTCATTATCATGATAGTCAATATACAACGGATCATTTGAAACCCAACTACAACGTGTTATTTCATTATTTTTCATTAAGTTATTACCTAATAAATGAATTTTTTTAATATTCATTTAAAAAAACATTATACATAATTTAGCTATAGTAAATTATAAATCAAATAGTCGGTTTTATAACATCCATTAAATTTTTTTATGATAAAAAAAAACACATTTTTTTGTGGCAAAATGAGCGCTTTATATTTAGTTTTAATCAAAAATAAGTATGTTTCTTTATTATCTATCTTAATTTAACAATAATTATAAGGTCTTTTCATGAGTCAATCTGAAATCAATGCGCAGTGGCAACCTAATGCCCGGCCATTAAACAGTAAAGATTTAAAAACATTAGTCTTATCCTCTTTAGGAGGAACGTTAGAATTTTATGACTTTGTTATCTACGCGCTATATATTGATACCATTGTCAAACCGCTATTTTTACCTCACACTTTATCGCCATTGACTTTAGATCTTTTTGCGTGGGGTATCTTCGCTGCTGGTTATTTGGTAAGGCCAGTTGGTGGCATTATTATGGCTCACTTTGGCGATAAAGTAGGACGTAAAAAAATGTTCACTTTAAGTGTGGCAATGATGGCGTTACCGACATTTATCATTGGTGTTTTACCTACTTATGAAATGATAGGTATTTTTGCACCATTATTGCTATTAGTGATGCGTATGCTGCAAGGCGCAGCTATTGGTGGTGAAATGCCAGGTGCATGGGTGTTTATTGCCGAACATGTGCCAAAACAGCGCTATGGTTTAGGTGTCGGCACATTAACATCAGGCATTACTGGTGGAATTATGCTCGGCTTTATTGTAACAATTATTATTGATCTTTATTTTACCAAAGAAAATATTTTAGATTATGCTTGGCGTATTCCATTTATTATTGGTGGTATTTTTGGTGTGATTTCAGTTTATTTACGTCGATTCCTATCAGAAACCCCAATTTTTAAAGAATTAGCTGCCCGTAAGGCTATCGAAAAAAATATTCCTGTGGTTACAGTACTACAAAAACATAAAACTGCATGTATTATTGTAGCTTTATTAACTTGGTCATTATCCACTGCAATCATGGTCGGTATTTTAATTACACCTGGCCGTATTGTTGGAGGAATGTATCACTTTGCCAATCTTGATTGGCGTATCGGTGGTTGTATTGCGGCATTAACTTTAACCATAGGCTGTGTCATTTCTGGTTGGTTAGATGATAAATTAGGCACTACAAAAACGGTAGTTATTACGTGGGGTGGCCTTGCTATTGCAAGCATCTATTTTTATAGTTCATTAACTCCAGATATGTCATTAACTAAACTGTATTGGAATTGGGCAATATTTGGTCTGTTTATTGGTTCTATTGCCATGACACCAATTATTGGTACCAGAACATTTCCACCAGCTATTCGCTATTCAGGCTTATCATTTTCTTATAATTTAGCGTATGCACTATTTAGTGCTTTTACACCTACATTAACCATTTATTTATTAAGTCCTGACCATTTATTAGGTAAATATAGCTATTTAGGTGCGGGAATTTACATCTCATTTGTTGCGCTAATTGCTGTTGCTGTTGGTTTTTATCCTTTGGCTAAAAACGGCTGGCAAAACGAAGCGGATCATTAATCATTTTAGTAAAAAAAGCAGATCAAATAGATCTGCTTTTTCATTAAGTTGTCACTTTAGAATTTGAATATTATCATCGCATTGTTACAAATTCTTCAGCCGCTGTTGGATGAATAGCGACAGTATTATCAAAATCTTTTTTGGTTGCACCCATTTTAAGCGCCACAGCAAAACCTTGCAGCATTTCGTCCATACCATAACCCATGCCATGGATTCCGACAATTTTTTCGTCTTTACCAACACACACTAACTTCATTCGACATGGTTGGCGATGCGTTGTGACCGCAGTATACATTGCAGTAAAAGTTGAGGTGTATACTTTTACATTTTGCTCACCAAATTGTGCAATTGCTTCAGGTTCAGTTAAACCAACCGTACCGATTGCTGGATGAGTAAATACAACTGTTGGAATGTTAGTATAGTCTAAATGCTCATCCACTTTATTATTAAATAATCGTTCAGATAAGCGTCGTCCAGCTGCCACGGCAACAGGTGTTAGAGCGATAGCACCTGTATCATCACCAACAGAATAAATACCAGGAACATTGGTATTTTGATATTTATCGACCACAACAAAGCCATTATCATTAGTTTTTACCCCTGCTGCGGATAAGTTTAGATCGTTGGTTGCTGGTTCTCGGCCAATTGCCCAAATCACACAATCAACAGTATAACTTTCGCCATTTTCTAACGTTAATGTTAATGAATTATCACTATTTTTAGTAACAGACTGAAGAATAGCAAAAGTATGCAAAGTTTGACCTTCTGTCTTAATAACCTCCATTAATGTCTCAACAATAAGTGGATCAAAAGAACGTAATGGTGTTGCTTTACGAATAAATTGATGAGTTTGTGCGCCTAATGAATGTAATACACTGGCAATTTCACAAGCTATATAACCCGCTCCAACAACTGCAACACGCTTTGGTAATGCTTTCAATGCAAAAAAACCATCAGAAGTAATACCATACTGCGCACCAGGAATGTTAGGTATAGTTGGTTTACCACCAACTGCAATTAAAATATGATCCGCGCTATAACATTCACCATTTACTTCAACCGTATGTGAATCAATAAATTTAGCATATCCTTGAATCACATCTACCTTATTTTTACGTAGCACGTTATCATAAGATTGATGAATACGATCAATATAAGCACTTCTACTCTCAATTAATTTATCCCAATTAAATTGATTTATCGTTGTATCAAATCCATAATCTGGACCATAATGTTTTATTGCTTCGGCAATTTGTGCACCATACCACATCACCTTTTTAGGTACACAACCAACATTTACACAGGTACCACCTAATAATTTTGCTTCAATAATTGCACATTTTTTTCCGTATGACGCCGCTCTGTTAACTGACGCAATACCACCACTACCACCACCGATGGCAATATAATCATAATGTTTCGTCATTCAATATCCTTAATACTCGTTGTCTTCATTTAACTATAGCTTTGCACAAACGAGATAATAAAAAAAGTATTAAATTTAAAATTTAATGATAGTTATTAACGATTGATTACGCGACCTAGATTTGTATTTCCTAGTAACTTCAAAAGTAAAAAAGGATAATTTAAATAATTAAATTAATACTATTATGTAATAACAATGTCTATTGATCTGATTTTTAATCAAAAAATTCAATGGGGATTACAGAGATATTAACCAAATATAGCTATTTTATTGATATTAACTGCTGCGATATTAGGTGGTTAAGCTACCACTCAATAGTAATAGCTAAACTTAATTCTAACAATGATAATTTTACTTGTTATCCAAAACGTTTAGTGGTCGCACTAACCATATACATTATTACACATCATATAATGATTCTAGTTAGCACAAACTTATTAGTAGCAGTTGAAACGATTAACGCTGGTGTTATATTAATTAAAGCGTAAAAAAAATTTTTACAGCTAATAAGACTACCTGCTTAACTCAAGTAGTCTTATTAATAAAATGATATTTAACGACTTTTAATCTTGTTAATAATATTTGTCGTTGAACAACCATCTTCAAAATTAAGTACTTTGACAATGCCGCCAGCATCAATCACCTCTTTCCCCCCAGCAATATCCTCTGGTTTATAGTCACCGCCTTTAACTAATACATCAGGTAATATATTAGCGATAAGTCTTTGCGGTGTTTGTTCGTCAAATGGTACCACCCAATCAACTGAATCAAGCGCACCTAAAACAATCATACGTTGCATAAGAGGGTTAATCGGTCTTGATTCACCTTTTAATTGTTTTACCGATGCATCGCTATTAACCGCTACAATTAATCGATCTCCCAATTTTCGAGCATTGGCAAGATAAGAAACATGACCGGCATGTAAAATATCAAAGCAACCATTAGTCATGACAATTTTTTCACCACGTTGTCTCGCTTTTTTAACTTCTTCTTTTAGCTCATCCTCAGTCATAACACCAAAACCATTATCTTTTCGAGCGCGAATAGCATTTTCCAGCTCGACTTGTGATACTGTAGAGGTACCTAATTTACCGACTACTACCCCCGCAGCCGCATTGGCTAAATAACAGCTATCTTCGAGCGATTGACCTGATGCTAAAGCCGCTGCTAATGTGGCTATCACAGTATCGCCAGCACCAGTGACATCAAAAACTTCTTTAGCTTGGGTCGGTAAATGATAAGTTGGTTTGTCTAACTGTAATAGTGTCATGCCTTTTTCACTACGCGTAACAAGTAGTGCTTTTAGTTGATATTTTTTGATAAGTGCAAGCCCTTTTTCGACAATTTCTTGCTCACTATCACAGTGCCCTACCACTGCTTCAAATTCTGACATATTTGGCGTCAGTAACGTTGCGCCGCGGTAACGCTCAAAGTCAGTTCCTTTAGGATCAACCAAAATAGGAACATTAGCCTGATTAGCAAGATCAATCATCTTTTGTATTGATGATAAAGCACCTTTTGCATAATCAGATAAAACTAATACTTTATGTGTAGTTAATGCAGTTTGTATACGCTCTAAAATTGGGCTAGCATCAACTTTATCAAATCCTTCTTCAAAATCGATTCGAATTAATTGTTGATTTCGCGAAAGTACTCTTAGTTTAGTTATGGTTGGATGAGTAGAAACAGCAACAAAATCACAATGAACATGATGTTTGCTTAATTCTTCATCTAAAATTTTAGCGGCTTCATCAATACCTGTTAAGCCAATTAAACGAACATTACCACTTAATGAAGTAATATTCATTGCTACATTGGCAGCGCCACCTGGCCGCTCTTCTAATGCATCAATTTTAACCACAGGTACAGGCGCTTCAGGCGATATACGATTGGTTCCACCATACCAATAGCGATCTAACATGATATCACCAACAACTAATACATTGGCTTGACTAAAATCAGGTAATGAAGTTTTCATTATCAATAATTATCCTTTACTTATCATTTATATTTTTATATAACGACTTATTCAGTTTTATTTGATTCACTATCATCTTCATCGTCTTTGATATCTGTGGTTCTTGGGCGATAAAACCTCGCAAAAAAAGTACCAATTTCAAACAATAAACAGATAGGAATCGCTAAAAGAATTTGTGAAAATACATCAGGTGGGGTCACAAACATAGCGACAGCAAATACACCAACAATAATATATGGGCGTTTTTTTCTTAAATTTTTGGGTGTGGTAACACCTGTCCAACAGAGCAATATAATGGCTACAGGCACTTCAAAAGCAAAACCAAATACAATAAAAAGTGTCATGACAAAATCAAGATACTTCGTAATATCGGTATTAATCGCAACATCAACTGGTGCAGTGTGAATAAAAAAGTAAAATGCTAATGGAAACACCACAAAATAAGCAAAAGCTATCCCCATATAAAAAAGTACAGTACTTGATACTATCAGTGGCATAACCAAACGTTTTTCATGCTGATAGAGGGCAGGAGCAATAAATCCCCAAACTTGGTAAAGTACATAAGGAATCGAAATAAAAATAGCGACTATAGCGGTGAGTTTAATTGGGGTAAAAAAAGGAGCCGCGATATCGGTCGCAATCATACTGCTGCCTTGCGGTAATTGGCTAATTAAAGGATTTGCTACAATATGATAAATATCATTTGAGAAATAGAGTAAACAAATTAATACCAGTAAAATACAGATAATACAGCGTAAAAGTCGAGTCCGAAGCTCGATGAGATGTCCAATTAACGGTTGTGTAGCGTCTTCTGTCATGATTTATCTTTATCAGAATGAGTTGGAGTATCAATGTGAGCGGCTGAATCAATTTCTTTTTGTAATGATTCGGTAACGCGTTTTAAATCGTCAATTGACGCTTGAATCTCGGGAGTGAGCGTTTTTAAGCCACTTTGTTCAGCTTTTTTTAAACTATCTTGTAACTCTTGTAATTTAAGTTCTTTATTTAACTCTAATTGTACAGTCGCTGACATGCGACGAAGTACTTTGATCCAGCCAGCGACGGTTTTAATTGCCACAGGCAAACGCTCGGGACCTAATACAACCAGCCCAAGAATCATCACTAATAGTAATTGCCCAAAGCTAATATCAAACACAGGCTACTCTTTTTTATTAGTATTATTATCGGAAGAATCAAGATTTTCAACTTGTTGTGAATCATTACGATCTTGTTTGTCATCATCGTCATTCATCGCTTTTTTAAAGCCTTTGATAGACGCACCAAGATCCGATCCTAATGAACGTAATTTTTTAGTTCCAAATAATAATACAACAACAGCAATCAATATTAATAGTTGGGGTAAACTTGGCATCATGATAACTTTCTCCAACAAGCTTAGGTAAACAAATTATACACTTAATTTATAAGATTTTAAAATAACATGCTAATGAATGATCAGCGCCATTATACATAATAGACTGATAACAACCGTGAATCCCAAGAGATAAGATTCGCGCTTTTTACTCTGTTTTATCTCTTGCTGGATTTGCATTAATTGTTGACTCAACTGCTTTGTCATGCGCGCATTATCATTTAGTCTAGCAGGTAATTCAGGCAAAATTGTGCGCCACTGCGGTAATGCTGTCCAAAATTGTTGTAATATTTTTTTAGCGCTATACTTATCTTCATACCATTTTTCTAAAAATGGTTTAGCAGTTTGCCATAAATCAAGTTCGGGATAGAGCTGACGTCCTAATCCTTCTATGTAAAATAACGTTTTTTCAAGTAAAGTTAATTGAGGTTGTATATCCATATTAAATTGACGGGCAACTTGAAATAATTGTAGTAAAATTTGTGAAAAAGATATCGCTGACAATGGTTTGGCAAAAGCAGGCTCGCAAACATTACGCATTGCCATTTCAAGAGCAGTTGCGTCAGTTGTTTCAGGCACCCAACCCGAAGCGATATAAGTTTCAGCGATTTTGCGATAATCCCGATTAAAAAAAGCAAGAAAGTTTTCAGCAAGATAACGTTGATCATCTTCACTTAACACGCCGACAATAGCACAATCAATGCCGATGTATCTTGGATTTTGTACATCAGTAATATCAACAAAGATATTACCGGGATGCATATCTGCATGAAAAAAATTATCACGAAACACTTGGGTAAAAAATGCTTGAACACCACGTTCAGCCAGTAATTTCATATTAACTTTTTTATGCTTGAGTTGTTCAATATCGGCTATTGGAACACCTCTAATTCGCTCTTCAACTAATATGTTTTTTCGACATAGATCTTGGTAGACATACGGTATATACAAAATATCACTATTGATGAAATTATCACGTAATCTAGCTGTATTATAAGCTTCTTGCTGTAAGTCTAGCTCTTTTAATAAGGTACTTTCGTAATCGCGTACAATCTCTAAAGCACGTAATTTTTCGCCCGATTTAACGCGTTTAGTCAACTGATTAGCAGCCCAATACATTAGGTCAATATCGGAGCGAATGACCGGTAAAATATTAGGACGTAATACTTTTATTATTATCTCAGCTTGGCTGCGCTTTAATATTGCTGTATGCACTTGAGCAATGGATGCGGATGCTAGCGGTTTTTCATCAAAATTAGAAAAATAGTAATCTAGGGGTTGTTCTAATGCACTTTCAATTAGTTGTTTAGCAATTTTACCATCAAAAGGGTCGACTTGATCTTGTAATTTAGCCAGCGCATCTGCAATATGTATCGGCAAAACATCACGCCTAGTTGAAATCATCTGTCCAAATTTAATCCAAACTGGACCTAACTCTTGCAAAGCTTGACGTAGTCTTTCCCCTATTTCTTGGTGTTTTGCTTTGGGGCGGATCCAAAATAAACACTTTGACAAAAATTTAGGCCATCTTACTGAATGGTGTTTTGGCAATAATTCATCTAATCGATATGCACGAAATACTGCCAATATTTTATAAAGTCGAAAAAATGTCATAATCGTTGTCGCATGTCGCCTTAAAATTTAAAACCAGTATGCAAAGCCACAATACCGCCTGTCATATTGTGATATTTAACATCAACAAAACCGGCATCTTCCATCATTTTCTTTAATGTTTTTTGGTCAGGATGCATACGAATAGATTCAGCTAGATAACGATAACTATCGGCATCGTTCGCCACAACTTTACCCATTAATGGCAGCATCGTGAAAGAATACAAATCGTAAGCTTTATTTAGAATTTTGTATTGAGGTTTAGAAAACTCAAGAATAAGTAAACGACCACCTGGTTTTAATACCCGCCACATCGAACATAATGCTTTTTGTTTATCAGTAACATTACGCAGTCCAAACGATATGGTAATACAATCAAAATAGTTATCAGCAAAAGGCAGTTCTTCTGCATTCGCTTGTACATACTCTATATTTTTAAATAAGCCTTTGTCGCGTAACTTGTCTCGACCAACTTTTAGCATGGATTCATTAATATCAGCCAACACTACTAGCCCATCATCCCCCACTAGTTGAGAAAACTTAGCTGTTAGATCACCTGTTCCACCCGCTAAATCCAATACTTTTTGGCCCTTACGTACGCTACTATATTCAATGGTAACCTTCTTCCAGATACGATGAATACCAAATGACATAAGATCATTCATTACATCGTACTTATCAGCAACGGAATGAAATACTTCTGCAACTCGTTTGACTTTTTCTTGCTTTAGAACTTGTGTATAACCAAAATCAATTTTTTCTTGTTCTTTATTATCTTGTTTATCAGGGGATTGAGACATAAAAATTTACCTATCACATCGAGTTAGCTTATTTTAGCATAAGCCACTGTAAATGTGATGAACTAAATCAACAATGACTCAACCATTTTAGAAATAGCTTCAAAATTTTGTAACATCGTATTAGACGAATTAAGATCTTGCTGATGAATAACTAAATCGAAATGATAGCTCTGTTTCAATCCGTTTAAAACCTCATGTTCTTTTTGAAAGATTTGCGTATAGTATTGAGACAGTGTTTCGAAATCGATTGAAGTAAAAAGCACCTTATTACTCGTTTCAATCGCTTTTGATAACCGCTCCACATGTAACATTGCAATACGGATATAATCAGTTTCACTCAAATAACGCTGATTATAAGGGGTTGATATTTCACGTTCAATGTAATTAATATAACCATTTGTTACATATTGTGTGTTATAGATATTAGCTAATTGTAAAGAAAGCTCATTGAATTTTCCCTGTCCAATAATTGCTATTTTTTTGACAAAAAAAGGTTTAGCAGCTTTGGCAATAAAAGACCAATTTTGATATGGATTTTCACGAATTTGAGTCGCACTAATGTTAATAAAATCGCGATTAGCATCGACTAACACGACTGGACAATGAAAATATAATTCATGATTTTTAATGTCTTGCGGTTCACTGGTAAAAACCACAGTAGGTTCTATTTTATACTCAGTTAAAATCTGTTTTACCCGATCACTCCAATCTTGCCAACCATTTGGATAATATTCAATGTTAGATTCATCTAAAATATGTACATGGATATTATGGCGATCTTTAAACGTTTCTTGTAACCACGAAAAACGGTCACACACTTGCGGTTGTTTAGGTAGGCGACTGCTTGCAAAAAGTTGTTTATCACGATTTGCCTCACAACCTAACATGATATGGAGTTCATCAACTTGTGTCATCGCTTTTTCAATTAGATAGATATGACCACAATGTAAAGGGTAAAATTTACCGAAAATCAAACCAACTTTATGTTTAGATACCATGACTATTACCAACGCATTGAAATCCTGCTAACAATGTACAGAAAATATTAACATTGTCTAATGAATTGATGCTATTTTAATGTTTTTGTAGTATTTTTGTTACTTTGACTATTCAACATAGTAAATAGTCAACAATAACATAAAATATTTTAATATTGCATTGAGGATAAAGTAATACCTGTTGCAACAGAGATATTAAGTGAAGGCATGTTATCATTCCCCTTCAAATGAACAACCACATCAGCACATTGTACTAATTTTATATTTATTTGTTGGAATATGACTAATACCGTTTTTTTATGAAACTCAACTTTTGCTAATTCTGTTGAGGCAATTGATTTTACCTGACAAGGTAATAAGACAATAATCTGATAACCATGCTGTTTGAATTGATCAAGTGAAACAATAAAATCATCGCTTTTTATTGATTCAACCGCTTCAATTCCCCCTTCTGCCACCCGCATAGCTGCGCCACTATCAAGTAAATTAGTTTGTCGTAGCATAACAGCATTTACTTTATAAAATGCAGCGCTACGAATTAATCCCCCCAAATTATGAGGATTATTTACATCATCAATCGCTAAAATACAATCTTGCTGTTTATCATGATATTTGTCTAAATAGTCAAACATAGTGATAGCAACACGTTTTTTAACAATCAAACAAACACCACCATGATGCGAAGTTTGAGTTATTTTGGCAATTTGCTCATTTGAAACAATATCGTAGCCTAAACGTTGTTTAACTAACCAATTAATTAAATCCCTAAATTGATAAGTCATTTCTTGCGTAATGAACAATTTTACAATTGCCGCGCGGCGGTGCTTAAAGACCGATTTACAACTGTTTTCACTATAAACTAAAGTTTCTTCTTTACGTTGACGATAGCCATCATAACCAAATGTAGGGCTTTGATCATTATCCCGTACTTTTTTGCGCCAAGGGGATTCATTTTCATCTTGTAAATCGTACGCAGATTTATTTACTTCAACAATAATACTTTGTTTGACAAAGTTCGTTTTAGGTTTGAACGTTTCAATTCGATCATTATTACGCTTATCTCTTCCTTTAGCGTTAAACTGAAAAGAATTATCTTTGCGCTTATCTTTATGCCCACTAATTTTTTCTTTATTGGTTCGAGAATGCTTTTTAGGCTCATTAGTTGTAGCGTAAAAAATAGCTGGTTTATTTTTTTCAGTATTATCGTTCATAGTTATCTCAAAATAATTGGTTATCGTGTACGAATGGTTGGCGCAATTTTATCTAAAACACCGTTGACAAATTTATGGCTATCTTCTGCTCCGAAAGTTTTAGTTAAATCGATAGCTTCATTAATAACAACCTTATAAGGCACATCGTGACGTTTCATTAATTCATAGAGTGCAATTCTCAATACGGCTAACTCAACTTGACCAAGCTCATCTACTGTTCTTTCAGTAAGATAAGGTGCCATTTTTTCATCTAACTCTGTAGTGTTTTTAGCAACACCATGAAGTAACTCTCGAAAATATTTCGTATCAACACCTTTCATATCTTGTTCAGTCATAAAACTTGTCTCAACATCAGCAAGATCATTTCTAGATATTTGCCAAGAGTAAATTGCTTGAACGGCGCATTCTCTTGCTCGACGACGAGGATTAACTAATGCCACTAAATTACTCCTTAATTGTTTTGATAACGTTGAGCATTTCTAGTGCAGTTAATGCAGCTTCAGCACCTTTATTACCTGCTTTAGTACCAGCACGTTCAACGGCTTGTTCTATGCTTTCAGTCGTTAAAATGCCAAAACCGACTGGAATTGAAAATTCTAAACTAGCACTTAATAGGCCAGAGCTTGACTCGCCTGCAACAAAATCAAAATGTGCAGTGCTTCCTCTAATTACTGTCCCCAAAGCCACGATAGCATCATATTTTTTAGATTGTGCAGCAACTTTTGCAGTAAGCGGAATTTCATAAGCGCCCGGTACCCAAATAACCGTAATATTTTTTTCATCAACTTGACCAATACGCGTTAACGCATCAACAGCACCGTTTACTAAACTTTCATTAATAAAATGATTAAAACGTGCCACAATTATAGCTACTTTAGCTTTTGGTGCAGCAACTTTACCTTTAACTGTTTGCATAGTGATTCCTTATCGTTCGATTATAAATGCAATTTCACTTTGATTAATTGTAGGTGACAATATTTGCTTATTATATCATGATTTGAAGGCTTATCCTATCAGCAAATAACGCTACAACCTCGTTTTGATTAACAATTTATTGGAAAATAAATACAAAGATTTTATTTATTAGAACTTAAATAGTTTGAGTAATATAAAAAAATTTTAATTAAACAATTTTGTTAATTTTTTATGATTGATATCTACGCTAATAAATCAAATTTACTTCAACTTTTTTCACTATCTATCATTTTATTTTTATTACCCCTTGCAAGCAGTTTTGAACGCACTACAATGGTAGTAAGATTTTTCATTTATGAGGTAATTTAGATGTATATTGATGCTATTCGTGATGAACTCAACCAAGCACTAAATGTATTGGTAAATTTTGTTTCGGATGATGGCAATCTTCACAAAATCCAACAAGCAGCTGTGCTTATAGCTAACGCATTTAAACAAGGTGGTAAAGTTTTATCATGTGGCAATGGTGGTTCCCATTGTGATGCTATGCATTTTGCTGAAGAGTTAACCGGTCGTTACCGTGATAATCGTCCAGCTTATCCTGCAATAGCTATATCAGATGTTAGTCATATATCTTGTGTAGGCAATGATTTCGGATTTGATTCTATATTTTCACGTTATGTTGAAGGTGTTGGACAAAAAGGCGATGTATTATTAGGTATTTCAACTTCAGGGAATTCAGCTAATGTATTAAAAGCAATAGACGCAGCTAAACAAAAAGGGATGAAAATCATTACCTTAACCGGTAAAGACGGCGGTAAAATGAATGGACTGGCTGATGTCGATATTCGTGTACCACATTTTGGTTATGCTGACCGTGTACAAGAAATCCATATCAAAGTTATTCATATTTTAATTATGTTAATTGAAAAAGAGATGGCTTAAAATGTGTGAATTATTGGGTATGAGCGCAAACGTGCCAACTGATATTTGTTTTAGCTTCACGAGTTTGATTAAACGTGGCGGAGATAAAGGACCACATAAAGACGGTTGGGGTATTACCTTTTATGAAGGTAAAGGCTGCAGAACGTTTAAAGATCCTGAGCCTTGTAGCTATTCACCTATCGCTAAGATGGTACAGCAATACCCAATTAAATCTAAGGCTGTTATCGCCCATATTCGTCAAGCAAATCGTGGGGGGGTAGCGCTTGAAAACACGCACCCCTTTACCCGAGAATTGTGGGGTAAAAATTGGACTTTTGCCCACAATGGGCAATTAACTGATTACGAAAAGCTGGATATGGGAATTTTTCAACCTGTTGGATTAACCGACAGTGAATATGCTTTTTGTTACTTAATTAATCAGTTACATAAAAAATACCCAAAACAACCCACTGATGATATTGAGCTTTTTACTTATATCCAACAATGTGCACTTGAACTTAATCAACTTGGCATATTTAATATGCTACTTTCTAATGGGCAATATGTTTTTGCTTATTGTTCAACTAATTTACATTGGATTACGCGCAAAGCACCTTTTGGTAAAGCAAAGTTAATTGATGAAGATGTTGAAATCGATTTTCAAAAGCATACTACACCAAATGATATTGTTACTATTATTTCAACTATGCCGTTAACTTCAAATGAAACTTGGCATAAATTAAACACTGGTGAAGCAATTTTATTTAAATATGGTGAGATTAATCAATTTTTTTCATCTTGACTAAATTAAAAGGTGGTTCATCTTTAAATAGATATTGTAAATAACCTAACGTTAATAATCCAATTAACGTTAAAATAATCCACGGCAAATGCGGAAAACCCATCTTGATTGCAATTTCATAAAGCCATCCAGCACCGGTATAACCAATAAATCCGCCTAAAGCAAGCCCTAATCGACTAAATCCCATATAACTACCTTTGGCTTTTGGATTAGTTAACACCGTTGCTAAAGTTTCTCTAGCCGGCTCTGCAATAATTGCACCAAGGTAAAAAAGCGCTATGAGAGATAGCAAAATAGATAATTGGGATGTAAATCCAATTATTATAAAAGCAACCGACATCAGAAGTAATCCAAATTTAAGGCGTTGATCTAATCTAAAATGTTTTTCACTAAAACGGGCAAGAGGATAAAGCAGAATTAGTGAAATAGTTGCTTCAATCACGTACATCCATTTCACATAGCTTGAACTTCCTGAAATATTGGTAATAGTTAGCGGTAGCATCAACATGACTTGTACCCCAAGCACATAATAACCCGTTAGTGTTAAGACATAACGTGTAAATTTTTTATCTTTAAGCACCATTTTCATACCATTGACAATGGGAGCTTTACCAATAGCAATATGATAAGCAGGCAAAAAGAAAAGGTTGAAAAGACCACATAAGAAAAAAATAAATGCGCCACACCAACAAACTAAATGAAAATCATAATCAATCAAAATACCACCAATAAGTGCACCAATCACTGCACCGGCATTATCTTGTATCATTAACAGCGAAATAAACTTACCGCGCTCATGTGGGCGGGTAAACTTGATGGTCAGTCCCATACGTGGTGGATCAAACAGTAATCCACCTAAAGCAGAAAGTAAGCAAGATAGTAATAAAAGCCAAGGTTGACTAGCAATAGCCATTGATATAAACCCGACGCAACGTAAAAACATTCCACAAACAATCATCGGTTTAGCACCAAAGCGATCAGCAATAGCACCACCAATAATACCAAATCCTTGTTGTACAAATTGTCTGAATCCTAAAGCAAAACCGACAAACAAAGCACTCCAACCAACTTGACTAACAAAGTGTGTCGAAACCAATGGAAAAACAACATAAAATCCTAGAACAATAAATAAATTATCTAGTAGTAATATTTGTTTACCGGTTTTACGAATTTGCGACGGTATTGGCACTTATTTTACTCTTTCAGCTAAATATCTTTGGTAATCAGGAATTTCAATTTCAACTTCTTGGGTAAAAATGGCTGATTGAATCAGTGCATTAGCTGTTGCTTCATTTGTCGCAACAGGTATATTCCAAACTGTTGATAAACGCAATAATGCTTTAACATCGGGGTCATGCGGTACTGCATTAAGTGGATCCCAAAAAAAGATGAGTATATCAATTTTACCTTCGGCAATTAATGCACCAATTTGTTGATCGCCACCCATTGGACCACTTAACATTGGAGTAATATTTAACCCTATCTCTTTTTTAATTAAATTCCCTGTCGTGCCGGTACCACATAGATTATGATGTGCAAGTTCTGCTCGGTTTTTTCTGCACCAATTTAATAAAGTACTTTTTAAGTGATCATGAGCAACTAAAGCAATATTTTTTTTAGCAGCCAATTTACGCGTTGTGTAAAGCATCATTATTGTCCCTATCGATGATTATTCGATAGTTTTTAACAGAGTATGTATTAAAGTGCAAGCGTTATTTGCTTAGATTTAAGACAATAAAAAAGGCACCTAAGTGCCTTTTAAAAACCTAATTTACGGGTAATTAGAATTGGTAAATTAAACCTAATGCAACAGTATCTTTAGTCGTTGCTTTAATTTGTGATCGACTAAATGAGCTATCATCATATAAAGCACGGCGAGCACCGATGTCATCTTTATCTAACAAGTTGATTTTATAATCAAGGATAGCTTGTAAATTTTTGTTGAAGTCATAAGTCAAACCAACATCAACATACTTAATTAAGTCATTTCCTTTAAGTCCTGCATCACCACTTCTTGAAAAGCTTGAAGCGTCTTGTACACGATGTTGAATGTAAGCAACAGATGGGGTTAAGCGACCAATATCAAAGTCGATACCATATTGTGCAACGACTTCGTAACCTTTAGTTTTTAAATCATCGGCACTATGGGTAGCTGAAGCATTATCCCAACCATATTTTTGTTTGCCTTGAATATATAATGCGGCTAAATAAAGGTTATTATTATCATATTTCACACCGGCTGACCATGCTTTTGCATCTTTATGACCACCAGTTTGCGCATAACCTGCACCAATAGATAGGCCTGTATCTAATACATCCCAATCAACTACTGAACCCCAAGCTTCAGCACTATTGTTACCATCACGATCATGTTTATTAAAATAGCTTGTTGAGCTGTTATCGCCATTATCGGCATATTGAACAGCAAAACGTAAACCGTTTACTAAACCAAAGAAATCACTATTACGATAAGTTGCAACCGCTTTAGTACGAGCACTTAATGCATAAAGATCATTGTCCGATGCATCACCACCAAACTCAGGTAATACGTCAGTATAAGAAGTTAACGTTTTTAACACACCATCATTACGACCATAGTCAAATGAACCTAGATCACCAAAGTTCATACCTGCATAGGCATAACGCGTTTCGTTTTCAGCGTTTGAACCAGTTTTTGCCTCGTATTCCCAGCGACCATAACCGGTAATGTTCTCAGTAACTTGAGTTTGACCTGACATACCTAAACGTGCAGTGGTTTTATCACCTTCACCAGTTTGATTATCACGGTCGGTGATATAATTTAGCGCATAAACACGCCCATAAAAATCAACTTTATTACCGTCTTTATTCCATACTTCGATAGAAGCACTCGCCGTACCTGCTACTAATAATGCAGGAATAGCAATAGCTAATAGATTACGTTTCATTTTTTTACCCTCGTAGGTATTTTTATATTACTAAATAAGGCAAAATATTTTGCTTTTGACCCATAAATTACTACTAATCCAGAGTAATTATACGTTTTATGCGTTATTAATATTAACCAACAATGACCAATAAATAATGCACGTAGTATATTTAACAATGTTTATTTAATAAATTCTAAAAATTTACGATAATTTTAATACTTACTATAAAATTTTTTAAGCATAAAATGTGTTTTGATATGAAATAAATTTCAATAATTATGAAAAAAGGCACCTAAGTGCCTTTTTATAAGATATTAAGAATATAAATTAGAATTGGTAAATTAAACCAACACCTAACACATCTTTAGTACCTGGTTTGTAAGGGTAACGACCATTAGAGTCACGAGCTGTGTTATTTTCAGCTCCAATATCACGCTTATCAAGTAGATTAAATTTATATTCTACAATAGCACTAAAGTTTTTATTTAAATCATAAGTTGCGCCAAGTGAAACATATTTAGCCAAATCACGACCTTGTCTATGAGTATCATCATAATATATGTCGCCAGTATTACTATTTTTATGTTGTACATAAGCTAAAGAAGGTGTTAGACGACCAACTTCTAAATCAATACCATATTGAGCAACCAATTCAATACCTTTAATTTTTGGATTATGATGATGGTCTTCATCATATTCGCGATAATTATTGAATTTAGATTGGAAATAAGTAGCAGCTAAATATAAATTATAGTTGTCATATTTAATACCTGCCCCCCAAGTCTTAACATTTTTGGTACCACCATAAATATCACCATCTTCATCGCGGTAAGCTTTGCCTTTACCAGATGTTTGCGCGTAACCAGCACCAGCAGTTAAACCTGTATCAAAAATACGCCATTGAACATTTGCACCAAATGCTTCTCGACTATCCCCAGAATAACCTGAAAAATCGCCATCTTCATCATAGTTAGCTTTGAAACGTTTACCATCATTAGTTGCTGAATTATCACCGTTATCAGCATATTGTAATGCAAAGCTAACATCATCAGTTAAACCAAAGAAATTATTATTACGGTAAGTTGCAACCGCTTTAGTTCGACTAGAAAGTACATTCCATGCATTATTTGCTGCATCGCCACCAAATTGTGGTAATACGTCGGTATAAGCTGTAATTGCTTTTAACACACCATCATTACGACCATAATCGAATGAACCAAAATCACCAAAGTTTAAACCAGCAAATGCATAACGCACTTCGTTAGATGAATTTTTACCAGCGTTTGCTTGGTATTCCCAACGACCATAACCCGTTACACTGTCAGTAATTTGAGTTTGACCAGACATACCTAAACGAGCAGAAGTATCATCACCTTCACCATCTTGATTACGATCAGTGATGTTGTTAGCTGCTTTTACACGACCATAAAAGTCAACTTTATTACCATCTTTATTCCAAACTTCGATAGATGCATTTGCGCCAGCTGCAACTAAAAGTGCAGGAATAGCGATTGCTAATAGATTACGTTTCATTTTTTACCCTCACGGTTATTTTAATATTGACACTATCCATTAAGTCATGTGTCATTTGTACAAAAATCATTCATCCAAAAACAATAGTACTTCTATTATTTTCATCTACTTTTTACAGTACCGTAAATTATGTATAAATTTTTTTTAAAATCAAGAGAACTTTTTAGTAAATAAGATGTCTAACCTTAAAATCACACCTGTTTGATTATTTTTTAATCATTATTTCAATAAAATCTATACAAATCGTTTTTTTAATAAACCTAGTAAGCGAATGGTTTACAATTTAATCATATTAAAAATTTGCATTGCGTGGAGTTCTTGGAAAAGGAATAACATCACGCACATTTTGTACACCAGTAACATATACAATTAAGCGCTCAAAACCGAGACCGAATCCTGAGTGAGGCACAGTACCATAGCGGCGCAAATCACGATACCACCAATAATCTTCTTTTTTAAGTCCCATTTCATCCATACGTTTATCTAACATATCTAAGCGTTCTTCACGTTGTGAACCACCAATAATTTCACCAATACCTGGTGCTAATACGTCCATAGCAGCAACGGTTTTACCATCATCATTCATACGCATATAAAATGCTTTGATATCTTTTGGATAATTTTTAACTACCACGGGTGCTTTAAAGTGTTGTTCAGCTAAATAGCGTTCATGCTCAGAAGCTAAATCAATTCCCCAGCTTACTGGATTTTCGAATTTAGCATCACAATTTTGTAAAATAGTAATGGCATCAGTATAATCAACTTGTGCAAAATCTGCGTTGATGAAGCTTTCTAAACGATTAATCGCATCTTTATCGATATGCTGGGCAAAAAATTGCATATCATCAGCACGTTTTTCAAGCACGGTTTTGAAAACATACTTCAACATATCTTCGGCTAGTTTGGCGTTATCATCAAGATCTGCAAAAGCGACTTCTGGCTCCATCATCCAAAACTCAGCTAAATGACGGGTTGTATTTGAATTTTCTGCTCTAAAAGTAGGGCCAAAAGTGTAAACTTTAGATAATGCACAAGCATAAGTTTCAGCGTTGAGCTGCCCTGAAACCGTTAAGAAAGCCTCTTTACCAAAAAAATCTTTATCAAAATCAATATTACCTTTGTCAGTTTTAGGCAGATTTAACAGATCCAGTGTCGAAACTCGAAACATTTCGCCCGCACCTTCAGTATCTGATGCGGTAATGATTGGTGTAGAAAGCCAAAAAAAGCCTCGCTCATCAAAAAACTGATGGATTGCTTGAGCAAGTGTATGACGAACGCGCGTAATTGCTCCAACAATATTGGTTCTAGCTCTTAAGTGAGCAACTTCACGTAAATACTCAATTGAGTGACGTTTAGCCGCCATAGGATAAGTTTCTGGATCATCAACAAAACCATAAATTTCAACTTGTGTTGCTTGCAATTCATATTGCTGACCTTGTCCTGGAGATTCAACAACAGTACCTGTGACTTTGACTGAGCAGCCCGCAGTTAAACGCAAAATATCTTGTTCGTAATTCGGTAGATCTTTTTCAATTACCGCTTGGATTGGGTCAAAACATGAACCATCATACACAGCTAGGAACGAAATACCAGCTTTTGAATCACGTCGGGTCCTGACCCAACCTTGAACTGAAATAGTGCTTCCAACAGCTATCTTGCCTTGTAACACATCAACAATAGGTGCAACTGAAATCATTTTAATTATCCATCTCTATAGTAGTTTATCAAATAATATTTAAGTATCTCAGGATGATTTACCTTGAAATTACAATCATCGTGTAATCAAGCAATATTAAGCAAATATCATCCATAATACTCATGTTGATTTTGTCATATTAATAATATTTAAAGCATCAATTATTATTAATGTTTGACACTAAATGTACGCTTTAACTCATCAATAAAAGCTAAATCTTGCGATATCGTTTTACCTGGACTATCAGATAACTTAGCAACCGATTGGTTATTACATTCGGTTAATTTTAAGACAATATTTAACGCTTTAGTATTTACATCGTCTGATGGAATATCACACGCTAAAAAACCGCCTACACCAAACGATAGTTGTACTCGATGATTAAAGTGTTTATAAATATTGAGCGCTTTATCAAAATTTAAACTATCAGAAAAGACTAATAGTTTAGTTTTAGGATCAATACCTAGTGCTTGATAATGGCTGATCGCTTTTTCGCCCCATTCGATGGGATCGCCAGAATCATGACGAAGTCCTTGATAATGAGAGGCAAAATAATAATCAAAATCCCGTAAAAAGGCATCCATTGTAATGCAATCGGTTAACGCAACACCTAAATCTTTTGGGTATTCGTCTAACCACACTTGCAAAGCTGTTTTTTGGCAATCTTGTAAGTTTGAACTTAAGCGTTGATGAGCTTGAAACCATTCATGAGCCTGAGTGCCGACCGGTGTTAATCCTAAACGATAAGCCAATAAATAATTACTAGTACTATGAAAATTATCAAAGTGTGATTTTAGATAACTCACAACAGCTTCTTGTACAGCAAAGGAATAACGCCTACGAGTACCAAAATCCATTAAATTAAAACCGGACATATCAATATTAGCTGTTTGATCTGCAAACTTTGCCAATTTTTGCTTGAGTCGGTTTAATGCTTCCGGTACTCCAATATTTGGTGAGCGATCTTTATGTACTATTTCACTAATTACAGCTAATAACGGCACTTCCCACAAAATAACATCTAACCATTTTCCTTCAATGCGAATGACTAACGCCCCATCTTCATTATTTATCGTCAATAAATGGCTATCAAAGCGCCAATTTCTAAGCCAATTTAAATAATCAGTTTTAAAAAAAGAGATGCCCGACAAATAAGTAAACTCATCATCAGAAAGTGCTAGCGATTCCATTAATTTAACTTGATGCCTAATTTCATCAACATATTTTCCTAGTAAATCATCACTTCGACAACGGAACTCGGCAACAACAGTAACATCAGGGTAACGATGAAAAACGGCTTGCTGCATATGCAACTTATAAGCATCAGTATCTAAAATTGATGTAATTATAGCTGGTAACATGTGAACTTATTGTTAATACTCTAAATGAAATTCTCAAGATTATAGCAGAATAATAATGAAGATATAGCTTAATTATCTAAGTCAGATTATTTTTAATCAGCTATAATAAAAACAACACAGCTAACAAATTAAGCAAATACGAAAAGGTCTTAATAACAATGAATAGCCAAACACTTGAATTACAACCTACAGCTAAACATCGCTTAGATTATAAAACACCCGACTTTACAATTACTGACATCGACCTTGATTTTGATTTAGCGGCAGAAATAACCACAGTTATCGCCCGTAGTCATGTTATCAAAAAAAATCTTCACGCTGACAATTTAATTTTAGATGGTGAAGAACTTAAGTTGGTTTCAGTAAATATTGATGAACAACCTTGGACTGATTATCAAATTACAACAACAGGATTAATCATTAAAAATGTTCCATCTGAATTTACCTTAACCATTGTTAACGAAATCAGACCGATTAATAACACCGCGCTTGAAGGACTATATATTTCAGGAGATGCACTTTGTACACAATGTGAAGCTGAAGGATTTCGTCACATTACTTACTATTTAGATAGACCCGATGTGTTAGCCAGATTTTCAACTCGAATTACGGCCAATAAAAAACAATATCCTTATTTACTTTCTAATGGTAATCGCATTGCTCAAGGTGAACTTGACAACGATCGTCATTGGGTACAGTGGCAAGACCCGTTTCCAAAACCGGCTTATCTATTTGCCTTAGTTGCAGGTGATTTTGATATTTTAAAAGATCATTTTATCACTCAATCAAAACGTAACGTTGAACTAGAAATTTATGTCGATAAAGGTAATTTAGATCGTGCAAAATGGGCCATGACCAGCTTAAAAAATGCGATGCGCTGGGACGAAACCCGTTTTGGCTTAGAATATGACTTAGATATTTTTATGATTGTTGCCGTCGATTTTTTCAACATGGGGGCAATGGAAAACAAAGGGCTTAATATTTTCAATTCAAAATATGTACTAGCTAAACCCGAAACAGCCACTGATGATGATTACTTAGGAATTGAAGGCGTTATTGGTCACGAATATTTTCATAACTGGACAGGCAACCGTGTTACCTGTCGGGATTGGTTTCAACTCAGTTTGAAAGAAGGTTTAACAGTTTTTCGTGATCAAGAATTTAGTTCTGATATGGGATCAAGAGCGGTTAAGCGAATCAATGATGTTAAAATTATGCGCACAGTACAATTTGCTGAAGATGCAAGCCCAATGTCTCACCCTATTCGTCCTGAACAAGTTATTGAAATGAATAATTTCTATACTGTTACCGTTTATGAAAAAGGGGCAGAAGTTATTCGTATGATGCATACACTATTAGGCGAAGAAAAATTCCAAGCTGGCATGAAGCTCTATTTCAAACGTCACGATGGCAGTGCGGCTACCTGCGATGATTTTGTTGCAGCTATGCAAGATGCCTCAGGCATTGATTTAACCCAATTTAAATTATGGTATAGTCAATCAGGTACCCCAGAGCTCACCGTTACTGATAGTTATGATAAAACAAGTCAACACTATACTTTAACAATTGAGCAACATACGCCTGCAACCCAAGATCAACAGCAAAAACAAGCGTTACATATCCCAGTTGATATTGAACTGTATCGACGCAATGGTGATGTCATTGCGTTGCAATCACAAGGTAAATCGATTAACCATGTATTAAATCTTACCCAGACTAAACAGCAATTTGTTTTTGATCATATAGATGAAAAACCGATTATTTCATTGCTACGTGATTTTTCAGCGCCAGTTAAATTAACATATCATTATCAAGATGATGAACTCATTTTCTTAATGCAACATGCAACCAATGCATTTAGTCGCTACGATGCTGCACAGATGCTTTTAGCAAAATATATACGTAGTAATGTTGATAATTACCAACATAAAAAGGATCTAGCCTTACCGCAAACAGTGTTAGATGCCTTTAGAGCAGTGTTATTATCAGAATCAACCGATCCTGCTCTTATCGCCCAAATATTAACTTTACCTTCAGAAAATGAAATAGCTAATCTTTTTGCTGTTGTTGATCCAATGGCTATTTATGAAGTGCGCCACTTTCTATTAACCTGTTTTGCAAATGAACTTTATGATGAATTACAGGCGGTTTATCAACATAATAAAACAACACAATATCAAATTATTCATGCTGATATTGCAAAACGCTCATTAAAAAATGCGTGTTTAACACTACTTGCTTACGCTGATGATAAGTCACAAGTAACACATCTAGTTAGCGAGCAATATTATCATGCAGATAACATGACAGATGCATTTGCTGCATTAACAACGGCTGTTAAAGCTCAACTTAATTGCCAAAAAGATCTACTAACTGATTTTGATAATAAATGGCATCAAGATGGACTTGTGATGGATAAGTGGTTAGCTTTAAATGCCACAAGCCCTGATAAGCAAGTACTAGCGACGGTTAAAAAACTATTAAATCACCGTTCATTTTCGCTAACTAACCCAAATCGCATTCGCTCTTTAATCGGTGCATTTGTCAATAACAATCCTGTTGCCTTCCATGCACAAGATGGCAGTGGTTATCAATTTTTGGTTGAAATTTTGACAGAATTAAATCAGAAAAATCCGCAAGTTGCAGCACGTTTAATCGATCCACTTATTCGTTTAAAACGTTATGATGAAAAACGACAAGAGCAAATGCGACAAGCACTCAATGCGTTACTAAAAATAGAACATCTATCTAAAGATCTCTATGAAAAAATCAGTAAAGCATTAGCCGCTTAAATGATTATTATCATCCTATTAATCATTAATAGGATGATAACTTGTAATAAATAGTGCTGTTTTTTTTTCAAAAAAAGTATTTAGCTTAAACTTGTTAACAACATTTTTTAGAGTTTTTAATATGATACCAATAAAGCCCATCACTGCTATTGAGCTTGATCAAAAACTAAAACAACAACACAAACTGGTTCTACTTGACGTGCGCGAACCTAGCGAAGTCAATTTCTGCAAAATTGAGGGAGCAATGCACATTCCAATGAATCTGATCCCGCTTTATTTAGATAAAATCCCTGATGAAATAGATATTGTGATTTATTGTCATCATGGCGTAAGAAGTTTAAATGTCGCAAATTATTTGGCTGAAAATGGCTTTGATACTGATTATCTCTATAATTTGACTGGAGGTATAGATGCTTGGGCATTAATGGTTGACAAAAACATGCCAAGATATTAACAAGCTCGTAACAAACTGAGCTTGTTAAAATAAGCGATTAAACTACTCTTGTGGCATCACCCAATAACCGTTTTGGTTGTGCGCTTGCATATAATCTTTAAACTGTTGAGATTGATAAATACGTTTCACATCTTGGGCCCATTGACTATTTTCATTGCCCGCATTAACGACCACCATAATTTCTAGATCTGGAATTATCGTTTCTAACAGTAATGCTTTATTCGGATCAATATTCGCTGAGTAAACAATGCTTCCAGGAATAACGGCAAAATCTAAATCATTCATCACGCGAGGAATATTAGCCGAATCCATCTCGATAATATTGATGCCGGCAATATTTTGCTCAATATCATTTTTACTTACAATAATAGGATTGGTATTCGGTTTTAACTTTATCCAACCAGCTTTTTCAAGCAAATTATACGAACGAGCAGCATTAGATGCATCTTGTGGAATTGCAACTTTCGCACCTTTAAACACCTGCTGTAACGAATTATATTTGTTTGAAAATATCGCAGCGGGTACAGATGGCACATGTAAAACGGGTTTCAAGTTAGCCTTACGTTGGGTATTAAACACATTCATATAAGCGGTGTGCTGTGCCACGGTCAAATCAATACTGCCCTCACTTAAAGCGACATCTGACTCAAGTAAATGTGGAAAGCTAACCAATTTCACCTTATAACCTTCAGACTCAAGTATGGGTTTTACCGCGTCTTTAAATAATTCGTTATAAGGCCCGGGTGATACCCCCATACTAATCTCTTTTTTAGTTTGATTATTGGCTTGCTTTGAAGAATTATCACAAGCTGTTAGTAAAAACAGAAAACTTAATATCGATAAAACTAAAATATTTTTATGCAATTTTGTAAAACGATGCTTCATATTAACTATCCCCAATAAGCTATGTAACTTAACCATACTCTAGCATAGAAAAAATAGTTCATTTATTCCAAGTTATTCTATCTTATAACTTTTTGGAATAAGATATAAAAAACGATTATTAGGTGGCTAAATCAAGCTATGCTACGTTAATACTATCTATAATTATTTGTTGGATATACCATGAGTGAATCAATTGCAGACAGTATTCATCAGCTTTTTAGAAAATTACATCAACATCCCGAGCTTTCTAATCAAGAATATGAAACAACTAAAACAATTAGATCTTATTTACAAAAAGCGCATATTCGAATTTTAGAACTTGGAGCAAAAACAGGCGTCATAGCTGAAATAGGCTCAGGTTCACCAGTGCTCGCATTACGTGCAGATATTGATGCATTACCCATTAATGAACAAACAGCCTGCAATTATAAATCTCAAACGCCCGATGTCATGCATGCTTGTGGGCACGATGTACATACGTCAATTCTAATGGGCGCAGCTTACTTGCTTAAACAACACGAACAAGAGTTAAAAGGTACGATTCGCTTATTATTTCAACCCGCAGAAGAAAACTTTAGCGGCGCATTACAATTTATAGATATTGGTGCGTTGAAAGGGGTTGATGCAATATTGGGGCTCCATAATAATCCCAATTTAGCCATCAATCAGATGGCATCGCGTGCTGGCCCTTTTTCGGCCAATGTTGATCGCATTGAAATCACAATAAAAGGGGTTGGGGCCCATGCGGCAAGACCAGAATCGGGAATCGATCCCATAGTGATAGGGGCTCAAATTGTTAGTGCCATTCAAACAATCTCTAGCCGTACAATAAGTGGGCTTGATGCAGTTATTGTTAGCATCACTAAATTTCAAGGTGGTAACACTTGGAATGTCATCCCCGAAACAGTAGAAATGGAAGGCACTGTGCGAACTTTAACGCCACAAGTGAGGGCAAAAGTAAAACAACAGCTACAAAGTATTATTGAAAACATCGCGATTGCCATGGGCGCAAAAGCTGAATTAAGATGGTTTGATGGACCACCTTCTGTCATTAACGATGACAAATGGGTTGAATTTACTCAGTCCATCGCCAAGCAAATGAATTACGAAGTAATCGATTTTAAACCGCAACTAGGTGGTGAAGATTTTGCCCACTATCTACATCAAGTACCGGGTGCGTTTATCAATCTTGGATCACAAAGCTCTTATGCGCTTCATCATCCAAAATTTGAAATCAACATAGACATGATAATGCCAGCTGTAAATTATTTATATATACTTGCTAAGCAAGCATTAATTGAATTAGAACACCAATCAACAGGTATTAAATAATGATTAAATTCGAAAATGTCTCTAAGCAATATGAGCGAAACGGCATCACCACTCAGGCGCTGCACAATATTAATTTAACCATTGATAAAGGTGATATCTATGGCATTATTGGCTATAGTGGAGCGGGAAAAAGTACCTTAGTTCGCTTAATTAACTTTCTTGAAAAACCGACAACAGGAAATGTAATTGTCCAAGATCAACAACTAAATCAACTATCAAATGCTGACTTACGTCATGTAAGACAAAAAATTGGCATGATTTTTCAACATTTTAATTTACTTGAATCTAAAACTGTATTTGAAAATATCGCTATTCCTCTAATTTTAATTAAAAAAGATAAGCAAACAATAAAACAAAAAGTTTATGAGCTATTAGAATTTGTGGGATTAAGTGATAAAGCCAATAGCTATCCTAAAGAGCTTTCTGGCGGGCAAAAACAGCGCATTGGTATTGCCCGTGCATTGGCGAATGACCCTGATATTTTACTTTGTGATGAAGCGACTTCAGCGCTTGATCCACAAACAACACAATCAATTTTAGATTTAATCAAAAAAATCAATGAAAAATATAAGATCACTGTAGTACTTATTACTCATGAAATGCATGTGATTGAGCAAATTTGTCATAAAGTCGCGGTAATGGAAAAAGGTCAGATTGTTGAGCATGGTAATGTACTGGACGTATTTGGTCATCCAAAGCATCATACTACTCAAAACTTTGTCAGTTCCGTGATTAATGACCAGATCCCAACTGGTGTTGTCGAAAACTTAATTGAAATAGAAGGTGATAAAGATAATATCCAATTATTCAAACTCGAATTTTTAGGAAGATCAGCCTCAGAGCCTGTTATCAATTCGCTGATATTAAAGCAAAAAGTAGTCGTCAACATTTTGTTTGCCCATATGTCTGAAATTGAAAAAACAGTACTTGGCAGTATGTTTGTTCAATTAAAAGGCAACAACAATGATATTGAAGAATCAGTACTATATCTACGTCAGTGTGGTGTACAAGTCACCGAGATTAAACAATGGGAGAGGAATTAAATGGAAACCTTAAATAATATTATCAATTACTTAAGTTCTTATTTTGCCACTACACTAACCGCTGAACAATTTATTCAAGCGTCGTACGAAACCTTAATAATGGTGTTTTTTGCTTTGGTACTAGGTTCGTTACTGGGTATTCCTCTAGGTATCTGTTTAGTCACCACACGACCATCAGGATTATTAGAAAGTCGTAAAGTATATCGGATCATCAACCCAATAATTAATCTGCTACGCTCTTTACCGTTTATTATTTTATTAGTAGCGATCTTACCTTTTACAAAACTCATTGTAGGCAGTTCGATCGGCACAGCAGCAGCAATTGTACCCCTAACAGTATACGTCGCGCCTTATATTGCACGATTAGTGGAAAATTCACTCCTAGAAGTCAATAGTGGCATTATAGAAGCAGCTGAGTCTATGGGAGCAACACCGTTACAAATTATTTGGCATTTTATGTTGCCCGAAGCTTTTAGCTCTTTAATTTTAACCCTTACCACTGCAACAATAGGCTTAATTAGCGCAACAGCTATGGCTGGTGCAGTTGGGGCTGGCGGGATCGGAGATTTAGCTATATCCTATGGTTATCAACGCTTTGATACAACTGTTGTCATTATTACAGTTGTGATATTGATCATCACTGTGCAACTCGTACAAAGTCTTGGTAATTATTTAGCACGAAAAGCAAGACATGAATAACTAACGTAACCAATTATCACAAGTAATGACTTTAGAATCAAAAGATGAGGGTTACGGCCCTCATTTATAATTATTCACAAAACGTTTACTCTATTGAATTTTAATGATTACCTGTCGATAAACCACTTAATTATGAAAATTTTTCTATTAATTTTTAATTAGTTACTCTTATCTACTAAAATTCGCCAATAATTGGCTAATCTATTTAATAGATTTCATTATTCGCAAATATCAAGTAAAATAAGCTCAACTTTCATTATGGTAGTGTAGGAAATCGATGTGACGAACACATTACAACAGAATTTGGTCGAAATACACGATATGTCTTTTTATCGAGGTAGCAGGCCGATTTACAAAAATATGAATTTAAATGTACCTAAAGGCAAAGTAACTGCCATTATGGGGCCATCTGGAATAGGTAAAACAACACTGCTTCGCCTAATTGGTGGTCAACTTAAACCTCAAGCGGGAAAAATTTTATTTGATGGTGAAGACATACCTAGCATGTCCCGTTCAAGACTATATGAAGTTCGTAAACGCATGAGTATGTTATTCCAATCTGGGGCATTGTTTACTGATTTATCAGTCTTTGATAATGTGGCTTATCCTCTTCGTGAGCACCTTAATCTACCAGAGCCCATATTGCACAATTTAGTGTTAATGAAATTACAGTCCGTTGGTTTACGCGGTGCAGCGCAGATGATGCCTTCAGAATTATCTGGCGGTATGGCACGGCGGGCAGCTTTAGCCAGAGCAATAGCACTTGATCCAGATCTCATTATGTTTGACGAACCATTTGCAGGGCAAGACCCCATATCTATGGGCGTCATAGTTAAACTTATATCTGAAATTAACCAATCACTTGGATTAACCTGTATTGTTGTTAGCCACGATGTGAATGAAGTACTAAGTATTGCTGATTATGCTTATATTGTTGCAGAACAACATATTATTGCTGGTGGTACATCTGAAGAATTACGCAATAATGATGATTTGCGTGTAAAACAATTTCTGGAAGGACTGGCTGATGGTCCGGTTCCATTTCATTATCCTGCTGATGATTATAAATTAGACCTAAGCAGAGGTATAAAATAATGTTGAATTTACTTGCAAAACTTGGACAAGCAACCATTAATACCATTGCAATGGTTGGGCGTTCGGGAATGATGCTATTTGGCGCACTGATTGGCCGACCACAATTTGGTAAACAATTCCCCTTACTTATCAAACAATTTTATTTTGTCGGTGTACAATCACTGACTATTATTATCGTATCAGGTCTTTTCATCGGTATGGTACTTGCTCTTCAAGGTTACTTTATTTTAACCACCTTTGGTGCTGAAGCAAGTTTAGGAATGATGGTTGCGCTTGCCCTACTTAGAGAGCTTGGTCCAGTCGTTGCTGGCTTATTATTTGCAGGTCGTGCGGGTTCTGCCTTAACAGCTGAAATAGGTCTTATGAAAGCCACAGAACAGTTATCAAGCATGGAAATGATGGCAATCGATCCGCTACGACGAATCATTGCACCACGCTTTTGGGCGGGCTTTTTTAGTATGCCTTTTTTAACGGCTATTTTTGTCACTGTTGGCATTTTGGGTGGTGTTTTAGTTGGTGTAGACTGGAAAGGAATTGACGCTGGCTTTTTTTGGTCATCCATTCAAAGTAATGTTGATTGGTGGCACGATTTAGGCAATTGTTTTATTAAAAGCTTCGCCTTTGCAATCGCCAGTACTTGGATTGCACTATTTAATGGTTACGATTGTGTACCAACGTCTGAAGGAATTAGCCGGGCAACAACAAACACCGTTGTCTATTCATCATTAGTTATTTTGGGGTTAGATTTTATCCTAACCGCATTAATGTTTAGTAATTGAGGTCATTAAACATGAGTCGTAAAGTCGAAATTACCGTTGGATTATTTATGGTGCTGGTTATTCTTTCAGTACTATTTTTATGCTTTAGAGTGACTGACCCCACATCATTTAGCAGTCATAACACTTATCGTGTTTATGCTGTATTTGATAATATTGGTGGATTAAAAGCACGTTCACCAATCAAAATAGGTGGAGTTGTAATTGGTCGGGTCAATAACATCACATTACAATCATCTGAAAATGATGTGTATAAACCTTATGTGGCAATAGATATTGATGCACAATATGATAAAATTCCTAGCTCAAGCGCATTATCGATTAAAACCTCTGGTTTATTAGGCGAACAGTTTATTGATATCAATTTCGGACTGGACCAAAACCTTGAACATGATCTAGATGCATTAGACGCCGATATTCCTAGTAGTACACCAATAGCAAAAGATAATAAGCCTGCTTATTTTCAAGAAGGCCTAGTTATTAACAATACAAAACCGGCTATGGTTATAGAGGATTTAATTGGGCAATTCCTTTATAGTGCAGGTGGTTCTTCAGATAAGGACAAAAAACAAACTACACCAGATACCAATGAAAGTAAGGAGTAATTATGTTAATCAGATTTAAACAAGCAATTTTTTTCGTATTCGCATTAGCATTCAGCACATTTGCGCTTGCTGATAACGACCCATACAAAGATATGCAAGTTGCAGCAGATAAGATTTTTAATACCATTAAATCTCAATCAGCTACAATCAAGACCAATCCGAATAAATTGAAGGAAATAGTTAGAACTGATTTATTACCTTATGTGCAAGTTAAATATGCTGGTGCGTTAATTTTAGGTAATTACTACAAAAGTGCTTCTGAGGCGCAACGTACTGCTTATTTCGATGCATTTGAAAACTACTTAGTTCAAGCTTTTGCCCAAGCGCTATCTATGTACAACGGTCAAACTTATCAAGTTGAAGCAGCAAAAGACCTAACAGGTAAAAGCTTAGTTTCAATTCGCGTATTATTAATCCAACCAGATAAAAGCCAGCAACCATTACGTATTGATTTTCAATGGCGTAAAAACACTGTCACAGGGGAATGGAAGGCATACGACTTAATTGCTGAAGGTGTAAGTATGATTACCACTAAACAAAATGAGTGGTCGACTATATTACGTCAAGATGGTATTGATGCATTAACTAAGCAATTAACTGATCTTTCAAATCGTAAAATTGATCCTAATGCTAAACCAAAAGGCTAACCTATGATGTCGCGAATCAAAGCAGACAAACAAGATAATGTCTTATATTTAAAGGGTGAGCTAGATGCTCACTCCCTTAATGAAATATGGTCAACTCAGCATAGTATTTTAAATGGCGTTACAACTATTGATGTTGCTCAGTTAACTCGAGTTGACTCTTCTGGACTAGCAACATTAGTTTATTTTTGTACTAAATATCAAACCAAATTAATGGGCATTAATCCACAATTACAAACTTTAATTGCACTGTATGACTTACAGCCAGTTATTATGGCTTAATTCATATTGTGTTATTACCAAACATAAATATTAGCTTAAACAACTTAATATAAAGTTAGAATATTCATACTGAGTTACAATCATGGACAAACAACAAATTATAGACAAATTAAATAGTTCTCTTAACCTTGACAATGTATATGTTATGACTGACGATGGTAGTCATTTTCAGGTTATTGCAGTCAGTGAACTATTTGCAGATTTGAGCCGAGTCAAAAAACAACAATTAATTTATGCACCTTTAGCCGAATTTATTAATGATAACCGTATCCATGCATTATCTATCAAAACCTATACACCAACAGAATGGCAACGTGAACGCAAATTAATGGGATTATAAACTATTCCTTAACACAAAATACTTGACTTGCGTTTTTTTACCCGCACATAATGTTTAATCACTAAACAAAATCTTTGTAGAAAGGTATCGCAACATGACCAATCCATTATTAACCAATGCTCCATTACCGCTATTTTCTCAAATCAAGCCTGAGCACGTTCTACCTGCTGTACAGCAGGCCCTAAATAATTGTCGCAACACAATTGAAACAGTGCTAAAACAAAATAGTGAGTATACTTGGGACAACTTAATTCAACCCATTGATGAAATGGATGAAAAATTTGGACGAGTTTGGTCACCGGTCAGCCACCTTAATTCTGTAAAAAATAGCCCTGAATTACGTAAAGCTTATGAAGCATGTTTACCATTATTATCAGAATACAGCACATGGGTTGGACAACATAAACCTTTATATCAAGCTTATAAGCAACTAAAACAAAGCGAAAATTACAATACTTTAAGTAAAGCACAGAAAAAAGTGATCGACAATGCACTGCGTGATTTTGAATTGTCGGGAATAGGCTTAGCTGATGATAAACAAAAACGCTATGGTGAAATTGTTGCCAAATTATCAGAATTATCCTCACAATATAGCAACAATGTATTAGATGCAACGATGGGCTGGACAAAACTAATAACAGATGAAAAACAGTTGTCTGGTATGCCTGAAAGTGCGCTTGCCGCGGCAAAAGAACAAGCCAAATCAAAAGGACAAGACGGCTGGTTAATTACTTTAGATATTCCAAGTTACCAACCAGTTATGACTTATTGTGATAACCGTGAGTTACGTTTTGAGCTCTATCAAGCTTATAATACGCGGGCTTCAGATCAAGGACCAAATGCAGGTAAATGGGATAATACACAAATCATCGAGCAGATTTTAACATTAAGAGATGAACTCGCTAAATTACTTGGTTTTGATACTTATGCTGACAAATCTCTAGCCACTAAAATGGCGCAATCAGTCCATCAAGTTACTGAGTTTTTGACTGATTTAGCCAATAAAGCTAAACCACAAGGTGAAAAAGAATTAGCGGATTTGAAACGCTACGCCTATGAATTTTTTGGTGCCAGCGATATCAAACCTTGGGATATTGCCTATTACAGTGAAAAACAAAAACAATACCTTTATACCATTAATAACGAAGAACTCCGACCTTATTTTCCTGAACAACGAGTGATAAATGGCTTATTTGAAGTCGTCCATCGTATTTTTGGGATTACCGCTAAAGAACGGCTTGGCGTTGAAGTGTGGCACCCTGAAGTCAAATTTTATGATTTATTTAATGCCAATGGTGAACTAAAAGGCAGTTTTTATCTTGATTTGTATGCTCGTGAACATAAACGTGGTGGTGCATGGATGGATGATTGTATTGGTCGCATGCGTTTTGCAGATGGTCACATACAAAAACCCGTTGCTTATTTAACTTGTAACTTTAATCGACCAATCGGTGATAAACCCGCGTTATTTACTCATGACGAAGTAACCACCCTATTTCACGAATTTGGTCATGGCTTGCATCATATGTTAACCGAAATTGACGTATCATCAGTTGCAGGTATCAATGGTGTAGCTTGGGATGCGGTTGAATTACCAAGTCAATTTTTAGAAAACTGGTGTTGGCAACCCGAAGCGTTGGCCTTCATTTCAGGACACTATCAAACCGGTGAGCCTTTACCGCCAGAAATGCTAGAAAAAATGCTCGATGCGAAAAACTATCAAGCTGCATTATTTATATTACGTCAATTAGAGTTCGGTTTATTTGATTTTAAACTTCATAGCCAGAAAACGCCTGATATCTTAACCACTTTGGCGGAGGTTAGAAAACAAGTTGCTGTCGTACCAACGGTTGAATGGGGGCGATTCCCTCACGCTTTTAGTCATATTTTTGCAGGCGGATATGCCGCTGGTTATTACAGTTATTTATGGGCCGAAGTGTTATCAGCCGATGCTTTTTCACGCTTCGAAGAAGAAGGCATTTTTAATGCTAAAACCGGTAATGCATTTTTGGACAATATTTTGTCACAAGGTGGCAGTGATGAACCTATGACATTATTTAAAAATTTCCGTGGACGTGAACCGCAACTTGAGGCACTACTTCGTCACTATGGTATCCACTAGTTCTAATCCAGCTCAGCTAAAATTATTAGCTGAGCAGTGGTTATCCACGCATCCCACTGTTCCCTTTGCTTTAGTGACTGATACCGCTCAACTCGTATTACAAAAAACCGACGAACCAAAACTCGGGGCTGTAACAGTAGATTTTGTATCTGGCACAATGGCTCATCGTCGTCAGTTTGGTGGTGGGCGTGGTGAAGCCATTGCCAAAGCAGTAGGCGTAAAAGGTGAGTATTTACCAACAGTAGTAGATGCAACAGCTGGACTTGGTCGTGATGCATTTGTATTAGCAGCAATCGGTTGTCATGTCACTATGTTTGAAAGGCATCCCGTTGTGGCTGCATTATTAGCTGATGGTTTACAGCGAGGTTACCAAGATCCAATAATAGGCAATTGGTTACAGCAACGGTTAAACCTGATTTATAATTCAAGCCAAACAGGTCTATTGTCATTGCACGAAAAACCCGATGTGGTTTATCTTGATCCAATGTTTCCACATCGACAAAAAAGTGCATTAGTCAAAAAAGAGATGCGCATTTTTCAACAGTTAGTGGGTAGTGACTTAGATTCAGATAGTTTACTTGAACCAGCTAGACGATTAGCTAAAAAACGCGTAGTCGTTAAACGACCTGATTATGCGCCATTTTTAGCCGAGCAAAAACCAACAGCCGAAATTAAAACTAAAAATCACCGTTTTGATATTTATACACCTTTTTAAAACAGAGGAAGATTACCCAGATTATGCGATTAGATAAATTTCTAGCTCATCACTTAGGTATAAGCAGAACAATCGTGAATAAAGAACTTAGAGCACAAAAAGTGACTGTTGATGGCGACATAATAAAATCAGGCGCCTACCAATTATCACCTACACAAGTGGTTGAGTACGATGGCTTCGAAATTGTGCCAATCACCGAACATCGTTATTTTATGCTCAATAAACCACAAGGTTATGTTTGCTCAACCGATGATCCCGATCATCCAACTATTCTATATTTTATCGATGAACCAATGTCTGAAAAGTTGCACGCAGCCGGCAGATTGGATCTTGATACAACAGGTTTAGTACTATTAACAGACGATGGTAAGTGGTCACATCGTATTACTTCACCCAAACATCATTGTGAAAAAGTCTATCAAGTCACGGTTGAACACCCCCTAAGCATCGAACTCATCGATATATTTGCCAAAGGCATTCAACTAAAAAGTGAGAAGTCACTCACAAAGCCGTCTAAACTAAATATTATTGACCCATATCACGCAGAGCTAACCATTAGTGAAGGTCGATACCATCAAGTTAAACGTATGTTTGCCGCAGTTAATAATCATGTTGTTCAGTTACATCGAAAACAAATTGGCAACATTATGTTAGATATTCCTGAGGGCGAATACCGTCCACTTACTGAAGAAGAAATCAACTCTTTTAGTTAGCTTCAAATTTTATCGTAATAATAAAAGTGAATAAATGATTGTCTCTTAAAGTCAATAAACACCGTTAAGTCATAATTAACGGTATTATCGATTATGTTGCCACATCATCATGCACTTTTAGTTGAAGAATTTTATAGGAACCCAAACGTGCAAAACTCAAATACGCAAGTAGAATTTAAAATTTCTAAAAAAGCACTGATCTTTATCCTTGGATTGCTATCTATGTTAATGCCTTTATCCATTGATATGTATTTACCGAGTATGCCAACAATTGCTCACGACTTTAATGTAGCTGATGCAACCGTTCAACTTACAATTAGCTGTTATTTATTAGGGTTTTCCTTTGGCCAACTTTTATTTGGACCACTTACAGACAGTTATGGCCGGCGAAATATTCTTATTATTGGTCTGATTATTTTTGTTTTTGCCGCCTTTGGTTGTGCTATTGCTGGCAATATTAATCAATTGATAACTGCACGTTTTTTCCATGGGATTGCAGCTGCTGCAACCACAATAGTGATTAATGCTTTAATGAAAGATATCTATCGTGACCGTGATGAGTTTTCAAAAATGATGTCCTTTGTGATGTTAATCTCTAACGTAGCACCATTATTAGCGCCGATCATTGGTGGTTTTATTTTGTATTGGTTTAATTGGCAAGCAAACTTTTATACCATTTGCCTAATGGCAATCATTTGCTTTGGCTTGGTGGTAAGTTATATTCCAGAAACACTTGCCAAAGCTAAACGTGATAAATTTAGTATCATTCGAATATTAAGTAATTTCATTACACTATTTCGACATCGCCAAGCCTTAACTTACATGCTAATAGGCGCATTTGCTGGTGCTGGATTATTTTCATTTTTAAGTTTAGGGCCTTTTGTTTACATGAACTTACATGGCGTTGCATCCACCAATTTTGGTTACTATTTTGCACTTAATATTATGGTAATGGTATTGATGAATACCTTAAATAGCCGCTTTGTTAAACTTGTTGGTTCTATCAAAATGATGCAATTAGGGCTGTTAATCCAATTTATCATGGCGATAGGGCTTTTAATTGGAACATTATTTAATTTTGGATTTATCTATTTAGTCGTGTGTATTGCAGGTTACATTGGATGCATGTCAACAGTTGGCGGTAATAGTATGGCTGTGGTATTAGACTTCTATCCGCATATTGCCGGTACAGCATCGTCACTTGCTGGTACGATTCGATTCGCCATAGCTGGAGCAATTGGTATATCATTATCAATGCTAGTCTCGATTCATAAAACGATAACACCAATTAATGATAATACCACAGAGTGGTTAATGATCGGTTCTATGGTACTGTGTAATTTTCTCGCGGTTGGCTTATTTTTGAGTGTCAAAAATATTAAAAGGAAATAACCATGATTTATCAATTAGATGATTTATGCCCACAAATTCACCCAGATTGTTTTATTGCCGAATCGGCTGATATCATTGGTAATGTGACTCTAGAACAAGGAGTATCCATCTGGTTTAACGCCGTTTTACGAGGTGATATTGCAAGTATTCATATTGGCAAAAACAGCAACATTCAAGATAATTGTACCGTACATATTGAGACTAACATACCGTGTATTGTTGGTGAAAATGTCACGATTGGTCATAATGTGATTCTTCACAGCTGCACAATTGAAGACAATGTCTTAATCGGAATGGGAAGTACTATTTTAAATCATGCCAAAATTGCTAAAAACTGTCTGGTCGGTGCTAATTCTTTAGTTACTCATAGTTTACCTTATCAAGAAGGCTGCTTAATTATGGGATCACCAGCGAAAATAATTCGGCAACTTACCGAAGCCGAAATTGCAGCAAATATTAAAAATGCCCAAAATTATGTCAAAAATGGACAAAGGTTTAATAAAAATCTAATGGCAATTAATCGCTCACAGTCACAATAAATTACGTTTTATATTTTATTCACTCTGTGAGCAAAAGTAATTTATGATAAAATGCCAACAATTTTAATTGCAATCGTTTTTAGGTACGTACTTGAAAAAGCCAAAAACAACCAGAAGACAGATATTTAGCCAATTCATTTTATTAATAATAATAGCGTTATCTGCCTGCTTATTTTTATCACTATTTTCTTACAATGCATCAGATCCCGGCTGGTCACGCACTGCTTGGCATACCCCTATCAGCAATTATTGCGGCTATATTGGTGCATATGCATCGGATATACTATTCCAATTTTTAGGCTTTATTGCTTACAGCGTTCCTTTTTTTGCGCTATTTTTTAGTTTGCAATTAGTGATCTATTTTTATCGTCACGCTAATGCACCTATCAACTATTTTAGTTTATCATTCAGAATTATTGGTATTTTAGCATTTATCTTTAGTAGTACTGGTTTTTTCACTTTAAATATTCGTGATGCAGAACAATTCCAAGCTGGAGGATACCTAGGTTCAATTGTTATCGAAAGCCTATTACCTATAATGAATGGCTTTACAGCATCGATTATATTACTCATTGTTAGCCTTGCCTGTATAACCCTATTAACGGGATTATCATGGTTACTATTGATGGAAAAACTTGGGGCATTAGTCATGCTGCTTTTAACGCCGATTACCTGGTTATTTTCATCACATAAAGCCAGTGCAAGCACTCACACTGTTACCAAACAGCGGGATAAAGACATTGCACTAACAACGCAAACAAAAGAGCAGCCTGTTGTTATTCCATTAGAGAGCAATAAAGTCAATTTAGATACAGAGCAACCTTTATCTATAACAGCCAATGAAGAAAAAGTGATTAGTCATTTAGATGACACTAATCAGCTTGAACAAAACAATCCTATAACACTCAATAAGGATGATGAAGCATTAATCCAAACAGCAGAGCAATTGTTACAGTCGCTTGAGCAAACGACTAACAATCAACCTGATTTATCTAGCACACCAGTTAATGATGAGCCTAAAAAAGATCTGGATCCAAACGATATTTTAGCGCGTATGGAAGTGATTATAAAAAATATGAATGAACGAAAGTTAGCGCTTTCACAAGATCAAACTAATACTACGTTGCCACAATCAAATTTAGCCAATAATTTACAAGCAACAGCAAACCAAACAACAAAAGACTCAGAAAAAGTGCAGCCTTTTGATGAAAATAAATACACCATTTCAGATGCGCCTAGTAAACCGTTATTTACGTTAAATAATAACGAATCTACCTCAGCGAACGATGCAATCGCTCCAAACCAATTTATATCGAACGAACCAGAATCATCGACTCAAGACGATGAGCAACCAACACATCAAGAACCCGAAATTCAGATTGAACATCCTACAGCCGAGATTGAAAGACACATCCCCGAAGATGTTGATCTTGAATCGTTAAAAAATGAAAACCCTGTTATTGATGACATCTATCTAGACGATACAGATGTTGAACAAAGTCACAATAACCCAATTACCATTGATGATGAAAACGATAGTTTAATTCACCCATTATTAAGACGAGATGATAAACCACTACCAAAACCAACAACGCCACTACCGTCATTGGATTTATTAACTGCACCGCCAACAACTCGAATCGAAGTCGATCATGCTGCATTAAATGCAATGTCTGAACTGATTGAAAAAAGTTTAGCCGACTATCGTGTTAAAGCCAAAGTTGTTGATTATATGCCAGGACCTGTGATCACCCGCTTTGAAATTGAACTAGCTCCCGGTATTAAAGCTGCCCGAATATCAACACTTGATCGCGATCTTGCTCGTTCACTATCAATGCCTTCAGTGCGAGTTGTAGAAGTTATTCCGGGTAAACCTTATGTCGGTATCGAGTTACCTAATAAAAATAGGCAGACTGTCTACTTTAGAGAAGTATTAGACAGCCCACAATTTCGCAATGCACAATCACCATTGACTATCGTATTAGGAAAAGATATTTCAGGGCAATCGGTTGTTGCAGATTTGGCTAAGATGCCACATTTATTAGTCGCAGGCACCACAGGCTCTGGTAAGTCTGTGGGTGTTAATGCCATGATTTTAAGCATCTTATACAAATCACAACCTGAAGATGTCAGGTTCATTATGATCGACCCTAAAATGCTTGAACTCTCTATTTATGAAGGTATACCGCACTTATTAACGCAAGTAGTTACCGACATGAAAGATGCGGCGAACGCACTTAATTGGTGTGTAAACGAAATGGAAAGACGTTACCGATTAATGTCAGCTTTAGGTGTCCGCAACATTGCCGGCTATAATGAAAAAATAAAACAGGCAGAAGAGATGGGTAGACCTATTCCTGACCCACTTTGGAAACCTACTGATAGCATGGATCTTAACATGCCAACATTGGAAAAATTGCCTTACATTGTGGTTATGGTCGATGAATTTGCTGATTTAATTATGGCTGTTGGTAAAAAAGTGGAAGAATTAATTGCACGCCTAGCCCAAAAAGCAAGAGCTGCGGGTATTCACCTAGTGTTAGCCACCCAGCGTCCATCGGTTGATGTTATCACTGGTTTAATCAAAGCCAACATACCAACCCGTATTGCTTTTACTGTATCAAGTAAAATCGACTCACGTACTATTTTAGATCAAATGGGCGCCGAATCACTACTTGGCATGGGGGACATGCTGTATTTAGCGCCGAATAGTTCGATTCCTATTCGTGTACATGGTGCTTTTGTCCGTGATGAAGAAGTTCATGCAGTTGTGCAAGACTGGAAAGCTCGCGGCAAACCAAAATATATTGAAAATGTGACGGTATCAACTGAGGATAATGATAGCAGTCATGCTGACAATATTGATGAAGATCTCGATCCGCTATTTGATCAAGTTGTAGAGTTCGTGGTTGAAACGCGCAGGGCTTCTATCTCTAGTGTGCAACGAAAATTTAGAATTGGTTATAACCGAGCAGCGCGAATAGTTGAACAAATGGAGATTGAAGGCATCATTAGTGCACCAAGTCATAACGGCACTCGAGAAGTGATTGTGCCACATTCACATGGTGATTTTTAGTCGTAATAATAAATCCATCTAGTTACTAAATCATTAGGTGGATGAAATAGGCGTGCAATCCGCCGATTTTAGTATAAATGGTTAACACCTATTACAGAGCTTTAAATAATAGACTTAAAATACATTAAGTTACCCCGAATACGAGATCAACTTAGCACAACCTAAGCATCTCGTTAATACAACCAAAATACAGTAACCGTTTGATAGGTATTAGACAATAATGAGTAAATATTCACAGCAAGTGACATTATTAGAATCGCAACTCATCAACCATAAAAACTTTAGTTTACCTGCGCAACTAGCTATTAAGGCATTAATTAAGGAAATTTGCTTATCACCTAAACCAGGGCTAGTTGATATGAACAATAATGGCGCACACCGTGATATGGATTTTCAAACATTTATCCAAAGCATTTCAGCTATTTCAACTTGGTTTGAACAGTTCTATCAATATGGTAAACAAGCAGCCTATCTAGAACCCACTGTATTTTTAAACGGTATTAGACCCATAGGCATACAATGTGAACAAGCTATGTTTAATGCGACCAATCAAATCAATACTCATAAAGGTGGTATATTTGCTTTCGGTTTAATACTTGGTGCTATAGGCAAACTCGAACAGCTCGGCTTAGCATGTCAAATGCAAACAATTTGCGAGCAAGTATCAATAATATGCCAAGGTATCGTCAATAAGGAATTAAAACAAAATAATCCATCTTATTCAATTGGTGAAAAGCTGTATAAACTCCACAACCTTTCTGGTGCACGGGGAGAAGCGGAGTCAGGTTACGCAACAGTTAAAAATATTTCACTCCCTATTTTAAAAAATATGCAGCAAAGTGGCTACGATGAAGAAACTTGCTTATTACAAACCTTGTTATATCTGCTCGCATTTAACCAAGATACCAATTTGGTTGCAAGAGGGGGACTTGATGGATTGGCCTTTGTCCAACAACAAGCTAAAAAACTGATTTTACAAGGCGGTGTGATTCATACTCATGGTCAACAAAATTTAAATAAGCTTGATAACGAGTTAATAAAACGCAATTTAAGTCCTGGTGGCTCAGCTGATCTTATCGCCATTACTTGGTTCTTATCACAGTACTAATTCATCTGTATAACAATAATCAGATGGATTGACCGTATTAAGGTTATTGATTGGCTTTGATTAACTTAACCCTATGCAAAATGGTGTTATATTACTTTAACTTATAACATTCACGTCATTTGTGGTTAAATTCATATATATCAAGGCGGTAACCAAAAACATCAATCCTGTTTTTTATTTCTTTTTAAATGATAAATCCCATACAAAACAGCCCCTAAAATAGCCATAATAGCTAAAATAAAATAAGCGAGACTCATTGAATATCGTAAACTCACGTATCCAACAATAACAGGAAACAATGTCATACCCAACGCGTAAATCGCTTGAAATAAACCCATCGCCGCCGAGCGCGCATAAGCTGGAATAGTAGATGTTGCTTCAAAAGTTAGAAAAGAAAATAATATTCCTGTGCCCATTCCAGGAATAACTTGTAGTAATAAAATGGCATAAGGTGATGAAACTTTCGGTATCAAAATGCAATACAACGCCAGCAACATAAAAGACAGGATAATCCAAGTAGATATACTCAATTTATTAACCAAGTTACTTGCCCCTACTTTACCAAACAAGACTGATGCCAACATATAACTTATTGAAGATAAACCAATTAAGCTTGAACTAGCACCTAATCCACTTAATATCTGATTAGTAAATGACATAGTTGTCGACATTTGTATCCCTTGCTGAATTAAAGCCAACAAAGAAAAAAACAGTAATTTACGATCAAAAAACACGTTAAACAAATTATGATAATCAAAATTGTGATGAATTCTTTCAGGGTATTTCAGTCTGATAGCTAAGATAAAAGCAATAAATCCGCTTAAACAACTGAGTAAACAGATAAATTGCATCCCAAAATATTCAAATAGCAAGGTACTTGATAAAAATGCTAAAAAAATACCAAGATTATTCACCATAATAATTAAGCTAGTGGCATAACTTTTTTTCGATTTAGGATAAAACCCCATAAACAACACCATAAATGAAATCCACATGGCGCTGGCAAATCCCGAAATAATATTACCAATCAAAAATCCCCAACCAGTAGGTTGTATAAGACGAATAATTGAAGCAAATCCAGCTAAAAACGATCCTAATACGATAAATATCTTATGCTTTTCTTTAACATTGGCTAATAATCCAACAGGTATGCGTAAAAATAACTGTGAAACACCATAGGCGCTAACCACCATACCAATAAAATTGGTCGTCATATGGATTGCAGCTAAATAAGGGGTTTGATAAGGAATATAAATATATTGTGCATACCAGAAAAAAAACACAATACACAACAACAAATACGATCTTTTTTTTGCCACTTTCATTTGAACAACATTTTATTGCTTATAATTACTTTATGTAAAAATATATCTAAATTAGATATTTAGCAACAAACAAATCCATCTTGTCTAAATTTTTAAACTATGTTAGCTTGAAGTAAGTCAAACAACGATAAAAATAATTTTACAAATTAGCAGAAAATATCTTCTATAAATTTTTATAACCGATATTCCCTATACCTTATTTGGCGGGTTTTAGTTTTTATCAGTGTGTAACCATTCTGTAATGTAATGGAGAAAATAATGGATTATCAAACAATTGCACAACAAATTTTACAATTAGTTGGCGGTAAAGCTAATGTTATTAGCTTAACGCATTGCTTTACTCGTTTAAGGTTTCAATTAGTTGATAGCAACAAAGCTAATCGTGAAAAATTATTACAAACAGAGGGCGTTATTTCGGTTGTAGAAAGCAGTGGACAATATCAAGTGGTACTAGGAAATAAAGTCACCAAAATTTATCAAGAAATCATGCCATTGCTCGGAAAATTAGAGACCAGCGAACAAACGCCCCCTAAAGTATCAATTGGCGTAAAAATTCTTAACGCTTTTGCTGCTATTTTTACGCCCGTGATTCCGGCAATTGCCGCATCCGGTATGTTAAAAGGGATTTTAGCAATTGCTGTTATGATTGGTAATTATTACTATCAAACTGATATAAAAACTTATAACACCTACACGATTTTACATGCTGCATCAGATGCAGTTTTCTACTTCATGCCAATAATACTAGGCTATACTGCGGCTAAAGTATTTAAAGCCCACGAATTTATATCGATGATAATTGGTGCAACGTTATGCTATCCATCAATTGTCAATTTAATGGCAAGTAAAACTGAAGTTACGCTGTTTACTATTGAATTAACCAAAGCAAGTTATACTTCTAGCGTTATTCCAATTATTTTAGCCATATTTATTTTAAGTTACGTACAAAGATTTTTAGAATTTATCATCCCTGAAGTATTGAAAATTATCATGGTACCAACCTTTTCATTACTGATTATGATACCAGCTACATTACTTATTTTCGGTCCTATTGGTATCTACATTGGCGAATTTATAAACTGGATCTATTACTACATTATGGGTGTTAGTCCTATTTTATTAGGGGCATTTATCGGTGGTGTATGGTGTATATTAGTCATCTTTGGTGCGCATCGAGCAATTGTACCAATCGGCATTAATGACGTAGCGCAAACTGGACGCCAGAACTTACTTGCTTTCGCTGGAGCGGCAAACTTTTCACAAGCTGGCGCGGCATTAGGTGTATTTTTCAAAACCAAAAATAAAAATTTAAAAACAGTTGCGGCATCGGCAACCATTACCGCTTTATTTGGTATTACTGAGCCCGCAATTTATGGTGCGAATTTAAGATTAAAAAAGCCGATGATTTGTGCGGTTATTTGTGGCGCTATCGCGGGTGGACTAATGGGCTGGGGAGGATCGTATGGTACTGCTTTTGCCAATCAAGGGGTTTTAACTATTCCCGTTTACGCTGAAGCCGGTACAACTGCATTTTTATGCTATTTAATTGGCATATCTTTTGCCTTTTTCGGTTCATGCATTTTAACGATGATTGTTGGATTTCAAGATCTACCCAGTGAGGAAAATTCTACATCAAACCAAACGCATAGCCCAGATTTATTACTTTCCGATCAAACTATTACCTCCCCTATTAAAGGGCATGTTATTGCGCTTAGTGAAGTTAAAGATGAAGTGTTTGCATCTGGCGCGATGGGTAAAGGTGTCGCTATATCTCCAGAAATTGGTGAAGTCATTGCACCAGCAGATTGCACAGTTACAGTACTTTATCCCACTTTACATGCTATTGGTTTAAAATTAGATAATGGATTAGAGCTATTAATACATATTGGTATCGATACGGTAAAACTGCAAGGCAAATATTTTCAATCTTATGTTGAAGTGGGGCAACACATTAAACAAGGAACTAAAATTGTATCCTTTGACATCGATAAGATTAAGCAACAACAATACGATTTAACAACATCAATAATTGTCGTTAATTCAGAACAATATAAAAATGTCGACTACACCAAAGATATCGACGTTAATTATCAAGACCAATTATTATTTATTCAAGTTTAGAGGTAAAAATATGAAAACATTTGCTAAGGATTTTTGGTGGGGTGCATCCTCTTCTGCATTTCAAATTGAAGGTGGATGGGATGCCGATGGTAAGGGAATGACCGTTGCTGATTATAATTCATTTCAACGTTCAGCAGTGCAAGCCGATAGCAAAGTTGCCAGTGATTTTTATCACCATGTAGAGAGTGATATTGCGTTGTTTAAAGAGCTTGGACTTAAAACTTATCGTTTTTCCATATCTTGGGCACGTATTATTCCTGATGGCGATGGTGAAATAAATCAAGCTGGGATCGATTTTTATAATCGAGTAATTAACGAATTAATCAAAAACGATATCATTCCATTTATTACCCTTTATCATTTTGATTTACCTTTTGCATTAGTTGATAAATATAATGGTTGGCAAGACCGTCGTTGTGTCGATGCGTTTAGACGCTATGCTCAGATCTGCTATAAAGCATTTGGTGATCGGGTAAAACATTGGCAAATCAATAATGAACAAAATTTGATGATTCGTGTTAACGAACGAATGAACATGTATAAAGTCGCACCAGCCGATGCTGAAAAAGTGAGAGCTCAAATGGATTATCACATGTTTGTTGCGCATGCGATGGCAACAAATGATTGTCATGAACTAATTGCTGGAAGCAAAGTAGGACCAGCGGTATCATCCACCATGACTTATCCTGCAAGTAATAAACCAATGGATGTTTGGGCAGCTAAAATGAATGATAATTTTAAAACTAATTATGCCCTAGAAATGTACTGTTTTGGAGATTATCCGGGATACTATAAACATTATTTGCAACGTTGTGGTATCTACCCTATTACACAACCAGAAGATGCCGAAATATTAAAACAAGCTAAACCGGATTTTATTGCGGTAAATTACTATCGAACATTAGTCGCAAGCTATTTACCGGAAGACGCAAAGCATCCATTTGGCACTAAACATAATGATATCGATTTTGATCTGTATGGTTACTTTAAAATTGAAAAAAACCCGAATTTAACAGCAAGCACTTACGGTGCGCAAATTGATCCAATGGGTTTACGTTTAGTCCTAAATGAATATTATCGACAATACCGCTTACCCCTAATCATCACTGAAAATGGCTTAGGTACACCAGACGAATTAACAACAGATAATAAAGTGCATGATGATTACCGCATTGATTATATTAAAGCTCATATTTCAGCTTGTCATGATGCGATTGAAGATGGTGTTGAGTTATTTGGTTATTGCCCATGGTCAGTTATTGATTTATTAAGTTCTCATCAAGGATTTAAAAAACGTTATGGCTTTGTTTATGTTGATCGAGATGATCATGACTTAAAAACACTTAATCGAATTAAAAAAGATAGCTTCTATTGGTATCAAAAAGTAATTAAAGATAATGGAGTTTAACCCTTTCATAGCTATCAATTGACAAATATGGGGCTAAATAAAGCCCCATTCTCTTGTTGCAAATTGTGCTAGTTACTGATTTATCACATAGCTAACCTGATGTGCTTCGGTCGGTGAGGGAACTTGCCATTTACTAAACATACGCTGAATTTTTTTATTCGCTAAGCTTGTATCGCGTTTTAAATTACGCCGATATAACTCTTGTTCCGGTTGTTCTATATAAACGATTTCAACCTCAGCGTGATAGGCATAAAGTAGATCGAGTGCTTTTTGCCGCATGTCTTGTGATAAATGTGTGGCATTCCAAATAAAAGGCTGCTTATCTCGTAACCATTGTTTCACTTTAGCTAATACAAATTGAATCACTAATCCTTCATTTTCACCATGCTTTAATTTGAGTTCACTGCGCGCATCATCATAAGAAGCAACTGGCCATGTTGGATAATGCTTGCTTACCCAACTATTTTTGCCCGAAGCCGGTAAACCAGACATCAATATCACTTTTGATCCTTGTTGTGGATATAGCGCATAATCAGGCAGGACATTACTGCCGCGAAAATAGTGTACTCGCGTATAATCATCAACAAATTGACGAGGTTTATAAAGGCAATCTTCTTCCAACGCAAGTTGTTTAAATAACTCAACTTCATCCAATACTCTAGCTTTATCAGTACAGATACGCCCCAGCATATCTGCTTTCGCTTGCAAGCATAGCATCCAAACCGGTAATTGCCATGACAGACGATGCACAAGGTATTGGGGTGAATAGCGCTGATGTGCATCACTTAACGCAAAAAACGGAACCTGATGAACCGCGATAATACGACATATCTGTTCACGTAGTTCAAAAGGTACGGCCATTTGCCACAACAATACTCTGCTACGAATTTCCCCCTTTTGGGAGTGTCTTGGTTGACTGATTTTACCCGTGACCTCATCAATCACGGTAGTTTCTGGTTTAGCAATATCATGTAACAATGCGGTCATAAATAACACAAATTGTTGCTCCTGAGTAGCTTTTGCAAACTCAGTCTGTTCAATTAATGCGCGCAATACCATTTGTGTATGTATCCAAACATTACCTTCACCATGATGTAACGGGTCTTGTGGTGTGGTAATAAGCGCAGTTAACGCTGGAATACACGTTAACCAGTCATCAAAATTATCTTTAGCAATACTGTTAGCCACTTGCTGTTGTAATTGTAAATAGTCCATTATTTATCTCCCTACATCAACTTGCTGATTCCAATTGACGGTTAACTGTGGTGCGTATAAATCGACATTATCGGCCAGTTGATTGGCAATAAACGGTTGCTCTAAATGGTGTTGGCCAGCGTCTAAAATAGCTTGCACAAAATCTTGTCTCACCCATTTTAAACGATCGATTGTGTGATGTTCACTTTCGATCTTTAAATACAGTCCTTCCATTAAATCCGAGCGGTCACACTGCTGCCACGCTTTAGCTAAATCTAGCTTTTCACGTGTTACTATTTTTTCAAAACAAGCCTGCCAATGCTGAGTTTTAGCTAAAGATTGTTTAACTAATGCTAATAAGTCAGCTAATTTAGTCGGTGCTTGTCCCGCAAATAGCACCGGTACCGATAAAACCGGACCATTAGCTAATAGTTGGTGCCGCTTTTGGGTCGATAAAAAACATTGTTGTTGTCTATCCCAAACATCAAATTCACAAAAATAGTGAGGTAATGCATCATAAAATATAGTGTGTTTTTTATGTAACCATTCACCATACATAATATAACGATCTTCTAATCGCTCTAATAGCCAATGTTCATGTACACTAGCCCAGTGTTTTAATAGATTAAATTGACGCTCTCTTGACCCACCCATTAAGTAGTGGCCGCGCGATTGTAATAACAGTTCGCCACTTTGCGAAAAGCTTATAGCACAGTTAGCACCATCGAGTTTTTCTTCAACGACAATATAACAATTATATAACTCGTTATAAGCGCGCTGTCCGTCAGTGCTATCACCAAATTGTAAGCGTGAACCCTGTAAATGAGGTGTTCTTGGATATTTAATTAATTCTAAATTTTGAATATAAGATTCCATTGTCATGATGTTTTCTCCAAAAATATAAGGGAAAACCGACAAGGCAAAAATCTATAAATTGAAGTGTAACGAGAATGCTTTGAGAGGTAAAAGCAAAAATACAATATGATAGAAAATACCGTGTCGGCATTAAGATAAAGTGTTAACTACAGGCATTTTGCCACCTCGCTATAATAAAAAGTTTAGGTTAAAAAAACGGCGCCATTATCTGGTTGTGCAGCTAGCTTGTCAAGTCAATTTATAAAATTTAACAATCAATGCTAGTAACAATAAAGAATTTCAGTATGATTATAAGTAGTAAACGAAGATGACGTGACTAAGGTTATTATGGATGTTGAAATTGTGCGATTTCCCACAACAAATTTAGCGGTTATCGAACATCATGGTTCACCACTGTTAGAACATCAAACTGTCAATAAACTCATTAAATGGCGACAAGAGAACAACTTATTCGATAACGAAAAATACCGATGTTATGGTATCCATTACACCAATCCCGCTATCACACATTTAGAACAGCATCACGTCGATTTTGCTATTTCAATAGACAAGCCTATTGCTAAAAATCCCTATGGTATTGTCAGTAAAACCATTCCCGCGCCTCCGTTGTGCCAAAGTACGTGATATTGGTTCGCCAGACAATAACCAAGCTATCATCTATCTACTTGAGCAGTGGTTACCACAAAGTAAAGCGAAAATAGGCAGTTATCCACCGATTTTTCATTACATAAATGTAGGATTAACTGTTCCAGCATCAGAGATGATAACCGATGTTTACTTACCATTAGCATGACAAATAAACTCGGTTATTTAAGAGAACAAAGCTTATTTAGGTGAGTAATCAGCACCAAAATAGTGTTGGCTTATTGTCGTTAGTTTGCCATTATTGATAATTTTTTGTATACCTTGGTTAATATCTTGAGTTAATCGCTCACCACTTGCGCCTTTACTAATTAACAAATAACTAAATGGAGAACCAATACGATCACCATCTTCTTTACTTAATTCTATCGTTTTGAGATTGAGTTTATGCTCATTGATATATTGCGATAGCATCACGTTATCTATTAATTGAAAGTCGTATTGACCACTCTCAACATGTTGCAACACAGGTAGTAAATCGGCTTCACTATAAACAATTTTAACAGGATTATTGGGATTTTGTTCATTGTAGGTTTCTAATGCAGTCGCATAATTAAGTCCTGGTGTTACTTCAGTTGATTTTCCTTGAAGATCAGAAAAGCGATTAATGTTATTGTTACTTTTAGCCACAGCAATAACATACTGATTTCTAAAAATTGGATCGGAATAGAAATATTTTTCTTTGCGCTTTTCATTCATAGCATAATTATTGGCACCAACTTGATAACGCTGAGAGTCAAGTCCAGCTAGAACAGATGAGAATTCTGTCACTTCAAAACTAATTTCATATTGAGGTAACTCGCTAAATATGGCTTTCACCACATCAATATCATAACCCACCAATTCCCCTTTTTCATCGACTGTCGTAAAAGGGCTTGGTGATCCTGAAGTCCCAATAATAATTTTTTGTTTTGTAGTGGATTGTGAATCTTTATTTTGGTTATCACAACCAGACAAAAACAACGCGGCTAATATGACAAATCCATACCATTTTTTATAATTCATACCGTAATTCTCCTTTCATTTTAAATGAGCATTATTGAGTTAAACTTAAATAAAACCCATATTTTTCATTTCAATTCGATGATCGGCTTGATATCGAGCCATACCTGTTTTCATTAAATCAAACCCTAAGTTTTTATAAAATTCTACTGTTTGTGGATGAGTATAAAGAATGATATTGCAATGCTGTACCTGCTCAACTAGTTTTTCAACAATTAAGCGACCATATTGTTGCCCGTGCAAGTGTTTAGCTAATGCAATGTTATAAATCGCCGCCTGACAAATACCATCGGATAATGTACGACCAACGCCTACAACGCGATCTTGTTCCAGTAGAAAAATTACACCATAACTGTTTTTAAACACTTGCTCTTGCGTTGTTGCATCGAATGAACTAAGTCCATAAAAAGCCAATAAATCGGCGACATCTTGCCAATTAATATTTTCACAATGTTGTTGAATCTTTATACTCATTGATACCTCTTAAACTGATTAGATTTCATAATCCATTTGCATTGCACTGTAATATCTCGCTAAAAAAGATTTGGTTCGTGGTTGGGTCGGATTAGTAAATACCTGCTTAGGTGAACCATCCTCAATAATTTGTCCTTTATCTAAAAACAGCACTCGACTAGCCACTTCATGCACAAAGCTCATTTCGTGCGAGACAAGGATCATCGTAATCCCTGATTGTGCCGCTAATTTGATGGTCGATAATACTTCGCCGACTAACTCAGGATCGAGCGCTGAAGTGGGTTCATCAAGCAGTAACACTTTAGGGTCCATCGCTAATGCTCTGGCAATCGCTACTCGCTGTTGTTGTCCACCAGATAGCTGTTTTGGATAGTGGTACATTCGTCCCTCAAGCCCGACTTGAACAAGCTTTTCATGCGCAATTTTACGTGCTTTATCCTTTGGCAATTTTTTTACAATAATCAAACCCTCCATCACATTTTCTAAGGCATTTTTTTGATGAAAAAGATTAAATTGTTGAAATACCATAGCTGACTTTTGGCGAAACTGAACAATATCGCGTTGTTTAATGCGGCTAACATCCAAGCCAAAATTATCAATTTGGATGTTACCTTGCTGGGGTTTTTCAAGTAAATTTAAACAGCGTAATAAGGTGGATTTACCTGCACCCGATGCACCGATAATGGCAACGACTTCATGCGGTTTTATGGCAAAATTAAGATGATCTAAAATAAGATTATCCTGAAAAGATAACGTTAAGTCCTGTACCTTAATCATAATAATTTTCCTCGGCGATAACTGGGCGTATTCACACTGTCAGAAATCGTTAACCGGTTTTCCATATACTTAATGATTAATTCAATAATAATGGTTAAAGCCCAATAAATAAGCGCTAAAGAAATATAAACCTCAAAATAACGATAACTGTGTCCTGCTAAGGTTTTACCGCGACCTGTCATTTCAGTGACTGAACAGACAAAGGCTAACGAGGTTCCTTTAAGCAAGCCGATAAAAGCATTACCAAGATTTGGTAATGCCACAATAAACGCTTCAGGAATAACAATTCGTCGTAACAATTGGCTATAACTCATCCCTAACGATTGTGCCGCCTCAATCTGACCTTTACTGACCGATTGTAACGCGGCTCGTATAGTCTCGGAATTATAAGCAGCTTCATTAAAAGAAAAGGCAACGAGTACAAATAGCATTGGAGGTACACTATTAATATTAAAATCAGTATGATAAAAATAGTTGATATAACGCAGAACAATTGGGATCCCATAAAAGCTTAAATAAAGCTGAACAAGTAAAGGCGTTCCTCGAATGAATGAAACAAAAACCGATGCTAGTGGCGAAAGAACAGGAATTTTATTCATTTTAACAATGGCAATCACTAACCCAAACATTACGCCAAGCAGCATTGAAAAAAAGGTAATAAATAACGTGACTGGCAAATAAGCCAGTAACGTAGGTATTTGAGTAAATATCAATCCGAAATCTAATATATTTGGCATGCGTATTATCCCAATAATCAATTATTGATGAGTACGAAATTGTTTATCTCTGTTATGAGGAGTATGCCAATGACTTACATCTGGTCCTAAGGGCAAAATATTATAAGGATTATGGGCATTATTACCTAAAAAGTACCCTTTTTTAATTGATTCAAAATCGGTTGTTTCACCAAAAGCGGGGATTTGATAAAGATCTCGGGCATAAGCCCATAAATTAGGAAAATCAATAATTCGATTACGATTTGTGTTAAAAGCAGCATAATAAGCCACATCAAAACGCGCTAATGTGACGTATAAGCGAATATCCGAATCGGTAATGTGATCGCCAAAAAGATATCGAGACTTACTTAGCCGTTTTTCTAGTTCATCTAACCGATTAAAAACAAGATGATAAGCGTGTTCATAAGCTTTTTGTGAGCGAGCAAATCCAGCTTTATAAACACCATTATTTACTTCATGAAAAATCACATCATTTAATTCATCAATTTCAGTACGTAAATGTTCAGGATAGAGATCGGGTGCACCCGCTTTATGGAAAGGTTTGAATGCGGTTTCCCAATAGTTGGTTAATTTAAAATAGTCGTTGTTGACAACTTTGCCGGTTTTTACATCGACAACGGTCGGAACAGTGGCTCTTCCATTATATTCAGGATCGGTTATAGCGTATATTTCTGGCAAATAACGGATGCCTAACACTGGGTCAACACCATTAGGATCGAGTGAAAATTCCCAACCATGCTCAGTACGAATTGGCGCAACTTTACCAACACTGATCACATTTTCCAAACCTAATAATTTGATAACAATCATCTGCCGATGTGCCCAAGGGCAAATCGCTGCCCAAATTAAACGATAACGACCAGCCTCAACCGGTAACATGCCCGGTTTATTTCCAAATGGGGTATCAAAACGATTTGTTTGACGAACAAAAGCACCGTCTTGGTTAATTTCATTATTTTCGGTAGTAACAACTTTTCCTATCGCAATGGCCATATGCTTACTCCTATTTTTTGATGCGTTAATTTCAAACAATCCAACCCTTGGATAAAATCAATCTAACATCAAAAAATTAATGGATAAAATAACAAATAAGCATATTTATATAATTATCAATTATATAGAAGATGGTGTCTGAGCAAATAATTAACCTAACAACAATAACTATTTACCTAGACGTTTGTACAATCTTTCAGGGCGGCCTATCTTTCCATGATTAAGTTCGACAGTTAATACTTTAGTTTGAACACAATACTCTAAATAGCGTCTAGCTGTAGTTTTACTGATTTTTGCTTTTTCAACAATTTCATCAACGGTTTGAGGGGTATCAGTATGCATAAAAAGATCTTTAACCTTTTGCAAGGTAATTTCCTCTATCCCTTTTGAATGACGATTAATATCAACAAAATCTTTGGTTTGTAGGTTGAACAGTTCATCAATTCTTCGCTGATTGACATGTTTTTGTAAGCTTTGACGATATAAGAACAGTTCGAAACGTGCTAAAGAGTGTTTTAAACGTTGGTAAGACACCGGTTTAATTAAATAATCGAATGCTCCATATCTAATGGCTTTACTACAGGTATCCATATCGCTAGCTGCGGTAATAAAAATAACATAGCAATTTAGGTTGTTATTAATAATATATTCAAATAATTCAATACCTTTACCATCAGGCAGATAGTTATCTAATAAAATTAAAGTGGGTTTTAATTTTTCTACCATCTTTTTTGCTTCCTCTAAATTGGAAGCAATACCAACGACTTTTACTTTTGTATCTCGCTGAATAAAATCAGCATTTAATTCTGCCAAAATAGGCTCATCTTCAACAATGAGAACTTTAATAGCATCTTCTTTATTTTCTTGCATACTTTAACCTCTATTTTTTTGGTATAAAAACGGAAAAAATTGTTCCGTAAGGCTGATTATCTCCAAATGTAATATAACCATTTGCCTTTTTTATGTAGGTTGACACAAGGTGTAAACCAATACCATGTTCTTTACTATCTTGTGAAGTAACGCCCGGTTCAAAGATAGAGTCTCGAAGCTCTTCTTCTACCCCACAACCTTGATCGCTTACTTCAATGACAATTTCGTCTGTAGCATCACTTATATATAAATAAATGGATTTATCACCATTATCGTTTTTTAAACACGCATTAAATGCATTATCAAGTAGATTACCCAATATAGACATAAATTCAGTTTCAGATATTGAAGTAGGTAATGCATTTAATTGACACGCCGGGTCAAATATTAAGTTCAAACCAATTTCATGTGATTTTGAATATTTACCAATTAATAATCCACAAATAGCGGCTATTTTAAAATGCTGGGTAATGAAATCTAAATTATTTTGATTATCAGCTGAATGTAAAGCGATAAATGACTGTGCCTCATCATAACGCTTCATATAAATTAAACCAGATAACGTTGCCATCCAGTTTAGATGTTCATGCCTAATTGCCCTTAAATTATCAACATACTGGGTAACTTGGGTTAATTGCATACTCAATACATTAATATCATTGAAGTTGCGAAAAGTGATTACCCAACCTTGAATTTTATCATCAACAATAATTCTAATCCTATTAGCAATCACGCTCGTTTCGTTAAAATAACAAATATAATCATGGATATCTTGATTTTGATTATCGCTACCATAAATAAAATCATTAGATTGAATAAAATCACGTAGATTGCGATTAAGCAAATCATCATCATGATTATTAAAGTTTAACATACTTCTCGCCGATTGATTGATATTGATTATTTTGTAGTTAAGATCAATTGCGATAATGCCTTCAAAAATTGACTCCATAATCGATTTTTGACTTTTAACCAGTAATGCAATTTCGTTTGGTTCTAAATTGAACATCTGCTTTTTAATGGATTTAGAAAAGCAAAATGAAAAAATAAACAATGCCAAAAATAGGAGTGAACAAAAAATGATAATAGGGATAAATTGATTAACATGTAAGACATGAATGTCATCAATCATATAACCAACCGAAACAATACCAATAACTTTACCCTTATCAATAATTGGTGCTTTTCCGCGCAGGGCTAAACCGAGTGAGCCTTGGCTTATAGTAACACTACTATTACCACTTAACACTTCGTGATTATCGCCACCAACCATAGGGGAATTTAATGCACTATTTGCGGTATGATATAAACGATAGGCCTGAGCATCGCCTATTACAATATAGCTTGCGTCGCTTTGCTCATAAATATCCGAAATTAATTGTGCTATTTTATCGGTATCTCTTTCTTCAACATACTTGATTAAACTCGGTATAACAGCCAGTTCCTTGGCTTGTATTTGTGCTTTTTCGCCTAAACTTCGATACAGCGAAGTTTCTGTCAAATTCCATATATAGCTTTGTAGTAAAGCTAAAATAATTAATGAAAAAATTAAAAGAGAGAAAAATAATTTTGTTGTAAATGATAGATGAATACGTTTTCGCATTTTTATACTTAATTGTCTATTTAATATCGCTAATGGTGAGTTTAACACATGATTAAAAAACATAGAGCCTTTAAAACCATAAAAACCACTGTCAATTTATGATTTATATCACAAAAATAGTATTAATATTTTGTCACTATATGCGCCATTCAAACAAAGCAAAAATATTTTGGAGATAAAAAAAATATGGTGGATTTCAATTCAGTTGAAAAAAAGCAGAATGAAACGGTTAAAGATAACATACAAAGCGAATGTAACACGCAAAAGTTTTGGCCATACGGATGGTGGAAACTTATGGATAATTATAAAATTGGTGTGATTCCTTTACCGCTATTTATTATAGCTGGTATCTTAATTTTCGCTGAAGTTTTAGTAACAGGCAAACTACCAAGTGAAATCGTAGTGATGGTCGTTACTTGTGCCTTTTTTGGTTTTTTATGTGGCGAAATTGGTAAACGTTTGCCAATCGTTGGTAAAATGGGTGCAGCTGCAATTTGTGCAACCTTTATTCCGTCTGCTTTAGTCTATTATGGCATTCTACCTAAACCGGTTGTTGAAGCGACAACGAAGTTCTATAAAGATACTCACATTCTTTATTTATACATTTGTTGTATCATCGTTGGTAGTATCATGAACATGGATAAGAAAACCCTTATTCAAGGTTTCTTAAAAATCTTTGGCCCAATGGTTTGCGGTGAGATTGTCGGAATGCTTGTCGGTGTAGGTGTAGGTTATCTACTTGGTTTAACACCGTTTGAAACATTCTTCTTCTTAGTATTACCTATCATGGCGGGTGGCGTTGGTGAAGGTGCAATTCCACTTTCAATTGGCTATGCTGCAATTTTAGGTATGGAACAAGGTGAAGCACTTGGCCGAGTATTACCAATTGTTATGTTAGGTGGTTTAACAGGTATTATTTGTGGTGGTGTTCTTAACCGTATTGGTAAAGCGTATCCACATTTAACCGGTAATGGTCGTTTATTACCAGCGGATGAAAACGATATTGCTGGCAGTAAAACAACTAAAGCTGATTCAGTTATTGATGTAACAACTTTTGCTTCAGGTGTATTATTAGCCGCTATTCTTTACATGGTTGGTATGATTGGCCATAAAGTAACAGGTATCCCTGCACCAGTAGGTATGTTATTTGCTGCAGTTCTTGTAAAATTAGTATCAGGTGTTTCACCAAAAGTTTTAAGTGGTTCACAAGTGGTTTACAAGTTCTTCCAAACCTCTGTTACCTACCCAATCTTATTTGCTGTAGGTGTCGCAATCACACCTTGGGATAAAATTGTATCAGCCTTTACGTTAGTAAACTTGACAGTTATTGTGTGTACTGTTGTTAGTTTAGTTACCACTGGATTCTTTGTAGCTAAAAAATTAGGTATGTATCCGGTTGATGCAGCAGTAATCTCATGTTGTCAAAGTGGTCAAGGTGGAACAGGTGACGTTGCTATCTTAACTGCCGCTGAACGTATGGAATTAATGCCATTTGCTCAAATTGCTACCCGTATCGGTGGTGCGATCAATGTATCAGTATCATTACTCATTCTCGGCAATTTCTTAGTATAGTTTTAACATATTTAAGAGCAACCTTGGTTTATACTAAGGTTGTTCATTTTTATTTTGTATTTACAATCAACATAAACAGCTTTTAAGGAGTTTTCATGAAGCTTGTCAGTTATCTTGTCTCTGATCGAGCAAGTTTTGGTCTTCTCACTGAAAATGGCATTATTGATTTAAGAAAAAAATTAGACGATAAATACGTCGACTTAAAATCATTACTTGCAGACAAAGAAGGATTATCTATTGCCAAAACCTTTCTTGACGCACCATGTGACATTGATGAACAAGACATTACTTATTTACCAGTCATTCCTAATCCTAACAAAATTTTATGTGTAGGAATGAATTATGCAGAAAAACGAGCAGAATTTAATGAAACCAGTTCTGCGCCGACATTATTTGTTCGTTTTCCTGATTCACAAACTGGTCATAAAACCAATATTATTAAACCTGCTATTACAAATGAGTTAGATTACGAAGGTGAATTAGCCATTGTTATTGGTAAATTTGGTTTTAGAATTAAGCAAGAAGATGCTTTATCACACGTAGCAGGTTACAGTTGTTACATGGATGGCTCTATTCGTGATTGGCAATATACTTGGTTTACAGCAGGTAAAAATTGGCCAAGTACTGGCGCATTTGGTCCAAACTTAACAACCACTGATGAAATCCCAGATCCGACTGTATTATCACTGACCACATATCTAAATGGTCAACAAATGCAGCATGACTCAATTTCTAATTTGGTCCATACTGTACCTGAATTAATTGCATATATCAGTACCTTTACACATTTATCACCAGGCGATGTTATCCTAACAGGATCACCGGGTGGAGTGGGTAAAAAACGTCATCCACCTGTATTTATGCAAGATGGTGATAAAATAGAAGTAGAAATTACTAAAATCGGACGTCTAATTAACACTGTTGTTGCAGAAAAAAGGTAACATTATGTATGATTTAGCTGATTATGAAGTTATTGATATTTCGAAGTCGGAACAAGATTATCAAGCGATAAAACAGTTACTCGCGTTATCAGATCTTGACTTAGACTCTCAAGTGACCATTTTTACAGTAGCAAAAATTAACAGTAAAATTATTGCTTGTGCAGGTATGGACCGTGACATCATCAAATGTGTTGCTATTGATCCAGAATATCGAGGTAATCAGCTTAATTTAACCTTAATGGATCACACTATAAAATATGCCAACGAACAGGGCTATTTTCATCTATTTTTATATACAAAACCTGAAAATATTGATTTTTTTAAAGGATGCGGTTTCTATCCTATTGTTGAAATAACAAATCTTGTTGTACTGATGGAAAACACCCCTGTTGGTATTCAACAGTACTGTAAACAACTCAGTAGCCTACAAAAAGAAGGTAAAAAGATTGGTAGCATTGTGATGAATGCGAACCCTTTTACCAAAGGTCACCAGTATCTTGTCGAATATGCGGCAAATCAATGTGACTGGTTGCATGTTTTTGTTGTCAATGAAAATGCCTCATTATTTTCATTTGAAACTCGAATAAAGTTAGTACAAGAAGGAACTAAGCAGTTCAAGAATGTGACAGTCCATGCAAGTTCACCTTATATTATTTCAAGAGCAACATTCCCTACTTATTTTTTAAAAGATAAAGCAAAGATAAATTACGCTTATATGGGAATCGACCTACTTATTTTTCGAAATTATATCGCCCCAGCGCTAAATATCAGCTACCGCTTCGTCGGAACTGAACCGAATGATGAGGTAACTAAAGCCTATAATGAAGCTATGCGCTATTGGCTTATGGACAATACGGTTAGCCATTCATCGCCAATTACTGTTGTTGAAATTGAGCGAAAAACCGAAGGCGATACGATTATATCAGCATCATTAGTTAGAAAATTATTAGCATCGGGGCAATATGAACAAATAAAACAGTTAGTTCCAACAACAACTTGGGACTATCTTTCAGCTAATTTGGATAAATTTAAAATTTAATACATTTTAAAAGGTAAAAAAATGAAAATACAAAAAGAAGCCATGGCTGGGACTCTCGAATCGAGTGATTTGTTAGTCAAAGTTATGCCAAATACAGGGATAGAAATTGTTATTAATAGCGATGTTAATAAACAATTCGGCGATCAAATTCGTGCTGTTGTCGATCAAACATTACGTGATCTGAATGTAACCGATGGCATGATAATTATCGATGATAAAGGTGCGCTAGATTGCGCGATTAAAGCAAGAATTCAATGTGCAGTATTACGCGGCGCTGACGAAGAAAACTTAGATTGGAGTAAATTACTATGAAAAGATTACGTCGAAGTATGTTATTTCTTCCGGGCGCAAATGCAGCAATGTTATCAACTTCTTTCGTATATAAACCAGATTCAATCATGTTTGACCTTGAAGATGCGGTTTCAATTAAAGAAAAAGATTCGGCTCGCTTATTAGTTGCACAAACATTATTACTACCTGTTTATAAAGAACATGGTATCGAAACGGTTGTAAGAATTAATGCGTTAGATACGCCATTTGGTTTAAAAGATCTTGAAGCTGTGGTACGTGCCGGTGTTGAAGTGGTTCGTTTACCAATGACAAACTCAGCAGACGATATTCATGAACTTGAAGCACACGTTGAACGAATTGAAAAAGAGTGTGGTCGTGAAGTTGGTAGTACTAAGTTAATGGCAGCAATCGAATCTGCACAAGGTGTGGTTAATGCTGTTTCTATTGCTAAATCTTCTCCTCGTTTAATCGGTATTGCGCTAGCTGCATTTGACTATTTGGTTGACATGCAAACTGAGCGTGGTGATGGTACCGAACTGTTTTATGCTCGCTGTGCAGTTTTACATGCAGCACGTGTGGCAAAAATTGATGCCTTTGATGTGGTTTATTCCAATGTTAATGACGATGAAGGTTTCTTAAAAGAAGTTAGCCTAATTAAAAAACTAGGTTATAACGGTAAATCACTGATTAATCCAAGACAAATCGAATTACTACATAATGCATATGCGCCAACAGCTGCTGATGTTGAAAATGCTAAAAAAGTGGTTGAAGCAGCAGAAGAAGGAGAAAGAAAAGGCCTAGGCGTTATTTCTCTAAATGGCAAAATGATTGATGCACCGATTATTGAACGCGCTAGAAAAGTTATTGAGTTAGCAAAATATTCCGGTGTACGTAAAGAACTTTGATAGGATGACAAAATGACTACTTCTATAAACAAAAAAATTGATGATTTGCTTAAACAGCATCCCGATCTCAAGAATATTACGCCATTTATTGACGCAAATACGACCACTCCCTATTTAAAAGATGAGTCTAAATACACACGAAAATTATGTGATTCTATTGAACAAGCAATACACAAATGTGAATTACGTGACGGCATGACCATCTCTTTCCATCACGCATTTCGTGAAGGTGATAAGGTTATTAACAAAGTTGTCGAGACAATTAGTAAGTTAGGTATCAAAAACTTAACATTAGCTTCAAGCTCATTGTTAAGCTGTAACTCAGCACTAATTCCACATATTGAGTCAGGCGTGATCACCAAAATTTATACGTCTGGTTTACGAGGTAAATTGGCTGATGCAATTTCACATGGTTTAATGGAAAATCCTGTCCATATCCATTCACATGGTGGACGAGTAAAACTTATCCAAAGTGGTGAAATTAATATTGATATCGCATTTTTAGCTGTTTCAACTGCTGATGAGCAAGGTAATGCTAATGGTGTATCAGGTAAATCACAATGTGGTGCGCTAGGTTATGCCATGGTTGATGCCCAATTTGCTAAAAAAGTGGTATTACTTACTGAAGATATCGTTGGTTATCCTAACCATCCTGCATCTATTCGCCAAGATCAAGTTGACTATATTGTGAAAGTTGATGAGGTTGGTGACCCAACTAAAATTAGCGTAGGGGCTGCGCGTATTACCAGCAATCCACGTGAGCTTATGATTGCACGTTACGCAGCTGATGTAATTGAGTATTCAGGTTATTTTAAAGATGGATTTTCTATCCAAACCGGTTCTGGTGCTTCTTCAACCGCGGCAACGCGATTTTTAGAAAATCGTATGCGCGCTAAAAATATCACTGCATCATTTGCATTAGGTGGTATCACAGCAAGTATTGTTGATTTGCATGAAAAAGGATTAGTAAAACGTTTATTAGATACACAAAGCTTTGATGGCGCAGCCGGTCAATCTTTAGGTAGAAATAAAGATCATATTGAAGTATCAACAAATGTCTATGCTAACCCTGCATCTAAAGGTGCAAGTGTTGATGAATTAGATATTGTTATCCTAAGTGCACTAGAAATTGACCTTGATTATAACGTTAATGTTTTAACCGGTTCTGATGGCGTTATGCGTGGCGCGTCAGGTGGTCACTGTGATACAGCAGCCGGTGCAAACTTAACCATTATTGTTGCACCATTGATCCGTAGCCGTATTCCTACAGTCATTAAAAAAGTCACCACGATTGTAACGCCAGGTGAAAGTGTTGATGTACTTGTGACCGATCATGGTATTGCGGTTAATCCTGCTCGTCCTGAAATAGCAGAACGTTTAAAAGCAGCAAATTTACCAGTGATGAGCATTGAAGAGCTATATCAACGTGCTGTTTCATTAACGGGTGAACCAAAACCAATTGAATTTGAAGATAAAATTGTGGGTATTGTTCACTTCCGTGATGGTTCAGTCATTGATGTTGTTCGTCAAGTTAAAGATTAATTTATCACTTGATAGCATGGCATTTAACTGTGCCATGCTTTTTTATTATGAATAATATATTATTGAAATTCGATGACGGCACACCAGTTTGCCTTGAACAGATGTTGTTGGCTAAAGAACAGCGAGTCGAGCATCAACGTAACGCAATTAAGTGTTACCCTTTTCCACTTATTTCGCTTAGTTTAGTCATTCCAGGCCCAATAAAAAATAGTACTGGTGCTAACGTATTGTTTAAAGAGGCGATAACTGCTATTCACCACTTATTAGCAAAAAATACGCTTCAAATTATGCATGAAGAGCAATTCTGTGAGTTAACAGGCTATGAAGCAATAATTTCAGTCAAATGCCCAAGTGATCAATTAAAACAGCTTTGTATCGAAATTGAAAACAATCATCCATTAGGTCGATTATGGGATATCGATGTTATTGATGCGAAAACTGAGCAAAGTGTTTCACGTACGCAATTAGGATATCAATCCAGACAATGTTTGGTATGTCAAGATATGGCTAAGGTATGTGGTCGAAGCAGAAAACATACTGTTGATGACATGCTTGCAGCTATCGAAAAAATGACGAATGACTATTTTAATTTAGCGACTTAAGTCACCAAACTTAGCGCTATTAATCGCAATGGGAATAATGAAAATAATAATTTGTCATCATCCCCATATCATCTAAAAAATAGTTTAAATAACCGATAATGCTTGCTGTAAATCAGCTAATAAATCATCTACTTCTTCTAACCCTACTGAAATACGCAATAACTGGTCTGAAATACCAGCAGTTTTACGCGCTTCTGCACTTATTCCAGAATGCGTCATCGTTGCAGGATGGCAAATTAAACTTTCTACACCGCCTAATGATTGCGCTAAAGTAAAAATATTAAGAGCTTTTAAGAATTTTGGCATAACATCTGCTTGACCTGCAAGTTCAAAACTTAGCAATGAACCGAAGCCTTTTTGTTGTTTTTTAGCTATTTCATGTCCAAGATTTGAAGGTAATGATGGATGATAAACTTTTGCTACTTTAGGATGATTAACTAAGAATTCCACTACTTTTTGCGCATTATCTTGTTGTAATTTCACTCGAGCAGCTAAAGTACGTAAACCACGCAATAACAGGTAACTATCAAATGATGAAGTCAAGGTACCAATATTGTTTGCCCACCATAACACATCTGTTGCAAGTTGTTGATCTTTAAACACCAAAATTCCTGCCAATAAATCAGAATGACCATTTAAAAATTTAGTGCAAGAATGGGTGACAATGTCGGCACCAAGTTCTAAAGGTTTTTGTAAGATAGGCGTCATAAAAGTATTATCAACCAAAACAATAGCGCCGGCTTCATGCGCTTGACGAGTAATGTCTTGAATATCCACCACGCGTAATAATGGGTTACTCGGAGATTCGATTAAAACTAATTTAGGCCCTAAACTCAATGCTTGTTTTAATGCGATAGGATCGGATTGATCGACAAATTTAGCTTTAAAATAACCTCGCTCACTTAAACTATTAAAAAGGCGATAACTCCCACCATAACAATCGTGAGGTGCCACAACTAAATCATTGGGCGTTAATAATGCAACACTAACCAAATGAATAGCTGACATACCACAATTAGTCAAAATTGCATCAGCCCCACCTTCTAACTTAGCAACAGTTTGTTCTACTAATCGCCGACTTGGATTAGATTTGCGCGCGTAATCAAATTGTCTTGGTGTAGCGAACTCTTGATAGCGGTAACAAGTTGAAGGGGTAATCACAGGGACAACACTTCCATATTGATCATCAGTATTTAATCCACCACGAACAGCAATTGTTCCTTGGCTTAAATTTTTTGATTGGCTAGCCATAATATCATCCTAAAACGTTTATTTATTATTAGATACCTTTTGTATAAGAATAGCACAATAAATAAAGCCGTCAACATGTCTAGACGTCTAACTGTCTCGATGTGTAGATTGCAGTTATTAAAAAAAAACGATAAAATTATCCACATTAATTGTAATGTAATACTGGTGAACAATGATGGAATGGAATGGCGAATATATAAGCCCTTATGCAGAGCATGGTAAGAAAAGTGAGCAAGTAAAAAAAATTACAGTGTCAATTCCGTTAAAAGTCCTAAAAATATTAACTGATGAACGTACTCGCCGACAGGTAAATAATTTACGCCATGCCACAAATAGTGAATTATTATGTGAAGCCTTTTTGCATGCCTACACTGGTCAACCTCTACCTTGTGATGAGGATTTACAAAAAGATCGTGAAGATGTTATTCCAATGCAAGCTCAAAAAATTATGCGCAATTTAGGCATTGATCCTAACTTAATCGATGAATAAAATGAAATTTCAAAGCATAGTAAAAACAAAAAGGCGCATTAAGCGCCTTTTTTGATAATGATTCATTACAATCTTATTTTTTGCCGCCAACCATAGCAAAACGTTGTTTGAATTTATCTACACGTCCACCAGTTGCAACATCACGTTGTTTACCAGTGTAGAATGGATGGCACTCACCACATACGTCAAGATGAATATCGTGACCAATAGTTGAATGTGTTTTAATCACATTACCGCATGAACAAGTTGCTGTAATAGCTGTATATTGAGGATGGATACCTTCTTTCATAATAAACCTCTAAAGTTTGTTCGTATCGCTATATAGATGGCTAAAAGCAAAATCTAAACACCATACGAGTGTTAAAAAAACATGATAAGGGCGCAAATTATACGCCCAATAGTGGCTATAATCAAGTAACAAAATAGTTAAACTGGTAATTGACCTATTGTCACTTGAAGTTCAATTCTTTCTCCATTGCGTAATACAATAATGGGGATTGTTGTACCCGGTTTCAACTCTGCAATTCTATCCATCGTTTCAACAATGGATTTGACCGGTTTATTATCGACCATAATCAAAATATCATTAGCTTGAACACCCGCTTGTAATGACGGCCCTTCCGCATTAGTCACCAAAATGCCTAATACAACCGGTGGATCACTCGGATTTTGAGTCGGGGCAAACTCTAACCCATCAATACCGATATAGCCCCTAATCACTTTACCGTCTTGAATTAATTTATTCATAATTTTAACCGCTAAGGCGGTAGGAATAGCAAAACCGATACCTTCAGGCACTTCATTACCTAGATTTTTAGCAAATGTTAAGGTATTAATACCGACTAATTCACCTTTACTATTAACTAATGCTCCCCCTGAATTACCATGGTTAATTGATGCATCTGTTTGAATAAAGTTTTGTCTTCGATAAGGACTTAATCCATCACGACCTGTCGCACTAATAATACCTTGGGTGATCGTTTGCCCAATATTATAGGGATTACCAATGGCGAGAACCACATCACCTATTTTAGGTTCGCGATTAGGATTAATAGGTATAGTTGGAATATTACTTGCTTCAATCTTTAATACCGCAATATCAACAAGTTTATCAGTACCAACCGATAAAGCTTCAAATATTCGACCATCTTGTAAAGCGACAATAATTTGTTCTGCACCATCAACCACATGATAATTGGTAATAATATAACCATGGTCGCTCATGATTACACCCGAACCCAATGGCGTAATTGCACTATCTTGAGGTTGTTTGGGCAAAGAATTAATAGAGCGACTATAAATATTAACTACCGCTGGCGCAGCAACTTTTACCGCATCTGAATAACTCATCGGATCATTATTAAAAATCGATCTTGGAAAATTTGACTGAGTTCCATTACGCAAGGATGGAAAAATAATTAATAATACAATCGCTAAAACCGCACCAATCAACATTGGCCATAAAAATTTTTTGAGCATTATTAGAGGTATCTAGATAAGAATGAATAGTGATGATTTTATCATAACTAATGATAGGTTAGAATTTAAGTTTTCGCCGATAATATTATCGGCGAAATGTAGCTAACGCGTTAATTAGCGTAAAATAAGATAAAGCTGGCTATCACCACGCACAATATTTAAAGCAATAGCAGATGGTTTACTATCAATAATTTTACGTAAATCAGCAATATTATTGATTCTTTCTTTATTTACACCAGTAATAAGGTCGCCCTCTTGTAAACTTAATCGTGATGCTGGCGAATTTTTAGCAATACTTTCGATTAATACCCCTTTTTTACCTTTAACATCACCATTGCTTAATGTTGCACCTTCAAGAGCAGGATGTAATGATTTAGCTTCAGTTGAAGATTCATCACTATTTTTTAGTTTAACATCTACTGTCATCTCTTTACCATCACGAATCAAACCTAATTTTACGGTTCGACCTGCGCCAGTAGTGGCAATTTTAGCGCGTAATTCCGCAAAACTATCAACTGGTTTGCCATCCATTGATATAATGACATCACCAGATTTTATACCTGCATCTTTAGCGGCTGAATCATCAATCACTTCACTTACAAAAGCTCCCTTTTGCACATCAAGGTCAAAAGCTTTGGCGATATCTGAAGTTAACTCATTACCTTTAATGCCAAGTACGCCACGTTTAACTTCACCGTATTCGATAAGTTGAGACGTCAAGTTTTTTACCATATTACTTGGAATCGCAAACCCTATACCAACATTGCCACCACTAGGTGCAATAATTGCTGTATTAATGCCAACTAATTCGCCGTTTAAATTCACTAATGCACCGCCTGAATTACCACGATTAATTGAAGCATCGGTTTGAATGAAGTTTTCAAAACCATTCATATTTAGCCCACTACGCGCTAAGGCTGAAATAATCCCGGAAGTAACAGTTTGACCAATTCCAAATGGATTACCAATGGCGACCACAAAATCACCTACGCGCATTTTATCTGAATCAGCTAATTTAATGGCAATTAATTTTTTAGCATCTTCAACCTTCAATAAGGCAATATCACTTTGTGGATCTTTACCAATTAATTTTGCTTTATATTCATGACCATCATTTAATACCACAGTAATAGTATCGGCATTATCAATTACATGATTATTGGTGACAATATAGCCTTTATCTGCATCAATAATCACGCCCGATCCTTGACCGGTAAAAGATCTTGATTGGCTATCTGGATAACCAAAAAATCGTCTAAATTCTTCCGGAATATTAGTTTGCATTTGTGCTGTTCCTTCTACCTTAATACTAACGACAGAAGGTAATACCGTTTCAAGCATAGGCGCTAAACTAGGTTGTGATGCGTTATCTCCCGTTGAAATGGCAGGGAGAGTAGCATAGGCATTGGGTAACCCTGATAAGACCATACCTAACGTTAATGCAATTGCACTGAATAATTTTTTTGGTTTTCGTAAAGAATTATTAATCATAAAACACTCTCGTTTTTAACAATTGATTTTTTTACATTAATGTTTCGCCAGATAACACTGGCGAAAAGAGTTAGAACTAGTTAAGATTTATTTTCGTCTGTTTTAAATAAACCAGAAGGGTTATCAGAATAGTCTTTAGGTTGTTTTTCAAGTGTGATTTCTGTTTTAATATCCGGATCTTTATTCATATCTAAAGCGATAGCAGTGATATCATCATCAGACGAGAATTTACCTGAATTTTCAGCCATATGTTGATAAAGGCGACGAAACTCTTTAGCCATATTATCTAATATTTCTGCACTGTGTGAGAAGTGTTTAACAATAGTCTGTTTTTGTGTTTTAAGCTCTTCTTGTGTACGTTCAAGTTCACGTTTTACTTTTGCAAACTCACGGCCTTTTCTACTAAACATATTAGTTAAAATAAACCCGATAATAAAACCAATTACTACACCAATCGCCAGATAAATCATCATCTGTTTATCCATATTTCACTCCTTGTATTTATTTTGTTCTAGTATATACATTATCGTTCAATTGTTTTACTTATTTTGCATGGTTAGCAAGTTTAATCAATTGTTTTTTTAATTTATCGGGCGCACTTTCCGCCAAACTATACAAGTATGTTGCACTCTGAGTAGTTAATATGCGGCTTGCACTGGCACTTTTCAATGCATTGTCACTCATTATTGATGAACCAACTAACAGGTCGGGATTAATTTTAAATTGGATAGAAGATAAAGACGGTAAAACTTTTTTACGTATACCCGATAGTAAATGATTTTGCTCATATTTTAATCGAGTTAACCAATTAGCTGAACTCACCTCTAAAATTAGCACACCTTGGCGATAATTCGCAATTCTATAATGCTGTTGTAATGGAGAAGGCAATAACTCATTAATCACATCCGCTAATTTAGCCAATGCAAATGTTCTTTCTTTTATCTCAGATAACCAAGATTGTTGTGACAAAATTGACGGTAATATTTGTGGCTGGTTATAACGCATCTATTATGTTTATCCTTACATTTTTAATGTCACATTAACTTTGTATATAAAATACAACAGTAAATAATTTACCTTATTTCATAATAAATGTCCTGCTATAAAAATGGATTTACAGTTTTTTAAATCTTCATTAAGACATAATAGAAAATAAATTTCAAAATAAGGTGACTTTTATCAAGATTAAAATTTGTGTTCTGAATTTTTCTTATTCCAGAATCATAATACTCTTGCATCAGTGACATTAAATAGTTGATACAAAAAAGTAAAATCAAATGTTATTAATCCTAATAAAAGCACCAATAAATTGAAAATTTATCTTTTAATTCATATTTAAATACTAATTATTTATACACTTTAAAACGTTTTGTTATAAAGCGTAGTGTAAGTAAGTACATTAGCTTATTGCACTTAAATTAACCTTATTTACTGGCTCACCGTTAATATAAAGTTTACGCAATTCTCCTTTTGGTAAGGTAATGACCAGCTCTTGCCAAGCTGGAATATAACTTCCATTGGCTTTCAAACGAAGATCTATTCGATCATTAGTCGAAACTAACTGCCAATTGATCCATAACCCAACACCATTTTGATAAGCATAACTTTCACCATCATCTTCAAAAAAACAACCTTGAGATGTATGAATACCTTTAGCTGGGAAAACTTTAAACTCTCGATAATCATCGAGTTTATGATTCACATAAGCTAGGCGTTTTGAAACAGGAATAATCGAACCCGCTTTAACTAACAATGGAAATGATTCTAATGGCGCGGGTAAAGTGATTGACTGTTTACCACTAAACCACTGATGAGAATGATAACAATACCAACCAACCTGATTGTCAGGTAAATAAACGACTCGCTGACGTTGACCCGGTTCAACAATACTTGCCACTAATAAATCCTGACCAATCATAAAATCATCAGTTTCAACAAACGTCTGTAAATCATGTTCATGATCTAAAAATGTTGGTCTTAACATTGGTTCATCATGTTGATGGGCTTCCCAGAGTAAATTATAAAAATAAGGTAATAATTGATATCGAAGGCAGATTGTATCGCGAATAATCGGCGTAACTTCTTGATACATCCATGGTTCATTGACGGTATGATCATCATTCCAAGAATGAATGGTAAAACGCGGGTGCATAATGCCGTTTTGTACCCAACGTACAAATAATTCTGCATCCGGTTTATCACCCGAAAAACCACCGACATCATGCCCGACATTATATAGACCGGACAAACTCATGCCTAAGCCCATGCGTATATTGTATTTCAGCGTCTGCCAATTGGTACGATTATCCCCCGACCATGTTTGCACATAGCGTTGAATACCCGCACAACCTGAACGAGAAATTAAATAAGGACGAATAGTTGGATTATAGCTTTGTTGTGCTTCCATTGAAGCTCTAGACATAAGTAAAGGCATAACTGGACGAATATGTTTTATCGCAATCTGCTGACCAAAGCCATGACAACGAGCTTCACCATCCCACACTTCAAACTCATTATTATCATTCCATGTCGCGTCAATTCCCATCTCTAAAAGCTGCTCAGTAACGTTTTGTTTCCACCAATTATAGGCTTGTGGATTGGTGAAATCTAAGTGAGAGCCTTCATCATCCCAAAACATTGAGCGTTCAGGAGCATCAATTTCCGAATCTTTAATAAATAGTCCTTTATCAGCCACTTCTTTATATTTAGGATGATCTTGTAACAAACAAGGTTTAATATTGGCTGCAATTTTCAAACCCGCAGCATGGTAAGATTGTGTAAACGCTTTTGGATCGGGGAATTTATCATGATTCCAATTGAACACATAACGTTTACCATTAATTGATGTATATCCCGAAGAGAGTTGAAATGAATCGCAAGCGATACCATGCTCTTTACACAAATCAATAAAATTTTGCATTTGTTCTTGAGCGTTAGGGGCATCGGTATAGAACATTGTTGAACCACTATACCCTAGACTCCATTTAGGACCAAAAAAAATTTTACCCGTCAGTTTAATGAAAGATTTCGTCACATCGATAATTTTAGGACCTAAAAAGATATAAAAATCGATGTCACCCGCTTCAGCCTGATAACGACGATATGGCAAGTGATAATTATCGTGTTCTGTTCCTAAATCGATCCAACAACTACTTAAATTATCATAAAACAGTCCAAAACTGACTTGATTACGGTGCGTAATGGTAAATGGAATATGCTTATAAAGTGGATCGGTATCTTTAGCATTATACCCCATTGCATCAAGATTACGCATTTCAAAGCGACGACCTGCACGATTAAGATCCCCAGCTTTATCACCCAAACCATAGTATTGTTCATCTTGATACCTTCGTTGGTAATGTGCAATACCATCACCATGCGGGTTTATTAGATATGCACTGGTACTTCTATCTTCAACCAGAAGCTCCCATTGTTGATTTTTGTTCTTATACTCCCACATTAACGACAGTGGTTGCTTAATTGTCACGCGTAAATGTTGTGTGCTAACTGTTATTTGATTATCTGAATGTGATAATTGATATGTTGGTAGTGAAAAACCTTCGTTACTTAATCTATCGCGTCCCTCTAATGGCACATCACCATTCGGCGCAATACTCCAAGTTCTGTCTAATGATAAACTATCCGGTCGCTTAATTAAGACTCGGAACATTCTTTCTTCTAACACGTATAAGCAAAAGTTGTATTTCTCATCCACTAAAAGTTCAATACAATTATTTTGCTCTTTTTTAAATATCCATTTTTTTAACGTTTTCATTAGACAACCTCTTAATTGGTATCAATTTATTTAAAACATTTAACAACACAGTTAGTCAAACACATAAAGCTTTGCGTATAGCGTTACATTGGCATATTATTTATGGATTTTAGTTTGAAAATAACGATGAGCATTATCAAAACAGATATTCCTAACCATATTCCCAACCAAATCAAAATCCGCAGGGATTTCACCATTTTCCATCCAATCACCAATCATATTGCATAAAATTCGCCTAAAGTATTCATGCCTTGTAAAAGATAAAAAACTACGAGAATCAGTTAACATTCCCACAAATTGACTTAATAACCCCATTTGAGAAAGCTGCATCAATTGACGCTGCATACCATCTTTTTGATCGTTAAACCACCACCCCGAACCAAATTGGATTTTACCCGCCATATCCGAGCCTTGGAAATTGCCCACCATAGTAGCTATCACTTCGTTATCACGTGGGTTTAAACAATACAAAATGGTTTTAGGTAATTGATCGGTCAAATCTAATAAACCAAGCAGCGAGGATAAAGGTTCAGCTATTGGCCTATCACCAATAGAATCAAAGCCAGCATCGGGCCCAAGTATTTTAAACATTCGTTGACTATTATTTCGTAACGCGCCTAAATGTAATTGCATAACCCAGTTACGCTGATGATATTGCTTACCTAACCACACAAGAATAGCGGTACTAAATTGGGCTATTTCTACTTCGGATAAAGATTGATTCATTAAACGCTTTGTTAGAATGTGATCAAGCTGTTTTTCAGGAGGAATATCGGCATAACGCAATATTTCGATACCATGATCAGCTGCTTGACAACCATGTTGTTCAAAATGATCTAACCTTTTTATCAAAGCACAACGCAGTTTCTCAAAACTATTAATTTCAATATCAGCAGCTACACCCAGTTGAGCGATATAATCTGTAAATCCGGATAACTCAATTTTAAACACTTTATCAGGTCGCCAACTTGGGCGAACTTTAGTTTCCAACGCATTATCCAAACTAATTTTTTTATGATATTCAAGAGAATCAATTGGATCATCAGTTGTGCCTACCGCTTTTACCTGCATTTGCTTTAAAATGCCTTGGGTAGAAAATTCTTTTGTCGCCAACAGCTCGTTTGCTTGCAACCAAATTCTTTCGGCGGTGTTTTCATTAAGAAGAATATTTTTTATACCAAATGGGCGTTTTAGTTCTAAATGAGTCCAATGATAAATTGGGTTACCTAGCGTCAATGGCACAACTTTTGCCCAAGTTAGATATTTATCATAATCAGTAGCATTACCTGTTATTAGATTTTCATTAATACCCGCAGTACGTAGTACTCGCCATTTGTAATGATCTCCTGCTAACCAGATTTCAGCTAAATTACGAAAATTTTTATTTTCCGCGATTTCTTTTGGTGAAAGATGGCAGTGATAGTCATAGATAGGTTGATCTTGAGCATAATCAAAATAAAGCCTTTGTGCTGCATCAGTCTGTAATAAAAAATTATCATCTAAAAAACTTTTCATGCTGTCTTATCCAAATTAGATTATTAAATCATTGATTGTTTGTTTTGCGCCTTTATGCATCAAAGAAAGATAATACTCACTCACCTTTTGTTTAAATAATGCGTTTTTTGGTAAATCGGTTCCAAACACAGCATTAAGGCTAAGCAAAGCATCAACTCTTTCAAGTCCGTCTGGACTGGATTTAACTAAGTTATTAAGCTCATTTAACATTGGATCGCGAACATCAATAGCCTGATTATTATCATCAACGCCCCCAACATAACGCATCCAACCTGCCACACCTAAAGCCAGTAATGAAAAATCAGAATGATGACTAATATGCCAACGGATTGAATCAAGCAAGCGTTGTGGTAATTTTTGGGTACCATCCATAGCAATTTGCCACGTTTTATGTTTAAGAGATGGATTGCTAAATCTTTCAATCAGTTTATTCGCATAGTGCTGTAAATTAACATGAGAAGGAACATGAAGTGTCGGCGCTTGCTGTTTCAGCATCAGATGTAATGTTGCTTTTTTGTAATTCACATCATTCATACAATCATTAATATGTTTATAACCCGCTAAATAACCTAAATAAGCTAAAAATGAATGACTGCCGTTTAACATTCTGAGTTTCATCTCTTCATAAGGAACGACATCATCAACAAATTCTGCACCGACTTCATTCCAATTAGGTCGATTCGTCACAAAATTATCTTCAATCACCCATTGGATAAACGGTTCACAAGCAATACCACATGGATCAAACATTCCACCCAAAGCATGTTCAATTTCCGTCAACGTTTCAGATGTTGCAGCCGGTACAATGCGATCAACCATCGTACAAGGAAAAGTAGTATTTGCCTCAATCCACGAAGCTAACTGAGTATCACGAGCATTAGCTAAACCTAAAATCGCTTTTTTCAATACCAATCCATTCTCTGGAATATTGTCACAAGATAGTGCGGTAAATGACCTTAATCCTCGCTGCATTCTTCGATAAAGCGCTTCAACAATCACCCCCGGAGCCGACATTGGCTTAGATGGATTAGCCAAATCAGCCTTAATCAGCGCATTATTCAAATCTAAACCTGAACCACCGGGTAACATGCAATAGCCTTTTTCTGTGACTGTTAATGATACAATCTCAACAATAGGATCAGCCATCTTTTCCAAAATCGTATCAATACCATCACTCGTCGCTAACAATGATTCTTTTACACTGCCAATAATGAATGCTTCTTTAGTCGTTGCGCCTTTTTCTAAAACTGTATAAAGATGATCTTGCTTGCGAATATCATCAATTAATTGTTCACCGCCCACAATATTAACTTCGCAAATACCCCAGTCACTCTTACCTCGATTCAATAATCGATCGGTAAATAGAGCTTGATGCGCGCGATGAAAAGCACCAAACCCTAAATGGACAATACGTGCGATCATGTTATCTCTGTTATAAGAAGGTTTATTGTGAATTGATGAAGGTACACCTAATAAATTTAACATTGTTTTCTACCATAGATAATTGTTTACCAATAATATTGGTTAAACATATTTTCACTTGTTAATAAATTTTTCATCTATATTTTTTATTTTTTGTGATTAAAATCACGTTTTTTGGTTTATTTTATAGTCGAAGATAACAAAATATTTATAATGAACACCAAAATTGGTATTCCAATTATAAAATTAGCGCCCATTATTTTATAAACAACTTCTGGTACTGATAATATTTAGCGTATAATTACAGTAAATCGATGTAAGAATGGGGATTTATAGATAATGCTTACGGTTAATCGGCTATATCAAGAAATTGGTAATGAGCTAAAATTATTATTGAAAAGTGGGACTTATAAGTTAGGTGATAGACTACCACCTGAACGAGACATTGCCGAAGCATTTAGTGTGAGTAGAACGGTAGTACGTGAAGCACTAATTATGTTAGAACTGGAAAATTTAGTGACAGTTAAAAAAGGATCGGGCGTTTATGTAATTGGTTTACCAGATGAAATCTTATCCGAAAAAGATAAAAAAATTGAAGAGGAAGATTTTGGACCATTTGAATTATTGCAAGCAAGACAATTAATTGAAAGTAATATTGCCGCTTTTGCCGCATCACAAATAGTCAAATCCGATATCATTGAGCTGAGATCAATCTTGGAACAAGAACGACAAATGTTAGAGCAAGGATTAATTGATGATTACAGTGCCGATGAATTGTTTCATATCACGATCGCCAAAGCGACTAAAAACTCAGTACTTGAAGGTTTATTACAGGATTTATGGCAAAGACGATCAGCAAGTAAAATGTGGAATCAATTGCATAGTCGCATCACTGATCACAGTTATCGAAAAAAATGGCTTGATGACCATGAAAAAATTTTACAAGCTTTGCAAATAAAAGATGCGATGGCTGCGCGCCATGCAATGTGGCAACATTTAGAAAATGTTAAACAAACATTGATGACCGTTTCTGATAGTGAAGATCCAAATTTTGATGGTTATTTATTTGATTCTATTCCTGTTAACATTGTTAACCAATGAACAACATAAAACCAACGTCATTTATCGATCTTTTAGCTATTGAAATTTAAGTAAGCTAAAAATTTAAGGAGAATTTAGATGGAACAAACAATGCGTTGGTTTGGTCCTAGCGATCCAGTATCATTAGATGACATTAGGCAAGCTGGGGCAACAGGAATTGTGACAGCTTTACACCATATCCCTAATGGTGAAGTGTGGCCGATTGAAGAGATTCAAAAACGCAAAAACATGATTGAAGAAAAAGGGTTAACTTGGTCAGTTGTTGAAAGTATTCCCATTCATGAAGAGATAAAAACACACACTGGTAATGTTGAACAACATATTGCCAATTATCAGCAATCAATTCGTAATTTAGCCGCCTGTGGTATTGATACTATTTGTTATAACTTCATGCCTGTTTTAGACTGGACTCGAACTGATCTTGCTTACACCTTACCTGATGGTTCTAAAGCACTTCGTTTTGACCAAGTTGCTTTTGCTGCATTTGATATTCATCTTTTAAAAAGACCTAATGCAGAAAACGATTATTCAAAAGAGGATATTGACAGCGCAAAAACATATTTTGAAAAAATGACACAAGTAGATAAAGACAAGCTTGTTGCTAATATTATTGCGGGTTTACCTGGAGCGGAAGAAGGTTACTCTCTTGATCAATTTAGAGCCCACCTTGCCACTTATGATGGTATTGATAAAAATAAACTGCGTGAAAATTACGCCTATTTCCTGAAAAACATCGTACCTGTCGCAGAAGAAGTCGGTGTAGTCTTAACCGTACATCCTGATGATCCACCACGCCCTATTCTAGGGTTACCGCGCATTGTTTCAACTATTGAAGATATGCAATGGATTAAAGATACCGTAGACAGCATTCATAATGGTTTTTGCTTCTGTACTGGATCCTATGGTGTTCGTCAAGATAACGATTTAGCCAAAATGGCTGAAAAATTTGCTGACCGTGTTCATTTTATTCATTTACGTGCAACAGTCCGAGAAGAAAATCCTTTGTCTTTCCATGAAGGAGATCATCTTGCTGGTGATGTTGACATGTATGCAGTCATTAAAGCTCTGGTTAGCGAAGAACAGCGACGTAAAAAAGCGGGAATTAAACGTGCCATTCCCGTTCGCCCCGATCATGGACACCAAATGTTAGATGATCTGAAAAAGAAAACGAATCCGGGTTATTCTGCCATTGGTCGTTTAAGAGGATTAGCCGAAATTCGCGGCGTAGAATACGCAATTAAACGTGCATTTTTTGAATAAAACTCCGTTGTCAACACAATCAAAAATAAAGCCCTGATAATGGGCTTTTTTATTATTATTGATAACCAAAAATAAAAAAGAGCGTTAAACGCCCTTTTGTATTTATGTTAGGATGTACTTCATTATTGCATATCTAATATAATAATTTTGGTATTAATCCTTTTACTTACGCTGATACAACAGTGAACACATAATAATTGCCCCAATAATATCTAAAAAGCCCATAGTAATAAAAAAGGGTTTAAAGCCGATTGTTGCAACAAACTGACCAACAATGATCGTAAATAAGAAACTAGCAATCCAAGCCGAGCTACCACGCAAACCATTTACTGTTGATACTTCTTTACCATCAAAGTTTTCAATCACTTGAATAGTAAGCATGGCAGATAACATCTGATGTCCCCATGCACCTATAGCAATTAAAGCAATGGCGGCATATGGGCTTTGTGTTAAACTTGCAAACGCCATCGATAACATAAAAAAAGCAGCACCAAGATAAGTTATACAAGCCGAATTAACACGAGATAAATTAAAACGTTTATTGAGCATACGCGAAAAATAACCAGAGGATAAACCACCAAAATCGGCAGCAAGGAAAGGAATCCAAACAAACATTGCCATCTCTTTTAATTGCATACCGCGTTCAGTTAATAAATAGTAAGGAACCCAAAAATTCACTGCCGCCCAAGCTGGTTCAGCTAGAAAAGCTGGAATAGCAATACCATAGAATTTTTTTTGCAAAATCACTTTTTTAATCGCTTGCCAGATGTTTTTGTTTTGTTGGCTCTCTGTGTCATCTTGATCGGATAAAATATATTTTCTTTCTGCTTCACTAATAGACCGACTTTTCGATGGTTCACTGAAAAAGTAAAGCCATATTCCTGCCCAAATTAACCCTACAGAACCTGGAATTAGGAACGCTAACTGCCAACCACCAAATTGGTGTATCGCATAAATAAGAGGAGGTGCAATCATGGCGCCCAATGAAAATCCAACCATACTCCAACCATTAGCAATAGCGCGTTCTTTTTTAGGAAACCATAAACTGACAACTTTAGCATTGGCTGGGGCAACAACAGATTCAGCACCACCCATAAAAAAACGTAAAATCGCTAATTGAAACCAAGTGCCTGCACCAGCATGAAGTATGCACATAATAGACCAAATGATGACCATTATCGCAAAACCGACTCGTAATCCGATTACATCAATAAACCAGCCTACAATAGGTTGAAAAAGGGTATAAGCTAGTTGAAAAGCACCAGTAATATACGAGTACTCTTTAGGTGTTATATTTAAATCACGTATAATTTCTTGAGCCATAATACCTAGTGCATTACGATCGACATAATTAAGAATCACACCCGTTGCAAATAAAATAATCATCACCCAACGGACGTATCCTCCTGATTTAAAAATGGAACTCATAATATACCTCTAGTTGTAATTTAAATTTCTAACATAAAAAATTTATGTCACACTACATATTGGTAAACCAAATATTACAACTAATTTACTACATCGTATGCCAAATTTGTTTGAAATTGGGATACCGATCACATTTTATATAGAATTGGTATAATAAATAATCCTAAAAATATCTTTATATCATTTGTCTTAAAACTAACTTATACAAGTTATTCAATAAATTAATTTATCAAAGTTCGAATAAAGATCGCTTTGAAAAATAGACATAGAGACCAAAATTGGTAGCCTAATTTTGAAAGATAAAAGCAGTAAATATTTATCTTTTTGACAGTGTTACTTTCAAACAGGTATACTGAAAAGGATATTATCTACATCTATATCGTTAAGCAGTTTTTTAAAGCAGTTTAAACATAGGAGGATGTAATATGGGTATTTTAAATAATATTTTTTCTAAAATATTTCCAAGCGCACAAGCAGCAGCAGCAAATGTTGACAATACAGTCAAAGACAAAGTAAATAGTATGACAGATGCTGCTAAAAACGCCGCCTCTGGCATTCAAACAGAAACACAACAAAATTCAGACCAAGCCAAACAAGTCTCTCAGACTGATGTTATGTCTATATTAGAGAATTTAGCGAACAAATATCCTGAAAAACTTAATTGGAAAACATCCATTGTTGATTTATTGAAATTATTAGGTATCGATAATAGTTTAGAAGCACGAAAAAATTTGGCAAAAGAACTTAACTACCCAGGCAGTACCGATGATACCGCATCGATGAATATGTGGTTAATCAAAGAAGTGATGAAAAAAATCGCCGAAAAAGGGGGAGATGTTACTCATCTTTTTTCTTAATGTTGTTTGATTCAACACAATCCACCTGATGCTAGGTGGATTATCATCCAATAAAATTTATCACTATAATAAGTTTAATAACCACCCTTTCAGCCTTTAAATGCATGTAAGTGATTCATTGCACTTTCAATGCCATCTGATAATAAAATCTCAACTGATCGTACTGATTCTTCTATCGCCTTATCAATGAGTTCTTGTTCGGGTTTAGAGGGTTTATTTAACACATAACCGACAACTTTATTTTTGTCACCAGGATGACCAATACCAATTCTAAGACGATAGAAATTTAAATTATTACCTAATTTGCTGGCAATATCTTTTAAACCATTATGGCCGCCATGGCTTCCACCAAATTTAAATTTAGCAATACCCGGGTTAAGATCCAGTTCATCATGAGCAACTAAAATTTCTTCTGGTTTAATTTGATAAAAGGTTGCTAGTGCCTGTACCGCTTTACCACTTAAATTCATAAACGTAGTAGGAACTAATAATCTCACGTCATGACCGGCAATGTTTATTCTAGCTGTATAGCCAAAAAATTTAGCTTCATTTTTTAAAGATTGATGATATCGTTCAGCTAAAAGATCAACAAACCATGCACCTGCATTATGGCGAGTTGCGGCATATTCATTTCCAGGATTGGCAAGTCCTACAATAAGTTTTATCGTTGTCATAATATTGCGATTTTTACTGATTTTTTTTAGAAAAAAGCCCCAATATAAAGGGGCTTGTCGTTCAATAATAAAATAAATTATTGATGGAACATCGCTGAAATTGACTCTTCGTTACTAATACGACGAATAGCTTCAGCAAGCATCCCAGATAGTGTTAATTGACGTACATTTTTTAATGCTTTTACTTCAGCAGTTAACGGAATGGTGTCACAAACAACTATTTCATCAATGGCAGAATTTTTAATATTAGTGACGGCTTTACCTGAAAAAATTGGATGCGTTGCATAAGCATAAACGCTTTTAGCACCACGCGCTTTTAATGCATCCGCCGCTTTACAAAGTGTACCGGCTGTATCAATCATATCATCAACTAAAATACAATCTCTATCAGCAACATCACCGATGATATTCATCACTTCCGCTTCATTAGCGCGTTGACGACGCTTATCGATAATTGCCATATCAGTATCATTTAAAAGTTTTGCAATCGCTCGAGCACGTACCACACCACCAATATCAGGCGATACGACAATCGGACGTTCAAACTCGCGTTGTAACATATCTTCTAAAATAACTGGGCTACCAAATACGTTATCTACAGGTACATCAAAAAAACCTTGAATTTGCTCTGCATGAAGATCAACGGTTAATACCCTATCAACACCAACTGTTGATAAAAAGTCAGCAACAACTTTAGCTGTAATAGGCACTCGCGCTGAACGTACACGACGATCTTGCCTTGCATAACCAAAATAAGGAATAACCGCTGTGATACGACCAGCAGATGCTCGACGCATTGCATCGATCATGACTAATAATTCCATTAAGTTATCATTGGTAGGCGCACAAGTTGATTGAATAATAAAAACATCTTCACCACGGACGTTTTCGTTAATTTGTACATTTACTTCTCCATCGCTAAAACGACTAACAACAATATCACCTAGAGAAGTATAAAGACGATTAGCTATACGTTTTGCCAGCTCTGGTGTAGCATTACCAGCAAAAAGCTTCATATCAGGCACGAGAAATCCTCAAGCATGTTATAATGATTACTTATACGTAATCGGTTAAATCGGGGTGATAATTATATAATCATTTACAGAGTATGCTCAACCACATTATAAAAATTTATTCAAAATTTTTTATATGTATCACAATAATAAATAGAAAAACATATCAACAATATGTTTTCTTGAAGTGAATCAAAAATCAGTTAAACTACTTTCTTATTATAAACCTTAATGAGTAAACAAATTTGGCAAACAGCGACACAAAAATAGACAACGTGATGAATGAACAATCCATGATAAATAACAGTGAAGATATAAAATCAAAACGAACTATTCGAAGTTTTGTATTACGACAAGGTCGTTTAACTAAAGGTCAGCAACAAGCATTAGAGAATTTATGGCCTTCATTTGGTATTGACTATAATCCAAACGTTACTATAGGTTCAAATAACAAAAGACCCTTCGTATTAGAAATTGGTTTTGGTATGGGGGCATCATTGGTTGAGATGGCCAAAAATGCGCCTTCTAAAGATTTTTTGGGAATTGAAGTGCACAAACCTGGAGTGGGTGCTTGTTTAATGGCGATCGAAGAAAACCAATTATCTAACCTAAAAGTCATGTGTCATGATGCCGTTGAAGTCTTGAATAATATGATAGCTGATGACTCGCTTGATAAAGTGCAAATTTATTTTCCCGATCCTTGGCATAAAGCTAGACATAATAAACGTAGAATTATTCAACCTGAATTTGTGCAATTAATACAAAAAAAATTAAAAATTGGTGGTATTTTACATCTCGCTACCGATTGGCAACATTATGCCGAACATATGCTTGAAGTATTAACTCAAGCGGAAGGTTTTAAGAATTTATCATCAACAGGTGATTATATTCCCAGACCAGAAGATAGGCCAATTACTAAGTTTGAAAAAAGAGGTCAAAATTTAGGGCACGGGGTTTGGGACTTACAGTTCATGAAAAAATAGTTATATAAAGGAGCCATTATGCAAAACCAAACAATTGATTTAATTTGTCAGCACCGTTCAATTCGTGCTTATAAATCCATTCCCTTAACCCAAGCGCAAATCGATACAATTGTTACGGCTGCACAATCGGCTTCAAGCTCTAATTTTTTACAATGCGCAACTATAATTCGTATTACTGATAGTAACAAACGTGAAAAACTTGCTCACTACACAGGTGATCAGTGCTATGTTAAACAAGCACCCGAATTTTGGGTATTTTGCGCTGATTTTAATCGACATTTTCAAATTGATCCAACAATACCCCTTGAAAGAGCAGAACAACTTTTAGTTGGCTGCATTGAAACTGCGCTCATGGCACAAAATGCAGTGATTGCAGCTGAATCTTTAGGCTTAGGCATAGTTTATATTGGTGGCTTACGTAATAATATTGATAAAGTTACGGAATTATTAGCCATCCCTAAATATGTTTTGCCTCTTTTTGGGTTATGCATTGGCTATCCAGACCAACACCCTGAAATAAAGCCAAGACTTCCTAAGCCTTTGGTATTTTTCGAAAATCAATATCAACCAATAGATAAAACTCTATTGGCACAATACGATACACAAATGAATGATTATTACAACCACCGTAGTACCCATCAAAAAACAGGTGGTTGGAGTGATAAAATTGCCGAAACGATTATAAATGGGCAACGAAGTTTTATTTTAGATTATCTACATAAGCAAGGTTGGATCACAAAATGAGTAACTCGCATTACCAATTGGAAAAAGTTGTTATACTAAGTCGTCATGGTATTCGTACAGCTTTACAAAATACCCTAGAATTTATTGATCAAGCTACTCCTTATCAATGGCCCAAATGGGACCATCCTTATGGTTATCTAACAACCAGAGGAGGAGCATTAGAAGTCTATTTTGGTCACTACCTGTCACAATGGTTAGAAAAACACAATATCAAAATAACCAATAATAGTCATGACTTATTTGTCTATGCCAATAGTTTACAAAGAACCGTTGCGACAGCGCAGTTCATTGTAGCCGGCGCCTATGCAGGTTGTGATATAACTATCAATCATAAATATCCTATTGAAAGAATGGATCCAATTTTCGACCCAAGTTTAGAAGAAGATTCAGAACAATTTAAGCAAGCCGTTTTACATGATATTGAGCAAGCAGATAAGGCACAATCAATTTTTAAAAACTTAGCGCCGGCTTATCAAATTTTGTCAGATATACTCAATTACAAACAATCTGAGCTATACAAACAATATCAGTGTGAATTAGCCGATATCCCATTAGAACTCTATTTCAAAAAGAATGAAGAGCCAGCATTATTGGGAGCCTTAGCCGTTGGCATTAGTGTCGTTGATTCTTTTTTATTGCAATATTATTCAGCGTTTCCTAAAAATCAAATTGCATGGGGTAAAATTGATAGCTTAGAGCAGTGGCAACAAATTGTGCAGATTCGTAATCAGTACATTAACTTAATTTGCCACACCAAAACACTCGCTACACGCGCAGCAGCCAAATTGATCAATATGATTGATGATCTAATGCAGCAACAATATACGGTCAATTTATTAGTCGGTCATGATAGTACAATCGCATCACTATTAGGCGCTTTAGATTTTGAAGAGTATCAACTACCTCATCAATATGAAACCACTCCTATTGGTGGTAAAGTAATTTTTCAACGCTTCAAACACTCGCTAACAGGCAAGCATTATTTTAAAGCTGAATATGTTTATCAAAGTTTTGAACAACTTTATACAGGGCAAGCGATCGATATCAATAATCCACCTGAACATTTTCAACTAAAACTTAAAAATGCATCGCTCAACTCTGATGGTTTTTATGATTGGAGCGATTTTGAAAAACGTATTCATGTTTAATGCTAAAGTATAAATAACCTTAGTGCCTATTCCGCCAAAAATTGGCGGAACGGGTTTTATCTAGCTATCGTTAACTTTAGCATTGATAGTTATATTAATTGTTCTATTGATAAACTTTATAAAATCACACAGTAAAATACATACACAAACATAACTAATTAAAAATTACATATTATATTAGCTAACTCAACAGATTATTTATAATTTCCATCAAAAATTTTTTATCAATTGTCTAAAATGACATACCTAAAAACTAATAATAAATAATCTATTTTTGATTTAGTTATGGTTCATATTTTTTAAAATCACTCAATTTTTGACTTGATAAAGATCTTTATCTTAATTAACCTGTTTTAAAAAATGTAACCGATATCATAAAAGCACAATTTTAATTCATAACTAATTTTATCCTAGTTGAAAAAATTCAGTTTAATGAAAATAGCCACTATTTTTCTATAAATAACAGCATGTATAAACTCAGATTTAGCATTAATACAACATTCAAAAAAACTTAATGATGTAATGTAACTAATTTATAAAATAATGTAATCGATTTCATAAAATGTTATCTAGATCACTTTTTTGGAAAAAATAAGATGATATTATCCTTAAAAACAGATAGCTTTTTGTACTTACTTTTAATGTAAACGATATGCAAATTACGTAATCATTGAAAGATTAGCAAAGGAAGTTGATTATGAATCAAAAAATAACCTCATCGCTTTACAATAAAAATTACTGGGTATTTACGCTTTACTTTTTCCTTTATTTTTTCATTATGGGGGCCTATTCGCCATTTTTTCCTGTATGGTTAAAAATGAATGGGTTAGATCAAGCCGAAACAGGATATGTGTTTTCGTTTATTTCATTATTTGCGCTTCTTTTTCAGCCTTTTTTTGGATTAATCTCGGATAAACTAGGATTAAAAAAACATCTACTGTGGATTATCACATTATTATTAGTTCTATTTGGCCCCTTTTTTATTTTTGTATTAGGACCGCTACTCCAATTTAATGTTACTTTAGGTGCTATAGTTGGGGGACTTTATCTGAGTGTGGCATTCAATTGTGGCTCACCATCAATAGAAGCATTGGTTGAAAAAATCAGTCGACGAAGTGGATTTGAATTTGGTCGATGCCGTATGTTTGGTTGTTTTGGTTGGGCAATTTGTGCTTCATTTGTTGGTATTATGATTTCAAAAGATATCAATGCGGTTTACTGGTTATGTTCAGGTTTTGCAATTATATTATTGTTTTTAGTTAAAATAGCCGATCCAGCCAAAACAACAACTACCGAAGTTGTTGAACAAATGGGACTTAATAAACCCGAACCGTTCAATTTAAAACTTGCCTTTAACTTACTTAGCATGAGTAAAACATGGTATTTTATGCTCTATATTATCGGTGTTGCCTGTACTTATGATGTATTTGATCAGCAATTTGCTAACTTTTTCACTTCATTTTTTAAAAGCGAACAAGTGGGTCGTGAAGCGTTTGGTTATGTCACAACGCTTGGTGAATTTTTAAATGCAACTGTCATGTTTTTTGCACCAATTATTGTCATGAAGATCGGTAGTAAAAATACTTTATTAATTGCTGGGGCTATTATGTCGATTCGTATAACCGGTTCGGCATTTGCAACTAACGCAATTGAAGTTGTTATTTTAAAAACATTACATATGTTCGAAGCGCCGTTATTATTGGTTGGGGCATTTAAATATATTACTAAACACTTTCCTATTCGATTATCAGCAACCGTTTATTTAATTGCATTTTGTTTTGCAAAACAACTCTCTATTATGTTTATGTCCACCTTTGCAGGTCTAATGTATGTTAAAATTGGCTACGAAGGCACCTATTTAGTCCTTGGCGCGATCGCATTAAGTTTTACACTGATTTCGTCATTCACTTTATCTGGACGCGGTCCTTGGGATATCTTTAAAAACCTAAACGGTGAACAAAATAAAGATCAACAAGAACTCAATAAAAATATAACTTTAGATTAAGGTTTTAACATGAAAATATTAGTAACAGGTGGTTGCGGGTATATTGGAAGTCATACATGTGTACAATTAATTCAATCAGGTTACACACCGATTGTCATTGATAACTTATTCAACAGCAAAGCTTCAGTGTTAGAAAGAATTAAACAAATTACCGGGCATGGTGTTAGTTTTTATCACGGTGACATTTGTGACCAACAATTGTTAGAAAAAATATTTGCTGAGCATGATATCCAAGCTGTTATCCATTTTGCTGGACTAAAAGCTGTGGGGGAATCAGTATACAAACCGCTTGAATATTATGAAAACAATGTCTATGGCAGTATTGTGTTAATGAAAGCAATGCGAGCTGCAGGTGTAAAACAGTTAATATTTAGCTCATCTGCAACCGTATATGGCGAACTCGCACCAGTTCCCTATGTTGAAACATTACCACAAGGTTTACCAAGTAGCCCGTATGGAAAAAGTAAATTAATGGTTGAACAATGTATGATGGATTTAGCTGTTGCGGAACCAGACTGGTCATTAACTTTATTACGTTACTTTAATCCTGTTGGTGCACATCCAAGCGGATTAATGGGTGAAGATCCACTCGGTATCCCCAATAACCTAATGCCTTATATTACTCAAGTTGCAGTAGGAAAACGTGAGTCACTTGCTGTTTTTGGTAATGACTACCCGACAAAAGATGGCACTTGTGTTCGTGACTTTATTCACGTGGTCGATTTAGCTGATGGACATATCGCTGCACTTAAAGCTGACCAGAATAAAGCTGGCGTACATATTTATAATTTAGGTTCAGGTATTGGCTATAGTGTATTAGAAGTTATTAAAGCTTTTGAAAAAGCCTCTGGCAAACCACTTAATTGGCACTTTGCTCCTAAACGTGCTGGCGATTTACCCGCATTTTGGGCTGATGCAAAAAAAGCAGAACAAATTCTAGGTTGGAAAACCAAATTAACACTTGATGATATGGTAAAAGATTCGTGGAATTGGCAATCACATAATCCACAAGGCTATCCCGATTAAACCCTAGAGTATCAATCATAAAAAGAAAGATAAAAGAGGCGAAAATGGCTATTTTTAATCCTGTCGATCACCCTCATCGTCGTTATAACCCATTGACTAATCAATGGGTGCTTGTCTCGCCACATCGAGCCAAACGACCTTGGCAAGGTCAACAAGAAACGATAAATCAAGAACAAAAACCCTATTACGATCCAAACTGCTTTTTATGCCCTGGAAATAAACGAGTAACGGGTGATATTAATCCTAACTATACTGGAACCTATGTTTTTACTAATGATTTTGCCGCATTAATGGTAGATACGCCAGAATCGCCGCAAAGCCAAGATCCGTTATTCCAGATTCAAAGTGCTAAAGGTACTAGCCGCGTTATCTGTTTTTCACCCGATCACAGTAAAACCCTACCCGAACTCAATTTAACTGCTATTGAAGGCGTAATTAAAACTTGGATAAGTCAATTACAAGAACTGAGCCAAGATTATCCTTGGGTACAGATATTTGAAAACAAAGGTGCGGCAATGGGTTGCTCTAATCCACATCCACATGGGCAAATTTGGGCCAATAGTTTTATTCCAAATGAAGTTGCGTGTGAAGATCTCAATATGCGTCATTATTTTGAAAAATATCACCGAAATTTATTAGTCGATTATGTGCAAAAAGAGTTAACTTTGCGTGAACGAATTGTGGTAGAAACAGAACATTGGCTTGCCGTTGTCCCTTTTTGGGCCGTGTGGCCATTTGAAACACTATTATTACCCAAAACACATATTGCGCAATTAACACAGTTAAATAATGACCAGCGAATAGATTTAGCTATTGCGCTTAAAAAACTAACAAGCCGCTACGATAATTTATTTCATTGTTCTTTCCCTTATTCAATGGGTTGGCACGGCGCACCATTTGAAGGTGATAACAATGATTATTGGCAACTACATGCGCATTTTTATCCACCTTTGTTGCGTTCAGCTACGGTAAAAAAATTCATGGTTGGTTACGAAATGTTCGCCGAAGTGCAACGAGATTTAACCCCCGAACAAGCTGCCGAAAAACTTCGCAACGTGAGTGATGTGCATTATAAAGAGCAAAAGGATAAGTAAATGAAAGCATTAATTGATAGCACGACACAAGTATTTGAAAGCCAATTCGGTTACAAACCCGATACCTTTATACAAGCGCCAGGGCGCGTGAACTTAATTGGTGAACACACCGATTACAACGATGGTTTTGTTTTACCCTGCGCAATTAATTATCAAACAGTGATAAGTTGTCACAAACGTTCAGATAATATTATACGTGTTATTGCTGTCGATTATGATAATCAACAAGACCAATTTTCTCTTGATTCGTCTATTGAAAAACATCCTGATTACCAATGGGCTAACTATGTGCGTGGTGTGATAAAACATCTTAAAAACTATACAAATGCTATCCACGGTGTTGATTTTGTCATTAGTGGTAATGTCCCCCAAGGTGCAGGTTTAAGCTCGTCAGCATCGCTTGAAGTTGCCGTCGGTAAAATGTTGCAAGTACTTTATCAGTTACCTTTTGATGGCACAAAATTAGCCTTAATTGGTCAAGAAGCCGAAAACCAATTTGTCGGTTGTAATTGTGGCATTATGGATCAATTAATTTCAGCACTAGGACAAGCTCAGCATGCATTATTAATTGATTGTCGTTCACTGACAACCAAAGCGGTCAAAATGCCCAAGGATTTTGCTGTTGTCATTATCAATTCTAATATTAAACGAGGATTAGTTGATAGTGAATATAATACTCGTCGTAAACAATGCGAAGCGGCTGCAAAAGCACTAGGTGTAAAGGCATTACGTGATGCATCGTTAGCTGATCTTGAAAAAATCAAAACCACCTTAGATCCTACAGTATTTAAACGTGCACGCCATGTCATTACCGAAAATGAACGTACACTCCAAGCGGCAAAGGCACTTGAAGCTAAAGATTATAAATTATTATCTACATTAATGGCAGCCAGTCATCGTTCAATGCGTGATGATTTTGAAATTACTGTTGCTGCTATCGACTATCTTGTCGAAATTATTCATGATGTAATTGGTGAACAAGGTGGCGTTCGCATGACTGGAGGAGGCTTTGGCGGCTGCGTAGTTGCACTAGTGGCAAAAGATAAAGTAAACAGTGTTAAAACAATCGTTAATGACAATTATTTTAAAAAGTTTGGTATTAAAGAAACAATTTATGTTTGTGAACCTAGCGAAGGAGCCCATGTTTTATGCCAATAAAACAGATTATTACATTAACTAATTTGCAAGGAATGACCATTAAGGTCTCTAATTGGGGGGCAACTTGGTTATCATGCTTAATACCCATTGCAAGCAAGCATCGCGAAATACTGCTGGGTTGTCAATCATTAAACCAATATCAACACCAAGATGCTTATCTGGGTGCGACTATTGGACGTTATGCAAATCGTATTGCTAATGCAACTATCGATATCAATGGCCAACACTATTTGCTCACCGCCAACCAAGGGGTAAACCTACTCCATGGTGGGCAATGCGGATTTGATAAGAAAATTTGGAATATTGAATATCAATCAGCTCAGAAAGTGACATTTAATTTAATATCGTCTGATGGCGATCAAGGCTTTCCCGGTGAGCTGAAGGTAATTGTGACTTATTATTTAACTAATGAAAATGAAGTCATTATCGATTTTCAGGCAACAACTAACAAAACTACACCAGTAAACTTAACTAATCATGCTTATTTTAATCTTGATGGTGAGTTGAGTAATAGTGTCCTTGCACATACATTAAAAGTTAATGCGAATTTCTATTTACCGGTTAATCGCGCAGGGATTCCTTATCATAACTTAGCTGATGTTGGTCAATATGACATGGATTTACGGCAAGCAAAACAATTGTCTGATAGACTGCTCGAGAGTCCCGAACGGCAAATGACTGGCGGCTATGATCATGCTTATTTATTAGATAAGACCAAAGCTATTGCCGCACAATTAATATCATCCGATAAAAAAGTTTTAATGAATATCAAAACCACTAAACCTGCATTACAAGTCTATACTGGCAATTTTCTACAAAATACGCCTAATCGTCATAATGATGTATATAGCAACTTTGCGGGTATTGCATTAGAAGCGCAATTTTTACCTGATAGCCCGCATCATCCTAAATGGCCACAACCAAGTTGTTATTTGCAACCCAATGAAGTGTATCATCACCATACAACCTATCAATTTATCACCACGTAAAAACGACTTATTTGATTAAAGCACATTACGGCAATACTTAATTTTTACCCATAATTAATCAATTAAGGAAAAAGCAACTTTACTCTTTTCACCAATTTTGGTATACCATTAAATATAGAAAAACTAAGGTGCGCCATATACACCAAAATAAAACCAATATGTTTTTACCAGCTTAAACTAACAATCTGGCATAAAATTAGGTATGATATTTTTTAATATGTCCTAATGGATAACCTGAACATGAAAAGTAAAACCTTAACCGCTATTTTTCCTGGTACTTTTGACCCGATCACCAATGGTCATATTGATCTTATTACCCGAGCGTCGCAATTATTTCCACGTTTAATTATTGCTGTTGCACAAAATCCTAGTAAAAAAACGCTTTTTGCATTAGATGAACGCGTCAATTTAGCGTCTAGCGCCATTGAGCATTTACTCAATGTTGAAGTCATTGGCTTTGATAATTTAATGGCAGATTTTGCCCAAAAACATAATGCGACCGTGGTTGTCCGTGGCGTAAGAACCACGCATGACTTTGAATACGAAAGGCAACTGGCCGAAATGAACCGCGCACTAAAACCTGATTTAGACACGATATTTTTAATGCCATCTATAGCAATGGGATTTATTTCATCAACAATTGTAAAAGATGTTGCTTTTCATGGTGGCGATATTTCAAACTTAGTCCCTTTACACGTTAAAACGGAACTTTTAAAGCGATTGACATAATTTAAGTAAGTTAATATGGTTAATTTTTACACTCCACCTAAAAAGAAATTTATTCCCCAAAAATTGACTGTAACAGTCTCAACGTTAGATGCCTTCGGTCAAGGGGTAGCAAATCATAATGGCAAAACAATTTTCGTTAAATCTGCGCTACCTAATGAAACGGTTGATATTCAACTTACGGAAGATAAAAAAAATTATGCCAAAGCAACCGTCATTAAATATCATAACCAAAGCCAAGATCGCCTTAAGCCGCCATGCCAATATTATCAAAAATGTGGTGGTTGTGACTTACAACACATATCACCACATTTGCAACAACAAGCCAAATATCAAGCATTAATCAACTTGTTAAAAAAAGAGAGTGGCGCAACATTAGATAATGTGCTTAACGATGCCCCTATTATTATTGCAGATCAACCTTACGCTTATCGCAGAAGAGCCAGATTATCTATCAACCTGATCAAAGGCGTACTTTTTGTTGGTTTTAGACAAGCAGAATCAAATCAGATAATTACTATTAAAAATTGCCCTGTTTTAGTTGATAAGTTAAATAACTTACTGATTCCATTACAACACTGCTTAACTAATATTAAACAAAAAAAATCACTAGGTCATATTGAATTAATCTCGGTAGATAGTGGGGTAATTGTTGTATTGAGACATATTAGCCCAATGGATGAGCAAGATACCAAATTATTACGACAATTCGCGCAAGAACATAACATTTCACTCTATTTGCATGGCGATAAACTCGTTCATATCTCAGGTGATAATCAACATTATTATCAAATCAATAAGTTAAAATTAACCTTTAGCCCTCTAGATTTTATTCAAGTAAACAGTAAAATTAATCAAAAGATGATTAACCAAGCACTTGAGTGGCTAACATTAGAACCAACGGACAACGTTTTAGATCTATTTTGTGGAATGGGTAATTTTTCATTGCCGATGGCAACATTAAGTAAATCGGTCACAGGGATCGAAGGTGTTAAAGCACTGGTTGAAAAAGCACAATTCAACGCCAAATTAAATCGCAATGAAATACGTGCAGATACCCAATTTTTAACCAGTAATTTAGAGGATGAGCAGCAATTCTCAACATGGAATGATTTACAATTTGATAAGGTTTTATTGGATCCTGCTAGAGCTGGTGCTTTTAATACTACCGCTCAAATTGTAAAAATATCACCTAAAAAGATCGTTTATATTTCGTGCAATCCTGCTACATTAGCCAGAGATTGTAAGCAATTTATTGCTAAAGGATACAAGATTGCTCAAGTCGCAATTTTAGATATGTTTCCACAAACCAAGCACATTGAATCAATGTTGCTGTTAACGAAGTAGGATCATAATTATGGTATCTATTAGAGGAGCACACCAACAGAGCGAAGAACACTATTCTCTCGCTCAGTTTGATGTCGAACAGTGGGCAAAAAAAGAACTGTTATTAACTAACCCGCAGTCTTTTGAAAAATTTAAAGATGTTTGGGATTTCTGTTTTGAAAATAGTGCGGGCGCACCTGAGCAGCTATATTGTTTCAAAAGTGCCATTGAAATGGTTGAAATTTTATCAACCTTAAGTATGGATGTTAACAGTTTAAGTGCTGCGTTATTGCTACCTTTCTTAGAATCTAAGATTATCCGTCGTGAAGATATTCCGGAAGATTTTGACCGCGAAATTACCCATATTATTTCAAGCATCATCCGAATGAAAGACTTGCGACAACTACGTGCAATTCGTAATGGTAATGCGACAACAGAACAAATCGATAGTATCAGGCGTATGTTACTGGCGATGGTCAATGATTTTCGTAGCGTTGTAATCAAAATCGCTGAGCGTATCACTTACTTACGCAATTTAATGAATGCACCTAAAGAAGAGCAAGTCCTTGCCGCTAAAGAGTGCTTTAATATTTATGCCCCACTCGCCAACCGATTAGGTATTGGGCAATTAAAATGGGAATTAGAGGATTTTTGCTTCCGGTATTTATATCCTGACCAATACCGCATGATCGCAACAAAATTACAAGAAAAGCGATTAGACCGAGAATTATATATCAATAAATTTGTTAAAAATTTACAGGATTTGATGAATCAAGATCATATCCATGCCGAAGTTTATGGTCGTCCAAAACATATTTATAGCATTTGGCGAAAAATGGAGCGTAAGCATTTACAGTTTGAAGAACTGTATGATATTCGAGCAGTACGAATTATTTGCGATCGTGTTGAAGATTGTTATAACGCACTGGGTATTGTACATAGTCATTACAAACACATTGCTAAAGAATTTGACGATTACGTAGCAAATCCCAAACCCAATGGCTATCAATCTATTCATACGGTTGTTTATGGCCCACAAGATAAAACTATCGAAATTCAAATTCGTACCGAACAAATGCATAATGATGCTGAACTAGGTATTGCCGCACATTGGAAGTATAAAGAAGGCACTACTGACAAAATGACGGCTTATGATCAGCGCATTTCTTGGTTACGCCAACTATTAACTTGGCAAAAAGAGATGTCAGAAAGTGGTGAAATCCAAGAAGCAGTAAGAAGCCAAATTTTTGATGATAGGGTTTATGTATTTACACCTAAAGGTGATGTGGTTGATTTGCCAGCGGGTTCAACACCACTTGATTTTGCTTATCATATTCACAGCGATGTCGGCCACAGATGTATTGGTGCCAAAGTAAATGGCCGAATTGTCCCATTTACTTATATGTTAAAAATTGGCGATCAAGTTGAAGTCATTACGCAAAAACAACCTAATCCAAGTCGTGATTGGTTAAATCCTAATACAGGCTTTGTCAATAGCAGCCGTGCACGTGCCAAAATTCAAGCTTGGTTCAAAAAACAAGATCGTGATAAAAATATTGCAGCGGGTCAACAGATACTTGAAAATGAATTAGAACCGCTGAATATTAGTATCAAAAACGTTGAAAAAATTCTTATCGCAAAATATAACGCCCATTCATTTGATGAAGTTTTAGCGGGTATTGGCAGTGGTGACATCAGAATTAACCAACTGGTGAACTTTATTAACGCGCAATTTAATAAGCCAACAGCGGAAGAAGAAGACGAAGCAGTATTAAAGCAAATTTCACAAAAATCGACCTCTCAAGCCAAAAATACAACAAAAGGCGGTGAAATCATCATTGAAGGCGTAGGTAATTTAATGTATACCATTGCTAATTGTTGTCGCCCTATTCCTGGTGATCCTATTGTTGGTTTTGTCACTCAAGGTCGAGGCATTTCAATACATCGAGCTGATTGCGAACAATTGCAAGAGTTAAAAAATCATGCTCCAGAACGCATAACGAGTGCAGCGTGGAGTGAAAATACGCAATCAAGCTATACCATGATTGTTAGAATTGTAGCCAATGATAGAAGTGGTTTATTACGCGATATTACCACTATTGTTGCTAACGAAAAAGTCAACGTGTTAGGTGTATCAAGTCGCAGTGATACTAAGCAGCAATTAGCGACAATTGACATGGATTTACAGATTTTCGATCACGACTCACTTAATCGTGTGCTAAATAAGATTAAGCAATTACCCGATGTTGTTGAAGCAAAACGTTTTCAAGGATAACCCTTGATTTAATTGCCACATCAATTAATGCTGTGGCAATTTACCGATAGTTAAACTTTTTCTAAAATCTCAAATTGATAATGATAAGGATTTTTTTCATCAGCAAAGCAATTTTGACAATAAACTTGTTGCCATTGCCGAACCAAATAATCGGGGAAATAGGTATCACCCTTTAAATAGGCATCAATATGTGTTAAATATAACCGATCGATGAAAGGTAAAACTTGCTGATAGATATTACCGCCACCAATAATAAATACTTCATCGGCAAGCTGATCTTTAGCTATAGATAATGCTTCGTCAATTGATTTTACCCAACTTACATTTTCAGAATCATGTTCTAACTGAGCTTGTCGACTAATAATAATATTATGTCTATTGGGTAAAGGACGACCAATAGACTCAAAAGTCTTGCGTCCCATAATAACGGGTTTATGTAATGTGTTTTTCTTAAACCAAGCCAAATCTGCCGGTAAATGCCACGGCATTTGATTGTTAAGACCAATGACACGATCTTTTGCCATAGCAACAATAATGCTTAAAATCATTTTTATACCTTTACACATATCCTAAGGATTTTATCTTCTGATTGACATTTTCAGGAAATATCGTTTGACTCCAAAGCCGTTCACTTAACGAAAGTAAAGGCTCTTTTTGCCCTGAAACGATCCAATTAGCAAGTTCGGTTGCAACATCTGGATAGATGATTGGTTTAGGAGAAGGCAAACTAAGCCAATATTTAAGTTTGATATTATTCAAACTTTCCATCACTGTTGCCATATCTAACGCTTGTAAACACTGAGCATTATAGATCTGTTCAAATTGCCCCGATACCGGTTTAGTTAAAATCTTTTTACCCAAAACTAACGCTTCTGAAATTAATGCAAAGCCAGTGTTTGCAATGATTCCTGAACAACTGACTAACGAGTGCGTAAAACTATCGCGACCGAGTGGTTGAAAAAGAATATTACCTTTCTGTTCGACTTGTTTAATATCCGGATGGAAACAGATAAATGGATAATTTGGGAACTGCTGCAATAACACAGTAATTTCATCTAATGCTTCAAATGGCAAGTAAACAACGATATTGCCATTTTCACTTGAGGCAACCTCAAATGAGTCAATCATTGGTGGTATCAATTTATGTCCAAAATGAAACCAATGTAAACCAATGGGTTTAGTCACTGGTGCATAATATTTCATAATCACATTGGCTATTAGTCCATATTCTTTAGGTTTAAGATATTGACACACCGCCTGATTACTTATCCCTAAACAATCACGATGTTGATAATGCGCGGCCCAAGCACTGACTGGCTCAAAATCACTGATAATACAATCATATTTCGATAAATCGAGTTCACGCACATCTTTAATTAAACGAAATGCACGAATCCGTTGTACGGTTTTGCGAAAATTAATCTTACCATTTAACGTCGCAAACGAAACACCACGATAGGTTTTATAATTACCAAAAACCTGCATATCAAAATAGTCTTTAGGATCACGTCCACTGAAAATATAATCAACATCAGCCCCTGCTTTTTTAAGCGCATGTGCTAATGTTCTACAACGACTGACGTGGCCATTTCCTGTTCCTTGAACACCAAAGAGAATTTTCATATCGTATGATTTATCGTTTTAAAGTTAGGTTAATATAATAGCAGAACAGTAAACATTTATCTTTCTTATTTTATATCAAAATACCCGATAATTAGACTATATTTTACTCGGCAGTCGTTAACCAGTCACTTATCAATGATTAAATAAACAATTTGAATTAAAGCATGTAAAGTTAAAAATTTTAAAAAAGTATAAATTTACTACTTTTTTCGGTAAAATAAACAGAAATTTTGTTAGATGAATAGTGAGATAGAATATGTCATTAAGAATCAACAATAAGGCTTATAATATTATTGCATTATCTGCAATACTTTTATTTTTGCTGAGTGTTTCTACATGGCATTTGTCTAAAAATTATTTCCAATCTTCTACGCGTTGTAACTTGGCATATCAAACGGCATTTAACGTAAAAGAAAGCAAGCGTCACCATAATACGACTCAATCCAATCCTAACTCATCAATCCCAAACAAATATCAACAACTAAACCACTGTCCAACATGTAGCTCACTTGTTACTAACTATTTTTTTTCCTTTGATTATGCCATTAAAAGTAAACAGTACCGGCCAATAACATTTGTACCTGTGTATAAAGAAAGTATTCCTGAGTTAAAACCACCCAAAATTGCTTAATAGTATTTATCGAACATAAGAAGTAAGTAATTCACAGTCAATAACGCAATAAAAAGCACCTTATGTGAGGCTTTTTATCAAGTTGTATTGAATAAATGGTTATTTTATTTAACTAATTATATTTTAAAGGAATATTATGAAACGTCGAAATTTTATCATCAGTTTTACTGCCGCCTTAGGCGGATTGTTTGCCACTAAAGCTATCGCCAAAATGAATCACGCATCTATGTCTGAAAACGTGTGTGAAGTTAATTCTGATAACTGTAATACGGAGGGGAATATGCACGATCATATGAACATGAATATGAATATGAATATGAATAATACAATGCCACAAAAACTGTTATCGACTTCAGCATTGACACAGGGTAAAAATTTACCTGAGCTCACCAATTTAAAAAATACCAGTAACCAAGCAGGCGTCTTTGAAGCAACGTTACATTTGAAACCGGTAAAAATAGCTTTAACACCCGACATAACCACAGAATTTTGGGCTTATAATGGCATGGTTCCCGGTCCAAAAATTGAAGTGTTTGAAGGTGATCATGTCAAAATAACCGTTAAAAATGATCTTTTACAACCGACGACCGTTCACTGGCATGGTTTGCTTATACCTTCAGATCAAGACGGTAATCCACAAGATGCCATTCCTGCAGGCGGTAGTCGAATTTATGAATTTACCATCCCTGAAGGTACGGCTGGAACCTATTGGTATCATCCACATGGACACAACACGGTTGCTGAACAAGTCTATCGTGGTTTAGCCGGTACATTTATTGTCCGCAGTAAAAACGATCCATTAGCTTCACTACCTGAACAACATTGGTTCTTTTCCGACTTAAAATTAACAGAAAAAGGTGAAATTGCCGAAAATTCGATGACAGACTGGATGAATGGTCGAGAAGGACAATTTGTGTTAATCAATGGCGCTTACCGCCCAAATATAAAAGTAGAAGGTGCAACACGAGTCAGAATCTGGAATGCGTGTTCAGGTCGATACTTAAACCTTTCGGTACCGGATTGTGATGTTTATTTAGTGGGTACGGACGGTGGCCTAATTGCTGCACCTCACCAACTTAATACCCCCTTACTACTTACCCCAGCTGAACGCGCTGAAGTGGTCATAGTTCCGAAAAAAACAGCCAGCCTTTACTTAGAAAATATAGGATACGATCGGGGTAAAATGGGTAATGTACCACCAGAGCAAAATATCATTCTTTCACAATTCCAATTAACCCAAACAGCCAGTGTAGTTTTACCGGCTAAGCTAAAACAAATACCAACTTTAGGTGAAGCAGTCGCCAAAAAGTCGCTTGAATATACCGAAGTAATGAATAAAAATGAGCCTCGAGGTGGTATGTTGTTTTTAATTAATGGCAAACAGCATGATATGTCACGAATTGACTTAGAAAGTAAACTTCATGACGTTGAAGAGTGGACAATTGTTAACAACTCACATATGGATCACAATTTCCATATACATGGTGCACAATTTATTGTGCAGTCTCGTGAATTAAATGGTACTAAAACAACGCCTGAATTTGTTGCGTTAAAAGATACCACCAATTTACGTCCGCACGAAACACTTGTTGTGAAAATTCAACAAAACATGCCGGGATTACGCATGTATCATTGCCATATCATCGAACACGAAACATTGGGTATGATGGGGCAATTGATGGTGAAATAATCGATTTATCCTCCCTCTTTTCTTAATTTTCTAAATACAGACTATTAAGATTAAGAGGGAGATTTTATTTCGATTAAGATAAATCAACAATCCACAACGAATAAATCCCTTAAATATAAAAATAATTTCAATGATTACGGTAACAAAATAGACAATATCGAGTATATAACAGACTAATTAACGTTGACTATTACTCACATAAAATGACTTGCGTTTGCTTCTCTAATTTTGCAACTAGCAAAGGATCAGCCATATCATTAGTAATCAATGCGGTAATCTCTTGCCATTCGCAAATTTTATATAAACTTTTGCGACTGAATTTAGTGTAATCACCTAAAATATATTTTTTATCCGAATGAGCAATGATCGCTTTATCAACATAAGCATCAGAAGAAGATGGGCTAGAAGGACCGCTCAAATTACTAAAGCCATCAGTACCTAAAAAACAAGCATCTACCTGTATTTCATTAATCATTGACACGGTCCAACCACCAAAAACTGATGAGCTTTTATCACGCAGTTCACCCCCAAATAAAACAACTTGGTTTTGTGATGAAATAAGCGTGTTAGCAACAGGTAATGAATCAGTAAAAATTTTAAAACCAGAACGATACACTAATAACTTAGCTAATTCTAACGCTGAACTACCCGTTCCAATAATCATAGAACAATTTTCTGGGAGCAGTGTTAATGCTTTTTGCGCAATACTCTTTTTAAAACTGGCATTTTCTTTTTCTCGAATCTGAAAAGGATTTTCAATTGCACCTTTTTTAAGCGTTGCACCACCATGGCATTTCACTAAAAATCCTTTTTTTTCTAATTGAGATAAATCTTTACGAATTGTTTCGTAAGTAACTTGATATTTACGAGCTAACTCGCTGACATAGACCGTTCCTGCCGTAATCAACTCTTCTAAAATTAATTCTCTGCGTTCATTCATTAGCTGCATAACTAACAACCTCAACCATTTTAAAGTGGATATTAATCATTTCGGCACTCATCATACTGAATTATTAACAATATTCTACAACAAAGTCTATTTTATTCCTTCATTTATCTTAAATGCTTCTCAATAGATATCAATATTTTCAATAATTAACACCTACACAGAGATTGGTTTAAATTGGTTTTTATTATTATAAATATCAATATCTTATTATTTTTGTGACAAAGATCACATTGACTTACCAATAAAAACCAATTATAAAATTGGCTATTAATTAAATAAAAGAGGAAAAATAATGAAAACAAAAATTGCTATTGCCTGTGACGATCTTGGATTTAGCTATAAACAAGCGATTAAACAATACTTAATTGATGAAAAAAACGCCGAAGTGGTTTATGACCCAATAAAGGTGAAAGAAGATGGTATCAACACTTTCGCTAAATTGGCGGATGAAATGTCAATACTGATACAAAAGGATGTGTGTCGATTAGGTATTTATATCTGTGGCACAGGAATTGGTTTTACTTGTCAAGCCAACAAACATTGGGGCATCCGAGCAACCGCAGTCACTAATCCCTACTCTGCTAAACGGGCTCGATTAAGTAACAATGCGCAAATCATCGGACTTGGTTGTCGGGTTAATGGTCTTGAATATCTAAAAATGGTGTTGGATGCATGGTATGACGAACCATTCAATTTTGCTACTGCACGCGAAAATTCGAAAAAAAATCTACTCGAAGCCGAACGCAATGACAATGCCTTATTAGTCAAACCAGATCATGTTGCATGGAACATGGGTTTTAGAGCGGATGAATAAATAATCAAGGAGTCTCTTATGGAATTTATCACTCAATTTATCAATGATCTAGGGAACTTCATATTCATCCCTATCATCTTTCTTATCCTAATGGCTGCACTTGGCAGACCTATTTCTGAATGTATTTCATCAGCAATGAAAGTGGGTATTGGCTTTATTGCATTAAGTATGACCATTAAATTTATGTTAGATAAAATGTCACCGGCAGTAACCGGACTTGCGGAAAGTACCGGTTCCTCACTCAGTGCGATTGATGTTGGTGGTGCTGCCACAGCGGTGATGGGATTTGGGTCAAGTATGGGACCAATTATTATTCCATTGTGTGTAGCTGTAAATGTGTTACTGCTAATTATGAAGATCACCGATTGTGTTAATGTGGATGTATTTAATTTACACCAAAACGCTTCTATGGGTGCCATTGTAGGTGTTTATTCAGGCAGTTTTTTATATGGTGTATTAACCGCAGGATTGTTTCACGTGTGGGCACTCATTGCTGCCGATCTTGGCGCAAGAAATAACGAAAAATTTTTTAATTTACCGGAAGGTGTATCGATCTCTCACCCTGTAGCCAATACTTATCTCATTTTTGCTTATCCATTTAACTGGATTTATGATCGAATACCGGGTTTTAGAAATCTCAGCATCACCGCCGAAACTATCCAAAAACGCTTTGGTGTACTAGGCGATCCAACAATTGTAGGTTTCATTATTGGCGTATTACTTGGTTTTTGTGGATACACATGGACTAGCCCTTATCATACTGTCATTAATAGCTTACAACTCGGCATGTACCTTGCAGCAGTAATGCTACTATTACCGAGAATGACCTCTATCATGATGGAAGGTTTAGTACCTCTATCTAATGTGGCTCGTAAAAAATTAGTGAAACGCTTTCCAAATCGTGACATTACCGTAGGTATGGATACAGCATTAATTGTTGGTAATCCTGCTGTTATCGCCCCTGCACTATTGCTAATTCCTATCATCGTTATTTTAGCGGTCATCTTACCAGGTAATAAAGTCATGCCATTAGGTGATCTTTCTCAATTTGTATTCTTTATCGCCTGTATGGTACCAGTGTTTCAAGGCAACATCATTCGTACTTGGGTAACATCGATATTTTTATTCGGTGGTGGATTATATATTGCTTCATGGATGACACCTGCCACTAATCAAGTATTTCAAGAATTTGGCAGCAATCCCGATGCTTCAGTCATGTATACATCATTAAATCCGTCGGCTAACCCATTTACCGGTCTGTTCGCTGCAACCAGTCATATTGGTATATTTGGCTATGTCTTAATCGGTTTGATTTTACTATCTGTGGGTTACTTAATTAAGAAAAAACAACACAATTCAGACGAAAATAGAGAGGTTTCAAAATGAAAAAAGTATTAGTTGTATGTGGAAATGGCATCGCTTCATCATCAATTATGGTTTCGATTTTACAAGACTATTTAAAAGAACAGCACATTGCAGCTCAAGTTGATAAATCATCCTTAATGGCATGTAACACCGATACTTTTAATAGCTATGATTTGGTTGTTTCCTCAACCAAAATCGACAATCCAGCAATAACCACGCCAGTCATTGTTGGAGCAGGCTTATTAACAGGCATCGGGGAAGATGCAATTTTTGATGCAGTAAAAAAAGCACTAACAGAATAAGAGGATGACTATGCATATTTTAGTTCATGATTTGGATAACGATATTCAAACTTATCAAAGAGCAATAAATAGTTCGGGCTCTTACCTTTTAGAAAAAGGTTATATTCAACCTGACTATATTACAGCTTGTATTGATCGCGAAAAAGAGTACCCAACGGGGTTATTGATGAGTAATAACCTTGGCATTGCTATACCACATGCCAATTATCAACTGGTTAAAGAAGATGCCATCAGTATTGTGCGTTCCACTCAAGGTGTGGTATTTGGACGAATGGAAGATGCTGATTTAATGGTAACTTGCCAATTGATCTTCAATTTGGCTTTTTCTACCAGTGATCAGCATTTATCAATACTACAACGGTTATTTGCGCTCTTTCAGGACGAAAATTTTGCGATAAATTGTCAAAAGTTAAGTTGTAGCCAAGTTCAGCAATTAGTCAACCAACAACTTAATCCTTGAATGAATAAGGAAAAACTATTGCTTAACAGGAGTCAACACCATGCAATCACAATTAATTATTGATGAACTCAATCATTCAATACAAACATTAACAGATCAAAACATCACAAATTTGATCGCAAAAATCAAACAGCACCAACGCATTTTTGTGTATGGCACTGGGCGCTCAGGTTTGATGCTAAAAGCCTTTGCCATGCGATTAATGCAACTTGGATTGTGCGCTTTTGTAGTTGGTGAAACCACCACCCCAGCAGTACAAAAAGGCGATTTACTTATTGTTGCATCAGCCTCTGGCGAAACCAATACAGTTAATATGATGGCTGAATCAGCCATTAAACAAGGTATTGATCTTGATATTATCTGCGCTTCGCCAAATTCAACTTTAGCCAAAATTCAAACGCCAGATATTATGTTACAATCCGGAACTAAATTTTCACAATCAAAAATGAGTCAACAACCATTAGGTAGCCTTTTCGAGCAATTGTTATTGATTATTTTTGACACCGTGATTCTGACGATGAGTAATGCGCAAAAAGAGAGTAATACCGACATGGCACATCGACATGCCAGTTTAGAGTGACGCCCACAATAAGATTAATAAAATCCACTCATCCTTTGTTATTTGATCAGTGGATTTTACACCAATACCCAATTAACAATGTCTTATCTTTTACTAACTGACACCATTTACAATAATTGATGATAAAATTTATTTGTTTAACAACAAAAATTCACATAATAACAAACTATCCTGTTGTAATAATTGTTTTAATTTTGAGAAAAAATGCTAGAATGTTGCCACTATGACTGTGATTAGCTATTGTAAACAACTCCACAAACGCTTTATTATCAAAACTGCCTTATCGCACTTATTATTAGGTGTGATTGCTGCTGGGTTTGGTCTATATCAAGAAAATGCATTACCTGCTCAGCTATCGGTGTCTCAAGTCGGTATTATAGCTATTACCGCAATAGTGCAAGATCATCAAACGCCAATAAAAACGCATATACAATCACTGTTGTTGGTGCAAAAACAACATGATGATAAACAAACCATTTCATTAAATAATTATGATGTCAGTCCCAATATTGTCATCCGATTAACCCCCTACAACGGCATTAGAGCTGGTCCTGAAGCTACTGTTTAAAAATCGATAACTTACTGAAATTAAGTTGCCTTATTTAGATATAAAACCTTATTAATCCTATTAAAAAAATAAGAGAAGATCATGCTATTAAAATTATTAACCAAAGTATTCGGTAGCCGTAATGAACGTGTACTAAAAACAATGCGTAAACGCGTAGAAAGAATCAATGCTTTAGAACCACAAATGGAAGCATTAACGGATGATGAGCTAAAAGCAAAAACAGCAGAATTTAAACAAAAAATTGCTGATGGCACCAAATTAGATGATATTTTAGAAGAAGCTTTTGCGGTCGTTCGTGAAGCGAGTAAACGCGTTTTTGGAATGCGTCATTTTGATGTGCAGCTAATTGGGGGTATGGTATTAAATGAACGCTGTATTGCTGAAATGCGTACAGGTGAAGGTAAAACCTTAACCGCAACCTTACCTGCCTATTTAAATGCGTTAACAGGCAAAGGGGTTCATGTCGTCACGGTTAATGATTACTTAGCCCAACGTGATGCTGAAAACAATCGCCCACTATTTGAATTTCTAGGTTTAACTGTCGGTATTAATCTACCTAACATGCCACCGCAAATGAAACGCGATGCTTATAATGCCGATATCACTTATGGTACTAATAACGAATATGGCTTTGATTACCTGCGCGATAATATGGTGTTTACGAAAGAATCGCGAGTACAACGCCCACTACATTATGCCTTAGTCGACGAAGTAGACTCGATTTTAATTGATGAAGCAAGAACACCATTAATCATATCTGGACAAGCCGAAGACAGCTCTGATAGATATGTCAGTATCGATAAAATTATTCCATACTTGGTTCGCCAAGAAAAAGAAGATTCTGATCAATTTCAAGGTGATGGTGACTTTTCTATTGACGAAAAAACACGTCAAGTCAACCTCACTGAACGCGGTTTAATTAAAGTTGAAGAGTTACTAATTAAACAAGGTATTATGAAAAGTGACGAGTCACTATATGCCCCAAGCAATATTGTGTTAATGCATCATGTCAACGCAGCTCTTCGAGCCCATCACCTATTCCATAAAGATGTGGATTATATTGTTCGCGATAACGAAATCATTATTGTCGATGAACATACTGGTCGTACTATGGATGGACGCCGCTGGTCTGATGGGTTACACCAAGCAGTAGAAGCCAAAGAACATGTTAAAATTCAAAATGAAAACCAAACTTTGGCATCTATCACTTTCCAAAACTATTTCCGACTATATGAAAAATTAGCAGGGATGACAGGGACAGCGGATACCGAAGCATTCGAATTTAATCAAATCTATGGTCTTGATACCATTGTTATTCCAACAAATCGCCCAATGGTCCGTAAAGACCAATCTGATTTAGTCTATATGACCGAAAAAGAAAAAATCGACGCGATCGTGGCTGATGTACAAGAGTGTGTAAAACGTGGTCAGCCTGTGTTAGTTGGTACGGCTTCTATCGAGAAATCAGAACTTGTCTCTCAAGCATTTAAAAAAGCGGGTATCAAACATAATGTATTAAATGCTAAATTCCATGCACAAGAAGCCGAAATTATCGCTGAAGCAGGTAGTAAAGGTGCCGTGACAATTGCCACCAATATGGCGGGGCGCGGTACCGATATTATGCTTGGCGGTAACTGGCAAAATGAAGTCGCTAAACTTGAAAATCCAACCCCTGAAGATATCGAAAAAGCCAAACAAGCATGGCAAACCAAGCACGAAGAGGTAATAGCACTTGGTGGCCTTTACATTTTAGGGACAGAGCGTCACGAATCTCGTCGTATTGATAACCAATTACGTGGTCGTGCTGGTCGTCAAGGTGACCCTGGTGCTTCACGCTTTTATCTATCACTTGAAGACCCATTAATGCGAATTTTCGCCTCAGAGCGTGTTGGTAACATGATGCGTAAACTGGGTATGAAAGAAGGCGAAGCCATTGAACATCCTTGGGTTACTAAAGCTATTGCAAATGCGCAAAAGAAAGTTGAAAGCCGTAACTTTGATATACGTAAACAACTACTTGAATTTGATGATGTTGCCAACGATCAACGTAAAGCAATTTATCGCCAACGAAATGAACTACTCGATAATAGCGATATTAAAGATACCATTGATTCTATTCGTGATGATGTATTTAATGCGCTAATTGATCAATATATTCCACCTCAATCAATTGAAGAGATGTGGGATGTACCTGGACTAGAATCAGCATTAAAAACCGATTTTGCTTTAGATTTACCGATTGCTAAATGGTTAGATGAAGAAGCAAATCTGCATGAAGAAACATTACGTGAACGCATTTTACAAATCGCAAAAGAGACCTATCTTGAAAAAGAAAACAGTGCTGGCTCTGAAGCATTTAGACACTTTGAAAAAAGTGTAATGTTACAAACACTTGACACTTTATGGAAAGAACATTTAGCCGCAATGGATTATTTACGCCAAGGTATACATTTACGTGGTTATGCGCAAAAAGATCCTAAACAAGAGTATAAACGTGAATCATTTAATATGTTTGCAAGCATGTTAGAATCGTTAAAATATGATGTTATTGGTGTACTGAGTCGTGTTCAAATCCGATCACAAGAGGAAGTTGATGAAGCTGAACGACAACGCTTAGCTGAAATGGAAAAGCTCATGGAAAAACAGAAAACGAGCCATGAATCTGTTACTAGTATTGATGGAGATCAACCTGAAACCTCATCGACGCAACCAGTAGTCCGAGCGCAAGCGAAAGTTGGGCGTAATGATCCTTGTCCATGTGGCTCAGGAAAAAAATATAAACACTGTCATGGTGCTGTTCACTAAGATAAAAATTTAGTATCATCAAAACATTATCAAATAAATTGCCGATAACACTCGGCATTTAACAGGTGGGAAAGGATCTCTTTCCCCAAGTTGACTCATAGATAGACAGACAGGATTATGAAAAAACATACTGAAATTGCTGTAGGTATTATACGTTCACAAGATTGTCAAATCTTTATCACTCAACGAGGTGAAGACTCGCATCTTGCTGGTTTTTGGGAGTTTCCGGGTGGAAAAGTCGAAGTTGCTGAAACACCTTTTCAAACCTTGCAACGCGAGATCGCTGAAGAAGTCGACATTCATATTCATCATGCGCAATTCTTAAAAACAGTTCAGCATAGTTACGATGATCGCGATATTACTATCCATGCTTATTTAGTTGAAGAGTGGGATGGCGTACCTTTTGCCAAAGAAGGGCAACCGAGCCGTTGGATTGATCAAGAAGATCTCAATGCGGATGAATTTCCCGATGCTAATCGACCGATTATCGAAATGCTAAAAAATTTAGATAAACAAATTTAGCATATTTTTTAAGAATATCCTTTTATACGTTTGATTTTCAAACGTATATCTTCCCATTTTTTAATAAGAAACATAATATTAACTCAAATATTGCTGTTTTAACTTTGTTTTAAAACTTAACTTATAATATACTGCTTTCCTTATTGATATTACTTATCAATAAGAACACTATTTCTAAAATATGAAAAGGAAATGAATACAATGAAAGAATATAAAGTTGTTATTTATCAAGAAGGTGCTTTATCATCTTTACTTTTTGGTGCAGCAAATTCTAATGCTGAAAAATTCTCTGATTTTTTAAATCAAAATGCAAGACAAGGTTGGCGTGTGGTGACAATGGAAAAAGATATGAGACGCCTATTTTTACTTTGGAAACGTGAAGCCTATCTAATTGTGATGGAAAAAGATCGCATATAAATAACCAATATTCATACAGTTTAAAAAAACTGTATGAGCAATATAGAATTGAACTTAGGGTTAAAACTGGTTATTTAAGTTTTTTATTTGATCCAAGGCAGTTTATATCCAAAACTAAACGTCAATTTAAAGACAAAATATCACTCACTATTTATAATTTAGATTCGACTTTGAAAATCAAACATCAAAATCGATTATTTACACTGTAATCGTTGTTCGGCTAATGCCAAAAAAACAATACCTATAATGATACATAACGCGCCAAGTAAGCGAGTGGTTGTAATTTGCTCATTAAAAGCCACGATCGAAACAAGCATTACCGTTACAACTTGTAAATGAGAAGCCGCAAATGCAGGACCAACCGGTGCTTTTTTTAATAATATCATCCATGTCATAAAAGCACCTGTATAGCCTAAAATAACTAAATAAGCCCAACCATGACTAAAAATACGAATCAACCAATTAAAATTAGCCTCAAAGGGGAGTGCAGCTAATGCCGTTAATTTAAAGCTGGTTTGCCCAAAAGTATCAAAAAATAGTAACAAAATAAAACCAATGATATAAAATTTTTTCATTAGGTTATCCCCACTAATATCACGCCGAAAGTAATAAAGAATATACCAATAAGACGAAAGGCGGTTAGATGCTCTTTAAATAAAACTCGCCCAGCAATCATAACCGTAATGATGTTAAACGATCCTAATAAAATACCTTGCGACAAGGGGACTTCACTTAAAAAAGCTAACCAAAAAATAAAGCCAACAAAATAGGTAGCAAAACCTAACCAAAGCCAAAAATTACCAAACAATTTTTGCCAATAGTGTAAACCTTGTTGATGTTTTGACGTTATGGCAGCATATTTAAAGGCAATTTGTCCGACAGTATCACAAACTAGATTAACTAACCAAAGCGTAATAATTAAGGCTGACATGGCTGACAAATTCCATGTATTTCAAGCACACTATGTTTTATTAAAAACTGACTTTGCAGTGCTAGTAGCTTGAGCTGTGTTTCAATATCTTCTGAATGCTTTTCTATAATTTGTTTACATTTATCACAAATAAATAAAATTGAAATATGCTCTGGATCATGAAAATGCGGGCATACAATATAACTGTTAGATGATTCAACTTTGTGAATAAAACCTTGTTCGAGTAAAAACTCAAGTGCACGATAAATTGTCGGTGGTTTTGCTTGTGGTTCACTAACTTTCAATAGATCTAACAAATCATATGCACTCATCGCTTTATTTGCTTTTAACATGATATGTAAAACAGTACGCCGCTGTGTTGTCAGTTTTATACCGCGTTTTTTGCATAACATTTCAATCTTTTCAATTAGCAGATTGTGCATTCGGTTTCCCTTCACTTTTGATTATTATTTATTACGTGCTGCTTTTTTTCGTCTTATCTCTTTAGGATCATTAATTAATGGACGATAAATTTCGATGCGATCACCATCATTAACTAACGTATTAAAATCACAGCGCTTACCGTAAATACCAACTAGATGCTCATCTAAAGTAATTTGACATAACGATAAGATATTGGATTTTGTTATTGCTTGCAATACATTCGTTTGTGCACTAACTTCTAAATTAATGACGGTTGCATTATTAGGTAAAGCATAAACAACTTGAATATTTATCATACTAATAAATCTGCCTTGCTCGTGTTGAAAATGCATTGACCATGTTAGTCATAACTTCTTTAAACACCGGGGTAAAAGCAATATCAAGTAGCTTATTTTTAAACTCAAAATCTAAACTAAAACTGATTTTACTGTGAGTATCACTCACTGGAGTAAATTGCCATCTGCCAGACAGGTGTTTAAAAGGGCCTTGCAGTAATTTCATCTCAATTAAATGCGGCTCATTAATCTGATTTACAGTAGTAAAAGATTTTTTAAAGCCTAACTTTTCAACTTCAATAAATGCCGTTAACTTATTATCTTGTTTGCTAATAATGCCAGTTGCGATACAATCAGGAACAAATTCTGGGTAACGAGCAATATCATTAACCAATGCAAACATTTGCTCAATTGAATAAGGCTCGATAACTTCGTGAAAAACGTGTGCCATAAGAATAAAATAAAAAAATAAAATTATTGGCATATAGTATCACGTAACTCTATAATATCGCACATTATGACTAAGAAAAAATCACACAAGCCGGGTTCGGCAACAATTGCATTAAATAAACGCGCACGCCATGAGTACTTTATTGAAGAGGAAATTGAGGCGGGATTATCCCTACAAGGTTGGGAAGTAAAATCCCTGCGCGCAGGTAAAGCTAACATTAGTGATAGTTACGTTTTACTCAAAGATGGTGAAGCATGGTTATTTGGTGCAACAATTACGCCATTATCAGTTGCATCATCGCATGTAGTATGCGATCCGATGCGTACACGTAAATTGCTGCTTAATCAGCGTGAGTTGAACTCTCTGTTTGGTCAAATAAACCGTCAAGGTTATACCGTTGTGGCCCTCTCTTTATATTGGAAAAATGCCTGGGCTAAAGTAAAAATTGGTTTAGCCAAAGGTAAAAAAGAATACGATAAACGTACCGACATTAAAGAACGCCAATGGCAGGTTGATAAAGCGCGAATTATGAAAAACGCCAATCGTTAATAGTCTAGCTCATAAAAAAATGGCTAGGCTAACGGTGGCGAATAATTTTTGGCTCAATAAAAAAGGCATGATGTTTTAGTTCTTTAAAGTTAATCAGCCGATCGATGACCTCAACACAAGTATGTGCCATGGTTTGAAAGTCTTGAGCAATCGCATCTGTTGGGTAATAACAGTAGTCAAGATAGATATTATAATCATAAGAGCATAAACAAATTTGATTAGGATCTATTTTGATCTCGACCAAATAACTCAGTACCTCTTGCAATAAATTGCATGAAGGCGTAAAAATAGCTTTAGGTAACCGTCCTAATTTTTCATGAACACCTTTGATTAACTGATACCCTTTATTTTGACAATAGTCATCACAGACTAACCAATCGTGTTTGAACTTTAATCCCGCAGTTTTCAGCCCTTGCTTAAATCCTTCAAGTCTTGCATGAATCGAGGTTAGTTGTATATCACATCCAATAAAATAAAACTCTTCTAGTTGTTTAGCATAAGGAATTATCAAATCAGCAACTGACTTTACAGATTCACTGGTGATAAAAGGAAGTTTGGTATCCTTTAAATAACGATCAAAAAACAGAACGGGAGTCTGTTGGTTAATGTTTACATAAAAATCATCACTATCTAAAGATGTCACAACAATCATCGCATCAACGCAACGTTCGACCAAATTTTGCGCCACTTTAATTTCGACCTCGGGATTATAATGACTACAAGTGATTAAGAGTTGGATATTTTTTTGTCTAAACGAGGCTTCTAAATGGTGTAAAAACATCGAAAAAAATGAATTAGACATATCCGGCACAACAACGCCAATGGTATTTGTGCTATTCGCTTTAATTAAATATTGACGAATATGAGATTGATCACTGTATTGCTGAGCAATCGCTAATACCCGCTGCCGAGTTTGCGGGGAAATTCGATATTTTTTATCTCGTTTATTAAAAATATGGCTGACGGTCGTTGCCGACACACCAGCCAAACGAGCAATATCATTGAGCTTTAATTTATTACTCGCCATACACATTACCTTATTTTTAACGTGGAGTACGCTGCTGTTTATTAGGGAACGCAGGATTGTGATTTGCCGATGGATTTTGATACCAATAAGCTACACTTGCGATATCATCACAACGTTCATACAATCTTATATCATCGTTACCAATTTGTTGAAAGGCTAACTTGATATTTTTGTGAAATGCCACCGGATCAGGTAAATGCCAACGATATAAACCATGCATCGGCAAACCATCATCGCCAAAGCCATGTACAGGATTTGCATCACCTGTCTGGAAAAAATCACGTGTTGCATCACGATTGGTTTGATAAGGGTAACCCATAAACAGTGTTTGAAAACACTTCGCTTTTGGGCGTCCTTGGCTATCACGATTATGAAATGCCCAAGCGCCACCAAAATAGTCTTCAGAACCGGTTGAATGTTGTGTTGGATAATCGCTATCATCATCAAGATAGAATTTAAACTCCCCTTCTCCCCACCAATAACGCTCTAACGCTGTTAAGGCTAAGTAGGTACCTACATAATAACCCTGTCCTTGAACATTATCTAAAATGACATAATCTTGGGCATATTGAGTAATGCGTTGTCGGCGCCATTGCGCATGAAAATAAAGCGGCGCTTCAAATGGTTTTGGCATTAACGCATAGTTCACTGTAAAAAAGAAATGTTGCAAATCAGCCTCATGCTCATTTTCAATTTCAATGCGTGCTTTTTTATTAAAAGGCATTCTAAAATAACAATTAAAGCCACCTGTTGGATTAACAACAATTGGCATTGAGTTGATGTCACATCTTGCACCAAAACCATTACAGAAAAAGTCACCAATTGGACTTTCAACTGATGGTACGGTTTCATCATCCCAATAAATGCGTATAACCACATCACGAAGTACAAAGCTTCCGCGATGTGTTCTATCAGTTAAAGTAAACCACATATGGCGAATTTCGGCAGGACCCGTTATTTCGGCTATGGTCATCTTTTTACCGGCAGGGATTGAGATACAGCCTTGCCCTTTTCGACTCGGCCCTAAAGCGCTGGCCTTCATACATGATTTGCCTTTTTCGCCAGTCATATTTTCGGGCGAAATAGTTCTGGTTTGTTCAAAGTGAAACTGCGTAACTGAATTGAATATATTCATTTTGAATCCTTAATATGTTTTATTAAATGTAATTTGTTTAGCCAAATTAAAAACGTGTTATGAATCTTAACTAGCTTACTTCTCTGATGATTTGACCTTTTTGTCACGGCTTAAGAACAGCATGGCAAAAATCATGAAACCTAACACGACTAGCCCTAAATTATTAAAGGTGGTTGCTGCACCAGCAGTATCATAAACTTGCCCAACATAGGTAGAAAACAATATCACCCCAACCGAACCTGCGACCTGGTAACCAATTAAAAATACCGTTGCCGACAAACGCGCGTTAAAGTTGTTATCAATATATTTAAATACTGATACTAAAATGGTTGAAATTTCTAAACAGTGCATCAGTTTAATTACTGAAATAATGGCAATACTCTCGACATGACCGGTTAAAAAGATTCGAGATGCTGAAATAAAAGCGGCAAAAATAAGGGCATTTTTCGCACCAACACGATTAACCACAAATGGTACACAAAACATCACGGCTGCTTCTAAAAATACTTGGAATGAATTTAATATGCCGTATAAACGATAGCCATCATTTACATCATTAAATTGCTGGGTAAAGTAAACCGGAAATAACTGTTGATCGTAAATATTATAAAGGCTATAAGTGCCAAGCACATAAATCACAAATATCCAAAACTTCTTAAGCGCAAACACTGAAACAATCTCATTAAAACTTAACTTATCTTTCTTTTGAAAGACTGCTGCCGATGATTTGCTTAAATCCGGTTTGAAATTAAGGTTGAGTATCATAAAGCAAATGCCCACTACTGATGCCGCCCAAAAATTAAGATGCGGGTTAATACTAATTAAGATGCCAGCAATAAAAGTACCTACAGCATAAGCAATACATCCCCAAGTGCGACATTGACCAAATTCAAAATTAAAAGCTCGACTGATCTTTTCGCAATAAGAGTCAATCAGTCCCATGCCAGCAACCCAACCAAAACCTAAAAAGAAGCTACCAAAAATAACACCAAAGTAAAAACTATGCCGTAATAGCGGCTCATAGACATAAATTAAAGCGGGCGCCGCGCAGGTAATTATGATGCTTTGAAACCAAATTAAATGTTTTTTTAATACTAATTTATCTTGATAAACACCATAGATAATCATAATGATCAAGGAGATAAAGTAATTAAACGAATAAATAATTCCGGTTTGTTTAGCCGTTAAACCAATCTCCTTGCTTAACCATATTGCATAAAAAGAAAAAACAAAACTCCCTGCTGCATAGTACATAAAGCTATAACATGAAGCGAACCAATAAGTTGGCTTTCGATAGAAGGCATTTGTCATAATTTATCCTTTAAAAAGTGAACAACTGAAATTGAGTATGAATAGCTAAAAATTTAGCTTTAAAAGGTTTATTAGATAAATGTGATCAACATCAAAGTTATTTTGTTGCCACAAACAAAATGCAATAAATCAGAGGTGAAAAATTAAAAGGATGAAAAAAAACTGAACAATTACCCCAACTATCATCTAACGATATAACCAGTAACGTGACATATTTTTAGTATATGAATTTTGTTGCGCATTTTGATGAAAGTTCGTCATTTGCAACGGATTGTTAAATAACCTAAAACTATTTTACAAAATAGGATTAAGCATGCTTTTTCGGGATATGATAGTTGTAGAGGGATTTAAAACGAAAATAACGCATTCTCAGCCTTTAAAGTTCGCTTTGATGGATATAATAATAGTGACTAGCTCCATTTAATGGTAACACTACCAAGTGACAAGTGAAGTAGCCTTAAAAGTACAATATTTAACCTAAACCTAGCCATTGATTGTTTACACAAAAAAGATTAGTTTGAAGGTAACACTGATTAGCCAATTAACTGCATCATTATGCAATATTTATCAACATTATATGTTGTTTTTATTCAAGATTGATAATAAACAACAGCCTTGTAAGAAAATTATCCAGATTTTTTTGTTCTATTATTAGCAATAATATCTCTAAATAGTGATAAAACTTTTGATAAAATCGACAGATTCAAACCAGTAACGAAATAAAAATTAATTAAAAATAACCGCATTCTCGCGGTTATTTTGATAAAACCCGTTAAGCTTGAAGCGGCAATAATTTACCGTCTTGTTTAACAAATGATTGATTAACATGCACACCTGTACTGTTTTTGATACTAAGTGGATCGCTAATAACATTATCAACAATAACATTGTTAAATAAAATGGTGTCGACATTTTCAATAAAAAAGCCCTTACCTGCCTCTGGTTTGACATCTTTAAACATGTCAACTTCGCCTGCTTGCGCATCAATTTGCATCGATACGCGAATATTATCAAATGAAATATTGGCAATTGGCGATTCAGGTATACCATATAAAAAACCAGCATAAGCACGCACATTTTTAGCAATAATGTTGGAAAAACTAATATTATGACATGCGGGTGTTTGTTCATTAACTGGTAATGCTGCTTTATTCCAGACAATGGGATCATTACCTTTAGGACCACAATAGTAATAATAGTTCATCACAAATGCCGATAACACCTCATCCATAACGATGTTACTAAAGGTGATATCTGAAATTGCACCGCCTCGACCACGACGGGTTTTAAACCTTACACCGCGGTCGGTTTTTTGAAATACGCAGTTCGTAATGGTCACATTACGAATACACCCACTCATTTCACTCCCTAATACCACTGCACCATGCCCATGAATCATATTACAGTTAGTAATTAAAATGTTTTCACAAGGGCTTTTATCAACAGTCTCTTCTGTACCTGCTTTAATTGCAATACAATCATCACCAACATCAATATAACAATTAGAAATTCTCACATTACGGCAAGATTCTGGGTTGATACCATCCGTATTTGGTGAATCAGCGGGATTAAGAATCGAGATGTTATCAACCACCACATCGTTTGATTCCATTGGATGCACCGTCCAACTTGGTGATTGTGTTAAAAATAGTTTTTCAATCGTGATACGCTCACAAAAATCAAATCCGATCAAATAAGGTCTAGGGTATTTCAAATTAGTGCGATCATTGCGAAAAGTGTGCCACCATTTTTGGCCATTACCATCGATTTTTCCACCGCCGGTGATTATTACGTTCTCAATATTATGACCATATATACATGGCATATACACATCTTGTTTTACCCCTTCCCAACGCGAATTGACCACGGGGTAATCTTTAGCATCATCGGAAAACAATAAAGTTGCACCTTGTTCAATCACTAATGTCAGATTACTACAAAGTTTAATAGCGCCGGTAAAATAGGTACCAACTGGAACAATTAAGGTTCCTCCACCTTGTTGTTCAATATGTTGTATCGCTTTTGCAAAAGCTAAGGTATTAATCGTAGTGCCATCACCAATTGCACCAAAATCTTTAACTGAAACAGTCGTCATTTTTTATCCTTTACGTGTTACTTTGTGAACTATCCACTAATCTGATAGCGAATAGTTCACGATATATGGCTAAAATCAGGACTAGCATTACTGGCTAATCCTAGATATTTATTCAATGATTGTTATTTTGCTTGGGTCTTTTTTGGATTTAAAACCAATGTTGTTATTGCCAAAGCAATTTTCATAAGCAACCCCTGATAATTCTTCAACCACTTTTTTAGTTTCTGGCGTAACATCAGCCATTTTTCCACCACCGCGAATACGAGCGACTTCATTAATGATGATTGAATGCGTTGCATGATCAAGCTTCATTCTCCAAGCGAAGAAAGCACCAATAAGTGCCATTCCAACAACACCATACAAAATAATGCCATTAATGGCATCAATTGCACTTTGTGGCTGAACATGAGATTTTGATTCAAAACCATATGCGCTTAAAATAATACCAAGTACAAATACAATTGAAGCGCGAACTAATTTACCCGCCATAGTCATTGCGCCAGCATAAACCCCTTCACGACGTCGATTAGTTACCACTTCATCAACATCAGCCAAAAATACGTATACACTCCATGGAATATAATATACACCTCCCGTACCTAGACCAAACCAGATGGTAATACCCACAACAATCCAAGTGATATTTGGCAAGTTAAGATAATAAATACCGACATAACCAATCATCGATGAAATTACGATGAGTAATGCAATAATAAACGGTTTTTTAAAGCCTTTTTTTGCACAATACATCATAAAAAAGGCTGTCGAAACTAGCTGGCAAATACTACTTAACGAGTTCATTGAAGCGACAAATGAGCGAGGTTCACCTAAACTAAACACAATGAAATAGGTAAATACTGCGGTAAATAACCATTCAGCACCAAATCCAAATAGATACATGCCTAAATGCGTTCTAAAAGTTTTAATACGAAATGTTGATAAGATGTCGATAATAAGCTTTTTAATAGCTTCAAAAAAGCTATGTACAGATTCATCTTTTACTTCTTCTTTAGGTTTTTCCCAACTATTACAATACAGTAAAATCAACGCGACGATCATAATCGCTGCGTAAGTGATCCCCGTTAATAAGAAAGGCGTTGCTGAATCTTTACTATAATAGTAAAAATAGATGCCCGGTATAGCAGCACCTAAAAAGTTAGCCACTTTACCAAACATTGCTTTTGAACCAGTCAAATAAGTCCGCTGTGAAAAGTTAGATGTCATTTCAACTGGTAAGGTATTAAATGGGATCATAATACTGGTATAGATGATTTCAAATAAGATGTAAGTTATTAAGTAATACCAAAACCCCATACCATCAATCCATAACATTGGATAGATGAGCATTAAAGGTATGCCAATTAAAATAAAGAATCGGCGACGCCCAAAACGTTGTCCTATTTTTGTTTGGTAAAAGTTGTCAGTAATAAATCCCATTAATGGATTAAGAATCACATCCAAGTAAGTTGCAATAGAAAAAATTAATGCTGCTTGAACGACACTTAAACCACAAAAAGTTGTATAAAAATAAAGCAGCCAAGCCCCACTAATTGCTAAAGCGCCACTGCCAATTAAATTACCACTTCCATACGAGAATCTTACTAACCATGTAATTTTTCTCTCTTTTTTATTCGTCATGAATGATACCTATATTATTTATAAAAAAAACGGGCCCCTAGCATTAAGTCCACAAGGACTTAACGACATGATTTATCATTGAATAAAAATTTATTCTTAGAGGGTTACGCCACTTTTAAGGATGGCTAAATTTTTGAAATTATTTTTTTCATTACAAGTTTGTTGTCCATTAGCTACCTGTACGATGTAATCAATAAATTCTGTTAATACTGTTTTCATTGAAATGCCTTGAATTAATTTTCCGGCATTGAAATCAATCCAATTCACCTTTTTCTCTGCTAATTGTGTATTAGTTGCAATTTTGACGGTTGGCACAATGCCACCATAAGGCGTTCCTCGACCAGTGGTAAATAACACCATGTGACAACCAGCTGCTGATAAAGCGCCAGTGGCAACAGCATCATTCCCTGGAGCACTAAGTAAATTCAAACCATGCTTGGTTAACATTTGTCCATATTTAAGTACATCAATCACTTTACTGCCCCCTGCTTTTTGGGTACAACCGAGTGATTTTTCCTCTAATGTGGTAATGCCGCCAGCTTTATTCCCGGGGGAAGGGTTTTCGTAGATGGGTTGATTATTCGAAATAAAATATTGTTTAAAATCATTAATCATATGAACTGTTTTATCGAAAGTCGATTCATCAATGCAATGCGACATTAAGATATTTTCAGCGCCAAACATTTCTGGTACCTCAGTGAGCACACTAGTGCCACCATGTTCAATCACATAATCAGAAAAAAGACCTAGCATTGGGTTTGCGGTAATACCTGAAAAACCATCCGATCCACCGCACTCTAACCCAAATTTTAATTCACTCAAACGACCGGCTTCACGTTTATCGTTTTTCATGGCAGCGTAAAGTTCTCTTAAAAGAACCAATGCGGCTTCAATTTCATCCTCTTCTTGCTGAGCAACAAGAAATCGCACTCGTGACGCATCATAGTCACCCAAATCGGCTTTAAATTCCGAAATTTGATTATTTTCACAACCTAATCCAATAACCAGCACAGCACCTGCATTAGGATGTTTGACTAAATCTTGTAAAATAATTTTAGTATTTTTATGGTCTTGCCCGAGTTGCGAACACCCATAAGGATGTTCAAGAACGGTAATCCCATCAATTTCTAATTGATTGTTTAATTCTGCACAAAATTGTTTAACAATTTGCTGAGCAATACCATTAATACAAGTTACAGTTGGAATAATCCATAACTCATTACGAATACCAACCTCACCATTTTTACGACGATAAATATTGATTTCTTTATCTGGTATGGCATGTAAAGAGTCATTAGTTGCTAACTGAGGATGATATTTATAATCATCAATATCACTTAAATTGGTTTTTAAATTGTGTGAATGAATATGCTCACCGGCTTTAATTGCACAAGTTGCATGGCCTATCGGCAAACCATACTTAATAATATTTTCACCTTGCGCTATATCGTGAAGGGCAAATTTATGCCCTTGTTTGACTGGTTGTTTTAAATCAATTGTATGACCATCAACAATAACATTTTCTTCATGTGCTTCTAAATCAGATAACGCCACCGCAACATTATCTTTATTATTTATTTTTATAAATTTAATCATTACATCGCTCATTTTATTTGCTACTCACAACGCATTTTTCAATTGCTTGACGCATACCATCCTTGGTAATGACCGTTAAATATTGCGTTATGGTTTGTGCTAATTGCGGAATAGTTAATAAATCATGTTCCCAATGTGCTTTATCGCTTAATATCGTGTGTACAAGTTGATCTATAGTTTGTTTACCTTCGGCTATATTCGTCCAACCAGCATGAAAACGTTCCAACCAAATAGCATCATCTTGTAATGGATAGGTTTGGTTGTTTCTCACTCCACGATAAAAAGCCATAAGTGCGGCAAATGAGAAAACTAAATGTGTTGGTAAAACACCTTTTTCTTTTTGATAAGCGATTAATTGTGGAAGAATACGAGTTTTAAATTTAGTCATGCTGTTTAAAGCTATCGACATTAATTGATGTTCAATAAATGGGTTTTTAAAACGGCTGATCACAGACTGGGCAAAATCCACTAACTCTTGATGTGGTAAATCTAAAACAGGGATAATTTCATCAAAAATAGTCTCTTTAATATATGATAAGATTTGTGGATCATTCATTGATTCACCTACCGTATCAATCCCTGATAGATAAGCAACTGGCACTAAAGCTGTATGGGCACCATTTAAAATAGCGACTTTACGCTCTTTATACGGCTTGATATCATCAACAATTTTGATATTCATATTGCATTTATCTAAGCATAATTTTTCAGCTAACCATTGCGGTCCTTGAATAACAAAGAGATAGAAATATTCAGCAGAATCAATAAAGTTATCTTTATAACCTAATTGTGCCTCAAGCTCAGTAATTTGTGCTTTTGGGTAACCCGGTACAATCCTATCGACCAGTGTAGAACAGAATAAATTGTCATTTTCGATCCATGCAATAAATTTGTCAGACAAGTTCCATTGTTTAGCATACTTTAATACAAGTTTTTTAAGTGCATCACCATTGTAATCAATCAGTTCACACGGAATAATAATTAAACCACTCGCTTTACTGCCCGCAAAGTGAGTAAATCTTTCATATAAAAAAGCGGTTAATTTAGCTGGATAGCTAGCCGCAGGGCGATCGGTTAATTTATCCCCCTCAACATAACTAATGCCGGCTTCTGTTGTATTCGAAAAAATAAATTGGATATTCGGATCTTTTGCTAATTCAAGATATTCATCGTATTGAGTATAGACATTTATCTCATTATTCACTGAGCGAATCATTCTAAACTCTTTTACTGCTTCGTTTTTTTCGTTTAAACCACGAATCAATGTGGTATATAGCCCATCTTGGATACTTAATGCAGGTGGAAAATCAGTATTTAGTGGACGGACAATGACTACGCCAGCATCAAGATCTGTTTTTTCATTTAGGATATCTAATTGCCAATCTAAAAAAGCACGTAAAAAATTACCTTCGCCAAATTGAACAACACGTGTCGTATATTTTGCACCCGGAAAATCATTTCTGTTTAGTGTTTTCATTACTCTAACTCTTCTTTAATTAATCTAATTACAACGACTTAATACTTCTTAGCTTAGTTCAATGCCAAAATAGTTTTTCGCATTATCAAAACTAATATTTTTAACCATTTGACCTAATAGCTCGATATCACGTGGCGCTTCACCATCTTCTACCCAACGACCAATCATTCGACATAAAATACGTCTAAAATATTCATGACGAGTATACGAAAGGAAGCTACGGCTATCGGTTAACATACCCACAAAACGACTTAATAAACCGAGCTGTGCAAGCTGTGTCATTTGGCGAATCATGCCGTCTTTTTGATCATTAAACCACCACCCAGAACCAAATTGCATTTTGCCGCGGACACCTTCACCTTGGAAATTACCTATCATGGTGCCTAAAATTTCGTTATCAGACGGGTTTAAACAATAAAGTATTGTTTTAGGTAGTGCATTTTGCTTAGCTTGCGCATCTAATAATCGAGAAAGCGGCTGCGCAATAGGTGAATCGTTAATTGAATCAAATCCAACATCCGGTCCCATTAACTTAAACATTTTTGAGTTGTTATTCCGTAACGCACCAATGTGGTACTGTTGTACCCATTCACGTTTGTTATATTCACTACCCAAAAAGATTATGACTGCAGTTTTGAATTGTGCTGTTTCTTTGGCACTTAACATTGCACCTGCTAACCGCTTGGCTAAGATAGCATCGAGCTCTTTCTCACTTGCTTCTTCATAAACAACTACATCTAATGCATGATCCGAAAATTTACAACCATGTGCAGCAAAGTGATCCATTCGTTTTGATAATGCTTGGCAAAGTTGTTGGAAATTAGTAATAGCCACATCAGCGACAGCAGATAATTTTTCGATATAAGCTACAAAAAACTCAGAATCAATATTAAATGCTTTATCTGGGCGCCAACTTGGTAGAACTTTAATATCAAATGAACTATCTTGGGCAATGGTTTTATGGTGGATTAAATCATCAATAGGATCATCGGTTGTCCCTACCATTTTGACATTCATTTTTTTCATAATGCTACGTGCAGAAAACCCTTTAGTTTCGAGCATTGCATTGCATTTGTTCCAAATAGTTTCAGCCGTTGATGGGGACAATAAAATGTTATCAATACCAAATGGTCGACGTAATTCTAAGTGAGTCCAATGATATAAAGGATTACCAATAGTATGGGGCACAGTTTCAGCCCAGGCTTTGAATTTTTCGAAATCACTGACATCTGTTCCTGTACAGAATTTTTCAGCAACACCATTAGTACGCATAGCGCGCCATTTGTAATGATCACCTTTAAGCCAGATGTCATATAAGTTTTTAAACTGATAATCTTTTGCAATTTGTTCCGGTGGTAAATGGCAATGATAGTCAAAAATGGGTTGATCAGCCGCATAATCATGATAAAGCTGACGAGAAAACTCGGTATCTAGTAAAAAATTTTCAGTTAAAAAACGCATTTTATTCTCCCAATAATAATTAATTATCTGATGACATAAAATCGTGTGTAATCAGATCAATTTATTCGTTATATTTATTGATGGTGCCTTTAAAATTAACTCAATTGCAACAGTGGCTAAAAAATGAAGTTAACTTAAAATAACGAATGGCTTAATAAAACCAATGTTATTGGCTAGCGCACCAACAATTAAAGTAAAGATAGTACTAGCATGAAGCCAAACTACTCTATCGGTTAATCCGTTTACAGTTAGATAACGATTTAACAAGCCAAATACACAGCAACAACATAACAATAGTTTTGCGTTGTCATATCCATCATGGCTTTTAAAACTGGTATGCCAACAGCTATCAAATTACGTGTTAGATGACCAAGTATCATTCTTATCGTTATTAAAGCGATCACATATCAACGCAGATTGCTATTGTTTTATCCATATCACCACGCCCAATATAATGTGCCGCATAATAACATGTCTGATAACTTAAAAAGTTGACATACATCACATAATTTAAACATAAGAATATCTGATAGGATTTTTATCTGTCTGCCAACCTTAATGGTTCGTGTTCTATGTGAAAAAAATAAAACAATCTTATTTAACTCCAATCAATTAGATGTTATTTTAAGATGATGATTAATTAAGGAGCTATATCAAAGTCATCATGACCCAAGAACAAAACGAATATCAAAGGCTTTACCAAATTATCGCAACTGAATTAAAAAACCGCATAATTAAAGGTATTTACCCAGTGGGTAGCAAATTACCTTCGGAAAGATTAATTTGTGAAGAGCTAAAAGTAAGCCGTTCAGTAGTTAGAGAAGCCATTATAATGCTGGAAGTTGAAGGGTTTGTTGATGCTCGAAAAGGGTCAGGTATTCATGTTATAGCTAACAGTATGCAATCTAATCCTATTGATTCTCCTGTGGGTTTGAATTTTGCAACAACTGGACCTTTTGAATTGCTGCAAGCGCGTCAACTAATAGAAAGCAATATCGCAGAATTTGCCGCCACACAAATCACTAAAGATGATATCGTCAATTTATTAGAAATTCAGCATAATGCCAAAAAAGAAGACCATTATCGTGATTCTAATTGGGATTTAAAATTCCATACCCAAATTGCCATGATAACGCGTAACACGGCACTGATAACCATTGTGCAAGAAGCATGGCAACAAAGAACCTTAAATCCTTTATGGAAAAAGCTTCACGAACATGTTAAACAGCAAGACATTGAAAGCTGGTGGGAAGAGCACGATAAAATTTTAGAAGCGTTGATCAATCGCGATCCTAAAGCGGCTAAATTAGCTATGTGGCAACATTTAGAAAACACCAAAAAAATGCTATTTGACGCAGCAAGTGAAGATTTTGAGACTAAACGTGATCACTATCTTTTTTCTGATAATCCTGTTGTGAGTATTAATGAAGAAGATTATGAATAATCCGCTACCTCATTAACGTTCAGAATAATTATTAACACCAATCAAATGAAAATACACATAGCAACAAGCTGACGCATTTCGCCAGCTTGTTATCTGTCATTATTTTTTTATTACTTTAAATTATTATCGTTGGTCATCAATAGTAACACCAGCAGGTGGAGTAAACTGAAACTTTTCTAATGAAACTTTACCAAGTGTTTGACGCGACAAGTCATAAAAACTGCGCTGTCCATCTTCTTCAATAATCGTAAAGCTAGAAATCATTCCTGTTGGTAACACTGAGATAACAAAGTCTTGATTTGTCCCATCTGTTGGTTTTAATGTAAATGAGTCTTGCTTTCGTGTGACATTATACGCATTCCAAATAGGATTATGGCTATCTGTAATAAGTAACATTAATCTGTTATCAACAGCCTTTTTTAAATCCATCACACTTACTTGCTGAACCGCTGGGGTATAGACCCACATATTTTTTCCATCTGAAATAATAGATGTTTCATCTGGTTCATTCATTGTCCAATTAAAGTAATAAGGTCTTGTTACCCACAAATCACCTTTACCTTGTTGTACTACTTGATTATCAGCGGTTTTCACATCTTGAGAAAACCGCGCATAAAAGCCATCTATTTTATCTAAACGTTGTTGCAGTACTTCTTTATCGCCGGCCCATGCCGATACACTAACCAATAGCCCTATTAACACTAAAATCTTTTTCATGCCTAATCCTTTTATTTTTATTTGGCAGTATTTAAATTAATTTTGAGACCAAAATTGTTTTAAAATATTAACGTTTTTCAATTAGCTAAGAAAGATATTTTCTTTTATTTTTAACTTAACCAATAAGCAGTATATAATAGCTCCAATTTTATAAATTTGGATAGATATTTACTATGCCTAGCCTATCTTTTGAGTTTAGTACTGATGAATTTAAACCGTTAGCGGCTAGGATGCGTCCTAGGGATTTATCGGAGTATATCGGGCAATCTCAGTTACTTGGCGAAGATAAACCATTACCTAAAGCTATCAAAGCAGGTAATTTACACTCCATGATTTTGTGGGGCCCACCCGGTACAGGCAAAACAACGTTAGCCGAAATTATCGCTCATCATGCCAATGCCAAAGTTGAAAGAATATCCGCTGTAACGTCAGGCATTAAAGATATCCGAGAAGCGATTGAGCGCGCCAAAATTAATCAGCAAGCTGGGATTCGTACAATTTTATTTGTCGATGAAGTACATCGTTTTAATAAAAGCCAGCAAGATGCTTTTTTACCTTATGTGGAAAATGGCACCGTAACTTTTATTGGTGCAACCACAGAAAATCCCTCATTTGAATTAAATTCTGCATTACTATCAAGAGCAAGAGTTTATTTGCTAAAATCCTTGACCAATAATGATATAGAGCTGATTTTACAACAAGCCATGGACGATCCGGAGCGCGGATATGGCAATCGAAATATTATTTTACCGGATGAAACGAAAAAACAGATTGCCGAATTTGTAGGTGGCGATGCTAGGCGTGCACTTAATACACTTGAATTATTAGTCGATATGTCTGATGGCCAGGCACTAACACCAGAATTACTTAAAGAAGTGATAGGTGAAAGAAGTGCCAGATTTGATAATCAAGGTGATCGTTATTATGATCTTATTTCGGCCGTGCATAAATCGATTCGAGGCTCATCACCCGATGCTGCACTTTATTGGTATGCAAGAATTATTACCGCTGGTGGTGATCCACTTTATGTTGCTCGACGATTATTAGCTATTGCCTCGGAAGATGTCGGTAATGCCGATCCGAGAGCCATGCAAGTTGCACTTGCCGCTTGGGATTGTTTTACACGCGTTGGCCCAGCAGAAGGAGAACGCGCAATTGCACAAGCTATTGTTTACCTTGCTTGTGCGCCAAAAAGTAATGCTGTTTATCTTGCATTTAACCAAGCCATGAAAGATGCAACATCAAAACCCGATTATGACGTCCCTGAACATCTACGCAATGCGCCAACCAGTTTAATGAAAAATTTAGGTTATGGTGCACAATATCGTTATGCACATGATGAACCAAATGCCTATGCTGCTGGTGAAAATTACTTTCCACCAGAAATGGCCGACAACAAATATTACCATCCAACACAACGTGGTGCTGAAAAAAATTATGCTGAGAAACTTGCCTGGTTAGAAGCACAAAATCAAGCTAGTCCAAATCAACGTTATAAGACGCCAAAAAATTAATCTTCTTAATCGAGTTTCGCTTTTTTAGTCAAGCTATTCTTACCTTGCATCCTAAAATTGGTCCGATAAAAAAGGTATTATTTATTAATTACAATTTATTAATAGACAACTTTTATTGCGTTAGATATAATCCGCGCCGCTCGTTATTTTCGATTTACCAATATATTTTTACAACAATAGATATAATAAAAGTAATATAAGGAATATAGCAGTGATCAGTTTAATGAATAAACACCAGTTCAACGTAATTTTCTTTTTAGTTCTTTTATTACCGTTTTCTCCACTATCGTATGCATTTTTAATCGCACAAACAGTTAAAACCGTTCATGGCAACCATCCATCTTTATCCTCAGACATCGAAAAACATATCGATGATTTACCACTATTTGGATTAAATTTTGAGGGATTAGATTATTATGGCGATGAAGAAGTCGATAAAATACCCCTTGTCCTAAGTTACCCATTTATCAATAAATTTAAAGTTGCAAATATTAAACAACCTGATAGCAACCAATATATTGATCTAGATGGTGATCAGCTTGATTTTTTAAGTACGGCTAATGATATTGCAATGAGTTGGTACTATACCAATGCGCAAAATAAATTAGTGCAATTCACCCCAAAAACGACCGATACTTTTTGTTCATTAGCGCAAAGTAAAATCGTGGGTCCCTATAAAGTTAAATTAGCGGCTGATTTACTTCTATTTTCAAAGTTTGGTGATCCCGATGCTAACGAATATCCTAACGAACTTATTTCTGCTCATCCTGGTAAAACTTATTCAATATTGAAAGAAGCCGGCGTGTGTTATGCTAAACCCGTATTATTACCTACAGCGGCAACCGCTAGTGCTGCCAATCAATGGGATAAAAAAAATGGCTTTTTGACTCAGTCCGTTAGCGAATCTGACAAAAACTTTCCCACAACGGGTTTTTATGGCGCACAATTTGATTTGTTACTCAATCAACAAGAACTTGCCAGTAATTATGATTGGAAAATTGTACAAGGCAGTGAGCTGACAACCTTAAAATTAAACCCAAGTTTAAATAAAATTACTGTCGCATTTGATACTGATAATGCTAAAGATACAGGTAAAGCTTGGCAGTACGTTATCGGATCTGGTACGGGTTATAAAGTTATTGTCCAAGGTCACAATAAAACGACAAACTATAATCTTAACTATGTGTTTACTTTAACTAAATGGTTTTCAGGTTATAATAAAACCAATATTGGTATGCCTAAAGCAACCATTGACACCGCACCAAATATAGCCAAAGGTTGTAAAACTTTAGATGGACATTATCGGATCAGCTACCCTGATGAAGTCAGTAATGCCACATCTAAAGTAGTTGGTACTAGAGTGGTGTTCACTCGAGAAATTGGGACATTACTTGGTGAATGGGGCGATCCATCACAAACCGCTTACCCTAACTCTTGGGCTCCAGCTACAACGCAATCAACGTTATACAAAAGAATTTGGTTGTACGACCCTAATAAAAAGGCTTATTGTGACTTACATACCTACAATGCCATATATCACTGTTCCGCTGAAACCGATAGAAAAGCTGGGGTATGTACAGCTGTTCCTGAAAGTGATACCAATTAATACTGGTATCAAATAACTTCCTTCCTTTTTATCACTAAACAAATAACTTTTTATAACAATCCCCCCCTCTTAATAACATATTTTTAACTGTGAGGCTTTTTTCTTAATTACACTAACTTATTAATTATATAACTATTTTTTAACTCATTATTGAATAATAATGCGTCAATCTAAGGAATTAACGATCATTACGATCTTATTGATCGACTAAACCTATTATTTAAACTATAATTATCCCAGCTGATTTATTGAACATGATAAAAATTTATTAGCATTATCAATAAAATTACAAAAATAAAATTATAAAAAACAATGAATTAATTTTAAGTAAAGATAATTAGTGATGGAAAGGGATATTAAAGTGAATCAATTAAATGTTAAAACACTAGCAAAAGTAATTTGTAAATTATTACTGTTATTACAATTTTCACCAATAGGCTATGCTTATTTAACGTCACAAACAGTGCAAATCATTCATGGCATGCGTCCATCGTTGTCTACCGAAATAGAAAATAATATCGATGATCTTGATCTTTTCGGTTTAAATGTAGATGATCTCAATTACTACGGTAGCGAAGTCGATACTATTCCCCTGCAAACAAGTTATCCATTCAAAGATAAATTTAAAATAGCACCAATAAAACAACCTAACGAAAACCAATATTATGATAACGATGGGGATCAACTCGATTTTTTAAGTGCTAAAGATAAAATCAATATGACTTGGTATTATACCAATGCTAAAAATCAATTAGTTGAATTTATACCTACAGCAACAGATACTTTTTGTTCCTTATCACAAAAAGGAATGTACAGCCCTTATAAAGTAAAACTGACAGCAGACTTACTTCTTTTCTCAAAGTTTGGTATACCCGATGATAATGAATATCCTAATGATACATTTATTACGCAACCATCGAAAATGTATACTGTTTTAGAAGATACTGGATTTTGTTACGCAAAACCCGAACTAACCCCATCTACAGCCGCTAATAGTGCTAAAAATCAATGGAATAAAAATTTTGGTTTTTTAATTCAATCAAATGTAGATTTAGACAAAAACTTTCCAACTACGGGTTTTTATGGTGCTAAGTTTGACTTACTTTTGGCTCAAAATGGACTTGCTAATAACTATGATTGGTCTGTAAAACAAGGGAGTGAACTTGCAACAATTACCCATAATAATGATATAGTTACTGTCTATTTAAATACACCAATAGCTAGAGATTCAAAACAAGCTTGGCAATATGTCGAAGCGTTGGGGTCTGATGGATTTACAATTATTATAGAGGGGAAAAATAAAAACACTCATAAATCAATACGATATGGATTCAAAATAAAAAAATGGTATGAAGCTTGGAAACAAGCTCAAGATAGTAAAGGCAATGTAATCGGCGTCAGAGACACTGCCGAAGCGGTAGCCGCCGAATGTAGAAATAAGCCAGGTAACTATCGCATAACTGAACCCAAAGAATTAAGTAATGCGCCTTATGGTAATAGAGCAGGTTCCTCTGACTATACTCGTGAAATTGGTTCTTTATTTGGTGAATGGGGTGACCCTAGTCAAGATAAATATCCTGGTTCATATGGACCGGCTAAAAATCAATCTAATATTTTTAGTCGCTGGTATGTATGGGATCCAGAGGCAATTGATGCTCATACACATCAACCTGGTACATTTTGTGATATGCACACTTATAATGCTAAATATCATTGCCGTGCAAACGAAAATGAAGATAAAAATGGTGTATGTGTTTCTATACCTCCAGGTCAAGAATGGTAGAATTATACTTAACCTTTAAATAGATCTACTTATTCATAGGTAGATCTTATCATTCCGATAATTGCATGTTTTTATGCGCTTACCTCCCTTTTTCGCTAATATAGTTTTATAACTACGCCTCTCCTTTTTTGCATCATTATAGTTGATTTTAACTAAAAAATTTTAATTATCGCTTAATAAATACACTACATATAGTAATAAAATGATTAATAGGTACTATATATTGTATATTTTGACAAATATCAATTATCATAACCTTCACTGAAATACGGGATAAAACTGGATAAAAAAATGAATAAATCAATACTCGTAACAAAGCGAAATGGTAAACAAGAACCCATAAATCTAGATAAAATTCACAAAGTCATCACTTGGGCAGCCGAAGGATTAGACAATGTTTCAGTATCACAAGTTGAATTGCGATCACATATTCAATTCTATGACGGCATTCGTACTTCCGATATTCACGAAACAATTATAAGGGCTGCTGCTGATCTTATTTCGCAAGAAACCCCTGACTATCAATATTTAGCTGCTCGATTAGCCATTTTCCACTTACGTAAGAAAGCCTATAATCAGTTTACGCCGCCGCCACTTTATGAACATGTCAAAAAGTTAGTCGACACTAAACGTTACGATAAACACTTACTTGAAGATTATACGCAAGAAGAGTTCGAAGCAATGGATAAGATTATCGATCATTGGCGTGATATGAATTTTTCTTATGCAGCGGTAAAACAACTCGAAGGTAAATACTTAGTACAAAATCGTGTAACAGGTGAAATATATGAAAGCGCTCAATTTTTATATATATTAGTTGCCGCTTGTCTTTTTGCCAATTACCCTAAAGATACACGTCTAAATTATATTAAACGCTTTTACGATGCAGTATCAACGTTCAAGATTTCACTGCCAACACCAATTATGGCTGGTGTTCGTACCCCTACACGACAATTTAGTTCTTGTGTTTTAATTGAATGTGATGACAGTTTAGATTCAATTAATGCAACAGCAAGTGCCATTGTTAAATATGTTTCTCAGCGAGCAGGGATTGGCGTCAATGCGGGTCGTATTCGTGCATTAGGCAGTTCAATTCGCGGTGGTGAAGCATTCCATACGGGTTGTATTCCATTTTATAAATATTTTCAAACAGCAGTTAAATCTTGTTCCCAAGGTGGCGTACGAGGCGGTGCAGCTACAGTATTTTATCCAATTTGGCATCTAGAAGTTGAAAGTTTACTTGTTTTACGTAACAACCGAGGGGTTGAAGAAAATCGCGTTCGTCATTTAGATTATGGCGTACAAATTAATAAATTAATGTATCAACGCCTTATCAAAAATGAAAATATAACACTCTTTAGCCCATCTGATGTACCTGGACTCTACGATGCTTTTTTTGCTGATCAAGATAAATTTGAATCTCTTTATCAACAATATGAACAAGATGTGAATATTCGCAAACGTATAGTAAAAGCTGTCGAGTTATTTTCACTTTTGATGCAAGAACGCGCATCTACTGGCCGTATTTATATTCAAAATGTCGATCATTGTAATACTCATAGCCCATTCAATCCTGAACAAGCTCCAGTGCATCAATCCAATTTATGTATGGAAATCGCTTTGCCAACAAAACCACTTTATAATATTAATGATGAAAATGGTGAAATTGCGCTTTGCACTTTATCTGCATTTAATTTAGGTAAAATAGAATCACTTGATGACTTTGAAGAGTTAGCTGATCTTACCGTACGTGCTCTTGATTCTCTGCTTGATTATCAAGATTACCCTGTACCTGCCGCTCGAAATTCATCAATCAATCGTCGTACATTAGGTATTGGTGTCATCAATTATGCTTATTATTTAGCTAAACACGGTGTTAAATATTCCGACGGTAGCGCCAATAACTTAACTCATCGAACTTTCGAAGCCATGCAATACTATCTGCTTAAGGCATCAAATAATTTAGCGAAAGAAAAAGGTGCATGTCCGTTATTTAATGAAACAACCTATTCTCAAGGGATTTTGCCAATCGATACCTATAAAAAAGATTTGGATAGTATTACTAAAGAACCCTTACATTATGATTGGGAATCACTGCGTGAATCAATTAAAACTTATGGATTACGCAACTCCACATTATCAGCATTAATGCCCTCTGAAACTTCGTCACAAATTTCTAATGCCACCAATGGTATTGAACCCCCTCGTGGTTACATTAGTGTTAAAGCGTCAAAGGATGGCATTTTAAAGCAAGTAGTACCGGACTATAACGACTTAAAAAACTTCTACGAATTACTTTGGCAAATACCTAATAATACCGGTTATTTACACTTAGTTGGTATTATGCAGAAATTTATTGATCAATCTATTTCAGCTAATACTAATTACGATCCGACAAAATTCCCTAATGACAAAGTACCAATGAAACAGCTATTAGCAGATTTATTAACAGCCTATAAATTTGGGGTAAAAACACTCTATTATCATAATACACGTGATGGTGCCGAAGATATTCAAGGTGATATAGCGCTAACAGCAAGTGATGATGGATGTGAAGGCGGAGCTTGCAAAATTTAAACAATATTCAATCATTACGCAGTAATATAGAAAAATAGTTTTAGAGAAAGTCAAACCTTTCTCTAAAAATTCTTCCTCGTCTTTTGCTGTCGCGAAAGGTCGCGGTAAAAGCAACAAAAAACCGTTAGGAGTTCTTTTATGAGTATGAATTACAGTACCTTTTCGCATGTACATAATGACCAACTTAAAGAGCCAATGTTTCTCGGCCAACCTGTTAATGTTGCCCGTTATGATCAGCAAAAATATGAAATGTTTGAAAAACTGATCGAAAAACAACTCTCTTTCTTCTGGCGTCCAGAGGAAGTCGATATTTCACAAGATCGTATCGATTATGCAGCGTTACCTGAACACGAAAAGCATATTTTTATCAGTAACTTGAAATATCAAACTCTACTCGATTCAATTCAAGGACGTAGCCCTAACGTTGCTTTACTGCCACTTATTTCTATTCCTGAACTCGAAACTTGGGTTGAAACATGGTCATTTTCTGAAACGATACATTCACGTTCATACACACACATTATTCGTAATATTGTTAACGATCCCTCTGTCGTATTTGATGATATTGTCACCAATAAAGAAATTCAAAAACGAGCAGGCGATATTGCTGGTTATTACGATGACCTTATCAGCTATGCCAGCTACTATAATTTATTGGGTGAAGGCAAGCATAACGTTAACGGTCGAACCATTACTATTGATCTGCGCGAACTCAAAAGACGGCTCTACTTATGCTTAATGAGCGTTAATGCGCTTGAAGCCATTCGTTTTTATGTCAGCTTCGCGTGTTCATTTGCCTTTGCTGAACGCGAATTGATGGAAGGTAATGCAAAAATAATCAAACTTATTGCACGTGATGAAGCCCTTCACTTAACCGGTACTCAATTCATGATAAATACATTACGTAGCGGCGAAGATGACCCCGAAATGGCAGAAATTGCCAAAGAGTGCGAACAAGATTGTTATGATTTATTCTTGCAAGCGGCCAATCAAGAAAAAGAGTGGGCCGAATACCTATTTGAAGGTGGATCAATGATTGGATTAAATAAAGACATTTTATGCCAATATGTTGAATATATCACCAATATTCGTATGCAAGCTGTTGGTCTAAAATTACCGTACGAAGTTAAATCCAATCCAATTCCTTGGATTAATAACTGGCTAGTGTCTGACAATGTCCAAGTTGCCCCACAAGAAGCGGAAATGAGTTCTTACCTAGTGGGACAAATTGACTCAGAAATTAATGAAGATGATTTAAGTGATTTCTCATTATAATCAAATGCGCCAACCCACATTTCCATTCACCAAAGGAACAAACGCTTGTTCCTTTTTTGTTATATACCTCAAAATCAACAGTAACTTGAAAAAAATAAATAACTAATCTGTTTTTTTATAAAAATTGATTGCTATATTGATCTATTACTAAATTTGCTTACTATATGAAAGAACTAAAAAAGGAAAAGGAAATCTAATGAAAAAAATAATTATAGCTGCAATGTCTTTTACATTATTTGGATGTGTAAGTGATATTAAATATAACTATGTACCTGAAACATCTCAAATCAGTTTTCCAGAACTCAATACAGTTACAACAACCTATATTGGTGATGACATGATTCGCCAGGGAAATATAAAATTAGTCGATACTATTTCTTTTAGTTCTAAAACAGATATTACTCGAACTATACAATCTTTCATTATTGATGCTGGTGACTATCCAAAATTAGGTGAAGATAAAACCTATCTATTTTTCGATTCAAAAAGTATCGATGGAAAATCAATAGTCAAAAGTTATACCAACTCATTGCCAGTTATTGGAATTCGCGTTAGAAAAGATAATAATAAAAATGAAGTTTGTTTGTCTTTCCCCACTGGCACTGACTTTTGTAACTATGATAAACAATATCAATTCAAGAAAGTTAGCATAACAGGTGAAAACCAATTCCAACAAATATTAATTTATACAGGAAAAATTGGAAATAAAATTAATATAGGATATCGCGAGTTTAGCAATAACATGGCAAGACCTGCTTTTGCGAATAATGCCGAATATGACTTGTCTAGTTCCAAAATTATACGTTATAAAGGTGCGGTTATTGAAGTGTTAGAAGCGACTAACCAGTACATAAAGTATAAAATGCTTAGTAACTTTAATACACAAACAAAATAATCATCAAATGCGCCAACCCACATTTCCATTCACCAAAGGAACAAACGCTTGTTCCTTTTTATACATTAACTATGTCAATAATTATATCAATAAACCGTTGCTTGACAGTTATCTAAAATCGGGTAAGGATATTAGCATTAAATTGTTTTGATTTGATATAATCGCTATGACTCAAGCAAATCTTTATTATCCAATCTCACCGCTTAATTTTAACGATGAGCAAATAAATACTCACTATATAAAACAGCAACTTGAAGAATTTCAGAACTGGTCTGTTAGCCAATTTAAACAAAATGTCGATATTGATATATTGGTGCATTTACGGAGTCAATTTATTGATGATTTGCTCAAAAGACTCTGGCAGTACTACCAAATTCCAGAACAAGTGTCTTCACTGTTTAAGCAAAACCGCCTATCCTTAATTGCCGTAGGTGGATATGGTCGTGCAGAACTTCATCCTCTATCAGATATCGATATTTTAATATTAAGTGATAGTGCACTGTCAAAAGATCTTGAAAAACGAATTGGCGATTTAGTTCGCTTGCTATGGGATTTACATTTAGATATTGGTCATAGTGTTAGAACATTAAAAACGTGTCTGCAAGAAGCTAAAAACGATATCACCATTATGACCAATTTAATTGAATCGAGATTAATATGTGGTAACGCTTCATTATTAAAAGAGCTGCAAAAACAGATTTTTAGTCATAAAATTTGGCCTTCAGCAGCTTTCTATCAGGCTAAAGTTAAAGAACAACAAGAACGACATCGGCAATATCATAGTACCAGCTATAATCTTGAACCGGATTTAAAAAATAGCCCAGGCGGTTTGCGCGATATGCAAATTATTCAATGGATTGCTGTTCGTCATTTTGGTGGTGAGTTTTTAAAAAAAATAGCTGATTTTAATTATTTAACGCCTGAAGATATTGAAGAGTTTAAAACCTGTCGCAAGTTCCTTTGGCGTATGCGCTTTGCCCTGCATAGCGTGATTAACCGTTATGACAATCGCTTGCTGTTTGATCGCCAGCTCAGTATTGCTAATCTGCTCGGATACCAAGGTCAAGGTAATACGCCTGTTGAAAAAATGATGCATGATTATTATCGTGTTGCACATAATATTACCGAACTTAATCAGATGTTATTACAACTGTTTGATGAATCGATACTTGAACTTAATGCTCAAAGTAAAACCTATAGTATTGATGAATATTTTCAGGCAAGAGATGACTTGATTGATGTAAAAGACAATAATCTGTTCAAACAAGATCCTGTCATGATTATACAGCTTTTTTATACCATCTTACTAAATCCTCAAATCACAGGGCTATACTCAAATACAATTAGGCAATTACGTTCAGCGCGGCGACAATTAACAACCTTGCTATGTGAAGATGAAAAGGCAAGATCATTATTTTTAAAAATTATCAAACACCCAGATGCAATTAAAAAGGCTATATTACTGATGCATCAATATGGTATTTTGACTGTCTATATTCCTGGTTGGAAGCACATTGCAGGTATGATGCAATTTGATCTATTCCATGCCTATACAGTTGATGAACATACTATCCGCTTGCTACTTGAACTTGATAGTTTTAAAACTCAAGCCAGTAAAGAAAAACACCCGAACAGTTCAAACGTTTTTGCCAAACTATCAAAACCTGAATTATTAGTTATTACTGGATTATTCCATGATATCGGTAAAGGTCACCATGGTGATCATTCTGAAATAGGGGCAAAACTGGTTGAAAAGTTTTGCCAACTACATAAACTTGAGCCAAAAGATACCGACTTAATTGTGTGGCTAGTTCGCTATCATTTACTTATGTCAGTCACGGCCCAAAGTCGTGATTTACAAGATCCTGCGGTTATTAATGAATTTATTCAAATTGTTAAAAGTGAGCGCCGTTTACAATATTTATTATGTTTAACCGTTGCCGATGTGTGCGCAACTAACGAAACACTTTGGAACAGTTGGAAGCAAAGTTTAATGCGTGAACTGTATTTAACCGCAAAACGATCATTCGATTCAGGAGCTCATCATATCCCTGAACAACGAAGTATTGCTCGCCAACATAAACATGAAGCATTCGAAACCTTGCTCAAACAACATTACGATGAACAAAAAATCAAAAATTTGTGGCAAGATTACCGTGTTGACTATTTTCTGCGCTATACTACTGAACAGATTGTTTGGCATGCGCAAATGCTATTGCAGCATGATTTAACTCAAACATTTGTAGCGATCAACCCTGATCCGTACCATGGTGGCAGCGAGATAGTTATTTACTCACCAGATCGACCTTACCTATTTGCCACTGTTTGCAATATTTTAAATAATCATAATCTGAGCATTCATGATGCATTAATTATTACCAATAAGAAAGGTTTTGCCCTTGATACATTTATTGTATTAGAACCAAATGGGCAAACATTACAACCAGACAGGCATTACAGTATTATAAAATCACTTGAAAAAGCTTTACAGCAACCGGTTTATAAAGGCGTAACAATAAAACCGCCTAAGCAACGATTGCGTTCATTTTCAGTGCCCACTCAAGTCAATTTTTTATCTGCCTTTAATGAAAGCCAGACTTATATGGAGCTAATTGCATTAGATAGGCCGGGATTACTTGCCTGTGTTGGTGAAGTATTTGCAAAACTAGAGTTATCATTAAGTAGTGCTAAAATCGCAACTATCGGTGAACATATTGAAGATTTATTTATTTTAAAAGATAAACACAACAATGCACTTGATGATAATACTTGTAATATATTACGAGATTCGATAGTAAATACTATTGATTCGATGAATTAATTAACCAATTTGAAGATACCGTTTATGCAATTTTTTATTATTTTATTTCCAATCTTCTGTATTTTTGTCGTTGGATTTATTGCACAAAAAGCACTAAAATTTGATGTAGCAAATTTATCTAAAATGTCGCTTTATGTGCTTTCTCCTTTTTTATCATTCAAAACGTTTTATACTCACACCTTAACCACAGACTATCTATTTTATATTGTCTATATTTTTGGTCTTTGTTTCTTATTAGTTAGTGTTGTCTCAATTTGGTCGTTGATCATGCGTTATTCAGTCAAAGAACGTTGCGCCATGATTCTGAGTTCTTGTTTTATGAATAATGGTAATTATGGTACACCGGTATTACTGGTTTTTTTTAGCACAGTAGGCTTCGATCTTGGCGTTATTATGATGGTATTGCAACAATTTGTGATGAGTACCGTTGGTATCTACTATGCAGCAAAAGGCAGTGCTCGTAGCGATATTGTCAGTCAAAAAGATGTCATCAATAAAGTCATTCGCATGCCTGTTGCTTATGGTGCTTTTTTGGGGATTATTTTCCAGTTGTGCCACATTCCTTTGTCAAAATCCATTATGACATCCATTGGTATGATTGGTGATTCATCAATTGTGATTATTATGATAATTTTAGGTATGCAATTAGCTAAAATTCGGATTAAACAACTCGATTACCCTAAACTTTCATTTTCGCTATTAACCCGTATGGTTATCTCACCACTTGTCGCTTGTTGTTTAGTCTACTTTATGCCTATTTCACCGGTTTATAAACAGGTACTCATTGTGTTAGCCGCAATGCCCAGTGCCGCTAATACCACTTTAATGTCAGTACAATTTGATACGCATCCTGAATTAGTTTCAAGTGCAACCCTAGTCAGTACATTATTAAGTTTAATCACATTACCGACTGTATTATGGCTGGTAGGCGCGCCCGTACCTTTTTAACAAATAGTTTTTTACTTTTAAAAAGCGCATATCTGCATAAATTAAAAACCATTATTGTTATACACATCATCAGGATTAGGTCCCGTGCGTAATTTTTGATTTAAGCAATTAATTTTTCTCATCTCGTCAGAGGTAAGTTCAAAATCAAAAATATTAATATTTTCAGCAATCCGATCCGGATGCGCTGACTTTGGGATCACAATATAACCATTTTGTAGGTGCCAACGTAAGGCAACTTGTGATAAAGACTTATTATAACGATCGCCTATTGCAACTAATACCGGTTCATTGAGTATTTTATTGTGAGCAAGTGGTGACCATGCTTCAATTGCAATATTTTGCTTACGCAAGTAGCGCACTAAGTCTATTTGTGTTAAGTAGGGATGAATTTCTATTTGATTAATCATCGGCTGAATATTTGCTTGACTAGCCAGTAACTCTAAATGTGAGATATGAAAATTACACACACCAATGGCTCGAACACGTTTTTCCTCATAAAGCTTTTCAATTGCTCGCCAAGTTTCAAAAAAAGTATGATGAAGCGGCCAATGCACTAAAAACAGATCAAGATAATCAAGTTGTAAATCCTTTAACGATTGTTCAAAACTTGCTAACGTTTTTTTGTAACCTTGATTGGCATTGCTCACTTTTGAAGTAATAAATAATTCACTACGATCGATACCACATTGTTTAATCGCCTGACCGATTTGTTTTTCGTTTTGGTAAAGTTGCGCGGTATCAAAAGAACGATAGCCAACTTTAATAGCCGTATTAATTGCTTGAGATATTTGATCAAATTCAGTTAATTTAAAAGTACCAAGACCAAGTTGTGGCATTACTACATTATTACTTAGAGTAATTTTATTATCGCTAGTTATCGTCATCACAAACCTCTCCCATACTATTTAACACATTAAACAGCGGTACAGTTAGTCATCACCCCTCCACTCTTTTTCAAACTGATTAACAAACTGAACTAAAAAATCATGTCGCTGTTCAGCAATGTTTTTAGCAGTTTGCGTATTCATCATACCTTTAAGTAAAAAAAGTTTCTCATAGAAATGATTAATTACTGTATTCGGTTGTTTATAACTCTCTTCAGTCATCGGTATTCTTGGCAAAATGGTAGGATCATGCATGATGTTATGTTTATTACCACCATAATAGAATGTACGCCCTATTCCTATTGCGCCAATGGCATCAAGTCGATCGGCATCTTGTACAATCTTACCTTCAAGGGATAATGGCTTTTTATCACTCAGGTTTTTCCGGTAAGACATATTTTCGATAATAGAAAAAATAGCAGTAATTTCGATTTCCGTAAGGTCCTGTAACGTTAGGAAACAACGTAATTCATCAACCGCTAATTCCACATTAGACACTACTTTTTCATCAATTACATCATGTAAATAAGCACTTAAAACAACAATAAAATAATTAGCATTGGGTTCATTGAGTAAGATTTTTTGTGCCAATTTAACTACGCGTTCAATATGTGCCATATCATGGCCTGAAAAATCATGGGCAAGCTTTTGTTCTACAAAAATTTTTACGGCTTGCATAGCACGTTGTTGATGTTTAGTTAGCGGTGAATCTTTCATCATTTAAACCTTTTTTTATTTTGCTTAATTAGGACTAATACAAGCAACTTTAGCTTTATCTGTCCAATAATCAATCATCCCTATGTTAGAGTGAACTTGCAAATAATAAGTTTTACCACCCTCTTGGAAGCTATTTGCGCTCCAATAAACAGCGCCGGAAATAAAATGGCTTTCAGGATAATAATAGTTGTTTGTCTCGCCCCATTGAGAAAACAGTCCTCCATCGATCCGGCGTTGATAGTGACGACCTAACCCAGGTAATCCACCAGTCCAAATTGAATTATAATTTGCATTTGTTAATTGAGGTAAAGTCGGTATTTGATAACCCAAATTATCACAATATTGTTTTGCTTGTTCAAAAAGCATACTGGTATTTTCAGCCTGAACAATAAACCATTTTTGTATAGTAAAAGCATAAATTTTATTGGTTTTAGCTTTATCTTTATATAAGATGAATGTCGTAGCAATAGCAGCTTTGGCTGCTTGTGCTGCATCAGCGCTACTTGTCGGCCCAGTTAATTGAATTTTGGCTTTAGAACCATTACCCGTGATGGTTAAATTAATTGCTGAATCAGTGGGTATTTTATCAAAGCTCATATCCGATGGTGAACTATCAAGTAAATTCAGATAAAAAAATAAACCATTCTCACCCATAGTTGGAAAATTTAATTCTGGATGCGTTAAAGATTGCCGTTTAAAACCTTTAGCATCATCCCATTGATTTTCTGGTCCTGAATAGTCCGTTCCGCCCCAACTGTTGCCTTTGCTGTCATTGACTGATAAATTTGGCTCCGCTGAATAAGTACAGGCACCATTAGGCGGAGAAAAATAGTAAGTGGTACTATTTGCGTCAAATGCAACCGTATTTGGCTGACCATATTTAGTAGATAATGTGCCATTCATATGATTCAAGGTAAAACTATAAGGCGCATAACAATCACTTAACTCTTTATCCAATGCGATAGGGATACCGTTGGCATCTTGAATTGATAATATAAGATCCCCTGTTGCTGTGATATCACCATCACCATCTTGATCAAACCAAAAACCGTTAGTCGCAAACACCTCAGTTAAAGAAACGGATGCTTGGTTTTCAGGAATTAAGGTTTTAAAATCGTTGGCTTTGATCGATTCCCCATTTAATTGTATGGGTACTTGCTTTGATGAAGTGTTGGTCGCTTTTGTAAATTTTCGTCCATCAGGTAAAGTGATTAATAAAAGATTATCGGTATAAAATGAGCGCGTTTTACCGCCATCGAAAGAGATATAAGGAGCCGAACCTTGTATGGTATTTGTTGTTTCGACCGCTTCAACATAAGGTAAACCCGCATTCACACTGTAACAAACAATGCCAAGACAAGCTATTATCATTTTTGATATCAATAAAGCTAAACTTGATTTTATCGCTGCTAAGTCACACATTTCAATCAACCGAGTTATTTTAAACAATACATATGGTTTCATCACTAATTGTCGCAATACGTTAATTAGGACTGATACAAACCAGACTACCATATCCCCTTTTTTGAATTTGTCCCATATTTGAATAAACTTGCAAATCATTGCTAGTCAAGTAAATTTCATTTGGGTAAATGTCAGCTTGCGGATAAGAATTTAGATGAATTTCGCCCCACTCAGCAAACAATCCACCACCAATACGGCGTTGATAATTATTGCCTTGCCCGGCCAAACCACCATCCCAATAACTCGAAGAATCTTTTGAATTGGCATTGGTCAATTGTGATACTGTCGGTAATTGATAACCTAAATCACGACAATACTGTTTTGCTGCTTCATCAAAATTTTCCGGACGAGTTTTTTTAGCAATAAACCATTTTTTAATGGTAAAACTATATAGCTTTTGGGTTTTCGCCTTATCGGCATAAAGAATAAAGGTGGTGGCAACTGCTGCTTTACTTGCATCTTGCAAACTGGCGCCGTCAGCAGGACCGGTTAAAGTGATTTTTGCTTGATTACCTTTGCTGGTAATCTCTAAGTCAATGCCGGAATCGGCAGGTATTTTAGTAAAGCTCATATTACTGGCTGAATCAGCTAAATCCATGGTAAACAATAGCCCATTAGCGGCCATAGTTGGAAAGTTCAATTCTGGATTATCAAAAGATTGTTGTCTGAATCCTTTGGCATCATCCCACATGCCTTGCGGTCCTGAATAATTCGAACCTGACCAAGTTTTATGGGTATCGCTGAGGAATAAATTGGGTTTTGCCGATAAAGAGCAAGCACCCGGTGCCGGATTCAGGTAGTAAATCATATCAGTGTAGTTCAATGAAAAATGGTTAGGATCGCCATATTTAGTGGTGACATCACTCCCATCATGCATTAGCCTAAAGCTATAAGGCGCTTCACAATCGTTTAATTCATCATCCAAACTAAGCACTTGGTTATTGGCATTTTTTACAATCAATTGAAAATGACCGGTCGCCGTTATTTCACCATCACCATCGACATCAAACCAATAAGGACCAGAGTTGAGCACATCGGTCATGCTTTGTTGAGCAGTGATATCCTTGTTTTGATCTGAGCTATCTGCTGTTTGATTGTAAGGGATGATCGTTTTAATATCTTTAACTTTGGTTGGTGCACCGGTTAATTGAATCGGATTAGTGGTGGAGGAAACGTTATTTGAGTAATTAAATTCTCTGCCGTCAGGTAAAGTAATGACGAATAAATCATAAGTGGTATAAGCACGGCTTTTACCACCATCAAAAGTAAGATAGGGAGCCGAACCTTGTATGGTATTTACAGTCTTAACAGCTTGAACTACGGGTAATGCACTAAAAACATTAAAACTGAATAAACCCAAAAAAAACAGCACTATGGATAGTCGAATTAAATAAAATCGAGTCCTTATTGTTCGCAATAAATAAAAAATAATAGGAATGAACAAACCACAATATTTTTTTTTAGTAAAACGTTGCCTACTTGGCGCTCGAAGTCTATTTAGATTACCTATCTCTGTTTTCATAATAAAACAACTTATTAAATAATTATTGATAACAACCAAACAACAACTTTATGCTTTTTTACGAATAAACTATCAGTGATAACGCTTAAATTACTTTATATAAAGTGCAACTAAGGTTAAAAGTAAAATAACTATAAATCAATACATATTATCCCAAAAGTAATATTTATTAACCCATAAATATTTTTATTAAAAACTAATATCAACTAAATAAAAATAATCAATTAAAATAGTTGCTCAGTAATAATTAATGTTTTTTTTATATTTTTTTTATTTTGGGATGATTGTTTTCAACAAACTTGAAAGGTAGAATGCGCAAATCAAAAATTTATAAAGCAAATATCGGAGTTGCTCACGTGAAAATATCAGCGCGTAAAGTTTTGCCTTGGCAATTGATAGAATACTTCACTCGCTATCGCCAATTCCTAGCTTTATTATTTGGATTATCCATCTTTTTTATTGCTTTGATTGTTTGCTGGCATCTATTAAAAGAAATTAATCTTGATGACTTAAAATTAGCCGTTCACAACCTTTCACCGCAAGCTATTTTATTTGCTTGTTTATCGGCTATTGGTAGCTATTTAATGTTAATTTGCTATGAATGGTCAGCCGCGCGTTATGCAGGCGTAAAGCTAAAGCCTTCCATTATTGTTTTAGGTGGAATTTGTGCTTCAGCTATTGGTAATGCAATAGGTTTATCGGCGTTGTCAGGGGGCGCTGTTCGTTGTCGTTTATACTTCAAATATGGACTAACAACGATTGATGTGGCAAGAATGTCAATTTTTGTTACACTCTCTTTAGGCTTTACTCTACCATTACTGGCAGCGGCGGCAGCGTTAATTCATCCACATAATGCTATGGTTGCTTTACACTTATCCGAAAATGGCGTGATACTAATAGCAAGCATGCTATTTTGTTTTTATATTGGATTATTTATTTTCTTATACTGCAATCGTTTATCGGAAAAGCCTAATAAAGATACTCGCTTATTTAAAATCGCAAGATGGTCTATTCGTTTACCTAACTTACGTTTGGCTTCAAGCCAATTTATTATTACCTTCTTTGATGCTGTCTTAGCAGGGGCGATTCTTTACTTTCTACTACCTTCGCATCCAAATTTTATTACCTTTATTATGATTTACATTCTGGCATTAGTTGCTGGTGTATTAAGTCATGTTCCTGGGGGAGTAGGCGTATTTGAAGCAATTATGCTCGCCGCATTTTCATCTCAAATTGGTGCAGCATCTTTAACTGTAGCATTAGTCATTTATCGTATTATTTATATTTTAATCCCGCTTATCCCTGCCGGTATTTTGCTGTTAATCAATGAAGGAAAGCATTATTTAACTTCATCACAAGTCAAGCAAACTGAAACGGGAATTGCGGCCTCTATCATGGCTGCTGCGGTATTTTTTGCCGGTGTAGTGATGATGTTTTCTAGCATCATTCCTGGTTTTAATCATCGTTTTGTTGATGAATTTATTCCGAATAAAATTATCAATATAGCTCATTTAAGTGCGAGTTTGATTGGCGTTTTATGTTTATTACTCGCAATGGGTTTACGCCGACGTCTTTATTCAGCGTGGGGAATTACCGTTATTTTACTCTTGATTGGTAGCCTCTGCTCGGTGTTAAGAGGTCTACATTGGATAGAAGCCATAACTTTATTAGTTATTGCAATATTACTCATTAATTTTAGGCATGCTTTTTATCGAAAAAGTCGACTTAGTGTTATCCCCTTTTCTTTCAAATCTTTTGCCATTTGTTTTTGTCTGATTGCGCTTTTTGTTTGGCTTATTTTATTTATTTATCAAGATGTCCCCTATAGCCAAGATCTATGGTGGCAGTTTGAATTAGATAGCCGAGTACCACGAGCATTACGTGCAGCCTTAGGCAGTTTTATTTTGTTAAGTTCGATTATGTTAATCTGGTTATTTAGACCAGCGTTACCAATATTAGCTAAACCAGAAACAGAACAACTCAATAAAGCTTATCAGATCGTTTTAAATTCAAAACAGCCTGAAGGTGGCTTAGCGATGAGTGGCGATAAATCACTGCTGTTCAACCAAGAACAAACCGCCTTTATTATGTATGCAAGACGTGGTCGAAGCATGGTTGCGTTATTTGATCCGATTGGTGATATTGCTGATAGAGCTGACTTAATTTGGTCATTTCGTGATCTGTGTGATGAACACCATCTTCGCCCAGTTTTTTATCAAGTCAAAGCAGCTAATTTACCTTTTTATATGGATATTGGTTTACGTACAGTAAAACTTGGTGAAGAAGCATTAGTCAATTTAAAAATATTTGATTTAACATCAAAAGGTTATAAAGATCTTCGCTATACTTGGAATCGAGGGCAACGTGATGGACTATCCCTAAAATTTTACCCACCTGGAACTGCGCCGCTTGATGAACTAAAAGCGGTTTCAGATGCTTGGCTTAAAAATAAGCACTCAAAGGAAAAAAGATTTTCATTAGGGTCTTTTTCTAAAGAATATTTGGATAATTTTACGATAGCAGTAATTGAATACCAAGGACGCATCATTGCTTTTGTTAATTTACTTGAGACCGATCAACATTATTCGGCCAGTATCGATTTAATGCGGGTAATACAAGATATTCCCAAATTAACGATGGAATTTTTAATGGTAGGCTTAATTTTGCATTATCAAGAAAGAGGGTTTAAGTACTTTAGCCTAGGCATGGTACCATTGGCTGGTATGCAAAGGCGACGCGGTGCCCCATTAATTCAAAGGCTAGGTGCACTAGTATTTAGACGAGGTGGACGTTTTTATAACTTTCAAGGTTTACGTCGCTTTAAAGAAAAGTTTGCAACGCATTGGGAGCCACGTTATATGGCTGTTCCTGCTGGGCTCGATCCATTAGTTGCTTTGATCGATACGACTATGCTTATTTCTGGTGGTATCTCAGGTTTAAAAAAGAATAAAAATAGTTAATATGAAAAAATTTATACGCTATGCTTTATTATTTATTACGCTATTAATACTGATTATACTTGGCTGGTATTTTATAAAAAACCAAGAAAGTGCATCAGTTAAGACCGTAACAATCAATAATGAGTATTCCATCCTATCAGCAGCACCAAAACGCTCGGCTGAAGCAGCCGCAATTATTGTTGCCACGCCTAAAAATCATTTTACTGAACAACAATTATTAGACTTGTCAGAAAAAATGGGCGCCAAACTTGTCCAGTTTGAATTAAAACCCTCTGCCAGTTGTAGTGAGCAGCAAGCACGTTTTAAACAAGCAAAAAAAATTCTCAAAGAGAAAAATTTTGCTGTCGCAGGCATGGAAGAAGGTGCAGCCTTTGCTTATAGATGGCTAACAGAACAACAAAGTGATGATGCCAAAGCATTATCAATTGAATTTACCTTAGATCACAAAGATTGTGATGCACCATTACCGACGCAAGCCAGCCATGGTAGTTGGCAAGTCATTTGGAATAATCCACCGGATGATGATGTTGCTGTTTTCCCCCGGGAACAAAAAAATATCCATGTCACAACATCAATTGGTGAATACCAAGCTACGCCAACTGAACTACTGAGTTTACACTTATCATCTATTTTATTTGGTGAGCATGAACAACTACCTGTTATAGAATTACCTGCCAGAAGTAAAGAGATCCACCCTAAAACCATTACACTTTATTATTCTGGTGATGGTGGTTGGCGTGATCTTGATAAAATTTCGGCAGAATATATGGCTTTGCATGGATATGCGGTAGTTGGCGTTGATGCATTAAAACTTTTCTGGCAGCATCGTTCAGTTGAACGTAGCGCTAAAGATTTGAGCTATTTAATGCAACAGTACCGAGACAAATGGGGAACAACTCAATTCGTTTTAGCTGGCTACTCTTTTGGTGGGGATATTTTACCTGCACTCTATAACCGACTATCACCGCAAGATCAAAAAAGTGTCCAAGCGCTAATTATGATAGCTTTTTCAAAAGATGCTAATTTTGAAATTGAAGTAAGCGGTTGGCTCGGGCAATCAGGTGACGAAATGAAAACCGCACCAGAAGTTGCGCGGATTCCAGCCAATAAACTATTTTGCATCTATGGAGAAGAAGAAAAAGAGGATACCGGTTGCCTACAGCCAGAAATGAAAGGTGAAGCATTCCAATTGCCTGGTGGTCACCATTTTGATGAGAATTATGAACATCTTGGTCAAATCATTATGGACGCTATCGATAAGCGAGTACAATAATTAACAATAAAGGGGCAAAGGCCCCTTTAAATATAACCCCTAAAGTTAAATCATCGCTTTTTAATTTTTATTCTACCTTCAGACAATAACACACCAATAAGTGTCACTAAGGTGCCAAATGCAGCAATAAAAGTAAACGGTTCATGTAAAATAATAACCGCAGCAAGAATGGTCAAAATCGGCAATAGATACAGATAAATACTAATTTTAACAGCGCCAACTAATTTCACTGCATAATTCCAAGATACAAAACAAATCGCTGATGCACCAACACCTAAAAATATTATATTGAGTAAATTAGTCATTTGGCTAAACCTTTCTAACCCAAACTTAAAGTCAAAAATAGATAAAGCCGGTAACATCAGGAGTAAACCATAAAAGAAAAAACGCCTAGTCAATAAAATGGTATTGTAACCCAAATTACTGCTTTTTTTGGTTAATATAGAATAACAAGCCCAAAATAAACAAGCTGCAACAGCAAGAATATCACCTAAAGGATTAAGAGAAAGCACATATTTACCATTAAAGCTAATCAATCCAACCCCCAAAATAGCAAACAAACAACCAATATAAAAACGTCGAGGCGGTCTTTCTGTTTTTAAAAAGAATATTGATAACAGAGCAGTAAATACGGGAGCTAAGGTAGTGATAACCCCAACATTCGAGGCATTGGTATAAGTTAACGCTATGTTTTCACATAGAAAGTAACATGTTACACCACAAAATCCAGCGCATAAAAACATTAATTCTCGCTTAATACCCTGCCAAACTAATAAACGCGGTGCTAAAACCCAAAGCATGACATAGCCAAGACAAAATCGATAAAACAAAATTTCAATGGGTTTAAAATTGACCAATAATACTTTTGTTGCAATAAACGTACTTCCCCAAATAAAGATTGTCATCAAGGCAATTAAGTGTCCTTGTGTTTTTTTGGTAACGAACATAAAAATCTCTCTACTTATATCAATAAAAAGCTATCAAAGTGTACATGATTATCTTAAGTTTGGTCACTTTATAATTAAGTATTAGCGGGCAGGACTTGGTAACAGAAAAAACAATACCATTTCAATATCCATAGAGAATATTATCTTCCTACCTAGTGAAGCGCAATTTTTTACTGTAATTTAATAGTAACAATAAATGAGAAGCTAAAATTTGAAAAGATCGTGTGATAAAAACAACAGATAAAAAAAATCCACCCGAAAACTCGAGTGGAGGGCAAAAAATGAAAAAATGTAATCTGTAGATATAGACAAGCTAAACAACAAAAAGTTCAATTTAATTTCAAATAATTTTAGTTTTTTATGAAATAAATTCATATCATACTGATTTATAATAAATATTATTTTAATTTTTTTTAAAAAATTTTTGTGTTAATACAAAGATAAGTCAAATAATCTTATTTTTTTATCAACAACAACTTCACAGCGTTATTATGATCAGTAGTAAATCAATCAGATTATTTTCATAGTAGCTGGTGATATAAATTCTTAACGTCATTTATTCTATTTTTTGAACGATTATCGATTACTTATTTTGGTATTAACTATTTAACTGCTTTGCTTGCCTGTTACTTATTAATACTTCAATATAATTACTATACCTCATCTATTTTTTAATCAAGCTGCATTTGGTTATTATTCAAAATAAAATGTGAATGCAAAACCATTTTTTGCTCAAACACATATCTAAGATTAAAATTCTTTACAAATTATCTTTTTAACTCAATCAATTGCACAATAAAAGTGACTAGCGATATACTGACTAAAACAATTCAAGCAGCACGTAAGGAGAGTTTATGAAAAAGAATGTCGTATTATTCAGTAAAATTCCTGCTGATCAACAAGCTAGATTAGCGCAAGCTTTTAATCTCACGCTATTTGAACGTAATCCTAATACCGATACAAAAGCTTTTATTCAAGCATTAGCGAGTGCCGACGGTATGATAGGTTCAAATATGCCGACACGCATTGACGATGAATTTTTAACCCAAACGCCAAAATTAAAAGCGGCAGCAACAATTTCGGTTGGTTACGATAATTATGATCTTTGTGCTTTAAAAAAGCATGGTGTTCGATTAATGAATACCCCTAAAGTATTGACTGAAAGCACCGCTGACCTTATTTTTACACTATTAATGGCGACCGCACGCCGAACGGTGGAGTTGTCCAATCTAATTCATGATGGAAAATGGACCAAGAGCATTACACCTGAATATTTCGGTACGGATATTTATGGTAAAACCATTGGTATTTTAGGGATGGGTCGAATTGGTAAAGCGATTGCTAAGCGCGCACACTGTGGCTTTGATATGAATGTCATTTACTATAACCGCTCAGCCCATCCCGATGTAGAACAAGCTTATCAAGCTAAGCGCCTAGAACTTGATGGTGTGCTTAGCCAAGCAGATTTTGTGGTGATTATTCTGCCATTAACCGACCAAACCAAACGACTCATCACTAAACAAAAATTAGCTTTAATGAAGCCATCAGCCATATTAATTAATGGTGCGAGAGGAGCAATTGTAGATGAGCAAGCATTAATTGAAGCATTAAAAAATAAAACGATCAAAGCTGCTGGCCTTGATGTATTTGAAGTCGAACCCCTACCAACAACTTCACCACTCATGCAGCTTGATAATGTTTTATTATCACCACATGTAGGATCAGCAACGGTTGAAACTCGCTACGCAATGGCAAAGTGTGCAGTCGATAATATTATTGCCGCATTAAAAGATGAAAAACCAACCGAAAACTGGGTAAACCCCGAAGTTGGTTAACTTGTATTCCCTATTGAATTGACCTATAATGCCCCGATATTGTTTACATTAACAATTCACAATTGGGGCTGATTCTGGATTCGACGGGATTTGCGAAACCCAAGGTGCATGCCGAGGTGCGGTAGGCCTCGTAAATAAACCGCAAAAAAATAGTCGCAAACGACGAAAACTACGCACTAGCAGCTTAATAACCTGCATAGAGCCTTCTCTCCCTAGCCTCCGCTCGTAGGACGGGGATAAAGAGGAGTCAAACCCAAACGAGATCGTGTGGAAGCCTTGCTTGGGGCGGAAGCATTAAACTTAATCAAGCTAGTCTATCGGTAGCGTGTTTGTCCGCAGCAGGTAGGCGAAATTTAAAGACAAACTACGCATGTAGTACCAAGGATGTAGAGATTTCGGACGCGGGTTCAACTCCCGCCAGCTCCACCAATTCACTATTTCGTAAGATTCTTTTAAACCCACTAAAACACACCAAATCCAGTACTAATAAGCCTTAAAGGCTATTTTAGTATTCCGTAAGTATCAGCAAGATACATTTACAGCCACATTTTTTAGTTATATGATTAGTTATACGGATAACATATAACTAAAAATCGTATAACTTCTCCATTAACGGACACTCAAATAAAAACAGCCAAGCCACAGAATAAGGATTACTCTTTTATCTGTCGGTAACGGATTATATCTTTTAATTAAATCTAACGGCTCTAAAATATGGCGGTTTAACTATTATCGTCCTATAAATAAAATCCGTTCATTAATCAGTTTTGGTAGTTATTTCGAAGTTTCACTACAGCAAGCGCGAAAGCAACGCGACGAAGCACGTGAATTAATTAAGCAAGGCATAGATCCCCAAGAGTATAAAGCAGAACAAGAACAGCGTAAGCATGAAGAAATCACCAGTACATTTAAGAAGATTGCTTCGGAGTGGTTTAAGGTCAAAAGTGGTAAAGGACTAACAGAAAGTACACTAAAAAGAACGTAGAAATCATTAGAACTACATCTATTCCCTTATATTGGTGACAAGCCTATTTTTAAATTAAAAGCCAAAGACTTTATAAAAACAATGGAGCCATTAAGGGCAAATGCCAACGATTAATGCACAGGATTTACCGGAATTTATGCAATCTCTTGCTATGGCTAGAATCGAATTACAGACGCGCTGTGTAATTGAATGGCAATTATTAACTATGACGCGTCCAAATGAAGCAGTAGGGGCTAAATGGCAGGAAATTGATTTTGATAATTGCTTATGGATTATTCCTGCTGAAAAAATGAAAATGAGACGAGAACATACTATTACGCTCAATAAACAAGCTATGGCGATATTATCAATCATGAAGCCTATAAGTGAGCATAGAGAGCATATATTTCCAAGTATGAAACCGCCCTATAGCACCCCAATGAATAGCCAAACCGCTAACATGGTAATAAAACGAATGGGATACAAAGACAAGTTAGTCGCACATGGATTAAGGGCTTTAGCAAGTACTGTATTGAACGAGCAGGGCTTTGACCCTAATATTATTGAAGCGGCACTTGCTCACGTCGATACTAATAGCGTAAGACGAGCCTATAACCGCGCTACTTATTTAGAACAACGGCGCATTATGCTTGATTGGTAGGGTGACTTTGTAGAGCAAGCAAGCCAAGGAAATGTCTCTCTATCAGGTAACCGCAATTTAAAGTTAGTTAATCATTAACTATATCGTGCCCCATATTTGGGTTACTCTTTCAATTATTAATAAGATCCACTCCTCAAATGTGAGGGGACTTTTTCAAATATCACCCTTAACATATACCAGTTATTAAACTGTTTTTTTTATACTTACCCCCCCATTATTCTAAACTTTTCATTAAAAGTATTCACTGGTATTCACCTTTTAAAATTAATTAATATATATCAATATATTATATACTTATTATATATATATTTTGGTGTTCACTACTATTCACATTTAAATATAATCTTGATCCTATGATTAACCAATTGAAATATAGAAATAATTCTATAACCTCTATTTCTTGCTAAAATTAAAATATATATTAATCATGATGTTAAAAATAAGTGATTTTAAGGTTGATCATGGTTACTATTAGAGGTATTAAAATTGCAATCTGCTAAAAAGTCAGCACATTCATTGATAGTAAAAAATTATTTCAATTCGCGGTTTTGCATAAAAATGAGGATGAGCGGTTTAGAAGACAAAAAGTTGTAGAAATTTACTACCCCCTCACTACTTGGCTTGAAGAGTTTTTCGACACGTTAGAAGCAATGTAATTATTTTGATTGCATGAGGTGTTTTTACTAATAATACTTTTAATCAATATAACTACATCTAGACTGATTAGAATTAAAATTTTGTCAGTTCATAAAAAAAGAGAATGGAACAAACAGAAAAGAAAAAGGTAAATCTTTATTTTAATGGCATGCAAAACACTAGATTAATTATGTCGGTTGAACAGTCGATAATGCAGAAGCTTGATAGGAGTATAAGAAAATGAACACAAAAGAGAAAGATAGTATTATTATTGTAAGTATCGTTATAACTGCTTTATTGTTTTCAGTTATTTTAGGTTGTATTTGGTTATATAGTCCTGATGCGTTTAATTATGTAAACGAAATGAAGTTCAATGATTGGGGGGATTTTTTAGGGGGTACTTTTGGGACTGTAGCTTTATTTTGGCTCATACTGGGCTATATGCTCCAAAAACAAGAATTACAACAAAATACTAAAGCTTTAGAGCTTCAAGCAGAAGAACTAAAAAATACTGTTGAAGAATATAAACACATGGTGGAAATCAACAGAAGACAGTTGGATGTATTAAATGCCCCGCAACTATTTGTCAATTTAAGCTTATCTATGGAAAAAGATAATATTTCTCTCGCTATAATAAAACTTAATATTAAAAATAGTGGTGGTTCAGCTTGTAATGTAAAAATATCTTTAGCAGATTACGAAATAGATTTAGAGAAAATTAATCGTGGAGATGAAATATCTAAATGTTTTAATCAAATTGATATAGTAGAGAAAAATATTATTACTTTAAATAGTAATATTGGTGAAAGTAATTTTAAAGATACCTATTCTTTGTCTTATCAATATATATTTGATAACGAGATTACAGATTCAAAAATTGAGAAACTAGTGGAATATGATAGTAGTGCTTTGGATATTCTTAAAACCATTAATCGCATTTGTTAGAATTTGATAGGTATCCAAACAAGTATCCAGCAAAAAAATATTTAATAAATGGATACCAATTTAATCATAAAAGCCAGCTATCTTCATAATGAAGACAACTAGCGATCATACCCTCTTTCATGGGGTTGAATTTAAAAAGTAGGTTTCTTGAGCCTATAAAAAGAAACCACAAGAAACTTAATTATTATGCTTTAGGTGTGATTCCTCGTGATTGTAATTTTTTGCTTAAAACTCTTTTAATCCAAGTAGCCAAGCTAGTATCACCATCTTTTATAGCTTCTTCTAACTGTTGCCGAAATTCTTCGATTAATCGCATTTGGTATTGTGATGATCTTTTTTCTTTTGGTGTTAACATGGTAATTACCGAATATTATTATAATTACAAGGTAATGACCATTATATAGAAAATCCTAAAGTGTTCACCGCCTAAAGCCTTTTAGAATAGGGTTAAAAGAAATTGTAAACACCGTGAACACTTTTTTATAAAATTTTATTTTTATGGGGGGTAGGTAAAAGTCTGCAACTTTTCAAATGGACATCACCCACCAGTCAAATTTTTACACCGTCAAAATTTCAAAATCAATCTTTTAACCTTTCAACTTGGCAAGATAAAAAGGCCTAATCTATGGGATTATTTTTTGTTTCCAATTTTTCTAAATTAATCCAAAGAAGTTTAAACCAAATCAGCATATCTGATATAAATTATATTGTTCGTAGACTAATTGTTAATCATGCCAAAACTAAATTCACTTATGGCATGACGAATATTGATAATGCTAGTGTATATTTAAATCTCACATTTGAATTATCAGGTAAAACGTGGACTAAAGAGTTTTCAACCAAGCAAAATGATAGTGGTGTAAAAGATGCAAATATGACTTCTGTTGTTGAATATGCTTGGGATCAGATTGCTTTAGATGTTGCCCGAGAGGTTGCAAAGCATTTATAAGTAATTTCTGGTTTTAAATTTCGATTATGAAAAAAAATTAACAAGTTTATTTATAATAGAATCGAAAAAAAATTTGTTAAAATAGGCTCTATCTAAATACATTTGATAGAGCCATTTGGACATTAATCAACAATTACCCTTCCATTTAATGGTTGGACTGGTCGATTGTTATCATGATGCATGATTGAGTGGAATTTTTCGATTTGCTCAGTCGATACGCTGCTTTCTTGTTCTAACACAATCCATCTTACCCCTTCTGTACATGGAGGAGTTGTCAATGAACCACTAAAGCGATAAAAATCTAACCTATTTGGTAATAGAGCTTTTATATCAACAGGCTGAGTAAGCGTTGCCGTCGCTTCAACTTCGGTTGGTATTTGTTGCCAGGCTTTTGCTAATTCTGGATTTGTTTTTCCCTTATTAAACATAAGTGCAACCACAGCTAACTCACCATTCTTATTTTTATAGACAAAATGTGCTTCCATTGGGAACTGTTTGCCTTTAATTTCATTTTCACTTGGCGCATGAAAGTGGAATTGTTGTAGGGTGAAAACTTCGTTATCGATTTGTAAAGTATTACCTTCACCAACATTAACTTGAATAGTGTGACCATTATTGATAATTTCTTGCTTACCTGGTTTGAATACCAGTTTAAGTTTATCATGATGAGTTTTGAACACGTGTTCAATGTTGATAGGTGATTGGTTTTTGCCATTTTCACAAGTTGAAAATTCTGGTGATAGTTTACCCCAATTTTCAGGTTTATCTTCACCTTCATACCCCCAATGTGAAGAATGTTCTGCAGCAGCACATGATAAACTCGTTACCATTAAAGCTGCCATGATTATGTTAAGTTTCATCTTGATTTTTCACTAGAACGTTGATTAACGGGTCTCAAATTATACGCCTCAAAAAATTACCTTTCTAGAATATACCAATAAGACTTTTTTGTTTTTTTATAAAAAAAATCTTTGACATTTTTAAAAATTAAGTTGTTAATTTGACATCAATCTTCTTTATAGCATGAATGAAGTTCATACTCATCATAGCTAAACTTAACATTATCAGGGAATCAATAAAGAATAGAAATTTTAATTTTATTCATAATATTCTAGTCAATGCGAATAGGATTAATAGAAGTAAATAATAAAACTGGAGTAATTTTTGTGGAAAGTGTTATAAAGTGAGTAACAATTTGAATTTATATTATTACTTTAGATAATTTTGAAAAAGTAACTAAGTGATAACAAGATAAGCAATCTTATAAGGCTAATCACAGACCAAAAATCCATCATAGATAATAAGACATAAAAAAACCTGCTCAATGCAGGTTCTTAGAAACTGAATTTGGCTCCTCCAACAGGACTTGAACCTGTGACATACGGATTAACAGTCCGCCGTTCTACCGACTGAACTATGGAGGAACACTTGATGGACAAAATATTAACCATCTATTACGTTTATGTCAATCGTTAAAACACTAAATAAAATCAATTGCTCAGCTTGTAAGCAAATTTGTCTATGTCTATGCTAAAATAAGTTAAAAATGACAAGATAGGTAAAATAAACGTTTATGAAAAAGAATATTTGTGTTTTTTGTGGTGCTAGTGAAGGCAATCGTGCTGAATATCGTGTTGCAGCTGAACAACTTGGTCAAACCATTGCCAAACAAAATAGGCGATTAATTTATGGTGGTGGCAATAAAGGGTTAATGGGGATTATTGCTAATGCCGTATTAGCTAATGGTGGTGAAGTTATTGGTGTTATTCCTGAACGTTTAGTTAAAGCCGAAACTGCGCATCATGGCATTACTCAGTTAGAAGTTGTTCAAAATATGCATCAACGCAAAGCAAGGCTTGCTGAACTAGCTGATGGTTTTATTGCGATGCCAGGTGGAACGGGCACATTAGAAGAAATTTTTGAAGTTTGGACAGCGATGCAAATAGGCTACCATGAAAAACCCGTTGCACTATTCAATAGCCAATTTTGGCAACCTCTGCTGAACTTTTTAAAGCATGCAGTACAAGATGGGTTTATTCGAGAAAGTTTTTATAACACATTAATCGTATCAGATGATGCAACAAATATATTACAAAAAATGGATGATTTTATTGCTAAAGACCTACAGCGTTGGGTGAAAAAGTAATTATTATTCATTAAAAAGCAAAAACGCCATTTTATAATGGCGTTTTTTGTAAGTATAAAAATAATTACTGTGTAACTTCTTCGGCAACGACTTCCGGTTTTTTAATAACCGCATAAACTACACCAGCAATGACAGAGCCGACTAAGATTGACAATAAATAACCGCCAACGGGTTTAACAACGCCTGGGATTGCTAACGCAAATAACCCACCATGTGGCGTCATTAACGTTGAACCAAATGCCAATGCCATACCACCAGTGATTGCACCACCAACAATACAACAAGGGATAACACGTAACGGATCACGCGCTGCAAAAGGAATTGCCCCTTCAGAGATGAAGCATAAACCTAAAACTAAAGACGCTTTACCACTTTCTTGTTCTGCTTTAGCAAATTTTTTACGGGCGATTAAAGTAGCTAATCCCATCGCTAATGGAGGAACCATACCTCCTGCCATTACTGCAGCCATAGGTGCATAAACTTGTGAAGAAATCATACCAGTACCAAAAGCATAAGCAACTTTATTAATTGGTCCACCCATGTCTGTACACATCATGCCACCTAATAATGCACCTAACATAATAGCATTAGCACCATTCATGGTATTTAGCCATACAGTAATAGTTTTCATTAACCATGCGATTGGCGTACCAACAACAAATTGCATAACAAGACCTGTAATTAAAGTTGCAAGTAAAGGCACAATTAGAATAGGTTTTAATGCTTCAAGCGTTTTTGGTAGTGGTAAATATCGAGTAATTAACAAGGCTAAATAACCAGCAAAATAACCAATAATAATACCACCTAAGAATCCGGCACCAGTTGAAACTGCAAGTAAACCACCAACTAGGCCAGGAGCAAGCCCTGGTCTATCAGCAATTGAGTAAGCAATATAACCAGCAAGCAATGGAACCATTAGTGAGAATGCTAAATCACCAATTTGTTTTAAATGAGGTTCTCCAACAAGCTCATTTACAAGAGTTTGTTTAACAACTTCTACGCCATTTTCAAGTACAGTAACTGTTTTTAATACTTCTTGGAACTGACCAAAAGCAAAAGAAAGCGCAATGATCAAACCACCTGCAACCACCATTGGCAACATGTAAGACACACCCGTTAATAGATGTTTATAAACGCTCTTTTTCTCATTACTTGATTTAGCTGATGAGGTATTGGTTGTAGGTTGATAAATTGTTGCTTCTTCAAATGCTTTATCTAATTCTTGAGCGGTCTTTTTAAGAGCAGGGCCAGTTTTAGTACGATATAATTTTTTACCAGCAAATTTGCTTAAATCAACATCAATATCACATGCAGCAATAACGACATCAGCAGAAGCAACTTCTTCAGGTGTTAATTCATTCCCCACGCCAACTGATCCACGTGTTTCAACTTTACACCACCAGCCGCGTTTTTTTGCTTCTTCTTCAATGGCTTCGGCTGCCATAAATGTGTGAGCCACACCTGTTGGGCAAGCAGTCACAGCAACAATACGTTTGATACCTGTAGCAGAAGCTGAAGCTGTTATCGCAGTTTGTTCATAAACTTTTGCTTTATTTGGCGCATCGTTTACTATTTGTTTCGGATTGGCAAAAACATCATCGATATCTTCTACAACATAAACTTTTTTACCCATCACTGATGTATCAGCAATTGATCCTGTACCCACTGCAACAATCACATCGGCATTTGCTGCGTTTTCAACTACATTTAAATTTAAAGCATTAGCAGCTAAAATAAGTTCAGCTTTAGCTAATCGTCCATTTACTGGACCTGTATTACTACCTTCAACAATATATATATTCATGAATACTCCTATCCAGCGTTAATTTCAATTTTGCCGAGCATATTAGTTACAGCTTGACGATCAGAAATACCTACGCCTGCTTGTTCAACAGATAGCGCTGCAACACTTGATGCAAACACTAACGTATCTTTAATTGATTGATTGGTCATAAGACCATACATTAATCCAGCAACCATTGAGTCACCTGCGCCGACAGTACTAACAACTTGGCATTTTGGGGGTTTAGCAATCCACGCTTCATTTTTTGTTACCCATAATGCACCTTTGCTGCCAAGTGAGATGACCACATTTTCAATACCACTATCGATAATTTGTAAAGCAGCTGTTTTGATGTCAGTAAGCGTAGATAACTTTCGACCAACCCACATTTCAAGTTCCTTATCATTTGGTTTAATTAACCAAGGGTTGGCTTTAAGACCTGCTACTAAAGCATCACGGCTACTATCAAAAACCACTTTAGGGCAAATTGCTTTAACTTGCTTCATCCATTCTGTAAACTTTTCCAGAGATACGCCAGCAGGTAAACTACCACTAATGGCAACCATATCTATATCTTTTAACCATTCTAATGAATCGGTAACGAAAGTCTGCCAATCTTGATCACTAATCGTAAAACCAGAAAAATTTAGGTCGGTAACTTCGCTATTTTCTTCCGTTAATTTAACATTAATACGGGTGCGCCCATCAATGGTTTGAAACTTATCAACGACATTTAGTGATTTAAACAGCAAGTTAAAACCATCACGATTTTCTTTACCTAAAAAACCACCTACCGTTAACTTAACATCCAGATCTGATAGTACTTTGGCAACATTAATCCCTTTACCAGCAGCAAGTAGTGCATTTGTCTGCACTAAATTAACATCACCAAGTTCAACTTTAGGACAAAAACCTAATAGATCATAAGCGGGATTTAATGTAATTGTTGCAACACGATAAGTCATTATTCAGTTCCCTCACCTAATCCGCTAGCAATGGCTTGACCTATGGCTTCGAGCGCTTGCTCAGCATCTTGTCCAACAGCAGTAAATTTAAGACGACTGCCTTTTTTAGCACCTAGAGCAACAATCTTCATTAAGCTAGTTGCACTTACAGGCTCACCTTTACCATCTAAATTGGCAACCGTTATTTTACTATTGAATTCTTTTACCAATTTAACTAATACAGATGATGGGCGGGTATGCAGGCCATTTTCATTATGAATAACAAATTCACGACTTAATTCATTATCATTTGATTCGGCTGCATTAGATTGAGCAGGAGTAAGGGTCGATTCAATATGCTCAGAATTATTGATATCAGAACCAGAAATAAGTAACTGACTTAATTGTTCGACATTTGCTGTTAAAAGTTGGTTTAATTTTTGTCTAAAAATCAACGATGCGATGTTATGCACAACCTCTGCAACTGAATCATCTACAACTGACATTGTTATAAGCAATTTTACAGGTTTACTATCTTCACTCAGATGACTAACTGTACGACTAATGGCAATCGCATTTTTTAAATTACCATTTTTACTATCACTTAACCAAATCCCATTGCCTAAATAATTAGGTTTATTATCAAGCACATCGGCAATAAAATTAGCATTCACTGCATTGTGCTGTTTTAAACGCGAAGCATTCAATGCTTGTAGGGTTGCTAGGCTATCTGCTTGAATATCTAATAAGACTGAATCTTGATGAATGGTAAATTTGCTATCTTCTTGTTCTACTTTGTCGGTTAAAATAGCAATTGCTTCATCCGCTGTTTGAATTTTTTTAATTTTATCTTCGACGCCATCTTCACCAAGAACATGTGTCAACTGGCGAAGTAATTCTAAGTGCTCATCAGAGCTTGCCGCAATACCAATAGCCAAGTACGCTTTTTCACCATCATCCCCCCATTCAACGCCATTAGGAAAACAAAATACCTGTACACCTGTTTTTTTCACTAAATGGCGAGTTTTTGTGGTGCCATGAGGAATCGCGATACCAATACCCAGATAGGTTGCAGCTTGCTCTTCTCGCTCTAGCATACCGTTCACATATCCATCTTCAACAAAACCTGCACTCGTTAATGCTGCGGCAATTTTTTTTATTGCTTCTTGCTTGTTAGTCGCTTGTTCATTTAAATGAATATTTTCTTTAACTAAATGAAACATAGAATAAATACCTCTGGGTTAAAATGTTGGGTTTGCTAAAATAACTCAACAATTCTAAATCCTTAATTGAATTATATTGAATCGTTTCAGCAATGATGAATACAATTAAAATATTTATCAAATAAATTATTTCTATTAATAATTAATATGTGATCTAGATCCAATTTTTGATTAAAATTTAAAAAGCTATTTTTTATAATCGCTCAGACAGGCTCTACCCAAGCTTCCCCTATATAGCAACCGCCTTGGAATAATGGTTGTGCCGGGCTTATAACTTTGTTCACGCAAGCTTTCCATTAATAATGCGATAACAACTTGTGAAACTTCTTGATGATCTTGAGCAAGTGATATCACCCTACATGGTAAAAAATCAAGCAGTTCATGATCACCAAAAGTAGCAATCGTCAGTTGATTGGGTAGATAGCCAAATTTTTTTAAGATCGAGTCAATCGCCCCTTGTAATAATGAAAAGGAGGTAGTGAAAATACCATCGGGTATATCATGCGTTTCTAACCAACGACTAAATACAATTTCGGCGTCACAGCGACTATAATTATTTGCATATAAAAAATCAACTTTATTAAACTGGTTTGCAGCAATTGATTCAAATCCCTCAAGGCGTAATTGACTAACCGATAAATTAGGCAAAGCCCCAATATAAACAACAGTTCCATCAACAAATTGACTAAACGTGGAACCTAACGTTTTGGCATCTTGTTTATCAGATCCAACGATATTTCTAAATTGATTATTGGATAATGTTCTATCTAAGGCAAATAATGGAATTTGGTTATTTTGCCAACCATCATAAAACCTATAATCTTGAGGAGAAACAAACGATGAAGATATCACTAAAGCATCAACTCGCCGCTGCTGAAGATGCCTTACGCATTCTTGTTCTATACTTGGTTTATCTTCAGAACATGAAAGTAATAATTGATATCCATTTTTACGCGCTAATTGCTCTAAGTAATTGGCAATTGTTGTATAACTACTATTTTCCAAATCAGGAATAATAATACCTATTGTGCGTGTTTTACCGGCTCTTAGTCCTGCTGCGACTTGATTTGGTTGATAGTTATGCTCTTTAACTACCGCTAAGACTTTTTCAATCGTTCTATCACTAACACGATATTTTTTTGCTTTTCCATTAATTACATAGCTAGCTGTAGTTCGAGACACACCCGCTAACAAAGCAATTTCGTCTAATTTCATAATATAGTCTCAGCAAACATATTGTTGGCAATTAAACATGAATAAAGAGAAATTGTAAACCTTAATTGTTTTATCTGATGCTTAACAGTGTTAATGCAGGAACAATCATTGTTTAACTGGTTAAAATTTGAATTCGTTTATATTCGATATCAAGCATAAAAAATAAATTAATAATAAATCGCAATATTTTGATTTTGGACATTCTCAATTTTAATCGGGGTATCAAATATATCCTCTAAAAGTTGTGAATTCATAATTTGCTTTGGATTACCTTGATAAACAAGCTCGCCATTTTTCATCGCCAAAATATAGTCTGAATAAACGGATGCAAAATTAATATCGTGAATGACAATAACGATGGTTTTACCGAGTTCATCTGCCGCTCGACGTAATTGTTTCATCATAGCAACCGCATGTTTCATGTCTAAATTATTGAGTGGTTCATCAAGTAAGACATATTCGGTATCTTGGCAAAGAATCATAGCCACATAAGCACGCTGGCGCTGACCACCGGATAATTCATCAATAAAACGGTCTTTATATTCGGTTAGATTTAAAAAATCTAGAGCTTGATTAATATGCTTATAATCATCAGCATTTAAGCGCCCTTTGGTATAAGGATAACGCCCGAAGCCCACAAGTTCAAAAACAGTTAACCGACTGGTAAACCGATTTTCTTGTCTTAAAACAGATAAATAGGTCGCAAGTTTATCACTTGGTGTATTAACAACATCCATATTTTGAATTTTAACGATACCTTCATCAGCCAATAACAGTCGACTGATAATCGATAAAAGCGTTGATTTACCAGCACCATTTGGTCCAATAATTGCCGTAATCCCACCTTGCGAAATAGTCGCATTGACATTTTTTAATACAGGTATAGTTTGATAGCTTTTACAAACATTCTCAATTTCAATCACATTGGAACCTTTTTCAATAATAAGAAAATAAACAAAGAACCACCAATAAATTCAATCACGATAGATAAAGCGCCAACCATATTTAACACACGCTCTAAAAACATTTGCCCACCGACCAAAAAAATAATACCCAATAAAAAAGCGGTAGGCAGTAGATAACGATGTTGACTTGATCCGCTAATACTATAAGCAAGATTAGCAATCAATAGACCTAAAAAAGTAAACGGTCCAACTAATGCCGTCGATATTGCGACTAAAACTGAAACCAGTAATAAAATTATTGTTACGCTCTTTTGATAATCGATACCTAAATTAATGGCATTATCCCGACCTAAAGCAAGCACATCGAATCGAAATCGCATTTTCCACAAAAATACACCAATCACAGAGGCTATTATTAATGAAAAGATAATCAAGACAGGTTCAGCACGGGTGAAGGTTGCAAAAATTCGACTTTGTAACACAGCAAATTCTGTTGGCGTCATTAAACGTTGCAGTAAGTTAGAAAAGCTACGGAACAACGTACCTAAAATAATACCAATTAATAAAACTAAATGTAGATTTTGTTTGAGTTTAGTGAATAAACCACGGTATAAAAAAAGAGAAAATAAAATTAATAATAATGATTCAAATACAAATTTACCAATAATCCCAATATAGGGAATACCTTGTGTATCAATAAAAAAGATCACAACCGTTTGGATTAATACAAACAAAGATTCAAATCCCATAATTGATGGAGTTAAAATTCGATTATTGGTAACGGTTTGAAAAAGTAAGGTAGAAGTCGATGCAGCAAAAGCAACCAGAATCATGGTTAGCACAATCCAAGTTCGGTGCATCAATATATAACTAATATTGCCTTTAAGGTTTAAAGTCATAAAACAACTTATACAAATTAAAGACAGAATAAATAACAAAAATACTCTTTTTTGACTTATTGTATAACGTTTTTGATTAACTGACATGGCGTCTTCGACTCAATAATATTAAGAAAATAATAGCGCCAACTACGCCAAGAATAACACTCACGGGAATTTCAAATGGATAACGAATTAGCCGACCAATAATGTCGCAAATTAATACTAATCCACTGCCAAATAAACAGATCCAAGGTATAGTTTTACGAACGTTATCACCAAATAATAAACTGACAATGTTTGGCACAATCAATCCTAAAAAAGGTAAAACGCCAACGACCACAACAACAATACCACCAATTAATGCAATAACAATAAGCCCCGTCAACATGACTCGACGATAATTAAGACCTACATTAACTGAGAAGTCACGCCCCAAACCTGCAACGGTAAATTGATCGGCACTCCAGCAAGCAAGCAATGTCAAACCGCCGACTAACCATAATAATTCATAACGGCCCCGTAAAATACCTGAAAAGTCGCCTGATTCCCAGCCACCAAGCGATTGTAATAAATCAAAATACATAGCAAAAAATGTCGTAATCGCGCTAATGACTGCCCCCAACATAATACCAATAAGCGGCACCATCAATGCTGATTTGAAAATGATTTTTCGGGAAATCGCCATAAAAATCATTGTACCCGCCATAGCAAATAAGCTAGCAACAACCATTTTAGTCATAACACTTGCACTTGGTGCAAGAACCATCATGATTAATAAACCAAGACTGGCTGATTGAGTAGTGCCAACTAAAGTAGGTTCAACAAATCGATTTTGGGTTAACAATTGCATTATTAAACCGGCAACACTCATGGCACTACCTGCAAATAATAAAGCAACGGTTCTAGGAACGCGGCTAACAAAAAAAATCTCTCGCATGGTACTATCTATCCAAAGATCGGATAGCGTGACATTCCCTGCCCCAATAAATAAACTTATTACAGACATTATCAACAAAACGAAAATGCCTGTAATAAAATAAAACGACTTCACCATATATTTGATTAATTAGCTGATGTTTTTTGTAAAGCTTCGCTTATTTGATCCATTAAGTGGCTATAAGTTTGAATACCACCAGCAATATACATTGAGGTTGAATCTAAATAGACAATATGATTATTTTGCCATGCATCTGTTTTTTGAATTAAATCGTTATTTAAAACTTGTTGAGCTGATTGCGCTTCTTTATTTCCAATAGCATTATCTCTATCTAGAACAAATAGCCACTGTGGATTAACACTTAAAATAAACTCAGAGGTAACTGCGTTACCATGACGCCCTGCTTCTTGGAATGTTGTGGCAGGTTTAAAACCTAATATATCAAAGATAAAACCAAAGCGAGATTTTGGTCCATATGCTGACATTTTGCCACCATTAACCATAATGACGAGTGCACTTCCAGCGGTATTTGTTTTTGGTTTTAGTTGTTCAATTTTTTGATTAAAATCAGCTAAAAGCTTTTTAGCTTGGTCTTGTTTATTAAACAACGTTCCTAATTGTTCAGTTCGTTGTGTTAAACTTGCCAAAAAGTTATTTGGATCAATATCAAGAGAAATAGTTGGAGCAATATCATTCAATTTATTATAAACATCGTTCGCACGACCACCAGCAATAATAACATCAGGCGCCATTGAACTTAAAACTTCATAGTTTGGTTCAAATAAAGTCCCCACATTAGTATAACTTTTATCACTATATTTCGATAAAAAATCAGGATAATGCACATCAGATTGAGGTACGGCTGAGACAGAAATATTCAATGCATCCATAATATCGAGGGTTGCAATATTAAAAACGACCACCTTTTTAGGGTTTTCAGGTACATCGGTTTTACCTTGTGCATGCTCAATGGTTATTTTATTAACCGAACTTTGCTCATTTTTTTTATTATCATCACATCCCGCTAACACAAATAGTGCTGTTAACAACACTATAAACTTAAATTTGATACGTGAATACATTTTGGCTCCTAATCATCATTCTTGATAAAAAAAGAAATGATAAATATAACAATTATCATTTTCATTAGATTGTAACTAAAAAAATAAAGCTATTCAATTAACTTTAATAGAATAAAAGAATTGATGTTTTAGGTAGATTAGAAATATAACAATCGAATAAATGCATTTTATCCAGTGAAGATGACAATGTTATTAATGCGACTCCCCACACCGTTATAATTGGCTGTGAGGAAATAATTTTCATACTAAATTTGTGTTAAAGCTATCAGTTAACGCAAGCAACTCGCTGTTTATTACCACCAAGATAACCATGATATACATCACCGGTATCTGAATGGACAAGATAAGGCTCATTCAGATTGTCGTATATTTGCCCAGTCCAATAATCACCATACTCTAGATCACTATTTGTATAATAATTCTTATCAGTAAATCCCCATTCAGCAAATAAAGTTCGGCCAATTCTACGCTGGTAATTATTTGGCTGATTAGGCAAACCACCTTGCCATTCCCAACCATTTGCATTAGTTAATTCAATAATACTAGCTATTTTGTAACCTAAATTTTCACAGTAGGATTTAGCCGAAGGATAGTCAATATAACCCGGTTTTGCTATAAACCATTTACTTATTGTGAAACGGTATATCATATTTTTTTTATTCTTATCTGAATAAATTGTAAAAGTAGTTGGATCTTTTGCAGTTGCAGCTTCTGCAGCACTTGAACCATTACCTGGTCCTTGAAATTCTACTTTAGCAACATTGATTTGTTTAATATTATCTGTAGTAATATTTAAGCTAATCCCAGAGTTTTGTGGCGATTTACTATAGCTTAATTCACTTGATAATGCCCCTGCTACCGTTAAATAAAAATACAGTCCTTTTGATGCTGTGGCTGGAAAATTGGTAGAAGGTTGATATAAGGTTTGAAGTTTAAATCCTTTAGTACCATCCCATTCACTTGTTGGTCCCGACATAGATGTAAAATTTGGAAAAGGATCGCTATCATTATACTTTAAATTAGGTCGAGCAAAGCAAAAATAAGGAGTAGTCACTTTATTAGGGATAAGATAGTAAACTGCTTGATTGCCAATAAAATTAGAAGAATTTGGCAAGCCATAGCGAGTTGATAAAACGCCGCTATCACTGGTTAAACTGAGTTGATAGGGAGAATTACAAGCATCGTTCAAAAGCTGCTCAGGGTTATTTACCATTTCACCATCAGCGCTTTTAACAGTTAACGTTAAATTGCCAGAAACAGTATACAACTTATCACCATCATTATCTTTCCAATAACCCTTACTTGAAATTAGATCTAACAAGCTGATTTTCAGTTTATTTAAAGGAAGTTGAGTTTTAATATTTTTTAATTTTTCGCCTCCAGCAGGAAGCCGAATTGGGTTGCTTTTTGTCGATAAACTATCTTTGATGCTATAACTTCGGCCATCGTAAAGCGTAATATTCAAAAGCGGATCTGTTTTATTTCTGCTAGTGGCTCCATTATCAAAAGTTAAATATGGTGCATTGCCATGAATTGCAGCTGAAGTGGTGGCAGTTAACGAATTAGCTGAATTAGCAGTGATTAATCCTAAAATGATACCAATAAATTTTAAATAAAAAGAAACTGAATTAAATATTTTCTGATTAAAAAGAGCTTTTTTTCCTTTTAAAAAGGAGAATAAAAAGTTAATTGAAGAGCGAAAATGATTAGAGTGAAATAATAAACTTAAATATAACGATTTATCTAACGATAAATAGGGTTTTACAGGTTTTGCGTTTTGCGTTTTGCGTTTTAAACATTATATATGTTTCCCTTCCCAAATGTCAACATATTTCTACATATTTCTACATAAATTCGTTTTTTTATGCGAAAAGTTATTTCTTGTTTTTTAATAAAAGAATAAAAACCAAAATCATATTAGATGAATAACATTGCTCTAAAAATAGAAAAATGTTAATTATGGTTTTAATTAATAATGAGAGAAAATCAGAAATAAATATACAAATTTTTTGTTAAGAATTGAAAAGCTGCTAATTAATTAAACTTCGATTGAGTTAGTTTAAAAACTTCAATTCAAAAGTAATCAAACTAACTTATTTAATTAATGATCAAAGCTCATCTAATTTATTTTGTGTATCATCTGATAATTCTTTCAACTTCCTTGTTAATGTGTTACGTCCCCATCCTAATAAATGGGCGGCATCTTGTTTATGACCACGCGTAAAGTTTAACGCACAATTTAATAAAATACGTTCAACATCGTTTACTGCTTCGGTTAATATACCTGTTTTGCCTGCAATTAGTGCTTGTTTAGCCCAATCTTCAAGTAAATTTTGCCAATTCATTTCAGGTTCTGGTTGATGAAATGGTTGAGAGCGGGGTTCACACTCTATTGAATTTTTAGGCATAGACATTTGTAGTAGTTCAGGTGGCAAATCCTGTACCAGTATTTCTTTACTGGAGGACATAACAGTAACCCAACGACAGGTATTCTCAAGCTGCCTAACATTCCCAGGCCATTTTGACATACATAAGATTTTTAAAGCTTCAGGACTAAAAATTTTACTTTCAACACCTAATTCTTTTGCAGTTGTATGTAAAAAGTGCTCAGCAAGTTTTGGAATATCTTGTGCTCTATCTCGTAACGGTGGTAATAAAATACGAATAACATTTAAACGATGAAAAAGATCTTCCCTAAATTTACCTTCTTGTACGCGCGCTTGTAAATCTTGATGCGTTGCCGCAATAATCCGTACATCGACTTTTACTGGTGAATAACCACCAATACGATAAAATTGTCCATCTGCAAGTACGCGTAATAAACGCGTTTGTACATCCAATGGCATATCCCCAATTTCATCCAAAAATAGGGTTCCACCATTAGCTTGTTCAAATCGACCATGTCTGATTTGAGCCGCACCAGTAAAAGCGCCCTTTTCATGCCCAAAAAGTTCGGATTCAATCAAATCTTTAGGAATTGCAGCCATATTAAGAGCAATAAAAGGCGATTGTGAACGCGGGCTATGAATGTGTAACGCCTTAGCAACTAACTCTTTACCTGTTCCTGATTCACCATTAATTAAAACACTAATCGATGATTTAGATAATCGCCCAATAATACGAAAAACCTCTTGCATCGCGGGTGCTTCACCAATAATGCCGGTTGAGGCTTTTGCTGTTGTGGTTTGACTTGTCTTGTTTGTTTGCGTTTGTAAAATTGCGCGTTCAACTAATTGAATGACTTCATCCACATCAAATGGTTTAGGAATATAGTCATAAGCACCTTTTTGATAAGCATTGACGGCTGCATCAAGATCCGAATGGGCTGTCATGATAATTACAGGTAAATTAGGTATTTGTTCCTTCACATAATGTAATAAGGTTAACCCATCAAGTCCTGGCATTTTGATGTCCGAGATCAATACAGCAGGTTTTTGCACATGCGTATCTAACGCATCAATCACTTCTTGACCATTCGCGAAAGTAACGCAGTTAAAGTGAGCATTGGTTAGCGCTTTTTCTAATACCCATCGAATTGAACTATCATCATCAACAATCCAAACATTCATTTTAATTTACCTCATTGTTTAATTGGCAAATAGACAGAAAATTCAGTATGTCCAGGCCAACTATTAAATTCAATTTTTCCATGATGCTGATCGACTATATTATGTGCAATCGAAAGTCCAATTCCTGTTCCTCCTTCATAACCACTCACCATTGGATAAAACAAGGTATCTTGTATGTGAACCGGTACGCCAGGTCCATTGTCTTCGATATCAATGCGGGCACAAAGTCGATAGCGCTGTCCATGTAAAGTCACCTGAAAGGCCGTTCTTGTTCTTATCGTTATTGTTCCTGCTTTTGTTCCTATAGCCTGCAATGCATTACGGACAATATTTAAAATCACTTGTTCTATCTGTTCAGAATCATGAATTAAATCAGGTAAACTTGGATCATAATCACGTAAAATTTGAATATTAATAGGCTTTTCTAAACAGAGTAAAGCATAGATTCGTTCTATTGCTTTGTGAATATTTTGTTCTTTTTGCTGTAACCGCTGCTGAGGGCCTAATAATCTATCAACCAAATTTCTGAGCCTATCGGCTTGCTCAATAATAATTTGTGTATAATCTTGTAGCTCATTTTTGGGTAATTCCCGAGATAATAATTGAGCCGCACCACGCAGACCGCCTAATGGATTTTTAATCTCATGAGCAAGTCCACGAACTAATTCTCGAGCTGCACTTTGTTGAGCTTGTTGTAATTGCTCTTGGCTAAGGCGCTTATGGTTATTTAATGGAGCCATTTCAATAAGAATGCGTCCATTTGCTAATAATTGTGCCGTTAATGATAAAATATGCAATTCATTATTAATCACTAAATTCACTTCATTATCCGTAAAACCTTGATTTTGTTCTAACGCACTTAACATGAGTTCAAAATCTAATGAATAATAACTCAATAAATCAGGCAAATAACTCTCTAATAATTTTTTTGTGCTTTGCGATAATAATTGCTGAGCTGCCGTATTGGCATAAAGAATATGAAGATTTTTATCGAGCAATAAAATACTTGTGATTATTGAATCGAGAACAAGATTCGCATCAGATTCATTATCAAATGTCATCGTTTGAATTCCCGCCCTCGCTAAAAACCACCGCTGATTAGCGGTGGAAGATTTAAGTTAAATCGAAAATAACTTATAAACTATAGTACAACTCAAATTCAACAGGATGTGGAGTCATACGAACACGATCAACATCTTGACGTTTTAAATCAATATAAGCATCGATAGTGTCATTAGTAAATACGTTACCACGAGTTAAGAACTCACGATCAGCATCTAAAGCATTAAGTGCTTCTTCAAGTGAGCCAGCCACTTGTGGAATTAATTTAGACTCTTCTGGTGGTAGATCGTATAAGTTTTTATCCATCGCATCGCCCGGATGAATTTTATTGATAATACCATCTAAACCAGCCATTAACTGTGCCGCAAATGACAAGTATGGGTTACCAGCTGGATCTGGGAAGCGAACTTCAATACGACGTGCTTTAGGGCTAGTCACAACAGGAATACGAATTGACGCAGAGCGGTTACGTGCTGAGTAAGCAAGCATCACTGGTGCTTCATAACCTGGGACTAAACGTTTATACGAGTTAGTTGCAGGGTTGGTAAACGCATTAATTGCTTTAGCATGTTTAATGATACCACCGATATAATATAGCGCCATTTCAGATAGGCCCGCATATTTATCGCCTGCAAATAAGTTTACCCCATCTTTGGCTAATGATTGGTGGCAGTGCATACCTGAACCATTATCACCAAACATCGGTTTAGGCATAAATGTTGCTGTTTTGCCATAAGCATGAGCAACATTTTGTACTACATACTTATAAATTTGCACTTCATCGGCTTTTTTAGTTAATGTATTGAAACGGCAAGCAATTTCGTTTTGACCTGCTGTTGCCACTTCATGGTGATGCGCTTCAACAACTAAACCTAATTGCTCCATAATTAAACACATTTCAGAACGAATATCTTGTGAAGAATCAACAGGAGGAAGTGGGAAGTAACCACCTTTAACTGCTGGACGATGGCCTTTATTGCCTTCTTCATATTTAGTACCTGAGTTCCAAGCTGCTTCGATATCATCAATATGTACAAAGCTACCAGACATTGGCGTACCAAAACGCACATCATCAAATAAGAAAAATTCTGGTTCTGGTCCAAAAATAACCGTATCAGCAATACCTGATGATTTTAAAAACTCTTCAGCACGTTTAGCAATTGAACGAGGGTCACGATCATAACCTTGTAATGTCGCTGGCTCTAAAACATCACAACGCAAATTCAATGTAACATCTTCAAAAAATGGATCAATTACCGCACTTGATGCATCTGGCATTAATACCATGTCTGATTCATTAATACCTTTCCAACCTGCAATTGATGAACCGTCAAACATCTTACCATCTTCAAAGAAATCAGCATCAATTTGGCTAACAGGAATTGTTACGTGTTGTTCTTTACCTTTTGTGTCGGTAAAACGTAAATCAACAAACTTAACATCGTTTTCTTTAATTAGTGTTAAAACTTTTTGTGTAGACATGTATCTTCTCCATTAAGGACAAATAATTGTTCAGTTTAAAAGGCATTTTTGCCAAGTTGTTTACAGTTATGCAAATATGATGCCATTTTTTAACCACGCTCAAGTGGTCAATAAGCTAACCTGATAATAACACAAATATTATTATCGCACCAAAATAAAGCAATAAGCACCAAAGTAATGCACCAAAACAAATCATTGCGACCTAATTAAAGATCACAAAAGCTTAAACTAGAGCCAATATAAAATAAGTCATATACAGTTGCAGCTTTTATAAACTTTTCAGTTTTGGTGCATACAGATATTCTGTTTAAACTTTACTTCAGCACTTTTCAATACCTAATGATAATTAAATAATAATTTTTTGTTTTGCTCAGTGTTATTTGAGTAATAGAAAAAGTAAGTTTTATATGTTGGTTGTTTGATGGTTAATATTGAAACAAACTAGAAGAATTGGTCACCATTATGTACAAAAATAGGAAAAGCTAATTAAGATTCCTCAGCTTTATTTGAAAAATATTTGATTGGAATTGACATTACTAAATTAGAAAAACATTAATCAATTAAGGAGCCGATTATCAATATAACTCTGTCTAAAGTTATCTATTTTTAACTTAAAATCGAATAATCATCATGACATTAAATAATGTTTTCACATAATGGTACTATATTTCACCGCATAATATCGCTATAATCGTAGCTTATATCGAAAAAATCAGGTAATCACATAAGTATGGACTTTATTACACTCGAAATTATTCCTTTTGTAAAAAATCACCTTTTACTTTCACTCGGTTGGATTGTGTTATTTATTGCAATCATTGTATTAACAATTAAAAGCAAATTATCGAAAGTTAAGATCATTAATAATGCCCAAGCAATCAATATGATCAATAAACAAAATGCCGTCATTGTTGATATTCGCTCGGCTGATAGCTTTAAAAAAGGGCATGTGACTGAATCTCATAATGTTTTGCCGATTGATATTAAAAATGCGAGCGCCAAAACCATTGATAAATTCAAAGAGGATCTCATTATTTTAATTGATGAAAATGGTTTATCATCAACGAATATTGGTGAAATTCTTGTAAAACAAGGTTTTTTACATGTTTATGCCCTAAAAGATGGCATTGCTGGATGGAATGGCGAAAATTTACCATTAGTTAGAAAATAATATAATTTAAAAATAAATAAGGTTTTATCATGACTGAACAAAACAATACACAACAAGCAGAAACACAATTTGCAATTCAACGTATTTATACTAAAGATGTTTCGTTCGAAACCAATAATGTGCCAGAAATTTTTACAAAACAATGGCAACCAGACATGAATATTGAGCTTAATTCATCATCTCAAATTTTGAATGAAAGCGTGTATGAAGTTGCTTTGCGCGTCACAGTAACAGTGAAGTCACAAGATGAAGTTGTGTATATATGTGAAGTTACTCAAGCCGGTATTTTTTCATTAATTGGCTTTGACGAAAACCAAATCCAACACTGCGTTGGGGCTTATTGTCCAAATATCTTATTCCCTTATGCTCGTGAAGTCGTGTCAAGTTTAGTGACCAAAGGTACATTCCCTCAACTCAATTTAGAGCCAGTAAATTTTGATGCACTATTCCTTAATTATCTTCAACAACAAGCTGAAGCTAATTCTGCTGAAACACTACAATAGTGGTTGTTTGGCAATAAATTTTTAATCAGTTTATTGGATTATTTATGAAAAAAAGTGCTGTAGTAACAGTCATTGGAGCAGGTTCCTATGGAACCTCTTTAGCAATATTGCTGGCTCGTAATGGTCATCCAACACTATTATGGGGTCATAACCCTGATAAAATGACTATTTTGCAGCACGATAGGCAAAATAAGCAATTTTTACCAGATATTGCTTTCCCACCTGAGTTACAGGTTGAAACGGATTTACAAACCGCTGTTAATGCTGCCCCCATCCTACTTATTGTAGTTCCTAGTCACGCTTTTGCTAGTGTTCTAAAGCAAATTAAACCTTTTTTACGCAAAGATTCAAAAATCGTTTGGGCGACAAAAGGTTTAGAAGCCGACACAGGACGCTTATTACAAGATGTAGCAAGGGAAATTCTAGGCAATGAAATTCCTTTAGCAGTTATTTCTGGTCCGACCTTTGCTAAAGAAGTCGCATCAGGTTTACCTACTGCGGTAACCGTTGCATCAACCGATGATTTGTTTTTAACAGAGTTACAGAATTTATTTCACTGTAGTAAAAGTTTTCGAGTTTATAGCAGTAAAGATTTTATTGGCGTACAACTGGGGGGCGCTGTCAAAAATGTTATTGCTATTGGTGCAGGTCTATCCGATGGGCTGGGTTTTGGTGCCAATGCCCGAACAGCGCTAATTACCCGAGGGCTCGCTGAAATGATGCGATTAGGTGCTAAACTTGGCGCCGACCCTGCTACCTTTATGGGCATGGCTGGGCTTGGCGATCTGGTGTTAACTTGTACTGATAATCAATCACGTAATCGTCGTTTTGGTATATTATTAGGTCAAAATAAAACCATTGAAGAAGCACAAAAAACTATCGCTCAAGTTGTTGAAGGATATAAAAATACCAAAGAAGTATGGTTATTAGCTAAAAACTATCACGTCGATATGCCAATTACAGAACAAATTTATCAAGTTCTATATGAACATAAAGATCCAAAACAAGCGGCAATGGCATTACTTGGGCGTTCGCAAAAAGAAGAATTAAAAAGTTAAGCTCTATATCGATAAAAGGTTATTGCTTACTTAAAAAATTATGTCAAAAAATAGGGCTATTGCCCTATTTTATATTGTTAAGCCGATTCCTTTTTGTTTAGCTTTTAAATAAATATCATAGCCAACGTAAACATCTAGCACTGCGGTACCAACGGTTTTAAATAACGTAATTTGCTGATCATTTTCACGACATAGCGTAGAATTCATCACTAGATTGCCTAATTCTAAAAAATCATCTTTAGATACTAACTTTTGATTGATCGGATCGATGATATCGCCAGCTTCAGCAAAAACACCTTCTTTAGTATCAAGAACACGAATAGACGATTTTTTCACGATATCACTTGGAATTTCATGCATTTCTGGCGTATAAGCACCAACACCATTAATATGAGTACCTGGTTTAACGTTCTCGCCATTAAACGTTGCTACTTTTGAAGTCGTCACAGAAGTAATAATATCGGCTCGACTAATATCTTGATCCAAGTCTTGTGAGTAATAAAAGTTAGTAGAGAAATGTTCAAAACGACTTTTCATCTCTTCTGTGAACTGTTTAGCTTTTTCACTATCAATATCAAAAATGGCCACATCCGTTAGTGGACGAACAGTAAGCATCGCTTCCAACTGAGATACAGCTTGCCCTCCCGTACCAATTAATACCGCTCGACGAGCATCTTTACGCGCTAATAAATCTGTTGCCGCTCCTTGTACCGCGCCAGTTCGAAGTTGAGTAACATAAGTACCATCTAACATGGCACAAACTTCACCAGTTTGTGGATCAAGCAATAATACTTGTGCCGGTACTGATGGCTTGCCTAAGGCTGGGTTATCAGGAAAGACTGACACAATTTTAATGCCGACAATATCGCTACCTTTTATATGTGCAGGCATAAATAAGCTTTGACCTTTTTGCATATCAAAATTAATCCGTAATGGAACCTCACTGTTACCCTCAGTATAAATTTTCAAAGCTTGCTTATCTGCTGCGATCGCATCTTGCATGGTATAAACTTTTTTAATCTCATTAGCCGTTAATATTAACATTTTATCTCCAGTCCATTTTTTAATGCTTATTTTTTTGACCAACATCAATTGTCTAATTATTCAGTAACCCCAATGGCCTTTATAATAATGTTTTGTTTTAATTCAAATAACAGGATAAATTGCTTATCTTGTATATTGCTTACTTTTTCACTATTATGACAAAGTGTAATTTTGCACGACAATTGAGAAATCAGATGTTATTTAAAATACTAAAATTTTTCCTTAAGATTTTATTTCATGTTAAAGTTCATGGCAATCTAGATAATTTAAAACAAGATAGGCTTCTTATCACGCCTAATCATGTTTCCTTTCTCGATGGCGTTTTAATCGGTGTTTTTTTACCAGTAAAACCTGTCTTTGCTATTTATGCAGGCTATATAGACCATTGGTTGGTACGTTTAGCAAAGCATTATGTTGATTTTGTGCCAATGGATCCTATCAGTCCTATGGCAATAAAACGATTAGTTCGTGAAATTGAAAAAGGTCGTCCAATTGTTATTTTCCCTGAAGGCCGAATCACAATAACAGGTTCGTTAATGAAAATTTATGACGGTGCGGCTTTTGTTGCGGCTCGTTCTAAAGCGACTATCGTACCTGTTTGGATTGAAGGAGCAGAATTTACCCTAACCAGTCGTTTAAAAGGATTATTCAAACGGCATTTGTTTCCAAAGATAACTATTCATGTTCTTGAGCCGACCTCTATTCCAATGCCAAATGCGCCAAAAGCCAGAGACAGGCGTTACATAGCAGGTGAAAAACTGCATGAAATTATGATGAATGCCCGTATGGCAAGTCGCCCTAAATTGACACTATTCGAAGCTTTACTTGAAGCACAAGTAAAATACGGGGTTAAATCACGAATGGTGCAAGACCCGACAACATCGGAAGCTTCATACCGAAACCTTCTTAAACAAATCATTGGTGTTAGCTGCATCATTGCTAAAATTACCAAAAGAAAAGAACGAGTCGGTCTGTTATTACCAAACGCTACAATTACTGTTGCAACTATTTTTGGTTTATCGGTTAAAAACAGAATTCCAGCAATGCTTAATTATACAGCGGGTACTAAAGGCATAACTTGTGCGGTAACAGCGGCTGAAATTAAAACCATTATTACTTCTCGAAAATTCATCAAAAAAGGGAAGCTTGATTACTTGCTTGAAGAAGTCAAGGGTGTTAAATGGTATTTCCTTGAAGATTTACGTAAAAGCTTAAATTTCAGTGATAAATTATATATTTTAATTCATCAATATATTCCACGTTTGGTTCAGCGTCGTCAATCTAGCGATGATGAAGCTTTAGTACTCTTTACTTCCGGCTCTGAAGGTAATCCTAAAGGTGTGGTTCATAGCCATAATAGTTTGATTGCCAATGTAGAGCAAATTCGAACAGTTATCGATCCAACACCAGCAGACCGTTTTATGTCAGCCTTACCACTGTTTCATGCTTTTGGCATTACTGCTGGTCTATTTTTACCGCTGTTTTCGGGCAGTCGAACCTTTTTATATCCAAATCCATTACACTACCGTATGGTACCCGAAATTATCTATGACCAAAATTGTACTGTTTTATTTGGTACACCAACATTCTTAGCTAACTATGCGCGATATGCTCACCCTTATGATTTTATGCGCTTACGTTACGTAGTTGCCGGTGCCGAAAAACTACCCGATTCTGTTCGAGAACAATGGAAAGATAAATATGGTATTCGTATTTTAGAAGGTTATGGTGTGACCGAATGTGCACCGGTTGTTGCTCTTAATGTGCCTATGGCCTTTAAAGCTGGCACAGTTGGACGGTTATTGCCTGGTATGATTTCACGAATAATTCCTATATCAGGGATTACCGATGGTGGCGAATTACAACTAAAAGGGCCTAATGTCATGAAAGGCTACTTGCGTGTTGAAAATCCAGGTAAGCTTGAGCCCCCTGTAGCCACAGATGAAAACGGCAAGACCGAAAAAGGCTGGTATGATACTGGCGATATTGTTGCTATTGATAACGAAGGTTTTGTCACGATTAAAGGACGCTTAAAACGATTTGCTAAGATTGCCGGTGAAATGGTGTCATTAGAAAGTGTTGAAGCTCTAGCCAAAAAAGTCGATCCCGATTCGATGAATGGTGCAACGGTAAAAACAGACTCGTCTAAAGGCGAAGCAATCGTACTGTTTACCACATCGTCTAATATTAATCGAGAATTACTCAATCAAGCCGCTCAAGAACTTGGTATACCAACACTAGCCATACCGCGAGATATTCGGGTTGTTAAAGAGTTACCATTACTTGGCACAGGTAAAATCGATTTTATTACGCTAAGAAAAATGGCCGATGAATAAGTCAGAATCTACTATGAAACAATATTCACTATTAAGCAAAGGCATGGTGGCAACCATGCTAGCGCAGTTTTTTTCAGCATTTGCGGATAATGCGATCTTTTTTGCTATCCTTGCTTATATTAAAAATTTGCATTACCCACAATGGAGCCAGTCAGTATTACAAATTAGCTTTGTTGTTCCTTTTATAATTCTTTCACCTTTTGTAGGCCAATTTGCCGATAGTATGTCCAAAGGCAAAGCGATGATGATAGCCAATGGTCTAAAATTAATTGGTGCCGCAAGTATCTGCTTAAATATTAGTCCATTTATCGGTTATTTTTTAGTGGGTATAGGCGCTGCTGGTTACTCTCCAGCAAAATATGGTATTTTAGGCGAGCTAACATCGGGCGATAAGTTAATAAAAGCAAATGGTTTAATTGAAGCATCAACAATTGCAGCAATTTTGCTAGGTTCTTTGGCTGGTGGGCATATTGCCGATATGAATGTCAGTGCATCCTTACTTACTTGCGTTTTAATGTATGCACTCGCCGTAATTGCTAACATATTTATTCCCAAGTTACCGGCTGCAAGAAAAGATATTCACTGGAAATTTACCAGTATGGTAAAAGATTTTACCCACACAGTGAAAATCATCTTCAGTAATAAACAAGCGCTATATACGTTATTAGGCACCAGCCTATTTTGGGGAGCAGGCATTACATTACGTTTTTTATTGATTAGCTGGGTGCCTGTGGTTTTAGGTATTGTTGACAATTCAACCCCGACCAATCTTAATGCCATTGTTGCCATCGGTATTGTAATTGGTGCTGGTTTAGCTAGCGTGTTTATTTCGATCGATAAAACATTACGTTGTATTCCTGCTGGAATCATGATGGGCATAGCCGTTATAGTTTTTACATTGCAAAGCCATATTATTTCATCCTATATTTTATTAGTTATCATTGGTGCACTAGGTGGATTCTTCTTAGTGCCACTTAATGCTTTAATTCAAAAAATGGGCAAAGATTTAGTTGGTGCAGGTAGTGTCATATCAATCCAAAACTTAAGCGAATATAGTGCAATGATGATCATGTTAGGGCTTTATACCTTAGCTGTTGCGCTCAACCTCCCTGTTATTGCTATTGGTGTAGGCTTTGGTTGTTTATTTACACTAGTAATATTCTTTCTATGGCTAGGATTAAGAAAACATGCAAAACATTAATTTATCTTCAATGTTAACCGAGAGCCGTAATCCAGATAGTGAACAAATTGATAGCTGCTCCACATTAGAAATTCTCAAAATTATCAATAATGAAGATAAAAAAGTTGCCTTAGCAGTAGAGCAAGAATTAAGCAACATAGCTCAAGCAGTAGAGTTAATTAGTCACGCTTTGTTAAATCAAGGTAGATTAATTTACATTGGTGCTGGCACATCGGGGCGTTTAGGTATTTTAGATGCCAGTGAATGCCCACCAACTTATGGCACACCGCCTGAACTGGTTATCGGCTTAATCGCTGGTGGCCAGCAGGCAATCTTTCATGCTGTTGAAAATGCTGAAGACAATCCACAATTAGCTGAACATGATTTAACCAAGATCAATTTATCAGCAAACGATGTTTTAGTCGGAATTGCAGCTAGTGGGCGCACACCTTATGTTCTTGGTGCCATGCACTTTGCTAAATCACTGGGGTGCAAAGTTGTAAGCTTATGTTGCAATCCCAAAGCTCCAATGCTTGAATTAGCCGATATCGCTATCACCCCCATTGTTGGTGCGGAAGTGATCACCGGTTCATCAAGAATGAAAGCGGGCACAGCACAAAAACTTGTACTAAATATGTTAACCACAGCAAGTATGATTAAAATTGGCAAAGTTTACGGTAATTTAATGGTAGATGTTGAAGCAACCAATGCTAAACTGATTGAGCGCCAAATATCAATTGTTATGCAAGCAACCGATTGTGACCGACAAACAGCGACTTTAGCATTACAACAAAGTAATCGACACTGTAAAACGGCTATTTTAATGATTTTAGGTAACCTATCTTTTATGCAAGCAAAAAAAATCTTATCAGAAAATAATGGATTTATTCGTAGTGCGCTAAAAGATCATGGTTTATAAAATAACGATGAAAATAACTCTAAAAAAGATGATGTTTAGTTCATATGTATTTTTTAAAAAATAGCAAATAGTGCATTTGACTAAAGTAACCTTAATTTAATTTTTAAAGTTTAATTCGGTAAATCAAAAAACTAAGACAATCTAATTTAACGTATAGATCACATCAGTTATCTTTGACATTGTTTGATGTGATCTAAAGTTGAGTGATAAAAAAATCCTTAAAATCAAAAACAGCAACGATATTGATTTGCATGTTAGCGAAACATACCTAACGAAATGGACAAAGAACAATCAATTAGCTTTTGAAGAAAATTATCTCAGAAGTCTAAAACGGTAGAGGTTTCAGTCAACAACTTATTGATCAATATCAAAATCCCTTACTATGGATTGAATAACTTATAATTAATTTTGCGTTAATTCGTTATTACTAAGCCACTATCTTAATAATCAATCGATAAAATAATAATACCCACCTAAATAGCTTCAACACTTATTATCACAAATAATTAAAATAACAGTATCCATTATTAAATGGATGATCAATAATTAGCAAAAATTTCGTAACTAGAATAAATGATTCTTTAAAAATAGATAAAATTCTTCTATAAAAAAATAGATTATCTATACTTAACTTATTAATAAATGTTATGATTTAACAGTTAATTATATAAAAATTAGGAATATAAACATTTGTTTTACAAACAACTATGTACCCCATATTTTTTATAAGCAGAGTATTTATGTTCAATGTTTTTACATATGACTTAACTAAACCAAACTAGTTTTTGGAGCCCATTTAAAGTAATTTTTTATTATCCAATGAGATAAATATTTGGAGGAGCGTGTATGGTAGGAATTATTCTTGCAACTCATGGTGAGTTTGCAGAAGGGATTCTACAATCAGGAACGATGATATTTGGTGAGCAGGAAAACGTTAAAGCGGTTACCTTGCATCCAAGTGACAGTCCTGAAAGTTTAAAAGAGCGAATGCTTGCTGCAATAGCAACATTCGATAATCAAGATGAAGTGCTTTTTTTAGTGGATTTATGGGGCGGAACACCTTTCAATCAAGCAAATAATTTATGTGGTGAACATAGTAATTGGGCGATTGTAGCTGGTTTAAACTTACCTATGTTAATTGAAGCTTACTCATCACGCTTTTCGATGGAAACAGCTAAAGAAATTGCCTCAGCAATTTTAGAATCCGCCAAAGAAGGCATTCGCGCAACGGTTGAACCTGCCAAAACACAAACATCTAAACCCTCTGCCGCTATTCCTGAAGGAACAGTTGTCGGTGATGGAAAGATGAAAATTGTTCTAGCTCGTATCGATTCTCGCTTATTACATGGTCAAGTCGCCACTTCTTGGACAAAATCAACCAATCCGACTCGTATTATTGTCGTATCAGATTCAGTTGCGAAGGATCAGTTAAGAAAAAAACTGATTGAAGAAGCGGCGCCTCCTGGCGTGAAAGCAAACGTCGTGCCTATCAAAAAAATTATTGAAGTTTCGCGTGATCCTCGTTTTGGTAATACCAAAGCTTTATTGCTATTTGAAAATCCTGAAGATGTACTAAGAACTATCGAAGGTGGTGTTGATATCAATGTTGTCAATGTTGGTTCGATGGCACATTCTGTGGGTAAAGTAATGGTTAATAAAGTGTTATCAATGAATGCACAAGACGTTGAAACCTTTGAAAAGTTAAAAGCTAAAAACGTCAAATTTGACGTTCGTAAAGTGCCTAATGATTCTAACGATAATATGGATGAATTATTAAAGAAAGCGAAACAAGAATTAGCTGAGCAAAAGAATTAGTTTATTTAAGAGGTTATATTATGACATTATCAATTATTGCTATCATTTTGGTGATAGTTATTGCCTTTCTAGCGGGTATGGAAGGGATTTTAGATCAGTTTCAATTTCATCAACCTTTGGTTGCTTGTTCATTAATTGGACTTGTGACCGGAAATTTAGAAGCGGGTATTGTATTAGGCGGATCATTACAAATGATTGCATTAGGTTGGGCAAACATTGGGGCAGCAGTTGCACCTGATGCAGCATTAGCCGCAGTGGCTTCATCCATCATTTTAGTTTTAGGTGGACAAGGTGTCGCTGGTGTTTCGACCGCAATTGCAGTTGCGATTCCACTTGCTGTTGCTGGATTATTCTTAACTATGATTGTGCGAACCATTGCTGTGCCATTAGTCCATATGATGGATGCCGCAGCAGAAGAAGCAAATATTCGTAAAATAGAATTATTGCAAATTTTGGGTATCTGCTTGCAAGGTCTAAGAATCGCAATCCCAGCAGCAGCTCTTTTATTTATCCCTGCTGAAACGGTAAAAGGCGCATTAGAAGCGATGCCAGAATGGTTAACAACAGGTATGGCAATAGGCGGAGGAATGGTTGTTGCGGTTGGTTATGCCATGGTCATTAATATGATGGCAAACCGCGAAGTATGGCCATTTTTCATTATTGGCTTTGTAGTTGCAGCGATATCACAATTAACCTTAATTGCACTAGGTGCGCTTGGTATTGCCTTGGCGTTAATCTATCTTAGCCTTTCTGAACGCGGAAACTCTTCAAATGGTGGCGATAAAGGCGATCCACTTGACGACATTTTAAATGATTACTAGGAACTTGGAGAAAAAAATGACTGATAGAATTCAATTAAGCAAAAAAGATCGTTTAGCGGTTGCTTGGCGTTCGACTTTCCTCCAAGGTTCTTGGAATTATGAACGTATGCAAAATGGTGGTTGGGTTTACTCAATGATCCCAGCTATCAAAAAATTATATACCAGCAAAGAAGATCGTTCTGCTGCATTAAAACGTCACTTAGAGTTTTTTAACACTCACCCCTATTTAGCATCACCTGTGCTAGGAGTAACGCTTGCGCTAGAAGAAGAGCGAGCCAACGGGGCTGCGGTTGATGATGTTGCTATCCAAGGTGTAAAAGTCGGGATGATGGGACCATTAGCTGGTGTGGGTGATCCAGTATTCTGGTTTACAGTAAGACCGATGCTTGGTGCGCTTGGAGCTTCACTTGCACTTAGTGGTAACATTATGGGACCAATTCTATTCTTTTTACTTTGGAACATTATTCGTTGGAGCTTTATGTGGTATACCCAAGAATTTGGTTATCGTACTGGCTCAAAAATTACCGATAATTTATCTGGTGGTTTACTCCAAAAAATTACGAAAGGTGCGTCTATTTTAGGGATGTTTGTACTAGCAGCTTTGGTACAAAGGTGGGTATCAATAAAATTCCAACCAGTCGTTTCAACTGTAAAATTAGATAATGGTGCATTTATTGATTGGAATGCTTTACCAGCTGGTGCGGAAGGCATTCAAAAAGCATTGCAACAAATGCAAGCTGGATTATCTTTGACACAAGAAAAAGTTACTACCTTGCAAAATAACTTGGATCAATTAATACCAGGACTTGTACCATTACTTTTAACATTTTTATGTATGTGGTTACTACGTAAAAAAGTCTCACCTATTATCATTATCCTTGGATTATTTGTTGTAGGTATTATTGGCCACGTTATTGGTCTTTTATAAAAGATAATGTTTTAACCAACGTATTTTTAAAATATACCGTTTTAGTTTAAAGCAACAATTTCTTAATAATCAAACTATCCTTTTCATCACATAACGATGATGAAAAGGATATCATCACTAATTCAAGTCCAGCTTGGGAACACAATAGATGGTTCAATCATTAAACACGAAGATTGATTTAACGGTAAAAGCAACAGCATTTACTGGTTTAACTGAATATGGCAATATCATAATCGGAGACAAAGCTTTTGAGTTTTATCATCAGCATGACCCGCGCAAATATATTCAAATCCCTTGGAATGAAGTCGATTTTGTTATTGCATCGGTACTATTTGGTGGTAAATGGATTCCACGTTATTCAATTCAAACCAAAAAAGATGGTACTTTTACTTTTGCTTCTAAACAACCTAAACAAGTACTTAGAGCCATTCGAGTTTATATTGATGGACCAAAAATGGTGCGTTCATTAGGTTTTTTTGACGTGTTAAAACGAGCTTTCTTTAAGAAAAAAACAAAAAATTAAGACAATATTAAGTAAAATACACAAATAAATTAATATATTAATTTATCATGTTATTATTCCTAATAAATTGATAAAATTTTTAAGCTGATTTTAGTAATTGTCGATCTCTTTGCTTAATCAGATAAACTGCTCTTTTGAGCGAGATGCCTTCAAATAAGATTATCGCAATATTGTCATGTTCAAATTGAAATAAGGTTAACCCAGTTGTAATACTAACCTATCATAAATGTCTACAGCCTAACTTCTATAGCATATTGAATGATATAGCTACGTCAATTGTTCGGTATAAATACAAATAACTATACCTTTTAAAAAAACAATAAAGTTATGCCTTTCTAACTCCTTTAATTCAACCGATTGTTTCTGCTCAAGAACATTATCTTTGTGGTAAATCAAATGAAACTCACCTGAAATCAATAAATCTGTATGAATATCTTTTAAAGTCGGTATTCCTGCTAATATTGTCATTACAGAACGAGTTGCCGATTTTTCGCAAGTAACGTTTAAACAAATAGCCAAAGATCATGTTACCGTCATGAGTGATGTGCTCGTACAGCTGTCAAAGAGATTATTGCCATGGACTCAACGCTAATTGAATGACAGCTCGTCAAACAGTTATCAGCTATTTGGAAGTATAAAAATTGTGCAATCACCCGTGGCATAACTTACTCTTTAGCGCTTGATATGCATGGAAAAGGGCTAAGTACGGCATTAATGGGTAAAGATATAGATTAAAACGCCTGTTAATGATTGTTTTTTGAACCGAATCAATCCCAGTAATTATTATTGGTGAGATTGATTATTTATAGATATTGGTTAATAAATGTATTACCTTTTATCAGCCATAAACAGCCATTGCACTTTTTGCCAGAAAGAGTATAATTTCGGGGCTTTGATTTTGTCCATGTTGGGCAAGATAAAGATTATTTTTTAATTTAAGAGGATGTTATGGTAACTATTCGTTTAGCTCGTGGTGGCTCTAAAAAGCGCCCTTTTTATCAAGTAGTTGTCACTGATAGCCGTAACCCACGTGATGGTCGTTTTATTGAGCGCGTTGGCTTTTTTAATCCAATTGCACAAGGTAAAGCAGAAGAATTACGTTTAGATCTTGATCGCGTAAATCATTGGGTAGGTTTAGGTGCAACCGTTTCTGATCGTGTTAACACATTGATCAAACAAGCACAAAAAGCTGCTTAATATTAGTAACTAATAGTAATTGTAATGATGAATACTGAGAATCTAATTGTTGTGGGTAAACTTGGTTCAAGCTACGGCATTCGTGGATGGCTCAGGATTTTTTCGTTTACAGAATTTCCAGATAGTATTTTTGATTACACACCTTGGTATATTCAGCGTGCTGGGCAATGGCAAGAAGTAATCGTAGAAAGCTTTAAACCCCATAATCAAGACATGATTGTGAAACTCAAAGGTGTTGACGATCGTGATCAAGCCAATGCATTAACTAATGCCGAAGTATTTGTCGATGCAGAAAAATTACCAGAACTTAATAATGGTGATTTTTATTGGAAAGATCTGATTGGTTGCCGAGTAAAAACAATTAATGGTTATGACTTAGGTCAGGTCACTGATTTAATGGAAACCGGTTCTAATGATGTGTTGGTTGTTAAAGCAAATCTAAAAGATGCATTTGGAGCAACAGAACGTTTAATTCCTTTTGTTGAAGAACAATTTATTAAACAAGTTGATTTAACAACAAAAATGATTGTGGTCGATTGGGATCCAGCATTTTAATTGGTAAGGTAAGAATATGTGGATTGGCGTAATTAGCCTTTTTCCCGAAATGTTCCAAGCTATTACCTGTTATGGTGTAACTGGTCGAGCCGTAAAAAATGGACTGTTAACAGTAGATTATTGGAACCCGCGCGATTTTGCGCATGATAAGCATAAGACTGTCGATGACAGACCTTATGGTGGCGGTCCCGGCATGTTAATGATGGTACAACCACTTAGAGATGCCATTCATGCAGCGAAAGCAGTAGCAGGTGAAGATACAAAAGTAATCTATCTTTCCCCGCAAGGGCGCAAATTAAACCAACAAGGTGTTTGCGAGTTGTCACAATATCAAAAATTGATTTTGATTTGTGGTCGATACGAAGGTATAGATGAACGCGTTATCCAAACCGAAATTGATGAAGAATGGTCAATTGGGGATTACGTGTTAAGTGGCGGTGAATTACCGGCAATGACCATGATTGATGCTCTAGCAAGATTTATTCCTGGCGTGTTGAATCATGAATCATCAGCAGAAGAAGACTCTTTTGCTAACGGTTTACTTGATTGTCCACACTATACCAGACCAGAGGTGTTAGATGGAATGGCGGTGCCCGATGTGTTAATGTCTGGTCACCATGAAGCGATTCGTCGCTGGCGATTGAAACAATCACTAGGACGAACTTGGTTGAGAAGAGAAGATCTTCTTGAAAATCTAGCTCTGACTGATGAAGAGCAATGTTTACTCACTGAATTTCAACAAGAATACCGTGATAAACAAAGCAACTAAAATTTCAGTATAACTAGTAAGAGATAACATTATGAAAAATGCAATTATTCAGCAATTAGAACAAGAACAAATGAAAAAAGACATCCCGTCTTTTCGCCCAGGTGATACGATTGAAGTAAAAGTATGGGTTGTTGAAGGTAACAAAAAACGTCTTCAAGCTTATGAAGGTGTGGTTATTGCAATTCGCAATCGTGGTTTACATTCTGCATTTACAGTACGTAAAATTTCGAATGGCGAAGGTGTTGAACGAGTATTCCAAACTCACTCACCAATTGTTGATTCAATTACTGTGAAACGTCGTGGTCAAGTACGTCAAGCTAAACTTTACTACTTACGCGAACTTCGTGGTAAAGCGGCTCGTATTAAAGAGCGCCTTAACTAATTCTTTATTGGTTAATGATTTAAAAAAACAATATAAAATATATCTGTCTAATGATGGTCACCTTTACGGTGACCGTTTTTATATTTAAAACATACTGTTTCCTGCCAACTATCTAGCGTTGACAAAGTTAAAGCAAATTTTATTATTCTTTTGAAGGTTATGCTATGGGTGACTATCTTTTTGAAATTCTTGCAACAACTATAAAATTGTTCGCATTAATGACACCACCAGCAGTTTTGAGCGCATTTTTAAGTGGCACAAAACAATATGATGAACAACAACGCCGAAAAACTGCACTTAAAACATCGTGTGCCGTTTTTATCATTGGTATTGTGTTATTCTTTTTTGGTAATGCCATGTTTAGTGTGTTTGGTTTTACACTCGATGCTTTTAGAATTGGCTCCGGCGCATTACTATTTATTACAGCGGTTTCGTTGATGAATGATTCACCTGAAAAAAATAAAATTCATACTGATGATGATGATATTAGTGTGGTTCCTCTTGCAATACCTTTATGTATGGGTCCCGCCTCGATCGGTACGATTATTGTTATGGGGACAAGTTCCGTAGGTATGCAAAATCTGATTGGTGCCCTTTCGCTATTGATTGCCTCAAGCGGTATTTATGCCATGTTGCTATGTGCTAAAACAATCGCTAAAGTGCTAAAAAATACCGGTATATCAATTTTATCAAAATTAACTGGATTACTTATATCCGCTATTGCGGCACAAGTTGTTTTTACTGGTGTAGCTGCTTTTCTAAAATAGTACAGACAAATTGAGATATAATTAATAAAACGTGATTCGGTTTTGTTTCAACAATAATAGAGTTTGTTACTAATAATCAATCCTATGTAATCAAGACAATATGTTTATTGACTCGATTACATAAAAAGTACCGATTAACGACTTTTTTCGGGATTACGTTTTTTATAGAAAAAGTAAGAAATAAGAATAATAACAATTAATACTACTTCAGATAATAAAATAAAGTAACCTGACTCATCAAACCAAACGCCCATAATAATCACTGTATTTGCAATAATTGATATAATGGCTAACCAAGGAAATAAAGGCGATCTGAATTTAATCATCTCTTTAGGGTACTGACCAGTATTGACACCTTTACGAAAACGGTACTGACACCAGGCTATAACAATCCAAGCAAAACAACCGACTTGTCCAGTACCTGCAACTAAATAGATATAAAGTTTTTCAGCAGCAATATATTTAGAAAATAAGGATACTAATGCAATAAGTGCAATAAATAAAATCCCTTTAGTTGGCACACCTCGTTTATTCACATCTGAAAAATATTTTGGCGCTAAGTTATCTTGAGCCATAGACCATAACATTCTTGAACTAGCATAAATTGCTGAATTTGCAGCTGAAATGGCAGCACAAAAAATAACAAACAGCATGCCATAAGAGGCAAAGCTAATACCTGCCTTATTAAATACCCATATAAAAGGGCTGATCTCGGTATGTTCTGTGCCATAAGGATAAACCAGTGCTAATACCGCAATCGCTAACACGTAAAACAAAATGATACGAAAAGCAACACCGGTAATAATTTTTGGTAATACCGCTTGTGGTGATTGCGCTTCACCAGCAGCATTACCAATTAACTCAACACCTTGAAACGAATAAGTTACAATGGTCATACAGACAAAAATCGATAAAAAACCATTTGGAAACCAGCCATGTTCTGTCTTAAGTGTTGGTAAAACGTGGGTTTGGTTATATTCTTGACATAACAAATAAATGCCAATACAAATAAACGCAATAATCGCCAAGACTTTAATGGTTGAAAACCAATATTCACTTTCACCAAATGCACGAACAGAAGTTAAATGCACACAAGTGATAACTGTAAGGATTAAAAGACTAAAAAGATAAATAGGAATCGCAGGAAAAACTTGATGGGCTATCATAGCAGCAGCAGTCAAATCAGCTGCCATCGACAGCACCCAACTTAACCAATATAACCAACCAATGGTATAACTCCAAATTGGGTTCGGAATAAACATTAATGCATAATGTTGAAAAGAACCTGCATGGGGAAAAGCACAAGAAAGCTCACCTAAACATAACATAGTAGCAAGCATAATACTGCCAGCCATTAAATAAGCAATAATAGTACCTAATGGGCCTACTGTACTAAGCGGTGCGGCAATACCAATAAATAATCCCGTACCGATTGATCCCCCTAACGAAATCATCAATAAGTGACGATTTTTTAGATTTTTCTTTAAACTACTGGGATAAGGGCTTTCTTGTGATTCTGATGTTGCCATGTAAACCGCCTAATAATTAATAACAGCTGCTGGCGTAACCAGCAGCTAACACGAATTAATAAATAAAACGTTTTTCTACACCATTTGTTTGGCAAGCCATAAGTAAGGCTGTGTAATCAAGTTCAAAACCAATGATATCGCCAACACGCAATGTTTCAGTAACATCTTCAATATCGACAATAGTATGATCACTGGTCTGTCCTAAAACAGTAATACTATCATTAATCGGTACACAGTTTTCAGACGGTACATCTTGACGTCCAAAAGCGAGGAGTGCGCGTTTACGCGTACCATGATCAACAAAGGTTTTACTATTTAAAAACGCATCTACACCTAACTCACCAACAGGAACAGTTGGTTTACTATTGAGTTCAATAATTTGCGCATACAATTTATACAAATTACTGCATGCTTTATCGACAGGTTTATTTGAGTGATGGAATTCGTCTAAATACTTCATATCCACATACTCAATACCAAACTCATGTAAACCACCAATTCTGATGTGATTTAAGCCTTCAGGCCAAACACCTTTATCAAGTAAATGATAACTCGTACAGTTACCCGCTGATAAATATTTGATCTTAATGTTACAAGCTTGCTCTACTTTACGCGCAATTTGTAAAAAGTCTACTCCATTTTTTACAGTCGGTAAAACCGTACCATAGCAATTGAAGTTTGTTCCAAGACCGTAAAGTTCAACACCAGGTAACGATAAGATAAGTTTGACAGTATCGATGATATCATCAACATGTTCAAACCAAATACCTTCACGTAAATCACCCATATCCACCATTAATAAAACCTGATGAATTTTCTGCTGTTTAACCGCTTCATCAGAAAGTGCTTGGATAACTTGTTTTTCACTGTTTAAGCTAATGTCAGCATATTTAACGACATCACTGATTTCACTCAAACAAGGACTACGTAATAAACACGTTTTGCAATTTAACGCGTCTTTAAGTTTTTTTAGATTGTAAGTTCTTGACTCGGCAATTACATCAATACCACCATCAAGCACCGCTTTGGCGGTTTCAACACAACCATCAAAGACTTTATTGACCGCCATCACTTCAATGCCGTGCTTAGCAAGTATCTCTTTTTCGACTCGCGCATTATTCCTTAATTTGCGCAAATCAATTTCCAATATAGGTTTGTACATACTCTTACTCCTCTATATTATTGTTGTTGCAAACGATTACGTTTTTGTGCTCGGTAATATATCCATTCAGCTAGGACAATTGCAAGCACTGCACCACCAACAATTTTCGCAATATACTCAACATAACCACCCATATCAATTTGTGCAGGTGGAATAAAGACTAAGATCACCGCAAATAGCGTAGATAAGAATCCTAAACCTGGTAAAACAATTGGTAATACTTTACCTGGTATCTTAAAGCTACGTGGTACATCTGGTTGAGTAATACGTAAACGATAGTAAGCAATAAACATCACTAAGTAAGGGATAAAGTAACAAATGGTTGTTAATGCGGTTAACATCCAATAAGCTGCTGCAATACTTGGTGATACAAACGTTGAGAAACAAAGTACCGTTACAATTATTGCTTGGATAACTAAAGCAAATGCTGGTGTTTGATATACAGGATGTAAACGACCAATACGTTCACCAAGCAAATTATCTTCTTTAGATGCTTCTTGTAACATATAAATAGGACCAACTAACCATGAGTTAATTTGACCTAATGCACCAAAGAATAAACAAATTGCCATAACCGGTAATAACCAAGGCATATGTAACTCTTTAGCCGCCGCTTCCATCGCTTGCATTACGCCAGCAACAATATCAGTATCAGCCGCAGGTAATAAAGTATTAATTGCCCAAGTACCTATCATGTAAATACCAACAATTACAATTGCCGATACCGCCATCGCTTTAGGGAAGTCTCGTTGTGGATCGCGTGTACGTCCTGCAATCATTGGTGCCACTTCAAGACCAGCAAAAGCAAACATCATACTAGATAAAAACACGATGGTATCCCAACTGCTTAAATCAGGGATCCAATCACTAACATGACTATAATCAGTTGCCATCGGGTGACCGGTTAATAACCAAACAATAGCTAATAACACAATAATTGCAGCAGGAATAAATACCCCAAGCCATGCACTCACACTATTGATAATTTTGGTCCACTGCATACCGCGAATATTCATCAGTGTCAAAATCCAGAATACCACCATCGATCCTACACCAATAAACACCTGATTTTGCGCCAAATCGGCACTAAACATATAGCCAATTGCGGTAAAACCAAATTGCAACATAAGTGGGAAAAACAGCACACAAGAAAATAAGAAGCAAACAACAACAATCCAACCAATACGTTTACCAAACGCTTCTTTTACCCACACAAAGATCCCACCATCTTTTGGCCAGCCTGTGGAAAGCTCACCACATACCATCGCTAATGGGAAAAACAAACAAAATGCAGCAAGTAACCAAAGCACCATTGCTGATGCCCCATAAGGCGCCACATTAGGAATTTGACGTAAACTTAATATTGCAATGACATTCATAAACACAATGTCTTTAATACCAAGTAAACTTGAACCTTTAGAATCACTCATAAAATAACCTCACATTATAATATCTGGAGCACGATGTGCCCCAGATAAATCATGATTAATACACGTCGTATCCAACCATATCTTCGTAAGTGTCCTCACGGCGAATCAATCGATCTTTGCCTTCTTTATCAATCATAACAACAGCAGTACGTGGGCGATTGTTATAAACAGTTTGACTTTCGATGGTATAAGCACCCGCATCAAGGAAAGCGACAATATCACCAATTTGAGTATCTTTTGGCATTAAAAATTCTTCACCTTTAACCCCTACATGATAATAGTCGCCACCATCACATAATGGTCCTGCTAATTTGATGTATTCATCATGTGCTTCGTTGATTCTTGAAGCATTGAAAACATAGAAGAACCAATCAAAATGTTGACTATCAGAAAGAACACTATAACCTGCATCAACAAATTTCCATTCAACATGCTCTTCGATGTTACCGTCTAAATCGTAATTAGTCTTACGTTTTTCACAAGCTACTTCGGTTAACAATACTGCAGCTGAACTTGTTACTTTACGTCCTGGTTCAATACAAATTTCAACATCTTTACGCCATTTATGCACTTCACTGATTACCGCATCAGCAAAATCTTGTGCTGTAATACCTGCGTACATGTTGTCTTCTAATGGGTTACCATTTTCTTCATCATATTTGTATGGAACAGGAATACCACCACCAACATTGATTAAATCAAATTTAATGCCAAGTACTTCTTCTAAACGACGTGATTCATCAACTAATACTTTCGTTGCTTTAGCAAAAGGCTCTGCTTCAGGTACCTGATCGCCAACATGCATATGCAAACCACGAAGATGTACATAAGGCATTTCAAGAATACGACGACAAGTTTCTTCAGCTTGTTCAAGGTCGATACCTGATTTAGCATGATAAGCAGTAACTAACTCTGCATGAGTTGCAGAAGGTACATTTGGCTCAACACGCACACACACGTTTGCTACTTTTTTCAAACGCTGTGAAATTTCATCAATAATATCAAGTTCATATAAGCTATCAACATTAATAATATAAAGATCATTTTTGATAGCAAATTCTAAATCAACAGGTTTTTTAACCACACCGTTGAAAACAATTTGGCTTCCTGGAAAACCAATTTCCAAACATTTACGCACTTCAAACATCGAATTAGCTTCAGCATAAATACCAGCATCTTTAATCGCTTTGAGTACGCCCATAACTGAACAAGTTTTAGATGCATAGAAAATTTTGGTATTTGGATGTGCCTTAAATGCATCTTTAATTTCTTGAACGTTACGATCAATTTCTTTTTCAGAAAACACATAAAAAGGAGTTGGATATTTTTTGGCTAAATCGACTAAATCAATGCCATCAAAACAAAGTTTGCTACCTTCCGCACTAAAACGACGATCTTTGGTTATAAGATTGGTGCGTATTTTGTTATAATTAGACATAATTGTGTCAGACATATGACCTCCAGTTAATTAGTACATAAAAAAGTACACAATGAATAAGAAAAAAAGCTTTTCTCAGGTAATGCAATCAGCATGCCAACTTAAAAAAACATAAAAATCAATAAATTAAATATATAGACATAGAAATAATATTAGTCATTTAGTAAAAAATATGTTTTTATGACGAATATTTGTCATTATTAGTGATGGTTGAACAAACTAAAGCTAGTTATATTTAGCAAATAATCCTAATTTCAAAGGTACGGATATCATGATAATCGATCCTGAATTATTAAAAGCATTAGAACTATTTAAACATTTTTTTGATTTAATGCATCAGCCAATGGCCATTATTGATAAAGAAGGTAAATATATTTATTACAATCAGGAAAGCGCAGAACTTGATGGTTACTCAGAAGAACAAGCTATTGGTAAACCATTGCTTAAAGTTTATCCTAATTTGAAAAAAGAAGATAGTACAATGTTGCAAGCATTACAACAAGGTAAAGAATATCAAGATAATTACCAATCTTACTATAATCATTTAGGTAAACTTGTTGATTATTTACATACTACAGTACCACTTTACAACAGTAAAAAAGAGATTATTGGTGCGGTAGAAATAGGCCGCAATTTATCTGATGTAAGGCAACTTCAAGATCAAGTCTTCACACTCAATAGAAAACTGTATCAAAATAAAGAACAACCTTTACCTGAAATTGTTTTTGTTTCGAATAAAATGCAGGATGTTATCGATCAAACTAATATTTTAGGTCGAAACGACGTTCCTGTACTGATTGTAGGTGAAACAGGCACGGGCAAAGAATTATTTGCTCGATTAATTCATCAAACCAGCCATCGCCGTGATAAGGCTTTTATTTCACTTAATTGTAGTGCATTACCGACAACGCTTATCGAAAGTACTTTGTTTGGAACCGTTAAAGGGGCATTTACTGGTGCTGAAAATAGACAAGGCTATTTAGAACTCGCCAATGGAGGCACACTATTTCTAGATGAACTTAATGCTATGCCTTTAGATATGCAAAGCAAATTATTACGATTTCTTCAAGAAAAAACCTATTGGCAATTAGGGGGTAATAAAGAGATACATTCAGATGTTCGTATTGTAGCAGCGATGAATGAATCCCCAGCGGAACTGTTACAAAGTGGTAAAATGCGCAGCGATCTTTTTTATCGCTTAAATGTTGGTTTAATTAAATTACCCGCTTTACGAGAAAGAACAGAAGATATTCCGGTTTTGGCGCGTTATTTTATCGATAAACATAAAAATGATTTTAACGTTATTATTAGTGGTATTAGTGAACATGCACTTAAACAGTTAATGTCAGCACCATGGCCTGGCAATGTAAGAATGCTAGAGAATGCAATTGTACGAAGTATGGTATTACAAAGTGAACCGGGCGAATTACAACAAATAACCTTAGATGAAGAATTATTTGATATTAACAGCCCATATGCCGTAGTTGAAACAAATAATCAACCCGACAAAAATAATCCAACTACCCCACCTAACGGCAATAATTTAACTGAACAAGTGGAAAATTATGAACGTCAATTAATTATTGATGCATTAAATCAAGCCAATGGCAAAATTATCACTGCGGCTAAATTATTGAATATTTCCCGTACAACTTTACAATATAAAGTCAAAAAATATCATATTCAAATGGGTGTTATCGATAGTTAGATAACAATATAAAATCAATTAAAGCTCTGTGCGCAAGCAAAAGCGCTACTCCAAGCCCACTGAAAATTATATCCACCTAGCCAACCAGCAACATCGACAACTTCGCCGATAAAATACAGGTTTGGTTGGGTATTGGCTGCCATTGTTTTAGATGAAAGTGCATCACAACTCACACCGCCTAAGGTCACTTCGGCTGTTCGATACCCTTCAGTACCATTTGGAATAATGCGCCACTGAGTTAAGTTTTTATACAATTCAAACTGTTGTTTTGGATTAAGCTGCTTAACAATAGTGTCAGAAATGAAATTAAGTTGTATTAATACGTCAACCAATCTTTTAGGTAGAATTTGTGCTAAACAGTTTTTTAAACTTTGATTACGATTGCTTTCCAATAAAGGCTTAAATGCCGATTCAAACTCTAAATCCGGTAAAAGATTAATAGTGATTTCCTCTCCTACTTGCCAATAGCTAGAAATTTGTAGAATCGCTGGTCCTGACAATCCACGATGAGTAAAGAGTAGATTCTCTTTAAAACTGATTCGTTCATTAGATACTTCAACTAAAACAGCAATTCCTGATAACGAGGATAACACATCCAACAAAGGCTTATGTAACGTAAATGGCACAAGCCCCGCTTTGACTGGCACAACAGGAATCGAAAATTTTTCGGCAATTTTATACCCAATAGCAGTCATACCTAGTGCTGGCATCGACTGTCCACCGGTTGCAATAATTAGTTTATCAGTATCAACAAAGCCTTGAGAAGTAGATAACTTAAATCCTTGCTGTTCAGCCTCCACATCTTCGAGTTGTGTTTTTAACATAAACTTAACTTGCCCTTTCTGACACTCTTGAATAAGCATATCAACAATATCTTGAGCTGAATTATCACAAAATAACTGACCATGATCCTTTTCATGATAGGCAATATGATATTGATTAACGAGTTGGATAAAATCCCATTGGGAAAATCGTTTTAATGCAGATTTACAAAAGTGCCGATTTTGCGATATATAATGTTTTGCCTCAACATCGAGATTAGTAAAATTACATTTACCACCACCAGACATTAATATTTTACGTCCTAATTTTTTACCATTATCAATGACTGTTACATCAAAGCCTTTTTGACCAAGTAATCCCGCACAAAAAAGCCCTGCAGCACCAGCACCGACAATTGTTATTTTGGTTTGCATAGTTGAATTATTGAAAATAAAGATAATAGATTATAACAATATTAATTTATCCATCCTAGATATTAAATATTAGCATAATTTCATACTTAAACATCTAAATCTAGTTAAACTTATTTACAAAAATAACAATTATCATTGATATTAATTATATAATTTTTTTTGAAAATAACAGCCATATACTTAATTATTATCTTAATAATCAATAAGCTACAAATCAATTATTAGCTTCATTAATAACTCAGATAGACCTTATTAAAAGATTGACTTATAAGTAATATTTATTTGACCAAAATACCTTTTTTCTTTAATTTCTTAGCCATTATGGGATTAATGCCTATACCTTCACAAAATATAAAAGCGATGATTTAGAGGCAATGATATGTTATATAATCAGCATCATGAAAAAGATAACTGCGGATTTGGTTTGATAGCCCATATTGAAGGGCAACCAAGTCACAAGGTGGTGCGTACAGCAATTCACGGACTTGCAAGAATGCAGCACCGTGGTGCCATTTTATCCGATGGTAAAACGGGCGATGGCTGTGGGCTTTTAATGCAAAAACCCGATCGATTTTTTAGGCTTGTAGCTGAAGATGCCGGATGGCGTTTAGCAACAAATTATGCTGTAGGCATGCTATTTTTAAGCCAAGATGAAGCCGAAGCTCAAGCTAGTCGTGAAATTGTTGAAGAAGAGTTAGCGGATGAAACTTTATCAATTTTAGGTTGGCGCGAAGTGCCAATTGATAAAAGTGTGTTAGGTGAAATTGCCCTGTCATCACTACCAAGAATTGAACAAGTCTTTGTTAATGCGCCTGCGGGTTGGACAAAAATTGATTTAGAGCGTCGTTTATATATGGTTAGGCGTCGCATAGAAAAGCGTGTGCAAGATGATACGTTTTATGTCTGTAGTTTTTCAAATCAGGTCAATATCTATAAAGGCCTTTGCATGCCTAAAGATTTACCTCGATTCTATTTAGATTTGGCAGATATTCGTATGGAAACAGCAATCTGTTTATTCCATCAACGTTTTTCAACCAATACTGTACCGCGTTGGCCACTTGCCCAGCCATTTAGACATTTAGCCCACAATGGTGAAATTAATACTATTGAGGGCAATCGCCAATGGGCCAAAGCGCGATCTTACAAATTTAAAACGCCACTTATACCTGACTTACAAAATGCCGCACCGTTTGTGAATGTAACGGGTTCGGATTCAAGTTCACTTGATAATATGCTTGAATTATTCCTTGTTGGTGGGATGGATATAGTACGTGCAATGCGTTTACTTGTTCCACCTGCATGGCAAAACAATCCAGATATGAATGAAGATCTGCGTGCCTTTTTTGATTTTAACTCTATGCATATGGAACCATGGGATGGTCCAGCAGGCATTGTTATGTCGGATGGTCGTTATGCTGCTTGTAACTTAGATCGTAACGGTCTACGCCCTGCTCGTTATGTTATTACCACAGACAAACTCATCACCTGCGCATCGGAAATTGGTATTTGGGATTATCAACCAGATGAAGTGATAACTAAAGGGCGCGTCGGTCCGGGCGAATTACTGGTGATTGATACCGAAGAAGGTCGAATTTTACAATCGTCTGAAACTGATAACGATTTACAAAAACGTCACCCATACAAAGAGTGGATGGCTAAGAATGTAAAACGTCTGATTCCAGTTGAAGATCTTCCTGATGATGATATCGGCTCTCGTGATTATGATGATACGTTACTGGCGACTTACCAAAAACAATTTGGTTATAGCAATGAAGAACTTGATCAATGCATTCGCGTTTTAGGTGAAAATGGTCAAGAAGCAACAGGCTCGATGGGCGATGATACGCCATTTGCGGTATTATCAAGCCGTCCACGCTTAATTTATGATTACTTCCGCCAAAAATTTGCGCAAGTAACCAATCCACCAATCGATCCATTGCGTGAAGCGCACGTTATGTCACTTTCTACCAGTATTGGCCGTGAAATGAATGTGTTTGCCGAAGCGGAAGGACAAGCGCATCGTGTGGCATTTAAATATCCAGTTTTAGTGTATTCAGATTTTCAGCAATTAACGACGTTAGAGTCAAAATACTATAAATCAGAAACGCTTGATATTACCTATGAAATTGATGGTAGCTTACGTGATGCAATTGAACAGCTTTGTGGTGATGCTGAAGCCAAAGTAAAAAATGGCACAGTATTGCTGATTCTATCAGATAAAAATATTGCAGCCGATCGCCTACCCATTCCTGCGCCAATGGCTGTTGGTGCTGTGCAACAACGTTTAGTTGAGAAAAATTTACGTTGCGATGCCAATATTATTGTTGAAACTGCAAGCTGTCGAGATCCACATCAGTTTGCTGTCTTACTAGGCTTTGGTGCAACTGCAATCTATCCATATTTAGCGTATGAAACTTTAGCGCAAATGGTCGATAAAGGTACGATTAATAAAACCTACCGTGAAGCCATACTTAATTATCGTAACGGGATTAATAAAGGTTTATATAAAATCATGTCCAAGATGGGCATTTCGACAGTCGCCTCTTACCGTTGCTCTAAACTGTTTGAAGCAGTTGGCTTACATAAGGATGTGGTAGAACTTTGTTTCCAAGGCGTTACAAGCCGAATTAGTGGTGCTAATTTTGATGATTTTGCTCAAGACCAATTTAACCTATCCAAAAAAGCGTGGTTACGCCGTAAACCATTAGAACAAGGTGGGTTACTCAAATTTGTACATGGTGGCGAATACCACGCTTATAATCCAGATGTGGTGCAGTCATTACAAAAAGCTGTAAATAATGGCAGTTATGAAGAGTATAAGCGTTATGCCGATATCGTCAATAATCGACCAGTTGCTACATTGCGTGATTTATTAAAACTTAATCCACCAGAAAGTGGGGCTATTGCACTTAATGAAGTCGAACCTGAAGAGGCTTTATTTAAACGTTTTGATTCCGCGGCGATGTCAATTGGCGCGTTAAGTCCTGAAGCGCATGAATCTCTTGCAACCGCAATGAATACGTTAGGTGGTTTTTCAAACTCTGGGGAAGGCGGCGAAGATCCTGCTCGTTATAACAGTATAAAAGTTTCACGCATCAAACAAGTGGCTTCAGGCCGCTTTGGCGTTACACCTGGTTATTTAATGAGTGCGGATGTGATTCAAATTAAAGTGGCGCAAGGTGCAAAACCGGGTGAAGGTGGTCAATTGCCGGGTGATAAAGTCACCCCTTATATTGCAAAATTACGTTTTTCTGTGCCGGGGGTGACATTAATTTCACCACCTCCTCACCACGATATTTATTCAATTGAAGATTTGGCACAACTTATTTTTGACCTGAAACAGATCAATCCAACTGCAATGATTTCGGTTAAATTAGTTTCGGAACCGGGTGTTGGAACAATTGCAACAGGGGTTGCTAAAGCTTATGCCGATTTAATCACTATTTCGGGTTACGATGGTGGTACCGGAGCCAGTCCATTAACATCTGTGAAATATGCCGGCTCGCCATGGGAATTAGGTCTGGTTGAAACGCAACAATCGCTTGTTGCCAATGGTTTACGTCACAAAATACGCCTACAAGTTGACGGCGGTCTTAAAACTGGTGTTGATATTGTAAAAGCCGCTATTTTAGGGGCGGAAAGTTTTGGCTTTGGAACTGGGCCAATGGTTGCCTTAGGCTGTAAATATTTACGTATTTGCCATCTTAATAATTGTGCAACCGGCGTTGCTACTCAAGATGAGAAATTACGAAGTGAGCACTATCATGGATTACCAGAAAAAGCGATGAATTATTTCCGCTTTATTGCTCGTGATACGCGTGAAGTTATGGCTGAACTAGGTGTTAGTCGCATCATCGACTTAATTGGTCGTACTGATTTGCTGTTAGAACTCGATGGCATAACAGCTAAACAACAAAAACTTGATTTATCAGGATTACTTAAAACAGCCACACCGCTTGAAGGTAAACCGGTATATTGTATTGAGGATAATAAACCTTTTGACAAAGGGCTACTTAATAAAGCGATCATAACCCAAGCACAAGAAGCGGTGGATAATCGTCAAAGCAAAAGTTTCTATTTTGAAATTCAAAATACCGATCGTTCAGTTGGAGCAAGTTTATCCGGCTATATTGCTAAAAAATATGGCGATCAAGGTTTAGTGACTGATCCTATCAACCTTAACTTTAATGGTACAGCCGGTCAAAGCTTTGGAGTATGGAATGCCGGTGGTGTGGATTTAACCCTTACAGGTGATGCTAATGACTATGTTGGTAAAGGCATGGCTGGCGGACGTATAGTCATTCGCCCCCCACAAGGTTCGGCATTTTTAAGCCATGAAGCAACCATTGCCGGTAATACCTGTTTATATGGTGCAACTGGCGGTAAATTATTTGCCGCAGGTCGTGCCGGTGAACGTTTTGCCGTACGTAATTCTGGTGCTATTAGTGTTGTTGAAGGCATTGGTGATAATGGCTGTGAATATATGACAGGCGGTATTGTATGCGTACTTGGTAAAACAGGGGTTAACTTTGGTGCCGGTATGACTGGTGGATTTGCCTATATTTTGGATGCTGATGGCGATTTTCATAAACGTATCAATAAAGAGTTAGTCGAAATGCTAAATGTTGCTGATTATTCAATACATGAAGAGCACTTACGAGGATTAATCATGGAGCATGCTCAACTTACTCACTCATCACGCGCTGAAGAAATTTTAGCTAATTGGCAGGATTTTGCTAAACAATTTGTTTTAGTTAAACCTAAATCGAGCGATGTAAAAGCGCTGCTTGGTCATCGTAGTCGTTCATCAGCAGAACTACGCGTTCAAGCACAGTAAGGAGAGCACGAAAATGAGTCAAAATGTTTATCAGTTTATCGATTTACAACGTGTCGATCCGCCAAAAAAACCGTTGAATATTCGTAAAATAGAATTTGTTGAAATTTACGAAGGATTTTCCCCTGCGCAATCTCAAGCCCAAGCCGATCGCTGTTTGGCTTGTGGTAACCCCTATTGTGAATGGCGTTGCCCTGTGCATAACTATATTCCGAATTGGCTAAAATTAGTTAATGAAGGTAAAATTTTAGAAGCAGTTGAACTCTCTCACCAAACTAATAGTTTACCGGAAGTTTGTGGCCGTGTTTGTCCTCAAGATCGACTTTGTGAAGGATCATGCACCTTAAACGCAGAGTTTGGCGCTGTTACTATCGGTAATATCGAACGCTATATTACCGATGAAGCCTTTAAAATGGGATGGAAACCTAACTTAACTAATGTTGAAAAAACGGGATTAAAAGTCGCCATTATTGGTGCGGGTCCTGCAGGACTTGCTTGCGCTGATGTTTTAGTACGTAATGGTGTAACACCGGTAGTTTTTGATCGTCATCCTGAAATTGGTGGGCTATTAACCTTTGGTATTCCTGCATTTAAATTGGATAAGGAAGTATTAATCAACCGTCGTAAAATTTTTACCGAGATGGGAGTTGAGTTTCGTCTAAATACCGAAGTAGGAAAAACAGTTCAATTATCTGAGTTACTCAATGAGTTCGATGCTGTTTTTATTGGAACAGGTACCTATCAATCAATGCGCGCAGGACTCGAAAATGAAGATGCTAACGGCGTTTATGATGCGTTACCATTTTTGATCGCCAATACTAAGCACATAATGCATCATGAACAAACCAAAGATACCCCATACATCGACATGAAAAATAAACGTGTAGTTGTATTAGGTGGGGGGGATACAGCGATGGACTGTGTCCGCACTTCAATTCGCCAAGGTGCAACTGACGTGACTTGTGCCTATCGTCGTGATGAAGCCAATATGCCCGGTTCTAAACGCGAAGTCAAAAACGCCAAAGAGGAAGGAGTACAATTTCAATTTAATGTACAGCCATTAAGTATAGAAATTAATAATACTGGGCACGTTACCGGCGTGAAAATGGTCAGGACTGAATTAGGTGAACCAGATGCTAAAGGCCGCCGCTCACCAGTTATTATTGAAGGGTCTGAATTTATTTTACCTGCCGATGCAGTGGTAATGGCATTTGGTTTTAAGCCGCACTCAATGCCTTGGCTTACAGAACATGGCGTTGATTTAGATAAGCAAGGTCGCATTATTGCCCCAGAGGTTAAAGGGTATCAAACGACTAATGCAAAAATCTTTGCCGGCGGCGATGCAGTACGAGGCTCTGACTTAGTCGTCACCGCCATTAGCGAAGGACGTAAAGCAGCAGAAGGAATTTTAGATTATTTAGAAGTGTGATTGCGTTTTTAGATTAAATCCAAAGATTAACCCCACTTACGCAATGTTAAGTGGGGTTATTTTTTAGCAAAATCTTTAATTATCGGTGTAACCGATAAGGTTCATCCATAGTGACAAAGCTGTGTTCTTTTAACGCCTCATTTATCCACGCTTGAATACCTTTAGTATGACAAATCGTTTCAATGTAATTAGCTAAAGTTGAGCTTGTCTGAATATGATAATTTTTTAATCTTAAGCATAAAGGTGCATAAAATCCATCAGCTATACTAAAATCACCAAATAAATAGCGATCATTTAATTTGTTAGAAGATAAAAAAGACGTTAATAAATCATCTAAGAACAAGAGCTCTTTTTTTACTTCGGGGTGATCACGTAAAATTATCTGCCCAACTTCTGGCAATTCAGCCTCGATATTCATGGGTAAATAATTTCGAATCGCTTGAAATCCCGAATGCATTTTTGCAACTAAGCTACGAGCCATTGCTCTACGTTTTATATCTGTCGGCCATAGCGCTAAATTGCGATGCTGTTCAGCTAAGTATTCACAAATCGCTAAAGAATCGGTAATAACAAGATCGTTATCAACAAGTATCGGAACAGTTCCAAATTTTGAAATGGATGATATCGTAGTTTTAAATAGGGAATCTTCATCAAAACTATCAAATTTAACCAATTTTTCAGCAAAGGGAATATCAAAATATTTCATCACCACCCAAGGCCGCATAGACCATGTAGAGTAGTTTTTATTGCCGATATAAAGTGTGTAATACATTTCCAACCACCCTACAATAAATATTAACTTTAAAAAGTGTTAAGTGCTAATCTCACTTAATCTTTACATCAACAACCTTATCTCACTTTCTACGAAGTTATAAGTAAACCACATGTGTGCCTTTTTCAGGTTGGAAGGTCGCTTTACCAAATTCATCAAGGAAATAAGCAATATGATCAGTTTTATCACCCAATAAACGCCCTTTCACTTTATTCCAGGTCATTAGCACAATCATTGCATCGGGTTCACAGCAAATCAGCATAGGTTGTTCGAACTCTTCATTATAATAAAACTCGCCACCATATATTTTATGTGCGGTGAGTAATAGGTAACATCCATACTCTTGAGCAATCATATTTAATTGTTCTTCAGGAATACTAAAGTTTTTTTCGGCAATTTCGCTGATAATCATTTCAACAACAGTGATGCTCTTTTCAGAGTAATCAAGCTGATTAATGCTCCATGTTGGACTATGTAATATCGCATTTTGTGCCCATGCTTCTATTTCTTGATACAGTTCGTTTTTTTGTTCAGTCATTTTTATTTACTTCGCTATTTGATTTTTCTAATTGCTTAACACTTTGCCACGCGTCTTCCATTTGTTCAAGTGTTGCATCAACTAAAGCCAGATTTTTTTGTTTTAATAGCGATTCCACTTGTTTAAATCGACGAACAAACTTGTTATTTGCTTTTTGCGCGCAAAGTTCCGATTTAACTTTCAAATGACGCGCTAAATTAACCGTTGCAAAAATCAAATCGCCTAATTCTTCTTCAATTTTGTCTTGTTCAAGTGTTGATTTATTTAGCTCTTGCTCGACTTCAATTAGCTCTTCTTTTACTTTATCTAAGACAGGCTGCAACGCTAACCAATCAAAACCAACAGATGCACAGCGTTTTTGGATTTTCTCAGCTCTCATCAAAGCAGGAAGAGAATTAGGAATATCATCGAGTATCGAGAACTGCGCTCGCTCATTACGCTCTTGTTGTTTGAGCTGCTCCCAATTTAGTTTTGCAGCAGGATTATCTGAAAAGATATGTGGATGACGACGAACTAATTTATCAGCAACCGCATTGCAAATATCATCAAAATTAAACGCCTTTTGCTCGTCAGCCAAATCAGCATAAAAAACAATTTGAAATAACAGATCGCCTAATTCATTTTTCAGTTCTTGCATATCTTGTTGATCGATAGCCTCTAAAACTTCGTAAGTTTCTTCTAAAGTATAAGGCTTTAATGAGGTAAAAGTTTGTACGCGATCCCATTCACAACCATTAATCGGATCACGAAGTTGCTTTGTAATAGCTTGTAGACGCTTTAATCCATTCACGGTAGATATCTCAATTAAATTGACCTAAGCACATATTGTAATATATTCACAATAAAACAGTTATTTTTTTAATATTACTAACCTATTACTACTCAAATTATTCATAATAAATTCAAGCACAATTACACTAAAAATAATTTAACAAGCAAAAAAAATCCAAATAAGACAAACAAAAAAAGATAAACAACAAATAAAGTGAATTTCAGTATATAATGTCGGTATGCTAAATCAATTACATTAATAAAAATGAATAACTTACGTGAACTTACATTAAGAGGCACTATTCTAGGTGCCTTTATAACGATTATTTTTACTGCATCTAATGTCTATTTAGGTTTAAAAGTTGGATTAACATTTTCTTCTGCTATTCCGGCAGCCGTTATTTCTATGGCAATATTGAGGCTTTTTTCTGGCTCAACCATTTTAGAAAATAATATGGTGCAAACCCAAGCATCAGCAGCGGGTACTCTGTCTTCAATTATCTTTGTGTTACCGGGATTACTAATGATTGGTTACTGGCAAGGTTTTCCGTTTTTACAAACCTTTGCCATATGTGCTGCTGGAGGAATGTTGGGCGTATTATTTTCAATCCCATTGCGTCATGTTATGGTAGTAAAAAGCACACTACCATACCCCGAAGGGATCGCTGCTGCGGAAATTTTAAAAGCTGGCTCAAAATCAGGGGATAACGATACCAATGAAGGCCTAAAAGATATTTTAGTCGGTGGCGTCATCGCTTCTGTAGTCAGTGTTTGTACTAATGGTTTTCGATTACTATCTGAAAGTATCTCTTATTGGTTTACCGGTGGTAAATCAATCTTTCAATTACCAATGGGTTTTTCATTAGCTTTACTTAGCGCAGGTTATTTAATTGGTATTATTTCCGGTATTGCTGTGTTAGTTGGGACAATTATTGGTTGGGGATTTGGTATTCCTATTTTAAGTCTTATAACCGATTATGATACTAATGAGCCTTTATCTAAAATTGCTATGGGACTTTGGGCAAAAGACATTCGCTACATTGGTGCTGGTACTATTGCAATTGCTGCAATATGGACATTATTAACATTAATCAAACCAGTTATTGAAGGTTTAAAAATATCATTCAGCACTTTACGTTCTGATGTTTCAGCGAATGATATCGCCGAAACAGATCGCGATCTCTCGCCTAAATCAATCTTTTTGATAATGGGTGGGATGCTAATTATCTTAATCGTGACTTTTTATTCATTTATTTCTGGCAGTGGGTTATCAACAGGCGTTGCATGGGCATTAGTATTTTGTGCAGTTCTATTTGCTTTTATTATGGGCTTTTTAGTTGCTGCCGCTTGTGGTTACATGGCTGGACTAGTTGGCTCATCCGCAAGTCCAATATCAGGCATTGCCATTGTCGCAGCTATTGTAATTTCGCTCATCTTATTAGGTTTAGGTGAAGCCAATGGTATGTTAGCATCCGTTGAAGGATCCAATTTTGCGACTGCTTTAGCGCTATTTACTACCAGTTCAGTTTTAGCCGTTGCTTGTATTTCTAATGATAATTTACAAGATCTTAAAACAGGCTATCTTGTTAAAGCAACCCCTTGGAAACAACAGGTTGCTTTACTCATTGGTTGTGTGGTTGGTGCTATTGTTATCGCACCTATTCTTGAGATTCTCTATAACGCATATGGTTTTACCGGGGCATTACCACGAGCAGATATGGATCATTCACAAGTGTTAGCTGCACCGCAAGCAACCTTAATAACAACTATTGCCAAAGGGATATTCTCTCATCAACTTGATTGGACCATGATTTTAATCGGCTTGGCGGTCGGTACAATGATTATCATCATTGATTTAATTTTAGCAAAATCAAAATGTCGCTTCCGTTTACCTGCATTAGCGGTTGGCTTAGGTATCTATTTACCACCGACCATTACTATGCCAATCTTCGTGGGCACCATACTATCGTGGTTAATTAAGCGTGGCGCTTATGCTAAAGCAAAAAAACAAAATTTAGATCCTGAAGCACAATATAAAAAAGTTGATAGTAAAGCAGCGTTAATTGCTTCGGGATTAATTGTAGGTGAAAGTTTAGTTGGTGTGTTATTAGCTATAGTGATTGTTATCAGTATTGCCAGTGGCGGTAGTGATACACCATTGGCTATATCAGCTGACTTAGGTACATTACCACAATATTTGGGATTAGCGGTATTTGTGGCGATCTGTTTGTACTTTATTCGTCGATCATTAACAGCAATCAAACAATCATAATAGAACTGAACAACGTTAAGCCCTTTAGCAATCATAAAGGGCTTTCATTTATCTGAAAACCTTACCTACGCATCCATCATATTAATATTACAATCAATGATTTTCATGGTTCTATCAACAAGTTGTTGTGCAATTTTAGCCGTTAGATTATAAGGACTCATTGCCATCTTGGTCATCCTATTTTGATTTTACTTGAACTTCAATTTTTGCTAGGATAGCTCATTTTATTTTGAATAATAGATCGCAATATCATGATTGTTTTTGATTCTATCCAAATTCGCCGAGGTGTAAATCTCCTATTAGATAATGCTTCAGCCACTATTAATCCTAAACAAAAAGTGGGATTAGTTGGTAAAAATGGTTGTGGAAAATCCACCTTATTTTCGCTAATCAAAGGTGAAATTCAAGCAGATGGTGGTAGCTTGAGCATTCCTGCACAATGGCAACTAGCTTGGGTTAATCAAGAAACACCCGCTTTAGATGTGCCTGCTATTGAGTATGCTATTGATGGGGATCGAGAGTATCGCCAATTAGAACAGAAATTAGCCATTGCTAATCAAGAAAATAATGGTGAACAAATTGCAATTATTCATGAAAAACTCGATACCATTGATGCTTGGTCAATACAGGCAAGAGCTGCAACACTATTACATGGTTTAGGATTTTCTAACGAACAACTTCTGTTGCCGGTTAAATCCTATTCGGGCGGTTGGCGAATGCGACTAAATTTGGCGCAAGCGTTAATGTGTCGTTCTGATTTACTGCTACTGGACGAACCGACCAACCACCTTGATTTAGATGCTGTAATTTGGCTTGAAAAGTGGTTAAGTAATTACCAAGGTACACTAATTTTAATCTCACATGACCGAGATTTTTTAGATCCTTTAGTGAATAAAATTATTCATATCGAACAAAAGAAATTATTTGAATACACAGGCAATTATTCATCATTTGAAACACAGCGCTCAGCAAAATTGGCTCAACAACAATCATTATACGAAAGCCAACAACTTAAAGTCGCTCATTTGCAAAGTTACATCGACCGTTTTAGAGCTAAAGCAACCAAAGCGAAACAAGCGCAAAGTCGAATTAAAATGCTAGAAAAAATGGAACTGATAGCGCCAGCGCATGTGGATAATCCTTTCCATTTTAATTTTAAACCTTCTGAATTTTTACCAAGTCCATTATTGATGATGGATAAAGTGGTTGCCGGCTATGGAGATAAAATTGTCCTTGAAAAAATTAAATTGAATCTTGTGCCAGGCTCAAGAATTGGTTTATTAGGACGCAATGGAGCGGGTAAGTCGACCTTAATTAAATTATTAGCGGGCGAACTACAACCTAAAGAAGGCCATATTAATTTAGCCAAAGGTGTTCAATTAGGCTATTTTGCTCAGCATCAGTTAGAGTATTTGCGAGGTGATGAATCGCCACTTTGGCATCTAACCAAACTTGCTGATCCTAAAATAACAGAACAAGAACTGCGTAACTATTTAGGTGGTTTTGATTTTCATGGTGATAAAGTCAATGAGCCTGTAAAAACATTTTCAGGCGGTGAAAAAGCGCGATTAGTGTTAGCACTAATTGTTTGGCAAAAACCCAATTTACTGTTACTTGATGAACCAACTAACCATTTAGATTTAGATATGCGTCAGGCATTAACCGAGGCGCTTATTGATTTTGAAGGAGCTTTAGTTGTTGTATCACATGATCGTCATCTATTACGTTCAACAACTGATGAGTTTTATTTAGTCCACAATCATAAAGTCGAACCATTTAATGGCGATCTTGATGACTACCAAAAATGGCTTGCTGAAGAACAGAAAGCTGAAAATCAACCTGAACCCGATCAAGATGCGGCTAAAAAAGATAGTGTCCAAAATATCTCCTCGCAAGAGCGCAAAGAACAAAAACGCCGTGAAGCGGAATTAAGAGCGCAAATGCAGCCAATTAAAAAATTGTTGCAAAAAGAAGAGCAAGTTCTTGAACAACTGACAAAACAATTAAAAGCAATTGAAGAACAATTAGCTGATCCAACTATTTACGAAACAGAAAATAAATCACAATTAACGGAATTATTACTGAAACAGAGCCAACTTAAAGGTGATCAAGAAGAATCAGAAATGAAATGGTTAGATTTACAGCAGCAACTAGAAGATTTTAATTATGAAGATTAATATTGTTTTTCCAGGTTTATTTTTGCTAATTAACCTATAGCATAATATTCTTCAATAAAGAGCCAAGTTAAAACGAATTTTTTTGTAAATGGCTAATTTTAAATATTTTTAAAAAAATATTTAATGAGCAACATCACACACAAATATATCCTTGCTTGGTTGCTGTTTACTAAAGCAACCAATGCAAATACAAATGATGTAAAAGATCAGATAAGATCGCCTTATGAAAAGAGGTCTTATACTTTAACCTTAGTAAAAAATAGAAAGAGTTAAACAAACTAAATTTTATCGCTAAGAGTAATTTATTGAATTTGTAAAGATAATTTATTCATCTAATACCAATATCCCGTCGGGATGAATTTTTAGATAAAATTCATCGCCGTATTTTGGCTTTAAATTAAATGAAATTAACGTATAAAAGTAAGATTTGATCATACCAGTTAACTGAAATCTTGTACTGAGTCCGCATATACGCTACATTTTCGACACGATATTTTTGGCAATCTTCAGCTTTTTGGGTTATCAGCTCAATAGTTTCTAGTCTAATGCCAACAATACAGCGTGTTGATTTAAATTTGATTTAATCTTGGCATTTTAGCTTATAACCAAAAATTGAAATATAACCATTATTATAATGCTCAGGGAAATTCTTTGCACATCGATAAAATTAGTTTTTGATAAACCTAAATAGTTGGTTGTAAATTCGGTAACATAACCAGAACATTCCCTTCATCAACGTAACACAAAGTCTAACAACAACAGTCAGAATTATAATTGATAATAAAAAATTCGACCTATAACCATTATATGCTTAGCATATTCTAGCGCTATGCGGTGCATAGATTATCCCCAAATGTTGCATTAACTCCAACAGCAACACCTAATAAAATTGCGTTAAAAATAACTCGAATAAATAGATCTTTGACAAAATATCAATAAATTGCAGCCGTATCAATTTTCTCTTTTCGTAAACATCGTCAAAAATATAGCCAGAGCTGAGTATAAAGCACATACTAATAGGGTAATTATTATCATTGTTCCAATGACAAAGCAATCACCTTCCATTCCCTAAAAGCCAGCAAACTTATGTATCATCATCATTTCAAACCAAAAAATATTATTGCATAGCCCATACGGGAATAACAAAACCATAAGTTTGTTACTGTAAATATCATACAAAATAATGTATAAATAGCATCAAAATGAAAGATTTGATTTAAAACATAAAGTTAATTACACCATTATGAGCTATAAAAATACTTTTAAGCGAAGATACTTAATGAGGAGAGTAGCAAGAAGAAATATACTAATGAAGTAAAAATAGACAAAAAACTAAAATGCAATACAAATCATTTCTGTCGGTGATGAACAAATTCACCTTTATGTTTATCCTATCATTTTATCGAAAGGGTAAAACATTGACGTTGATCCAAATAAGGCTATCTAGGTCATTACATTTAAATAGCGAATAAAAAATAGTAATTGTTATTTTTAAGGCAGATTTTTTGCATAAAAAAAATCACAGAATAATTTCTGTGATTTTTGTTGTCATTGAATTAAAAATATTCAAATAAATTAGCTTTTTTCTACTTGGCTAAAATCAAGTTCAACAGGTGTTGAACGACCAAAAATAGAAACTGAAACTTTTAGGCGACTTTTTTCGTAATCAACTTCTTCAACCACACCATTAAAGTCAGCAAATGGTCCTTCATTAACACGCACAAGCTCACCTGGTTCAAACAGTGTTTTAGGACGAGGTTTGTCACCGACTTGTTGTAAGCGGTTCATAATTGCATCAACTTCACGTTGACTAATCGGTGCTGGTCTATCCGATGTACCACCAATAAAGCCCATAGTTCTTGGTACACTTTTGACCAAATGCCAAGTCGCATCGTTCATTATCATTTCAACTAGTACGTAACCTGGGAAGAATTTACGTTCACTCTTACGGCGTTGACCACTTTTCATCTCAACGACTTCTTCTGTAGGAACTAATACTTCGCCAAATGCGTCTTCCATATTATGTAATTTGATATATTCACGTAATGATTGTGCAACACGCGCTTCATAACCTGAGTAAGCTTGAATGACATACCAACGTTTTTGTTGTGCTTCGCTCATATTAACGTCCTATTGATGTTAAATAAAAGACTATTGAACGGAATAAAGAATCCATTCCCCAAAGTGCTAAGCCTACAATCACAGTAATTGCAGCAATGAGTAAAGTTGTTTGTACGGTCTCTTTACGTGTTGGCCAAACTACCTTTCTTAGCTCTTTTCTAGATTCTTGTAAAAACACATAAAATGCCTTACCTTTATTTGTTGTAAAGGCAATAAATAAAGTTAACAACGAAATTACAACAACCGCAATAATTCGTACAATAGTATTTGGTTGATATATATCATTAGGTCCAGCAAAATAGAAATTCCCCCAGACAATAAACGCAATCAGTACTAGAACTAAACCCCATTTGAATTTGTCTAGATTCGTGTTTGTATCTTGACTCTCGTTACTTACTAGCATATAAAACCTATGATTATGTTATTTATAATAATATCTATTTTCCAAAATGCTCTTTAAAGAAAAACATTTTGCTAAACAGACTAGATAAGAAAGGGTATCAAACGACACCCTTCTTATTGTCGCTAGTGTATAAAATTATTTAATAACTTTAGCAACAACACCCGCACCAACAGTACGGCCACCTTCACGAATCGCAAAACGTAAACCTTCTGCCATCGCAATTGGGTGAATTAATGATACTGTCATTTTGATATTATCGCCTGGCATTACCATTTCTACACCTTCTGGTAACTCGATAGTACCTGTTACGTCAGTTGTACGGAAGTAGAACTGTGGACGGTAACCTTTGAAGAATGGAGTATGACGTCCGCCTTCTTCTTTACTTAAAATATAAACTTCTGATTCAAAGTCTGTATGTGGTGTGATTGAACCTGGTTTAGCTAATACTTGACCACGTTCGATTTCTTCACGTTTAGTACCACGTAGTAACACACCTACGTTTTCACCTGCTCGACCTTCGTCAAGTAATTTACGGAACATTTCAACACCAGTACAAGTTGTTTTTGTAGTCGGTTTGATACCAACGATTTCAACTTCTTCACCAACTTTGATTACACCGCGCTCTACACGACCTGTTACTACTGTACCACGTCCTGAAATTGAGAATACGTCTTCAATTGGAAGTAGGAATGGTTTGTCAATATCACGCTCTGGCTCTGGAATATAAGTATCTAAAGCTTCAGCTAATTCAACAATTTTGTCTTCCCATGCTGCATCGCCTTCTAACGCTTTTAACGCTGAACCACGAATAACTGGTGTGTCATCACCTGGGAAATCGTATTGAGATAGAAGTTCACGTACTTCCATTTCAACTAATTCTAATAATTCTTCATCATCAACCATATCACATTTGTTTAAGAATACGATGATGTAAGGAACACCTACTTGACGTCCTAAAAGGATGTGCTCACGAGTTTGTGGCATAGGACCATCAGTTGCTGCTACTACTAAGATAGCGCCGTCCATTTGTGCTGCACCAGTGATCATGTTTTTAACATAGTCAGCATGGCCCGGACAGTCTACGTGTGCGTAGTGACGAGTTGGTGTATCGTATTCAACGTGTGAAGTATTGATGGTAATACCACGTGCTTTTTCTTCTGGTGCGTTATCGATTTGATCGAATGCACGAGCTTGACCGCCGTATTTTTTAGCAAGTACAGACGTAATTGCAGCAGTTAAAGTTGTTTTACCATGGTCAACGTGGCCGATTGTACCAACGTTAACGTGGGGTTTTGTACGTTCAAATTTTTCTTTAGACATTTATCGTCCCTCAAATGTAATACAAATCGGTGGTGAATCACCACATTAACCAAGTATCATATTTAATATCAATATAATACTAACTTAAAATTAGCTCTGAATGATAACAGATAAAGCCATCGAGTGACAAGCTTTAAAGCAGTCAAATTCGATATTTTTAGAAGTTTAGGAGATTAACAAGAATGGTGCTGATAGGCAGATTTGAACTGCCGACCTCACCCTTACCAAGGGTGCGCTCTACCAACTGAGCTATATCAGCAATTGGAGCGGGCAGCGGGAATCGAACCCGCATCATCAGCTTGGAAGGCTGAGGTAATAGCCATTATACGATGCCCGCATGTTCAAACTCGGCTACCTAAATGCTTCAATTAGCTATTGCTAATATTAGATATGTGGTGGTGGGGGAAGGATTCGAACCTTCGAAGTGTGACACGGCAGATTTACAGTCTGCTCCCTTTGGCCGCTCGGGAACCCCACCCCGAATCTTTATAATTTTGTTTACTTAGGAAAATGGTGCCGGCTGCCGGAATCGAACTGGCGACCTACTGATTACAAGTCAGTTGCTCTACCTACTGAGCTAAGCCGGCCTAAGTGCTGCGCATTATGGACTAGAACATTTAAGCTTGCAAGCAAAAAAATCAAATTTTATTTTGTTTGCTTAAAAAAAAATCAAAAACATAAAAAAAACCTGAAATTTAAGCTATTTCAGGTTTTTATTTAATCAAAAATAATATTTTAAATTATTTCTTTTTAGCGACTTTTTTCTTTGATTCAACTGCTACACCTTTAGCGGCAGTATGCATTGCAACATCCTCGCTGATGTCACCTTTATCTTGATATGGACGTCCATAATAAGTATCAAGTAGAATTTGTTTTAATTCAGCAATTAAAGGATAACGCGGGTTTGCTCCAGTACATTGGTCATCAAAGGCATCCACAGCAAGTTGATCAACTTGCGATAAAAATGCTTTTTCATCTACACCAAATTCTTTAATAGAAAACGGTATATCAAGCTCTATTCTAAGTTGATCTAACCAAGCGATCAGTTTTTCAACTTTCTTCTCATCTTTATCACTTGCGGATGTTAATCCTAAATGGTCTGCAATTTCTGCATAACGACTTACCGCTTTAGGATAACCGTATTGGCTAAACGTACCTTGTTTAGTTGGTTTATCGGTTGCATTAAATCGCACTACATTACTAATAAGCATTGCATTAGCAAAACCATGCGGAATATGGAAAGCAGCGCCAATTTTATGCGCCATTGAGTGACAAACACCTAAAAATGCTTGAGCAAAAGCAACACCAGCTAATGTTGCCGCACTATGCACTTTTTCACGCGCAACAGGGTTTTTAGCACCATCTTTATAACTTGCAGGTAAATAAGTTTTTAACAAACTTAATGCTTGTAATGCTTGACCATCAGAAAACTCACTCGCCATGATAGACACATAAGCTTCTAACGCATGAGTTACCGCATCATAACCACCCGCAGCACAAAGTGATTTTGGCATGTTCATTACTAAATTAGCATCCACAATTGCCATGTTAGGCGTAATAGCATAATCGGCTAATGGATATTTTTGCCCAGTTGCATCATCTGTTACCACGGCAAATGGTGTTACTTCAGAACCCGTACCCGATGTAGTTGCTACACAAATTAATTTAGCTTTTTTACCCATGTTAGGGAAGTGACAAGTACGTTTACGAATATCCATAAAACGCAACGCTAATTCATCAAATTTTGTTTCTGGGTGTTCATAAAGTACCCACATGATTTTAGCCGCATCCATTGGCGAACCACCACCCAAAGCAATAACAGTATCGGGTTGGAAGTCAGTCATTGATTGTGTTCCTTTACGAACAATACTTAACGTTGGATCAGCTTCAACATCAAAGAAGGTTTCACAAATTACACCTTGTGCTTCTAGTTGATCAGTAATTTGTTTTGAATAACCGTTATTAAATAAAAATTTATCAGTTACTAAAAAGACGCGTTTTGCTCCTTGCTCAATGACTTCATTTAAAGCAACAGGAAGTGAGCCACGTTTAAAATAAATAGAACTTGGTAATTTATGCCATAACATATTTTCTGCTCTCTTAGCGATGGTTTTCTTGTTGATTAAGTGTTTCGGTCCAACATTTTCAGATACCGAGTTACCACCCCAAGAACCACAACCCAATGTTAAAGATGGTGCTAAATCAAAGTTATATAAATCACCAATACCACCATGTGCAGCTGGTTGGTTAATTAAGATACGACACGTTTTCATTTTGCTGCCAAAATAAGCAATTCGCTCACGATTACTATCTTGATCAGTATAAAGAACAGAGGTATGACCCATACCACCCATTTCAACTAATTTTTCGGCTTTTTCTACAGCTTCATTAAAATCTTTTGCTTTGAACATAGCCAATGTTGGTGAAAGTTTTTCGTGCGCAAAAGGTTCTGACAAATCAACTTTAGTCACTTCACCGACAAGGACTTTTGCACCTGCAGGGGCTTTAAAACCAGCCATTTCAGCAATTTTGGTTGCTGGTTGACCAACAATGTTAGCATTTAAAGCACCTTTATCATTTAAAATAATGCTTTGAACCGCTTTAGTTTCTTTAGCATTTAAAACATATGCACCATATTGTGTTAATAAACGTTTAACTTCATCGTACACAGAATCAACAACAACAATCGCTTGTTCAGATGCACAAATCATGCCGTTATCAAACGTTTTAGACATAAGTACAGAGGCAACAGCACGTTTTAAATCAGCCGTTTCATCAATAATAACTGGCGTATTACCTGCCCCAACACCTAGTGCTGGTTTACCTGAGCTGTAAGCCGCTTTAACCATACCTGGACCACCGGTTGCTAAAATAGCAGCAACATCATCGTGATGCATTAATGCATTCGATAATTCAATAGAAGGTTCATCAATCCAGCCAATAATATCTTTTGGTGCGCCTGCTTTAATAGCAGCATCGAGTACAATGCGAGCAGCTTCAATAGTTGATTTTTTAGCTCTAGGATGTGGAGAAAAAACAATGGCGTTACGAGTTTTTAAGCTGATTAAAGATTTGAAAATTGCGGTAGAAGTAGGGTTGGTTGTTGGAACGATACCACAAATAATACCTAAAGGTTCAGCTAAGGTTATTGTTCCGTATGGTTCATTTTCTGCAACAACACCACACGTTTTATCATGTCGGTATTTATTTAGAATGTACTCAGCAGCAAATAAATTTTTAATGACTTTATCTTCTACTATTCCCATGCCTGATTCTTCTACAGCTTGTTGAGCTAGTGGGATTCTAGCTGCTGCAGCTGCTGTAGCGGCTGCGACGAAGATTTTGTCGACTTGCTCTTGAGTATAAGTTGAATAAGTTTCCTGTGCTTTTTTAACACGGGCCATTAACTCATTTAACTCATTCATGTTGGTTACTGCCATAGATTTCTCCTTGAAATTAAAAAAATAAATCTGGATCGTTTGGCTTCTTCCTTGAATTTTAAATGCTTCAGCATAACAACTAAACGAAATTGTCGTTATCCTAAATCAGTTTTTTACTTTATACAATAATATTGCACAAAAAATAAATATAACAGACAAAATGAAAGTGATTAACAGGATAAATAACAACAAATATTGGTTATTTTTTTGATGAAAAAACCATTTTTAGACAAAATGGTCATGAGTTAACAATTAATGTTTAATATTAATAAGATAGATGGTTTTGTAATTATATTTTAGATAATTTATTTAACACATAACTAACTGCAACAAAACCAAAGGTTGCTGTAACGGTTGTAATTGCACCAAAACCCGATGCACAATCCATTTTTTTCGCGCCGTCGGCATCACTTTTGGTAAAGCAAATTTGACCATTTTTAGTCGGATAAGTGAGTTGTTCGGTTGAGAAAACGCAAGGAATTGAATATTTACCTTTACTGTCTTTATTGAGTTTATAATCGTTTTTTAAGCGTTCGCGTAACTTAGCCGCTAACGGATCTTGAATCGTTTTGGCTAAATCGACGATCCTAATTTGGGTAGGATCTTTTTGACCACCAGCTCCACCAATTGTGATCACCTTTAACTTCTGGCGTTTACAATAAGCCAATACCGCAGCTTTATCACGGACACTATCAATTGCATCAATGATATAATCATAACGTGGTAACTGTTTGCTTCCTAAATAGTCGCTGACATTATCAACATTAATAAAATCATCGATCTCATTGACAATGCATTCAGGATTGATCTGCAAAATTCTATCAGCCATTACCGCTGTCTTGGCTTTGCCGATAGTTGTTGTTAAGGCATGAATTTGACGATTGGTATTGGTGACACATACATCATCCATATCAATCAATGTAATTTGACCCACACCACTACGCGCTAGCGATTCAGCCACCCAAGAACCTACCCCACCTATGCCTATCACGCAGATATGGGCACGAGCAAAAGAAGCTAATGCAGATTCACCATATAACCGCGCAATTCCGCTAAAACGTTGAAAGTAACTATCAGAAAATGTGTTACGCATAATCACCATTGTTATATCGAAATTTTGCAATACTAGCAGTGCATAACGATTAACGCAACTAACGCTGCTATTCTTGTGATTGAAGTTATCAGTATTAGACTGGTAAATTAACTATTTACGTCCTAATTTCAATATCTCTTGTACCATTTGTTTAGTATGGGTTTGCATATATTTTACTAAATGGTCATTTTTTTCATTAAGTAGAATGAGATAAAAACGATTACGAGCCAAATGGGTTGATTCATCATAAGTACTGACAATTAAATAACCTATACCATTTTTTTCATCAGTTCCTACAGCATAAGAAACGTTACCTTCTTGAGTGACTTTTGGATCAGATGAACGCATTGCGATTTGCAATTTGAAGAGTTTTTGAGCATCTTGAGCATTGGCAACAACATCATCCATAATGATGAAATAATCTTCATAATAGGTTGCTGATTTAGGATCTTGCATGTACATAATTGCACGCTTATCATTAGGATTACCTGAACCACTATCACAACTTTGATTATATATATAATAGGTTTTATTGTGGAAATCTAATTTTTGGGGTAAATCATAAGTTGGTAATTTTTGATTAATTACCGTTAACATCGGACCATAGTTGCTAGGTTGATAATTATTTTCTAAGGTCCCACAACCAAACAATAATATTGAGATAAAACTGATTATAACTTTTTTCATTTTGTTTCCTTTATGAGCTAAGTAAAAACACGATAAAATAATAAAATTTTACTACGACTTTACTTACTTGCTGATTTTCAACTCTTTGTTATGGTTTAGAAAATTTGATTAATTCATCTATTAGTTTGGTGGTTTGAATTGGATTTATTGTTTGGTAAAAATCACTATTTTTTGCATCAATGTTATACATTAAAGCCTTTATTACAACAAAGCCTTTTGCTTGGTCAAATTGTTGAGTATAGATATAGCGCCCATTTACTTTGGAATCAATACCTTCAACATATTTCACATTTTTGTAAGATTTAATTTCCGGATTTTCATTACTGCGTAGTTTTAGTTGCGTTAAAAAAACTGTCATCGCATCTTGTTCATTAGTGACAGCTTCATACAGAATAAAAATCCGAGCATTATCTACATCATTACTATAAAGCAGGATCTGTCTTTCATTGGATTGCTGTGTTTTTTCTGTTCTATCTGTTTTTACTTTCTTAAAATTCACATTGAAAAAATTTTTTTGCTCAGATACTTGAATGGATGGCAATGCTTTATCGGAGCGAAGAATAAAAGTTTTATCTGATTGAGGTGCACTTAATACTTGATTAAATGATATGTTTAATACAAAGCATGCTGTAATAATAATTAAAAATCTTTTCATACAAAACCATCCTATTTGTTTGTTTAACAGCCTCACCTTTATGCTGATTATAAACTTTTTGAGTCTGTAAACAATTGATTATTCATTATCATTAAACGAAAGCATCTAACGTAAAATTAGCCGTTTTATTAGTTAACTTTATTTTTGTTTTTATACTGAAATGCATAAATTTCCTAAACTTCTTTACAAGAATACCATCATTGCTTTTACCAATTTGAAAATTGAAATCTTTCTCCCTATGTTGAGAAATCAAAAATATATCATTTGCCATTTCACACCATTCAATTGGTGCTTTAACCCGGCTAAAAAATAAAAGGTTTAATCAGATGTTTGATATCGGTATATGGCATAGCCACAACATAAGGTCAGTCAGTAGTGTGGTTGAATATAACGATTCTCGTTGCTTAATAACGAGTAAAAAGGAGTCTTACACATAGCCTTCTAGTTTTAAAATAGGAAATGTAAAATCAAAAAATTGATCGGCATTGTCGACGCGTTCATCTAACACAATGAAATCGTCAAAAAATAGTTGGTGGTTCGATTTATCTCCCATCTCATCTTGCATATTGTGATAGCAAATTGCCAAACGCAGGCTTTACTGATTACCATCTAAATTAAATCAAATTATTTTTTTATATATCTGATTTTAGGGAAGAAAAAATAAGGCTAATTGATTTGTTACCAAATAGTATCCATGTGATTGCTCATCATAGGGATAACCATAAAAAAAGAACAAGAAAATCGCGTTTTAGATTATCAGATGGGAATAATAGACAGAAAGTTATGTGATACCTTGTATTTTTAGATATACAAGGCATCACAAAATAATCGCTTAGTTTTTGAAAGAGTGAATTGGCGCAGGAATACGGCCGCCACGATTAATAAAATCGCATGAACTATATTTATTAACCGGCATAACGGGAGCATGGCCAAGTAAACCACCAAATTCGATATTATCGCCAACCTTTAATCCAACAGCCGGAATAATTCTGACAGCGGTCGTTTTATGGTTGATAACACCAATTGCAGCCTCATCAGCAATGATTGCCGAAATAGTTTCGGCTGGCGTATCACCTGGAATCGCAATCATATCAAGTCCTACCGAACAAACACACGTCATTGCTTCGAGTTTCTCTAAATTCAGTGCGCCATTATTAACTGCATCTATCATACCAGCATCTTCAGAAACCGGAATAAATGCACCACTTAAACCACCAACATGACCACAAGCCATAACACCGCCTTTTTTAACAGCATCATTAAGCATAGCGAGTGCTGCTGTAGTGCCATGTGTACCAACAACTTCCAATCCCATTTCTTCTAAGATATGAGCAACAGAATCACCAATAGCCGGTGTTGGCGCTAATGATAAATCAACAATCCCAAATTTTACGCCTAAACGCTCAGAAGCTTCTTTACCAACAAGTTGTCCCATGCGGGTAATTTTAAAAGCGGTTTTTTTGATTGTTTCGGCAACGACATCAAAAGATTGTCCTTTTACTTTTTCAAGTGCACGTTTAACCACACCTGGGCCACTGACGCCAACATTAATAACGCAATCAGCCTCACCAACACCATGAAAAGCCCCTGCCATAAATGGGTTATCTTCAACCGCATTTGCAAAAACCACTAATTTTGCACAAGCCATACTACTATTATTTGCAGTTAAACTAGCTGCTTGTTTGATAATTTGTCCCATCTGCTTAACTGCATCCATATTGATGCCAGTTTGAGTTGAGCCTACATTAACCGAAGAACATACACGTTCTGTTTGAGCTAATGCTTGCGGAATAGAGTTAATTAAAATTTCATCGCCTTTATGGTAACCTTTTTGCACTAAAGCCGAAAACCCACCAATAAAGTTAACGCCAACAGCTTTAGCTGCCGCATCAAGCGTTTTTGCAAACTCAACATAATCTTTATCGTCACTTGCACCTGCAATTAACGATATAGGTGTAACAGAGATGCGTTTATTGATAATGGGGATACCAAATTCTGAAGTGATCTCATCGCCAACTTTAACTAAATTTTTGGCAAGACGAGTAATTTTTTCAAAGATCTTTTGACGGGCTTTTTCACCATCACTATCAATGCAATCTAGTAGGGAAATACCCATGGTTATTGTGCGGATATCAAGCTTCTCTTCCTCTATCATTTTAATGGTTTCGAGGATCTGTTTTGTTTCCATTAGTACTATCCTTCAGTAATGAGTATCAAATTTAGATTATAGGCGATGCATAGCATCAAAGATTTCTTCACGTTGAATATTGACTTTAACTTTCAGTTTTTCACCCGATTGAATTAATGCAGTTTTTACCTCATCAAAGCTCACTTTGATTTTAGATAAATCTAACAACATAATCATGGTAAAGTATTCATCCATAATAGTTTGGCTTACATCTAAAATATTAATGTCCAATTCATAAAGCTTTTGACTAATACCTGCAATAATCCCTGTTTGATCTTTACCGATAACCGTTAAAATGGTTTTCATAACACTCTCCAGCACAATTTTTACACAGTTAAAAAATATTTATAGCGTTGATTATAATAACATCTTCAAAAATTATCGAAATAGGAGTAGATTGTTTTTTTAGAAATAATAAAGACGATTACATTAAATTGAAAGGGCTGCAATATGGTAAATTTTCAAAAATCAAATAAATTGGATCATGTTTGTTATGATATTAGAGGACCTATTCTCGATCATGCCAAACGTCTAGAAGAAGAAGGACAAACGATTCTTAAACTCAATATTGGAAATCCTGCCCCATTTGGTTTTAATGCGCCTGATGAGCTCCTTGTTGATGTAATTCGTAATCTACCAACTTCGCAAGGATATTGTGATTCCAAAGGTCTTTACTCAGCCCGTAAAGCAGTTATGCAACATTATCAAGCAAGAGGGATTACAAATATTGATGTCGAGGATATCTATATTGGTAATGGTGTATCAGAATTAATCGTACAATCGATGCAAGCCTTACTAAATAGTGGCGATGAAGTGCTAGTACCTATGCCAGATTATCCATTATGGACAGCTGCAATTAGTCTATCTGGTGGAAATGCCATTCACTATTTATGTGATGAAGAAGCCAATTGGTCACCCGATTTAGAAGATATCAAACAAAAAATCACACCTAAAACAAAAGGGATTGTTATCATCAATCCAAATAATCCAACAGGTGCGGTTTATAGCAAAGAAGTATTACTAGAAATTGCCGAAATTGCCCGTCAAAATAATTTGATCATTTTTGCTGACGAAATTTATGATAAAATTTTATATGATGATGCAGTCCACTATTCTATTGCTGCATTAGCCCCTGATTTATTTGTTGTCACAATGAGCGGCTTATCAAAAACTTACCGTGTTGCAGGCTTTAGACAAGGTTGGATGGCGCTTTGTGGTCCTAAACAACATGTAAAAGGCTATATTGAAGGCTTAAATATGCTCGCTTCAATGCGACTATGTGCTAATGTACCATTACAACATGCTATTCAAGGTGCGCTTGGCGGATATCAAAGTATTAATGAGTTTATTGTTCCAGGTGGTCGACTTTATGACCAGTGCATGTTGGCATGGCGTTTACTTAATGATATACCCGGTGTTTCGTGTACTAAACCACAAGGTGCTTTATACTTATTTCCAAAACTTGATCAACAAAAATTCAATATCCATAATGATCAAAAATTAGTGTTAGACTTTTTATTACAAGAAAAAGTATTGTTAGTGCAAGGAACTGGATTTAACTGGCATAAACCCGATCATGTTAGAATTGTGGCTTTACCTCATACTGGTCAGCTTGAAGATGCTATTGGACGATTTGCTAAATTCTTATCTAGTTATAAACAATAAAAAATTATCTATTTTAGGATTTTCCCCCCTCTTTTTACTGCTTGAGAATTAGAGGGGGGGATAAACAAAAACACTAAATTCATATTTAATTAACTTAAAATCGTTTATTAATAAATTTTAATCTACATAAAATTATCACTAATTAAATTTATCTATAACCGGTTATTAAACCAATTAAACTTATCGTCTCAAATCCCGTTACACCAGTTGTACTGACACTTGCTCAACAAGATTATTTAATAAAAGATGCCAATATTTACAGCCAATTTATGCTAACGCCAATAAATCAGCTTTTCTAAACTTATCAGCTCGCCGCGAATAATAAAATTCTAATTGTTTGAATTAGTGGCTAGAAGAATATTTAAAATAGAATGATGACATATAGTAATAACTACCAGCAGATTTTGTCAGAATAAGGCGCTAAAGTTGAGTTTTTAACTCAACGTATTATAAAAAAAGCGCTTTGAAAAGCGCTTTTTTTGATAAATAACTCAAATTTACTTTTTGATTCCTGCAAGTTTTGCACGAATATTTTCTGCACGATCTTTTGAAGATGGGTGTGTACTTAAAATTGAAGAACTATCACCTTGAGCAGCTAATTTATCAAATGCAGTAGCAAGTCCTGCTGGATTAATCTTTCTTTTCACTAAGAAATCAAAAGAGTAGTCATCTGCAGCTGTTTCTTGTTTTTGTGAAAATTGTGAATTGATAACTTTTGCAGCTAAATCACCTAATTGAGATTGAGAAATTGATGAAACTACACTGTTTCCTGATGCTGCAGCGGCATCACGAGCAATTTCAGTAGTATAAGCCACTTGCATTGCTTTTTTACTATGACCTAAAGCAACGTGACCTAATTCATGCCCAAGTACGCCTTCAACTTCATTATCGTTCATCAAGTCCATTAGACCACTATAAACGCGCACACAACCATTTGCCATTGCCCACGCATTAACATCTTTAGTTAAATAAACTTTATAATTAACTGGTGTACCCTCAACATTATTACCAAGCGCTTTAGCAATTTTATTGAGTCGTTTAGTATAAGTACTATTAGCCGGTGCAATTTTTGATTGAGCATCCATTTGAGCACAAGCTTCTTGACTTAATTGCTTAACATCATTATCACTTAAAGTTACCGCTTTAAGGCCTTTCATCCCCAAATTAACTGCATCATTTGGGTTGATGTTACAACCAACTAGAGACATTGCTGCAACCAAAGGTAACGTAGCTAATAATGTTTTTTGATGCTTCTTCATACTCTTTTTCCTTTCCTTATATTATTAATAATCAACTTTTATCTAATTTTTAGTTAGATTCCAAAAATTTTAAACTAACTTGAAGAATAATCAATAAATAATTGTTTGTTTTATACTAGAAAAAAGAATTACTTGCTTACCTATATCAGGAAGCTTAGACTATTGGGTCATTTTTTTGAGGTATATAATTATGCAATTATCTGATTTTGACTTCACTCTTCCCAAAGAACTTATAGCCAAGCACCCGTCAGAAACAAGAAGTGCATGCCGTTTATTATCGCTTGATGGTGTGACAGGTCAGATAGAACATGGCGTCTTTTCCGATATTATTGATAAAATTAATCCTGGCGATTTACTGGTTTTTAATAATACCCGAGTAATTCCTGCTCGGGTTTATGGTAAAAAAGCCTCTGGCGGTAAAATTGAAATCTTAATTGAACGATTGTTAGATAATAATCGCGCGCTAGCCCACATAAAAGCATCAAAATCACCGAAAGAAGGCGCTGAATTAACATTAGGCGAAGATGCATCTGTTAATGTAATTATGCTCGCTCGGCACGATAGTCTATTTGAACTACAATTTCCTGATGATGTGCTGACAATCTTAAATAAAATTGGTCATATCCCATTACCGCCTTATATAGATAGACCCGATGACAGCCATGATCGTGAAGTTTATCAAACCGTTTATAGTAAAATTCCGGGAGCAGTTGCCGCCCCGACTGCCGGATTGCATTTTGATCAACCTTTATTAGAAAAATTAAAACAAAAAGGTATTGAGATGGCTTTTGTAACCTTACATGTAGGTGCCGGCACATTTCAACCAGTTAGAGTAGAAAATATAGAATCACATGTGATGCACGCTGAGTATGCACAAGTCCCGCAATCAGTAGTTGACGCTGTTTTAGCTTGTAAAGCAAGAGGCAATAAAGTCATAGCAGTTGGAACAACCTCGGTTAGAGCACTGGAAAGCGCGGCACAAAAAACCGGTAAAATTGCACCGTTTTTTAATGACACTCAAATATTTATCTATCCTGGTTATCACTTTAATGTTATCGATAGCTTAATTACTAATTTTCATTTACCTGAATCAACATTAATTATGCTGGTTTCTGCGTTTGCTGGTTATCAAAATACAATGAATGCTTATCAAGAAGCCGTCAAACAGCAATATCGTTTTTTTAGTTATGGCGATGCTATGTTCATTACTAAACAAAATCAACAATAACAGTTAAGATTATTTCAATCTTTTACCTATTGCCAATTGAATATCAAAATTAGGCAGGTCTTTTTTAACTAAACAAGTTATCAAAGTTACTTGCCACTCATCCTATCTAAAATATTATTGATACGCTTTAAATTTGAAGGATGTGAAACTGGATCTTTTACAGCATGAATAGGCATTTTAGATAACATATCAACTAAACCAATAGGATCAATGTTTTGGTTAACTAATAAGTCAAAAGCATAATTATCTGCCTCTATTTCATGTTGCTGAGCAACATCTTCTTTTTGGAAGATAACAATTTCATTCACTTTGTCAGCAAGTTCGATGTAAGAAGCTTGTTGAAATGAACTAACAAAATGCTGTAAAGCAATATGGCCCTGTTCATGCGCAATAACTGCTTGTAATTCAGCATCATTTAAAAGTTTTATTAAACCACTATTTATACGAATACAACCATTGGCTGTGGACCATGCATTTGGCTCAGTATCAAGATAGACTTTATAATTCAATTTAATATGATTAATCGTTTGTGGTAATGTTAAGGCGACTCTATTTAATCGTTGACTTAGTTTATGATAACTAGCAGGAATTACTGCTTTTTCATCCATTTCCATACAAGCAAGCTGGCTCATTGCCATAATATCAGAAGACGATAATCGACTAGCTACATCAGCAGAAATTAATTTTAAGGTACTTTTATTGTGACTTTGACAACCTATCAAACAAAATAGCGATACATAAACGAGCCAAAATAACGATAAAAAACTTTTCACAAACGTCAAAAACCTTCTAAATATTGTCTATTACGGCTAGCCACGCTAAACTAGGCGCCGAAAAATCATAATACAATTACGTATTATATCAATAATTCGCGCCAAACTGTTTATTTGGTCGCAAGAGGTTAACAAAAAAAATGAAATTTGAATTAGATAATACCGACGGCTTAGCTCGCCGTGGACGAATGAAGTTCGATCGCCGTGGCGTCGAATATACAGTTGAAACACCAGCATTTATGCCGGTGGGTACTTATGGTACCGTCAAAGGTATGACTCCCGAAGAAGTCGCTGCAACCGGCGCACAAATCCTATTAGGAAATACTTTCCATTTATGGTTAAGACCGGGACAAGCAATTATGCGAAAACATGGCGACTTACATGATTTTATGCAGTGGCCAGGTCCGATTCTAACTGACTCAGGCGGATTTCAAGTATTTAGCCTTGGTGATATTCGTAAAATTAAAGAAGAAGGTGTCTATTTTCGCAATCCAATTAATGGCGATTCTATTTTTCTTTCGCCGGAAATTTCGATGGAAATCCAATATGATCTTGGTTCAGATATTGTCATGATTTTTGATGAATGTGCCCCTTTTCCAGCAGAGTGGGACTATGTCAAAAAATCGATGGAAATGTCTTTACGCTGGGCAAAACGGAGCCGACAACGCTTTGATGAACTCGGTAATAAAAATGCTTTGTTTGGTATTGTCCAAGGTGGCATCCATCAAGAATTGCGAGACATTTCAATTAAAGGATTAACCGAAATTGGTTTTGACGGATATGCAGTCGGCGGATTAGCCGTTGGCGAGCCAAAAGCCGACATGCATCGAATTTTAGAAGGTACTTGTCCACAACTACCTGCTGATAAACCTCGCTATTTAATGGGTGTGGGTAAACCAGAAGATTTAGTTGAAGGCGTTCGTCGTGGTATTGATATGTTCGATTGCGTCATGCCAACACGTAATGCCCGTAATGGTCATCTATTTGTGACTAATGGTGTGATAAAAATCCGTAATGCTAAATATAAAGATGATACAACACCACTTGATCCACATTGTGATTGTTACACGTGTAAAAATTACACCAAATCTTATCTTCATCATTTAGATAAATGTGGTGAGATTCTAGGCGCTCGTTTAAATACTATTCACAATTTGCGTTACTACCAACGCCTAATGGCTGAAATTCGAGAAGCAGTTGCTAACAAACGTTATGAAAAATTTGTTACCGAATTTTATCAACGTATTGGCAAAACACCAGCACCTTTCTCTATATAATTAAGCAAAGCGCATAATTTTTTAATGTAACTATTGACAGTTTATGGTTAGCAAAGTATTATGCGCTACCTAACGGCGAGTAGCGCAGCTTGGTAGCGCAACTGGTTTGGGACCAGTGGGTCGGAGGTTCGAATCCTCTCTCGCCGACCAATTTTAAATAAAAAAGCCTGCTCATTGAGTAGGCTTTTTTATTATCCGCTTCAACTTAAAGGATGGGAACCGATGGAGGTTCGAGCCGAGCGTAGCGAGACAACGTTGCTTTAGCAACGACCCGAAGGGCGAGCATAAAATGCGAGTCATCCTCTCTCGCCGACCAATTTTAAATAAAAAAGCCTGCTCATTGAGTGGGCTTTTTTATTATCCGCTTCAGCTTAAAGGATGAGAACCGACGGAGGTTCGAGCCGAGCGTAGCGAGACAACGTTGCTTTAGCAACGACCCGAAGGGCGAGCATAAAATGCGAGTCATCCTCTTTCACTGATCAATTTTTTCATGATCATCAATCCTATAAACTTGCCCTTGATTGAATCACGGGTACTAATGTTGATAAATCAGGCTTCAAACACTCTAGCTGTTTATTTAATCGATTTAACAACACAGCAGCGGTGTATTGACCAATTTGCTTTGATGGTAAAGCCACTGTTGTTAAAGTTGGAAAGCTGACTTGACTAAATTCATTATTACCAAATCCACTCACTGCTAATTGATAAGGCACACGAATGTGTCGACGTTGGCACTCATACAATACTCCACAAGCTAATTCATCGGTTGTACAAATTAGCGCATCAAGTTCTGGCCAATTTAGTAGCATATCGGGTAATAATTCACTACCGGTAGTAAAGTTAGCCGGTTTAGCTGCATTGATGATGCGATGTGTTGGTAAATGATAAGCTAGCATGGCTTTATGCCAACCATGTAAACGTTGTTGAAATAGTTGATATTGTTGATTCGCACAAAGTAAACCAATATGACGATAACCTTTTTTTATAACGTGTTCAGTTAATATATACATCGCAAGGCTATCATCCAAGCCAATATGGGCATTGTCTAATTCATCAATTTGTTGACCGATGTTAACTATTGGTACGGCTTTATTGTTAATCATTCGATTAATTAACGCATCATTGTCAAGATAAAATAGCACAATCGCTTTAAGATTATGATTATATAAGGTTTCTAATAATTGTGATTCACGATTGTAGTAATGGCAAGCTTCAATGATTAATGTGATATATCCCTGCTTGGCTAATTGAATTTGTAAGGTATTAAGTAAAATACGTGTAGAATGATCATAGATTTGGTCAGTAACAACTGCAATGACTTGATTATCGGATGCTGATGCTAACAAGCTAGCCGCCACATTGGGTTTATACCCTAGCATTTGAACAGATAATTGAATTTTTTGGCGTAGCTTATCAGACACCCTTTCAGGTGTTCGCAGCGCTCGTGATACAGTCATAGCACCAACACCTGCATGTTTAGCTACATCAAATAATGTTATTTGTCCCGTACTCCTACGTTTTTTTATATCCTGCATTTCTTATCCCAATTGAATATTATCAAAGCTGTTAACCACACGACTTATAACATACTTGCTAACAAAAAAGAGGACACAAGCCCAAATAATATACATAGTAATCTGTCTAAATGATAATTTTATGAATGTTTAGTTGAAAATGTTATCTAAATCACAAAATCAATAAAATTTTAATTAACTTTGATAGCGCTATCACATTTCTATTATTTTTTAATTTTTATTATTTCCCAATATGTTAGTTTATAAAAAAATACTTAAGGTATCGATTTTAATGGAGGAAAAATGTTAGATAAATGGTTAACTAACCAGACAGTTAATATTGTCGATTCCGTTGATGATTGGAAAGAAGCAATACAACTTTGTGCTAAGCCATTATTAGAAAGTAATGCCATTTCACCTAGTTATATCCAAGCTATTTTTCAACTACACCAATCCATTGGACCTTACTATGTTTTAGCACCAGGTATTGCTATGCCACATGCTAGACCAGAGCAAGGGGTGAATCAATTAGGTCTATCAATGCTATTAGTTAAACAAGGCGTTAATTTTAATTCGCAAGAAAATGATCCAGTCTATTTAATTACTTTATTAGCCGCGAGTGATAGTACCAGTCATATTGAAATGTTAACCCAATTAGCCGCGCTATTTGGCGAATCAAAAGATATGCAGACAATTTTTCAAGCAAAACAACGCGATGAAATCTTGGCTGTAGTTAAACACTATTAACTTTAATAACAAAATGAAGGGATAAATAAAATGAAAATTATGGCAGTTTGCGGTTCAGGTCTTGGTAGTAGTTTTATGGTTGAAATGAATATCAAAAAAGTGCTGAAAAAATTAAATGTTGATGCTGAAGTTACCCATGCAGATCTTGCTTCAGCAACCCCAGATCAGGCGGATTTATTTGTCATGACCAAGGATTTAGCGGCAAGCTCTGGCATTCCAGCTGACAAATTAGTTATTTTAAATAATATTATCGATATCAACGATTTAGAAGCAAAACTCGTTGAACATTTCGCTAAACATTAATGATATTATGAGGACTTGCTATGATACAAGAAATAGTAAAGTTTATTGTTGATATTTTAAAAGTACCTTCAATATTAGTTGGACTTATTGCCATGGTTGGGCTTATTGCTCAGCGTAAATCCTTTGCTGACACGGTTAAAGGTACCATTAAAACTATTTTAGGTTTTTTAGTATTAAGTGGTGGTGCAACCGTACTCATTAGTGCTATTACCCCATTAGGCATGATGTTTGAACAAGCGTTTAAATTACAGGGTATTATTCCGAATAACGAAGCTATTGTTTCAATGGCACTTAATGAGTATGGCGCAGCAACAGCGTTAATTATGGCATTTGGTATGGTTGCAAATATCATTGTTGCGCGTTTTACTCGTTTAAAGTTCATCTTTTTAACTGGTCATCATACTTTTTATATGGCTTGTATGATAAGTATAATATTAACAGTAGCGGGGTTTGAGGGATGGCAATTAGTCTTTACTGGTTCATTAGTGCTTGGCTTAATTATGGCCTTTTTCCCTGCACTTGCACAACCGCAAATGCGTAAAATAACCGGTAATGATGATGTCGCTTTTGGTCACTTTGGTACATTAGGTTACGTTTTAGCTGGTTGGCTTGGAATGGCAGTTGGTAAAGGATCTCGTTCAACCGAAGAGATGAATCTACCTAAAAATCTAAGCTTTTTACGTGACAGTTCAATTTCAATCTCATTAACTATGATGATTATCTATTTAATTCTTGCTATCTTTGCAGGTCCTAACTACGTCGAAACGACTTTAAGTAAAGGTGATAACTATCTAGTTTATGCAATTATAGAAGCCATTACTTTTGCCGCAGGTGTATTTATCATCCTACAAGGTGTACGCTTAATTCTAGCTGAGATTGTCCCTGCATTTACTGGTTTTTCTGAAAAATTAGTCCCGAATGCTAAACCTGCTTTAGATTGCCCTGTCGTATTTCCATATGCACCAAATGCAGTATTAATCGGATTTTTATGTAGTTTTTTAGGTGGATTAGTCGGACTATTTGTACTTGGACAATTAGACTTAGTATTAATTCTACCAGGCGTTGTACCGCATTTCTTCTGTGGGGCAACTGCTGGGGTATTTGGTAATGCAATGGGCGGCCGTCGCGGTGCCATGCTTGGTGCATTTGCCAATGGATTACTGGTAACATTCTTACCTGTGATGTTATTACCAGTTTTAGGTTCACTTGGTTTTTCAAATACTACGTTTTCTGACGTCGATTTTTGTGGTGTCGGTATTATCCTCGGTAATATGGCAAAATGGTTTAATAAAGATGTGATAATGGCAATTATTGTAGTCATCTTCGCTTTACTCGTTATTTTCAACTATACGATAAAACCTAAAAACAGCAAAAACGATAAAGCATAACCAATATGCTTTATTTTATTAAAAAGCTATACCAGACTAAGCCATAGTCTGGTATTTTTTTATCGGTACATTATAGACTTACTAATAATCTATCGCTTATAGTTAATCACTATTACCTTACATTCGGCTATGCACAAAGCACCATGATAAGCTTTTTTTACTATCAATAAGCTATATTTGTCTTGAATGTTTGACGGTTAGAATAATGACACAGACAATATATTTATAAGAAATAAGGAACAAATAATGACTAATAGCCAAACTGATAGCATTTTGGTAAATCCACATATAATACTAAAAACTGCTAATAACAGTTATGCCAAAGAACTATATAATGTCATTGATTTCAATCGAAACTATTTTAGCCAATTTATGGCATGGCCTAAATTTGTGATAAACGAATTAGATACAGCTAAATTTTTACAAGAGTGCTGGTTAAAACATCAACAAAATCAGAGTAAAACCTATGTCATTATACAAAATGATAAGGCTGTCGGTATATTGTCTTTCAATCAAATCGATACTAGCAATAAAACAGCTTATATTGGATATTGGCTTGATAGCCGAGCACAAGGTAAAGGTGTTATGACTCAAGCAATCCAAGCGCTTACCAACTACTATGCATCACAAAAAATTATTAAACGGTTTGTTATTAAATGTGCTGTTAGTAATGTAAAAAGCAACGCTGTAGCAAACCGTTGTGGTTTTAGTTGGGAAGGAAGATTAAAACAAGCTGAATACTTAAATGGGATTTATCACGACCAAAACATTTATGGACTGATTTCAACTTATATGTAAAACAGCAATTAACATCTGTCTGTAAAACTGAAAACTCAACCATTATCATTTTAAGAAAATAACCGGCAATTGCCGGTGTTGATCAAGTAATAGTCTGTTCGTTTAATATGAACTCATGCAATAATTATTTATTGATGATATAACCACAAATTGCTAACAGCACTACAACAAATAAAGTTGCTATAGCGATGATGTATTGTGTTTTTGTTCGATATTTTTTCATCTCACCAAGGGAAAGCTCTCTACTTTTATTTTTGCTATGATAATAATAGTATAAAGGTAACCCAAGTAGAGTAAGTACTATTGATGCTATGCCATTAAACGTTTGATAAACCAACATGCCATAAATAACATAAATTGCACCAATGATCGCCATAATTGGAACTATCGGATAAGCAATAACTTTATAAGAACGCGGTATATCTGCATATTTTTTTCGCGCTATAATCACCCCAATAAACGTCAGCAAATAAAAAACCCATATTGAAAACATGGATATCTCAGATAGACGATCTGCATCAAGCAAGATTGAATATAAAAAAGCAAACACCACTAATACCGAGATCGCATTAACTGGTGAACGACTATCTTCATCAAGTGTACTAAGATAACGAGCGCCAATAATAGTGCCTCGTTCAGCCATACTAAAAATAGTACGAGATAATGTCATAATATAACCATTAATCCCACCCAAAATTGATACCATTATGCCTACTGCCACTAAATTCCCACCTAAATGACCAAACATTCGTTGTGAGGCAACAGCCGAAGCATCATGACCAAGAGTGACCATTTCTTGAACTGGAAATATTTTAAACAGTGCTATATTTATACAAGCATAAACAATGACTAAAAATATGATGCCTAAAATAATTGCTTTAGGTAAAACTTTTGCCGGATTATGAATTTCACCAGCAACCGAAGCAACTTGTGCCCAACCGTCATAAGCAAACAAGGTCGCCAAAATAGCTACAGCAAAAGGCGCGAAAGTTTCAATACCCTGTCCACTAGCCCCAAATAAGGCAACTTGACCATTGCCTTTCCATAATCCAAATACAGCTAAAAGTAATATTGGAATTAATTTACAAACTGTAGCTAGCGTTTGTAGATACCCCGCTTGTTTAACACCGATTGCATTAATAAATGCGATAAAACCTAATACCCCAGCGCTCACCGCCATACGATAATTATCATCTATATTGAATAACAAACAAAAAACTGAACTAAAATAACCAACTAATGCACCAACTAAAGAAGGCGCAAATAACACTGTTATCATCCAACCATAAAGATGAGCAATTTTAGGGCCATAGATTTTTTCTAAATAAACGAGCATGCCACCTGTTTTTGGAAACATAACCCCCAATTCACACAGCGTTAATCCCCCACAAATAGAAAAAATACCACCAATTATCCAAGCTAGCAGCGCATAATTATAATCGCCGGCTACGGCTAATACGGCTGGCGGTTTCATAAAAGCGCCCGCCCCTAATACCATTCCTACAACTAACGACAATGCAGAAACTAAACCAAGATCTTTTCTTAATTTACTTTCTAGATTATGTTCTGACATAACTGTTCCCTTGAATATAAAAATACATCTACAAAATGGGTTTATATTAGGGATTTATTTATAAAACACAAGAAAGATTAATTTCAAAAAATTAGAAAGGCATAAAAATCAAGGTAATAAAAAAGTTAGCTAAACACTAACTTTTTTATTAATTGGTAAAATGAATATTAGTTTTTCTTTTTCATTTTCATATCAACCACCATTCGACCGCGAATTTTACCTGCTTTCATTTCTTCGATCATCTCATTGATATCTTCGAGCGGTCTTTTCTCGACAATAGGAACCACTTTACCTTCAGCACTAAAACGGAATGCTTCAGCAAGATCCTCGCGTGTACCAACAAGCGAACCTAATACTTGTATACCATCTAATACTGTTTTGGGAATACTTAAATCCATGGTTTCAGAAGGTAAGCCTAACGCGACAACTCGACCTAATGGGCGCACAGAATTAATTGCTTGATTAAATCCTATTTTGGTCACTGAAGTCACCACTGCACCATGAACACCTCCATCAGTATGTTCTTTAATATAAGCACCCACATCATCAACTTTTTTCGGGTTAACAACCAAATCAGCCCCTAATGTTTTACATAACTCTAACTGACTGTCACTGTTACTAATTGCGACAACTTTGTTATTAAAAACTTTCTTTCCATACTCAATAGCAAGCGTGCCTAACCCACCAATGCCAAACACTGCCAACCATTGACCTGGTTTTGTGTCTGCAACTTTAATACCTTTATAAGTGGTAACACCGGCACAGGTGACACTAGTGGCTTGAGCAGGATCAAGCCCATCGGGGACTTTAACGGCATAATCAGCTTTAACAATACATTGTTCAGCCATTCCACCATCGACACTATAACCCGAGTTAAGCGCATGGCGACAAAATGTTTCGTTACCTGAAATACAATATTCACATGTACCACAACCGGCATGGAACCATGCTATACTCACGCGATCGCCTATTTTTAAACTTTTTACATCAGGCGCAATTTTAGTCACAATCCCAACTCCCTCATGACCAATAACCCGCCCCGGTTTTTTCCCAAAATCACCCGATGCAACATGAATATCGGTATGACAAAGCCCACAATATTCAACATCGACTAAAGCCTCACCAGCTTCTAAAGGGCGAAGAGAAATATCTTTGATGTCAACTTGCCCATCACACTCTTGTCTAATAACGGCTGCTTTCATTATATTCTCCTAGAAAAGTTTTAAGTTTAAGATGTAATGATTTTCATTTTAAACTAAATTTTTTCTAAAAATTTGATTAATTTCACAAATTTTCAAAAGAATAGGATTATTAAATGATTTTTATAAAAGATTGCCATCAAACCAAACTAAATTAAAAAATGATAAAATAAAGCCGTTAACGTGAGTAGATGAATAAATGGATAACTTGATAAAAAAGAGGAACAAAACTGTGTTTATTGATCCTCTAATTTTCGTGATTAAAAAAAATGAATATTAAGCAATATCTTTAACGATATATTTTTGGCTATTATTTTTTATGGATAAATACAAGCCAATTAACGCACCTAGCCCAAACAGCCCTACCACATAAATCGCGGGCGCCATTTTGCTAACAAAATCGCTAAAGAACGATATAAACAAAGGTGTTAATCCCCCAGCGATTGCATAAGCCATATTAAACGAAAATGAAACACCACTATAACGAATTTCAGCAGGAAACACTTTAACCATAAAATAAGCAAACGAGCCAACAATACCAACACCAAAACCAGCTAAAGGATAAGTGATTAATAAAAGATGAGGGTTATCTAATGAAAAATAGAAAATTGAAATTATAGCGACAGCAATAAGACAGCCAATAAATAACACTTTACCCATAGCAAATCTGTCCATCATCATGCCATAAAAAGTGCAACTAATGATTAGTCCAATAATAGCGAGTATATTACCTTGCAATGCATCAATAGCTGAAAATCCAAACTGCTTTTGCAATAAAATTGGGGTCATTAACATAATAACCATAATACCTGCCGATAATACCCAAGTAAGCAGCATAGATAAAATAGTTTGAGGTAAGTACTGAGTTAATACTGTTATAACTGGAATTTTTTTTGCTAATTCTTGTTGTTTTCGTTTTTGTATTTCCAGAAAAATCGGCGTTTCTTTCAACCAACGACGTAAATACATGGCGATTAAACCAAATATCCCGCCAATAATAAATGGAATTCGCCAACCCCAATCACTCATTTGTTCGGGTGAAATGCATTTATTCATTACAGTTGAAACCAGCGAGCCAAGTAAAATCCCCAAACTTAAACCACTAGTTAATATTCCACAAGCTAAGCCAATTTTATTATTGGGGACATGTTCAGCAACAAACGTCCAAGCACCGGGTACTTCACCGCCCACTGCAAGACCTTGGCACAGTCGCATAATTAATAACAAAATAGGCGCTAAAATGCCAATATTAGTATAAGTCGGTAAACAACCAATGAATAGTGTAGGTAATGCCATTAAAAGAATGCTTAACGTAAACATTCGTTTGCGTCCAAATAAATCGCCAAAATGCGCCATAACAATGCCACCAAATGGACGAATTAAATAGCCTGCCGCAAAAATCCCAAATGTTTGCACCTGACTTAACCATGCTGGCATATCATCCGGAAAAAAAAGATGACTAATAATAATGGAAAAAAAGACAAATATAATAAAATCATAAAACTCTAATGCACCACCTAGTGCTGATAAGGCCAATGTTTTATAGTCTTGATTGTTTAAAGTACGATTTGGCGTCGCATTTTGTGCGTATGACATGATTATCCCTGTAAAGTATATTTTACACATAGTCTATTATTGTGTACTAATATACCTCAACACAATTTTTTTGGAAGAAAAATATCAAATAATACGCCAATTTACATTGTATAACGCTTAAAACTAACTTGTGCATATTGCTCTTTTATTACCCTGATAAAATGATGATAATTAACTGCAATTTATTAAATTGTGTATATAATCTAAACTAGCACTAAATGATTAATAAATCGTCGCGAAAAGAAACTACAATCATAAAATCTTTTTAAATGGAGAGTTATAAAATGGGTATAAAACGTATTTCTCGTGGAAAATTCACTCGCATGCAACAGTTATCAAACCAAGATGGCGTTATTGCGGCACTAGCAATCGACCAACGTGGTTCAATGGTAAAAATGATGGAAGCGGCTGTTGGTAAAGATCGTTATAATGTTGAAATGGTCTATGAATTTAAAGAACTTGTTTCACAAGAATTAACAAAATATGTGAGTGCAATTTTGTTAGATGAAGAATATGGCTTTAAAGGTATGGCTAAAAAAAATAAGGATGCAGGATTAATCATTTCTTATGAGAAAACCGGTTATGATGCAAACACGCCAGGCCGTTTACCTGATGTTTTACCTGAAGACTCTCTACAACGATTATTGAAAAAAGGGGCTGATGCAGCAAAAGTATTAGTTTATTATAATCCCGATGATCCTAAAGATATTTTAGAGAAAAAACATGCGTTTCTAGAACGTGTTGGTACAGAAGCCAGAGCTGCCGATATTCCATTATTTGTCGAACCAATTGTCTATGATAATGTCGTGACCGATGATAAAAGTCCTGAGTTTGCCAAAATAAAACCACAAAAAGTGATTAACACTATTAAAGAATTCACTAAAAACCAATATTTCATTGATGTACTTAAAGTTGAAGTACCCGTCTTGTTTAAAAATGTAGAAGGATTTAATGATAACAACGTGGTTGTCTATACTCAAAAACAAGCTGCCGATTATTTTAAACAAGCTAGCGATGCGGCAACTCGTCCATTTATCTATTTAAGTGCGGGCGTACCAACAAAAACTTTCCATCAAGAATTAATTTTTGCTGGTGAGAATGGCGCTAAATATAGTGGTATTTTAGGTGGTCGTGCAACATGGTTTGAAGGCGTTGCTGCTTATGCTAAAGACGGTAAAGAGGGTTTAAAACGCTGGTTAGATCAAACTGGTCGTGAAAATGTTGAGCACCTTAATAAGATTTTAAAACAATATGCTACACCTTGGTATGATATCTATGGTGGTAAAGACAGTATTGAAGTAATTGATCTAAAATTAGGTGACTAATTTAAATCAATAAATTAACACTCATCACCTAAAGGTGATGAGTGAATTAATGAAAGAACAAAGTTGATAGATATATTCTTCAACCCCTCGTTAAATCTCTTCCATGCTATCGTACTAACTCAGTGATTGATTAAATTGCGCGATCAAAAAATAGATCAACCTGACTCAATTTAGCCATTGCCGTTACATAAGCCAACGTTTTTGGTGGAAAAGATAGATCTTTTACACAGGTTAAATTACGTAATACTGGAAATAGACAAATATCATCTAAAGACAATTGACCATTACACGCTTGTGGTGAAACAATCAAAGGATCTAGTTGTTCAAGCAACTTAGAAACAGCTAAAACCAGAGAACTTGTTTGCGCTAAACACTCATCGAATGATCCCATCTTTTGAGCTTTACTCGCGACAAAACTATCAATTGCACTTTGTGTAGCAAACTCAGCTAAACCCAGTTTGATATAACGCGGACACTCTAATTTATAATCATACTGCTGTATGTTTTTTATTATCTCGGCAATTTTCGCTGATTTAGGTCCAATCAATATAGGGCTATCGCCATAATTATTATCAATATAATCAACAATATCTAAACTTTCAGGCATATAACTACCATCATCTTTTTGTAAAATTGGCACCATTTTTTCACCAATCATACTTTCAGGTGATTTGTTATCATCACTCAAAAATACTTCTAATTTAACTGGTATGTGTTTTAAACCAAAAATCATTCTTGCTCTGGCGCAAAAAGGACAATGTTCATAAATATACAGCTTCATGTTTTTCTCCTCAAACAATCAACTACCCATAAAAATAAGGCTGAACCTAAAAACAATAAAAAAACCATACCGACAGCAAACAACGCTTTCGGATAGCCTATTTTCACAACATTAATAAAAGGATAAGGATATAAATTAGTATAGTATCCTCTGACAAAAATATATATGCCATAAACTAACATACAGACTAATGAACCCATTATCACTCGAAAATTAATACGTCGAAACGGTCCCCAAATTAACCAACTCAAAACACCCAGTAACGGTATGACAACATGTAAACTTTCATTGGTGAATTTTAATAAATCATTCGGCGGTTTATGAATAGCGCGTAACATTAAGTTATAAACGATAGAAGTGATTATCACGCCTACTAGCCCATTTAACCGAATAATTTTAAAGCTAGAACGATGGCAACTAGGATTAAAAAATAGCCACAAACAACTCACCGCCAACATCAAATTCGATAACACAGTAAAAAAACTATAATAAAAAATGATTCGACCAACTGGTGTCGCTGGTTGCCAAGGTTGAAGTTGAGCTTGCCAGTATAGATAAGTTTCAATACCAATAACAAAAAAAGCATATAGCCCAATAAAAAGAGGTACAGTGCGTTTTAACATACACATCATCACAAAGTAAAATATTAATGCAAATATATATCAGATATTATTCAAAATACAAAAGAGAATCATGTGTTAATTGACTTATTATCATTAAGTTTGCATAAATCGACTTAAAAAAGCCATTACCCAATGAATTTAACAAAATACTTCCATTTACATGCCATTACTTGGTCTAAACTGCAATGAGCAGCGAGTTGGTATATAATAGCTAAAATAAATTGTATATAGAGATGACCATGAATGTCAGATAAAAGTATTGCGACACAAAGTAAAGTGTTAATTGAACAGTTTTTAGATTCATTATGGCTAGAGCGTAACCTAGCAGAAAACACAATAGAATCTTACAAACTCGATTTGTTTGCACTTAGCCACTCATTACAGCAACAAAATGTCACAATGCTAAGCGCACAGACCATTAATTTACAGAATTTTTTAATGCAGCGCGTGCAAGATGGTTATAAAGCCAGTAGCTCGGCACGTTTGTTAAGTGCAACTAAACGTTTTTTTCAATATTTATATCAAGAAAATTATCGCACAGATGATCCCTCTGCCGTTTTGTCTTCACCAAAATTACCCAAAAAACTACCTAAAGATTTAACCGAATCACAAGTCGAGGCGTTGCTTGAATCACCCAGTACTGATGATCCTATCGAACTACGTGATAAAGCTATGCTAGAAGTGCTTTATGCAACTGGATTACGGGTTAGTGAATTAGTCAATTTAGAAATCAGTGATGTCAGTTTGCGGCAGGGGGTGATAAGGGTAATTGGTAAAGGTAATAAAGAACGCTTAGTGCCACTGGGGGAAGAAGCCATTTATTGGCTTGAATACTATTTCAAATACGCCCGTAATGATCTTTTAAAATCTGGACCGATTGATGTGCTGTTTCCTAGCCGATTAGGTAAAAAAATGACACGACAGACATTCTGGCATCGAATCAAATATTATGCCATACTAACCGGCATTAATATTGAAGCACTGTCACCCCATGTACTACGACATGCGTTTGCAACACATTTGCTTAACCATGGCGCGGACTTGCGGGTTGTGCAAATGTTACTTGGTCATAGTAGCTTATCAACAACGCAAATCTATACCCATGTGGCAACAGAAAGATTAAAACAGTTACACAGTAAGCATCATCCCCGAGCATAATGCTTAAAAAATAAGGATAATTGAATGAAAAAATTAGTTTTAGGTTTAGCATTAATTTCAACATCAGTACTGGCAAGTAATGCTGATATTGCCAAAACACTCGGTAAATTAGGTTATACTGAAAAAGACTTAAAAATTGCCGACAGCCCTGTAAAAGGACTAAAAAGTGTTAATACACCTGATGGTATTTTTTATGTCTCTGATGATGGTAAATATTTAACGCAAGGTCCTTTCTATAACTTAGAAGGTAACGAACCGGTTAACATTGCTAATAGTAATAATGTTAAATTAATCAAATCTATTGAAAAAGATGCGATTGTTTATAAAGCGCCAAACGAAAAATATGTTATTTCAGTCTTTACTGACTATACTTGTCATTATTGTAAATTACTGCATGAAAATATTGATAAATATTTAGATGCAGGCATTTCAGTCCACTATTTTGCGTTCCCACGAGCTGGAGCGGATAGCGAAGTGGGCAAAAACATGCAATCAATCTGGAGCGTTGCTGATCGTAAAGCTGCTTTTGATAATGCTTATAAAGGTAATGCGATTTCACCCGCTAGCAGTATGGTACCTTATGTTACTCAACAATTTAATGTTGGTAAGCAACTTGGTATTAGTGGAACCCCAGCTATTGTTTTAGCTGATGGTCAACTGGTGTCAGGTTATGTCCCAGCTGATAAATTACTTGATATTTTGAATAAAAAATCTGTTAAATAAGTAGTCGTTCATCACAACAATTAATATTCGAACTAACCACTATAACAACTTGTGTTAGCGCTTTTGCGCTAACATTTTAAATATGAATAAAAATAGAATAATACATCGACAATTACCACAAACGCTTCCCGAATTCTCACAAGATATTCCGCCATTATTGCAACGGATTTATGCCGCGCGAGATATCAAATCAATGCAAGAGCTAGACTATTCTACGCGTAATTTGTGCAATTATGATAAATTAGATGGAACAACCACCGCTGTTGAAATTATTTATTCAGCAATGAAGAATAATCAACGTATCATCGTTGTTGGCGATTTTGATACCGATGGCGCTACCAGTACCGCATTAACGGTTACTGCACTGAGAAAAATGGGCTGCCAATTTGTCGATTATATCATTCCAGATCGTTTTGAAGATGGCTATGGCTTGAGTATAGGTGTTGTTGAAAAAGCAATGTCAAGACATGCAGATCTCATTATCACTGTTGATAACGGTATTGCCGCAGTAGAAGCGGTAAAATTTGCCAAACAAGCTAACTTAACAGTGATTATTACCGATCACCATTTATGCCCCGAACAGTTACCTATTGCAGATGCAATAATTAATCCCAATTTACCTAATTGCACTTTTCCATCTAAACATCTTGCTGGCGTCGGTGTTGCATTTTACTTTATGCTGGCATTAAGAGCTAAATTACGCAAAGAAAATTGGTTCATTAATAATCATCTAACCGAGTACAATATCGCCAATCTATTAGATTTAGTCGCTCTAGGTACCATTGCTGACGTTGTCAAACTTGACCATAATAATCGAATACTAGTGCACCAAGGCATGAATAGAATACGATCCGGCTATTGCTGTGATGGAATCAAAGCGTTGTTACATATAGCAAGAAAAGAAGCAGTATCTTTTACTGCGATTGATTTAGCCTACTATGTTGCACCAAGACTCAATGCAGCAGGAAGAATGGATAATATGGCACTAGGTGTTGAACTATTGCTCTGTGATGATTTTGACCTAGCAGTTCAGCAAGCAACGGATCTTGATATACTCAATACCGACCGTAAGCTAATTGAACAAACAATGCACAAAGAAGCATTAGCATATATTCAGCAGCTTGAAAAACAAGACACATCTATTCCAAATGCTATTGTCGTTTACCATCCACAGTGGCATCAAGGTATTATCGGTATTTTATCGGCGCGATTAAAAGACAAATATTACCGTCCAGTTATCTCCTTTGCTTCAACCCAAGATGGTCATTTAAAAGGTTCAGGAAGATCTATCCCAGGTGTTCACTTACGTGATGTACTTGATGAACTGGATCAAAAGCACCCGAACTTAATCGTCAGTTTTGGCGGTCATGCAATGGCGGTTGGTTTAACGATTCTTGAACAAGACATCGAGCTATTTAGAGACAATTTTGAAGCGCTATTAAATGACAAATTAAGTGAAGAGGTATTGCAACCAACAATTGAAACTGATGGTGAAGTCGATGAACAAGATTTTAATTATGCAATGGCTTTACAATTAAAAGAAGGTGGACCTTGGGGTGAGGGATTTGATGAACCTATTTTTGATGGTGAATTTATTATCCATCAACAACGCCTATTTGCAGAAAAACACCTTAGATTAGTGTTAGAACCCCAAAATGGGGGGAGTCTAATAGAAGGTATATTATTTAATGCTGATTTACAACAATGGCCGGATCAATCGATAAAAAAAGCCAAAATCGTTTACCATTTAGTTGTAGATGATTTTCGAGGTAATCAGGCGGCAAAGTTGATGATTCGATATTTATGGCCTATCGCATAACTATTTAAAATCGTCTATAATAACCGGCACATGTCGGTGTTAAATCTCATTACCATTCAAAACGACTATAGTGATAAACAGTTATTATTATCGATATATTTTTATAAAAGTTAAGGATTAAAAATGCGTATTCATATTCTAGGGATTTGTGGCACATTTATGGCAGGCATTGCTTTGATAGCCCGATCACTAGGCCATAAAGTTACTGGTTCAGACAAAAATGTTTACCCACCCATGAGTACTCTCTTACAAAAAGAAAATATAGAGATTATTGAAGGGTACGACCCAGCACAACTCACTCCTACACCAGATTTAGTTATTATTGGTAACGCTTTATCAAGGGGAAATCCTTGTATTGAATATATTCTTGATAACAATATTCCCTATATTTCTGCGCCACAATGGCTACACGATAACGTTTTATGCAACCGTTGGGTCATAGCCGTTGCCGGTACTCATGGTAAAACAACAACAGCAGGTATGGTTAACTGGATTTTAGAAAAGCAAGGTTATAATCAAGGCTTTGTTATTGGTGGTGTACCGGGTAATTTTGATGTATCAGCAAGGCTCGGGGAAGGCAATTTTTTTGTTATTGAAGCCGATGAATATGATTGTTCTTTTTTTGATAAACGTTCTAAATTTATGCATTATTGCCCGAAAACTTTGATAATGAATAACTTAGAATTTGATCATGCCGATATTTTTGATGATCTTAGTGCAATTCAAAAACAATTTCATCATTTAGTGCGCTTAGTACCTAGTAAAGGGCTTATCATTTCACCACAAGACGATGTCAATTTAAAACAAGTACTCGCTAAAGGCTGTTGGAGTGAACAAACGTTTACTGAATCTGAAAATGGCTGGCTTGCACAGCGCATTAATAATGATGCAAGTCATTTTGCGGTTTATTTTAATAATCAAAAAGTGGGGGAAGTGCAATATTCCCTAGTTGGCGAACATAATATGCATAATGCATTAATGGCGATTGCAGCTGCGCATAATGTCGGGATTACGCCTGCTGATGCATGCAAGGCATTAAGCACTTTTGTTAACGCTAAAAGACGCTTAGAGCTTTATGGAGAAGTCAATAATATCGAAATATATGATGATTTTGCTCATCATCCAACAGCAATATTGGCTACATTAGAAGCATTACGCAGCAAAATTGGTGCTAATCGCCGAATATTAGCCGTACTTGAACCTCGGTCAAATACCATGAAATTGGGTGTATCAAAAGATGAATTAGCGCCTTCGCTAGGACGTGCTGACGAAATTTTCATCTTCCAACCTGAACATTTACCTTGGCTAGTTGCTGATGTGGTTGATGCCTGTATTCAGCCTGCACATTGGTCTGGGGATATCGATCTATTAGTTGAGATGATCATCAAATCAGCTAAACCTACAGATGCAATTTTGATTATGAGCAATGGTGGTTTTAGTGGCATCCATAAAAAAATTCTAGAAAGTTTAGAAAGGCAGCAACTCAAAGATCAGCAAGAAGAACAATTATTAATCTAAAACATAAATTAGATTAACCCATCACAATAATTTAGCCACATAATGTGGCTATTTTTAAAGGCAAGACGGAGGCAGTATGCAATACTTGGTCACCTCATCTGAAATGAAACAATTTGATACTTATACAACTTCGGATGTGGGCTTACCCTCATTGGTGCTTATGGAACGCGCTGCCCTTGCTGTTATCGAACAACTTAAATCTGGTGAATTTGATTTAAACAAAGTTGCGCTCATATGTGGTTATGGTAATAATGGCGGAGACGGTATTGCCGTTGCTCGGCTACTCAAATTACAACAAATTGATGTTGTTATCTATTTAGTGGGTAATTGTGATAATGCTTCGACCGAAACATTACAACAAATCAAAATAGCTCAGCACTATCAAATCCCTATCTTAACATCGTTACCCGATTCACTTTCATCTTATACAACCGTTGTGGATGCCATTTTTGGTATTGGCCTTAATCGAGATGTTAGCGGTGATTTTGTGCGAGCGATTGAGCTAATTAATCAAAGTCATGGCGATATACTCGCTATTGATATACCTTCCGGCGTGTGTGCAAATACCGGTAAAATATTAGGTGCTGCGGTAAACGCAAAACAGACAGTAACGTTTGCCTATACTAAGCTTGGATTATCTTTTTATCCCGGCATTGAACTAGCCGGCAAAATAACCATTGCCGATATTGGCATTTATGCAGACAAACCAACAGCACATTATACCTTTGAGCAAAATGATCTGGATAACTTGTTACCTGTGCGAGCAAATGACTCCCATAAAGGCTCTTATGGTAAAGTATTGACGATAGCCGGCTCGAAAAACATGTCCGGTGCCGCTTACTTTTCGGCTAAGGCCGCCTATCGAGCTGGTGCTGGGTTAGTACGTATTTACACACCAATTTGTAATAGCAGTATTTTATTATCCCAACTCCCCGAAGCTTTATTATCACCTTTTACACCTAATCAAGTTAATTTTACTGAGCTTGAAACATGGATAAATTGGGCATCAGTAATTGTTATCGGTCCCGGTATGGGGATATCTGATGATACCTATCAGATTTTATCTTATGTCGTTCACCATGCAACCGTGCCAATAATTATTGATGCTGACGGGCTTAATGTTTTATCGCAAGATTTGTCATTACTTGAGAAGGCAAAATCAACCATTATTCTTACACCACATTTAGGTGAAATGGCGAACCTAACAAAGCTATCTATCGATAAGATTAAAAATAATTTAATCGCAACAGCAAAAGCATTTTCGCAACACCACAACGTCATTTGTGTACTTAAAGATGCTAAGACCGTCGTTGCCCACCCTAACAAACCAACCTATATTAATCAATCAGGCAATAATGGTATGGCAACTGCTGGATCAGGTGATGTGTTAACTGGTATTATAGCTGGACTCATTGCCGGTCACTTACCCGCGGCTCAAGCAGCCCCAGTAAGTGTTTACTTGCATGGTTTGGCTGGTAACAAGGCAGCTGAAAAATTAAATAAATACAGTTTATTAGCTTCTGATATCATCGAAGGTTTAACGCATATACTACCCAATTAACCCCGATACAATAGGCTCAAAACTCAATGCATTATGTTTATATTGAGGATCACGCATGAATCAAACAACAGAAATTGTTGCAATGTTATGTCGCAGAATTAAATTAGCAAGAATTGAAAAAAATTTATCTCAACAAGAACTTGCTCAAAAATCTGAACTCGGCATAGCAACAATTAAACGCATAGAAAATGGTGAATCCATTACTTTACATACACTAATAAATGTACTACGAGGATTAGACGAACTTGATCAACTCAATAATTTACTTGCCTATAATGAACTAATGCATAACACATCAACCGATCAAGCCAAACGAAAAAGGAAGTTACGTTCAATAAAAAGTGAAAAAGTCGATATGCTAGTTAATAATGACTTTTTACGTTCCAAGGCGAATACTATGCGCTGGAAATATTAAATTTGATCGCTTCAATTCGCCAAATGACTAGTCGGCAAATTGAAGGATTAATTCATCGCAATTAATAGCTAATTAATTACAGTAAACGGTAATTGCCAGCCCGCCTCGTGATGTTTCACGATATTTAGCATTCATGTCTTTACCGGTTTCATACATTGTTTCAATCACCTTATCAAGCGACACTTTGGCAACTGTTGTGCGCCTTAACGCCATTCGAGTCGCATTAATTGCTTTAACAGAGGCAATTGCATTACGCTCAATACACGGCACTTGTACTTGCCCTGCAACCGGATCGCAAGTCAAACCTAAATTATGTTCCATAGCAATCTCAGCTGCCATACAAACTTGCTGTGGATTTCCACCTAAAAGCTCGGCAAGGCCCGCAGCAGCCATTGAACAAGCAACACCCACTTCACCTTGGCAGCCCACTTCTGCCCCCGATATCGAGGCATTTTTTTGGTAAAGTTGCCCTATTGCTCCACAAGTTAAAAAGAAACGCATTGAGATTTCAGGCGTAACAGGATTAATAAACTTATCATAATAGGCAAGAACCGCAGGAATAATCCCACATGCGCCATTAGTTGGTGCTGTTACCACCCGTCCACCAGCAGCATTCTCTTCACTCACCGCTAAGGCAAACATATTGACCCAATCAATAATCACCATAGGATCGCTAATAATATTATCTTTAGTGGTCGATAATTGACGGTATAACGAAAACGCACGACGTGGCACTTTAAGTGGACCCGGTAATAGCCCCTCGGTATTCATTCCCCGTTTTATACAATCTAAAATGGTTTGCCCGACATGATGAAAATAGTTTTCAATCTCTTCATAAGAGTGCAATTCCAGCTCGTTTTTCATCATAATACTGGAAATAGATAACGAATTATCTTCACACGATTTTAATAGCTGCGCAGCAGTCGAGAATGGGTAAGGCAATAAAACTGGATTTTGATCTTGTTGACCAAATTGTGCTTCTTCAACAATTTTGCCACCGCCAACAGAGTAATAAGTTTTTTGCAACAGCAAATCATCGCCATGATAAGCGCTGAGTGTCATACCATTTTCATGCAATGGTAAAAACTTAGAGTGGAAAATCATACACTCAGCTAGCGGAAAATCAATTTCATAACGATTGTTATAAATCGGCAATCGATTAGTCTGGCTGATTTTTTCAATAAATATCGGTATGTTATCAATATTTACGGTATCGGGTTTTTCACCTGCCAGTCCCATAATAATGGCAATATCTGTTTGATGCCCCTTACCGGTTAATGATAATGAACCATAAACGTCCGCTACAATTTTTGTCACAGACGGCATCAACCCTTTACTTATCAGCTCATCGACAAATGCTTTTCCGGCTCGCATTGGTCCGACTGTATGTGAACTTGACGGCCCAATACCGATTTTAAATATTTCAAATACCGAACTCATATTTTTCCCTTTTCAAAACTCAATGTAACTAAGCCACATTGATAAATACTTTATAGATTACTCAATCAAATTAGATAATAAACATCTGTATTAAACGTTTAACAATCAACAATTAGGGCAGCGCGCCCAATACTTAAAATGAAAATCAAGACTGATTAAACACATAACTGTTATCAACTCGAAAAATATTTATCCGCCTATTAACCTAAGCGGATTTTTCCTTTAGATGGTCATCATAACGGATAAATTCAAGCTTAAAGCAAATTATAAATAGCAGCTGAAATAGCAATCAATCCCATAATGACAATAAACACATTGCTTAATTTGCCTCGATACTTAGCCAATGCTGGTAATTTGTGAATTGCATACATCGGCATTAAAAATAAAAGTATCGCTAAAATTGGTCCACCCAATGATTCAATTAAACCTAAAATACTTGGATTAAGTGTTGCTATTCCCCAAGCAGTGATAAACATAAAACCAATGGCAATTTTATCTAATTTTGCTGGTGAAATTGTTTTATCACAGCTACGTAGCAATTTATTCACCACCCCATTAAAGCCCTCTTTCCCCCCTAAATAGTGCCCTAAAAATGATTTAGCCATTGCAATAAAAGCAATTGGAGGACCAATATACTCAATCACAGGTGAATTAAATCGGTTTGCCAAATAAGATAATGTCGAAATATTTTGTGCTTTTGCATCCAATAACTCAGCAGGGGTCAAACATAGTGCACAACTAAACACAAAAAACATGACAGTAGCGACCATCATTATATTACTTGCGGCAATAATTCTAGAGCATTTTTGTTCAGCATAAACATCGCCATACTCTTTGCGTTTAGCGACAGCTAAAGAAGAGATAATAGGAGAGTGATTAAATGCAAACACCATAACCGGAATAACCAACCACAGCGTCATTAAAATACTTTGACTTCCTTCACTGCCAGCACTAGTGAGTGAAACGTTAGAAAAAACCTCACCATTCCATTCCGGAATTAGAAATAGCGCTAAAATCATCAGAACAGCAATAAACGGAAACACCAAAATCGACATCACTTTGACAATCAGCTCTTCACCAAAGTGAACAATCGACATTAAAAAAGCGACTAATATAAAGGATAATAACGCCCTAGGTATCGATGCCATGCCTAATTGATGTACCATAAAGCTATCAACGGTATTGGTGATCCCAACACTGTAAACCAATAAAATGGGGTAGATAGCAAAAAAATAGAGCACTGTGATAAAGTTACCGGCAGTTCGTCCAAATGCCTCTTCTACAACAACTGTAATATCCCCTTCAGGTTTTTTACCCGATAAAACAAATCGACATAACGCTTGATGGGCAAAAAATGTCATCGGAAAGGCAAGCACTAACATTACTAATAATGGAATTAATCCCCCAACACCTGCGTTTATCGGTAAAAACAGTACGCCAGCACCTATTGCTGTTCCATACAGACTTAGCATCCATAACGTATCACTTTTACGCCACTTGGGTAATTTTGCCTCATTTTTTACCTCACTAGCTTTTCTATTGGCTATGGCATTATCCATATTAATATTCTCCTATACCTAAAAATTTGTGCGTATGATATCAATTTAAAAACGTTACTAAAGTGATCTACATCACACAAATTAACAAAAAATTAAATATAATCAATAAGATAAAGATATCTCTTTTGATACCTAGCCAGCCGAAAAATTAATAAAGTATCAATTTTGATACAAAATACGTAAAAATTATTATTGTCAGTGACTAAATTGGTCAGTTTGTTTACTTAAACTCTTTAGGCTAATTACGCCGATGCTAAAAAATAACAATAAAATTGCTTTAGTGTTACGCGCTGTACTGCTAAACTAGCTAACATTTTTATTATATTTATAGATAAATTATTTTTCAGGATAAATGTATGCGAACCAGTAAATATCTTCTTTCTACATTAAAAGAGACTCCAGCAGATGCTGAAGTGATAAGCCATCAATTAATGTTACGTGCCGGCATGATTCGTAAAGTTGCCGCAGGATTGTATACTTGGTTACCCACTGGTTATCGTGTACTCAAAAAAGTCGAAAATATTGTTCGCGAAGAGATGAATAAAGCAGGTGCAATTGAAGTATTAATGCCAGTTGTTCAACCTGCTGATATTTGGCAAGAGAGTGGACGTTGGGAACAATATGGTCCTGAATTATTACGGATAAAAGACCGTGGTAATCGTGACTTTGTTTTAGGTCCAACTCATGAAGAAGTCATCACTGATTTGTTACGTAATGAAGTCAGCTCATACAAACAATTACCACTTAATCTTTACCAAATTCAAACCAAATTTCGTGATGAAGTGCGACCTCGCTTTGGTGTAATGCGCTCGCGTGAATTTATTATGAAAGATGCCTACTCGTTTCATACCTCACAAGAATCATTACAAGAAACGTATGATGATATGTATAAAGCCTATAGTGCAGTATTTACTCGTGCCGGATTAAACTTTAGAGCGGTGCGTGCCGATACAGGCTCAATTGGTGGTAACTGGTCTCACGAATTCCAAGTATTAGCCGATAGTGGTGAAGATGATATTGTCTTTTCTACTGAATCTGATTACGCCGCTAATATTGAGATGGCACAGGCATTAGCACCAACGCAAAGCCGCTTAGCACCAACTAAGGTGATGGAACTCATTGATACACCTAATGCAAAAACGATTGATGAGTTAGTTGCACAATTTAATTTACCAATTGAGAAAACAGTCAAAACACTCATGGTTAAGGCGACGAAAGAGAGTGGGCACCAACTTGTTGCTTTATTAGTTCGTGGTGATCACACGTTGAACGAAATCAAAGCGGAAAAAATTGATATTGTGGCATCACCGCTTGAATTTGCAACTGAAGAGGAAATTCGAGCAATTGTCAATGCTGGGCCTGGTTCATTAGGTCCTGTTAATCTTAATATGCCAATCATTATTGACCGTGATGTAGCAATAATGAGTGACTTTAGTGCCGGTGCGAATATCGACCATAAACATTACGTTAATATCAATTGGGAGCGCGATGTTGCATTACCAAGAGTCGAAGATATCCGTAATGTGGTGGAAGGCGATATTAGCCCTGATGGTAAAGGGACATTACAGATTAAACGTGGTATCGAAGTTGGGCATATTTTCCAACTTGGTACGAAGTATTCAGAAGCAATGAAAGCAACAGTCCAAGGCGAAGATGGACAAAACCACGTAATGATTATGGGCTGTTATGGTATTGGGGTTAGCCGAATTGTTGCAGCAGCAATCGAACAATGCCATGATGATCGAGGTATTGTATGGCCAGAAGCTATAGCGCCATTTAGCGTGGTCATCATCCCAATGAACATGCATAAATCAGAAAAAGTACAAGCAACAGCAGAGAAACTGTATGCTGATTTACAAGCCTCTGGCATTGAAGTTTTATTTGACGATCGTAAAGAGCGACCAGGTGTGATGTTTGCCGATGCAGAGTTGATTGGTATTCCACATACTATTGTTATTGGTGAACGCAATCTTGAAAATGGTGAAGTGGAATATAAACATCGCAGTGGTGGTGATAAGCAAATGATAAAAATTGACGATATTGTTGAATTTATCAAAAATCGTCAAAGTAAAGCATAAAACCATTGCTGATTTAATCTTAATAATGTTAAAGAAAGCACAACACTTAATCACTCTTATTGTTTGAGTTTTAAAAAATAGGGTTATATTATTGTTGTGTTTTCTAACGTTATCAATACAAAGTGAAACCTCACTCACAATAACCCAATAATTTTTATCAAATTGCAATGATATTTGTCGATCAAAACAGCCGACTATAAAGCAGATACAATATCTGAATAAGCTAGGTTTTAAAACCATAATTAACTTGCGTGTATTGCATAGTGATCGGGATAGCTTGAATAATACCGATCTTACCGAAGTTTGGATTAAGATACGGACTAGTCATATTACCGACGAAAAAATGATTGTAATACTTAAAGCCTTTAAACAATCACCAAACCAATATTAGTTCATTATTGGCATGGTAGTAAACGAACTGGTGTGACCCTTGCTACATATACCGTGTAGTTTTTCAATTGGGCTAAATCTGAAGCTATTAATCAATTAATTCAGCCTGAATTCGGTCATCACTATAATGTGTACCCGAATATTATTAAGTATATAAAACAGTTGATATTGAAAATATTCGCCAAGCAGCATTTCAATAATTTTTCAGTAAATTAGTTTAAAATAGCTTTCCCTAAGTAAGTAATTACACGCGTGAGTTAATCTCTTTTCAATATTCGTATTGAATTAAAATTGACAGTGATATTGCGTTTTTTTTCAGCTAAAATAAGGCAATCTAATTGTTAATTTAAGTGGTCTATATAATGTTAAAAAAAGCAATCGCATTAGCTCTCACTACCTCATTATTGTTGCAAAACTCTCCGTTAGTTTTTGCTGATAACATTAACCTGCCAGATATGGGAACCGCTGCTGCATCAACCTTAAGCATCGGTCAAGAGATGGAAATGGGTGATTATTATATGCGTTTGCTCCGAGCCGATGCCCCTATTATCAATGATCCTGTGCTCAATCAATATATTAATGATTTAGGTAAAAAACTTGTGTCAAAAGCGGAATCAGTCCAAACACCTTTTCATTTTTATATTATGCGCAGTGATGTCTTAAATGCGTTTGCCTTTTTTGGCGGTAATGTGGTGATTCATTCTAAACTGATTTTAGATACTGATAATGAAAGTCAATTAGCTTCAGTTATGGCGCACGAAATCGGCCATGTGACTCAACGTCACTTAGCCAGAGCAATGGAAAACCAAAACCGTAATAGTCCTTATGTTTGGGGCGCAGCATTAGGCTCATTACTACTTACGCTGGCGAATCCTGATGCTGGAATGGCCGCGATGACAAGTACGATGGCAGGTTCTGCACAAAACACAATCAGTTTTACACAGGCTAATGAACAAGAAGCCGATCGCGTTGGGCTTAGAACATTGGCTAAGGCAGGATTTGATCCTTATGCTTCATCTGAATTTTTACAAAAATTAGCTGATCAAACACGTTTTAGCAGTAAACCACCTGAGATTTTACTCACTCACCCACTACCAAATAGTCGTTTATCTGATATTCGTAGCCGTTCTATGCAATATAGTAAAAAAGAGCTACCTCCCTCTCTAAACTACTATTTAGCAAAAGCACGTTTGGCTATTTTAATAACTAATAATCAAAATACCGGTAAATTATTAATTGAAGATTACAAAAAGCTGAATAATGAACAAAGTAAGATTGCTTTAGTTTATGCTAATGCTCTGTTTGATTATCGTAATAACAATTACCAAAAAGCCAAACAACAACTTCAACCATTACTAGATAATGATCCAAATAATCTGTGGTATATCGATTTAATGACAGATATTGATCTAGACATGAATAATAATGCAGCAGCGATTAATCGGTTACAAACTGCTTTAAAAAAATCCCCAGATAGTTCAGCATTACAATTAAACTTGGCTAACGCTTACGTCAAAAATCGTAATTATCAACAAGCGGTTAGCTTATTACACCGCTATACCTTTGATCATAGTGATGATACAAATGGTTGGGATCTACTAATTACAGCTTATGGTGGATTAAACTCAAGGGCAAAAGAAATGAGTGCAAGAGCTGAACTTGTTGCATTAGAGGGGCAATTTCAACAATCTATTCAATTACTGCAAAATGCCAAAAAACAAACTAATGGCGATCAAACGATGATATCGAAGATTGATGCCAGAATAAATCAGTTACAACAACTTCAAAAACGTTACGCCCCTTATAGTAAAAATAGATAAGTTTACTAATCTGGCTCAATATTTCTCGACTAACGTTATAAAAAGCATTAGTCGAGAAATAAAAATGGGTCAAATTGCTGATTATTTATCAGCTAAATGATCAACATTATTATAATATTTAACCGTAAATTTGCCTTCTGATTGACCATCTTGCTGCTGATAATTTACTACACTAACACTGGTATTTAACATCCGTGGAAAATAGTCTTCATCCCGATGTAAACGCCAATCACCACCATTTAATACACAAAGTAATAAACGTAACACGGTGCCATGCGAAACAACTAAAATATTACCTTTATCTTCACTGGCATTTTGAGTAATCGTATGCAGTGCACGTTTCATCCTTACCAGTGTATCAAGATAATTTTCACCGTGATTAACAGAAGCATCAAAGTTAGCTGGATCGGTTAGATAAGTATTAAATTCAGGCACTTCTTTTTTCAAATAAGGGACAGATTTTCCTTCCCAAAGACCAAAATCCATCTCACATAAATCTGCTAATTCAAAAGTTGGAATTTTATTATCATTTTCGTGAACGATATAATCACGTGTTTCTTTAGCTCGTAGCTGTGGGCTTGAATAAGCTTGCATAAAAGGAATATGCTTTAAATATTGTCCAGTAATCTTCGCGCCCAAAATACCTTGTTCTGTTAACGGTGAATTTTGCGATCCTTGCATCTGATCTTTAATATTCCACTCGGTTTGGCCATGTCTAATTAAGTATAAATTAAGATCTTTCATTCGTCCTCACTCGTTTTTTTCAATTTAAAATTCGGTTTGATGATGCTTTTCTGTTCTAAGATAACTTAAGCATGCTTGTAATTTATCATCCATTGGTGCGCTTAACTGCATATCTTGTAACGTTTTAGGATGAATAAATGTCACATTGGCTGCATGCAAAAATAATCGATTAAGTTTAGTATTGGCAAATAACATATCAAATTGGCTATCACCATAACGATCATCAAATGCAATAGGATGATTGGCATATTGAGTATGTACACGAATCTGATGTGTACGGCCAGTAACAGGACTGGCTTTAATCAACGTTGCAAAATTAAATCTCTCTTCAACTTTAAAACGTGTCTCTGAAGGTTTACCTTCCTTATCGACTTTAACCACTCGTTCGCCACTTTTCAAAACATTTTTAAGTAACGGTGCCTGTATAACTTTGCATTCAGAAGGCCAATCACCTTTTACTAATGCTAAATAGTTCTTTTTCATCTGTTTTAGGCGCAGTTGTTCATGCAGTGCTTTTAATGCTGAACGTTTTTTAGCAATGAGTAACACGCCTGATGTTTCGCGATCGATTCGATGAACCAATTCCAGAAATTTTGCTTCAGGTCTTAATGCTCGAAGTCCTTCAATGACCCCAAAACTTAGACCACTACCGCCATGAACAGCAATACCCGAGGGTTTATTAATGGCTAATATCACGTCATCTTCATAAATAATGGCTTTTTCTAAATCGGCAACTTTATTTAATTTAGTTGAGATTTCAGGTGAGGTTTTTTCTGCTACGCGAATAGGCGGTATACGAATTTCATCTCCAATACTGAGCTTATACTCGGGTTTAATGCGTTTTTTATTAACACGCACTTCACCTTTCCTCAGTATGCGATAAATCATACTTTTAGGTACGCCTTTCAAATGTGTGATAAGAAAGTTATCAATTCGCTGCGTCGCATTTTCTTCTGTGATGATAACAAATGAGACCTGTAATTTTGTTTGTGGAACGTTTGAATCCATAAGAAATGATTAATCCGCCATCAATAAATAAAAGTCGTTTACATTATTCGAAAATAAACTACACTACCACTAATTAAAAATGAAGACAGATTATTTTCGATATAATTAAAGATAGCTAATTATAGCCGAATATGGAGGAATAAAACAGTATGTTATCGTTACTTAATCAATACTCTCGCGCAAGGTTTGCTTGGTTTTTACTCTTCCTCTCAACCATTATTTTCGAATTAACTGCACTTTATTTTCAACACAGCTTAGGACTAGCGCCTTGCACACTGTGTATTTATCAACGTTGCGCCATTTTTGGCATCATGTTAGCCAGTATTATTGGCTTAATTGCACCGAATAATTTTATTTTTAGAATAATGGGGATCGCTGTTTGGTTAATTAGTGCATATAAAGGCTTTAACTTAGCAACATTTCACGCCCATTTACAATTCGAACCAAACTTTAGTGACACTTGCGCTATTAATGTTCAGTTTCCATCATGGCTACCTTTAAACGAATGGATACCAGGCCTGTTTAATGCTTACGGCTCGTGTGCAGATAAAATTTGGTCTTTTTTAACCATTGAAATGTCACAATGGATGATTATTATTTTTGCTTGCTATTTTATAGTTGGATTATTCGTGTTTATTGCCCAATTTTTTGCAGTAAACAAAAATACCTTATGGAAAAATTAGGCGTGCTATAAAACTGGCACTTTTTGTTGAGTTTGTTAGAATGTGTGGCAATTTTATCTTATAAATTGTCATACATAAATGCTTTTGGAATATCATCCTCCTATTGACCCTTGGCTCTCTATCTTATACCAAGATGATCATATTGTTGTTGTCAATAAACAACCCGGTATTTTATCGGTGTCGGGCAACAAACCTCAATTTATCGATAGTATTATTCATCGTTTACAGCAAAAATTTAGCTACGTCGAGTCCGTTCATCGATTAGATATGGCAACCAGTGGCATTATGGTTGCCGCTTTATCTAAACTTGCCGATCGAGAAATAAAAAAGCAATTTCGAGAACGAATCCCCAAAAAAAATTATATTGCCGTAGTTTATGGACATCTTAAAGATGATAGCGGTCAAGTTGAATTACCGTTGATTTGTGATTGGCCAAACCGTCCACGACAAATGGTCGATTTAGAAAATGGCAAGCCTGCACTGACGTTATATCAAGTCATTTCAAGAAACCCTGATAACACAACTCGGGTTAGCTTATCGCCTTTTACTGGTCGATCACACCAATTACGCGTGCATATGCAAGCACTGGGACATCCTATTTTAGGTGATAAATTTTATGCACACCCTGAAGCCTTTTCTCGGTCTAAAAGATTGTTACTCCATGCGCAATCGTTAACAATTCTCCACCCCAAGACAGGTGAAAGTATGACCTTTAACTGCGATCCCGATTTTTAACGAAACTTATAAATCGAACAACGGTTAACGATAGTTATCAACATAATTTTATGGTAAGGAATTAAAGATGCAAAAAATTGTTTTAGCAACCAATAATCAAGGCAAAGTCAATGAATTGCAAACACTTTTAGCCGATGCTGGCTTTAATATTGTGGCACAAAAAGAATTTAATGTTCCCGATGTCGATGAAACAGGTTTAACTTTTATCGAAAATGCCATTTTAAAAGCAAGGCATACCGCAAAATTAACAGGACTACCCGCTATTGCAGATGATTCAGGTTTAGTGGTTGATGCCCTTAATGGTGCGCCAGGTATTTATTCTGCACGTTATGCGGGTTGCCATGGTAACGATAAATTAAATAATCAAAAATTACTTTCACAACTACACAATGTTCCAGCAGAAAAGCGCACTGCCTATTTTTATTGTGCCTTGGTTTTTATGCGCCATGATAACGATCCAACGCCAATTATTTGTTTAGGCAAATGGCATGGATTAATCCTAAATCAAGAACAAGGAGAAGGCGGCTTTGGCTATGATCCACTTTTTTATATACCAGAGTTAGATTGCACAGCAGCCCAACTTAGCAAAGAGCATAAAAGCCAGATTTCACATCGTGGTCAAGCATTAAAACAGTTAATTACTAAAATAAAATCCGAATATTAATCGCAATATCATCGATATATGAAATTGCATCTTGTTGAGTAAACGGTATATACTTAAGTTAATTAGCATATTGGAGTTAACATTGTGATTCTCATGATTGTTAGTGGCCGTTCAGGTTCAGGGAAATCGATTGCACTACGTGCACTAGAAGATATGGGTTTTTATTGTGTGGATAACATCCCTGTTGTGCTATTGCCACAATTAGCCGATTCATTAAAGAACAATAATACCCCCGTTGCCGTTAGCATTGATATTCGCAATTTACCGCCAAATTTTGATTTTAACCGCGACATTTTGCAACAATTGCCAAACTCTGTCACACCCGAGATTATCTTCTTTGACTGTAGCCGCAATACCCTAATTCGTCGTTATAGCGAAACCAGACGAATCCATCCCTTAACCAATCAAAAATACTCACTTGAAGAAGCAATCGATCTTGAAGAAAAATATTTAGAATCATTAAAATCAAATGCAAGTTTGGTCATCAATACTGATAATCTTTCAGTGCATCAACTATCAGACATTTTACGAACACGCATTTTAGGTAAAAAAGAACGTGAATTAACCATGATCTTTGAATCCTTTGGTTTTAAACATGGTTTGCCGGTCGATGCCGATTTTGTTTTTGATGTCCGCTTTTTACCCAATCCCCATTGGGATATTGCACTACGTCCCCTAACTGGATTAGATGAGCCAGTAAAAAAATATCTATTTCAGCATGATGAAGTGACTAATTTTATCTATCAAACCGCCAGTTATTTACAGCAATGGTTACCGATGTTAGAAAAAAATAATCGTAGCTATTTAACCATTGCTATTGGTTGTACCGGAGGCCAACATCGCTCTGTTTTTATTGCTGAACAGCTGGCTGAATTTTTTAAAGCACAAAATAAGCAAGTACAAATTCGGCACCGAACCTTAGAAAAAAAATAATTATTCGTTTTCGGTATGATAAAAATGCCAAACTTGATCGCAGCGCTGTTTGTATCTGTCTATAATATCTTTTAACGTTGCTTTTGGCTTTATTGGTTCAGGTTGCGGTGTAACAAGCTGACTGACTTTGATTAATGTTATATCTGAAGGCAATTGCGCTAATCTATTTTTCAATACATTGAGTGTCTGTGGATGAGGATGACCAATGGCAATGGCAACCCCTTTTTTACGAGCAACTTGAATAGCTAATTCAAATTGCTGGCTAATAGCATGTTCATTTTGCTGATCATCTAAAAATACATCGCGCACAACTACAGGGATATTATAGGCGCTCGCTGCTGTTTTGACGGCTGTTTTTCCAATCGTTTTACTATCTAAAAAAAACATAGAATGTGGGCTGAGTGCTTTCATAACATATTGCATGCCATTAAGATTGGATGTCATTAAACTGCCCATATGATTATTAACACCAATAGCATGAGGTACACGCGCAATAGCATTATTCACAATGCGATTAACCTCAGTTTCGCTCATAGTGGGAAACAACGTATCTTTTTCAAGTGGCTGCTTACCCATTGGTGCCATGGGTAAGTGTATAATCACATCATTCCCATGTTCATGAGCCATATTAGCGATACGTTTTGCATTAGGTGAATGGGGTAAAACAGCAACTGTTATATTGGTTGATAATGCTATAATTTGCTCTTCATTATGTTGCCGATAACCAAAATCATCAATAACCAGAGCTAATTGTGCCGCAAAAGTAAGGCTTGAATTAAAAAATAATAGACTTATAAGTATGTAAATGATTGAACGATGCACTATTTTAACCAACCTTTAGGATCTAACGCTTTACCATCTCGGCGAATCTCAAAATAGAGTCCTGAACTATTTTGACCACCACTTGAACCAACTAAAGCAATGGCTTGTCCAGTGGAGATTTTATCGCCGACATCGACTAAAACACGTTGGTTGTAACCATATAAACTCATATCGCCTTTACCATGCTCTAGTGCAACCACAAAACCATAACCTTGCAACCAACTAGCCAGTATCACTCGACCATCAGCGATTGCCTTAACTTGGGTACCATCCTTCGCATTAATTACCATACCTTTCCAATACAGTTCACCTTGCAGTGACTCGCCAAATCGATGTACGACTGGACCGGTGACCGGCCAATTAAATTGGTGTTGTGGTTTACCTATACCACTCACACGTGCCATTAATGCCCGTTCATCAGAATTTAAAGTGTAGTTGGTATTTTTTTGTTTCTGCTCAATATGTTTTGCCTGTCTTGCTTCTTCTTCAGCTAATCGTCGACTCTCTTTTTCAGCTTGAGCAATTTTTGCTTGTAACTTGGCTTCATTTTCGTGCAATTGAGCCAATTTTTGTTGATTGACCTGCATAGATGATTCGAGCGAAGTAATGGTTTTTTGTCGATCTTGACGGTTTTTTTCAAGGCCAACTTGTTCTTGTTTCTGTTTGGTTTGTAATGCTTGCTGTGAAATTTGTTTATTTTGTAACGTTAATTTTTTTTCGTTTAACTGTAATTGCGTTTCACGAAGTTCGTTAATCAGTTGCTGTCTAGCTTGATTAATATAACCATAATAATTAATCAGCCGTTCATTACGCTCACTTTGTTCACTGGCAAAAATCAGCGATAACCCTGTTGTTTTCCCTAATTTAAATGCGCTTTCAAGTTGTTTAGATAACGCATCTCGCTGTTGTTGTTGCTTAATATTTAATTGTTCAATTTGTTTAATTAACCGATTAATTTCACTATCGATTTTTTTTAAAGTTAAATCGTTTTTCTCAATTGAAGTTAATAATTTTGCAATTTCTGTTTCTTGCTGTTTAAGATCATTAACTAACTGGTTTCGCTCTTTTTTTTGCTCAGCCAAACGATTTTCTTGTTCTTGAATTGAACGACGCAAAGTCTGTAACTGTTGATTATCATCAGCAGCATACAAAACATTAACTTGTGTAAGTCCAATAAAAATAAACGTTAGAAAATATCGATAAATAGCCATGGCATTATGATAAGTATTGATAACCAAGCAAAAGGGATAAAACACTATACCTAGAAATGCATAAAGATGCAAAACCAAAACTATTTAGATAAGCATTGAGAGTAATTGCAACAGATAGTAATTAGGCATTTCACAAGCTCCAATAAAAAGTATAAAATACAACACTATTTAAATTATCGAACAATCAATTCAACCATAAAGATAACATCATGCAAAAGTTTAATGTCAAAACCTTTCAAGGGTTAATACTAACGTTACAAGATTACTGGGCTAATCAAGGTTGTACGGTGATTCAGCCATTGGATATGGAAGTTGGGGCAGGTACTTCACACCCGATGACGTGTTTACGCGCTCTTGGACCTGAACCCATTAATGCTGCTTACGTTCAGCCATCTCGCCGTCCAACTGATGGACGCTATGGTGAAAACCCTAATAGGTTACAACACTACTATCAATTTCAAGTTATCTTAAAACCCTCTCCAGACAACATTCAAGAGCTCTATCTGGGTTCATTAAAAGAGTTAGGACTCGATCCAACCGTTAATGATATTCGTTTTGTTGAGGACAACTGGGAAAACCCTACATTAGGTGCTTGGGGACTTGGTTGGGAAGTATGGTTAAATGGGATGGAAGTGACTCAATTTACCTATTTCCAACAAGTGGGTGGTCTTGAGTGTAAACCCGTCACTGGTGAGATCACTTATGGTTTAGAACGCCTTGCGATGTATATTCAAGGTGTCGATAGTGTGTATGATTTGGTTTGGAGTGATGGCGCATTTGGTAAAACCACTTATGGTGATGTATTCCATCAAAATGAAGTTGAGCAATCAACGTATAATTTTGAATATGCCAATATTGATTTTCTATTTTATTGCTTTGAACAACATGAAAAAGAAGCAAAAATGTTGCTTGAATTAGAAAAACCGCTGCCACTACCTGCTTACGAGCGTATTTTAAAAGCTGCGCACTGTTTCAATTTACTTGATGCGCGTAAAGCTATTTCAGTAACTGAGCGGCAACGTTATATATTGCGCATTCGAACATTAACCAAAATGGTTGCTGAAGCATATTATGCATCACGTGAAGCGCTTGGTTTTCCAATGTGCCAAAATTCACCGTCAAATCAAAGTGCATCAAAGTAGGATTTTAATATTATGCAAAAAACATTTTTAGTGGAAATTGGTACCGAAGAGCTACCACCAAAATCACTCCGCACTTTAGCTGAAAGTTTTGCGGCAAATTTTATTGAGCAACTGGACAATGCCAAGTTAGAACATGGCGAAGTACTTTGGTATGCCTCACCGCGCCGCTTAGCATTAAAAGTTTTAAATTTAAATGACACTCAACCAGATAGCCAAATTATTAAACGGGGACCGGCTGTTAGTGCAGCATTTGATGCTAATGGTAAACCAACTAAAGCAGCTGAAGGCTGGGCTCGTGGTTGTGGTATTACTGTTGACCAAGCCGAGCGTATTCAAACAGATAAAGGTGAATGGTTATCTTATACCCAAAACCAAAAAGGCCAACCTGTTGTTAACCTATTGTGTGATATGGTTAAAGGCGCGCTAAGCAAATTACCTATTCCAAAACCAATGCGCTGGGCAGCTCGACAAGTTGAATTTATTCGCCCGAGTCATACGGTAACGATGTTATATGGTGATGAGCTAGTACCGGGCACAATTTTAGACATTGAGTCAAACCGCATCATTCGTGGGCATCGTTTTATGGGTGAACAGGAATTCACCATTGATAATGCCGACCAATATCCAGAAATTTTGGAGCAGCGTGGTAAAGTTATTGCCGATTATGACAAACGAAAATCAATTATTAAACAACAAGCAGAGCAAGCCGCTGCAAAATTAAATGGTAAAGCTGATTTAACCGAAAGCTTGTTAGAAGAAGTCTCTTCATTGGTTGAATGGCCTGTTGTTTTAACGGCTAAATTTGAAGAAAGATTTTTAGATGTACCAGCTGAATCACTAGTTTATACCATGAAAGGCGATCAAAAATATTTTCCTGTTTATGATAAACAAGGAAAATTATTACCGAATTTTATTTTTGTTGCCAATATCGAATCAAAAGATCCGCAAGTAGTCATTTCAGGTAATGAAAAAGTAGTACGACCACGCTTAGCCGATGCTGAATTTTTTTACAAAACAGATTTAAAACAACGCTTGGAAGATCGTCTACCTCGTTTAGAAACGGTGTTATTCCAACAACAGCTTGGAACAGTCAAAGACAAATCATTACGAATTGAGTCATTAGCGGGTTTTATAGCCGACAAAATTGGGGCTAATGTCGAACAAGCTAAACGTGCAGGTAAACTCACTAAATGCGATTTAGTCACCAATACTGTTTTTGAATTTCCCGAAACACAAGGGATAATGGGTCGTTATTTAGCGCTAAAAGATGGTGAAAGCATTGAAGTTGCTACCGCGATTGAAGAGCAATACAAACCACGTTTTGCTGGGGATGAATTGCCAAGCACTAATGTATCAAGTGCGGTATCAATTGCCGAAAAAATGGATACATTAGCCGGTATTTTTGGTATAGGGCAACATCCTAAAGGTGATAAAGACCCTTTTGCTTTACGCCGCGCTGCAATTGGCGTTTTGCGTATTATTGTTGAGAATAACTTACCGCTCGATCTTGTCGAATTATCAAATTTTGCCGTTTCATTATATGGTGACAAACTCAACAATAAACAGGTAGTGGAAGATATTGTCAGCTTTATGCAAGGTCGATTCCGAGCCTGGTATCAGGAGCAAGGTTTTACCATTGATACCATACAAGCAGTACTCGCACTTAATCCAACCAAGCCTGCTGATTTTGATGCGCGCATTAAAGCCGTGACACATTTTAGAACACTGCCAGAAGCCTCTTCGCTTGCTGAAGCTAACAAGCGGGTATCAAATATCCTCTCTAAAACAGAATTGGTGATACCTGATGCGGTGAATGCCTCACTACTTGAAGCGGGAGCAGAAGGTGAACTTGCTATGCAAGTAGCAGTATTAACCGATAAATTAGCACCTTATTTTACTCAAGGTCGTTATCAACAAGCTTTAGTAGAATTGTCTGCACTTAAAGCTCCTGTTGATGCATTTTTTGCCTCAACCATGGTCATGGCAGATGATGAAAAAATTAAACTTAATCGGTTAGCATTGCTGAAAAAATTGCAAAATTTATTTTTAAAAGTTGCGGATATTTCATTACTACAATCGTAATTTGTAATTTATTTATCACTATAGTGGTAACCAATTAGGTTACCACCTTATTAGTAGGAACGAGACATGCAAACCGAAGTATCTTTTTCTCAAGTATTTAATCAAACAACTAATTTTGTCAAAAACCGTTTTTTACAACTCGTTATCATCAGTTTTATCGTCAGTTTAATCACAACATGTATCAGTAGTTATTTAATTGATCCACAAATGTTTAAACAATTATCGAGCACGACTATGACAGTCGATCAATTATTAATGTATGTATTAAAACCTGCGTTAATTAGTTTGGTCATCACTTTCATCATGCAAGCGATACTACTTGCTGTTGTTTATAACTATTCAATCAACGATAAATTCGATTTTAATCTTATCTTATCTCGAATGTTACCAAATGCACTCAATATCATATGCTTTTACCTAACTTATTTATTTATAATTCTGTTTGCAATGATATTTTTAACATTTATATTTATGATGTTGCAATTTATCCTACCCGCTAAAATGGTAACGTTTTTGTTTGGTGTATTAATCATTGCCGCAATATTACTGATAGTGACAGTTTCTTATTATTTTCAAGGTTCAATTATTGCACCTTCAACAAAAACGTTTATTCAAAATTTTGTAGAAAGTCATAAATATGCCATATCTTATTGGCGATTAACCGTTCCAATGGTTTTAATTTATTGCACGGTATCAATTATCTTTTCTATTGTCGATAGTGCACTTAATAACCTTGTAATAAATATCATCAGCTCAACTTTGCAAATACTCACAAGTATTTTTTGTATTTGTTTCTTCTATCGTCTCAATATTCTGTCAAAGAATGAGCAACTATCACATAACACACCTGAGCAAAATAATAATTTAACTATCTAACATTATTTACGCTTATTCTTAATCACTCTATTAACAAATGCGAATAGAGTGATTAAAATTAGATAATCATTTCTATTATCTAATTCGCTTGGGAAACACTATGACGCCGGCAATTGACCAACTAAAAAAATTGAAAATTCCATTCAAAATTCATCAATATGATCATGATCCTAATCAGACCCATTATGGTCAAGAAGCAGCGAATAAACTCGATCCAAGTTTACACATTACATCTAACCAGATATTTAAAACTTTAGTCGTAACTTTAAATGGAAATGATAAAACATTAGCAGTTTGTGTCGTACCTGTTGATAACCATTTGGATCTAAAAAAAGCTGCAAAAGCATTAAATTGTAAAAAAATAGAGTTAGCCGATGCCCATTTAGCGCAAAAAATCACGGGGTATTTGGTAGGAGGAATCAGTCCATTAGGGCAAAAAAAACAACTCACCACACTGATTGATCTTAGCGCTAATGATCTTAGTTCAATGTTGATATCTGGCGGTAAACGAGGTCTCGAAATCGAAATTAAACCACAAGATCTTGTTAATGCATTACATGCACAATTGGTTGAAATTAAAGCCTAATTTGCTGATCAAATTATGTTGGGTTATTTTAATATTTATACGGTGAGTTAAAACTTGAAATTAGAATGATTGGAAAATAGAAAGACCTTAAGGTACTACCTTAAGGTCTAAAATATTCTGTCAAGTAAATATCGACAGAAAAAAAATTATTTAATTGCTTCTTTCAAGCTTTTACCTGATACGAACGCAGGTACTTTGCCAGCAGCAATTTTGATTTCTTTACCTGTTTTAGGGTTACGGCCGATACGAGCATTTCGATGATTAACTTTGAATGTACCAAAACCAACTAATTGCACTGGATCACCAGCTTTTAATGATTCAGTAATAGCTGCTAAAGTTGCTTCTAATGCAGTTTTAGCTGCAACCTTAGTAATATCCGCTTTGCTAGCAATCGCATCTACAAGTTCTGTTTTATTCATGGAGATATCCTTACATAATTATTTTATTGTTAAAGTTAACATTATAAGCAATGTCAATAACCGACTTTGCCCCTGTAAACAATGTTTAGATTACATTGATGTTAAATGTAGTCTATATTCATCCAATGTTAAAGAAAAATTTAGTAAAAAATAAAAAAATAGGGCATTCAGCAGCTTAATTGCTCAAAAAAACACCAATATTGCTTATTTGAGCCGCCCTAATATCCTCTTTTAAACCCTTTATTAGATCAATTTTGTCATGAGATTCTTCGCGCAATAATCGAAATATTTCCCATTGCAAATCAAATTCTTCAACCACACCCGGTAAATTTAACTGTTCATCTTTGGAAAGATAAGTATCTAATTTTGTCATTTCGAATTCAGCTACTGTGGTTGCCGATATACTACTAACTTTTGCTGTATGTTCGGCAATATCACCCGTTAAATGAGCATGTATAAGCTCACTTAAGGCCTGACAAGCATCAATCGCAGGATAGATCATATAAGCGCTATCTTCATTCACAGTGGGAATAATCGCTTCTAATTTTTCCAATTGTAAATCAAAATTAATTTTAACTTTCTCAACTAATAATGACTCCCACATTAAATCAAGAATGTTTTTATAGCTTTTAGCATCATCTTCGTTATGCTGTTGCTTGGTATAATAGACATAATTTGGGTACATTCGTTCACATAAGCAAACCATAAATAAATATTGTTGCCATGGTGCTAATTTTTCAACTCTTAACTGAACTGGATTTTTAATCATAATGAAACCTTTTAGACCGCTCGTGTACAGCCTCAATTAAATATTGTACATGCTCTACTGGAATATCTTGGTGAATACCATGCCCTAAATTAAAAATATGACCATTATGGAATCCAAATTCATTAAGAACAGCTTCAACATTCGATTCTATTGTTAACTTTCCGGCATACAACACAGATGGATCTAAATTGCCTTGTACCGCAATGTGTCCTTTTTGGGCAATATGGCTCAAATTTACAGTCCAATCAACACCAATTGCATCACATCCTGTATTCACAATACTATCTAACCATAACCCACCACCTTTGGTAAAAAGTGTGACTGGCACATAGGAAGAAATAGCTTGAGTTTTATGACCTCGTTTTAATTTTGATAAAATTAACTGCATATAATGCAGTGAAAACGTTTGATAACATTGATGGCTTAAAACGCCACCCCAAGTATCAAATATCATGAGTGATTGAGCGCCCGCTTCTATTTGAGCATTTAAATATAACGCGATGCTTTCAGCGAGCTTTTCAAGAAGTAAATGTAAAACTTTGGGTTTGCTATACAGCATTTTTTTTATTTTAGTAAAGGTTTTACTACTTCCCCCTTCAATCATATAAGTTGCTAATGTCCATGGGCTACCCGAAAATCCAATTAACGGAACTTTACCATTAAGTTCCTTTTTGGTTAGGCTGATTGCATCCATCACATATCTTAATGAATCATTTGGGTCGGGAATGGGTAACTGCTCAATATCTGACAAACTCGATATTGTTTGACTAAATTTTGGACCTTCACCCGCCTCAAAATACAAACCTAATCCCATTGCATCAGGTATGGTCAATATATCAGAAAAAATAATAGCCGCATCAAGATCAAAACGCTTTAAGGGTTGTAAAGTCGCTTCACATGCCAGTTCTGGTGTTTGGCACATAGTCATAAAATTACCCGCCTTTGCACGTAACTGTCTATACTCAGGTAAATAGCGTCCAGCCTGACGCATCATCCAAACAGGCGTATAATCAACAGGTAGACACTGTAATGCGCGTAAATAACGATCATTTTTTAATTGGCTCATAATATCCGCTCTTTAAGTAACTATTATATTATGTCAAGCAATTCAAGGTTAACATTACGTATCAGTAAAAAATCATTGCGTTTATTTGTGATCTTGAGGTTGTGATAATGTGAGCTTAGCATAACGAATTAAAGTCTCAGAAATATTTTGCATTACACTACTTTCTGGCGCAAAACGATGCCAATAAAGCATACGTCTTTGATACAGGCCTTCTGTTAAGTTAACTAATTCACCATTTTTTAACTCTTGTTCAACTTGTAACATAGGAATCATACAACAGGCTGAACCTTGTTTAGCAAGTTGTACAAACGCTTCAGATGAACTGGTAATATGACAAATTACACTACCCGGTGTTAAGTTAAAATTTTCCTGTAAAAAAGCTTGATGCATATCATCTAAATGGTCAAAAGCAACAGCAGGTGCTTTGAGTAAAGATGATCGTGTCACACCATTTGGAAAGTATTTTTTGGCAAAATCAGGCGAAGCGACAAAAATATAGTCGAGAGCACCCAGTAAATCAGATAAACAGCCAGGTAAGGGATTAGCTTGAATACTAATTGCAGCAACGACCGTACCTAAACGTAACAGCTCTAAAGTATGCTCTTCATCTTTAATTTGTATATCAAATCGAAGAATATTTTTATCTAAAACTGGTTTTAAAGCCGGTAACACCCATGTAGCCAAAGAATCTGCATTAATTGCAATAGACAATGACAAAGGCGTGGTATTTTGTTCATTATCGCCTAACCATTGTTGTTCTAACAATTCGACCTGATGCAATAATCCTAACAGATGTTCCCCTTGTTTAGTTGCCTTTGGGGGAATTGTTCTAACTAATAGTTGTTGACCAAAAAAGCTTTCTAACTGTTTGATACGTTGTGACACCGCAGGTTGTGTGATACACAATTTATCTGCCGCTCTCTCAAATCCCCGCTCTTTTATTACTGCATCTAAGGCTTGTAATGCTCTATAATCTGGACGCTTCATAATCTCTTTATTAATAATTTGCTCATTGCTTGAAAAAAACAAGCTATTTTAATTTGCAAAGTTTTAAATAGATCTAAAACTTAAAATATTTTCTAAAAAATACTAATGATTTTTGCTTTCCAATTGGTTACTATGCCATATCTTCAATCATTTTGCTTTTAAAATTTTATTTTTTCGAGAAAATTATATTCTAAATACGGTGATACCATGACACAGGATGAATTAAAAAAAGCCGTCGGCTTTGCAGCGTTAAAATTTGTCAAACCCGATTCATTAGTTGGTGTAGGCACAGGTTCAACTGCATCATATTTTATTGATGCTTTAGCAACAATAAAGGATCAGATTAAAGGAACGGTTTCTAGCTCAGAAGCATCAACCCAAAAATTAAAAGATTATGGGATTCCCGTATTGGATTGTAATGAAGTTGATAGCTTAGATGTATATGTAGATGGTGCCGACGAAATTAATCATCAGTTGCAGATGATAAAAGGTGGAGGGGCCGCATTAACGCGTGAAAAAATTGTCTCAGCATTATCCAAACAATTTGTGTGTATTGTTGATGAATCAAAAGTTGTCGATGTGCTTGGCAAATTTCCATTACCGGTAGAAGTAATCCCCATGGCGCGTTCTTATGTTGCACGTGAACTATTTAAGCTCGGCGGTAAACCAATTTATCGTCAGGGTGTAATCACTGATAATGGCAATGTTATCTTAGATGTTCATGATCTTATTATTGCAAAACCAATGGAATTAGAAAATCGAATTAATAATATTGCTGGCGTTGTAACAGTAGGTCTATTTGCTAACAAAGGGGCTAATGTAGCACTGGTTGGAACCCGTTCAGGTGTAAAAGAAATTAAACCGAGCTATTAGTTATCGCTTAGCTAAATACGTTAATTTAAAAAATAATAATATAACAATAAGCAGCAATAGATATGCTTAAATAAAGAGAGGAAAAAATGGTTGTTCAGGCATTAAGCAAAGATGATAATAAATTTTTATTACTCGAAGGTGTCCACCAAAGTGCAATTGACACATTAAAAGCTGCTGGCTTTACCAACATTGAATATCATAAAGGTGCGCTATCGCCATCGGAACTTCAACAAGCAATAAAAGATGCGCGTTTTATTGGGATCCGATCAAGAACGCATTTAACCAAAGACATCATAGATGCAGCACCAAAACTTGCCGGAATTGGTTGTTTCTGTATTGGTACTAACCAAGTGGATCTTGATACAGCTGCCGTTAAAGGTATTCCGGTATTTAATGCACCATTTTCTAATACTCGATCCGTTGCTGAGCTGGTATTAGCCGAGGCAATTTTATTACTTCGCCGTGTGCCAGAAGCCAATGCTAAAGCACATCAAGGAAAATGGAATAAGATTGCAACTGGTTCTCATGAAGCTCGTGGTAAAAATTTAGGCATCATTGGTTATGGTCATATTGGCAGTCAATTAAGCGTTTTAGCTGAATCTTTAGGGATGAACGTCTATTTTTACGATATTGAAACTAAATTACCATTAGGTAATGCCAAACAAATTTCAACCATGAAGGAGTTGTTGCAATTAAGTGATATTGTCAGCTTACATGTGCCCGAAAATTCAACAACAATTAATATGATTAGTCAAAGTGAAATTGATATGATGAAGCCCGACGCCATTCTTATCAATGCTTCTCGTGGTAAAGTTATCGATCTTGATGCATTAACTCAAGCACTACAAAGTCATAAATTAAGTGGTGCGGCTATTGATGTGTTTCCAACTGAACCGGCTACCAATAGTGATCCATTTGAATCACCCTTGTGTAAATTTGATAATGTCATCATAACGCCTCATATTGGTGGTTCAACCACTGAAGCACAAGAAAACATTGGTATTGAAGTTGCAACAAAACTGGCTAAATACTCCGATACAGGTGCTACCTTGTCTGCCGTAAATTTTCCTGAAGCATCATTACCGATTCCGGCAAAAGGATCTAGCCGTTTTATCAACATACACAATAACCAACCCGGCGTATTGACAGCAATTAATACATTATTTGCAGAACAAGGATTAAATATTTCGGCTCAGTATTTACAAACCGATCCCAAAATTGGTTATGTTGTTATTGATATTGAAAGAGTAGAACAAAATAAAGCTGAAGAATTATTAGTTAAACTCAAAAGTGTACCGGGCACAATTAGAGCAAGATTACTCTTTTAAATAACTAAATAGACTAATAACGTGTTTATAATAAGATATAGTCTATTTTGTAGTATAAAGGGGATTGATGAATTTCAAATCCCCTTAATCAATTAAATTAGCCTGATCTAAAATAACGACAACATGATTCTTTTTTGGCTAAATTAAGTAGCTTGTAAAGCTGTGTAAAAAAACTCTTCCCATTAAATATAAAATGTAGTTTTAATGACTACTAATAGGTGATGCAATTTTAAAAAGTTATCTTAATAAAATAACGTTATTTGTTGGTTATGGTTGTGTGGCAAATTAGTTATCCATTACTTTTACTTTGATAACGTTAATGTTGCGCTCAACTAATGCATCATAGTATTTATCATCTAAGTTATCATCAGTGATAATAGTATCAACAGCACTTAAATCACATACAACATTAGGGCTACGCCGCCCAAACTTTGAAGAATCTGCTAACAAAATTAATTTAGCGGCAGCTTTACTCATGGCAACGCTGCCATGATAACTTTCATTAAATGTCGTTACACCACCAACTAAATCTACACCATCAGCACCCATAAAAAGTTTATCAAAAGTGTAAGATTCAAAGGCTGCAATTGCTGAGGCATTATTATTATGAAATGATGCCGATTTTCGCCGGAAAGTGCCCCCGGTTAATATTATGGTTTGGTCGTTATCATTAGCAACTAATTCATTAACCATATGTAAACTATTGGTCATAATAGTAAGATTATTGAATCGGGCAAGCATTGGAATCATCTGGGCAACGGTACTACCTGCATCAAAAATAATCGAATCACCTTCATGGATCAATTTTGCCGCTTCTTTAGCTATCGCTTTTTTTTGCGCAGTATTTATATAAGTTTTATGATCAATCGCCCTATCACCAATTTCCCTATTTAACATAGCCCCACCATAAGTACGCAGAACTAATCCACTTTCATTTAGTTGTGTAAGGTCTTTACGAATAGTTGTACCCGTTGTTTTAAAGTGAGCGACTAATTCATCAACACTGACTTGCCCGTGATTTTGTAGATATTCTAAAATAGCTGTTTGCCGTTGCTTTACTTTCATACCCAATTACCACCACTTATCATTGTTAACCAATAAAATAAATTTAATTTAAAAAATATTATACTTCATTATGAAAGAAAATACTTTTCAAAATAAAAGTTATTTATTTGTTGTTAATGCGATAGTAAGCGCGCTTTGCGAGGCAAGATCATAGGGAAATATTTTTTCTGGAATAATATTTGATACCAACATCCCATGTAATTGTGGAATGGGTTTAGGTAAAGCAAAAACTGTAATACCTTTCATTCGTACTGAATCAATCACGACCTGATTTTTGTCTAAAGATACCGCAATTAAAACCCTTGGTTTAAAACGTTTGGTTTTACTTCGACCAATGCCTAAATACGTCCCTTTTTTTAAAGCTAAAAAAGCTTGATTAAAACGGCGAATTTGCAACCAACTAAATACAATTTGAATACACCAAGCAATTAAAGCAACAATAATAAAAGTGGTTGTCATATTCATATGCGCTTTTCCAGTATTGATTGAGTTAAACAGAGTGCAAAAGCATTAAACTTGCTTTCGCACTTTATTTTAACTAGAACATTACTTGACCGCCAGTAATGTTAATTGATTGTCCTGTACAATAAGAGGCTTTGTCACTTGCATAAAATAGCAGAACATTGAGCACATCTTGATAATCACACCCCCGTTTAAGTGGTACTTTATCAATATATACTTGCTCGACCTGATTCTCTGGAATGCCTAATTTTTTAGCATATTGTGGAATTAGCGATTGGAACATTGGCGATTTAAGCAAATTACCTAACATTAATGAGTTAACAGTAATGCCATGATCAGCAAGATCCAGTGCCAAAGATTGAGTTAAGCCAACACCACCAAATTTAGCTGCACTATATCCTGAATTATGTTTGCTCCCAACTTTACCTGATTTGGAATTGATTTGTATAATTCGCCCTGCTGTTTTATGTTCAATCATTAGTTTTGCAAATTCCCGCGCACATAAAAAATAACCGGTGAGATTAACATTTACTGACAATTGAAAATCATTTAATGCAAAATTGGTAATTGGTGCCGCTCTGGCAATACCTGCACTGTAAACCATCAAATCAAGACGTTTAAAGCAACTATTAACATCTTGAGCTAATTGGATAACACTTTCTTCGTTGGTCGCATCGACACCAAAACCTTTAGCAGTACCTAAACCATGTTTTTGATTAATTGCTTGAGCAACGTTATTAGCATTATCTATATTTAAATCAGCGACAACAACTTGGTAACCAGCATCAGCAATACCATGACATAAAAATTCACCGAGTGTTTGCCCACCACCTATAATGACCGCGACTTGTTTCATTTTTATATTCCTTAATTACTTAAAATTTTAATTTCATCATTTACATTAAGTTGAATTGGCAGTTTACCTTGTACATGCACTGTACCTGGCAACTCCGCTTGCTGATTACCATCAAACCTTAATGTAATATGACCTAATTCACGAAAATTAACGCTAGCAACATCACCAACAGAGGTGATTTGATAAACATGGTTACCTAATTGTAATGATTGCCCTACGGCTAGTTCCTGCTTTAAATCATCATGATTATGAATAAAACAGTAATCAGCTAAATCTGCTGGTGCGCCTTGTTTGAATAATATTAGCATCCCATCAGCTAAAGTCTCTTGCGCAAAGTCACCAATTTGATTAATAGTTGAATGATAAATAACCTTTGACATTATTAACCTTCTTTCTTTTTTAATGTGCGTTTATTAATTTCAAACCAGACAAAAGATAACAGCTTAAGTATCTAGCTTTTCCCACAACTTATTGATAGATAAATAACGATACCGCCCAAGCAATAAGCACGGTTGGGGCACCTGTTAAAAATCGACTAACTAAAACAGATGGTACGCCAACTCTAACCGTATCTTGTTTAGCTTCGGCAAGTGATAAACCAACAGGAATAAAATCACATGCAGCTTGTGCATTAATTGCAAAAAGCGCCGGCAAAGCTAGATGCGGCGGAATGTTGCCGAGTCCAATTTGTACACCAACTAAGGTACCAATGACTTGTGCAATAACGGCTCCGGGACCTAAAAATGGAGAAAGCAATGGGAATGAGCAAATTAAAGCTAAAATGACTAACCCAATGGGGTTATTGGCTAAAGGAACCAAACCATGAGCAATAAAATCACCTAATCCTGATGCAATAATGATACCGATTAAAGCTGATACAAAAGCCATAAAAGGTAAAATCGTTTTAAGGACAGTGTCGATAGTATCACGACCAGCTTGGAAAAAAACGGCCACTCCCGATCCCATTCCTATGCCGATTTTGGCCAGTAAACCATCGCTCTGTTCAGTAATTTTTTTACTACTGTCATAGTGTTTAAACTCGGAATCTTTATTAGCTTTAGCTTGCTGCGTTTGCATGACAGAACTCTCTTTAGCTGTCTGTGAGTCCTTATCGATTAATTTAATGTTATTAGGCTTTACCGCAGAAACATAAATATCTTCAACAATATATTGAGCCAAGGGTCCCGATTTACCTGTAGCATGAATATTAATCGTAGGGACACGATTTTTTGGGTAAATACCACAACGTAACGTACCGCCACAGTCAATTACTGCAACACCTATTTCGTCTTTTGCTGGCTCACCTTCCTTAAAACCATCAATTGCTTCCCAACCCGTTAGTTTAACTAAAGTATCAACGATAGCCGGTCTTGTTCCTGCTGCAATATAGACAATCTTTTTTCCTTCGATTACAGGTAATTCCAAAGGGCCACCCCAACCTGCTTCACCTTTTTCTATTCGAATAAATTTAGCCATTTTCGTCTCCTCTTTATCTTGATAGATGAATGTTATAGATGCACTTCTCTATCCAATTTAATCCCCATTTTTCTTTCAAAAACGGCAGTACAAAAATCGGTAATCCAACCTCGAAAGAAGTTTGTAACCAAACCAACAAGAAAATAACTTACTGCTAAAGGACCTAATGGAAGATTCAACGTTGTTAGTCCAGCAGCAATACCTAAATAGACAAACAACTCACCTGGATTAACATGTGGAAAAAGTCCATTCATAGAGTGGCAGCTATAAGAAGAAGCGGCATAATAACTTGGCTTGTAATACTCTGGCATAAAACGCCCTAAACTTAATGTCATCGGATTACAAAAAACAAAGGTTCCAATTAATGGTAGTAGTAAGTAGCGAGAAATTGGATTACCAGCACAAGCTTGTGCTAGGCGCTCTATACGATCTTGCCCAATAAATTTAATTACTGCATTCATCACAACCAGTAAAGAGATTAATAATGGTAAGATTCCTGTTACCATTCCTACTAATACTTTACCTCCCTCTTGGAATAGCCCTATAAACCATTCAGCACCAAATGAAATAGCGTCAATCATATTGCCTCCTATTAAGTTAAACTTTGTCGACATATTAACAACATTAAAAGAAAAAACTTTTATATAGATCACAATTTGAAACATTTTCTTTTAAAATGAAAGAAAATGTTTCAAAAAAAATGGATAACATAAAAACAAGATAAAAGTAATAGTTTGCTGAAATAGCAGTAATAGCTAAAAATAGTTGATTTTCATTGGACATTAACGCTGAGTTGGCGTAATTTTATATTACAAATTTATTTATTATTTAACTGAGGAGAATGTGTTATGGCTAAAACGACTAACTCTACTAAAAGCGCCAAAAAACTTCAACAAGCAGCAATTTTATTCCCTACTGATTTAGGTGAAAAAGCATCAAAAGATATTTCTAGTGCTATGAATTCAGTATTAGCTGATGTATTTGCTTTATATTTAAAAACTAAAAACTTCCATTGGCATGTAAGTGGCCCTCATTTTCGTGATTATCACTTAATGTTAGATGATCATGGTGAAGAATTATTTGCAATGACTGACCCTATTGCTGAACGTGTGCGTAAATTAGGTGGAACCACCCTTCGTTCAATCGGTCATATTTCAAAATTACAAAGTATTTCTGATAACGATGCTGATTTTGTTGAACCATCAGATATGCTTGCTGAACTTTGTCAAGATAATATTAAACTTACATCTCGTATGCGTGAAGCACACGATATTTGCGATAAATATAATGATACCGCTACAGCAAGCTTAATCGAAGAGTGGATCGATCAAACTGAAAGACGTGCTTGGTTCTTATTTGAAACAGGTCGTAAAATGGACTCTTCAGGTCATTAATATTTGTTATAATTCATAATAAATAACAAAAATTAAGAGACACAAACTGTGTCTCTTAATTTTATAAGATATTAGGGAGAATAGAAAATGAGTAAAAAAATTGCGGTTTTAGTAGGTAGTTTACGCAAGGATTCTTTTAACTTAAAAGTAGCAAAAATATTTCAAGAAATTGCACCTTCATCACTCTCATTACAACTAATTTCTATCGGTGATTTGCCTTTATATAATGAAGATATTGACACCGATACACCACCTTCATCTTACACCCGTTTTCGTCAAGAAATCGCAGCATGCCAAGGGGTAATTTTTGTCACACCTGAGTATAATCGAGGCTTACCAGCTGTTATTAAAAATGCTTTAGATGTGGGATCGCGTCCTTACGGTAAAAGCGTTTGGTCGAAAAAACCAGCCGCGGTTGTTTCTGTTTCACAAGGTGCTATCGGTGGTTTTGGTGCAAATCATCAACTACGCCAATCATTAGTATTTTTAGATATGCCGACACTACAACAACCCGAAGCTTATATTGGTAATATCAATTCATCATTCGATGAAAACGGCAATATAACTGCAAAAACTAAAGAGTTTCTTTCTCTAATCATTAATAGCTATGCAACTTGGGTTGAAAAACTCAATTAATAGCCCTTTATTTCCGTATTCACAGCCAATATAATTGACTGTGAATATTTTGCCATTAAGTTAATTCCTTTACATGCCAATATTTTTCCCAAATAGTGAACAAGAATTATTACAACGAGCTGAATTAGCAGCAGGTTATACTTTTGCTGATATCGCAAAATATTTAAATATGCCAATGCCACAAGATCTTACTAAACAAAAAGGTTGGGTAGGCAATCTAATTGAAACTTTTTTGGGGGCAAACGCAGGTAGTAAGGCCGAACGGGATTTTGCTAGTTTAGGCATTGAACTCAAAACCATTCCCATTGATAACCAAGGGAAACCTTTAGAAACCACTTTTGTTAGTGTAGCCCCGTTGATGGCAAACCACGGGGTCATTTGGGAAACAAGTCATGTCAAATATAAATTGACTAAGGTACTGTGGATCCCAATACAAGGTGAAAGAACTATTACACTGGCAGATCGAAAAGTTGGACGCCCTATTTTGTGGACGCCATCCCTCCAACAAGAACAACAGCTCAAGCAAGATTGGCAAGAACTGATGGATATGATTACGCTTGGCCAAGTTGAAAAAATTACAGCTCACTATGGAACCTATTTACAAATTCGTCCCAAAGCAGCTAACGGTCGCGCATTAACAGAAGCAATTGGTGAAAGTGGTCAAATTATTTTAACTCGTCCTCGCGGTTTTTATTTAAAAAAGTCATTTACTTGGCAAATTTTAAATAACGCAATTAAATAATATTACTACTCAGTTATTTCAATACCATGTAGTAATCAATCCTCATGAACTTAGTGTTAACAATATAATTGATATTGTTTATTATCAAACAAATCCGATCTATTTTTTCAAAATCTGTTCACCTTGTTATTTAAGCTACACTTTATTTTTTACATAAGTGAGGTTGTTTGATCAATTGTGGCAATAAAAAACAGACTAAGGATATTTTTAAGCATAATACTTGTCTGATTTTTTCCTTAGAACTATCAACAGTAATGCTGAAAAGTTATCTATTGCTAAGTAAGGCATTGTTATTTTCACTAAAAAATATTCTAACATTTAAAGAATTTGTTTAAATTATTACCTCAAAACGTGTTGCAGCTATCACTTTAATTGTCTTTTTTAGTAACAAGCTACTGTTTGCTGTATTGTGTGCTTTTTACTAAAATTCTTGGCTTCGTTGCTGTTTTTACTACCGTACCAATATGCTGCATAAAAGCATGGCAAATTTTATTTATAACAGATAAAACAGCGTCCATATTTGGTAATTTTACTACTAATGTTAAAGGCACATTATTGCTGCTGTGATTTGTGGTTTGTGGTTTGTGGTTTGTGGTTTGCCATTGTGTATTTTACGGTGCTGGTTTTACCATTTTTTGCTTTATCAGGCATTAAAGAAAAAAGTTTTGCCAAAAACGGATTGTACAAACTTATCATTACCCACAAAATTATTAGTTAAATTATTTAAGTAACAGTAAAAGAGTTATCAGTTTTATTAAGCTGATAACTCAAATACATCTAATGATTAGGCAAATTACCAACTAAAAAATCGATTTATAGTGAATTAACTTATTTGATATTGAACATTAATATTTTTGAGTTTCGTTGATAATTGTACAGTTGTTTCTTTTTGATCGGTAAATCATCAACTTCAGCTGGATTAAAACCTTTTTCTCTAAACCAATGAATACTCCGGGTAGTGAGTACAAAAATTTTCTCTAATCCTAGATTATTGGCACTTTCAGCAATTTTTTCGATCAACAGATCGCCGCGCGATGAATTTCGATACTGCGGATGGATGGCAACACAAGCCATTTCGCCCATTTTTTCTTCGGGGTATGGGTAAAGTGCAGCACAACCAATAGTCATATTATCACGTTGAATAATAGTAAATTTATCAATTTCCATCTCTAACTGTTCTCGTGACCGTTTAACTAAAATGCCTTGTTCTTCAAGTGGGCGAATAAGTTCTAAAATACCACCAATATCGTTGATTGTTGCTGTGCGAATTTGTTCAGAATGTTGCATTGCCACTTGTGTACCAATGCCATCACGCGAGAATAGTTCTTGCAAAATTGCGCCATCGACTAAATAACTGACTAAATGACTTCGTCTTACGCCATTGCGACAAGCTTTCGATGCTGCCCGTAAAAATCGAGCTTCGCTGGAAAGCGGCTTTCCATGCTGTTCTTTTTGATTAACATAGTTATCAGCATCAATAGGAAAAAGATCTGTAATTACTTTACCCTGTTCGTCAAGCACACCTTGCTCAGCGCAAAAACTAATTAATTTATCGGCTTTCAAACGTATTGCAACTTCGGCTGCAACATCTTCTGAAGATAAATTAAAACTTTCCCCTGTTACCGATACCCCAACAGGTCCGAGTAATACAATTGAACCGCGATTTAATTGTTCGTCTATCGCTTCATAGTTAATTCGGCGAATTTTGCCTGTATGGCAATAATCAATACCATCATCAACACCAAGTGGCTGAGCAATAACAAAATTGCCACTTACCACATTAATATGCGCACCTTGTAATGGCGTATTATTTAAGCACATTGATAGACTGGCTGTAATATTGAGCTGCAACAACCCTGTGACTTGTTTAACAATATCTAGCGTGTTGGCATCAGTAATTCGAGTATTCTTATGATATTTAGGTTCAATATTATGATGTTTAAGTGATTCGTCAATTTGATTACGTGCACCATTAACAATGACCAGTTTTATTCCAAGACTGTAAAGCAAACCGATATCACTAATAATACTTGAATAATTATTACTTTTTAATACCGCGCCTGTTAATAAAATTACAAATGTCTTTCCATGATGAGCATTGATATAAGGTACTGAATGTCTTAATCCTTCGACTAATTCAGTTGTTCTCTCTTTCATCTTAACCACCATTATCAAAATGAATATTTATTCACATTTGTTGTAATTTTATTTATTTTTGATTTAATGGCAAGTAATATTTTCGAAATCGATTAAAAGTTAAAAATTAGACAAATAAAAATCAACAAACATAAATTGATCATAATTGTATTTAACAATAATCACTAAGACCAACCATGTTGACAACAAATGCAGTGATAAACTTGAACTTTAAACCATAGCATCAAATAGGCATGCTTATTTTAAGCATGACCTATAATGTTTTATGATTATTAGACAGACAACCCAATAAGTTTATGAAATGATCTATAAATTATTTTTTTGATTGAGTAACTTTTTAGTTATTTATCCGTAATTGTATGTGATACGTTAAAAACAGTTCGGTAACGCATTAATACAATAATAGCCAATATAGTACCAATACCCGCTATTATTGCATCACTCAACATAACATAACGTAAACCAAAATTAGTTGATACCCAGCCAATTAAAAACGGGATTATAGCTGTTGCAATACTTGAAGAAGTAAAAAATATACCCAGCACTTTACCCTTTCCTGATGGAAAAAATTCAGCCATGGTGGTGAGTGCAAGTTGTAAAACGCCGCCTGCCGCAGTAAAACCAAGTACAAAACCACCGATCATACATAATGCAGGGGTTGGGTTAAAATACATTACTATCAACATGATAGTTGAAAGTAGTGGATAAAACACAACAATATACACAGGTTTAATTAAACTTTTCACTAAAAGTGAAGTTAAAAATACACTGGCTAATGTCCCAATACCATAAGAAGAAAAAGTTTGTACCGCACCCGAAGAATCCATACCCGCAACTGTTTGTGAAAAATCTTTTAAACAAGACGAAACCAGATAAAAGGTCGCGGTTGAAGTGAAACCAATAATAATAAAACAGATACCTTCTATCCAAAAATTAGCCTTTTGCTTTAAAACAGGCGTTGTTTTTTCATTTTTTTCTAAATTCTCTAGCTCTTGCTCCGGCGTGAGTTTGTGGTTTGGAAAAGGCATCTTAAACACTATCAATGCATTTAACGCTAAAATAACGCAACAAAAAATGAATGACCAACCATAATATACTTGGTTAGCCATAATCATGCCGACAAGTATAGGCAACAAGGATTGACCTGCTGCAATAGCTGCTTTAATTAAAATAGATGCTGAGCCCGGTGATTTAGGAAAAGCTTCCATAAGTGCTGGATAAGTACCGGCATCAAGTGTTGAATTTGCAATGCCACCTAAAATAGCAAACATAAAGGCAATTTGTACACTCGGGCTAACTAAAATTCCTAGTAGAAAACCGATATAAAACAGTCCACCTAAAACAATGAAGGGTTTACGACCAAGTCTGTCGGATAAAGATCCCATAATAAATAATACTAATAATCGGCCTATACCCAATCCCATCATCACGTTGTAAACACTTTGCTTTGCTTCGCTGATCAAATTTAATTGTACTGGAGTGAGTACCTCTTTATTTAAAGTAAACAGGTAAGCAGATTGTGGATTAAATTGAGCAGCTAAATAATCAATATTTAATCCCAAAATAATCGCGCCCATTCCATGCACAAAGTAGTTGATATATAAACAACTCGCTGTGCCCCAATATCGGTTTTTCATTCCTGAATTCCTATATATATCAAAAAGGTATTTTTTTAATTTTGTTTTAATTTAATCTTGAACACAAATACTTAAATCAGCCATTATATTTTTGTAATATCAATCACTTTTTTAAATCGGTAAAAAACAATTGAACCTAAGATTAAACTTAATGACGCAATAAAAAAATCAATCAAAATTGCATAACTAACATCAATCATTGCGAGTTTTGGCACAATCAATGGAATAACCACAAACGATAATCCACTAAAAGTATACATACAACCAACAGCAAGGCCTTTACGGCTTGGAAACATTTGTTGCATTACCACTAAAGTTAATTGAAGTACACCACCGGCTGCGGTAAATCCCATACCAATTGCTGCAATAACGCACATAACAGGTGAAATATTAAAATAAAAAATAATCAGAACAATAGCTGATAATGCGGGTAATATTATGATGCAAAAGATAGGTTTCAAAAAATGTTTAACGACAAAAGCAGTCACAAATACCGATATAATCGATGCGGTACTGTAATAGCTAATTAATTGTTTAGCATCAAGGTCGCTCATATTTACGCCTTCAGTTGCGATAGTTGGCAACCATTGCAAAATAATGACAAATGTTGCTGTTGTAGTAAATCCCATAATGATCAATAAAATGCCTTCAAATGCAAATTTAGGATGGCTTTTGAAATAGTTCTCTGAGCCTTGTCCACCTTTAATTGAAGTATCTTTGTGAGGAAATTTTTTAGGTAATAATAATATGCCATTTATTACTAAATAAGCAGTAAAGCCAAGAAAAGCCCTACCATACCAAATTTTATTGGTGTCAAAAAAAGTAACAATAAAAGGAAGTACTAAAGTCCCAATAGAAATAAACGCTTTTATTAACACACTTGCTGAACCGGCAGAACTTGGAAAGCATTCAGTCAATGCAGGCATTGAACCTGTGTCTAAAAAAGAGTTACCTGCCCCAACTGCAATGGCCAGACAAAAAGCGAGATGAATGTTGGTACAAAATATCATACCAATAAAGAAAACCGCGTAACACGCCATACCGAGGAAAATAAAAAGCTTACGACCAAATTTATCTGAAAGTATTCCACCAACAAACATTAAAAAGATTTTGCCAATACCTATACCTGAAGCAACATAGCCTAATCCAATAAGATCAGTGTTAAGCTGTTTTGTAAGATCAACGGAAAATTGCATAATCACAATTAGCGCAATACTTTGAATGATATAATTAGCGTAAATAGACCCGACAATTCCATAAGAATTGACTTTTAACGTATCCATTTGTCGTACTCCATATTTGAAATATATTTAAAACTAAACTGTTAATCGAATTCAATATACAAGTATTAATATTAATCTAAAAGCGATAACTATTAATTTATTAAGAATATTTTACTGATATTACTTTACCGACTATATGATGGTTAAAAAAACCAATAGATGAGGCAGATAAATTAGTAAAAATCCGATAACTTTTAATAAAAAATACCACATAAGGATGTGGTATTTTATCTAGGGTTAAGCAAAACAAATTGATTAATTGTTCAACATTTCAAGCATTTGGCTTAAAATTTGATGTTCATCTTGATCGACATTAACAACATAATGTGCGGCATCATGATATAAAGGCAATCGTTCCGCTACGACTTTTTCCATTTCATCTACAATCGATAAACCAGTAAGAGAAGGACGCTGAGCAATATTTGGATCTTTCATTAAACGAGCAGCTAATGTGGCCGCTGGTGCAGAAAGAAAGATAACAATACCATTTTGTTTCATAAATTGGCGATTATGATCCGCTAAAACCATTCCACCACCTGTAGCAATCACCCGATTAGGTTTTGCCGTATCAATCAATACTTGGCTTTCTCTTGCTCTAAACCCTTCCCAGCCCTCTTTTTCAACAATTTCAGCCACAGTTTTTTGGGTGGTTTCGAGTAAATGACAATCTGTATCAATGAAAGAAAACGATAGCTTATTTGCTAACATTTTTCCCATTGTTGTTTTGCCAGCTGCTCTTGCGCCGACGAGAAAAATTGGTTTATTCATATTGGGTCCTTTCAGATTTACAGATCTCAGAATATTTTGTCTATGCTAGTGATTCACTTTATCTTTTGCAACATTTTTTTTACATTTAATCTTGTAAAAATAAATACTATTGATTTATATGAATATGTTTTTCATAAAACTGTCAACGAATGTAAAATAATATTTACATCAAAAAGATGTTAAATCATTCATATTACAAAAAATAACCGCTAGCACAGTTTTTCTAGACCACGGAAATAAAGTTCAGTGGCAATGGATTGATGTAATCGCCATTGAATCACATCAAGATCTGGATTAACTTTTTTAAACTCTTCATATGTCATGAAGTAACGAATAGTATTACTGCCAACCCGATCATTAATACCTTTAATAATAAGATTGATTTTATCGTGGCGAATTTTTTTTAATTCTTGCATCGCTGTTGCTACAAATTCAGGAACAGGTAACTTACCACTTTCCCAATCATGCCAAGTTTTAATGTCTGTTTTACCAATATGTTCACTAGCTTCTAGCACTTTTAACATCAAAAAACGACGATAAGCTTGCAATTCAAGATTTGTCATAAATACTCCTTGTATTCACATTGTGAAATTACAAAATTCATTAAATTTATATCCAGGCAATTAATATTGCAGAATAATAGAACAATATGATCAATGTTCTAACATACATCAAATTAACATTGATAAGATGTATGTTGTTTTTCCAATATTTATTTTGCCGCTAACGCGTCTATTACTGCCTGTTTTGCCCGTTGAGACAGTTCTTTTCCGGTCCAAATTTTAAATTGAGCATTTGCTTGACCAATAAACATTTCACGCCCAGAAATCGATTCCCATCCTGCTTTTTCAGCTTCTTGTCTAAATTTTGTATTATATGGCGTATAAACAATGTCATAAGCTAAGCCCTTTCCTTTAAACCACGCCTGTTCATAAGGAGTTTGATCTTCAAATTTACCTTGCATACCTAATGGAGTAGAGTTAACAATGATCTGAGCTTCAACTTTGCTACGATCTTCCCAATCAACGATTTTAAGGTTGAACTCTTTAGCTAGTGCTTCGGGTAGTTCTTTAGAAATATCACTAACGGTAATATCGGTATAACCTAGATCTTGCAAACCCACTACAGCAGCGCGAGCTGCGCCTCCGGCACCTAACAATAAAACCTTTTTATAGTCGGCAGGTAATTTTTTTTGTCTTAATGGCTCCATAAAACCAACAATATCAGTATTGTCACCACAAAGCTTATCACCATCCCAATAAACTAAATTTGCTGCGCCTGCTTTTTTAACATGATCAGTAACATAATCTAAATAAGGAATAATTGTTTGTTTATGTGGAATAGTGACACATAAACCACGAATATTAAGTAATCGAACCGATTTGAATAGGTTAGGTATCTCTTCTGGAGGCGTTGGAAATGCAACCAATACAGCTGGAATATTATAATCTTGAAACGAAGTAGTATGAATTAATGGGCTCATTGTATGCCCTAACGGATAACCGATAATGCCATAGATGTCATATGGCTTAAACTGGTTCATATAATCTCCTTGAAAGTTAGAAAATTAAATCAAAAAATATAGTTTATCATTTAGTATTAAAGCATATTTATTATAAAATAAAACGATTTTTGTATTTCACTAAAGTAAAGCTAGTTATAAAATAGAAGCAAATTGATAGATACTTTTATCTTTTTATATAAATCGTTGCGCATAGTGAACTTATTTTTATTCTAAAATAAGATAATACTTGAGAATCTTTCCATAACAGCGTATACTTCGCTACCTCATTATTATGGGTGTAGTGTGAGAGGTTAGACTGCTTCTCAAATAGAACTGCAGCAAACTAAAAGCCTGACGAGGTTAATTCCATTAACATATTACGCCCAAGGCTTAAGCATAGAAATTTCGGAGAATTATTGACATGTCACGAGTATGCCAAGTAACAGGAAAAGGTCCTTTAGTGGGAAATAATCGTTCTCATGCGATGAATGCTACTAAACGTCGTTTTCTACCAAACCTTCAAACTCACCGTTTCTGGATTGAGAGTGAAAAACGTTTTGTAAAATTACGTGTATCAGCTAAAGGTATGCGTACTATCGATAAAAAGGGTATTGATGCAGTTTTAGCTGAACTTCGTGCCCGTGGTGAAAAGTACTAATAAGGAAACCATATCATGGCTAAAGGTGTACGTGAAAAAATTAGATTAGTTTCTTCTGCTGGTACCGGTCATTTTTATACCACTAGCAAAAACAAAAGAACCATGCCTGAAAAGATGGAGATCAAAAAATACGATCCTGTTGTTCGTCAGCATGTTGTTTATAAAGAAGCTAAAATTAAATAGTTTTGTATAAACGAGAAACCCAGCAAATGCTGGGTTTTTTTATATCTATCTAAAAACAGAAAGTATAATTAATATTAAAAATATATTACATCAATTAATTGTTTATCTTATATTAGAAAACAACCGTGCTCTATATCCGTTATTAATAGTATTATTTTTAAGCCAATTTATAATTACTACCTGTCTGCTATTCATGATGAATCATCATTGGTAACTAAAATAAAAGCTTCCATTTTATAAACAGAAGCTTTTGATAGTAGTACTCTAACACCAAGATTATTTCAAATATTTTTGTTCGTAAGCTCTGGCTTTTGTATCATCAAATGCATTTTCCCAGCGTGCAATAACAATTGCCGCTAATGCATTACCAACAACATTAACAACAGTTCGACCCATATCTAAAATACGCTCGACTCCCATAATATAGCCTATACCTTCTAGTGGTATACCAACACTACCAAGTGTTGCAGATAGCACTAATATTGAAGCGCCAGGCACACCTGCAATACCTTTAGAGGCTATCATTAATGTAATAACAATAATAATTTGATCTATAATGCTTAAATCCATACCAAATAGCTGAGCTAAGAAGATAACCGTAATACTTTGGTATAAAGTCGATCCATCTAAGTTAAATGAATAGCCGGTTGGAATAACAAAACTGGTTATCGCTTTAGGCGCGCCATAAGCTTCCATTTTTTCGATGATTTTTGGCAATGCTGTTTCAGAGCTGGCCGTTGAAAATGCGATGACTAATTCTTCTTTTAAAATTCTCAGTAACTTAAAAATACTAAATTTACAGAGTTTACACACAATACCTAATACCACAATGGTAAATACAATCATTGCAGAATATACGGTCAAAATTAGTTTGAATAGTGGTAATAAAGATTCGAATCCATATTTAGCTACCGTGACAGTAATAAGAGCAAATACTCCAATTGGTGCATAACGCATGATCATATTTGTCACTTTGAACATGGTATCAGAAACAACTTTTAAGAAGAATACAAATGGTTCGCGTTGTTTATCTGGTAAAGACATTAAACCTAAACCAAAAAACACACAGAAGAAAATTACCGGTAAAACCGCACCATCCGTCATTGCTTTAAAAATATTGGCGGGAATCATGTCTAAAATCATAACAATGAGACCATGAGGTTTTCCGCTTAGTTCCTCGGCTGCTTTTGCATATTTACTGACATCAGTTGTGGCTAAAGTTGAAGAGTCAATACCTGCACCTGGCGCAAAAACATTACCCCATAAAAGCCCCAATAAAATAGCGATGGTAGTAATTATCTCAAAATAGAGTATTGTTTTAAATCCTAACGTCCCTAATCGTTTTGAGCCACCAATCCCTGCAATACCAAGTGTTAATGTACTTAATATAATAGGTAATACAATCATTTTAATTAAACGAATAAAGATATCACCCGCAGGTTGGAAAATATTAACGATAGAGAATTGGTAATAAGAATGTAAAGGGTGAGTTGGAACAGAAAGTTCGAACAAATAAGCCCCCATTGCTACACCCAAAATCAAGGCAATTAAAATTTGCCACGCAAGATTTGTTAAAATTTTTTTTATAAAAAATGACATCAAATACTGTTCCTTTTCCTGATTTTCTAAAATAAAAAAGGATTAGCTATACTAACTAATCCTTTTTAATAATTAAAAATTATTCTTCGGATTCCTCTAATGAATCAGTCCTTTCTTCTCCTTGGTCCGAGGGAAATTCAGACTCGTTATCGTCATCCTCTGTTTCAGCAATTCGCTGCAATCCGACAACTTTTTCATTTTCAGCTGTTCGAATAAGCATAACACCTTGCGTATTTCGACCAACAATGCTCACTTCTGATACACGCGTACGGACTAACGTTCCTGCATCAGTGATCAACATAATTTGATCGGTTTCATCAACTTGTACAGCTCCAACAACTGCTCCATTTCGCTCACTGACCTTAATAGAAATTACACCTTTAGTTGCGCGTGATTTAGTTGGATATAATTCTTGTTCAGTACGTTTACCATAACCGTTCTGAGTAGCAGTTAAAATTGCGCCATTACCTCGAGGAACAATGAGTGAGACTACTTTATCATCACCTTCTAATTTAATACCCCGAACACCGGTCGCAGTTCGTCCCATGCAACGAACTTTATTCGCTGGGAAGCGAACAACTTTACCATTAGCTGAAAATAACATAATGTCTTCTGTATTAGAGATTTGAGAGACTTCGTCATCATTATCTGTCTCATCAACAATTACATCATCATTGAGCTCTTCATCATCAACGGTATCTGATGTTTCATTACTTGTTAGATCCACACCAATAAGTTCATCATCATCACGTAGGTTAATGGCGATAATACCACCACTACGAGGACGACTAAATTCAATTAGTGAGGTTTTCTTAACTGTACCTTGTGCCGTTGCCATAAACACACAATGTTCGTCATCAAATTCTCGAACCGGTAAAATTGCAGTAATACGCTCATCCGCTTCAAGTGGTAATAGATTAATAATTGGACGACCACGAGAACCACGACTTGCTTCAGGTAATTGGTAAACTTTCATCCAATATAATCGACCACGGCTAGAGAAACAAAGGATTGTATCATGCGTATTGGCGACCAGTAATTTTTCAACAAAATCTTCTTCTTTAATTTTGGTCGCTGATTTACCTTTACCACCACGACGTTGTGCTTCATAATCAGAAAGCGGTTGATATTTCACATAGCCTTGGTGAGAAAGGGTAACAACTACGTCTTCTTGCGCAATAAGATCTTCAATATTAATATCAGCGCTACTTGCAGTAATTTCAGTTCGTCTTGCATCTTGGAATTGATCACGAACCGCTTCGAGCTCTTCACGAATGACTTCCATCAATCTTTCTGGGCTTGCTAAAATATGCAATAGTTCACCGATTTGAATAAGTAACTCTTTGTATTCATCAAGAATTTTTTCGTGTTCAAGACCTGTTAAGCGATGTAAACGTAGATCTAAGATAGCTTGTGCTTGTGCTTCAGATAAATAATAGTGACCGTCACGAATCCCAAATTCTGGTGCTAATTCTTCTGGTCGCGCAGCATCATTACCCGCTTTTTCAAGCATTGCAGCGACATTACCTAACTGCCAAGCTTGGGCCAATAATTTAGTTTTCGCTTCGCTTGGCGTTGATGCAGCACGAATTAACTCAATAACAGGATCGATATTGGCAAGTGCTATTGCTAAACCTTCTAAAACATGGGCGCGTTCACGAGCTTTACGGAGTTCATATATCGTTCGGCGCGTAACCACTTCACGGCGATGAAGCACAAATGCTTCAATCATTTCACGTAAGTTTAATAGTTTTGGTTGCCCTTTATGTAAAGCAACCATATTAATACCAAATGAGACTTGTAGCTGCGTCAAAGAGAAAAGATTATTTAATACAACTTCAGCAACGGCATCTCGTTTAACTTCGATCACAATACGCATACCATCTTTATCTGATTCATCGCGTAGTGCTGAAATACCTTCTACTTTTTTATCTTTGACTAACTCTGCTATCTTTTCTATTAACTTTTTCTTGTTAACTTGATATGGAATTTCATTAACAATAATCGTTTCACGACCTGAATGGTCATCAACTTCAATTGTTGCTTTTGAGCGGATATAAATGATGCCTCGACCAGTGCGGTAAGCATTTTCAATACCCTTACGCCCATTAATTAAAGCGGCTGTTGGAAAATCAGGCCCATGAATATGTTCCATTAAACCATCAACAGAAATGTTTTCATCTTCAATAAAAGCAAGACAGCCATTAATCACTTCAGATAAATTATGTGGTGGAATATTGGTTGCCATACCAACTGCAATTCCTGATGAACCATTAATTAATAAGTTAGGAATGCGTGTTGGTAACACGTCTGGAATCATCTCGGAGCCATCATAGTTAGGTGAAAAATCAACGGTTTCTTTATCAAGATCCGTTAATAATGCACCTGCAAATTTTTGCATACGAATTTCGGTATAACGCATTGCAGCAGCAGAGTCACCATCAACTGAACCGAAGTTTCCTTGCCCATCAACTAACATATAACGTAATGAAAATGGCTGTGCCATACGCACAATCGTATCATAAACAGCAGAATCACCATGAGGGTGATACTTACCGATGACATCCCCAACAACACGCGCTGATTTTCGATAAGGTTTATTCCAATCATATCCAGCTTCGTTCATGGCAAATAAAACCCGACGATGAACCGGTTTTAAACCGTCACGCACATCGGGTAAAGCACGCCCAACAATGACAGACATTGCATAGTCAAGATAAGAGGATTTTAATTCATCTTCAATATTAACGGGGGTTATCTCTTTGGCTAGTTCGGTCATAACACCATGTTCTCTTATTAATTTAGATCATCAAAATAGCTTATAATTATAGCATAAAAACACTATTAATGCAGAACTAAACTGTTTTTATTTCAACTTATTCACCATGAATAAACAATGTATTTTCAATTAATTGGCACAAGCAGTTTAGAATCATTGCATGCATTTCGTAAGCCATCACTTTTTTATAGGATGGAACTCTAATTTCAATATCATTTTGGCTAAGTAAACCAATCACTTCACCGCCATCAAAAGCGGTAAGTGCAACAATTTTCATATCTTTAATCACCGCCTCTTGTACCGCCCGTATAATTGATCGACTGTTACCTTGGCAAGTTGCTATAATCAAAATATCACCTTGTTGACCCAAGGCTTGAATTTGACGTGCGTAAACTTCTTCATGAGTAGCAATAGCGCTTAATAATACATTATCTGAAACCAAAGCTAAGGCAGGAATACTCGGCCTTTCTATATTAATACTAGTCATTAATCGTGAGGTAAAACTTTGAACGTTTGCAGCCGAAGAACCATTGCCACAACACATAATCTTGTTGCCATTAAGTAAACCTTGAACAATGATATTGGCTGCTTTTTCGATTGATGAACCTAAAGACTCCGCCATTACAATTTGTGTTTGAATACTTTCAGTAAAATAATTTTTAATCAAATCTTGCACGTTTTTCACCTAATAATTAAAACGCATTTATAATCCACTTTTGATTTTTGCCTGTTATGGCAAAAATATCAAACCTAAACTCGGTATCTTCAATATTCAAATTTTCAGATAACATCCAGAGTTGTGCTGCTTGTTTAATTTTCGTTTGTTTACTTAATGTTACCGTCATCGCTGCATCGCCAAAATTAGCATTTTTTCGATAACGTACCTCAACAAAAACCAGACATTGCTTATCTTGCATAATTAAATCAATTTCCCCTAAGGGATATTGACTATTTTTAGCAATTAATAAAAGCCCTTGTTTGAGTAAGTATTGGCAAGCGATATTTTCATAATGCTTGCCAATTTGTTTATTATTCGCTTGTTGTGGTAGTTTGAGTTGAACCATGAATATATTGTTGCCAAGACAAGGCTCTGGTAACTTCACACTGATTACTTGTTGATAATTTTCCTGTCATTCCATCTAAGAAATTAGGTTGATAAGAATCTAATTGATTAAAGCGGTTTGCTAATCTCCATGCATCAATACCCATCGCATATAAACGCAATAATGAATAATCTTTCTGAATATTGCTTGGTATCATTTCTTGCATATTATCAGTGCGATTAATGATCATTGGAATATCGGCATACTCCGTTTTATTCATATCGTAGTTAAAATCATTAGATGCATTGGCTACATGGCTTTTTGAACTGGTATAAATCATTATCTGAGATAAATTAGTCCCAGATTTAGCCGCTCCCATATCTAACATAGGTTTGATTAAGGTCAGTTCATCATAAGAAGAGTAGATATAAATAGCATCAAAACTAACTGATTGTTCAAGTGGTACTACCGGCTGAGTAGTTGCATCATTGATTAAAATAGGTGAACCACTCAGGCTGATTCCACTATTTTGATTCATATTTGCGCTCAATGTACTTTTATTGCCAAAATATTGCACATAAGCTTGAGAATTATTAGCAGATAATTGTGACCACTGTTTAGCAAAAGTCTGCGCGACACGTTTGCCTAAATCATTTTGTGGCACAAGCAATAAAGGTTTCACTTTACTTTGTGCATAAATATGATCGGCAGCATCTTTTGCTTCATCTTCTGGTGATAGTGCAAAAAAGCACATTTTATTCGTTGATGTTGTATTATTATCAACTTTATTGAGTGCTAAAACCGGTATGCTTGGTGCTAATTGTTTTATTTTAACGACTTCATCTTTGAGTAAAGGACCAACGATGAGTTCAACATTTTGCTCTTTTGCTTGCTGAATAAGTGTATCCATTGGCGCACTTGTTGTGTCGAGTAAAACGACATTTTGCTGTGGTTCTTGCGGGAAAAACTTTATTGCATCACTATAACCTTGCTTAATTGTATCGCCAAATATACGTGATGAACCATTTAATGGTAATAATAAGGCTACTTTTTTCGCATTCGTATCTGCGGCAGCTAAGGTCTGCTCACCAGTCAATATTGGTAGGATATTTTTAGCAGGATGATCTGGATACTGGGTTAACCAATCAGCAACAGCTTGTTTTAATGCTTGTTTTTGTTTTTGCGCTTTTTCGGCTATCACTTCTGGCGTGTCACCTTCTTGCGTAGTGGGAGCTTTACTGTTGTTTGTGTACGCATAACTTAAGTTAATCCAACCTTGTAAAGTACTGTCATCTTCGTTGACAACAATTGAATTAATTTGATTTACGTTTAACTTGCTAAAGAAATTCCAAGTATTATTTAGTATCTGTTTTTTTTGATTTTCTGGCGCATATTTTTCTAATTCAGTATAGTCATGAGCTTGTGCATTAATCTCTTTATTTTTTTCATCACTACTGAGTTTAATAGTATAATAACGGTATAACTGAGCTTGAGTTAAGCCTTGAGTAGAAAATTGATTAAAATCAAATGACTTTCCTGATTTTACTGCAATTTCACCAAGTAATAATGTTCGCTCTTGTTGTTGCTTAGCATCAAGGTGAGATGATATTTGCGACAGTAATCCATCAGCTTTAGCTATTTGATTTTCTTTCACTAAAGCCTGAATAGCCATTAACTGCCAATTGGTTTTGGCGTAACCAGAACTTTTATCAGCTTGTGATAAATAATAACTAGAATTTTTATTCTGGTCATAATCAGTCATTACTTGTGGCTTATTGGCAGGACATCCAGCCAATAAGGTAAACAATGTAAGTATTAACATTGCATAAAAGGACCGTTTTAAATTCATACACCTATTCTCTTGTAATTTGTTATCCCCAAATCCGCTGTACGTGCACAGTAATTTCTTCGCGATCATGATATAACTGTTTAGCCTGAATTTGGACGTTAATTTGTTTACCATTTAATTCTTCATGAAGTAGCAACAAGTTTTGTGTTACTTCTTCATATCGCTTTTTCATTGGTAATTTAAGGTTAAAAATGGTTTCTCTACACCAACCATTAATAAGCCATTTGGCAATTAATTGTGTCACTTTAGTTGGTTTTTCAACCATATCACAGACCAACCAATAAATATTATGCTTTTTTGGCACAAATTTAAAGCCATCTTCACGATAATGTTTTACTTGTCCGGTTTCCATCAATTTTTTATCCATTGGACCATTATCAATGGCATAAACCATCATATTTCGTTTAACGAGTTGATAAGTCCAACCGCCTGGACAAGCGCCTAAATCGACCGCATTTAAACCACCTTTTAATCGTTCATCCCATTCTTCATATGGAATAAAAATATGGAAAGCTTCTTCCAATTTTAAGGTTGAACGGCTAGGCGCATCGCTTGGAAATTTTAGCCGAGGTATTCCCATATAAAATGGCGAATTATTTTGACTTAACGAATAGCCAATATAGCAACTCTGACTATTAATAAAGAATAGATGAATGACGGGCCTTGATGGATTTTCCACTTTTAATAAGATACGTTTATGTCTTAAAGCTTGACGAAGAGGAACAGTAAATTTACGACAAAATCCTATCAGTTCTTTTCCTTCATTAGTATCTGCTACTTCTACCCGTAAATCACCGGCTTTCTCTATCAAGCCAGATAATGAATCTATGATAGGAGAAATGCGGTCATGGTTAGGTAAATCAGTTAATAAATCACCGGCTGCAAACATTTGCCGGGCAAAAATTAATGTCCGAAAAGATAACGTTTTAATTAAACATTGAGCATCGCCATCTTGGTAGCATTCAAAAATAACATAACCACTATTTTCCTTTACTTTAGCAAAACCAAATACTTCTTTTTGTGATGCTTTATCAGTGATTTCAGCCGCACACTCTTTTTCGAATCCTTGGCGACAATACAAAATAATTTTATTTAGTTTTTGCATATTGTAATTTTTACTCTTCTTCTCAACACGATTTAATGAGCGGATATTAATCAGATTGAACACTATCTGTATACAAAGGTGCTTCACCTTTAGGGCGCGTTTTAAAACGTCTATGTAACCACATATATTGTTCCGGCGCTTTTAAGATTTCGTGCTCAATGGCTTTATTCATAAACGTGGCAGCAAGTACATCATCATCGATTGGATAACCTTTAAGCACAGGCGTTACATCAACAATATAATGACCTTTTTTTTCACGTTTAGGTGTAAACGGTATAATCGCAGGTTGTCCCAACTTAACGAGAATTCGAGTTCCGATTGTGGTTGCTGCTTTTTCAACAGAAAATAATGGTGCAAATACACTATTTTTAGGGCCATAATCATGGTCTGGCGCGTACCAAAGTAATTCACCATTTTTTAATGCCCGAATCATACCTTTGGTATTGTAACGATCTAACATATATTTGTTTGATTTTAGTCGACCTTTAAGCTGCACATAGTCCATTACCAGATTATCATTAGGTCGATAAACACCAACACCGGGGTGACTCATACCTAAAATTCGAGCACCTAATTCGAGTGTTAAGAAATGAATTCCAATTAATAAAACACCTTGTCCTGATTGTTGTACCTTTGTAATATAATCATCACCCACTATAGAAGAATGCTTAGCTAAACGTTTATCGGACCAAAACCAAGCCATACCCGTTTCAAAAATAGCTAATCCAGTCGAAATAAAATTATCACGTAACAGCGCGTCGCGTTCTTGTTGTGATTTGTCGGGAAAACAAAGTTTAAGATTTTGTTTTGCAGTTTCTTTTCGCTTCCCAATTAACTTCATTGAAAGTAAACCTAATGATTTACCTAGTTGATAAATTATTGGATAGGGTAACAATACCAATAGATATAAAAAACCAATTCCTAACCACGTTAACCAGTAACGAGGATGTAATAAGTGCTTAGTAAAAACGGGACGAATTTCCTGATTTTGACTCATATTAAGATCAATTAATGATTTAAACAAAGTTAACTATTATATACCAATCTTGGTTCAATATGCAGGAAAATAACATTCCGATTTACAAAATCGGTTATTGTTACATGATGCGTTCAATAATAAAAAGAGAGATTTAAAAAAATATTGGGATTAATTTGATTAATCCCAATAATACTATTGTTAACTTATGTATGAGTAAAAAAATATATTAAACGTATTTTTTCATCATAATACTTCAACATACTTTACACTGCGACTGGTGCCTTGATGGCAGGATAAGGATCATAATCAACAATCTCAAAATCCTCAAATTCGTAATCAAAAATTGTTGGCGGTTTACGTTTTATCAATAATTTTGGTAATGATCTTGGCTCTCGACTTAATTGCAGCTTAGTTTGATCCATATGAGTTGAGTAGAGATGGGTATCCCCCCCTGTCCAAACAAAATCACCAACCTCCAAATCACACTGCTGAGCAATCATATGTATTAAGAGTGAATAACTAGCAATGTTAAACGGTAATCCCAAAAATACATCACATGAGCGTTGATAGAGTTGACAAGAAAGTTTACCTTGTGCAACGTAAAATTGAAAAAATGCATGGCATGGTGCTAATGCCATTTGATCAAGTTCACCGACATTCCATGCAGAAACTATCATACGCCTTGAATCAGGATCATTTTTAATCTGTTCAATTAATTGAGTAATTTGATCTATTTGACGACCATCGGCAGCTCCCCAAGCCCGCCATTGTTTACCATATACTGGGCCTAAATCACCATTTTCATCCGCCCATTCATCCCAAATAGTCACTTTATTATCCTGTAAATAACGGATATTAGTATCCCCTTTCAAAAACCAAAGTAGTTCATGAATAATAGAACGTAAGTGACATTTTTTTGTTGTGACTAATGGAAAGCCATCTTGTAAATTAAATCGCATCTGATGACCAAAGATCGATAATGTACCCGTCCCAGTTCGATCAGATTTAGGTGTGCCCTCTGCTAAAATTTTTTGCATCAGCGCTAAATATTGTTTCATCGTTTAATCGCCTTACGGTTAAATCTATATGCATATAACAGAATCAAAATACCTCCAATAATCATTGGTAGGCATAAAATTTGTCCCATACTTATCATATTTAAGAATAAGCCTATTTGTTCGTCCGGTTGTCTAAAAAACTCTATGACAAATCGGAATAAACCATAGCAAAGTAAAAATAGACCAGATACAGCACCAACAGGTCTATGTTTACGGATAAATAAATTCAAAATAATAAATAGTACTATTCCTTCAAACAACATTTCATAAAGCTGCGAAGGATGCCTTGGTAAAATACCATTAAGCTGAGAATAAAGAGAGAACCATTCAGGATGCGATTGTACGTACATAAAATCAGCATGAGACGAGGTTGGAAATAGCATTCCAATATGTGATTGCGTTACGCGTCCCCACAATTCACCATTAATAAAATTACCAAAACGTCCAAACATTAATCCAATAGGAACTAAAGGTGCCACAAAATCAGCTACTCGCATAAAGGTTTTGTGTGTTATTTTAGCAAAAATGGCAATGACACAAATCGCACCTATTAAACCGCCATGGAATGACATGCCGCCTTCCCAAACTTTGAACAAAATAACAGGATCTTTAACAAAAGCATCAAAGTTATAAAACAAAATATAACCAAGTCGACCACCGATAAAGAGCCCTAAAAAACCCCAAAATAATAAATTTTCGACCTGTTGTGTAGTCCATTGGCTATTTGGCTGTTTGGCACGACGCTTAGCTAAATAAAGCGCGCCCAATACACCAAATAAGTACATTGCACCATACCAATGTAGCGAAATAGGACCAATTGAAAAAGCAATTGGATCAAAATTAGGAAATTGTAAGTATTGATTCATTTTTTTATACGCTGTTTATTTTTTCGTTTATGAGCAAAGAAATTAAATCGTTTCTTTTTAGAAACATTAACTGTTGGCACTTCTATCTCTGACTGTATAGTAAAAACTGGCAAAGAAAATTCTTTCATTGCTTTTCGATAGACATCACGTTTAAAGGCAATAACTTGACGAATAGGATACCAATAACTCACCCATTTCCAATCATCAAATTCTGGAGTCGAAGACGTATTAAGATTAATTACTGATGTATCAGAAATCAATTCTAATAAAAACCATTTCTGCTTCTGCCCTATGCATACAGGTTGATTTTCCCAACGAATCATTCGTTTTGGTAATTTATAACGCAACCAACCATTAGTTACAGACAAAATTTTCACATCTTTGGGTAATAATCCTACCTCTTCGTTTAATTCACGAAACATTGCCTGCTCAGGCGTTTCGTTTAGTTTAATTCCGCCCTGAGGAAACTGCCAAGAATTTTGTCCATAACGACGAGCCCAAAGAACTTGACCATACCTGTTACAAATAACTATTCCTACATTTGGACGGTAGCCATCATTATCGATCACTGACTACCTCAAAAAATTATTTTTCTATATCTAAATTGTTTCATACATACAGAAATAAATAAATAGGAAAATGAATTTATCAAGCAAATATACTTTTAATCAGCTATTTTTTAGATAATTTAACTGTTGTAACAATGTTTATTATAGCAAAGTGAATTTATATGGCTAAACTGGCAAGAAAGCCGCATAAGCTATAAATAATCTATAATCCACTACTGAGTAAAATAAGAAATCGCATTTCCTATTGTTGTGATCTAAATAATACAATGGTTACTAATGTTGAACCAATTTAGATATAGTTTTACGTTCTCGAATAGGCGGAACGCGTTGCCATAGATTAATCGGTGCTTCAAGCTTAGTCGCTATAGCTGGGGCAGTATAGAACTCTTTTAACTGAACACCTTGAGCGAGTTTGTCTATAGCTTGTTGACTTATTACCCCTTCAACTTGTACCCAATAAGTTTTTGGTAATTTAAATTTTGGCGAGCTGATTTTTGACTGCAATTTACCATCATTGGTCAGTAATAATAATCCTTCACTGTCAGTATCTAGCCGACCTGCGGGATAAAATTTGGGTAATGAAATAAAATCTTTTAATGTCTGATATTTTTCATGGGGAGAAAATTGCGTAATTACATTATACGGTTTGTTAAAAGCAATTAATGAGCGCATTTTATTCCTATCCATTTAACTATTAACTATGTTCAATAACAATATTTTTAATAATATAGTAAATCATTATCAATTTTCTAGCACTGTTAGTCATAATCATTCAGCCAATAAACCGCAAAAAGCAAAAAAGCCCAGCATCTCTGCTGGGCTCTCGCACTAATTTAAAAGTCTGGCGGCACCCTACTCTCACATGGGTAATACCCACACTACCATCGGCACTACGGCGTTTCACTTCTGAGTTCGGCATGGGGTCAGGTGGGACCACCGCGCTATTACCGCCAGACATATCCTGTCTTCTCTTTCTCTCAATTGACGAACATTATCACATATCTTCATCAATCGCTCAATCCGGAACAAACTGTTTTATTAATCTTTAACCATCTTTCGATGACTTCTTACTCTCAACTTCGCGTAACCCAAAACAACTCCGAGTTGTAAGGTTAAGACTCTCGGTTCATTAGTATCAGTTAGCTCAATGTATCACTACACTTACACACCTGACCTATCTACGTCTTAGTCTCAAACGGACCTTACTGATTCTCATCAGGGAAAACTCATCTCGAGGCTAGTTTCGTGCTTAGATGCTTTCAGCACTTATCTATTCCGCACGTAGCTACCGGGCAATGCAATTGGCATCACAACCCGAACACCAGCGGTGCGTTCACTTCGGTCCTCTCGTACTAGAAGCAAACCCTCTCAATTTTCCTACGCCCATGGCAGATAGGGACCGAACTGTCTCACGACGTTCTAAACCCAGCTCGCGTACCACTTTAAACGGCGAACAGCCGTACCCTTGGGACCTACTTCAGCCCCAGGATGTGATGAGCCGACATCGAGGTGCCAAACACCGCCGTCGATATGAACTCTTGGGCGGTATCAGCCTGTTATCCCCGGAGTACCTTTTATCCGTTGAGCGATGGCCCTTCCATTCAGAACCACCGGATCACTATGACCTACTTTCGTACCTGCTCGAGCCGTCACTCTCGCAGTCAAGCTAGCTTTTGCCATTGCACTAACCTCCTGATGTCCGACCAGGATTAGCTAACCTTCGTGCTCCTCCGTTACTCTTTGGGAGGAGACCGCCCCAGTCAAACTACCCACCAGACAGTGTCCCTTACCTCGATTCAGAAGTATAGGTTAGAACATCAAACATTAAAGGGTGGTATTTCAAGGGCGACTCCACACACACTGGCGTGCATGCTTCTTAGTCTCCCACCTATCCTACACATTAAGGCTCAATGTTCACTGTCAAGCTATAGTAAAGGTTCACGGGGTCTTTCCGTCTTGCCACGGGTACACCGCATCTTCACGGCAATTTCAATTTCACTGAGTCTCGGGTGGAGACAGCCTGGCCATCATTACGCCATTCGTGCAGGTCGGAACTTACCCGACAAGGAATTTCGCTACCTTAGGACCGTTATAGTTACGGCCGCCGTTTACTGGGGCTTCGATCAAGAGCTTCTGCTTACGCATAACCCCATCAATTAACCTTCCAGCACCGGGCAGGCGTCACACCGTATACGTCCACTTTCGTGTTTGCACAGTGCTGTGTTTTTATTAAACAGTTGCAGCCAGCTGGTATCTTCGACTGATTTCACCTCCATCCGCATGGGATTTCAATTACCATCAGCGTGCCTTCTCCCGAAGTTACGGCACCATTTTGCCTAGTTCCTTCACCCGAGTTCTCTCAAGCGCCTGAGTATTCTCTACCTGACCACCTGTGTCGGTTTCGGGTACGATTAACTATAACCTGAAGCTTAGAGGATTTTCCTGGAAGCAGGGCATCAATTACTTCACTACCTTAGTAGCTCGTCATCACGCCTCAGAGTTTCAGTGACCGGATTTGCCTAATCACACCCCTACACGCTTAACCCACCATCCAATAGGTGGTAAACCTAGCCTTCTTCGTCCCCCCATCGCAGTTATAGCCAGTACGGGAATATTAACCCGTTTCCCATCAGATACGCCCTTCGGCCTCTCCTTAGGGGTCGACTCACCCTGCCCCGATTAACGTTGGACAGGAACCCTTGGTCTTCCGGCGAGCGGGCTTTTCACCCGCTTTATCGTTACTTATGTCAGCATTCGCACTTCTGATACCTCCAGCATGCCTCACAACACACCTTCGACGGCTTACAGAACGCTCCCCTACCCAATACACTTGCGTGCACTGCCGCAGCTTCGGTGCATAGTTTTAGCCCCGTTACATCTTCCGCGCAGGCCGACTCGACTAGTGAGCTATTACGCTTTCTTTAAATGATGGCTGCTTCTAAGCCAACATCCTAGCTGTCTAAGCCTTCCCACTTCGTTTCCCACTTAACTATGACTTTGGGACCTTAGCTGGCGGTCTGGGTTGTTTCCCTCTTCACGACGAACGTTAGCACCCGCCGTGTGTCTCCCATGATTAAACTTGTCAGTATTCGGAGTTTGCATCGGGTTGGTAAGCCGGGATGGCCCCCTAGCCGAAACAGTGCTCTACCCCCAACAGTTACTCATGAGGCGCTACCTAAATAGCTTTCGGGGAGAACCAGCTATCTCCCGGTTTGATTGGCCTTTCACCCCCAGCCACAGGTCATCCGCTAATTTTTCAACATTAGTCGGTTCGGTCCTCCAGTTAGTGTTAACCAACCTTCAACCTGCCCATGGCTAGATCACCGGGTTTCGGGTCTATACCCTGCAACTTAACGCACAGTTAATACTCGGTTTCCCTTCGGCTCCCCTATTCGGTTAACCTTGCTACAGAATATAAGTCGCTGACCCATTATACAAAAGGTACGCAGTCACACATACCCAACGGTATATGCTCCCACTGATTGTACGTACACGGTTTCAGGGTCTATTTCACTCCCCTCCCGGGGTTCTTTTCGCCTTTCCCTCACGGTACTGGTTCACTATCGGTCAATCAGGAGTATTTAGCCTTGGAGGATGGTCCCCCCATCTTCAGACAGGATATCACGTGTCCCGCCCTACTCTATAAGCTTCCACATAATCCACTTTCATGTACGGGACTTTCACCCTCTATCGTGCGACTTTCCAGACGCTTCCACTAATACATTATGCTACCCGCTTGGGCTGCTCCCATTTCGCTCGCCGCTACTTTGGGAATCTCGGTTGATTTCTTTTCCTCGGGGTACTTAGATGTTTCAGTTCTCCCGGTTCGCCTCATCTGACTATGTATTCATCAGATGATAGTGCAGTCAC
>NZ_LYST01000044.1 GCF_001693755.1 Gilliamella sp. wkB171
TAATAAAAATCACTCTTACTATCGATTGCAATAAAGAACTCGAAACAGAATTTGGAACTGACCACCCAATAAGTTGATTGACCATCATTCCTATAGGCAAGTGTAATAAATACATTGAAAAACTACACATACCAAGATAGGACAATATATTATTTAATTTTTTGAATGAAGGCAATTTTAGATAAATATAAGATAATGTAACTATCCCCCATAAAAACGCTTCAATAGTAAAAGATAAAGAAACGAAAAAAACACTATTTTTTTGAAAAGTGAAAAGATATAAAAATGAAAATGATATTATGATTAATAAAAAAATTTGATATTTGAGTTTTTCAAGAAATTTAAAAAAACCTTTTTGATAATAATATCCTAAAATAATACCTATCACAAATTGGTCTAATCTACCAATTATTGTATGATAAGTATTGTAATAAATATCGCTTCCTTTTAAAATAGCGAGGTTAAATCTTGTCGCAATCATCAACACAACAAGCCCTATTAAATATTTAATACCATAACGTTTTAGAAATAATGTAATAAAAGGAAAAAGAAGATAAAACTGGAATTCAACCGCTATAGTCCAAATAGGGCCACTTGGGTAAAAATCATGCCCCCAACCTGTAATAGGATTTCCAGTATTTAGCTGTAAAGTAAAAATTCTTAATATATCCAGAGGCGTTGACACAGGCCTACTACAACAAATAACTATAAAAGCTAAAAAAACCATTAAAGGAAAGATTCTCAAAACACGGTTATAAATAAACCCCCAATATTTTAACTCTTTCTCCCCTCCTTTGGTTATTTGACAAAATAAGAACCCAGTCAAAACGAGGAAAAAAGACACGCCGGTTGAGCCATTTTGTAACCATAATGGTATGATAGATTTAAATTGCAAATGTCCATTCCACGCAATATTTCCACGAAAATGATGAAATATTAATAAAATTGCTGCAAAGAAACGTAAATGATCTAATCTATCTATATATTTTGTATTAAGTGAATACATATAAATCCTTTTATCTCAACTCCGAAAAAAGTCCATTTAAACATTTAAATAATATATTAGCATATTGGTTTTGTTAATTTACCACTTATCCACAATTTTTTTTACAAATTTTTCCGGTATTTATATATAAAAGGAATAAATTTGATAATTAGAATTTTTTTTATATCTTTTAAAGTAAAATATGGATTTTTTTTAGAATAAATCTCCCGATATTTTCGTATTTCTTTCGAAAAATATAATAAAAATGAATATCTATAAGGCATTTCCAATCGATTATAATTCCATTTATAGCTTTTATATTGTAAGCTGCAAATTAAATATTTGAGCTTTTCATATAGCATTTTATCTTTGCAAAAATTAATTATTTCTTCAAATTCATCACAAATACAAAAGACTTTATCTTTACTTTTTATTGAAGATTGTTCATGGATTCGGTAATAAATTAAAGCAGATTCAATAAGCATTAAGCGGTTTGCGTAAGCATACACTTTGAAACTAAAAGATGTATCTTGATAAGATGCTCCAGGTGTTTCTAAAAATCTTATATTATTTTTTTGAATAAATGTTCTTCTATAAATATTAGCCCACACTGAAGGCCACTGTAAAAATGGCGATACGTCTTCTTGAGGGTTAATTAAAACGTTACTTTCCATTTTACAAGCGTCTATTTTTTTTATTGCGCCATTTTTTTGTTTGTAAGTATAGAAATGACATCTTGCTACATCCAAATCATTTTTTATTGCCACGTTATACAATGATTCAAACATCTCAGGCTTGGCAAAATCATCTGATTCAACAATACCAATATATTCTCCGGAACATCCCTGAATACCAATATTCATAGAATCTCCATAACCACTATTCGGTTTATTTATAATCTTAATTCTTTGATCTTTAGCAGCATATTCCTTTAAAATTGTAAGAGAATTATCGGTTGAACCATCATTAACACAAATAATTTCGATATTTAACAATGTCTGCTTAACTATACTATCTAGACATTGTCGCAAATACGATTCAACATTATATACAGGCACAACAATTGAGACTTTAGGGAACATAAAATTCATCCTATTATTTGTTTGCTATTTAAATATGCTATAACCGTCTTTTTCAACCCACTGTCGAACTCCTCTTGTGGTTGCCAACCTAATTCTTTCTTTATTTTGGATGAATCGATAGCATATCGATAATCATGTCCCGGTCTGTCAGATACAAATTGAATTAAATCTCGATATTTTATTATTCCATTTTTATATTGGGGAGCAAGTTCATCAAGTATTTTACAAAGTTTTTCAACTAATACTATATTGGTTGATTCGTTATTAGCACCAATATTATATGTTTCGCCTATTTTACCATTGATTAAAACTGAATATAAAGCTTTAGCATGATCTTCTACATATATCCAGTCACGTATTTGTCGTCCATTACCATAAATAAGGATCGGTTTACCGGCAAGTGCATTTGAAATGACTGATGGAATTAGTTTTTCAGTGTGTTGGAAAGGACCATAATTATTTGTGCTATGAGTGATAATTGTTGGTAGGTCATAAGTTTTATACCAAGATCTAACTAGATGATCGCTCGATGCCTTTGATGCTGAATACGGGCTGTTTGGTGCATAAGAAGTCGATTCAGTGAAAAGATGGTTTGAATTTTGCAGTTCCCCATACACCTCATCGGTAGAAACATGAAGAAAGCAAAAATTATTCTTTGCTGATGTAGTTAAAGTATCAAAATAACAGCGATATGCTTCAAGTAAAGTATAAGTACCCACTATATTTGTTTCGATAAATACATGAGGATGATTGATAGAGCAATCGACATGACTTTCAGCTGCAAGATGCATTACTGCATCAGGACGATATTGTTGAAAAATCCGATCTAGCTCTGGTCTATTACAAATATCGATTTTTTCAAAAAAATAACGTTTATTGTCAGATACCTCTGCAAGTGCTTGCAAATTTGCAGCATAAGTCAGTTTATCAATATTAATAACTTGATGCACTGTTTGTTCAATAATATAGCGAATAACAGCCGAACCAATAAAACCCGCACCACCAGTTATTAAAATTTTTTTGCTATTAGACAAAACTACCGCCCTATCCCATAATCCCTAAGCTTATTAGCAATCGCAGTATGTGATACGCCTAATCGTTTGGCCAATTTTCTTGAGCTTGGATATTGGTCATACAATTTTAATAAAATCTCTTTTTCGAATTGCTTGGTCATTTCATCAAGTGTCTTATTTTCGATATTATCAAAATTAGACAATTTTGATGAAGTTTGCGCTGGTAGCTCAATATCTTTTATTGTTAATTTAGAGCACGTTAATTGTGACAATGCAGAATATAAGATATTTTTGAGTTGCCGAACATTTCCTGGCCATGAGTAATTTGATAAATAATCAAAAACTTCATTATCAATCTCAGGAGGATTGATTCCTTGCTTGTCTGCAAATTCATTGACAAAAATCTTGGTTAAAGGAGCGATATCTTCTTTACGCTCTTGCAATGAAGGTAGGTGCAATGAAAGAACATTGAGCCGGTAATACAAATCTTTTCTAAATTTACCTTGCTCAACTAAATCGGCTAAATCTACTTTTGTTGCACAGATAATACGGACATCAACATAAACTTCATTATCATCACCCACACGACGAAAATAACCATCATTGATAAAACGTAGTAATTTGGTTTGCATTTGGAATGACATTTCATCTATGCCATCAAGCAAAACTGAGCCACCATTCGCTTGCTCAAAAAAACCTTTTTTACTTTCAATTGCGCCAGGATAAGCACCGGCTGCATGACCATACAATTCACTTTCAACTACTTCATCGGGCATCGCCGCACAGTTTAATGCAAGAAAAGTTTGATCACCTCGTGCACTATACTGGTGACAAGCGTTGGCAAGCAAGTCCTTTCCGGTACCCGTTTCACCAGAAATGAGAAGCGGTTCTCTTTGCATTGAAAAAGCTTTTGCTTGTTTAATAAGTTTTTGCATTACAACACTTTGTATGGCAAAAATAGCAAAAGCATGATGATTAACAACTTTAATTTTTGACAAGTGCTTTTTTAAATATTCAATAGACTGAACAATAAAGACGATTTTTGATGATTCCACGACTTTTTGCAATAAAAAGTACTGAGAATTTAAAACAATAATTAGGTCGTCTTGTTGTTCTAGTTCATCTAGATTTTTAAGATTAAAAATAATCTGATAATCAAATGGTTGATTTAATATTAACGACGTTGAATCAAATAACTCTATTGCCTTGTCATTATATGCAATGAGTTGCTGGTTATGATTAATTTCAATGATGGCGGCTTGCATAATCTGCCCACTTCTCGTTTAATCTCATTAAATTTTCATGACGACGTTGCCAATCATAGCTTGTCCTCAAATCTTTATCGGTAATTTTGGTGTCAGCCAGTAACTGTTTGGCTTTACTTGTAGTTAAAGGCTGTGTTTTATTTAAAGCTTCTAATTGCTCTAAAATAGACAATGTTCCTTGACGATTATTACAGGCTAAAAGTAAATCACAGCCGGCCAATAATGCTGCTTGAGCACGCTGAGCATGGTCACCCAAGATGGAAGCACCTTCCATCGATAAATCATCAGAAAAAATCACACCATTAAAATGCAGTTGCTGGCGAAGGACTGTTTTGAGCCAATAAGGAGAACCACTGGCTGGTTTATCATCAAAAGCTGGATAAATTACATGTGCTGGCATAATTGCATCAAGTTTATTATCGGCAATAAGTTTGGCAAAAATCTGCATATCATGCTCTATTGATGATTTGTCACGGTGATCAATTGGTGTTTCTTTGTGTGAATCAGCAATTACATGACCATGCCCCGGAAAGTGCTTGCCAGTTGTTTTCATACCAGCACTGTGCATTCCATCAATCATTGCAGAAGCAATTTGATAAGCGATATTGACATCTTCATGAAAAGAGCGTGTTCCAATTGCTAAACAATCATGACCTAAATCTAATACTGGTGCATAACTAAGATCGATATCAAAAGCCATAAGCTCTGTAGCAAGCATCCAACCTGCATCAAATGCCAAGGATTTAGCTTGAGGTAACGCATTTAAAGCAGCAAAAGATTGCGCAGGAGGAATAATAGTAAAGCCCTGTTTAAAACGTTGAACTCGCCCACCTTCATGATCAACAGATATTAATAAACGCTCTGATGAGACAGCTCGAATCTGATTAATTAAATCACTCAATTGTGCTGGATCTTGATAATTACGGCCAAATAAGATCACTCCAGCAACTAATGGATTTTGCAGAAGTTTTTTATCATCTTCACTTAATGATATGCCTTCAACATCAATCAACAACGGTCCCATTATTTAGTTTCCTCTTGGGTTGAAGAAACTGATGATGACGAATTTTGTTGTTGAGGGAAATCTTTTGATGTTACACGAGTTAAAATTTCACCAGTTTGCGTTGACAGTAACTCCATAGAAAGGTTAGCATCATTGTTGTCTGTCGGCAGTTTATTAATCGTAGTAAATAACACAAAACCAGCATTGATAGATTTCGCTAAACCAATCATTTTACTACGGGAAACCAATTTATCATCAGCAGAAATACCCAACGCTTGTTTTGCTTGGATGATAGATTGCTTATCAGCAATAACAAAAAGATTTTGTTTATTCATTAAACTATGCAATGTTTCATCGATCTGATTTTTTGCTAAATAATCACCACTACGATTCTGAATATCACTAATTAACAAAACTTTATTGCCATCAATTGACGATGAGGATTTCAATATTTTTTGCACAAATGGCGACAATATAATATTCCAATCAGTTGATTTCACAATTGATGGCGGCGTCTCAATCACATCAGTATTATTTATTTGCGAGTCTTCAACCGGTGGTTTTACTTCAATAGGTTTAGTTTGATTAAAAAGCTGACAACCAGCTAAAATAAAACTTAATGTACCAATAATGACAACATGCTTGATCTGTTTCATATAAAAATCAACCTATTAAATGACCTAAATTCTTACCACCAAGTAAATGCATATGAATATGAAACACTTCTTGACCGCCGTCTTTATTGCAATTCATAATTAAGCGGTAACCACTTTCATCTATGCCTTCTTGTTTTGCTATTTTAGCAGCGACAGTCATCATATGACCTAATACTAATTCGTCTTGTTCGGTAATATCGTTAATAGTTGGAATTAATTTATTAGGTATAATCAAAATATGGGTAGGTGCTTGAGGAGAAATGTCTCGAAATGCAGTGACTTTTTCATCTTGAAAAACAATATCAGCTGGAATTTCATGCCGAATAATTTTACTAAAAATGGTTTCCTCAGCCATCGTGTTTCTCCTTTTCATTTATCAATATTTATTATTTCATAATTTCATTATTGCAAGCATAGCATATTTTGAAGAGAAAAATGTATACAAATCGTTACATTTTACAGATGTAGTATCAAATTTGCCATGACACTTAAAATTATCCTCACTTTGCAAGTAAAAAATCTAATGCAACTATTTGTCAATTATATTGTGTTGATATATAATGCCCCGTCGATTTCAACCGCCTATTTTTCATGTTCCTTGCTTTCAATGGGTTGCGGTTGCCCCGACAGAAAGCTGATTAATCCGTAGGGAGCGATAATGCGTCATTACGAAATTGTATTTATGGTTCACCCAGATCAAAGTGAACAAGTACCTGGTATGATTGAACGTTATACTGGTACATTAACCACTGATGGTGGAAAAATCCATCGTTTAGAAGATTGGGGTCGTCGCCAATTAGCCTATCCTATCGAAAAACTGCATAAAGCACACTATGTGTTAATGAATGTAGAAGCTACTCAAGAAGCAGTAAATGAACTTGAAGATAACTTCCGTTTTAATGATGCAGTAATTCGCAGTTTAATTATGCGTACAAAACACGCTGTAACTGAAACTTCACCTATGTTAAAAGCTAAAGACGAGCGTCGTAACGCTGAAGAAGATTTTAGCGATGTAAACATGGATGATGATTCCGAAGAATAATCGTTTAGAGTTATCGGGTATTGTTACTAAAACACCGATACGAAGAATGAGTCCGAGTGGGATTTCGCACTGTCAGTTTTATTTAGAACACGTTTCTGAACAAATCGAAGCAGAACTTCCAAGACAAGCATGGTGCACAATACCAGTTATCGTCAGCGGACAACAAGAGTTAAGTTACAGTATTAAAAAAGGCAGCAAAGTATTAGTAAGTGGCTTTATCAGCACACATACTAAACGAGATAAAACCAGTCAAATAGTTTTACATGCTGACCAAATTAAACTATTAGGAGAATAGCCAAATGGCACGTTATTTCCGTCGTCGCAAATTCTGCCGTTTTACTGCAGAAGGCGTTAAAGAAATTGATTATAAAGATGTTTCTTTATTAAAAAGCTATATCACAGAAAGTGGTAAAATTGTACCAAGCCGTATCACTGGTACTAGCGCAAAATATCAACGTCAATTAGCTCGCGCTATCAAACGCGCTCGTTACTTGGCATTATTACCATATACTGACAACCATCAGTAATTAGCAACAGAGGAACATATAATGCAAATTATTCTACTCGATAAAGTTGCTAATTTAGGCAGCTTAGGTGATCAAGTTAATGTTAAAGCAGGTTATGCACGTAACTTTTTGATTCCACAAGGTAAAGCCGTACCTGCAACTAAAAAGAATATTGAATTCTTTGAAGCACGTCGTGCTGAATTAGAAGCTAAACTTGCTGAAACATTAAAAGCCGCAGAACAACGCGTTGCTGAAATCAATGCTCTAGGTAAAGTTACTATCCAATCTAAAGCAGGTGATGAAGGTAGATTGTTCGGTTCAATTGGTACTCGTGATATCGCTGATGCAGTTAAAGCTCGTGGTATTAATGTATCAAAAAGCGAAGTTCGCTTACCAAATGGTGTATTGCGTACCACTGGTGAACACGAAGTATTCTTCCAAGTTCATAGTGAAGCTTTTGCTAAACTTATTGTTGATATTATTCCTGAATAATCATTCTACAATGATAAAAACCCGTCAATTATGTACGGGTTTTTTTATTTTCTCGATTACCATTACAAAGCAAATTTAACTAAATAGTAATTTATTATATTAACTATTTTATTTAATGACGAAGGATGTTCCTCTTCCACGACTATCTGAAACAGCCTCTGGTTGTTTATTAGTTACCTTAATCGCTTGAATATCACCATTAAAATCCTGTTGCTCAAAACGATAACCCATTTGTTCTAGTTTGTGTTTAAAATCCTCAGGGACTTTCTTTTGATAAGGTTCGGTAAAAATCACATTTTTAGGTAATAATTGATGATGATAACGTGGTGCATCCATTGCAGCTTTCAATGACATATGATTATCAAATACGTTTGTTATCACTTGGAAAATTGAAGTAAAAATCCTTGAACCACCAGGCGTACCAATGACCATAACCACATCATTATTTTTAATCAATATACTTGGAGTCATCGACGATAAGGGGCGTTTGTTAGGTTCAATAGCGTTAGCATCTTTACCCACTACACCAAATTGATTGGCAACACCGGGCTTACTGCTAAAATCATCCATTTCATTATTTAAAATAATGCCAGTGCCTTCAATCACAACCGCTGATCCAAACCAGCCATTAAGTGTATAAGTATTAGAAGCCGCATTACCCCATTTATCTACCACTGAAAAATGCGTTGTTTGCAGTTTTTCAGGTTCATTAGTTAAACCTGGTTTAACTTGTTCGGTGATAGAAATAGCTGTTGGATTGACTTGTTTAGCTCTTTCTGCCACATATTTAGCATCAATCAATTTCGCAACGGGCACAGTAACAAAATCGGGATCACCCATATATTCAGCGCGATCGGCAAATACTCGCTTTTCTATTTCAGCTAATAAATGAATATATTGTGGAGAATTAACGGAAACATTTTTAAAATCATTCGCTAAATCTTGTTTCATTAAAAGTAATTGAATTAAGCCAACACCACCTGAACTTGGCGGAGGCGCTGTCACAATCTGCATATCATGCCAGTTTGCAACGAGCGGGTCTCGCCATTTAGCTTGATAATTAGCCAAATCACTTTCACTAATTAAGCCATCATTTTGTATCATTTGCTGTGCAATTAATTTTGCTGTTTTCCCTTTATAAAAGCCATCACTTCCCTGCTCAGCAATACTTTCAAGTACTTTGCCAAGTTCAGGTTGTTTGAACACTTTACCTTCTTGCATTGAACCAAAGTATTGTTTAAAGTGACCATTAGTAGGGGCTGATGCTTCAACTTCTTGATAACGTTCAACTAACTGTTTATTGACTGTAAATCCATCATTGGCAAAACGGATTGCTGGTGCTAATACCTCTTTCCAGGTTAATTTACCAAATCGCTGATGGATTGCCCACATGCCCGCAACCGTTCCAGGTACTCCCGAAGCTTTATGAGAATACAAACTTAAGTCAGTAATAACATTCTTATTTTCATCAAGGAACATATCTTTATCGGCTTTTTGTGGGGCAGTTTCTCGATAATCAATGAAATAGGGCTTTCCTTCCATCCAAAGCGTCATAAAACCACCACCACCAATATTACCTGCTTCAGGATAAGTCACTGCCAATGCAAAGGCGGTAGCAACAGCAGCATCAGCAGCATTACCACCTTTGGTTAACATTTCCTCTCCAGCAATCGCACCATAATAATCGGGTGAAGCTATTGCGCCTGATTCAAGTTTTTGTTTACCATTTTCAACCGCATATATGGGCTGACAAAACATAAAAAACAGGATAAGGTAGCAATACTTTATCAACTGGCCTTTGCAATTTAACATTTTGTACCTCCTCATCAATATTGTATTTTCGTCCTTCCCTTTTACTCAAAGTACCAACAAAACATGATTAAATCATAATACTGTTGAATAAAGGGGAATTATCAATATAGCATATAATTTTAAAAAATTGAGTAAATATTAAACAATATCAAATTAAGGTGAACCAAAATATTTGAGGCATATATCAAATATAAGAATTTGAGAGAGAAATAAAAAGAGCGTCATCATTTTAATAAAAATTTAAACGCTCTAATAAGAATCAAAGGCAGACTATAGGTTCTGTATTTAACTATTTGCCTTTTGTTGTTCTCCTTTAAAAAGTTTGTTGTCGTATAACTTTACAAAAGGTAAATAAATCAATAATGCTAAAATAGCCGAAAGTATAGCAACAATCGCGGCTTTATAATCTCCACCTGTGCCAATAAAAGCGCCTAATCCTGCTGGGGATGGCCAAGGCACTAAAGCAATAATAGGATTCATAAAATCACTATTTATAGCAAAATAACCCAACGTACCACAAGCCATTGGCGCTAATAAGAATGGTATGGCAAGATATGGATTATAAACGATTGGCATACCAAAGATAACAGGTTCATTAATATTGAAAATGGCAGGCACAACCGAAGCTCGACCTAATATTTTTAATTGACTAGATTTAGCAAAAAAAGCAATAAAAAAGGTCATTAATAGCGTTGAGCCAGATCCGCCTAAAATGACTAATGAATTATTAAATTCACCAGCAAAAGGAATATGTGAACCAGAAGCATTTTCAGCCATATTGGCTAACATTATTGGCGTTATAAACGCACCGATAATACTAGCACCATGAATACCAACAACCCAAAGTGCATGAATTAAAAATAGAATTACCATGATACCAAGCCAACTTTTGGTTAGATTGGTCACAAAAGTAAATGGCACACCAATAATATCAAAAATATCGGTACCAAAGTAAATTAAAATGCCATTAAGAATGATGACAGTAAATGCGATGACAAATGTTGGAATTAAAGCTGTGAACGATCGAGAAACACCTAATGGAACAGTTTCGGGCATTTTGACAACCCAATTGCGTCTAACACAAACAAAATAAAGTTGAGTTGCAACTATCGCCATGACAATAGCAATAAAAATACCCGAAGTACCTAACCGAAAAATAAAAGGTTTTAAGCGTAAACCATTAAAAACCAATTCTGTTGTATCATTAAGTAAAACTACAGAGCCATTTTTCAAAACAAGCTCAGGTAAAGTCATAATAAAAGCAAATATGGAAAGCATGGCTCCATTGAGTGGACTAACTTTTAAACCCGTCTCTTCTTGTTCAATTTTAGTTAGTTCATAGCCAACAACAATATTAAAATAGATCGCTAAAATCCCCATGGTTGCTGTATTAGCAATCATATAAAGATCACTTATTCGAAAAATCGTATTCTCAAATAGACTTTCTAAACCAGTAAAAGTCATCGGTAATGTATTAAAAACTAAAAACATCGATCCTACGATACAAAAAGGAATTGATGCCATACCTGCCGCCATCACTGCTCGTACAATTTTAAATTGTGATATTTTTGCCATAGGCGACATCAAATACTTTTGTAAAAACATAAATCCAGTATTCATCTTGTTTTCCTCATCTAATTAATGATCGCTTGGTAAGCTAGAATTCTTTGATAGTGTTTATCTTTGTTACACTCAATCTTTTTCAATTTATAGAGCATTAACAGCGAAATAGTAAGACACCCTAATAAGAGTGCAAAAATGGTACTTAATGTTGTTGGTGCTACTTTTAAAAATGGAAAAAATAAATGAAACAGAGGGCTATAAACAGTAATAGTTACCACGCAATAACTGATAAAAATGGTTTGATAAAATAACTTGGCAAAAGGTAATCTATTTTGATGTTGCCGATATAATTTAATTTGTTCAAAGCTGGTTAATGTGCCTAGAATAAAAATCATAGCTGGTAAAATAGCCATAAATGACAGTGAACCAAGTAGAAATACCAACCAATAGAGATTTAAAAATAGGAACAACGCGGTGCTGTAACGAATGGCTAAAAAGCGATTGAAATAAAGGTTAGTTAAACTCGCTTTCTGATGTATTTTCAACTGTTTTTCCATGATTAGATTCAACCTCGTAATTTTTCGGTAAGCTGATGATTAAGCTCGTACAGATGGACCATTTCAATGGCAATTTCTCGCATAGTCATGGTTGTCATTAAATGATCTTGTGCGTGCACCATAATAATTTCCATGTTGATTTTGATGCCATTAGCATAACTTTGCAGTAAACCAGTTTGCGATTTGTGTGCTTGAAGAATCTCATCATTGGCTTGTTCAAGGAGTTGTTTTGCCAAGTTAAAATCAGCTTGCCGCATAGCGTTAAATGCATCATGAATTTTGGTTTTGGCATTACCACTATGTAAAATAATGTTAAAAGCAATCAATTGAATATCATCGGAACTCATTTCATCATTCATTGCTATGCTCCTTTTCAATAAGTTGAATAAAAAGTTGTCTAAATTGGTTAAAATTTTGCGTTTTGAGTAATTTTGCTTGCATATCAAGGCTATCTATTAAATTGACAATTGCTTTAGTCATCATCGCTAAGTTGGGATTTTGATAAATAGACGGTGAAATCAAAAAAACAAAATGTATTTTCGGGTGATTTTGCTGCCAAAATAGCCCTTCAGGAATAAGAGCGATGCCTATTTTTGACAACTTGCCTACAGGCTCAGCCGGATGAGGGACGGCAATGGTGTCACTAAAAAAAATATCGCCTAGTAACGAACGCTTATCTATCTGTTTTAGCATTTTATTTGTATAACAACAGGATTCATTTATCGATAATCGATCCAGTAATCGAACTAACAATTCATCTTTTGATATAGGATGTTGGCAGATACAAAAATAGTCGGCACTTAAATCATCAATAACTTGCTCAATATGCGTTAATTCACCTGAAACATTAGGTATTACTTTGTTGATTTGGGTACGATTAACAAAATTAAAGTGTTTTTTTGAAGCAAGATAACAACGGATTTTTTGCACATCGTCTTCAGTAAAAAATACAGAGACTTGAAAAACGGGAATTTTAAACACTTTTGATGAAAGATCGACGGAAGAGATGATAAAATCGACCTCATCTAACATTTCGGGATCAATTTCATAATATCCTCGTGTGTCGACAATTTTAATTCGTTCTTGAAATTCACGTTCAACTCGATTTTTTAATAGTTGTGCACTACCTAAGCCTGTAGCACAAATAATTAAAACTTTCGCTTTTTGTTCATTTTTAAGTTTTTCAATTGATGCTAGAAAATGGAGAGCCAAATAACCCCACTCATCATCTTGAATTGAATACTTGTTTAAATTGGGAAGCTGGCTAAAATAATGTTTTACCAATTCAAACAGTTCCGCCGAACAGGTTTTGATTTCTTTAAGTAAGGGATTTTCTAATTTTATATTTTGTTCTAAGCGTACTAACATCGGTTTTAGATGCTGTACTAACCCATTTTTTAACTGCTCATCGTTCAAAAATGGATAACCTGTTTCATGTTGAATTTTGACTAGCAAATTGCTCAACATTGTGCTTAATTGGCTATCTAAATTCTGCTCAATAACATTGGATTTACTCATCAAATGTAAAGTTAAATACATCTGCTCTTCTTTAGGGAACGAAAATCCAATTACTACTTCAATTCGATTAATAATTTTTTGAGCTACTTGGTATTCTAAGGTGTGATTAGCTGAACTTGGCAAATCAAGATTTTGAATAAATAATCCTGATTGTAAACGTTTTATACTCAACGCCAAATGCAACACAATATTTTGCATCATTACATCTGATAGTTTAATTTTTGCTTCACGACATTCATCTAAAATAATAATGGTTAAAGTATCAAAACTTATTACATCACTAAATTTATTGAGATAACTTAAGCGGTGTAAAAAATTGAGTGTTTCTTCATGAAAAAAATAGCTCATAATGAAATGTCGCTTTGCTTTTTCTGCACCATCTACATAAAACAAGCTGCGATTTTTTTTTAAAGTAAGTTCAAAAGGTTGAAGTTGAAGCTTGATATCTTGCATATCTTTGCATAATTGCGATGTACTAATAAATAACTGTTCTGATAATGTTTCAATATCTATTGTTTGGCTTTCAAGTAATAAAAGATTAAGGATATGGTGTTTTCTTTGGCAAAGTTCTCGACAATTAACTTGTTCTTGATTGGGATCCAATAAGTGATGTTTAATTAAAAATTGATTAAATACTGTTCTATCTTTTACTTGTAGTTGGTATCCGTAGCCTTGCTTACTCACAACAATGGCACCATTTTCTTCAATGAGTGATTTGAGATCATGAAGATAAGTACGTACCGTTCTATCTGATAACGACAACTCTTTTGCGAGCAAGGCACTACTTTTGAATATATTTTTAGAACAGACCATTAAAGCAATAAGGTCACGTTGTTTGTTTTTTATCATTATCATTTTTACCTGTGGCAACTAAAACCGCTATACAAAATATCGTGGTTAATTTTATCTACGCGAAAAACTCACCGACCAAGGTAATAAGGCGCTGTTATTTAAGGCATAGCAAATACAGCGCCAACCAATATATACAAATTTAACTTAGTTAATATTATCCTCAATCAACTTCGCTAATTGTTCAATCCCTGATTGGATAGGGATATAGGCTTGAAAAGGGATACTGACCACAGGCTTACCTACTTCATCACCTAATTTTTTAAATTTATCAAACATCATCATGGTTTGCGGACTAATTAAAAAAAGTGCAAAGTCACTGTTTTTGATCATGTTAGTGCCTTCAGTGGCTGAAACTGCATCAACGGTAAAAGCTTTATCTTCTTTTGCAAAAAATTCCGTGACTTTTTTTGCCATTAACGATGATGACATACCAGCAGCACAAATAATTAACGCTTTTTTCATAACTTCTCCTAATGAATTTGAATCGTTATAAGGTTTCACCATTTGACTCAATGACTTTTTTATACCAAGCAAATGAATCTTTTCGACTTCGTTTTAAGGTGCCATTACCTTTATTGTCTTTATCAACATAGATAAAGCCGTAACGTTTTTCCATTTCACCCGTTCCAGCGGACACTAAATCAATACAACCCCAAGGGGTATATCCCATCAAATCAACACCATCTTCTTCAACCGCTAACTTCATTTGTTTAATATGTTCTCGAAGATATTCAATGCGATAGCTGTCATGAATACTTCCATCAGCTTCAACTTTATCATATGCACCAAATCCATTTTCCACAATGAAAAGCGGTAAATGATACATATCAGTTAGCCAATTTAATGTGTAGCGCAAACCTTCCGGATCGATCTGCCAACCCCAATCAGATTTTTTAACGTATTGATTACCAATTAAATCGGTTTTTTCGTTATATTCATAGTTATCTGATTTTTTCCTAATCGCATTAGACATGTAATAACTAAAACCAATGTAATCAACAGTGCCGTTTTCTAACACTTCGAGATCTTGACTTGTCACGTCTAATTTAAAGCCTTTGCGTTGCCAGTATTTGATAATATGGTTAGGATATTGACCATGAACATGAACATCGGTAAAGAAATACTTACGTTCCATGACTTTTTGCGCCATTAAGATATCACCTGGTTTACAGGTTTCCGGATAGATTGGCACAACGGCAATCATACAACCAATTTGAAAATCAGGATTGATAGCATGACCGATTTGGACAGCTTTTGCACTAGCGACCAATTCATAATGTGCTGCTTGATACATAATTTGTTCGCGATCATCGCCAGCTTTATAGTAGATACCAGAATTAGTAAACGGTGCAAAGTCTTCATCAAAATTGGCTTGATTATTGATCTCATTAAAGGTCATCCAATATTTGACTTTATTTTTGTAACGATCAAAACAGACCTCTGCAAAGCGAACAAAGAAATCAATTAATTTACGATTACGAAAACCACCATACTCCGTAACTAAATAATAAGGTAACTCGAAGTGAGAAAGCGTAACAACCGGCTCAATATTATATTTCAAACATTCATCGAAAAGTTCATCATAAAACTTCAAGCCTTCTTCATTTGGCGCAAGCTCATCCCCTTTGGGAAAAATGCGAGTCCAAGCAATCGAAGTTCGAAAACATTTAAAACCCATTTCAGCAAATAGTTTAATATCATCTTTATAATGATGATAAAAGTCGATAGCCTCGTGATTAGGATAATACTCACCAGGAATGATTCCTTCGGTAATTTTTCGATAACTTTTAGGCGATCCAACAGTCATCACATCGGCAACACTAGGACCCTTACCACCAGCTTGCCAAGCACCCTCTAATTGATGAGCAGCAACAGCGCCTCCCCATAAAAAATCCTTTGGTAAACCTTTATTATTCATGATCAAATACCTGTATTAAATGAGAGATTAAATTCAGTATAAAAGGAAAAAATTTGAATTACTAACCAACTTTTTCCGTATTGATCAGGAAAAATAGAAAATGAGGACATGATAAGGAAAATTTATCTAACCTTTAGATAAAGCGATGAGATTGAGGAACTACTATAAAAATTTTATCTAATAAAAAAGGTGGTTGTACAAATTTGTTAAATAATTTTTTACTAAATAACTCGCATTTTTTTAAAACGATTAAGCTTATGATAAGTTAATGATTAGGTTGTATAACGACTAATTTAATCCCCGTTCGACAAATCGATTCTAATTTATTAAGTGGTTATTGATCGCCCTGACATACTGATTTGATTAGTTATTCTCTATTTTTACTTATATTTTTTCATTGATAATTAATCAATTCATAATAAATAGACTTAAATAAATTTAAATTAATTTTATTTAGCAAATAACATACTTATATAGAACTTGAAAAAGCCAAAAAAGCTCAACATTTTTATCAATTTTTTGAAACAGTGATATTAAAGGATGAATGGATTGATAATCGGTTCATTTTATAATGATACTTAGACTAACTATTTTTTAATAAAATTTTATTGATATTCATTAAAATTTTTTTGAGTATAATTAGATAAACACTTCAAACTGCTTCGCAAACTTTGTAGGTATAAATTCTATAAGTTCATATTGTGCAATTTGCTGAATACAAAATGGATCTTTTTGCATTATTGCTATTGCCTGTTCACGACTCTCCGCACGACAAAGAATAATACCACCAATACGCGGGACTTTGCGGCCAGAAGCAATAAAATGTCCTGATTGATAATGACGTTCTAAATAATCGATATGTTGTGGTAAGTATTTTTCTACTTCACTAACCGGCTTGAGGTAGGTAATTGAAAAAATGAACATTTTAATCTCTTAATTTAAATATAAATAAGCCAACCATACATGTTGGCTTGGATTATACTATTTTTTATTAATTATCAATTAAATAGCATTATGGTTTGTTAAAACAAGTATACAACATTAAAGTTACGATTTAGCGACCCATTTGCCGTTTTCATCTTTATGATAAAGCTTTTCAACCGCCGACCAAGCAACACGGAAAGCAACTTGCTCAGGTGTACTATTATCTCGTCGCTTTTTAGGATCTTGATACTCTTTTATGGCACTATTAAATGCTTCTTTAAAAATATCTTGAGCATGAACGGGTAAAACATGTCGAACGGATTCTGGTAGGTCATCTCGTGTTTGATAAGGCATATCACATTCCCCCATAAATTAATTATACATTATGGATAATTCTAAACGGTTATTGCGAACTCAACTTTCAAAACAGCTAAGATTGAATTTAGTCTTATTTTATAGGAAATACAAGAATTATTAATCAATGAATTGTATTAATTTTTATCTAAATCAATTTCGGGGTTAATAAAGCGGTGTAAAATTACACCACTTTATTGAATATCGATTTAGTTATTTACATCAACTACAAAGCGACCTTTAATTTTATTTGCGATCATCTTATTTGCCACTTCAGCACATTCATTTAATGTAATAGTCTGAGCTATATGAGAATACAGTTTTTCATCCATGTTTTCTGCTATCAATTGCCAAGCAGCAATTCGTTTATCATAGCTTGCCATCACACTATCCACACCTGCTAATGTGACGCCTCTTAAAATAAACGGAGCAACCGTTGCGGGTAAATCCATGCCTTGAGCAAGACCACAACAAGCGACAATGCCGCCATATTTAGTTTGCGCACAAATATTGGCTAATGTATAAGAACCAACTACGTCGATCGCCGCTGACCATAGCTCCTTTTGTAATGGTCGATTTGGCTCTTTCAAAGATTGGCTATCAATAATTTCCACTGCACCGAGTTTATGCAAATAATCTTTATCTGCCACTTTACTCGTAGAGGCAGTCACCTGATAACCTAATTTACTCAATATCACGATAGCAACTGAACCAACACCGCCTGTTGCACCAGTAACTAAAACTTTTCCATCTTCAGGTTTAACACCAAAATCAACAATACGTTTTACACACAATGCCGCTGTATATCCTGCGGTGCCAATAATCATCGATTGATAGGGTGTGATATTTTGGGGTAAAGGAATTAACCATTCCGATTTTAAATAAGCATATTGAGCAAAACATCCCCAATGGGTTTCACCACAACCCCAACCATTTAAAATAACCAAATCGCCGGATTGATAACGACCACTCTGACATTCAATTACCTCCCCTACTCCATCGATACCAGGAACCATTGGCCATTGTCTAACAATAGGACCGTTATTAGTTAATGCTAGTGCATCTTTATAATTGATACTTGAATAGTGAATTTGAACTAGAGTATCACCTTGTTGTTGCAGCAACTGTTGTTTTGTTATGGTTTTTAATGAATGTGAAAACCCATTTATCTCATCTTTTTCTAAAATAATGGCGCTCAATGACATACATATTCCTTATTAAATTTTTGTAAATCGGATTGGGTAATTCACTACAAAAAAGCTTAGTAATAAAGTTAACTTATTGAATTACTGTTTATAGACAAATAGTCTAAAGATTATAGACCGATCGTCTAGTTAATTGCAACAGATTACAATCAGATATTTTGGTCCTAAATATGGCTTTTGTTTTAACGGATTAATTATGTTCGATAATTCAAAAAATGCGTAATATTTGTCTTACTATCAATAATCTTGTAGGGATTAGTGGACAATTTTATCGAGAAACAGTTGAATAAAACGATCTAACGGATCAGATCGTTTTATTAACTTACTACGTGTCACCGCTCCTTCCCAACCAATCCAAAAAAATTCAGCTAATGCCTTGCAGTCACTATTTGATTTTAGTTCACCACATTGCTGAGCAAGAAGTAGACATTCTTCAAGTTTAGCTTGCCAATTTAGCAAAATTTGTTCAAGAACTTTTGCGTATCCCTTTGGCAGTAAGGATTCTTCTTGAATTAATTCCCCAATTAAACAGCCTCGATTGTAATCATATTTTGCCATACCTTGCTTCGCATCTTCATAAAACGCTTGGATTCTAGCTAAAGGTGATGAAATTGCATTATTAGTTAGATGTTTATCTAATTTATGTATAAAAAAATTGTTGTATGAGGTAATAATGGCATGACCAAAATCCGCTTTACTTTTAAAGTAGTAATAAAAAGAACCTTTTGGTACCCCGACTTGTTTTAATATACTTTCAATATTTGATGATAAATAACCATATGTTGTCATTAACTCCATACCACTACGAATTAATGCTGTTTTAGTATCATTTCCTTTTTTCAAGAGTGTTTGAGATGACATATAAATAACGATTATTGAATTTTTACAAAATTATAGTTCTTTAATAATAAGCAGTCAGTGAAACAAAAGCAACTCGATTATATAGTTAGTAAACTATACGACTATAATAGTTTAATAATGCTTGGAATAGTTAATGACAACTAAAAGTAGAAAAAATCACAATATTGATGCCTTATTTATTAACAATAAGATAAATAAATCCTACTTATTAAAACTAAGTTTGATAAATAATTATGGTTTCAATCATTTTGATATCATTAGTGTTAATTACATTTTTTGAATAATCTCAATGAAAAACCGATACCCTACTTAAATAAGATATCGGTTTGTATAAAATAAAATTAGGATCTAACTTAAACTACCAATTAGCTCTAAGACCTAAAGATCCCGTAATAGGTGCTTTGACATTGGCATCACCGCTGTTAGACCAAGTATGACCAATTTCAGTATATGCACTTATTTGACTATTGATCTCGTAACTTCCACCAATAGCAAGCTCTGTGCTTGTATAGCCCGCACCACTTTTAATTTTTGTTGAAGCACTTGGACTTGCAAAAATAGTGTGATCATCACCATCTGGCGAATAGAACAAATTGACACGGGTATAAGGTCGTAATGTACCTAAATCAGTCTGAAAATTATTCTCTAATCGTGCACCAACTCGGAATAACCAAGAATCATTATCGTCCTGTTTAACCGTTGTTTGTCCACTTATATGGCTGTTATTGATATTTAACCATTGATGAATAATTTGTGCTTGAGGTTCTAATTTCCAATCATAATAATTTAAATTAAATGGTTTTCCCGCTTCGATTGAAGCGCTAATACCATAACCTTTTTGACTACTATTTTTATTTTCGTCAGGTTTAATATCCACCTCATGACGCCCACCTTGTAGAACCAAATCTAAATAAGTGCCATCATTTTGCATGTAATTACCATAAGCGCCAATAAAGTAAGAGTTGAGATTATTTTTACCAACTTGGTTATAGTCACCACTAGCAAAGCCATTCATATGTAACCGTCCATATAAATAACCAAAGTAGCCCCCTGCTCTCCAATTAGTATCTTCACTCAACCAAACATCACTTCCAACTTGCAAACCTGTATAATTCCCTTTACTACGTGCATCAACGTCGCCATCTTGTTTAATATCTGAACGTGCCGCAATTAATCTTCCCCAACTGGTGTAATCATCAGGTAATAATGTATTACCTATACGTTGGTGCATATTACCTTGCATTATAAGGTCTGCTTGGCGTAATTGAGCGGCAACTGCGGCAAACATTGGTACTTCTTTACGATAAGTTAGTTTATGATTAACCGGTTTATCCGGATTAGTCGGATTAACGGGCTTATCGGGATTTGTTGGGTTAACCGGTTTATCCGGGTTTGTTGGGTTTACCGGCTTATCTGGGTTAGTCGGATTAACCGGTTTATCCGGGTCTGTTGGGTTTACCGGCTTATCTGGGTTAGTCGGATTAACCGGTTTATCCGGGTTTGTTGGGTTTACCGGCTTATCTGGGTCTGTTGGGCTCGTTGGTTTATAAGAGCGCAAATACCAGTTTTCGTTTTCTTGATTAAGGCCGCCTTTATATAAATAATATTCAAAAGCACCGACATCTAAATGATTGCCTTCTAAGTTAAACGCATCATTTGAACTTATACCCTTGACATTAACAATCTCAATACCATTAGTCATACCGGTGTTAGCACCTAATCCACCAACATTATTTATGTTTACTGATGTATGCCCTGAAGCATTGCCACCAATGAACAATTTATCGGTCGGACTATTACTATCTTGAACGACTGTATCAAGTAACAATCTGCCATTTTCACCATGGTAATCGCCTGTAATAGTTAAATTATCCCCAGCAAAACCATTATTTAGTGTAATAGTACCAGCATTATACACACTTCCTCGCACTGTAGCTTGATGCAAGGATGGCACTAAATCTAATACAGATCCGGAACTTAGGGTTAATTTATCAGTATTAAGATCACCTGTCAGTGATAAAATACCTGTTTGACCAACATTAATATTTTCCCAATCTAAAATAGCTACATTGTTGATACTGCCTGTTGAGTCAGAAGAACCAGTAAGATGCGTACTAAAATTAAGGACGTCTTTCTCTGACAAGTCCCCATCTCGGGTAGCTTTATGCCCACCATCAAGTACAGTTATATCAGAAATATCAGCACCTTGGTTAATATTCAACGTGTCATTACCTGTTCCAAGCAAAATTTTACCACTAACCTTAGAACCATCATTAAGATTGATAGTTGAATTCGTTACTTCGTTTCTGATAGCCGTACCAAGTGTAGAATAAACATTAGCACCATTATTAAGGTTAATATACGTTGCCGTACCTGATTGACCTGTAGTGTAAATACCGGCATCTTTGTTATTATTTTGATCGTTACCATCAGCGTAAACTTTATTAGCTATATCAATAACTGTATTATCGGTGCCGTTATTATTTACATAAATACCATTATCTCGTCCATGAATGGCTCCTTGGTTTTGTTTGATACTTACACCTGAGCTTGTTGTCCCATTATCAACCTCAATACCCGCTTTTGCTTTACCTACTACAATCCCCGATGTAACGATTACAACATTGCCTTTACCTGAATTATTTAACTTAATACCATTATTAGCACCTTGGATAATACTATCTGTTGATTGTGTCAGATCTATGCCTGTCGTATTATTTTGATTAGAGACATCTATCGCATCATCTAACGTCGAGTTAATTTTACCATTTAAAACTAAAGTAGATGATCCCTCGCCATTATTTATCAAATTCACGCCTTTACTATGACCTTTTATATCACCAGATTGTGTTACTGTAAATTTTAACAATCTGGTTTTAAGACCATTATTAATCAAAATCGCTTCAGCATTATAGCCATTTACTTCACCAGCAATTTCGATATCTGTTAACCCTTGACCATTATTGAGTGCATTAATACCATTATAAAAACCCGTAATACTGCCATCAGACTGTTTAATGTTTAAATCATTAGTTGTATCGTTATTAACGACCAATAAAGCATGTTGAGAATCACCCACAATGACACTAGATGTCTCAATATAGGTCGAAGCCAATCCATTATTAATTAAATAAACACCATTTGTCTTGCCATTTATGCTCCCACCAGACTGTATAAAATTTAATTCATCTGTCTGATTACCATTTTCTGCAAATACCGCTTCATTAGTATTAGCTGACACAGTACCGGATAAACCGATATTGGTTGTTCCTTTACCATTATTCTTGAGATTAATACCCTTTCCATTACCAGTAATAGTACCATTATATTGATTTATCGTAAGAGAATTGGCTGTATTACCATTAGTGATTGAAACACCATCATTTTGATAACTCAAAATATAACTGCTCAAATCTATCTGAGTAGAACCTCGACCATTATTTATGACATTTATACCGTTATTGTGACCACGGATATATCCTATAGACTGTGTAAGATTGATATTTGTAGCACTTTCTTCTTGATTGATAGCCTTAATGCCATCTTCTTGTTGACCAGTAACATCACCTGATATATTCATAATAATAGAGCTGTTACCTTTGTTGACAAAATTTAGCCCATTATTATGCCCCTTAATTGAACCTGATGTTTGATCTAATTTTAAAAGATCCGAACCCGTTTCATTTATCGCAATAATGCCATCTTTCTGTTGTCCTTCCACACCATTTCTGGTTGTAATGGTTGTCGCTCCTTTACCTTTATTTAATAAATTTAAACCATTAACATTTCCCCAAATACTTCCTCCACCCTGTGTTATGGATAATTTAGTTGAGTCTGGGTTTAAATTTTGAACCACAATCCCATCTTGTTGTTCACCAATTATTTTACCAGAAAGGTTAAAAGTACTTTCTCCTCTACCCTTATTAATAACGGTAATCCCATTATTGTGACCGGTAATTTCACTTTGTTCGAACTGAGTGATAAATACATCTGATCCTGTTTCAGCTGTTTCAGAGTAAATTGCATCACTATTACTTCCTATTACTTTTCCCTTTGACAAAATACTGGTTTTCTCTGAACCAGAATTATAAACAGAAATACCATAAGTATTACCAGAAATTATACTTTTTTCTTCTAATTGGTTTATGGTAATTATTTTGCTTTGATTACTATTTTTAACAAAAATACCTTCGCCATTGACCCCTTTTACCGAACCTGAAACCAGAATTTCGGTATTACCTATACCTTGATTATCGACATTTATACCACGATTACCACCCGTAATAACCCCTTCAGGTTTAGCATTATTTATTGAAATGTCGGTTGCCTGATTACCATTAATCACCGATATCCCATCTTCTTGGTTACCATTAACGGCACCTGAAGTATTAACATTCGTTGTACTTTTACCATTATTAACAACTAAAATCCCAGTTTTTCCACCTGTAATACTGCCATTGGTTAATTGTGTGATAATAATATCTGTCGAGTTTTCAGCATTTTCAGCCACAATACCATAATCTGTACTGCCCAGTATGGTTCCAGCAGTATTTATTGATAAAGTATTTGTACCTTGATGTACCAAGTTTAGACCACTAGTGCTGCCTGTAATTTTACCTGCTGTTTGTCCAAAGATTAAACTGTCTGTATCAGTCGCAGAAGTATATTCATATCCATTGCCACTATTATTTGTAACATCGCTATTTTGGCTCAAATGGATTGAACGCCCACGCGTGCTAATGCTTGAAAAGCTCTGAATATAATTAGCAGTATCAGTGTTAAATAAAGTTGAAGAATGAGTGGTAGAACAAGACTGATTAATTTGATCATTCTTACTACAGTTCGCATAAATAGGCGAAATCATAGCCGCAGTTATACCCGTTGTAATGATATTAATCAAAAATGTTTTACGTTTAGATTGTGCCTTCCTTAAGCTGTCAATATCATGTTGACGCGATGTGTTCCAAATTAACTTAGATACTTTGTTCATATTTCCTCTCACAAAAGCAATTATTGGCTTTCATCCAATTTTTTTATAGAAAAACATGAAAAACTTAATTAATTGGTTATTTTTATAGTGTTGCACTTAAATTTTAAAAACTAGTTTATTTATTGACTAAGTAATTTGAATAACACAATAATTCTCTAAAACCAGAATGACTTGTTGAATAAATAACGCTAAAAATTATTTTTAAAAATTTAAGATGGAAAAAAGAAAAGCTTTTGGTAACTCGATACCTTTTTACATTCAATTGTATACATACCGAATTATCAATTTATATTTCACCACATGGAGAATAAAACAGCAATCAAATTATAAAAATTTACATAATATTGAGTAAAATCAATTTTAAGACAAAATAACTAAAATAACGTATATTAATGATTAATATTGGCTTTTAATATGTTGATATATTTGATTCAAATTTACCTATTACAGTAATCATCAAATCAAAACAGCTTGAAATGATTTTGAAATTATATATAAACAAATTGGCAAGTATTTCACATTAATATACTCACCAATATATGTTATGTGTTGATAAAATAATTGATCTGTAGAAGCTTATTAATAACTTCACCTTGGTTTAACTTATTTCAGCAATTTTATTCCCTGCATTAATGTATTCACCTTCTTTAAGTTTATGTGTTAAAACACCCGACCGATGTGCTGTGATAGGAACCTCCATTTTCATAGCTTCCATAACTGCTATCACTTCACCTTGATTGACATTTTGATGATCATCGATTAACCATTTAAATAAACTTCCTGATACAGGTGACTCAACACTTAAAGTGGAATTTGGTTCTAGTGTCGAAGAGGGTTCTGCCAAAGAAAGTTTAGTTGATGTTGATAATCCAGCAAAAAGATTTGTAGGCAAACCAAGTTTGCAGCGTTTACCATCTATTTCAATAAAAGTATGAGTGATACTTGGCTCTAAATGTGGTATTTGTCTTTTAGCAGGTTGTAAAGTTGCAGAGAATTCGGTTTCAATCCAACGAGTATGTACTTTGAAATCAGTTGTAAAATCAGGACTTTCAAGCATTTCTCGATGAAATGGTAGAACGGATGCAACGCCATCAATGACAAACTCAGCTAATGCTCTTTTAGCCCTAGCAATTGCTTGTTCTCGATTTTCACCGACAATAATTAATTTAGCCATCAAGGAATCAAATGTTGCAGGGATAGTCGATCCTGTTTTTACTCCACTATCTAAGCGTACACCAGGTCCAGACGGGGCATCAAATCGAGTAATCGTCCCTGCAGCAGGTAAAAAACCATTTGCCACATCCTCTGCATTGATACGAAATTCAATAGCATGGGCACGAGGAATCGGCATTTGCTCAATGCTAAGTGGTAAACCTTGTGCAATGCGTAGTTGTTCAATGACCAGATCAATGCCGGTTGTTTCTTCGGTAACAGGATGCTCAACCTGTAGGCGAGTATTAACCTCAAGAAAAGATAATTTGCCATCTTGGCTTAATAAAAACTCAACTGTACCCACACCAACATAGTTTGCCTTAGCACAAATATCAATTGAAGCTTTTATTATTTGTTGCTCTAACTGTTTACTAATAAAAGGCGCTGGCGATTCTTCAATTAACTTTTGGTTGCGGCGTTGTAATGAACAATCTCGAGTCCCTACCACCACAATATTACCCAAGCTATCAGCAATAATTTGCGCTTCAACATGACGTGGATTATGTAAAAATTGTTCTAAAAAACACTCGCCCCGCCCAAATGCGGCTTCTGCTTCACGCACAGCAGAATGATAAAGTTCTTCAACTTCATCCATTTGCCACGCAACTTTTAAACCTCGACCACCGCCACCAAAAGCCGCTTTTATTGCAATCGGTAGGCCATGAGCATGTGCAAACTCAACCACTTCTTTAGCGTTTTTAACGGGCTCTTTAGTACCCATCACCAAAGGTGCCCCAACTTCAATAGCAAGTTTTCTGGCTTTGACTTTATCACCTAATATTTCGATAGTTTCTGGATTCGGCCCAATCCAAATTAAACCCGCATCTTGTACTGCTTTAGCAAATTCAACGCGTTCAGACAAAAAACCATAACCAGGATGAACCATAGTTGCACCAGATTTTTTGGCGATAGCAATAATTTTATCAATGTCCAGATAAGTTTCACTTGGTTTATTACCGAATAGACCATATGCCTCATCAGCCATTTGGGTATGAAGCGACTCAAGATCGGCATCGGCATATATCGCAACCGACAAAAATCCGATATCACGACAAGCACGTATTATACGCACAGCAATTTCGCCACGATTAGCGATCAATACTTTATGCACTATTTTTTTATTATGTTCAGACATGATCAACATGACTCCCTTCGAATTCTTTAAATATCCCAATAGGATTAAATTTTATTTTAGCATTGACAGGAATTTGACCTGCCAAATCTAAATGATAGTTACAAACAGCACCAATGACTGGATAACCTCCCGTTAAAGGGTGATCATTTAAAAACAGCACGGGTTGTCCATTTGCCGGAATCTGTATAGCGCCAATACAGGTTCCTTCACTCGGTAATTCTTGATGTTTTTCACGTGCTAATGGTGTATCACCTAATAAACGCAGTCCTATCCGATTAGAAGCTGGTGTCACTTGCCATAATTGTGAAGTAAGTAGTGATATTGCTTGCTTTGTAAACCAATCCGTACGTGGCCCTAGTACAATATCTAACTCAACCACATCATTAGAAGAAGGATAATGTAAAGCAGGTGTTTGAGTTAAAGAAACAGGATTTAATTTTTGCTGATGTTTAATTGCTAACGTATCACCAACTTTAAGCGGTGCAGGTCCGACTTGTGCAAGAGTATCAAAAGAACAACTAGTTAAAATGGGTGATACTTCAAACCCACCTCTCACCGCAAAATAACTTCGTACACCGCTTTTAACATGACCCAAACAAATCGTATCACCATGCTCTAACTGAATAGGTTGATACATTGAGGCTTGATATTTTTCACCTGTTGAGGTTGATATTGTGATCTCACAAACCGCACCTGTTACCGCAACTAGCATTGGGCTATTTATTTGAGCACTAAATCCACCTTGAGTAATTTCTAACGCAGCCTCATTAATTGGATTGCCTAAAACACGATTAGCACTATGTAGAGCCGTTTTATCCATTGCTCCTGATTCTGAAATACCTAAAGCTGCTTGCCCCATTCGACCATTGTCTTGCAAAAGCGTTTGTAAACCGGTCGATAATATTTTGATATCAGATGTTGGGTCAATAACACTATTTGGTCTTTTAGCCGCAGGCAAATGATATTGTACTGCGGTTTTACTCGCATCTACAAAATTAACACGAGTGCCCGGCTTAAAAAGAGCTGGTTGCTCACGATAAATATCCCATACAGCAACATCGGTGATGCCAATTAATTGCCAACCACCTGGACTTGCTTGTGGATAAATACTACTAAACTCGCCAGCTAAAGCAACAGAACCTGCTGGAATACGAACTCGAGGGGACTGTCGACGTGGTACATCCAGTTGGGCTGTTTTCGATACCATATAAGCAAAGCCTGGAGCAAATCCACAAAACGCAACTTGATATTCATTACTGGTATGACGTGTAATAACTTCATCAACCGTTATACCCAAATATTGAGCAACTTGATCTAAATCTTCACCATTATAACGAACAGGAATGGTTATTTGTTCACCGGATGTTATTACATCCGATGTTATATCGAGTTTTACAATGTGGCTAGCAATAGTGTTCGCATCAATTGTTATTGGATTATAACGAATCAAAATGGTGCGCGCTGCGGGAATAATCTCTTCTATATTGCCTTGAGCTAACAAACTTTGCAGCGAATTAGTCAGAGCCATTGTTTGCTCAAGAGAAGCAAGTTCAACAATTAGTGCATCAATATTAACAGGTAAAAAACGCATTAAACACCTCGGTAAATGGCAAATACTTCAAGACTAAATAGAGATATTTTGTCTGAATGTAAAACGTTGTAAACAAATTTACACATCTTTCACCTTTGCAAATGAGGTTATTGTAATGCCATTTTGTTGTAATCTTTCTTTAACTTTTTGCGCCATAGCTAAAGCTCCAGAACTGTCACCATGCACACAAATTGAGCCAGCATCAATACGAACAAATTGACCATCAATCGAGGTAACTCCGCCTTCATTGACCAATTGTAACATTCGTTCAGCAATTAAATCAGGATCATGTAATACTGCACCTTCTTGTTTTCGAGAAACTAATGTTCCATCAGCATGATAAGCACGATCAGCAAAAGCTTCAGCTACTACATTTAAGCCTTTATCTTTTGCCCAATTAATTAGCTGTGAACCGGCAAGTGCTACCAATGTCAATGTTGGGTCAATAAGACAAATTGCTTCAATAACTGCCATTGCTTGACGTTTATCATGTGCAATAGTGTTATATAACGCACCGTGAGGTTTAACATAACTCACTTTACTACCAATTGACGTCGCTAACCCTTTTAAAGCCCCAATCTGGTAAATGACATCGGCAATTAATTCTTCGGTCGCAACGTCCATATTTCGACGACCAAAACCAACTAAATCTGGGTAACCAACGTGCGCACCAATGGCCACATTATTTAATTTAGCAGCTTTTAATGTTTTTAAGATTCCCTCAGGTGAACCAGCATGAAAACCACAGGCAATATTTGCACTACTTACGATTTTTAAAATTGCTTCGTCATTACCCATTTTCCATTGACCAAAACTTTCGCCAAGGTCACTATTTAAATCAATTAACTTGTCGATGATCATATTGCCCTTCTATTTTAAATAATTGAAGATAGTTGCTACTGACATTGCCCCCATATACCACGTAATAGCACAGACTACTATACCAGACCATAATAACCATCGAGGAAAATGATAACCAGACATCAGATCAGATCGTCGCCATCCAATATAAACAAAAATAGTTAAGCCCAGTGGTAATACTAAGCCATTAAATCCTCCTGCAAAGACTAACAATGACACCGGAGCTGTTCCCATAATTAAATAAACAGCAAGCGAAGTGACAATAAATATAATGGTGGCAATTTTACGTTGTCTTTCCGTTATATTACGTTTGAAGGGGGTAATAAATGTCATCGAAGTATAAGCAGCACCGATAATACTTGTTATTGCAGCCGCCCATAAAATTAAACCAAAAATGCGTAACCCTAATTCCCCTAACGCCGCTTGAAACGCCTGTGATGCAGGGTTAGCCGCATAACTTGAAATATCAATAGTCACACCACTTGCAACAACACCTAAAATAGCTAAAAACAAAATGTAACGCATTAAGCCAACAACCATTATGCCTTTGGTTGCAGCACCAGAAACATAGTCAATATGTTCAACGCCCACCATTCTTTTGTCTAGTAATCGATGAGCACCAGCATAAGAAATATAACCACCAACCGTGCCCCCTACGATAGTGGTAATCGAGGCAAAATCAATACTACTAGGAAAAACCGTTTCTTTTAACGCTTCGCCTACGGGTGGATGTGAAGCAAACACCACAAATAATGTCAAAATAATCATTAATAAACCAAAACCAATCATTAAACGATCAATAAAGTGACTGGCTTGTCGGGATGAAAATATATAAACTGACATTAACGCACTGATTGCCCCTCCCCATTTAGGATCGAGTCCAACCAATGCGTTTAAACCTAATCCTGCTCCAGCAATATTACCAATATTAAAAACTAATCCACCAAATATAATAAGTACTGCTAACACATAGCCACTAAATGGAATAGTTGCATTAGCAATATCTGACGAATTCATTTTAGTTAATGCAACGACGCGCCAAATATTTTGTTGCACCACAAAATCGATAATAATAGAAGCTAAAATACCAAAAGCAAAAGCGGTACCTAAAGTAACGGTAAAGGTGGCTGTTTGAGTAATAAATCCAGGACCTATTGCCGAAGTAGCCATTAGAAAAATGGCACTTATTAACGAAGATCGCCGATTTTTTACAAAAGCAACTGTACTACTGCTATGATTTTCCATATGCATATTTCCTCTAAACTTATTTCTATAATTATTGATTTAATTATATTCAATATTATTACAAGCAATTACTATGCCAGTAGTTCTTAACATCTTTATAAAATTGGATAAATATAATTACTGTTTTTAAAGTAAAAAACTAATAAAAAATAATTATAATGTTTTATTAACAGACAATAATTGATTTATAGTGTTCAAAAAGATGACTAGTTTTGCACCAAAATGAGAAAAAATCATGCCATCAAATAGTGCAAACAAATTAAAGCAACCTTACTAAAAATAACATTTTATGTAAAGATGTTTAAGGTAATATAGACATTTAAGTATAAAAAGTAACATAAATTTGTCTATTTTATATCAATATAGAAACACAAACACTATGCTATTTGTCGATATTTACTCGCTCATACGATATAAAAAATGCCTATTTTTACCACATTCTATTGATTAAAGTGTTTTAAAAAGTCGATTTGCGCGAACATTGATATAATTTAGCATTAAGCAATCAATGATCTAGTGAGCATTGATCATGTTTAAATGTAAAGATTTTCTCAACACGTTCAAATATTTTTACTGTCGAAAGATACATTCAATGCCGTTTACTTACTTAATTTATTATCATCATAAAATAACGACGAAATAAGCAATAAATCTTGGTAAATAAGGTACGCAAAAGGCATTGCTTACAATACCAGCTGATTTATGTTATATTTCGTACATTTTTTATCTAAATACGAATCGCGAATGGATATTAAGCTGGGCAAAAATGATAAACGTTATATTGAAGGAACTGATGATGTTTATAACATCATGAAAAACGTATTACTACGTGATAACAAAATAGATCAAGAAAAAGAACATTTCTGGATTATCGGTTTAAATGCTGCTGGCTATATTGTACATATTGAGCTTATCGCTTTAGGCGCATACAAATCAGTCAATATCGAAACAATGAATGTCTTTCGAGTGGCTGTAATGAAAAATGCATCACGTGTAATTGCGGTACACAATCACCCTTCAGGACGCTTAGCCCCATCTGTGTGTAATAAAGATATGACCGATCGCCTTATTCAAGTTGGACGAATTCTTAACATCGAACTGGTTGATCATCTAATTATTTCAACCAAAACTTATGTTAGTTTCAAAGCGATTGGATTAATGGACGAACTGGAAAAAAGCTTGAAATATGTCCCTGCTTATCAAATTATGGAACAAATCCGCAAAGAAGAAAAAGCCATAGCAAAAGAGAAGTTAGCATGTGAAAAACATAAAGCAAAATCAGAAAAAGATAGACGGGAAAAATTAGAAATCATCATGGTTACCACCTTATTAGAAAAAGGCATGGATAAGCAAGCTATCGCCAAAATAATGGGAATTACACTTAAACAAATAGAAAAATTATTAAATAAAAAACAATGAACTTCATTAACAATCTAATTTTTAATGCTAACACACCGATTAAATATCATAACTGAAAAATTAAAAACAATTTATCTAAGTCAGGTAAATAAGCTAGCTAAGTTATTACAGCAACAATCAATAAACGAGGTAGTACAATTAACGTTGCAAAGCAATAGTTTAGAAGATGATAAACTAATACAACAAATTCCGATTTTAGATAGAAAAATACAACAAGTAGAGCAAAGTTTACCCACAATAAAACACACTGTTGAAGCACTAGAATATACTTATCATCTAAAAAAAATTTTGAAAAACTCAAATACCACAAACGATTAGAATATGGTTATAGTATCTGGACGTATGCGGTTGAAAGCCCGAAAAGTACCAAAAGTGCATGGCTATTTGTACAATGCTTATTACTGATATTGTTTACAAAAAATGTGATTTAAAGATTATTACCAACATTAACTACAGGCTAATATTACAATAATATAAAAATAATTGATATAAATTAATAAATAACCTATCATTCTGAGAATGAATTCGCTTATCGTTATTACGTATAAAACTATTTAATAAGTGAACAATAATAAAAATTGATTGCAAATAATAAGGAATTCCTATGTTGATCTCACAGCGAGAAACAGGGTATCTTGGTTCTATCATTTCTGATTCTTTGAACAACCGTTATACATTAAAACTTAGTGATCTCTCATCACTTTCGATAGTCTCGGTTGTCGGACGTGAATCACTCAATACCCCTTGGCGGTATGAAATCATCTTTACCAGCCCCAATAAACAGCTGCGAATCAATCATTTATTGAGTCAGCCTGCCTCGTTAACCTTTGAAGCCCCCAGCCTTGCGAAGCAATTAGCATACATCAGCTCCCTAGATATGCCGATACTTCCGCGCACCTTATACGGCGTGATTACGGAATTTAGTTTGTTACTGTTAGCAAAGACGAAGCGCGTTACCGAGTGGTATTATCGCCACGACTAGGGTTACTTGCCAATGACCATTACAGTGCAATTTACCAAAACCAGAGCGTGGTGAGTGTGGTTGAGGAGGTGCTACGCCGTCATGGTTTTTCTGGTGTTGACTACCGCCTTGAATTAAACAATAGTTACCCAGCGCGTGAGATGATTACGCAGTGGCAAGAGAGCGACTTAGCGTTTATTCAACGATTGCTTAGTGACGTAGGAATTTGGTTTCGATTTGAAAGCCATGCTGAACATCATTGTGATGTGTTGGTATTGAGTGATAATGAACAAGGCTTTAAGGATGCCGGACATATCGTCTTTAAGGCGCCTAGTGGCATGGTTGACGCAAAACAAAACAGTGTGTGGGATGTGCAGTTTACCAGTACGACGCAGCCTAAGGATGTTATTACCCAAGATTACAATTACTGCACCGCAAATGCCGACCAACATTCACAGGTTAATACTGATGCTAAAGATGATACCACTGTGGGTACGGACTACCGTTATGGTGAGCACTACAAAAACAAAGGTGATGATAATGAGGTTGAAAGCGGTCAGTGGTATGCAAGCATTCGTCATGAGGCACACCTCAGTCAAAAACTGATTATTCAGGGGGAATGTAACGACTATAACTTAATACCGGGTCAGCGTATTATTATTGATGGTAGTGCCATTGATGTTATTAACGAAGGGATTATTATCTTGTCAACTGAGAGCTACGGTGACCGTAGTGATGCTTATCAATGCCATTTTACCGCAATTCCTTATGACGTATTAAAACCGTATCGACCACAACCGTTACCGTGGCCACAAGTGGCCGGTACGTTGCCTGCGAGAGTGACCAGTCCGGATAACGATACCTATGGGTATATTGATACCATGGGGCGTTACCGCGTTAAGTTTGATTTTGACCTAAAAACATGGAAAAACGGCGAAGAGAGCTTATGGGTACGGCTGGCCAAACCGTATGCGGGTGATACCTATGGTTTTCACTTCCCGTTAATTGATGGTACGGGCGTTGCCATCGCATTCACTGAGGGAAATCCAGATAGGCCGTATATTGCTCATGCCTTGCATGACTCAACTCATCCTGACCACGTGACAACGGTCAACAAACACCGCAATGTTATTCGCACACCGGCCAATAACAAACTACGGATGGATGATAAACGCGGTCAAGAGCACATTAAATTGGCCACCGAATATGGCAAAACTCAACTCAATATCGGTCACTTAGTTAATCAGAATAAAGAACAACGCGGTGAAGGGTTTGAGCTACGAACCGACGAGTGGGGAGCGATAGCGGCCAATAAAGGACTCTATCTTACTGCCCAAACGGAACCGAAAGCGCAAGGTAAGCAGCTTGATATGCAAGGTGCTATCACGCAACTGGAAAATGCATTGTCAATTGCTAAAGCGCTACATAACGCGGCGCAAACCGCGCAAGCGCACCCTTCTGACATTGATAATCAGCAACAACTGCAAGCTGCATTAACTCAGTTCAAACAAGCCGGTATTTTAGCGTATGCACCGGAAGGCATTGCCTTAACCAGTGATAAAAACATCCAGTTATCCTCAGCGAGTAGTATAACAACGACCTCAGAGAACAGTACCGATATTAGTGCATTAAAAAACATTACCTTAGCGGCAGAAGAGGCAATCAGTTTATTTGCCCATAAAACAGGGATGAAACTGTTTGCCAATCAAGGCAAGCTAGAAGTTCAGGCACAAAATGATGCAATGGAGATTGCCGCTAAGCAAGATATTAAGGTTGATAGTGTGGATGGTTCGTTATTAATTTCAGCATCAAAGGATATTACCCTTGTATGCGGGGGGTCCTATATCAAAATTAGTGGAAGTGGCATAGAGCTAGGAACGTCAGGTAATGTCAGTGTGAAATCCGCGGCGCTTGAAAAAATGGGACCATCACAACTCAATCTATCACCGACACTTTTACCTGTTCCGTTTGTTGATAGCTCTGGGCAGCTTAAACTCTTTTACCATGACAGTGATTTAAATCCAATTCCTCGAGCGAGTTATCGGGTTGAATTTGAAGATGGTTCTGTGCGCGAAGGCATTTTGGATGACAATGGTGAAGCTTTGCTTGAAGATACTCCACTTGGTCAAGCAAATGTCTATTTTGGTTACAGTACCGATGATGCAATTTTACCAACCATTAAAGAATATGAGGCAGATGATTACTCTAAAATGAGTGTCACGGAACAACTCAATGAACATATCAACATAACTTCAGACGAGCTAAAGGCTTATATCGACAGTCAGCTCGCTTACACAGAAGAGTATCTTGAAATCGGTAAACAAAAACTAGGGAAAGGATAATGGCTAGCGAATACGATAATAATGAAATTGAGTTAGAAGATGATGAAGAACTTGAACAAGAATTTGAAAATGATGAGCAAAATGATGCCATTAGTGACGAGGCTTCTCAAGATGAAAAAAATGCTTATGCTGAAATTATGGGCGATATGGCCTATGCAGTAGCTTCAAGTATTCCACCATTGTCATTAGCAGTAGCTGTATCTGAAGTGGCAAAAGCAGCTTGGGATTTGTTGAATTCGACATCACGCGCTGAATCTTCACAAGCAAAATTTCAATTATTAATGGGTATTATTTGTGTTGTTCCTGGTATCGGTGGCGGATTTAGATTAGCATTTAAATCATTGATTAGAAAACCGCAGTTTTATGGTCCAGTGATGTTTGATGTGGTTGTGGCGATTTTAGAAGAAGCTAATCGGCTTTTTAAAATGGACTTGCCACTAAATCCGGAAAAATATCTAACACAGATGATAGATGTTCCTGTGTTGCAAGGATATCTTGATGATATTCGAGTTAAAAGCGTTGCTGAACTTAGTCAATATACAGCGGCTCGTTGGCTTGGATTACCTGAAAAGCTAGATGAGTTTTTACGTGGTGTTAGCGGCCAATTAACCACCATTATTGAAGATATACTCGCTCCTGCTGTGCGAATTGCTATTGAGCGTTGTATCATGCGCCGCAAAAATTCAGCAACTAACAGTAACGTCACCGCTAAAAACAAAAACGCTGGGGCATCCACAACAAATAAGGGTAGCACACCGACAGTAACAAAAAGTCGAGGTAACTTGACAGCTCGAATCAAAAGTCAGTTTAACAATATCAATATGAACTTTGTTATTGGTGGTGTGGGCGAACATATTGCTGATTATTATTGCCTCGAAGAGTTGGGTTGGGGTAAAGGGCAATGGGAGGGGCATGATAAAGCTAAGCAAGGGACATGGAAACAATCACCAAGTTCATTACATTTAGGTAAACTCAATGATGCTAAAAAACTAAACCATAACAGTGCAATAGGCAATGATACAGGGATAGACGGCTTATGGCGAGCAGATCCGCTTACTAACCAAGGTAAAAAATATGCAGTAATTGAAGCAAAAGCCACTGCGGGTGTAGCGAGGCCAACGACTAAATATGTTGCGAGTAGATTAGGTGTATTGAAAGAAACGGATAAAGGAAAACCTATCGTACAGATGAGTTATAAATGGATTAACGATCGTATTAAAATTGAATCATCAAAATTACGAGGGGATTCTTTAACCGATATTAATAATGCTATTATTCGGAAAAATTTACAGAGTTTATATTGTAGGCATATTATAGTTGTATCTTTATTATTTGAACCTGGACTATCACATATCGAAGCTTTACTTGATGACACTAAAACGGATCTTGATCACGTTGTCCATCATGGTGTGGTAATACATAAATATGGTGAGCCTACTATTGAAAATATTATCCAAGAAAAACATCGACGTATTAAAAACAAAGACAGTAGTAATAAGCCTAAGTAAAGAATAAATTGAGGAGACAAACAAATATGTCAGAATTTGAACAACAAAGCCGCCAAAAACTATTAGATGAAGATTTTTATCCTTATGTACAAAATAACTTAAATGTGCAGATAAATGAATTATTGAAAGAGATAAAAAAAATAGATGATCCTTTTTTAGAACCAATGATAACTTTATATTACCAACAATTATGTCTTGATTATACAATAGGTAAACCTGTCGTAGATTTATTTACAACTATGGAAAAAGTAATAAACTATACTCAGAACACAATTGATCATGTTGAGCGCTATAATCATGCTAACCCAGATGATTACATAAATATTACTGTCTTAACCGAGTATTTTGAAACAGATATGTTATCGAATTTACTGGGTTTAGCTATTTTATTTGAACATCAAGACTGGTTTGAAACCATTGTTAAAGCTGTCGACCTTGATCAAGAAAATCGAGAGAAAGCTATGGATAGTCTCATTGCCATGAAAATTCCTAACTATCCTATTACCGAAGCAAAAACGCCACGAGAACTAAGCTTTCGCAACCCCCTTTATAAAGCGATTCATGCCGAGTCCCCTAAAGATACCTTAAAGTTCTTAGATGAATACTTACGCCGTTGGTACGATGGATTACGTAAAGCAGGCAATGTTTATATTGATAGCCACTTAATACAACAGGGCGATTCTAGGGATTGTTGCTGGTTTGTTGGCTACTGGTGTTTTGAAGCTGCTGCTGTTGCGTATTTAAAAAATATTGATGACAGTACGTTACACCGCTTTATGTACTACCCAAAAGACATGGTTCAATATGCACGGGCAAATCATGGAGCTTAATTGAAAATGACTGATTCTGAGTTATCCAAATTTGAACAACAACGCCGCCAGAAACTATTAAATGAAGATTTTTATCCATATGTTCAAGAAAGGTTTGAATGGGAGATAAAAGAGTTTAAAAAAAAGGTACAATCTATTAAAGATCCTTTTATGGAGCCAATGATAGATCTTTATTATCAACAGTTATGCCTTGATTATACAGTAGGTAAACCTATTGCTGATTTATTGCCGACGATGGACACAGTAATAAATTATACCGAAAATACAATTGATCACGTTAAACGATATAATCATGCTCACCCAGATGACAAGGCAGAAATTACAATTTTAACTGAGTATTTTGAAACGGAAACATTATCAAATTTATTAGGTTTAGCTATTTTATTTGACCGCCAAGATTGGTTTGAAATCATTGTTAAAGCTGTTGATTTTGACAAGGAAAATCGAGAAAAAGCGTTAGATAGTCTGATTGCTATGAAAATTCCTAACTATCCTATTACCGAAGAAAAAACGCCGAAAGTACTGAGCTTTCGTAACCCTCTTTATAAAGCGATTCATGCAGAAACACCTAAAGCTACCTTAAAGTTCTTAGATGAATACTTGCGTCGTTGGTACGATGGATTACGTAAAGCAGGCTATGTCTATATTGATAGTCATTTATTGCAACAAGGCGACTCGCGAGATTGTTGTTCATTTTATGGCTACTGGTGTTTTGAAGCTGCTGCTGTTGCGTATTTAAAAAATATTGATGACAGTACGTTACACCGTTTTATGTACTACCCAAAAGATATGGTGGAGTATGCACGGGAAAATCATGGAGCTTAATTGAAAATGACTGATTCTGAGTTATCCGAATTTGAACAACAACGTCGTCAGAAACTATTAGATGAGGATTTTTACCATTATTTCCAAGAAAGATTAACCAAACTAATTAGTATGGTTGATAGTGATATGAAAAGGGAAAAAGATGGTTATGCTGAATTTATGATAGGACTACAGTATCAACAACTCTGTTTAGATTATACCGTAGGTAAAAAAATCATTGGATTATCATCCAGAATAGAGTGTATTTTAAAATACATACAAAGTTCTATTGATTATGTAGATAAATATAATATTGCCAATCCTAATAATAGAATGGATATTACTATCCTGACGGAATATTTTGAAACGGAAACATTATCAAATTTATTAGGTTTAGCTATTTTATTTGACCGCCAAGATTGGTTTGAAACCATTGTTAAAGCAGTTGATTTTGACAAAGAAAATCGAGAAAAAGCGTTAGATAGTCTGATTGCTATGAAAATTCCTAACTATCCGATTACCGAAGCAAAAACGCCACGAGAACTAAGCTTTCGCAACCCCCTTTATAAAGCGATTCATGCAGAAACACCTAAAGCTACCTTAAAGTTCTTAGATGAATACTTACGCCGTTGGTACGATGGATTACGTAAAGCAGGTAATGTCTATATTGATATTCATCTATTACAGCAAGGTGATTCACGAGACTGTTGCACATTCCATGGTTATTGGTGTTTTGAAGCCGCTGCTGTTGCGTATTTAAAAAATATTGATGACAGTACGTTACACCATTTTATGTACTACCCAAAAGATATGGTGGAGTATGCACGTAGTCAATCAATAGCCTAAAGGAAAAGATAGGAATTAAAACGTGTGGACTAAAACAGATATTGCAAAACTACCAACACCTAAGCCAATTAGACTGTGGAACTGGATCAGTATCATGCTACTGGTATTTGTGTGTGTATTATTTTTTATGCTGTTTGTTACTTCTGTGAGTGTAAGCAATAATACACTTTTTATTGTGATTCTTAGTGGTATTACACTATTTGTAACGGGATTGCTATTTAGTGTACGCATTTTTTTGTATGGTTTAGAAGAGGAAAAAGTCAAAATTTGGGATGAACAAATCAAAAACCGTAATAAGCAATGGCAAGAATGGTCAATGCAATCGTTGGCAGTGCTTGGTAGTGTTTTCATTACGCCTCAAGATTTATCAGTTGATGACCTATTAAAAAATCAAGGTCAATTGCATTTTTCTGCCCATGAACTTTTTAGTTTTCGTAAAACTAATCACAGATTTTATCTTGAATCCTATGAATGGATATTCGCTAATTTTTATGACTATTTAAATCAAATAGGCAATAACTATACACTTAAGGTGTTATTACTAGGTTCGCCTGAATACCACATTGAACAAACAAAATTGATTCGACAGGCATATAAGCAATTAGGCGGAAGTCTTCCTCTTGAGTTTGATTATCAGTCAATATTTGGTTCACAGCAGGATGATATTAATCAGCTCATCGATAATGAAGAGCCTATGCTCTATTTGATTATTGCAGATAATGCACAGTCAACCGATAGTTCTGCATTTATGAGTGCTTTATTACTGGCTAATGAGTCTTTATACACAAACATCCCAAATTTACGTGCGCAAAGTTACGTTTTACGATCAATGCAAACAAATCGGGATGAATTTCCTATGGCAATTGCACAAATGCATGAAATTCAACCCGCATTTAGTCATATTGAACAACTTTGGTATAGTCAATTCGATGAAAAAGCTGTAGCGGATTTGAGAATATTATTTTTTGAATATGACATCATACTTAGCGAAATGGAGTACCCTGCAATCTATCCGTTAGATACCTATTTCGGTCATCCCAGTAAAGCATTAAGTTATTGGTTACTCCTTGCTTTAACAACACAAGCTGTAACAAAAACACAACAAACACAACTTGTAGTAGCGAGTATTCTGGATAATCTATGGTTTACCGTAGTATCGCCCCCCATAGATGATAATGTAACGGAGTGAATTAGTTGAGTGGTTTATTATGACTTTAACACTTCGCCCCGATTGCGACAGTGCCCTCAAACATGCACTAACCGCCTTACAACAAAAAATCCTACACTCACTTGCCAAGTGGCCGAGTATTAAAGGACAAAGCACCCCCGAATATTCCAAAGCACTGTGTAGTGCGATTAATGGCAAAAAACGCCATAGACAAGCAGATTTACAGGCTTTAGCGGCTGCTCGAGGTGGATTATGTTTAGCAAAGCATACACCACCATGAATGATAAAGTCACATGGCAATGTGCTAAGGGACATCGGTGGCAACGCGCAGCGAGTTTCATTCAACTTGGGCGCTGGTGTCCCTACTGTGCCCATAAAACCTATACCATTGAAGATAGCTTCCTGTAAATCAAATAACTCACCGGTTAACTGACCAAAGCTACGCGAAGTCATTATATTTTGTTTTGGCGTGGACATATCATCTAACTCGATACAAGAAGTTCCTTGTAGCTCCAGTAATGTACTGCTGCCTAGATAGCTAGTCAATATTTAGACGAACTGTTCAGAAAATACACTACTACAATAACACATTTTTTGGGCTAAATTCTCTTGGATGACTCCATTCTATACTGAAAAGTAAAACCGTTAAATCACTTGCGAATTCTAAGCTTTGTGGACTTTAATGGACTATACTGGATGTTATATTGGAGCGGGAAACGAGGTTCGAACTCGCGACCTCAACCTTGGCAAGGTTGCGCTCTACCAACTGAGCTATTCCCGCATATTTGAAGACTTCTAAAGAAGTGGTGAGCATTATACAAAAATTTTTGTATCTGACAACCACTTTTTTCTTTATTTTTTTTGTTTCCAGCTAAGTGATTCAAAAACACCAAAAATAAAAAGACGAAGTGCTTTATATTTGTCCTGCTCTTTTTCTTGGTTTGTCATCGTTGATTGTAACATCCACGCTTGTAAACCATGGGTTATAGCAAAAGCGATTAATCCAACATAGGCTACAATGTTTGCCGGTCTTGGATAAGGGTGGATAAGATTAAATAAAAAAAACAACCAAATTAAGGAATATAAAACTTTACCAATAAATATAAACATTAAACATCTTCTCGTATAAAAAGGTAGCTATGTACCTGCCCTGCGGTTTTTTCGCGATGTAAATACCAATTGCATGGAATATCATTCATGACATTATAATTTATTTCAGTCTCAATGTAGATATAAGCAGAAGGTTTAAGCCAACCATTCTCTTCAAGCTGGCTAATGGTTTTTGCCACCAATGCTTGATGAAAAGGCGGATCAATAAATACTATATCAAATTGTTTATAAGCTGAACGATTAAGCCACTGTAAGGTATCAGTAGGATAAACATCAATAGCTGTGCTTGCTAACAGTTGTGTGTTTTTGATTAAGAGTTGAGCTGTTTGTTTATCTTTCTCAAGTAAAGTAACACTCTGCGCACCGCGCGATGCAGCTTCAAAGCCTAATGATCCGCTTCCCGAAAAACAATCTAAACACTCACTACTATGTATAACTGGCATTAACCAGTTATACAATGTTTCTTTTACTCTATCAGTGGTTGGGCGCAAACCTTGTTTATTTAGAACTGGCAATTTACGCCCACGCCATTTGCCGCCAATAATTCTTATCGAACCATTCATTTAAAATCCTTAAGTTAGAATAGCTCTGAAGTATTACCTTGTGAATCAGTCACACTGGTACCGACTTCTTGTGTCGCATATGTTGTGGGTTCAGTTCCTTTAATAAAATACTCTGACATGGTTTTCGCACCAGGGTTAGGGAGTAATCCTGTTTTCTGATCGATCGTGACAGAGATAACATTTTCAGGTTGTACATCTTCTTTTACTGGCACATCTTTTAATGCTACTTTCATATAATCAACCCACACCGGATTTGCTGTCACAGCGCCCGCTTCGGCTCGGAAAGTGCGTCCTAATTCCCTGCGATGATCATCAAATCCCATCCAAACAGTTGTAACAATATTCCCACCAAATCCTGAAAACCAAACATCTTTGGACTGATTGGTCGTACCTGTTTTTCCTCCCACATCTTTTCGACCTAAAGCTTTAACACGCCAAGCCGTGCCTTGCCAATCAGAGCCGCCAAAGACGATAGAGCGTAGACCATCTTTCATAATAAATGCAATACCACTATTTATAGTATGAGGCGCATATTTAGGTGTATTATCATTTGTTTTATTAGCATCATTAATGTCTGGTAATATCAATTTATCATCAGATTTAAGATTGGCTTGTTCAGGCTCTTCATTACCTGACTCATTAGCGACATCTTCAACATTATTAAGGGATAGATGTTTTGAGTCATTAGAGACTTCATCATCCTGACAATTGTGACAAGCAATTAAAGGTTGATGCTGATATATCACCCGATCACCATTATTTTCTTCGATTTTTTCAATTAAATAAGGCGAAATCAAATAACCACCATTAACAATAACCGAATAAGCTCTTGCCACTTGTAACGGCGTAAATGATGCTGATCCAAGTGCTAAAGATTCATTATGTGAAATGTTTTCCTTTGGAAAACCAAAACGCTCCAAATAACTTGCTGCGTAATCAATACCAATGGCCCTTAATGCTCTAACCATCATCACGTTTTTAGACATCCCTAAACCAATTCTTAAACGAAGTGGTCCTGCGTAATTTGGAGGGGAATTCTTAGGTTGCCATATTTGGCTACCGCTGGTACGAACAATAGGCGCATCATTGAGCAAGGTAGCCATAGTCAATCCCTGTTCTAATGTAGCTGTATAAATAAAGGGTTTGATGTTTGAACCTAATTGACGTAGCGCTTGTGTTGCCCGATTAAATTTACTTAAATTATAATCATAACCACCTACAATTGCTTTTATAGCACCATTATCAGAATCTAATGAGACTAGTGCCGCATTTACCGCAGGAATTTGTGCTAAATCCCAATTGTCACCTGATTTTTTCACCCAAATTAATTGACCTGGTTTTAGTGTATCAGATACTTTTTTGGGAAACGCACCTTGTTGGTTATCACTAATAAATGGACGAGCCCACTTCATACCAGCAAATAATATTTTAATATCACTTTTATCGGATAAAACAACTTTGGCTTCGGTATCGGAAGATTGCATAACAACCCCTGGACACATTTGGTTGTAACAAATATATTTATCTAACGCTTGCTGAATTTGTTCTGCATTCAACGGTGGTTCGTTACTTTTCCACAATATTTTTTCAGCACCACGATAACCATGTCTTATATCGTAATCAATAATATTTTTTTGGACGGCCTCAGTTGCTGCTATTTGGTCTGTTTTGGAAATAGTTGTATAGACTTTATAACCATCAGTATAAGCATTTTCACCAAATTTATCATACATAAATTGTCGTGCCATTTCAGCAACATAAGGGGCTGAAAATTCTATCTGTGGTGAATGATAACTCACGCTTAATGGTTTTTTTATCGCTTCATCAAATTGAGCTTGGGTAATATAGGATTGATCAAGCATACGACCTAAAACCCAATTACGCCTTGTCAAAGCGCGATCAGGATGAGATATTGGATTAAAAGCCGAAGGTGCATTAGGTAAACCGGCTAATAATGCAGCTTCATCGATAGTTAACTGATCAGGGGTTTTACCAAAAAAGGTATAAGCAGCAGCAGCAACGCCATAAGCTCGCGAGCCAAAGTTAATCATATTAAGATAGAGCGCCATGATCTCTTCTTTGGATAACTCTTTTTCCATACGAATCGCTAAAATCATCTCTTTTACTTTACGTGAGATACTTTTTTCTGGCGTTAAAAAAAAGTTTTTTGCCACTTGTTGAGTGATAGTACTACCACCTTGTGAAAAGCCTTTCTGTTTCACGCCAATATACATTGCTCTGACAATACCAATAGGATCGATACCAAAATGTTCATTAAAACGAGCATCTTCGGTGGCAATCACAGCATTAACCACAATTGGCGGAATTTCATCATACTTCAATGGAGTGCGTCGACGTTCACCAAAAATAGCAATCAATTCACCATCTTTACTTAATACTTGCATTGGTGTTTGTAAGCGCACATCTTTCAATGTCGCAACATCGGGTAAATCCTTTGAATAATAGGCATATCCAGCGATCCCAATAATTAAACCACAAAGAAAGCAGCCGATTAAAAGTTTTAGAATAAATTTCAACACTCTAATTAATATCACAAATTATTCCTAATTTAATTTTTAAATAAAATATGGGCAACAAATGCTATATTTGTTACCCAAAAATGTTTTAATTCATATAGTTGTGAATAAATATATCATTAATTTAGTAATCCAGCGCTTATGGTAATTACACGCTTATATGATAAAAATAACATAATTATGGATATTATCTCCCATATTAAGCTTAATTTTAAGCAATTTTTAACAACACCATGTAATAATTCTGTTTTATCAAGATCGAGGCATTAATATGTGGAGCACAAAACTCACTAATTCTTATCAACAAATTGCTATTTTTTCAATTTTTTATTTGATTTTAGTCATATTGTGTTTATTACAACTTGCTCATACCACATTAAATAGTTATACCTTTATTGTGGCATTAATCTTGGTTATCGAATGGTTTCGAGCGCTACACTATTGCAAAACAATAAAAGGAGAATTTGCTTTATTTCACCATATCAACCAGATATATTGGCATAAACAACGTTGGTATTTATTACGCAAACCTTTATTGCTTCGCTATATGATAATTCTTAATTTACAATCACGTCATAATGGTAAACGTTGCACACTTTTATTGATGACAGATCATACAATACCTAACGATTGGCGAACGCTACGTTATTATTTGTTTCAAATTGAATTGATTGATTAATATGAATCGTTTTCATTAAATTGTTAACAGATATTAATGCGATTTTCTTATCCAATAGTGATAAGGTTCCGATTCTATTTGAGATGCTATTAGCTCATGATCCATATGCCTACAAAAACTTGGCACATCACGCGTTGTGGCAAAATCATCTGCTACAATATGAAGAACTTGACCTATCTCAAGTTCTCTAATCGTTTTTCGAATTAACATAATAGGCTCAGGACATCGTAACCCTAACGTATTAAGTTCTTTATCAAAATTAAGATTCATAAAATTATTCAGATTTGTTAAAGAAATAAATGACTCAGATAATGAGGAACAGCGTCATCAACATTTGATCCAATGACTTCTAAGTTAGGTAATCGCTGCTTTAAATCTGCGCTAGCATTTTCCATGATACAACCTTTACCCGCCAAAGATAACATCTCAACATCATTCATGCCATCACCAAATGCGATACTATCTTTTAATTCGAGTCCCAATTTTTCAACAACTTTTTTAAGTGCACTACCTTTTGACACATTTTCCGCCATAACTTCAAGACAGTTTAATGACGAAAATGTGATACTTACTTTATCGCCATATTTTGCATCAAGTCTTTCTTTGATTTTTACTAAATGTGGGTGAAATTCATCGCCACTTGTTGTGTAGTAGATCTTAGCGATATCATCAGTTGCAAAATCAAGCGGATTAAAAAACTGATAAGTAAAATCAGTATCACGAAAAAAGCTTAGAGAATAAGTATCTTCTTTATTGATAAGCCAATTATCGCCACGATACACATGGGTATAAACTAGTGGATCATCAATACATTCTTTAGCAAGTTCACTGGCTAAGTGTGGTTTAATACTTTGACTAAAAACTAAATTACCCGCACTGTCATGTACCCGAGCACCATTAGATGTAATCATAAAAGCATCAATTTCCATATTTTCACGCATTTGCGCGACATCAATATGATGGCGCCCAGTCGCAAACACAAAATGAATATCTTTTTGGCGTAAAGCTTGAAGCACTTGTTTTGTATAAGGTGATAAGCTATGCTCAGGCGTTAATAAAGTACCATCTAGATCAGAAGCAACAACACGAAACATAATATTCTCTATAGTGATAATAAGTTGTAATGATGATAAATAGAAAGCTTTATAATTTGAAAATGATAAATTATAAGCTAAGTAAACCATCAAAAATAAGACCTTGTATAATACAACGCTGTTCTCATTTACTCAACTAATTGTGGGGTTATAAAAATAACTAATTCTCTTTTCTGTTGTTTTTTACCTTTATATTTAAATAAGTTACCGACCAAAGGAATATCACTAACACCGGGCACATCACGTTTGGTTTTATCATTTAACTGTTGAAAAATCCCCCCTAGTACAACAGTCTCACCACTTTTAACCATAACTTGTGTTTTAATTTCTTGCGTATCAATCGCTAATGCTTCCCCACCATCACGGCGTTTAATAGAACGACCGGTAGTGTTTTGTGTAATATACAAGTCTAAAATCATTTTTTTATCATCAAGTATTTTAGGTGTGACTTCTAAGCCTAAAACCGCCTGTTTAAATTCAATTGTCGTTGCGCCATTGTTACCACTTGATACTTCGTAAGGCACATCTGTTCCTTGTTTAATCGACGCCGTATTTTGATTGGCAGTTAATAAATTAGGGCTAGCAATAATTTCAAGTTGATTTTCCGATTCTAATGCTGATAGTTCTAAATTAAGTAAACTACCAGAACGTTTTGCTAAGTTGAATCCTAAAGTTGAAGTTGAATTAACCACACCAAGCCCAACATCAAACTTGTCTAGTAATTGTGAGGATCCTCCCGCATATCCCCATTTAATACCAAGCTCATCCATACTTTCATCACTCATTGTGACAATATGTGCTGATATGTGTACTTGTGGCATTGGTTTATCAATAACTTCAACCAGTTTTTTAATCAGATAAAATTGCTTTGAAATGTCGGTGATGACTAATGAGTTTGTCCGTTTATCCATCACAACACTACCTCGTTCCGATAATAAGCCTTGCTGCTTAATGGCATCGATTAACGTAGTCAAATCGGCATGGTTAACAGCAATAGAAAGTGTCTTTAATGCTTGTGTTTGCTCTTGTTGTTTCATCTCAGCTTGCTGTTTTTGTAATAACAGTTCAGGATCGTCAGCTTTGGAAATGAATAAAATATTATCCTCTATTTTTGCCTGTAAATTTGCTGATCGAAGAGCGATATCTAAAGCTTTTTGCCAATCCACATCACGTAATTTAATAGTTTGCTTCACAGACAGATCATCAGCCATAACTAAATTTAATCCTTTACTGTCAGCCAAAGCCTGTAAAATGATAGCAATATCGGTTTGATAAAAATTGATTGAAACCTTGTTTGAGATACTCAAATCAGGTGTTCGATAAGCCGTGATTTGGTTGGCATCAATCTTGGTAGTCACTACTATCATTATCAACAGACCCAGACTAACAACCTTCAATTTTAATTTCAATTCATTTAGGAGTTGATAAAAAAAACACATCATTTGTTTACTGTTCATTTAATTGCATCATCCATTGCACTGTGTCATGACAATAGTTCGTAAGATTTGCTTGCCAGATAATTTGATCATTTTGCAAAGATTGTATAAACCAAGGAAATAACACATGTGGCACAATATCATCGGTAATTGATAACCACTGATTTTCAGAATAAAGCCAAATTTGATGATACGAATTATTCGCCTGAGCTATTATCCCTTTAAATTGCCAGACTTTGATCTGCTTAAGTAAACTCTCTTGTTGTTCACTACACGCCATTTGTTGAGATGGTAAAAAAGGATCACGATTTACTCCATCATCGCCGCGAGAAAAGGAACTTATTAATAACAAAAATTGTGCTATGAAAAAGTTAATTTTCACTCAATCCCCTTTTTGAATAATAATGTAAAAATAATTTGAAGATACGTTTCTTGATTGGTTATAGTTAAACTTTCAAAATCCAAATAAAAATAATCATTATTGAGTTCGGATAGAAAGTGAATAAAATTACTAAAATTACCTTTAAGTCCAACTTCCCACCTATAACCCGTATCAGTTTGATGATATTTAAACATGTTTAATACTAATTGATTTTTCTCGATAAAATATGCAAGTTGATTTTGATTAATCACGCGCAATGCATGTTGTTTTCCTGCTTGATAACGCGCAATTTTTAATTTTGATAACTCGATTTGTTGCAACTGTTCTTGGTATAACGTTCGCTGTTGTATTAACTCATTTCTAATATCCTCAATTAAAACTAAATAACCTATTAAAAACGCAATAATGGGAAATAAAATGCAAATTAAATACTGTTGCCAAAGTGGTCTATAAAAAAAATCATTATTCATGTAGCGTTAAATCCATATCAAACAATAAACTTTGATTATCACTACTGATCGTTTTAATGTGTCCTTGCTCAATAAGGTCTTGCTGTAATAAATTTAAATTAAAGTCTGTAATATCTTTATAGTTGAAGCTATGTCCTAATAAACTCACTTTATTGGTGGTATAAGTAAACGAAGTCAACCAAATATTTTGTGGTAAAAGTTGTGAAACCAATAATAATGACCATTTGATTTGCTGTTGACTTGGTGAAGAATCGGGCTTATAAGTTGAAAGTTGATAAGCTAAGTTTTGTTTAATTATTTGTTGCTTAGAACTTTGTGTTAAATAATAATCTAATTCATTGCGAACTTGTAGCCACCAATAACAAAATAGGCAGCTTAAAATTCCAATTAAACTTAATGTAGTCATTGTTAAATAGAGTTTATGCGATTTATGTTTTGCTTGTCTCCAAGGTAAAAAATTGAATTTATACTGTTTGAAAACATAACCGATAAAACTCAACCGACAATGATATTTTTTAAATAGCTCAATCCATTGATTCACATATTTACGATCACAAATCGCAACCATTAATTGTTTTTGTGATTTAGCCAAATAAACAAAATCAAAAAACGAGTGACTTGCTGGTAATTCAAATAGTTTATAGATAGAAGCTTCAATATATAAAAGTATTTCATTTGAATTTAACTTAACTTGGGGAATCTCAAGTTTAGTTGATTGAATATAATCTTCATGCAAATTTAATTCAAAAGACGTAAGTGTAGGTAACTTTTCTTGTAATGCACTGAGCAATATGTCAATATCAACAAAGTTCTGATAAGGATATTCCATTAAATCTTCAGGCAATGAAGCTGTTAATCGATCCCGGTTGTTTACTACTTTATACCGTATGATTGATGGCTCAATAAACATAACCACTCGATATTTATTTATGATCTTCATCAATTAGCAATTCATGTAATTTAATTTTCATGGCTCAATCATAAGCATCGTCGCCAAAATAAAAATCGCAAAAACGTGTTTTTGTGAAGTATCATCCAAAAAATGTTTAAATTTAAACCGAACAAGGTTATTTTTGCAGAAATATAAAAAAAAAGGTTGACTGAAATAAGACGTGCCTTATAATGCACATCCACACGGTAAGGGTGATTAGCTCAGTTGGGAGAGCACCTCCCTTACAAGGAGGGGGTCACTGGTTCGAACCCGGTATCACCCACCAATCTTTACCGTGACGTTTTAGAAATAAAACCTTTGGGGTGATTAGCTCAGTTGGGAGAGCACCTCCCTTACAAGGAGGGGGTCACTGGTTCGAACCCGGTATCACCCACCACTTTTAGCAGTTTTCTACATGGGTTGTTAGCTCAGTCGGTAGAGCAGCGGACTTTTAATCCGTTTGTCGAGCGTTCGAATCGCTCACGACCCACCATTTTATCCAACTAAATCAAATCAAAAAAAACAAACCTCATAAAAAAGTAACGCGATGAGAACGCCAGCGTTCGACAAATTTGTCTGGAACAAATTTGAACAACACGCAGTGTTGGCCCGAAGGGGTGAGGCACACGATGTGCCGAATAATCATGCTCACGACCCACCATTTTCGTTACACTCAGTTAAATCAAAAAAACAATTTCATTTTCCTCCTCTTTATCTTCACCTCTAATTATTCTTTAAAATTATTAACCATTTCAAAAACTCTGCTGTAGAATATTTACCCATATTATCCAAAAAATATAAGGTAATATTATGAAAAGAATTCTTGTAGCAGGATTAATAACATTGGCATTACTAACCGGTTGCGAGTCATCAACACGAACTAGTTTTTATAATGATCCGGACATTCTTTATAAAAAGGCAACAACATTAAATGATGCTGATGCACAATTTGCTTTAGGTTGTAAATATTTTTGGGCAGATGATCCTAATTATAAACAGGATTATGTTGAGGCTAGAAAATGGTATGAAGAAGCAGCCAAGCAAGGTAATGTACCTGCACTAAATAATTTAGGGATAATATATGCTCAAGGAAAAGGTGTAAAGCCTGATTACAAAAAGGCGATTAAGTATTTTGAACAAGCTGCACAAAGTAATTTCCCTAATTCACAAAGATATTTAGGATACATTTATTGGCAAGGGCTAGGTGGTATTCCTAAGGACATAGATAAAGCTAAAATGTGGTTTGAAAAAGGAGCAAATCAAGGAGATGGTAAATCTATAGCCGGATTAGCTACAATTTATATACTCAATGATAAAAACTACCCTGCCGGATTAAAACTGCTCAAGGACGCGTTAAAAGACAATAAGCCAGAAGTACAGACATTAATGGGAGCATTATATTATAATGGCACAGCCGTTCCCAAAAATATAAACGAAGCTAGAAAGTATTTCGACTTAGCCTGTAAAAATGGATTTCAGAAAGGCTGTGAACTATTAAAAGATATAAAATAACGGCTGATAATTATATCAAAACAGCTAATGATTTTTCATCATTAGCTGTTGTATGCTAATTAACACTCAAAATATCTGATTACTTTACAATCAAATTGTTAAAGTAAATTCAATCAATTACGCTATAATAAAAAATTAAATACGATAAAATAAACAAATTATTTATCTATTGTAGGAAGTTGTATGCTAAGGTTAGGTGCTAAATTATTTTTGCTTTTATGTTTTAGTATGGTTGTCGATGCCGAGCAACAAACTTTTTTCGATTTTAATCATGAATATCAAAAAGCAACAGAACAAAATGATGCCAATGTCCAATATCATTTGGGCGTTATGTATGCCAATGGCACGCAGACCAATAAACGCCAATTCAAAGGCATTGAACAAGGAATTGATGAACAAGCCGAAACACAATCGCAACCAGATTATATTAAAGCTAAGGAGTGGTTTGAAAAGGCAGCCAATCAAGGCCATGCTAATGCACAACACCAATTAGCCGTTCTTTATTATAATGGACAAGGAACCAAACAAAATTATCAAGAAGGAATAAAGTGGGACACAAAAGCTGCTAACCAAGGCGATCCTATTGCTCAATATACTTTGGCAACACTTTATTATCAGGGAAAGGGTGTAAAACAAAATTATTTTAAAGCAAAACAGTGGTTTGCTAAAGCTGCAGAACAAAACTACGCTGATGCTAAAGATCATTTAGCAATCGCATCAAAAAAAGTCGCTGCAATAATAGCTTCACAACAAGCTAACAAAAAACAAAAAAGTACTGTTGATTGTGGTTGCGACTAATAAAGATGCATTACGATACATTTGTATATACTATTACTGTTAACAAAGTAACAGTAATAGCATTAAACAGTCAACTTATCAATTAGTTAACCCATAACCAAATGGATACATTGCTTGCATATCATTAGATAAATCTGACGCTTGTTTGGCTACACTTTCCATCGAGTCAGGCAGCGCAAATGGCATTTTAGCTATATAGGACTTATCCGAAAATAATCTTTCAAATAGTACATCATCTTTCACGCCAAAATTAGCCACTATCGCATTAGCATTATTTTTTAAAGGAGTGAGTACCGCAGGCCTATCTAAATACACCGTTACTACAACCGGATGCTTTTGGCTTGCTTGCGTAATAAAAGTAATATCTTTGTCATTGGCAGGAAAAGCTAACGAACCTTCATGATGTTTTATGCCAAAAAAGTAACTTTTATGATTTTGCTCATAAGGAGCATTGATGCGTGCAACAACCACATCAGCTTGATCTAAATTATCAACTATATTGACCTTATCTTTCAGAAGATTTTTAGCTTCCGGTAAAAATCCATATAAATATACTTTACTGTTACTTTTTAGTGGAAGTATATTTTGTTTGTTTTCAAGCAGAACAAGTGAATTAAATTGCGCTAGATCCGCTATCTTTTGAAAGTCTGGGTTACCAACAAAATTACTAGCCTTGGTTGAATCAATGTAAGGATTTTCAAACTGCCCTAGTGCAAATTTTTGAACCAAGATAGCTAAAACTGAATCATCTATAAGTTTTTCATTTAACTTTTTATTTTTAACGGCTGAAACAATAACTGAACTATCACTAACGCCACCAAATTGTTGGACGCCTGCTTGAATTGCTTTAATAAAGCGCTCTTCAACTGTTAAGCTTTCAACGCCCCAAGGCATACCTTCAGCTTTTGGCGCTACACCTGCTGGAGTTCCATTCACACAAACCTCATTACAATCTTTTGTGATGTTCCAATCACTCATAATGATACCTTTAAATTTATAAGTACCTCGCAAAAGGTCCTTTAATAAATATTGATTAAATCCACCACCTACCTGCTCTATTTTATGATTATTTAATTCTGCATTTTTTAAGATCGAATACGTTGGCATAATTGCAGCTACATTTACCTCAAAAGCACCTGTAAAGGGAATGATATGCTCTTTTAAACTGTCTTTTTTAGTGAATAATGCATATTTACCATAAGCACTGTGACTATCTAATCCATCTTCAGCTGCACCATAACCAACCCAATGCTTAACAACGGCTGCAACACTTTGCGAATTTAAACCCTCTTTACCATTTTGCATACCTGAAATATAACCACGTACCATTTTTTTACTTAATTGAGGATTCTCACCAAATGTCCCTTCAAAGCGAGCCCAGCGTGGTTCTGTTCCTAAATCAGCCATAGGCGATAATGCTTGGGTTACACCTAATGAACGATATTCTTGACGAATAATATCACCATATTGATTTATATCTTTCTCGCTACCAATTGCCGCCATACCTAATGTCCCAGGCCATTGGCTAAATCCGCTTTTACTTGTTGCTCCATTTGCATAATAAAAAGTATTTCTAGGATCGACACTAATGGTTAAGGGAATAGATAAGCGATCAGATTCGGCAATTTGTTGCAATTGATTATTTTGCTCAGCAAAATCTTTTGGATTTACTTCTAATCGTGTAATTAAGCTATTAACTTTATCTTTTAAGACTAATTCACTTATTTGATCTAAATTGTATTTATCGCCATGACCCAGTTCATCATTCAAACTTCGGGCATTACCATGCATCATCATACCGGCTTTCTCTTCTAATGACATTCTTGCAAGTAAATCTTTAGCCCGTTCAAGTGGCGTTAATCGCCAATCCTCATAAGGTGTTAACTTACCATCCTTATCCATATCTTTGAATTTAAGATTATCGACACTAATTATCTTCAATCGATGACTATCAATTTTAACTTGATCAATAGCTAATAGTGGATTAACGACCAGTACACTACTTATCAGCAATGCTAATTTTAATGTTTTACATTTCATTTTCTACTCCTTAAATGATTTATTATCTATGAGATAAATTTTTACTGGATTAAAAAACAAAAAAACCTAAACACTTTGTTATCCAAAATGTTTAGGTTTTGCCTGAAAAACCTGAAGATTTAACAGTTACAATCCGAATGAGTTACGCCATAACCTAACACTAATATTGAAAAGTTGAAAACATAATTAACTATATTTAGTACAATTGTGATAATAATCACATTATTAATCAATTTATAATCTATAAATTGAAAATGAGAACTTAATTTATACTTTTCAAGCAAACTTGAATCCAATTATAAATTGATTTATAAACTCATCGCTTCGCTAAGCGACATATTGAAGCTATTATACAACTACAAAAAGTACTATCTTTTACCAATCAAAAAAACAGCAATAATGACTCAATAAATAGTTTATTAAGTGCCTATAACCCTAACATAAAAATAAGAAAAACCGATCAATCGATTATAATTGATACTGTATTTAGTATTAACGAAGATGATTTTGATGTTTTATTTAAAAAATCAACTTGAAAAAATAGTGCTGAAGCAAATACTTAATTAAATTATATAAATCAATATGGTAATTCAGTTAAGAAAAATTATGTTATAGCTTGGGGATGCGTTAAGCTTGCTAGCGAATACGATCTTGTTAATGCCCAATATTATTTAGACATCATTTATCAATAAATGATTGAGTTTTGAACACGACATTTATATCACTAAATCTTATTCACAACAAACTTATAAAATCACTCAAAACAAGTTTGAGAAAAAACAAAAATATTGTTTTGATAACAATTTTACTATCATAAATTTAAGTAGAATTTAACTTGCAAAAAACACATACATAACTAGCCGATAAGCAATATAAAACATCACAGCACCGACAATGCAGTCCAAAATTACCCACATTCTTTTTTGTTTAAATAAAGGAGTAAGTAATCGTGCTCCATAGCCAATGCTAAAAAACCAGATAAATGAAACACAAACTGCACCAATCAAAAAAGCCAATTTTTGTTGACTATTTAACGTGCCCGCAATACCGCCAACAATTACAACAGTATCCAAGTATACATGTGGATTAAGTAAAGTGACGGCCAAGGTTGCCATTACAACTTTTACCCGGCTAGTGTTATCAGTGCTTTGCGATTCTATTTGCATGCTGCTTGTACCATTAATCGCACTTTTAAATGCACCAAAACCATACCAAATTAGAAAAAGCGCGCCCAATATTGCCAATATATTGGTAATTAACGGATTACGACTAATAAATGTACCAAGACCTAAGATACCAATAGACATTAAGCCAAAATCACAGACAAAACAAATTGCTGACACATAAAAGATATGGTTTTTTAATAATCCTTGTTTTAAAACAAATAAATTTTGGGCGCCAATAGCAATAATTAAGCTGGCTGAAATTAACGCACCGTTCACTATTTCTGAAAGCATTGGTTATAACACCTAATTAAAAATGACAGGTATTATTATATAATCATGTGTTACAATCAAGTTGTTATATCTATTAAAGAAAATCGACTAACTGTCTTGGTTGTTTTGTTCTAACCAAAGCGGTTGATTACGATTTTTATTCAAGTAGAGCATGACAATACCAATGGCTAACCAAACTACGCCAACAATTTTCGCATCGTTATCAATATGCAGTAATACCGGTAATAATACTACAATACCAGCAACAGGTACTAAGATATCAAAAACCCAAGAGAGCCATCCTTTAGAAGCTTTTTTGAATTTAAAATAACCAATTACTGCAACATGTAACATTATAAAAGCAGTTAATGCACCGACATCAACAAATGAGACTAAAGTAGACAGCCCCTTATCATTATTTGCCGCAATAACAACTAAAACTAAATTAAAGATCGCCGCAAATAAAATTGCGACAGTTGGCACACCACTTTTTTGACCGACTTTGGCTAAAAATGAAGGTAAACGTTTATCTCGTCCCATACTAAATAATAAACGGCTTGCTGCAGCCTGCCCAACCATTGCTGCAAATGATGCACCGATCGCTTTCATTAAACTTAACGACCATCCTAACCATACATTAATTTCGTGATTAACAATGTCATAATAAGCTTTACCTTTTAGTTCAGGATGACTATTTAAATAATCTGCACTATATGGATTAAGTAAAGCACCAACATAAATTTGTACTACAAATAAAGCACCCGCTAAAACTAAACAGCAGATAATCGCTCTACTCACTATGTTACGTTGACCACTATTTTCTTCAGAAAAAGTAGCAATTGCATCAAAGCCTAAATAAGATAAAACTGCGATAGACACCGCATTAAATAATTTGCCCCAAGTAAATAAATCACCACCAATAAAAGGATGTAACCAATTGCGGCTAATATCACTATTTGCGATAATCCAAATACCCACCAATAACACAGCAAATAGTATAATAATTTCAAGAAGTAAGATAATTAATGTGATTTTTGCTGATTTTTTAACCCCAATTAAATTTAATGTTGTGGTAATAACGACGGCTAAACAAGTCCAGATCCATACAGGCACTTCCGGAATTAATGCATTTAGTGATATACCACTAAATAGATAAGCAACAGCAGGAATAAACATATAATCAAGTAGCAATAACCAGCCGACTAAAAAACCAGCATTGGGATGAATACCAACAGAACAATAGGCATAAACTGCGCCGGCATGTGGTAAAGCACTAGCCATTCTAGCATAAGAATACGCGGTAAAAGCCATAACGAAAGTAGCAACAATATACACTAAAGCAATGGCACCATCACTGATCGCATATAACACACCAAATAATCCTACTGGTGCTGCTGGACCAATAAAAAGCAATCCCAAAATCACTAAATCTCGGAATCGCATATTTTTCTTTAACTGCTGCATAATCATACTCTTATTACATTTCATTCAATAAAATAGAATGTTATACGATTAATGCAAAACAGACTAAGATCAGCTAGTTATTAGATTATAATTATAAGTTATATAAAATAGTTAACGTTGCTCTCTAATCTCATAGGTATAAGACATTTTGGCTGTTTTACCTAACATAATTGAAGCACTGCAATATTTTTCTGAAGCAAGCTTTACCGCTTTTTCAACGCTTTCGTTGTCAATATTTACGCCGGTAATCACAATATGGAAATTAATTGAGGTGTAAACCTTGGGTGAAGATTCTGCCTGCGTTTTATCAATATCAATCCAAAGATCACGCACATCTTTTTTATTATTTTTTAAGATAGCGATAATATCATAAGCCATACAGCCAGCAGCACCGTGCAGTAAAAGTTCCATTGGACGAGCGCCACGATTACGACCTCCGTGCTCAATGCCTCCATCCATGACCAATGAGTGGCCACTTGCGGTTTCACCTAAAAAACCAAAATCATCAATCCACTTTAAACGATCTTTCATTATTTCACTCCTTTCAATATAAAATTGTCATAATATTTTGTGACTTCTTTTGAATTACTCAATAACATAAGCTTTTTTGATCATTATGTCATCTTTTAGCGTATTAGTTTGTTATCAAACTGATTTCTAATATTTCATTATTTACTCTTTGATAGATTGCTACTATTCAAATATGTCAGGTAAAATAACCAGCCAATGAGAAAAATAATCGACACTGTCGTTAAAATAATTAACCCAGTCATCAATTTATCTAATTAACAAATGGAAAAGTGATTAGTTTTACGTTAATCACTATAAGGACTTAAAATGCTTGTTGAATTTGTTATTTTCATCTGTATTGGCGCATTTGCCGGTTTGCTGGCTGGCATGTTTGGTATTGGTGGTGGTGCATTAATCGTTCCAGCTTTGATTTTTACGCTTGACCATTTCAATTTTGGTAACAACTGGATCAACCATATTGCAGTTGCTTCATCATTAGCAACAATCATTGGTACGAGTTTATCATCAAGTTGGTTGCAAAATAAAAACCATAATATTCAATGGTCTGTGTTAAAGAAAATGGTATTGGGTTGCATTGTCGGTACAATAATTGGATCGTATATGACCCCTTATATTCCCGGTATCTATCTTAGGTGGATCTTTATAGCTTTTCTGTTTTACATTGGCGGAAAATTTATTTTTAAGACCAGTAAAGTTAATAACAGTCAAACCACTCAAAAAATAAGTACAGGGAATAGTATTTTTTTGCTTGTTGGTGCATTTATTGGTGTTTTTGCGGCATTGGTCGGCGTAGGTGGTGGTGTATTAGTGGTACCATTCTTGAAAAAATGTGGTATCGATATGCGTAAAGCAATTGGCACATCAGCGGCATTTACTCTGCCAGTTGCAATAGGTGGAACAATTGGGTATATCATTGCTGGCTGGAACATTCCAGAACTTCCTCAATACAGCCTTGGATTTGTGTATCTACCCGCTGTATTTTCAATTATGCTAGCCAGTATACCTATGGCTAAAGTTGGTGTTCAAATAGCACAAAAATTATCAATTAATAAATTAATCAAGTATTTTGGTATTTTTTTATTACTGTTAGCACTAAAATTATTGGTATCTTCTCTGTAATGAGAATATAGCATTTATTAATCGTAACAAATAACGAGGATGGATAAAGATAAGATTAAGTCATTTTTAAAAATAAGGTCGCTAAAGCGACCATATTTTAGTAAATCATCTATTCAAGGCTATCTTGCCTCTTTAACAGCTAATCCTAATTGCCATACTGCCATCGCATAATGGGTACTGTGATTATAACGTGTTATGGCATAAAAGTTAGGTAAACCATACCAAAATTGATAACGATCCCCCATATCCAAACGTAGTAAACTTGCTTCTTTGTAACCATCTAAAGAACTTTGTGGTTTCAAACCGGCATTAGCTAAGGTTTCAATTGAATATTTAGTACTAAACCCAGTATCAAGTGATAAAGGCGCTTGACCATTCGCCATAACTGCTACTTTTTTGTCACGTTTCCAGCCATGAGCTTTAAAATAATTAGCAACACTACCAATCGCATCGACAGGATTCCAAAGATCGGTATGACCGTCACGATCAAAATCTACAGCATAATTTCGGAAAGCTGATGGCATAAATTGACCATATCCCATCGCACCTGCAAACGATCCTTTCAAATCAAAGGGATCGACACCTTCATCACGACACATTAACAAGAAATCTTCCAACTCTTCAGAAAAGTATTGCGCGCGTCTAGGATAATAGAAGGCAAGTGTAGATAAAGCGTCAATAATAGTTGTTTTACCCATTACTCGCCCCCAACCAGTCTCAACACCAATAATCCCGACAATAATTTCGGGTGGCACACCATATTCTTGGTAAGCGCGTTTCAAATCTGATTCATACTTATTCCAAAAATCAACACCTTTAGGTATATTGCTATCAGTGATGAATTTATTTTTATACCGAATCCATGCACCATTTGGTATCGTTGATACACCAGTTTTTGGTGCTTGTTTATCCATCAAATTAATCACCCAATCAAGTTTATTTGTTTGAGCAAGTACATTTCGCAATTGTTGGCGATCAAAACGATATTTATTGACCATTCGATCGATAAATTTTTCTTTAGTAATCTCTAACGGACCGCTATTGGTTAGCGGTTGATTATGTTTTTGTTCTAGGTAAACACCGCCTTTAACATTCGTATGTCCTCGATGTTCTTGCATCGGTGTAGGTGAAGATTGCTTGTTACTTGTACAAGCAGCAAGCAATAAAATCATAGAAGCTACGATAACAATACGTTGCATAATTCATCCATATTTTGTTAATTAAAACAATAAGCAATGTCCTAAAATTATTGGCGTTACTCAACAATATTAGGACTTGCTTTTCCTTCTGATATCTGTTGTATATTATTTAAAGTTGTGTCAGATATATTTAATAATGCTTCTTGAGTTAAAAAAGCTTGATGCCCTGTAAAAATCACATTATGGCATGATGATAAACGTCGAAATACGTCATCTAAAATGACATCATTAGATTTATCTTCAAAAAATAGATCTCGTTCGTTTTCGTAAACATCCATACCTAGCGCACCGATTTTGGTCTGCTTTAACGCTTCGATTGCAGCAGTTGCATCCAATAAGCCACCACGGCTGGTGTTGATAATCATTACGCCGTTTTTCATTTTGTTAAATGAATCTTTATTTAATAAATGATAATTTTCTGGTGACATTGGACAATGCAGCGTGATGACATCTGATTTTGCATAAAGTTCATCTAATTGAACATACTGAGCACCTAATTCGACAACGATATCATTTGGATAAGGATCATAAGCAAGAATATTCATGCCAAACCCTTTTAAGATGCGAATAACTGCTTGACCAATTTTACCCGTACCTATCACCCCTGCGGTGCGGTTGTGCATGTTAAAACCAGTTAAACCTTCCAGTGAAAAATTAGCATCACGGGTACGCTGATAAGCTTTATGAGTTCGACGATTAAGTGTCATCATTAACGCAACAGCATGCTCGGCAACCGCTTCAGGTGAATAAGCCGGTACTCGCACGACGGTAATACCCAATTTTTTAGCTTCAGCTAAATCCACATTATCAAATCCAGCACAACGTAATGCTAATATTTTAATACCATAATGGGCTAATTTTTGTAGAACTTGCTTATCAACTTCATCATTAACAAATACACAAACGGCATCAAATCCTTGCGCTGTAACCACTGTTTTATGACTAAGTTTATGTTCATAGTATTCAATCTCAAAGCCATATTTTTTATTAGCAATCTCTAAATGTTCTTTATCATAATGTTTACTGCTAAAAACCGCTATTTTGATTTTACCTTTCATACTAATTAACCTCTTTCAAATTTATGCAATGAATATCGTGATTATTTGTTTTAAATGTTTTTACTTTAAGTCTGCCCTAAAAGAGTTTAACTCCCTAGATTAAGATTGTTATTAAAATAAGTCAAAACTGATTAAAATTTTTACTTTTAGTCAATCTAGTCAGAGTAAAACGCTTTTTATTGGCTTTAACAATTATTTGTTATTAATGTGCTATGATATCACTTTGCAAAAAAACTAACCATTAATGTTAAATAATGAATAACACGCAAAACACCCTCTTTAAAACCATCTTTACAACTAAAATGCTCATCTGTATTTTTACAGGTTTTGCATCTGGTTTGCCATTTTATTTGTTACTACAACTTTTACCTGCGTGGTTAGAAAGCGAAGGAATAAATATTAAAACAATTGGTGCATTTTCTTTAACACAAATTCCTTATATTTTTAAATTTGTTTGGGCACCTTTTATGGATAATACCTCATTATTCCATTTAGGCAGGCGCCGAGGCTGGATGCTAATGTCGCAAATGATATTAGTATTATCCATTAGTTTATTAGGTTTTTTATCACCTTCACTCAATATTTGGCTCATTGCCACTCTTTGTTTTATTATCGCGCTGTTCTCGGCGACGCAAGACATTGCTTTAGATGCATTTAGAAGAGAGATCTTATTTGATAATGAACTGGGTCTAGGAAATAGTATTCACACCAATGCCTATCGAATTGCAGGACTCGTACCTGGATCATTATCGCTTATATTGTCTAGTTATCTAGCTTGGCACAGTGTTTTTATTATTACTGCGTTATTTATGATTCCAGCTATCATCATGACGTTATGGGTCAAAGAACCACTTAACCAACCAGTTAAAAAACATAATCTTGAAGCGATCATCATAAAACCATTTAGTGAATTCATCACTCGTCAAGGTGTTAAAAATGCAATCATTATTTTAGCCTTCATATTTCTTTATAAATTGGGCGATAGTATGGCAACCTCTTTAGCTACACCTTTTTATTTACAAATGGGTTATAGTCGATTAGATATTGGTTGGATTGCTAAAAACGCGTCTTTATGGCCGAGTGTTTTCGGTGCATTAATTGGTGGAATATTGATGATCAAAATTGGAATTAATCGAGCGCTTTGGGCTTTTGGTTTTGTACAAGTTATTTCCATTTTAGGCTTCGCTTGGTTATCGATTGAAGGACCATTTACAACCATTACCGGTTATCAACAAATTATGTTAGCCATTGTTATAGGATTTGAAGCATTAGGGGTGGGTTTAGGATCTGCCGCATTTGTCGCGTTTATCGCTAAAACCACTAATCCACTTTATACAGCAACGCAGTTTGCTTTATTTACAAGTATCGCATCAATTCCCAGAACATTGATAAATGCAACGACTGGCGTGATGGTCGAACATCTAGGTTGGACAACCTTTTTTGCTTTATGTACGATTTTAGCCTTACCAGGTATGCTATTATTAATTAAAGTTGCACCATGGAATACACAACATTAGGAGAGAATATGGATCAATTAAATCAGGCTTTTGAATTTAGACATGCATGTAAAAAATTCGACATCAATAAAAAAATCAATGATGTCGACATGGAATATATTTTAGAAGCAGCACGTCAATCTCCATCGTCATTTGGCATGGAGCCTTGGCATTTTGTTGTGGTGAGCAATGATAAAATTAAAATGCAATTACGTGCAATTTGTTATGACCAAGAACAAGTAACTAGCTGCTCACATTACGTTGTTGCCCTTTATCGTAAGGCTAATAATTTTACATTACAAAGTGATTATTTGCGTCGAACCATTGCTCGAACATTACCGAATCCAGAGGATAAAACCGCTATCGACATTGCTTGCCAATCCTTTATCAATTTTTGTAAACATGGACTCGCTGATGGTTTAACCCTCAATCACTGGTCAGAAATGCAAATCTATATAGCAAGCGCAAATATGATGACAGCAGCTGCTTTTAAAGGCATCGATTCTTGTGCAATAGGTGGGTTTGAGAGTGATAAAGTCATCAAAATTTTTGAAAATACGATTCCTCAATTCAGCGGCCAAGTATTTGGTGTTGGACTTTGTATCGCCTTTGGATATCGGGCTGATGAACCTAGTTCACCACATATTCGCTGGCCACTTACCGATATGACAACTTATTTACCTAATGACAAATAAGGCAGTAATTACCTTCACTCGTCACTAGGCGAGATGAAGGATAAGTCAACTAACATTTCACTACCTATTATTTCACTAAATTATATAGCGCTTCTGCATCAGAAGAAGCGCAATCTATTATAAACTCAATGCCTGATAAAATATTACCGAGTTGAGGATCATTAACCTGTTGTTGTACCGAATTTAACATTTGTTGTGCCCAACTAATTTTGGAAAGCACTGACTCGACTTTTTCTATAGTAGTATTATTCATCTTATATCCTTTTAGTTTATACGGGTAATCTAAACAGATAACCGGAATAAAATTATAAAAAACTTAAAAAATTAATTTTAATCGTTTAAAAAAGCAAATTAAACAAAATATAGTTTTAAAAAAAGAAAATAATTTAAAAAAATTGAAAATATAAAGATAAACTTTGAAAATTACCATAATAAAAATTATTGCGATAACCTATTACTGCAATAACCAATTTTTTTCACCACATGGATTGATAATGTTAAACTTATCAGTTATAAATTGCACAGCTTTGGTTGCTAATAGCCAGAATATTTAAATAATAAGGATAGTAATATGAAAACTAAACATGCTCGTTTATTAATACTTGGTTCTGGCCCTGCTGGTTACACGGCAGCAGTTTATGCTGCAAGAGCAAATTTATCACCAGTATTGATTACTGGTACACAAGAAGGTGGACAGCTGACAACCACTACCGAAATTGAAAATTGGCCAGCTGGGGCACCCGAACTTACCGGCCCTGAATTAATGGTCAAAATGAAAGAACATGCTGAAAGATTTAATACAGAAATTATTATCGACCAAATCGATCGTGTTGATTTTAGTAAAAAACCTTACAAACTTTACGGTAGTGAAACTGAATATAGCTGTGATGCATTAATTATTGCTACCGGAGCATCAGCACAATACTTAGGATTACCATCAGAACAAGCTTTCAAAAGTAAAGGCGTTTCGGCTTGTGCCACTTGTGATGGATTTTTCTATCGAAATCAAAAAGTTGCAGTCGTAGGGGGTGGTAACACTGCTGTAGAAGAAACGCTTTATCTTGCCAATATTGCTAGTGAAGTACACTTAATTCACCGACGAGATAGTTTTCGAGCAGAAAAAATATTGATGGATCGTTTAAATGAAAAAGTAAAAGAAGGTAAAGTAATATTGCATACTCATCAAGTCGTGGATGAAATACTGGGTGACAATATGGGGGTAACAGGTGTTAGGATGCGTAGCACACAAGATAGCAATCTCACCGAGCAACTTTCTGTGATGGGTGTATTTATCGCTATTGGTCACAAACCCAATACCGCAATATTCGAAGGACAGCTTGAACTAAATGGTGGTTATGTCAAAGTACAATCAGGCACTCAAGGTAATGCCACTCAAACGAGTGTTGAAGGTATTTTTGCCGCAGGTGATGTGATGGATCATGTCTATCGACAAGCGATTACTTCAGCGGGAACAGGTTGTATGGCTGCGTTAGATGCCGAGCATTATTTGGATAATTTAAAATAAAAATAAAATTTCATGTCTTTAGATAAACAACGTCAAACCTATCTACTTGGCTGGTTAAAACAGCACGCAAAACTTCATAAAGCTGATTTGCGTGCTTCACTATTAACTGGCCTTTTACTCACTATTTTGATCATTGTTCAAGCAGCACTATTGGCTAGTATTTTGCAAAAATTAATTATTGAACAACTTAATTTAAATAGAGTATTACCCTATTTTTTAGCGCTCGCAATGACCTTTCTAGCGCGTGCTGCATTAATTTATTTTCGTGAAAAAATTAACTTTTCATTGGCTAAAAAAATTCGCAAACACATTCGACACCAGCTTATCAATCAACTTGAATTACTAGGCCCGGCTTATTTAAATCAAAGCACTACAGGTGCTTGGAGCACCTTACTCATTGAACAAGTTGACAAGCTGCACGATTTTTTTGCTCGTTATTTGCCGCAAATGCGCCTAGCGAGTATGGTGCCTATATTAATTTTCTTTGCTATTTTACCGTTTAACTGGGCTGCGGCTGGTATATTACTATGTACAGCCCCACTTATTCCTATCTTCATGATTTTAGTTGGCATGGGGGCTGCCGATATTAATCGTCGCCATTTCAAAGCACTGGCTTACCTTAGTGGGCATTTTTTAGATCGCCTAAAAGGACTAGCAACGATTCGGTTATTTAATCAAGGTGATAAACAAGCCAAACAAATAACCCAAGCATCTGAAGATTTTCGCATCAAAACCATGCAAGTCTTAAAAGTAGCATTTTTATCATCTGCGGTATTAGAGTTTTTCACTTCAATATCAATTGCAATTGTTGCAGTTTATTTTGGTTTTTCTTATTTAGGTGAATTTAATTTTGGTTCATACAATAGCACAGTAACGTTATTTGCCGGCTTTTTTGCACTTATTTTAGCACCTGAATATTTTCAACCATTACGCGATCTTGGCACGTATTATCACGCCAAAGCAGAAGCGATTGCAGCGGCCGATAATATCGAAACATTTTTGAGCCAACAGCAACCAAAACAAGCAAGTCATAACTTACAAACCAATATTGAATTTAAGCAAACATTACAGACGATTAAAGCAACTAATTTAATCGTCATGTCTAGCGAAGGCATGCCTATTGTAGGGCCTTTAACTTTCACGCTAAAGGCACCGTTCAATCTAGCTTTGATAGGCACCAGTGGTGAAGGCAAAACGTCATTAATGAATGTATTATTGGGCTTTTTACCCTACCAAGGATCGCTAACCATTAATGATATTGAATTTAGCCAAATAGAGATTAAAACATGGCAACAACAAATTAGTTGGATTGGTCAAAATCCTTACTTAATTAATGGCACTGTCCGCGAAAACATTTTACTGGGTAAACAAAATGCATCAGAACAAGAACTCGAAGCCGTTATAAAAAAAGCGCAATTAGTCGATGTTATAGCCAAATTGCCATCTGGTATAGATACACAAGTGGGGGAAGATGCAGTTAGACTGTCAGTTGGACAAGCCCAACGTATAGCATTAGCTAGAGCAATGTTAAAACCGTGTCAATTATTGATTCTTGACGAACCCACAGCTAGCTTAGATAAGCAAACGGTACAGCAAATTGATCAACAAAATATTGCGATCAACACGATTACCATTACTCACCAAAATGAAGATATGCAACAATATAATCAAATATGGCAATTGTCACAGGGAAAACTACACAGTATTAACAGCAAGGAGCATGCATGTTAGCTATTTTACGCCCCTATATTGCACTGTATAAACACTATTTTTGGCAAATTATATTGGGATTATCACTATCTATACTGACGTTATTTGCCAGTGTTTTTTTATTATCTTTATCCGGTTGGTTTTTAGCTTCAACAGCGGTAGTTGGTGTTGCAGGATTATATACATTTAATTATATGTTACCGGCGGCAGGTGTGCGCGCGGCAGCAATTACACGAACAGCTTCACGCTATATGCAACGATTAGTTGATCATAATACGACCTTTAAAATTTTAGCGTATTTAAGAACGTTGGCTTTTAAAAAAATATTGCCGCTAAGCGCTCATCAATTAGCACATTATCAAAAAGCTGACTTACTTAATCGTTTTATTGTTGATATTGATGCATTAGATCATCTTTATTTAAAATTATTTTCACCAATTGTAACGGCATTAGTCATGATTGTGCTGCTATTTATTGGATTAAGTACCATTAATCTACCCATTGCATTAATCATTTGTATTATACTTACGGTAACCTTACTTGCTGTGCCCATTATTTTTTATTATGCCGGTAAACAGTTGGGTGAACAGCTAGCTCAGCAACAAAGTGAGTATCGAGCGCTGTTAATCAATTATTTACAAGGGCAAGCTGAGCTCACTTTATTTAACGCACAGTGCCGTTACCGAGTTAAACTAGATGAACTTGAATCTAACTGGCTTTACAATCAACAACGCCAATCAACCTTAGTGGCATTATCAACCGCTCTGGTTATACTGATTTCAGGCTTTTTAACATTACTGGTGCTTTGGCTTATAACCCAATATACCTTATCACCACTTGTTGCATTATTTGTATTTGTTTGCCTTGCCAGTAACGAAATTTTAATGCCAATTCCTGCGGCATTTATCTTTTTAGGTCAAGTCATTGCCTCGGCTAAACGTACAACAAATATTTTCAACCAAACACCCGATATACAGTTTGTTGAACATGGCAAGACAATTGATTTAAATTCAGCAAAATTACAATTTGATCACATTAATTTTTGTTATCCAAATCAACCTTTTGCGATATTAACCAATTTTTCATTAACGGTTGAAGCTGGTGCACATATAGCATTAGTGGGTAAAACCGGTTGCGGCAAATCAACATTACTAAGTTTAGTCACGCGTAGCTGGCAACCCAATTCTGGTACTATTTTTATTAATAACACACCTATCGAACAACTCGATGAGCCAACTTTGCGCAAAGTTATTGCCGTTGTACCACAAATTATCACTATTTTTAGTGATAGCCTTCGTCAAAATCTACTTATTGGTAATAACCAAGCATCAGATAAGCAATTAATAGAGGTATTACATCAAGTCGAATTGGACAAACTACTTGCAACCGAACAAGGATTAGATTTACCACTTGGACAAGGTGGAAGAACGTTATCAGGAGGCGAAATTCGACGAATAGGTATAGCAAGAGCTTTACTCCATAACTCGCCTTTGATCTTGATGGATGAACCAACTGAAAGCCTTGATCAACAAACTGAACAGCAGATAATTCAATTAATTAAACAGACATGTGCTGGAAAAACGTTACTTATGGTTACTCATCGTTTAACCAATAATCCGTTATTTGATCACGTTATTACACTTTAAGTTATAGTTATAGTTACATTTCCCTACTCCCCAATGATCACAACATTTATTGGGGATAGCTAGTGATTTTTAAGTCAGTAAACGGCTAGATTAATTTTGCTACCAAAAGTTCGGGATATTATCACCACCATTCTATTTAAAAAATATGCTATACTGACGCTTTATATTTAACAGTAGAGAGATTATTTTGCAACAATCGTTACAAGATTTTATTATTGATAAAATTGATGATCTAAAAGGCAAAGACATTGTTACCCTAGATGTGCGCGGCAAATCAAGTATTACAGATTATATGATTATCTGTACTGGTACGTCTAATCGTCACGTTGCCTCAATAGCTGGACATTTACTCGATGAAGCAAAAAAACAAGGATATTTGGTCTTAGGAAGTGAAGGTCAAAATGATGCAGATTGGGTAGTGGTTGATATGGATTCAGTTATCGTACATATTATGCAGGAACAAAGCCGACAACTATACGAACTGGAAAAACTGTGGAGTTAATCTAGTGAAGATTCAACTTATTGCTGTTGGCAACAAAATGCCTAATTGGGTTACAACAGCTTTTGATGATTATTGTTCTCGCTTTCCTAAAGATATGCCTCTAGAACTAATTGAAATTCCTGCCGGTAAGCGCACCAAAAATGCGGATATTGTCCGCATTTTAGATAAAGAGGGTGAAATGATGTTAAATGCTTGCGGTAAAGGTAATCGCATTGTCACACTCGATATTCCTGGCAAAGCGTATACAACACACAATTTAGCTCAACAATTAGAGCGCTGGAAAACCGATGGTCGCGATGTGAGCTTACTTATAGGTGGTCCTGAAGGTCTTTCTCCTGCATGTAAAATTGCAGCTGAACAGAGTTGGTCACTTTCTCCACTTACTTTGCCCCATCCACTGGTACGGGTAATTGTTGCCGAAAGTTTATATCGCGCTTGGAGCTTGACCACCAATCATCCTTATCATCGTGAATAATTGTCATTAGGAAAATAAAATGAGTGAAATTATTTTAGATTTGCAAATCGCGAGTGAAGAAACAGAAAACCTACCGAGCGAAACACAAATCATGCAGTGGTTAGAAGTGATTTTACCACAATTTATGGATCAAGCAGAAATTACCATCCGCATTGTTGACCAAGCAGAAAGTCAACAGCTAAACAATACTTATCGCCATAAAGATAAACCGACTAATGTATTATCTTTTCCATTTGAATCACCGATTGAAATTGATGTGCCACTATTAGGCGATTTAATCATATGTAAGCAGGTGGTAGAAGCTGAAGCGCAAGAGCAACATAAATCACTAACTTCACACTGGGCACATATGATTGTTCATGGTTGCTTACACCTATTAGGTTATGATCATATCCTTGACGAAGAAGCCGAAGAAATGGAAAATATTGAAATAGACATTATGCGACAATTAGGCTTTGATAATCCTTATCAACCAATTGACTAATGTAAGCATTTAGTTAATATAACTATCTACCACAACCAATTAATTAATAAATCAAAACAAAGGAAGAGAGCAAATGAGTGATGATAATCACCGGAGAACCAAAAAAGGGTTTACACTATGGTTAAGTCAGTTATTTAATTCAGAACCAAAGGATAAAGAAGAACTGATCGAAGTTATCCGCGAAGCAGAAGAAAACGAACTCATCGATCCTGACACGCTTGATATGATTGAAGGTGTGATGGATATTGCAGATCAACGCGTTCGCGACATTATGATTCCCCGCTCTCAAATTATCACAATCAAAGACAATTACACGCTTGATCAATGCTTAGATATTATTTCTGAACATGGACACTCTCGTTATCCTGTGATTAGTGAAGATAGAGATCACATTGAAGGTGTGCTACTTGCCAAAGATTTACTGATTTTTATTCGCCAAGGTGTTGCTGATTTTGATTTAAAAAAAATCTTACGACCAACAGTGATTGTGCCCGAAAGTAAACGTGTTGACCATATGTTAAAAGAGTTTCGTATGCAGCGTTACCATATGGCAATGGCCATTGATGAATTTGGTGGTATATCAGGACTAGTCACTATCGAAGATATTTTAGAGTTGATTGTTGGTGATATCGAAGATGAATACGATGAAGTCGAAGATCGTAATATTCGTCGTTTATCTCAATCCGTTTACACCGTACGGGCGCTTACACCTGTTGAAGACTTCAATGAAATTTTTGCAACTTCATTTAGTGATGATGAAATGGATACCATTGGTGGACTGGTTATGCAACATTTTGGGCGTTTGCCGTTACGCGGTGAAAGTATCTTGATTGATGGCTATCAATTTAAAGTAACGATAGTCGATCGCCGGCGTATCATTCAATTACATGTAACAATCCCTGAAGGTGCAACTATACCTAATTTAGAGCTACCAGAAAATGCTTAAACACCTTTTCCTAAGTTTAATTTTGGGGGGCATAGCTGTTTTTAGTTATGCGCCTTTTCATATTTGGCCGTTAGCTTTTATCTCATTTATTGGTCTATTATGGTTGATTGCTAATAAATCCAAGAAACAGGCCCTATTGATAGGATTAACTTGGGGAATAGGTTATTTTGTTGGTGGCGTGCATTGGATTTATATCAGTATCAAACAATATGGTGAATTACCCACCGCAATGGCTATTGTCATATTGGGACTATTAATTGCCTATTTATCGCTTTATCCAATGCTCTTTGCACTGTTATTAAGAACGCTGGATCGCTATGCTCCTCCCTTTTCTTTTAAACAACTTGTTATTACTGCACCTGTAATTTGGCAATTTAGCGAATTTTTACGTGGCTATATTTTAACTGGATTTGCTTGGCTAGAGCTTGGATATAGCCAACTAGATAGCCCTTTGCGCGCATATTTTCCTATTATTGGTATAGAAGGGGTTAACTTAGTTACTAGTATTATCTGTGGATTAATACTTTATATTTTACATCAATTGCGTTCCAAGGTTTATAAAAAGCACGTGCTTGGTGCGATAATTGCACTAATAGCGATCTTTATTGCACCAATTTCATTCAAAGATATTGATTGGACAACCGTAGATCAGCAACGTACAGCCAACTTTTCGTTAATCCAAGGCAATATTCCACAATCATTACGTTGGAATAGTGAACAATTGGAAAGCACATTAAAAACTTACTATCAACTCACACAACAATCTTTAGGCAAAGATAAAATCATTATCTGGTCAGAAGCGAGCATTACTGACTTCGAGATAAATCAACAACCGTTTTTATATTATTTAGATAACGAAGCGAGAGCTAAAGGTTCCGAAATAGCGGTGGGTATTATTGATTACCGTTTAAAAAACGCTGAAGGTCAAACTAACGGTGATATTTACAATACGCTCTTAGTATTAGGAGGTAAAGAAGCTTATCAGTATCCTACAATCAATCGTTATCAAAAACATCATTTAGTCCCTTTTGGCGAATTTATTCCGTTAGAATCTGTACTTGAACCAATTGCAGCGTTGCTAGATATTCCTATGTCATCAATGAAACAAGGAGATAAAAAGCAACCCCAATTAACAATGCAAGGATTTAAATTTACAACGGCAATCTGTTACGAAGTGATTTTATCTAATTACATCTGGCATAACTTTCAACCTGATACTGACTTTTTACTGACTGTTTCAAATGATGCTTGGTTTGGTGACAGTATTGGACCAAAACAACATCTGCAAATGGCACAAGCAAGAGCATTAGAGTTTGGCAGACCCTTAATTCGTAGTACCAATAATGGCATAACTGCAATTATTGACAAAAAAGGGTATATTATTCAACAAATACCTGCATTTACTGAAGGTGTGTTAAATGCAACACTATCCCCAACCACTGGTTTAACCCCTTATGCAAGATGGGGAAATTTTCCTTATTATGTTCTTATCCTATTCATGTGTATTATCACTTTTATAAAAAAACGTTCATAATTTAAGATACTGGCATAATTATTGCTTAAATTAAATTGAGTTCCAAATAAAACCTGAGGCTTCATTAATTGCTAAAAATGCAAAATATCAATTAATGTATCTAGCTCCAATAATCTATAAATAAACAGTAAAAAGTACTTTTATGCTAAAAAATAAGTTATAATATACGCCCTTTGTAAAAATATTAAATAAATTTAATATGATACAAAATAAACAGTAGGAGATGACTATGAACAAAAAAACAAAATTAACCAAATTAGTTTTATCATTTGCAATGTTAGGTCTAATGGCTGGAACTGCAGTTGCAGAAGAACTCAGTGGCACATTAGCTAAAATCAAAGAAAGTGGTGTGATTGTTGTTGGTCATCGCGAATCGTCAATTCCGTTTTCCTACTACGGTGATAATCAAGAAGTTATTGGTTATTCGCAAGATTATTCTAATTTAATTGTCGATGCAGTTAAAAAAGAACTTAATTTACCAAATCTTAAAGTAAAATATTTACCAATTACGTCTAAAACACGTATTCAACTACTCAATAACTATACTTATGATTTTGAATGCGGTTCAACCACGAATAATCTTGAACGTCAAAAAACTGTCGATTTTTCAGATAGTATTTTTATTGTTGGTACGCGCTTTTTAGTAAAAGCTGACAGTAATATTAAAAGTATTGAAGATCTTAAAGGCAAAAATGTGGTTACCACTGCCGGCACAACTTCTGAAATTCGTTTAAACCAAATCAATGCTAAAGAAAACCTAGGCATTCGTATTATTACCCCTAAAGATCATGGTGATGCATTTAATGCGCTTGAAACAGGTCGTGCCGAAGCATTTTTAATGGATGACGCGTTACTTGCTGGGGAACGTTCGCGTGCAATAAAACCAAATGATTGGAAAATTGTTGGCGAACCATTATCTTATGAATCTTATGGCTGTATGTTAAGAAAAGGTGATGTTCAATTTAAACAATTAATGGACAAAACTATTTCTGACGCACAAAAATCAGGAAAAGCACTTGAATCTTACAACAAATGGTTCACTCAACCTGTTCCACCTAAAGGCGCCAACATGGCACTTGAAATTTCACCAAAAATGGTTGAGCTGTTTGCAAATCCTAATGATAAAGCATTAGATTAATACTATTCTTATCTTTCTAATCCATGTACTAAATGTATTAGCATTTAGTACATAACCTAAATTAGTGAATTAAATATATTATGAGTTTTAATTGGACACTATTTTTTGAACCCACCCCATATGGTGATGGGATTTACTTAAACTGGCTATTAGATGGCATCTTTGTTACTGTGTCGTTAGCTGTGACCGCTTGGATCATTGCCTTTGTGTTAGGATCTTTGGTCGGGATATGCCGAACACTTGACAATAAGTTTCTTAATAACTTTGCCGCGAGTTATATCCAGCTGTTTCGTAATATTCCATTACTCGTACAAATGTTTTTATGGTATATGTTATTTCCAGAAATTTTAACAGGTAGCTTAAAAACATGGTTTATATCTGGCTTATCGCCAAATGTCAGCTCTTTTATCACAGCAGCAATTGCTTTAGGATTATTTACTTCAGCACGTATCGCAGAACAAGTCAGAACAGGTATTCAAACTTTACCTAAAGGTCAACGTTATGCGGCTATCGCACTTGGATTAACTAATCGTCAAGCTTACATATACATTCTATTACCTAATGCTTATAGACGTATAATTCCACCATTAACCTCAGAAATGACGAATATAATTAAAAATTCATCTGTGGCGTCAACTATTGGGCTAATCGATCTAATTGGTCAAATTGATCGCATTAATGAATCGACTAATAGTATTGTGGAAATACTTTGTGGTGTCACTATTGCATTTATGTTAATCAATTATGCCGTACTGACTATTATGCGAATTGTTGAAAAACACACTCGCTTACCTAACATGAATCATGGAGGATAAAATGCAGTTATTTGATTGGATTGCTAATATACCTTCATTAGTATCAGACAACTATCATCTTTTATTAAGTGGTTTATGGTTGACCACAAGAATTACGCTCAATGCGGTCGTTTTTGGCATTGTTTGGGGAACAGTGCTTGCATTAATGCGTTTATCAAATAACAAAATACTTAATATATTTGCTAAATGCTATGTGAATTTATTTCGTTCCATTCCACTACTTTTAGTGCTGTTATGGTTCTATTTAGCGCTTCCGCAAGTTATTAAATATGTATTTAATTTACCACCTTATGCCGATGTTCGCGTTGTATCAGCAATGATTGCCTTTGCTTTATTTGAAGCAGCTTACTATTCTGAAATTATTCGCGCAGGTATTAACGCAGTAGCTAAAGGCCAATATCACGCTGCTTATGCACTTGGTATGACTAAAGCGCAAGCAATGCGCTTAATCATTTTACCGCAAGCATTTAGATCAATGGTACCGCTATTACTTACTCAAGGTATTATCTTATTCCAAGATACCTCTTTAGTTTATGTCATGAGCTTGATTGATTTATTTGGCGCAAGTGTGACACAAATCGGCAACGTTCAAGGTGGCACGGTTAAATATTCTATGATTATTTTTGCAGCAGCAAGTTATTTTATAATTTGTTTTACTGCTTCACGTTTAGTTAATTATTTCAAAAAAGGGATAAATCGATGATCTCCTTAGAAAATGTATCAAAATGGTATGGACAATTTCAAGTATTAAAGAACTGCTCAACAAAAGTAGGAAAAGGCGAAGTAGTGGTTGTTTGTGGCCCATCTGGCTCAGGAAAGTCCACACTAATCAAAACTGTAAATGGTTTAGAGCCAGTACAAAAGGGCAAAATTATTATTGATGGCACAGAAATTACTGATAAATCGACCAATCTGGCTAAACTTCGATCTAAAGTAGGCATGGTGTTTCAGCATTTTGAATTATTTCCGCATTTAACAATATTAAAAAACTTAACGCTTGCTCAAATCAAAGTATTAGGAAGAGCGGATGAAGAGGCACGTGAAAAAGCTTTAAATCTATTAGAACGTGTAGGTTTACTGGCGCATGCAGATAAATACCCTGCTCAGCTTTCTGGTGGACAACAGCAACGAGTAGCAATTGCCCGTGCACTTTGTATGGATCCTATTGTTATGTTATTTGATGAACCAACATCTGCACTCGATCCTGAGATGGTTAATGAAGTGTTAGACGTTATGGTCGAGTTAGCTTATGAAGGTATGACTATGATGGTAGTGACACATGAAATGGGCTTTGCTCGTAAAGTTGCACATCGTGTTATCTTTATGGATGCCGGTGAGATCATTGAAGACACTTCAAAAGAGCAATTCTTCACTAATCCACAATCAGATCGTGCTAAAGACTTTTTAGCGAAGATCATTCATTAATTATCATCATAAAATAAACAGCACTTGGTTAATCTAGCAAGTGCTGTTTGCCTACATTACTGCTTATCATCTACATAAAAAAAGATTATGTAGATAAATCATTCCTCATGATGCATTAACAACGTTTATTTTTATCTAGTTAGTTTGAAAATCTTTTACCAAAATTGATGAGTTATATTTGCAAATCAAATGTTGCCGGTAATGAGCTATATCTAAATAGCTCAACAATAAATAAGGATTGATTTAAGGAAATAATGAACTACCAGCCACTAAATCGGTTTTTAAAAAAGCATAACAGATTATTATCTTAAAAATCTTTATAGTCTGCTTAAATTATCACGTCAGCTAATTATATTTTTAACTTGAAAGCCTTTAACCACATTATCTACTACAAAAATTAACAAACTTTTTAGACTAAAAACGTTACCATCACTATGTTATGAGCTAGTGTTTTCTATTTGTTGAGCTAACCCGCTTTCACGATGTATTTGACTTTTAACGGAAAGCGCTAAAATCTGAGTATCGGCATAAATCGATACTGTTTTTTTAGCTCGCGTAATTGCAGTATAAAGTAAAGAGCGATTGAGTAATGGTGAATAATCAGTTGGCAATATAATATTTACATCATCAAATTCAGAACCCTGTGATTTATGAATAGTCATTGCATAAGCCGTTTCATGCTCAGGTAACCTGAAGGGTGAAAACCCTTTGATAGAACCATCAGCAAAAGGAAAATAAACACGTAATTTACTACTATCATGCTCAGCAGGTAGGGCTATGCCAATATCACCATTATATAATCCTAATGCGGCACTATTACGTAAAATCATAATAGGGCGGCCGATATACCATGCCTCTTTATTCTTTATCTGAATTAACTTATGTTTAGCTAATAGAGATTCAATTTGTAAGTTTAAACCGCTAACACCGAACATTCCTGATCGCAAAGCACAAAGCAAGCGATAGTTGGCAAACTTAGCTAAAATGGACATAATATCATTATCACCACTAGACTTTATTGCCTTTAAATAATCTGAATAATGTTCAACACTCTCATTTAAAATGGACTGATAGGTCTCTTTTGATGCTAAATTATAGAAATGAATGTCATTAAATTCAGCATTCATGAGCAGTGCTTTTACCTTGCTCACACTGCCCTCTTTTACCGCATTAGCCAATACACCAATACCTGAGGTTTGATCAAATCGGTAACTTTTTTGTAATAAGCATATACTATCGGTAATCGTTGCAACTTTCTGCGCACTCGGCACAACATAACCGGTTAATTGCGTTAATTCTTGGGCGCGTGCTGGGCTATAGCCTTTACCAATAAAAGCACAAAGATCACCAAATACTGCACCAGCCTCAACCGATGAAAGTTGGTCTTTGTCTCCTAATAGAATTAAACGTGCCGTAACAGGTAATGCATCAATCACTCTTGACATCATATTAAGATCAACCATTGATGCTTCATCAATCACTAATACATCAACATGAAGAGGATTTTGTTTATTGTAATGAAATGAACGATTATCTGTTTTAGCACCCAATAAACGATGTAAAGTAATGGCTTCTGCTTTAATATTAATTTTTTGATTAACAGGCAATTGTGCTATGGCTTGGCTAAGTGATTCTGTTAACCTTGATGCAGCTTTACCCGTTGGAGCTGTTGCAATAATGCGAGAATTAGGATTGGTTAACAAAATGCCAGCTAATATTTTAGCCACTGTTGTGGTTTTACCGGTACCTGGTCCACCCGAAATAATAGCAACTTTACGCGTTAACGCCACTGCCACAGCGATTTTTTGCCAATCAATGGTTGCCGATCGTTGAGTAAATAATTGATCTAAAATCGTAATTAAATCAGCCTGTGATGCTAATTGTTGTTCAAATAGGGATTGATTAAAATAAGATGCAACTTGCTTTTCATCTAGGTACATACGTTGAAAATAGAGTCTATTATCAATAAATACAAGCGGTGAAAGCAACGTGCCATCGCTGATTATCTGATTATTTTGTGCTTGCAAAATAGTGGTTAACCAATCTTGCACAGTGGGAGACGCTAAATCATGCCAAAGCTTTGGATCATAGTTTTGCTCGTCTATCTGGGAAATATCCAAACAAACATGCCCCGCTCTGACCTCAAAACTGAGTAATAAAATTAAAAAAGCCAAACGTTTAATGACAATATCATCAGTTAGCTGTGCTTTTTTTGATAAAAACAGCGCTAAATGAATATCAAGTAAATTAATTTGACTATTTTGCTTAAATTGTTCTAACCACGTTGTTAACATACTTTATACTTTGTTTTATAGGGGTTATAAACCATATATATCATTTTCTTTATCATTCGGATAAGTAATTTTGAAACTCATATTCAGGTCTTTACTTTCACTTGGGTTTAAAGTGAACTGCCACGTTAATAATCCGGTTTGTTTATCATATTTTGCACCATCATATTTGGCATCATCAAGTATTACCGCTTTATTTAAAATAACTGGTAATTGATCGTTTACGACAATATTTATTGGCAACGTTTTGGTATTTTTGACATCAATAGTATATGCATACTTTTGTGAAACATCATTACCAAATAGTGATGGCGTCGAGGTTTCTTTAATATTACGATTTCTGGTAATTAAGATACTTTTATCGCGCCCTAATGACAAATCTAATGTCCCTTTGGTATTTTCAGTGGAGATAATTGTTTCACCCATAAAATCACCATTGAAGAAGATATTGGCTTTTCCTGATAATAAATTCAACTTATCCCAATCATTTATTTGTGCGAGTAAGTATACGCTACTATCTACTTTAGGCATTGAGATGTATTGGTAATTTGCATTAACTTCTTTTGTTTGTAAAGTGAGTATATTATTTTTACTATCGTTTTTGATGGTATAAGGTAATGTGATATCAAAACGGGTATTGATACCTAATGTGTTAACATTACCAAATTGACCAGAGTTAGCCAATTTCGATTTAGATTCGCGTTCATAATGTTCTTCTTTTTCTGATTTAGAAAAAAATAAACCACTTTTTTCACTATAAACGTCAATATACCATGGATTAAAATTTGGCGGAGTAATATTTTTGCTTGGATTGGATGTTGATAAACTAAAATCCACATCTTGCCAATCTAAACCGGTGTTTTGGTGAATTTCTGCTTTATATGTTAATTGCAGAGGTGAGTTGATATCCGCTACTCGCACATCATAAGCAGGTTCCCAACCTGCTTTGGTTGTTATATATGAAAGCGTGATAGGTAATGTTATATCTTTTTTAGAAGCAACTTTGACTATAACGGCATTGTGTAGCTTTCCATTGTTTGTTTGCTTTTCTTCTAGCTGTTTTTGGTATTGGCTTATCTGTTCGTCTAACTGATCGACCTCTTTTTGTAATCGATTCTGTTCATTTAACGTCGTAGTTAAATTGGTTTTCACAAAATCTAATACATTTTTCATGGCTGTTAAGTCTTCAGATCCATTTCTTGTTAAACTACCTAAACGGTTACCTTGTAAAAGTAATATTTGCTCATTGACAGCTTTGAGCTGGATTTCGACCGTATCTCGCTTTTCTTGTAACTGTTTTTGTTTTTCGAAAATCGACAGAATATTTTCATCGTTACTAATGTCACCCAAATAGCTTTCATTTAATGATGTAGATAATACTTGAACATCACTATTACTACCAAAACCAACATTGATTGAATTTGGCTTAATATCATTCGCAATACCTGTTAATACTATTTCACTTTCACCTTTAGTTAATGAAACAGTTGACTGACCTTGTAATTCTGCGCCCTGAATAAATAGTGTCACTTTATTTAACTTAACGTCATTATTTGCTAAAGCATTTCCTGAAATTAATGCAATTGCTAATGCAATTTTTTTCATTTAATCATTTCCTTATATCATGATGATTTTATTTATTAATTAATTTTGTGTTACTTAAAAAGGATATTGCCCGTTTTTTAACGGTAAATAAATATTCTCTATTTTATATTTAATTACTATTAGATTTAACTTAATTAGGCAAAATTATTTTAATTGTTTAATATATTGAACAATTATTAAAAATATTGTACATTTTGTTACAGATAAAAAACAAAAGGTAAGGAGGCGATATGAATGGTTTTAGTTATTTGAAAACAGCCATAAAACGCAAAAATTTATCGTTACAAACAGTTGCTGATGCCTGCCAAATGACCAAAGGTTATTTGAGCCAACTAATTAATGATAAAATCAAAAATCCTAGTGCTCAAAAGTTACAATCACTCCATCACTATTTGCAAATTGATCCCAATTGTAAACATAAAAAAGTAGGGGTTATTTTTGGAAAGTTTTATCCACTACATACTGGCCATATTTATCTTATTCAACGAGCTATTAGCCAAGTTGACGAACTTTATGTGATTCTTTGTTCCGATACGATGCGAGATATGGCGCTATTTAAACAAAGCGCAATGTCACGCCAACCAACAATTAACGATCGGATTCGTTGGTTATTACAAACGTTTAAATATCAAAAAAATATCCATATTGAGCTTTTAGAAGAAGATGGTATTCCTTCATATCCAAATGGTTGGAATGAATGGAGTGATCGCGTTAAAAAGTTATTTAAGGAAAAAGGCATTAATCCTAGTTGTGTCTATTCCAGTGAACCACAAGATGTAGCGATGTATAAAGATTTATTCGATTTAGATACAGTGCTTATTGATCCTACACGCCGATTTATGCAAGTAAGTGGAACACAAATTCGTCAAGCGCCTTTAAAAAATTGGCAATATATTCCAACTGAAGTTAGACCGTTTTTTGTACGAACTGTCGCTATTCTTGGTGGTGAATCAAGCGGTAAATCGACATTAGTCAATAAGTTAGCCAATATGTTTAATACCACTAGTGCTTGGGAATATGGTCGTGATTATGTATTTTCTCAACTTGGTGGTGATGAACGAGCATTACAATATGCTGATTACGATAAAATTGCTTTAGGACATGCACAATATATCGATTTTGCAATCAAACATGCCAATAAAGTATCGTTTATTGATACTGATTTTATTACTACGCAAGCATTTTGCAAAAAATATGAAGGTAAAGAGCATCCATTTTTACAGGCCATGATCAATAACTATCGATTTGATCTGGTTATTTTATTGGGTAATAACACGCCTTGGGTTGCTGATGGATTACGTAGTTTAGGTAGCCCAAAACAGCGAAAGGACTTCCAGCAACTACTTATCTCATTATTAGAAAAAAACCATATTAGTTATGTTCAAATCGATTCACCTGACTATGATGAACGATATTTACGCTGTATTGAACTAGTCAATCAACTTATTAACGATGAAGAGTCTTAATCATGAATAAATTAACCAATTTTATTATCACTATAGGACGTAATCGATTTTATCCTTACTTCTGTGTACTTTGTGTCACCTTAGCTTTTTTATATACAGATCCATTTAATAACTTCAATTTACGTTATGCCGTATCGTATGCTGGTGCATTTTGTGGATTGTTATGTGTAATCTTATTAGCTAAACGCAAAAACTTAGGGAATGTGCTAGGAATGCTAGCCGTAGTCGCTGAGTGTTGTGCTAACTTTCTTGGTGGCAATATTGGTGCAGGCTTGCCTACTTTTTACTATTTTGGTTCACATGTTTATGGGCTAATCACTTGGCAAAAAAACCTGGATAGTCATCAACATGTCAAAGTTCGTTCACTTAGTGAGCAAGCTTTTTTATATACCCTCATTTTTCTGATTATAGCTGTTTTTTTTAATGTCTATTTAACTAATGCTATTGGCGTAGATAATACTATATATCAACTTATCACAAACTGTTTTATTTTTGGATTAGGTGTGGTCGCTCAACTTTTACTAATGATGAGATATTCATTCAATTGGTATTTGTGGGTGATTTTAAATGTCTTGGTTATTGGTTTAAATATTTATACCAATAATATTATCATTGCAACTCAATATCTGATTTATTTGTTCAATGCTATTTATGGAATTTGTGAATGGAAAAATTCTGAACAAAAACAGTAAATTGTTGCGTTAGAGTCAGGTATAGAAGTTCAATTGTGCGTTTTAGAATAAAAGGATACTAAAAAAAGTAAAACGCCCAAATAAGAATCTATAAAATATAGATTATATAGTTAGTATAAAACGTAATACGTAACAATTACCAAACTAACTTAAGATCGCCACAAATAAGAAAGGCCTAGAATAAAATCTAAATGCATTAAAATAAAAGCCATCAATCAATTTGATGGCTTTTATTATTCAATATCACCTTTTACTAACGGAACAAACTTAACATCACCAACAGTATTGACAATAAAATTATCACCGTCTCGTTCAATAACCTGCAAAATTTGTTTATGTTCATTACCTACCGGTATAACCAATCGACCTTTATCGGCTAATTGTTCGAGTAATTTACTAGGCACCTCAGATGCAGCAGCCGTAACAATAATACCATCAAAAGGCCCTCGTTCAGGCCAACCTAACCAACCATTTCCATGACGAGTTGAAATATTGTGAAGATCTAACTGTTTTAAACGCCGTTTAGTATTCCATTGTAAACTTTTAATCCTTTCTACAGAACAAACATGATCAACTAACTTAGCTAATATCGCCGTTTGATAACCCGAACCTGTTCCAATTTCAAGTACTCTTGAATGGGGTTCTAGTTTCAATAATTCTGTCATTTTGGCAACAATGTAAGGTTGTGAAATAGTTTGCCCACTACCAATAGGTAAAGACCGATTATCATAAGCCTGATGAGAAAGCGCCTCATCAACAAAATGCTCCCTAGGAATAGCAGCAAACGCTGTTAAGACACGCTCATCTTTGATTCCTTGCTGACGCAACAATTTAATTAAAGATTGCATTTTTAAACTTTGCATGTATTTACTCACTTCCTATTATCAATTCACGTATCACGCTTGTTGCATAACAACCTGATGGTAAATAGAATTTCAAATTAACATTATTATCATCTAACCATTGCCAACTCAATTGTGATGGATAAACGACTATCGAACGTCTTGCTGTTTCAACACGCTCTTTGGCAAATAATGAGTTAAAATTAGACCAACTTTGTAAACAAGATTGCTCAAATTCAAAAGCGACAGATGTTGTCCCTAATGGCGAATCACCAACCATAGGTGCTGTTATATTGATTTCACCTTGATGTACACGTTGTTGTAAAGAGGGTAACTCTTCAGCTTGGGCAACAAACCAACTGCCACGACCAGCAAGCTGTAATATATCACCATCAAGCACTGTTTGATGCAAATTCTGTGCAATTCGTTGGCTGACAATATTATTAAAAATTGCACTTCGAGCAGCGGAAAGATAGAAGCTACGCTTTTTACGATCAGTAACAGATATTTCACCATTAGCCCATTTTATTGCTTGAATAACATTATTTTGCTCACGACCAAAACGTTGTTCACCAAAATAATTTGGTACACCAAATTGTTTAATCAAAGCTAATTTTGATTCAATTTCGGATTTATCGCTTAATGATGTTAGGTTGATATTAAAATAGTTGCCTTTTAATGCGCCTATTTTTAATTTCTTATTATGGCGAGTTACTTTTAGTATTTTACATCCATCTAAATTAAAATTCGAAAAATCAGGCGTAGCTTGACCAGGCATATGTAAACTAAACCACTGTTGAGTGACAGCTTGACGATCTTTTAACCCTGCATAACTCACAAATTTAGCCGAAATACCGACATATTTTGCCAACTGCTCGGCAACAAAAATTGTATTGCAATCGCATTTTTCCAAAAAAACAAAAACATGTTCACCATCGTTGGTCAACTCAAAACCAAGATCTTCTGTAACAACAAAATCTTCAAATTTTTGTTTATACTGGCCGATTGTGGTGGGTTTTCCATAAAAATAATTTAGTTCAGCTAACACAGATACTACCTATTTTTTTAATTTAATTGTCTTTAACTATTTTAGTTAATAACACTACTGCTTCACAAGCAATACCTTCTTTACGTCCAGTAAAACCCAATTGTTCAGTGGTTGTTGCTTTGACACTAATTTGATCAAAATGAACATTCAGATCCTCGGCGATATTAATCCGCATTTGATCAATATGGGGGCGCATTTTTGGTTCCTGTGCAATTATTGTGGTATCTAAATTAACCAGTTGATACCCCTTAGCTTGTATTGTGCTATAAACTTTTTTTAATAATATACGACTATCTATACCTAAGTATTGCGGATCGTTATCAGGAAAAAACTTGCCAATATCACCTAATGCTAATGCGCCGATTAAAGCATCAGTAATAGCATGTAATACAACATCGCCATCGGAATGAGCTATCAGACCATATTGATAAGGAATTTTCACGCCGGCAAGAGTAATTGGCCCTTCACCACCAAATCTATGAACATCAAATCCATGCCCTATTCTCATACTAGTACCTACTTTGAAATTGAATGAGTTAAATAAAAAGTGGCTAATGCTAAATCCTCAGGTTGAGTAATTTTTATATTGTCTCGGCGACACTCAACTAATAAAGGATGCCCTCCACAATACTCAATAGCAGAAGCTTCATCGGTGATAGTTACATGATTATTCAACGCATTGAGTAAACATGATTTGAGTACTTTAGCTGTAAATAATTGAGGGGTTGCAGCTGCCCATAAATGTGTTCTATCTTCTGAACGTTCAATCATTTTATCATTGTCTTGATAGGCACGCTTTATCGTATCACTGACGCGAGTGGCTAAAATGCCACCTTGCTTTGAATCTAACACAATATTAATTAAATGCGTAATATCGTCATGATGAACGCAAGGCCTAGCTGCATCATGCACTAAAGCCCAATCATCATCTTGCAACAAATGTAAACCAGCTAACACAGACTCGGCTCGAGTTTTACCGCCTATCGTGATTTTTATTTTATCATGCGCAGCAATAGCAAGTGTGTTAAATATCACATCTTCTGGGCTAATAACAACGATAATTTGTGCTATTTTTGGATGTGATAATAACTTATTTAAGGTGTGCTCGATAACCGTCATGGAGCCAATTTTTAAATATTGTTTTGGTAATTGGCTACGCATTCGACAACCTATCCCTGCTGCTGGAACAATGGCCGTAATATTACAATTCCTATTCACTGCATTATGCCTTAACGATGTTGTGTTTTTGAATCAACAATAATTCGATAAAAATATTCATTGGGCTTGACCATACCTAAATGGCTACGTGCTCGCTCTTCTATCGCTTCCGAACCACGCTGCAAATCATTAATTTCAGCAAACATCTGTTCATTACGGTCTTTCAATTGCGCATTTTGTTCATGAAGATCTGCCAATATTTGAACATTATCTTGATAATCATAAACATTATTTTTGCCATACCACAGTGAGTATTGCAAATAGCTAAGTACAGCTAATAAAATTAATGGGACTTTCCATCTAATCATGAGTTTTATCTAACCACTAAATTTAGATACATTTAACTGGTTTCGGTAAACCAGCAAGTTTAGTTGCCTGTTTTGCCGGACCATCAGGAAATAACTTATACAAATAGCGACTATTGCCTTTTTCAGTGCCAAATTTTTTTTCCATAGCTTTGACTAATGCTCGAATAGCTGGCGAAGTTTTATATTCTAAATAAAAATCACGAACAAATAAAATCACTTCCCAATGCGCATCAGTTAATTCAATGGACTCTTTAGCTGCTAAGAGTGGAACTAAATCAACAGTCCAATCCTGCCAATTTTTTAGATAACCTTTATCATCGGTTGGTATTTGACTTAACATTTTTATAAACACGCTGTTTTATTTGAATCATATTATACTCATTTAAAGAAATGATGGCACTATTTTGATGGTAAAAGCATCATAACACGAATATTCACCCTAAATTTGATGAAATTTAAAGCAAACGATGAAAAAATTGAAAATAGCTATTTACAAATTCATAAGTCTCCTTTAATATTCACAGCCATTGCGGAAGTGTGGCTGAGCGGTTGAAAGCACCGGTCTTGAAAACCGGCGAGGGGCGACCCTCCCAGAGTTCGAATCTCTGCGCTTCCGCCATCTTTCCTAAAGATTGTTCAATTAGTCGCAATTCAAGTTTTAATAAACAGCTTTCCTTCAAAAATATCTCTTAGAACATACTGTAACCCTTAAATTTATTACTCCTCCAAAATATTAGATTATTATAAATAAAAACGAATATAGGTCTTAGTCCAGCTAAATAGAAATTAACCACATTTCACTGTTTTTGAGCATAAACCAATAGACAATAGACGATACAGAAAATATTTATTCAGTTTTACATCTGTCTTCAGATAAAAAGTAAATAAAGTAACAGTAAAGATTTTATTTTATCCAGCAACTACTATACAATCTGCCATCAAATAAGGTGATTATCTAGAGTCGCAATAGGAAATGATCACTTAAACCAAAAATGGATGCTTGCTTTTACGCAATACCGATTATTTGATTTATTAAAAGGAGATTAAGCTTGAAAATATACACAGCACCTGGAGCACGATCTTTGGCTGTTATCTGGGCTTTGGAAGAAATAGGTCTTCCTTATGAAGCAATCCGGGTTGAAATACACACAGATAATGCGGTCGTCAAATCACCTCATCCTTTTGGTAAAGTACCATTTTTAACGGAAGGGAGTTTTTCATTAAGTGAAACGTTGGCCATATGCCTTTATATTTGTGAAAAGAAACAAAATACGTTATACCCTGCGAATTTACAAGAAAAAGCTATTATCAATTCTTTAATCAGTTTTTCGATTACTGACTTAGAAACGCCACTTTCTTGCCTTGCTAAACAGATACTGTTTACTCCTAAAGATAAGCAATGGCCAGAATTTATCGATTACTTTAAAAAACAAACCATTGATGTTTTGTCTAGGATAGAACTAAAAGAAACAAATGCATGGCTCATTGGTGATACCTTTACGTTAGCAGATATCTTTTTATCTCATCGATTAATGTTTGCAAAAGCATTTGGCATTACGTTGGACAAAAAACTTGAAAACTATCTTCAAAAAGCGACGAGTAGACCGGCATTTTTGAAAGCTCATAAAATAAATGATAATTAATTCTCATTTATTTTACGTTTTTGATTAACCGCTTCATGGCGGTTTTTTTGACAGTACTCTCTTTACTGAATTGGATTTGTTAAGCCATGAGCAAGTGAGTTGTGAACTACTACTTTATCGTTACCAATTGACTGATTTGGGACAAATTTATCAATACGTTATTAAGCAGTACTGTAAAGTTAACTCATTCTTAATATAATTATACAAATGAAGACAAGTAAATTTTATCAACAACATCATTATTAATAAACTTAGTAAGTATTTCACCAAAAAACTTAGCTTTAGCTTTAGCTTTAACTTTGACTGTACATCATATTATTTTAGTCCATACTAGTTTAAAACAATCCAGTTTTTTAGAAGTAGCTCCAAAGGTAGAACAGAGATTTACGCAAAAGATGAAGCATGATTAATTTACATAAAATCGATTAGTTAAATTAGAATTCTTTTTTTCTGCGCTTCCGCTATCTTTGCTAAAGATTGATCAATTAGTCGCAATTCAAGTTTTAATAAACAGCTTTCTTTCAAAAATATCCCTTAGAACATACTGTAACCCTTAAATTTATTACTCCTCCAAAATATCAGATTTTTATAAATAAAAAACGAATAACCTTAAAATGATTCAATTAAACTTTACCAACACAATATTCGTATACTTAATTCTTATTCAACAGCGCTGACACTAAATTAATGGCGTCTTGTTCAATCTGATCACGAAGATTCTTATCATTTTTATACTCTACACCAATATTAATAAGACCTTCAAGAATCACCACCAGTTTATTTGTCAAAGACTCTTTATCGGAATAGTCTTGAAGTTTTGAATAAATTAGGCTTCTAACAAATTCTTTATGCTCCATAAGTATATCGGATACGCAAGGCAAGGTTTCACGCATTTCCTCAACTGCTCGCATGAATAAACAGCCATTATAATCCACTTCGGAAAACCATTTTTTATGCCATTTGAATATTCCTAAAATCGCATTTTTACCATTAAGTCCTTTAATAGAATCCTCAAGTTTTAAACGAAATATTGAGTCTCTATGTTTCAATACTTCCATTATAAGTTTATCTTTGCTTCCAAAGTGATTGTATAAAGTAGTCTTTGAGCATCCTGATATATCCCTAATATCATCTACCCCTACACTTGAAAAACCAGTCCGATAAAACAGTTTTTCAGCAGTCTTAATAATTAATTCATCTGTTTTTTTCAAAATAAATCACCCAAATAAATTGCAGAATGAACAGATCTGTACTATTATCAATTTGGTGTACAGATCTGTTCATATTATCTATTCATACATTATAACTTATAAGGAAAACTATTAATGAAATTCTTTTTTTGGGGTAGTGAAAAACTACCTAATAGACCTAAATTACTTGATTTATTTCAAGGACTGTTAGGCGGAACTTTGGCAATTTTAACTCTGGAATATCTGACTATCTATTCTGGTAGCTATTTTATTATGGCCCCGTTTGGCGCTTCATGTGTCATTTTATTTGCTGTTTCTCAGTCTCCTCTTGCACAACCAAGGAATGTAATTTTTGGGCATCTTATATCAGCATTTATTGGTCTAGTATTTTTAAAATTATTTGGTGATTCAATTTTTATTACTGCTTTAGCGGTGGGTTGTGCTATTGCAGCAATGCAATTTTTAAGATGTGTACATCCACCAGCAGGCGCGAATCCATTGGTTATACTGTTAACAGCAAGTCAGGTTAATTACGATTTCAGCTTTTTATTGTTTCCCGTGCTCTCGGGCTCTATTTCCCTAGTAATCATAGCCTATGTTATTAACAATCTACTATCTAAAAACCAGTGGCCAATTTATTGGTTAGCATTTTTTAATAATAAAAAGGAGAAGTAATTAAAATACCTTTAAATGTACTAAGGAATTAACCTATCGATATGCAATATATATTATGGATCTTGTATCGATAAAGGACACCTAGAAAAGATAACCGAGCGCTTATAATTGGTAAAGCAAGATAATAACCAACGATTAACTTGTCAATGTATACAATCTATTGATATTGACACATATGACACCTGCTCTTTTGGATTTGTATACCATTATGCAACCATATCAAAGGGATGAATAGTCGCTAATAGACGCCAACATAATAAATTCTCATCCAAATTAGTCGGTTTTTTTCTTAAAACAGACACGATTAAAGATAAACCAGATCAGCCGTAATTTAATTTACTAAATGAGTTATTTTAATAGCAAGATTCGGGTTTTTAATCGTTCTGATTTTGTTTATCATCAATACGTATCATAGAGAAAAACATAAATAAGTTATCAACAGGTAAATATACTGTATTGGTTAATAAAACTAATCAACGGTCAAATACTAAAAAAATTCAAACAACATGTATAAAAGATAACTTAGGAATGGTAATTGTAGCTAGAGCAAATAAAGATTTATACGTCTATCTTTACTAAACATCGCTCGTTATTACCAGAGCAAAGACAAATTCGATAATTTTCAAATAGGCAATGAGTAGAAAGATATAACGTTTATCTCTCTTCATTGAAGACTTGACCGAGAAAATACTTTTGTTAGGAAATTGATAAAGTTTGATATTTCTTTAGTGTTTATTAGACCTGTATCTCAGAAAAATATGGCACAATTTATTAATGATACTGTAGGGTGCCTATCACCCATAACTTCATTGGTTTGCAGAAAAGGAATATTCAAAGTGAATAAACAAAAACAGAGAGATTTTGATCGAATAAAAAAAGCCATTGGATATTTGAATGAAAATTATAAATTTCAACCAACGCTCGAACAGGCCGCAGAACATGTACATTTAAGTCCTTATCATTTCCAGCGTATGTTTTCTAATTGGGCTGGAGTGAGCCCTAAACAATTTCTAAGATATATCAGTATTACTCACGCTAAAAATCTTCTAAAAGAAGAAAATGTCTCATTATTGGATGCCACCTATGAATTAGGTTTGTCGAGTACCAGCAGGTTGCATGATCTGTTCATTGATATTGAAGGTATGACGCCGGGAGAATATAAAAATGATGGTGAAAACTTATCAATTAATTATAGTTTTATTGAAAGCCCTTTTGGTGAAACCATCATTGCATCAACAACAAAAGGAATTTGTTATCTTGCTTTTGTTGAGGATGAACAGTCATCACTTCAATCATTGAAAGCGTTATATCCTAATGCGCAATATCGACAATGTACTGACCAGATTCAACAAAATGTAATCTTCGTATTTACGCAAGACTGGTCAAAACTAGCTAAAATAAAGCTGCATATTAAAGGTACGGATTTTCAACTTAAGGTGTGGCAGGCTTTGTTATCCATCCCTATGGGAAAACTTTCAACTTATAGCAACATAGCAAACAAGATACATAATCCCAAAGCGAGTCGTGCGGTTGGCTCTGCTATTGGTGATAACCCAGTGGCTTTCTTAATTCCTTGTCATAGAGTTATAAAATCAACAGGATTATTAGGGCAATACCATTGGGGTAGTGACCGCAAAGCAGCCATGATCGGTTGGGAAGGTGTTAAACTAGATCTTGAACGGAGGGAATAACCAAAAAGAGCATCGTTTATAATTAGCAAAAAATAAAGGCAGGCTAATAAAGTTTAATGGTTATATAAAAAATCCACGGAAAGCTAAATTGCAAGACTGAAAAGTACAATAGATATGAGAGGTATTTTGGAAAAAAATAAACTTTATGGCGACGCTATACTCATGAAAAAAATAATATTTTATAAAATTATTAACAATCAAATGATTATCATCTTGTCACTGTTGTGTAAAACATCTAATTCACGAGCAATGTAACATATATATTGTCCTAATCTAAATCCAACATAAATATCCATATAACTATTTTTGGTTAACATTTCCTATTATTCATAAAAATAAATAGCGACTATAGAATCTTTTTTCAAGAAGTGTCAATGAACTAAATTTATCAAATATAAAACAAAAGGTTAATATTTTAGCAAGATTCGGATTGTTAGTAAGATTGAGAAAATGCAAATATAACTATGAAGTGTCAGTATGAGGAAAATAACAACATGGACAAATTACTAATTCATAAGATTTCTTATTCCAATTTATGTGCGCAATTCTCTGAACAAATAATAATAGCTGTGCTGCCGATTATAGCAGTACTATCTATACATGCTTCAGCGTCTGAAACAGCATTTATACAAATGATAAATACGTTACCTTTTCTATTATTATCGATTCCAATGGGAATACTTGCAGATAGAGTATCTAGAAAGAAATTGATGATCATAATGGAAATTGTTCGTGCAGCAGCCATATTTATATTGTTTTATTTGACATTTTTAGGGAATCTGACAATAAATAAAATTGCATTATTCGGTTTTTTTATAGCAATTGGTACTGTTATTTACAGTGTAGCAAGTCCCGCTTTAGTCGCATCTTTTGTCATAAAAGATCAGTTAATTAATGCCAATAGATCAATAGAAATTGCCAAAAGTGTGGCTTTTACTGCCGGTCCAGCATTCGGTGGTATTCTTGCTGGCATTTATTCAGCAGGATTAGCATTCATATTGGCTTTTTTACTTTCAATCATCAGTGCCTTTTTTCTAATATGTTTACCCAAGGAGCCTGTACAAAAAAAATCAGAAAGAAACATAATTCAAGAACTATGTGATGGTTTTATTTTTTTACTCAAAAATAAATATTTAAGACCTATAACGATAACAGCTTTTGTCTTTAATTTATCATTTAATTTGTTATTATCAATATTTGCTTACTATACTATCAATAATCTCTCCTTTACTTCATTTGAAGTCGGAATATTATTAAGCCTAATCGGTTTAGGAATGTTTTTGGGATCCGTTCTATACAAATTTATATCTACAAGAATAAATTTTGGATTCCAACTGACTTTAGGGCCTGTATCAGCTTTTGTAGCTTCAATATTAATGCTTTTAACTACCATATATCCTGTCAAGGAATTGGTTTTTATATCTTTTTTCTGTTTTGGATTTGGCCCCATCATATGGACCATATCTACAGTCTCGCTAAGGCAGTTAGTTACGCCTAATAATATGATAGCGAAAATATCTTCAGTGATCATGACGGTTACTTTTGGTGCCCGGCCTTTAGGCGCTGCTTTAGGTATATACATAAGTGCAAATTTTGGTGTAACTAATTGCATTTTCGCTGTTTTTATTGGTTTTTTTATTCAGTTAGCAATTATTCTTTTCTCAAAACCAGCCAACTTAAAAAAATTATCAGATGCAGAGAAATAATGTTAAAAAGGTTGAAAATGTGTTGTTATGTGAAATATTGTTGAAAATTGCCAAGTGATGATGCTCTAAATGTATATCAACTAACAATGATGTACCAATAAATCTAATCGTGCTAATACATTTTAATAAAACACAGGAATCAATAATTATGTTTAATAGTACACGCTACACACCAAAAATTTATGGTTGGACAAGAGATTTAGAAAAATCGATTAACCGTTATGATTCAGGGGTTCGCTTAAAAAAAGATAAACAAGGAAGACCTTATTTAAAACAGATGCGATATGCTGATGATACCTATTGTGAACTGGGGCGATTTAGCAATGGCGAAAGAACCAACAATATTTTATTTGGACTATTGGCTTTTATTAGCATGTTGATTTCTGTAGGAGGATTGTTATATGCAGCAATTTTTGCCATTACCGAATTAGATAATATCGGACTGGCTTTTATTTGGCTCTGTTTTATTGTTGCCATTGTCCCTTTTTTAAGCATTTGTACTTCTGGTTTAACCATCCGCAGTTTATTGTTACCTGCCGATATTCCTGTCCGTTTTAATCGACAAACTGGTAAAGTCTATGTCTACGACCCACAATTGAATAAACATTATTTTTGGTTTCCATGGAAAGTCTTAATGCGAATGGCAACTCCCGATATTAAAGTATTTGAATGGGACAATTTAAGTGCTTTTTCACGGCGAAAAGGGGTTGTTAACGAATTATGGTTAGCCGCATGTAAGCCCGGCACTTATGAAGTGATTGATTACTTTCTTGTGTGTGATGCTCCCGCACTTTATGATGAATGGCTTTGGATTATGGAGTATATGGCGTTTGCACGTGAGCTAAGCTATAAAAGTGAAGTACAACCAACACATTGGTCGCATGATATTAATCTTCGTTTTGCTTCACCGATTATCTGGCCAGAAGGTGTTGATAAAGCATCGAAAGCCAGCTCGAAAGCAGAATTGGCCGAAATTGAAAAACAGTATGACTTAGTGGGCAAAATGTATCCACCCTACAATATTGAACACCAAGCATAGGTCTGCTTGTAAAGCAGCTTAAATATAAGAATAACTATAAATAAGGATTAAAGCATGAATATGAAAGCCATCTTGATATTAATACTCGCTGGGATAGTGTTTTTACTCACCAAGTGTGACTTTTCTCATTTTAAAGAGAAAATTCAACAAGAGTATGATGCTTCTAACCCTAATGGTGATAAGGGATTTTGTCTATCTTTTAGTGGGAAAGGCGTTTATCCTTATACATCAATAAATACCTTTCCGCCATATACTGATGCTCTTGACATCATAGGTAATAACCGTTTAAATCAATCATTACACGCTTTTAGCCAAATAGGGTTATTTAGCGAAGAGCCTACCGGTGAAGATGATGGCAAACCTATTTATCGTTACAGTTTAACCCCTTTTGGGCAACAGCATTTTTACCGTCAATCATCTACTGATGGTTTTTGTTTTGGTCGAATTGTTGTGCAGAGCCTTAAAAAATCTTATAAAGATATGCCTACTGATAACTATGAAGTAACCTATATTTCTGGAAGAAAAAAGAAGCGAGTCTACTTTGATTTTACCATCGAAAATTTGCCTGAAGATTGGTTAAAAGCCAATATGCCTTTTATCAAAGAATTATATGGAGAAGAAATAGAAGAGCTTTTAAGCGAAAAAGAAGGGCGTTATAGAGTGTATTTTGCCAAGGAAGCCGGCGCCAAAGAGTGGCATATTGTAAACGGAATTATAATTCATAATGGATTTTTTTTACATCAAAGGGACTAACGTGATTTAAAAAATTGGCGGTATTAGGTATTTTTTAACAGTATAAAAGATTAATATTGCTTGCGAATACAAATATTATTAATTATTAAATAAAAAATAATAGGAAATAAACAATGGGTAAATTGCGTGGCGTTATTCGCTTAGGCGATTCTACAGATCATGGTGGCAAAGTTATTTCGGCCTCCTCAACAACAATTATTCAAGGAAAGCCCTTAGCGCGCATCGGAGATATGGTTAGCCGCATGTAAGCCCGGCACTTATGAAGTGATTGATTACTTTCTTGTGTGTGATGCTCCCGCACTTTATGATGAATGGCTTTGGATTATGGAGTATATGGCGTTTGCACGTGAGCTAAGCTATAAAAGTGAAGTACAACCAACACATTGGTCGCATGATATTAATCTTCGTTTTGCTTCACCGATTATCTGGCCAGAAGGTGTTGATAAAGCATCGAAAGCCAGCTCGAAAGCAGAATTGGCCGAAATTGAAAAACAGTATGACTTAGTGGGCAAAATGTATCCACCCTACAATATTGAACACCAAGCATAGGTCTGCTTGTAAAGCAGCTTAAATATAAGAATAACTATAAATAAGGATTAAAGCATGAATATGAAAGCCATCTTGATATTAATACTCGCTGGGATAGTGTTTTTACTCACCAAGTGTGACTTTTCTCATTTTAAAGAGAAAATTCAACAAGAGTATGATGCTTCTAACCCTAATGGTGATAAGGGATTTTGTCTATCTTTTAGTGGGAAAGGCGTTTATCCTTATACATCAATAAATACCTTTCCGCCATATACTGATGCTCTTGACATCATAGGTAATAACCGTTTAAATCAATCATTACACGCTTTTAGCCAAATGGGGTTATTTAGCGAAGAGCCTACCGGTGAAGATGATGGCAAACCTATTTATCGTTACAGTTTAACCCCTTTTGGGCAACAGCATTTTTACCGTCAATCATCTACTGATGGTTTTTGTTTTGGTCGAATTGTTGTGCAGAGCCTTAAAAATTCATATGAGGATATGCCTACTGATGACGATGAAATAACTTATATTTCTGGAAGAAAAATAAAACCAGTCTATTTTGAATTTACCATCGAAAATTTGCCTGAAGATTGGTTAAAAGCCAATATGCCCTTTATCAAAGAATTATATGGAAAAAAAATGGAAGAGCTTTTAAGCGAAAAAGAAGGACGTTATAAAGCGTATTTTGCCAAGGAAGCCGGCGCCAAAGAGTGGCATATTGTAAACGGAATTATAATTCATAATGGATTTTTTTTACATCAAAGGGACTAACGTTATTAAAAAAATTGGCGGTATTAGGTATTTTTTAACAGTATAAAAGATTAATATTGCTTGCGAATACAAATATTATTAATTATAAAATAAAAAATAATAGGAAATAAACAATGGGTAAATTGCGTGGCGTTATTCGCTTAGGCGATTCTACAGATCATGGTGGCAAAGTTATTTCGGCCTCCTCAACAACAATTATTCAAGGAAAGCCCTTAGCGCGCATCGGAGATATGGTTAGTTGCCCGAAAAAAGATCATGGTGTCAATCCCATCATTGAGGGAGAGCCAACCTTTCTTGATCAGGGTAAGCCCGTCGCGTTAGATGGTCACCATGCTGCTTGTGGATGTGTGTTAATTTCATCACTAACTAATGTGGGGAAAGGTTAATGTCTGTTGATTTAACATCATTACCCCCCACCCTACCTAACCCCAAGAAATTTAACTTTTTATTTTGGGGGGGGGTATTAATCGTTTTTGTTGTAATAGGATGCATCACTACCTTTGTATTGAGCTTTTTTTACACCATAGCCAATTTATTATTTGTATTCGGAGCATTAGTCTTACCAGTTTTAATTTGGGTGTTTATATTTTTGTATGGTCTTTATTATAGAGGTTATCGAGAAACCTATATTAAACAATGGAACGCTTACCGAGATATACGCTATCAACAACTGGTTAACTACGCAAGGCGTGGGTTATATGTTTTGTATTACAACCTTACCACCGAATATAGTGAATATAATAATGCCAACGGTATTGTTAATAACCGATTTGTACTGATTACTAAGCGTCATCCAAGTGGTAGTAGTATTATTCCACATAGTGCATTATCCTTACCTAATAATGTAAATAGTGGTGATTTTTATGAACGATTAGAGCCACTATTTAAACAATGGCAACAGCATTACAAATCTTATTTTAACCAGTTACCATCGGATTTGAACATTCATGTGCGTTTTTTTATTGATTCAACAAGTCCAATCGAGAATCTTGAAAACCTATGGTCACAAACAGTAGGTTCACTTATTCGTACTTCAAGTTTTAAAATTGAAGACACTAAAAGTAGTTCTACATTTATAGAAGCATGGCTAGACAATAGTGATCATGATGACGATTTGCTACTTGTTATTAGTGCTCATTTATTTAATTCCCCAACAAAAAATGAAGGCGAATTTGCATCATTAATGCTATTAGCAGGCGAACGCGCAGTTAAAACACCATTTTTATCAACCTTACAATTACCTTTAGTAAAAGTGTGCCGTAGTGAACAGACAGATTCATTAAGTCAAACAATAGATAAAGCTCTATTGTGGGGAAATACAGATAATAAACGTTTTGACGGTGTTTGGTATGGCGGTATATCAAACGACATTAATATTCAAATCATGAATCACTTTAATGACATTGATTTCAAACCAAACGGCATTTTTAATATCGATACCTCGATTGGTTCTGTAGGTTATAGTACTTATTGGCTGGCATTAGCTTTAGCTGTAGAAAACACACTAACAACTAAGAATAAACAGTTTGTGATAGTCGGTAATCCAAACATTAGTGCTCAAGTTGTTGAATATTTGCAGGGAAAATAGAACAAATGAAAAAAATCACTATAACTTGGATGATATTGTTATTTCTGATTGCAATTATCGTTATTTATTTTATTTGGCAAAACAGTTTTTCTTTTTTTACGACCAATGGTGATAAATGGTTAGCAACAACTGTCGTAATCATTATTGCATTGGTATTATCGCATCTAAACAATTTGATATTTTTGTCATTAAATAAAATAATAAAATTCAACTTCAAAATGATGGATAAAAGTCATATTGATACTGATGATAAAAAAACAAAAAAATCCGAAAAGACTGGTTTTTTCGATGAAATAGTTAAGTTTTTTTATAGTCGCTACGGCATCTTTTGGCGCTATAAAATTCGCAAATGTTTAGTATTAGGATCTGCTTCTGATGTGCAAGCTTTATTACCAAATTTAACGGCTGAAGGCTGGCAATTATGTGATGAGACGTTAATGATTTATGGTGGGGATATACAAGATGAGATCAATACTCCTTGGTTGCAAGCCTTAAAAAAACAACTTTCTCGTTGTGTGCCTTTTTGGGGAAAACCAATTAATGCCTTAATTTGGGCTTTACCTGAGCATTATTTAGATAATACAAGGCAACATCAATTAGCTCTCGAAAAAGCAGTAGTCCAGTTACATAAACGAAATAAAATATTAAATTGGTCTGCCCCACTTTATTTAGTTGCAAGGCAAAAAGAAGAGTGGTCACAAGCTGGGCGCATAGAACAAAGTGTTGGCGTTTTCTTTTCAACGTTAAAAAAAGAGTCAATGGAGTCTGTTGATTTATCACTTAATCAATTAGCCAAAGATTGTAGTAAACGTGGAATACAACAAATCAAAAGGAATGTTTGTCACGCCTTTTTATTGCAAATTAGCCAAAATTTAGTTAAAGGTGATATCACTAATATTAAACGTTACTTGACCTTGCTAACTTCCTTCCGTTTCTCTCCTTGCGTTCGTGGCCTGTTTTTTATGTCTAACCAGCATAATTCAAATCACGATTCCTCTTTTTTTGAACATTCATTGTTAATGACACCAACATGGCAGTCAATTAGTGATGATGCAAATTTACAATTTGGACGAAGAATGGGGATTCAATGGGGGTTATTATCTTGTTACGCTTTAATTGCTGTAATGACAATGACAAGTGTTGCATTACTGACTTCATTTTTCCGTAATGCATCACTAATCAATGATAGCGTCGAATTGGTTAAACAAGCCGATAATTCAGTAACTCAAAACTATACCGTTCAATTGCAAACTCAATACCAGTTACAACAACGTTTAGAACAGTTGCTTTTTCGACAACAACACGGTGCACCATTATCGTATCGATTTGGCTTAAATCATAATGATGCGCTATTAAATAAATTATGGCTTACCTATCGTGCAACCAATTCACGTAATATTGCAACACCATTTTATGACAATATAGCTCAGTATTTAACATTACTGACTGAATTACCACCAAATGATCCTAGACGAAATAAACTGGTAGAATCCGCATATGATGCATTGAAAGCTTATTTAATGATGAATCATCCAGATAAAAGTGATGGAGATTATTTAAGCAAATTTGCTAGTAAAATATGGCGTGCACCTCAAGGAGTCAATGATGGTGATTGGTTACGTTTAATGCCGGATTTGGTTCGTTTTTGGGGACAAGTACTCAATATGCATCCTGATTGGGCACTATCTAGCAATCCGCGTTTGATTAAAGACGTCCGCCAAATTTTGATTAATAATATTGGTGTACAAAATGCGGTGAATACTCTTTACCAAGAGATGATTCAGCGAGCAAGCCAGCACTATGCAAATCAAAACTTAAATCAATTGCTTGAAGGTTTAGATAGCCGATTACTCTTTTCGAATGATATGGATGTGCCTGGTGTCTATACCCGAAAAGCTTGGGATGATACCATCAAAGATGAAATTGATAATATTGCTAAGTCACGTAAAGAACAAATCGATTGGGTATTAAGTGATGGGGTAAATGCATCAACATCATCTATTTCGCTTGAGACATTAAAACAACAACTTACTGAACGTTATTTTAGTGAGTATAGTGCCGCTTGGTTGCAATTTTTAAATACAATTGAGTGGCATAAAGCCGATAATGTATCGGATGTGATTGAGCAACTCACTTTACTTGCTGATACCAGACAATCACCATTAATTGCGCTTATGAATGTGGTGAAATACCAATCAGAAGTCGCATATACTGGGGATGGATTATCCGACAGTTTGATTCGTTCAGCACAAGAACTTATGGGGAGTAAATCTCAAACAGGATTACCTAAAAATAATGAAGCATCAGGCCCATTAACAGCAACTTTTTTACCTGTGAACAACTTACTAAAAAATGACAATACTAATGGACTTTCTTTGCAAACTTATTTACTGAGAGTGACACAAGTTCGCCTCAAGTTACAAAATGTTACAAACAGCGCTGATCCTCAAGCAAGAATGCAAGAATTAGCAAAAAGCGTTTTTAAAGGGACTTCTGTCGATTTAACTGAAACACGCGATTATGGCAACTTAATCGCGGCAAATCTTGGTGAGGAGTGGTCAGGGTTTGGTTACAATTTATTTAAACAGCCTTTAGAACAAGCATGGCAAGTCGTTTTAGAGCCTGCTGCCACAAGCTTTAATGATCTATGGAATAACTATGTGGCAAGTCAATGGGAAAAATCGTTTTCTGGCCGTTATCCATTTAAAGACAGAGAAAATGATGCATCGTTAGCTGAATTAGCGCGCTTTTTACGACCTGACACTGGAATTATTGATCGTTTTATTATCAGTGAATTAAGTGGTGTATTAGAGAAGAAAGGTGGAAGCTGGGTTGTGAATACAGCTAACGCGCAGGGCTTAAATTTTTCACCTAAATTCCTTGAAGCATTAACATTATTTAATCAAATTGCAACAGAAATATTATCAAGTGGTGATGTTGCTTTGTCGTTTGATATCATGCCTCGCAGTGGAAATAACATCGCGCGTTCTGAATTGGTAATTAATAAACAAAAATTAGAGTATTTTAATCAAATTCCAACATGGCAGCGTTTTAACTGGCCAGGCGATGGCTATTCACTTTCTTCACAATTGAGTTGGAGTAGTGATGCATCTGGAATGCGTCTTTATAAATACTATAGTGGTGATTGGGCATGGATACGTCTACTTGAATCAGCATCTGTGAAACCATTAGATTCAAGTCGTTATGAATTGATTTGGAATGCACCCGATGATCGTAAACTACGTTTTATTTTACGCACCCAATTAGGTGGTGGTCCGTTGACATTGTTAAAATTGCGGAATTTTTCATTGCCACAAAATGTATTTGAATAATGATGTATTATAAAAATGGAATATTTTTATGTTTAGTCAACTATTGAATCGTTTTTTTGGACAGCAAGATCCAAAAGAATCCATAGCACAACAATTAAATCAACATTGGGCTGATTGGTTACAGCCGATTAGTTTAGATAAACCAGCGGGTGAAGATTTAACATATTCTGATTCTTTTCAAGAAATTAAAGAAGAAATAACTAAACTTTCAGGTATTAATTACACGCTGATTGCAACAGAAAGCGAAACTATCTTGAAACAAAATAGTAAAGATATTCGTGTCGCCACTTATTATTGCTTGGCTCGTTTACATATTGATGGTGCAGAAGGATTTGCTGATGGGGTTGAACTACTAGCAGGATTATTGGACAAATTTGGTGAGTCGATTTACCCTTCCCGTCACAATATTCGTAAAAATGCCATAGAATGGTTAGCTAGTAGTAAATTTATTGATGAACTTACCCCATTACAGCCGATACCAGAAGCATGTTTAACACGTATTATTGTAGCATTAAACATGATAGATACCTGTTGTAATACGTTATTTGTAAATGAAGATCTTAATCACCCAATTAGCGCCCCTGATTTAACAGCTTTAGTTCATTTTTTTACAAATGGAATCAAGCAAGCGCCCAACCTAAATAAGACGGAAGAAAACATCGAGGAGACACCACCTTCCCCACCATTATCTACACCAATTCGTAGCGAAGGTGAAGTCAAAATCAGCTCCCAACGAGACTTACTCGAGCAAGCTAGAAAAATGGCTTCTTTTTTACGCGAAAAACCAGAAGGTTACCTAGCTGCAGGGCGTTTTTTACGAGTTATTCGTTGGGATACCATAAATGATTTACCACCAGCCGATCATCGTGGGAAAACACGATTGCCAGCACCAAGAACAGAACTTAAACAACATATTAGTCGTTTAATTATTCAACAACAATGGCATGATCTTTTTGAACGCGCCGAGGCCGCATTCACCGAAAGTGCCAATCACTTTTGGTTAGATTTACAACGTGCAACCATAATAGCATTACAAAAAATGGGAGAACCTTATCAATCTTGGGCTGATATTTATCTGACTGATATTGGTTTGATGCTAGAACGATTAAACGGTGTTGAACATCTTTGTTTTGAAAATGGGATGCCATTTGCCGATGATGAAACACTAAGTTGGATAAGTAACAATGCCCGTATTCACCATTTAGATGAAGGTGAAAGTATGGTACAAATTGCGGTATCGGGCGAAAACGATTGGAATGAGATTGAAAAACAAGCATTAGAGCTCGCGCACACAGAAAATTTAGAGAAATCGTTTCAATGGTTACAAAATTTACCGTCATTACGCTCTCCTAAACAACGATATTTTCTACAATACACCCAAGCACGTGTAGCTGAACAATTTGGTCAACAAGATGTGGCACTAAAACTGTTAACTGGACTTAATGAACAACAACAAGGTATCACGTTATTACAATGGGAACCGGAATTGTTATTTGATGTAAAACGATGTTTACTACGATTAATGAAACAAAAAAATCATCTCAAAGATGGTATAAAACCAAATCTTTCTGCTCAAATTGAGCAGTTACATCATGAATTAATGCAACTCGATCCCGCAAGAGCATTAAGTATAATGTAATATGATTCATGGTATTTGGATAGGAATAATAAATAATAATCAAAGAGACAAACAATGGATGATCTAATTCTACGCTATTACGAATCAGAAATGCGCTATTTGCGTGAAGCAGGAAAAGAATTTGCAAAAATTCATCCTGACAGGGCAAGTGAACTAAATTTAGATCGAGTAGGTGATCGCGATCCTTATGTAGAGCGTTTATTTGAGGGCTTCGCTTTCTTGACAGGGCGCTTACGCCAAAAAATTGATGATGATTTGCCTGAACTCACTGAAAGCCTAGTTAGCCTACTTTGGCCGCATTATTTACGTTTAATACCGTCATTATCGATTATCGAGTTAACGCCCAATTATGCAACATTATCGCGCCAAGAGCTCATTCCTGAAGGATTAAAAGTACAAAGTGAGCCTCTTGGACAAGCTGGCACTAAATGCCCTTATCGAACAACCCAAGATGTTATATTACAACCAATTAAAATTAGTCAAGCTAACTTAGGATTTCACCATGATGGTCGAAGTATGATTACTTTGCGTTTAAGTTTTGGTGAGTTAGCAGATTTTGAACAACTTGATCTATCTAAATTACGACTTTATTTGAATGCTGATGGACCCATTGCATCAACATTGCATTTTGCTTTAACGCAGCAAGTTGCTTCCATGCATTTACGGTATTCAACAAACCCGGAAAATCGGGTAACAATTCAAGGTAAAATAACCCCAGTTGGTTTTTCTGATGATGATCGGTTATGGTTAAAACCAGATAATGCTTTTGCCGGCTATCAGCTTTTATTGGAATATTTTGCTTTTCGTGAAAAGTTTATGTTTGTGGATCTTCATGGACTCAATATTGATGACGTACCAGAGCACTGCCGTTATATCGATATTGAGCTCATTTTAAATCAAAATTGGCCAACCGATATGCCGTTTAATCACGATAATATTCGTTTACATTGTGTTCCGGTCATCAATTTATTTGATTTAGAGGCAGATCCAATCGTTGTTAACCAATTGGAGAGCGAGTATTTACTTAGGCCGTTACTTCGTCAAGATGGACATGTCGAGGTTTATTCTGTTGAACATGTGGAAGCCATCACCCGTAATGGTCGTTATCACTATGTGCCTTTTACCAGCTTCAAACATCGAGGAGGAATGTTAAGGCATGATGCACCTGAAAGATATTATCATACACGCGTTCGCAAAGGTGCATCAGGATTACATGAAACTTGGTTAATTCTGGGCGGTAAGATCTGGGATAAAGATGAAATGTTAGAAACCGAAACATTATCATTACAAATTACCGGTACAAATGGTATGTTGCCGCGTAAAGTATTACGCAATGCACGTATTGATGAGCTTTGTCATGCTCAAAACAGCATAAGCCGTGTACACAATTTATGTTCGCCAACATTACCATGTTATCCGCCAACGGAAGATCGCTTTTATTGGCGCGTTTTGTCGCATTTAGCACCGAATTATCTCTCCTTGATGAATGCAGAAGTGTTACGAGGAACGCTAGCTTTATATGATTGGACCGATAACGAACTCAATCGTCGACGATTGGAGGGCATTGTTAATGTCTCTCATCGAATGATTAAGCGTATCGAAAAAGGAATGCTACAGCGAGGTATAGAAATAGAGGTGACGCTCAATAGTTATCAGTTTGCCGGTGAAGGCGATGTCATGCTTTTTGGTGAGTTGTTACATCAATTTTTTGCCCTGTATGCCGATGTAAATTTATTCACTAAATTAGTTATTATTCCTTTACCAACAGGAAATAAAATTATATGGAATCACAGCAAAATATCGAAAACAGCATTTTAATGCAAACACTTGAAAGTGTTTTGCCAAAAATGAATTTTTATCGTTTTTGTCAATTACTTGAGCAAATGTATGCAAATGAACCTATACTTGGCAAATACGAAACACCCGCAGCCGATCCTTTGCGTTTTGCGCCATCGATCGATATGTCTTTTCCTGCTAGTGAACTAAAATATATCGAAAGAGCACCTTATGTTAATCGACCTGCTACAGTAAGAACGCGATTTTTAGGATTATATGGGGTTGACTCGGTACTACCGCTGGGCTTACTTGATAATATCATTCGTCGTGAAGAAAACTATCAAGTAATGACTGATTTCTTGGATATGTTTAATCATCGTACCATCACTCAGTTTTATCGTATTTGGTTAAAATATCATTACCCTGCGAGTTTTCTAAGTGGAGGAAAAGATCCATTATCAAAATGTTTGCTTGGATTGACGGGACTGGGGATCAAAGGCACGGTCGAACAAATTGGTACACCAGCATCACGTTTTTTGGCATTATTAGGTTTAATTACACAAAAAACACGAACAGCTGACGGTATTGTTGGTTTGGTACGTGTTTTAGTACATGATGCAAAAGTAGTAGTAAGTGAATTCTATCCTATTTGGCAGTCAATTGATAACCCAGCACAATTAGGCGATAAAGTACAACCGGTTAGTTTAAATGGAGGAGCGGTATTAGGTTCTCGTTTTAGAGAGTGTAATCAAACCGTTCATATTGCGATTACGCCTCAATATGAACAGCAAGTGATTGATTTACTGCCGGGAGGACAGTTACATCGTGATTTGATGGCTTTATTACGCGCTTATTTAGGTTATCAGGTTGATGCCAAAATGACACTTTGTATTCAACGTCGATTTTTACCACGAAGTCAATTAAAACCTAAAAATAGTCGTCTAGGTCAAACAGCATCATTAATAAAAAACACGACTAATGAAAAGATTGAGGATGAAGTTGCTGTGAACATAGGCCACTACTCTGGAATAGATTATGCTGCATAATAAAAAAGGATTAAATATGAGATTAATTTGTGTATTGATAATAAGTATATTAACCATAGGATTAACGGGTTGTGGAATTGCCCAAAGCGTATCAGAAGGTGCAGTTGGCTTAAGTAATTCTGTTTTTTCATGGGATATTAGGACAATACATCTGGATTTTATTGCAAGAGCAGAATTAAATATGGATGATGACAGCCACTCTTCACCTGTTGTTATTCGTATTTATCAATTAAAGGATGATAAAACATTCAATTCCGCTCCTTATCAGGATCTGGTTAACCAAGATAGTGATGCATTAAAGGAATCATTAATTGAGAGTAAAGAATTGATTTTAAAACCTAATACATCAGTTTCTGTTGATGTTCCTTTTAATAAAAAAGCTGAGGTTGTGGGAATTGCCGCACTTTATAAAGACCCTAATTTAAAGGAAAATAGTTGGCGAATGGTATTAACCCGTAGTGATTTAAATATCACTAAACCACGACAAATTATTGCAAGCCAATATACTATAAAACTAGTGGATGAAAGTAAATGAGTGCTTCATTATACGATATTCTTTATGGCTATTTTCAATCAGGCATCCCCATTGACGATGTAGCGGAAAATGAGCAAACCATTATTAGTGTCATGGATAATATTGAACGTATCTTAAATAGTCGGGCTGGTGCAGTAAAACATATGCCCGATTATGGCTTACCTGATATGTCAACCATCTTTCAAGCCCTACCCTCATCAGCTTATATTTTGATGAGAGCAATAGAACAAACACTATTAAAGTATGAACCTAGGTTATCTTCCATTGATATCCATATCGACGATAAAAACCATGATACCATGGTCCTTGCTTATGAACTAACCTGCCATTTGAAAGAAGGTGGACTTGTCAAATATGGAACTTATTTTATGCCCGATGGTAAAGCACGTTTAAAATATACCCGTAATGGTGTCACTGTTAACAAAAATTGACCCAATAAATAATAAATTTTAAGTTAGTTATTTTCACATAAAATTTATGAAATCGTTTAGCAATCAAAATAAATTGGCCCAAAGCATGTTATGGCATAGGATTTGGCGATTGGTCTGGTTAAAGGAATTTATCCCACTAATTTAACACTATTACAAAACTGGCGACACTATGCCATTTGGTGTAGTGCTGCAAATGACGATAGCAATACAGTGAAAAATATGATAACTCGCGTGCTACAAAAAGATTTCAAGCATACAATTAATTAGTTTGCAAAAAGCATGCTAAACAAGGGTGCTAAATCGAGTGGCTTAAGTAAACGATATTTGTAAAGTAACCGGAATAAAAATGTGAGAGCTCAGCAAAAATAAGTATCGTTTACGTTTTAATTTTTAATTTTTAATTTTTAATTTTACAGTAAACAATAATGCAGTGGTATGAGTCTATTATAGTACAAAATATCTAGCATAATCATTTTGCTTGGTGGTTTGACGATAGTATTTTTTGATGTTTTTCAACTGGATGAGAGCACTTTTTATTGTAAAGCACCTAAAAAACAGAGTTATAAAGTTGAAAACCACCGTATATTTTAGTCAATATTACTACCTGATTTTGTTATATCAAAAAGTGTAGATACTTTAATTAATACGCTCTGTTTTTTTAACTTTTTTAATGTGGATTTCACCATTTCGATACTTTTGACTTCTTTTAGTTTGGTTGTTTTTAAAATGGATCCTTCATCTGTAACCTATTTAATGAAAAGCTTTTTTTAATGTTAAAATAGCTATCCTATCTATTTTTGCGCTTCTCTTTTAGTAAGACTTTTTACAAAACCTTTGCCTTCCCTATAAGGAATTTACCGTGTTGGTATTCCTGTTATCTAAGATACCTTCACACACCACTAATTAATGTTTTTAAAAATTGATAATCAAATACCATACAAAATCACCCGCATTGTAATTTAGCTACAATTATTGTAAATAAATTGCAAAAAATGTTTATATCAGTAAAATAGCATACCTATATAAAAACAAACACCAAATATCAGTAATGATGAGGTGTTTAAATTAAACATAACAACATATTTTATGGATACACATGTACCTATGTTAAAATCAAAAACAGAAGATATTAAAAAATCTGCATTAATTCTTATCGAATGCCAAAATGAATGGCTTCATCCTTCTGGGCATTTATACCAAAGCTTTAAAGATAAAGATCTATTTGAAGAATCAATCAAAAATATTGAATCAAGCTTATTTTATGCAAGGCAAATTCACATGCCAATTATCCATTGTGGTTTGAGATTTCAAAAAGGTTATCCAGAGTTAGCCAATGGAAAAACAGGCCTAAGGCATGCAATTAGTCACTTTGGTACATTTCCTGTCGATAGTTTTAATTCGCAATTTTATGAAACATTAACACCAAAAAATGAAGAATTTATTGTAATGGGTAGAACCGGATCAAGTGGCTTTTCTGGTTCTAATTTAGACATTTACCTTAGAAACAATAGTATTGAAACACTTTATTTAGTAGGATACGCGACCAATGTTTGTGTAGAATCAACCTTTCGTGAAGCTCAAGACAAAGGCTATTTTCCAGTCATCATTAGTGATGCTACAGGTACATTCGATAAAATTCAGCAAGAACACATGTTGAAATACACAGTTCCTCATTACGGCGAATCGATAACGACTAAAGAATTTGAACGATTGTACGATGATCGATAACTTGTTAAAACAATATCAATATTTTCAATAGATTCAATTTAATATAAAAAATAAGTTAGGCTGTCCCAACATTGGGATAGCTATATCATACTCATCAAATTTAAGCTAAATATCAACTAACAGTATTAAAGCAATCAATAGCAATCTTTTTAAATTGAAATATAACGAATCATTCGTAGGTACTTTTTGCTCTTATCTAAAAATATCTCAATGATTGTGAGTTAATTGTTTTGATAAGATTAAAAAATTAATAAGATACCAAAAAATATAGATTTTAATATAAAAGAAATTAAGGGGCATTGAAAACTTTTTATCTAATATGAGTAAAACAA
>NZ_LYST01000045.1 GCF_001693755.1 Gilliamella sp. wkB171
GCATCGGGCATCGGGCATCGGGCATCGGGCATCGGGCATCGGGCATCGGGCATCGGGCATCGGGCATTATTAAATAGTCTAGGAACAAAAAGTCATCACGCCAGCGAATTATCCTCGCACTTAACGTCTTTTATCTCTTTTATCTCTTTTATTTCATCTTTAAAATTTTTATATCACTTCAAATACTTTTCGAGCAAAATTTCGTTAAATAATTTATATGTAATAGATTATTTTAAATTAATTCAATCGAAATTAGCGCAACGCTCATTATTCATATTTTTTATTTTATTGACGATTCATCCAGTGCAAGCATTAAGTACATCGACAGCAAAAGCGATAGAGGGCAGTGCACCGGAAGTGATAAATATCGATTTAGCAGCGAATAAACAAGGATTTACGGTTAATGGTATTTTTTACAGTGAAGCAAGCAACAATATCAAGGGTGATGTAGTTAAGGAATTTAGTGGTGATTTAAGCCCTGCAAATTTTATCGTTAAGAATTTTTACTATAATTCATTGGATAACACATTAAATTATGCGGATAAAGATGGTGATGGGATAGATGTATCAAAGCCATTTTTACTCTCATTTACCAGTAAACAGTGGTATGACGGTAATGGAAAATTAATTACAGATACTAGTAAAACGATGGGGTGTGGAAGTAGTTATCCGATGCCATTAACGCTTGAAATAACAACGCAGGTAAAGACCTATTCTAAATATGGTATCCCTCGGGAAAGTGATTATGTGCCAATAGTAAAACGTTATCAAATTTCTTCTAAACCTCAAGTTTGTTATGCTAAACCCTATGCTATTGAAAAAATGCCACAATTTCAGTGGTTAAGTTTTGATAGTAGTAATACATTCATTGCTTGGAATGATTCACGTTATACGTCAAGGACAGCTGTTGGTGGCGGCTATACAGCAGATTATGTGCCTAATATGGGGTTTAAAACTAATCCAACCGAATCGGGAGGGAAAACATTTCCGACTACTGGCTTTTCTGGCGCCAAGTTTCAACTAATAGTCGCAGGTGCACAAACTGACTATAGTTTTAGTGTTCCCAATAATCCTGGGGGGCAAGTGACTATCGATCCACAGGGTTATGTTTTACTAAGAGGCAAACCAACAGGTAATGTTACTGTACGGGCTACATTGAAACGAGATCCAACAATTAAATTTGATTATACCTTTAATCCAACCAGTGTTTGGGCGAATCCGCTTAAAGATTTTTTTGATATCTGGAGTGTTGCTATTCAAAGATGTAGTATAAATAATTTGCTCTCTTACTCGGAGTTAACCAATACACCTGTTGATGATCGTTTAAATGGCTCTTTTGAGATTATAAATGGTTATACAAGAGCCATTGGTCAAGGACTTCTACCTGAATGGGGTTATTCAACTCAACAAACTTATCCTGATTCAACATGGCGAGATGAAGGGGATAGATATTGGACAAAAGATTTGTACTATCAAAGTAGCTATGGTACTCATATTGATGTTAATTCAAGTTCTGGTCTTTTAGGGGTAGATGCTGATGCAGTAGGCGCTCCAGACTATTTGGTTTGTCGGCAATAACGGCTTTTCATCTGTTTGGTATAAAAATGAAAATTGATGAAAAGTTAGATTTATTGAATCAATATCAAGGTATTTTATTATTTCGCGAAGGATTATTTTTACGTGCGTATAATCAGTCTGCCTACATTTTAAATGAGATACTTGGGCAACAGCTAAAATTGAAATTTTATCAAGCTGCAGGCGCTCGAAATCAATGGATAGTTAAGTGTGGTTTTCCGGCAAATAAGATAAATGAACGTTTACCAGGAGCGGCCTTAACCTCTTTTGGTTACCGAATTGCTGGTGATTTTGATTTAACGGATTATGGTCAATGGTTTGCGCGACGTTGCCTTGAAGAGAATGAAATGAACGAAATGGCAAAAGCCGACTCCGAGTCGTTATTAACGACGAGCCGTCGGCGTCGGAGCTCGCGCTGTATTTGAGTAAAATCTAGACAATAGCTAACAGTTATTGTCTAGAAAAAATATATTTGATTTGTATTCATATTACATCATCGTTAGCAAAACAAGCTGAATTTTAATTGATTAATTTTAAAAACGAACGCGTTTTTATCAGATCTAAAAAAATTTAATAATTGAATAGATACTTACACAAGATAATATGGTGTTTTGTAATTAAGCATGATTAATGAATCCGTTAAGATTATTTAATTTTTTTAAATTTTGGATGATAAAGTTATTTTACTGACTTTATTACAAAGTGCCGCCTAGTTTTACTAAACTTATATCATAAATAATCAAACCAATATTTTTATTGTGCTTCTCAATAACAAAATTTACAATATCTTCCTGATATATCAGTTAGGTTATACACAATGTCTATCGCTGTTGTTGAAATAAATCGTAAATCAATTCTACATAATCTTGACGTGTTGAAAAATCAAGCACCGCAAAGTGCACTAATGGCTATTGTTAAAGCTAACGCTTATGGTCATGGTGTTGAGGGTGTCGCTAAGTTATTGCAAGATAAAGTCAGTTATTTTGGGGTTGCAAGAGTTTCTGAAGCATTATTTTTAAGAAAACTTGGTATTAATACACCGATTGTCTTACTTGAAGGTTTTTTCCCTCATGATGATGTAGCGGATTTGATCGATTTTAATTTGCAACCGGTGATCCACGCTAGTTGGCAAATTGATGCTTTAAATAATATTGCCATTGACAATCAAATTACCGCATGGTTTAAAATTGATACAGGAATGCATCGGTTAGGGTTTCATTTAGATGAAGCACAAGCCGAATTTAATCGGCTTGCTAATTGTCAAGTGATACGTAAATCGATAAACATTATTAGCCATTTTAGCTCAGCGGATGAATTTGATTCAGCACAAACTAACCAACAAAATGCACGATTAGATGCGTTTATTCATTCTTCAGGCAATAAATCATTGATCAACAAACTTTCTATTGCTGCCTCTGGAGGAATATTGCATTGGCCTGATTCTCATCGTGATATGATAAGAGCAGGAATTGCGTTGTATGGTGTTTCTCCTTTCAATGATCCTATTGCGGATCTTAAACCTGTAATGACATTCAAATCTGAATTAATTGCTGTGCGTAAACATAAAAAAGGCCAAGCTGTCGGTTATGGTCAAATCTGGACAAGCCGCAAAGATACGCTTTTAGGCGTGGTTGCTATGGGGTATGGCGATGGTTATCCACGCAATATTCCAGAAAATACGCCTGTCGTTATTAACGGACGCCGAGTGCCAATAGTGGGGCGAGTTTCGATGGATATGATTGTGATCGATTTGGGAATTGATTGTCTAGAAAAACCCGGTGATGAGGTCATATTTTGGGGTAAACAGTTACCTGTTGAAGAGATTGCTAAGCATACCGGTATCAGTGCATATGAGCTTTTAACGCGCTTAACTTCCCGCGCAAAAATTCACTATATAGATTAATCATTATGATGAAAAAAATATTTTTATATACGATTCTTACACTCATTATTATTATAGGTGGTGCAATTGGTATTAGTTACTATTTTCTGCACCAATTCTCAAAACAGCAAATGCAAGTCACAGATGACAACCAAATATTTGTGCTTAAAAAGGGAACGACTTTGCATCAATTAGTTGCTGAAATAAAACAAAACAACTTAATGCAACAAGCTTATTTGTTACCTTATCTTTATAAATTAGATCCTTCGTTGAGTTCGATAAAAGCTGGCACTTATCAATTACATGCTCACATGACAGTTGAAGAATTTTTACAGTTACTAGTCTCTGGAAAAGAGAGTAATTTTTCTATTCAATTTGTTGAAGGTAAACGGGCTAAAGATTGGCTTAATGTGCTTAAAACTACACCTTATATTCAACAAACACTCGATGGCAAATCTAATGAAGAAATTGCTAAATTATTGGGTATTGATGGTTCAATCGAAGGGTGGTTATCACCAAATACATATCTTTATACGGCCGATTCGACTGATGTAAGTATATTAAAACGTGCTTATCTGACCATGAAAAATAATTTACAAAAAGTATGGGATAATCGTGATAAGGATTTGCCATATCGATCGCCTTACGAAATGCTAATTATAGCTTCAATTATTGAAAAAGAGACGGGCATTAGTTCTGAAAGAGCGAATGTTGCTTCGGTATTTGTGAATCGATTAAAAGCAAAAATGAAATTACAAACTGATCCAACGATTATTTATGGCTTAGGTGATAATTATACTGGTGCCATTAGGCGCTCTGATCTAACCGATACCAACAATCCGTATAATACTTATGTTATTGAGGGGTTACCGCCTACACCTATTGCTATGCCTAGCCTTGCTTCTTTAGAAGCCGCCGCTCACCCAGCCAAGACCAACTATCTGTTTTTTGTGGCAACAGGCAACGGTGGTCATACGTTCTCCAATAGTTATGGTAGTCATCAACAAGCAGTCAATGAATACCGTAAATTAACGCGTGATGTTAATTAATCTTATCGCTATCATCGCCGCATAAATCAGTATGCGGCATCTATAACAAATTTCAAAAATGTAAGCATAACTGTTTAATTGTGTTAATTTTCGGTAGATAGTTTGTCAAGCTGTTTAATAAGATGTAACAGTTGAACGGTATTTTCAGGATGTTCTTTTAAGGCTTCTTCAAAATAAGGATGAAGTGCAAACGTTGGTATATTCGTTTTGGCATCGATAAGCGCCAAAATCCGCGGAATAAAAATCCATTGTAACCATTCATGACTTTGCATAGTGTCGATTGCAAAAGGTTCTTGGCTTAAAAAAGCAGCAGCTGGTGGTGGCGTTGTTTGCCATAAACGAATGTTTTGTAATTCAAGTTTGATTAACTCAAGTTGTTTTACTATTTTTTGGGTTTGTGACAATTCATCAATAAGTTTGCGATAATATTGCCAATTAAAACAAGGTCCAGGATCAGTTTTACGTTCTGGTGCAATGTCGCTATGACCAGTAATATTTTTAATGCCATACGTGTGTTGCAACAATAAGGTAACAGCGGCTAATTGTTGATATTGATAGTCAGTAAAATCATCTGTATCACAACCTTCCATTTCAATGCCAATCGAAAAATTATTACAATTCTCCCTACCTTCAAAACTTGATTGCCCAGCATGCCAAGCTCGCTTATCAAATGGAACAAATTGAATTATCTCACCATCACGACGAATAAATAGATGGCTTGATACTTCTAGTTGAAAAATTGTTGCAAAATAGGGATGTTCGTTAGGATCAAGTTTACCCGTAAATAGTTGTTCAACATAAGGACCACCATATTGATTTGGCGGTAAACTGATATTATGAATGACTATTAATGAAATTTCTTCATTAGTAGGGCGATCATTATAATAAGGTGAAATAACTTGTTTTACACCCTGTAACCAACCATCAATAATATTAAGTGACATATGGACTCCAATAAACTTTGCTATATACAGCGAGGATAAAAATTAATTTTGCGATAACGTTCACAAACATTATTTTTGCATCTTAGATAGTTGCAATAAATATCAATTATTATTTCCAAAATGGATTTTTACTTATTATTTCATTTTTTTGTTTTGCTATAAAGTCACTACCTTATTCACAGACTTTAACTCACGAGAGAATTATGACAGCTCAATCAGGATTTACCTTGTTTGAACTTATGATTGCAATAGTTGTTATTGCTATTCTTACTGCCATTGGCTTACCGGCTTATCAAGGTTATGTAAAAAAAGCTGCTTTAACCGATATGCTACAGACTATGACAGCTTATAAAACCGCTATCGAAATATGTGCAATTGAACAAGGTAATTTAACACATTGCAGTAATGGTAATAATGGTGTGCCCATCAGTAAATCATCTAATTATGTCACATCCGTTTCTGTAGCTAACGGTGTGATTACTCTGGTTGGTAAAGGAGCTTTATTGGGATTAACCACGACCTTAACACCGACAATTAATTCGACAGAAGGTAATTTAGGTTGGACGCGAAATTGTTTAACAACACCTGCAGATACTTCTTTAACACAAGCTTGTGAAGCTATTTTTAAATTTTGATCGTTAAAACGATTAATAAGGAATATGTGATGAATGAAGAGCAATTAGTTGAAAGTTTGGATAAATTATTGTTGTCAGCATTAGATAAACGGGCTTCGGATATTCATTTTGAACCTTATTTACATCATTATCGTATTCGCATGCGAATTGATGGTGTGCTGCAAGATATGCTTATGCCACCATTGACTTTAGCTAAACAAATTGCCGCTCGGTTAAAAATTATGGCAAAGTTAAATATTGCTGAGCAGCGCTTACCACAAGATGGTCAATTAATAGTAGATCGTTATGCAATGCGGATATCTACGTTACCGGTCATTAATGGTGAAAAAATTGTGCTTAGAGTCATGGACAATAATGAATCAGAACTCACCATTGATGATTTAGGATTAACACAACACGATCTTTCAATATTTCAACAAATTTTAGATTACCCTCAAGGGTTGATTTTAGTGACCGGACCAACCGGTAGCGGGAAAACGGTTACCTTATATAGTGGATTAAAAAAGTTAAACAAACCTGAGCGTAATATTTGTAGCGTTGAAGATCCTATTGAAATCCCCATTGAAGGCATTAATCAAACTGCGATAAATGTTAAAGCTGGTTTAACATTTGCTGTTATATTGCGAGCGTTACTCAGGCAAGATCCCGATGTGATAATGATTGGTGAAATTCGTGATCCTGAAACAGCAGAGATTGCTATTCAAGCAGCGCAAACAGGACATTTAGTTTTATCCACATTGCACACCAATTCAAGTTTAGAAGCCTTAATTCGATTAAATCAAATGGGGGTTAAAAATTATCTGGTTTCCTCAAGTTTAAAATTAATTATTGCCCAACGTCTTGTTCGTAAGCTTTGTCATTATTGTAAGGTTGTCGCAAGTCAATTAATCGTATTAGGAGGAGAAACAACAGCCCATTTTATTGCTATGGGCTGTGAACATTGTTTTGGTGGGTATCATGGGCGCGTAGGATTATATGAATTTTTACCAATAACGGCAGAAATACAACATCAATTACTCCGTGACCAAATGATTTCACCTACCAATATGGTAACGCTAAAAGTTGCAGGGCAAAAACTGGTTAAAGATGGTGTTACCACCATTGCAGAATTGCAACGTGTTTTGGGTGATTATCTATGAAAAGGCTCTACGTTTGGTATGATTTGGATTTTAATGAAAATAAAATAATTGCGTCTTCTCAGCAAGAGGCGAAAAAAAAGCTGTTATTACAAGGCAAAATTGCCATCAAAATAAAAGCAGTTAAATATATTAATAAACATAGTTTTAATCGTTTAGAGTTACTGGTTGTTACTAAACAAATAGCAACGATGCTTAAAGCAGGGCTTTCTATTGTTGATAGTTTACTTATTTTAGCCAAAGAGCACCCTCATCCTCATTGGCAATATCTTCTTGTTGAAATTGAAAATCAGATTGCAAAAGGGGAACCTTTATCAAAAGTTTTAACTCAACATCATTTAGTCTTTCCAACACTTTATTGTGAAATTGTTGCAATCGGTGAGATGACAGGACAATTGGATTCAAGTTTTGAACAGTTAACGTTACAACTCGAAAAATCGATTAAACTACAAAAGCGTATCAAACAGGCCATGCGTTATCCATGCTTTTTACTCTCGGTATCAATAATTGTGATAGTGATAATGCTATTAGTGGTTTTACCCAAATTTGCTGACATTTATCAAGATTTCAATGCTCAATTGCCGTTGTTTACCCAATGCGTTATCGATTTGTCAAACTTTTTACAACGAACTTGGTTCGTTGTTTTAATTACTCTGTTACTAAGCTATTTATTATATCGATATTATCTTAAGCTTCGCTATCGTGATGTGATTGATAGTTATACATTAAAATTACCTATAATCGGTAAAGTAATTGGTAGTAATTGTTTAACACATATCTTTCAAACAATAGCAATAACTCAACAAGCTGGTATCCCTTTACTTGCAGGTTTGACCGCTTCGGCTAATACAATTACGCATCACGTATATCAAAAAAGTATTTTTTATATGATAGCCGAAATCGAAAAGGGGTTTTCTTTTAGTCATGTTTTACAAACACAACCGTGTTTTCCAACTTTATGTCGTCAATTGATCCACATAGGTGAACAATCCGGTACGCTGGATTTGATGCTTGCAAAGTTAGCGGATTACTATGAAGAGCAGAGTCAAACATTAACTGATAATTTATCTCAATTATTTGAACCGTTGTTAATGTTAATACTAGCGCTAATAATTGGAAGTTTAATTATTGCTATGTATTTGCCTATCTTTCAACTTGGCGAAGTGATTAACTAATGATAGCTTGTATTATAGCGGTGTTAGGTGCATGTATGGGCAGTTTTATTTGCGTTGCTTTTAGTCGGTTTTCGCCATTACATACTCCCTTCATTTATTTATCGGCCATAAGTTTAACATGTTCATCGTGTCCAAATTGCTTCAATAAACTAAAAGTTTGGCAATTAGTTCCGCTGTTGTCTTATTTTCTATTAAGACAACGTTGTTATGCCTGTCAGGCTAAAATACCAGCTTATTATTTTTTGTTAGAGTTAGCTATTTCAGTGTTGTTTTTGGTGATTTATTGGCATAAAGGTATTAATGCGCAAAGTATTATGTTAATGATGTTGGGCTGTTATTTTTTACTATTAGCCTTAATCGATTTTAAATATTATCTATTGCCGGATTTTTTTACTCAACCATTAATGTGGGGAGGCTTATTGGCGGCATATTTGAACATCAGCAATATAATATTAACCGATGCATTTATTGGCATTTTATGCGGGTATCTTTTATTAAAAGTACCGGCTAGTTTGTTTTATTTAGTTTCAAACAAGCATGGATTAGGCGGGGGAGATATAAAATTACTTGCCGCGATAGGTGCATGGATTCCTTATCATTTACTTTCCTTATTAGTAATTATGGCTTCAATATTGGGTATTTTTTATTTTCTGATCTTAAACTATCTTTTTTATCGACAATCATTAAAAGTTATTCCATTTGGTCCATTTTTATTAATTTCGGCGTATTGCTGCTGCTATTTTAGTTAATTAAATGATTAAAAGGGTTAAATTTCGCTCAAACACATCTAATCTTTTTATGTAATGTAAATCGATTAAATATTTCATTCTTTTTCAAAATTCATCAGTTAGCATATCTGTATTTTAATATATAACTAAAATCACTAATCATAGTAAAAATAGTTATTTTTATAAAAGCTAGAATAGCAGTATAGTACTAATCAATAAACTGATTAAGTTTACAATTGAGAATGAATAAGGAATGTATAATGAGTCGTATTAATGAATTGAAATCAGAGATGATTGCATGGCGTCATCACATCCATGCCCACCCAGAAACCGCATTTGAAGAGAAGAAAACAACTGAATTTATAATTGAAAAGCTTAAATCTTTCGGTATAACTGAGCTCTATACCGATTTTGCACCAACTGGTGTGGTCGGTATTATTAAAGGCAAAAAAGAAGGTCGAGTTATCGCGTTGCGTGCCGATATTGATGCTTTAGATATTATAGAAGAGAATAAAATAGATTATTGTTCAACTATCCCCGGTAAAATGCATGCCTGTGGTCATGATGGTCATACTGCAACATTATTAGGCGTGGCTAAATATTTGAGTGAACACCGTGATTTTTCGGGTACAGTCGTTGTTATCTTCCAGCCAGCTGAAGAAAACGAAGGCGGTGCTCGTGTTATGGTTGAAAATGGCTTGTTCGATCGTTTTCCAATTGAAGCTGTCTATGGTATTCATAATCAACCGAATATGAAATTAAATCATTTTTACATTAACCATGGACCAATGATGGCATCATATGATGTTTTCGAAATCAAAGTAACAGGTGTTGGCGCTCATGCTGCCGCTCCTCATCTTGGTAAAGATACAATTTTAACGGCAACACAAATCGTAAATAGTTTGCAAAGCATTGTCAGCCGCAATGTCGATCCTATTAGCTCTCTTGTGGTGAGTGTTACGCAAATACATAGTGGCGATACGTGGAACGTGTTACCACAACAAGCGGTAATTCGTGGTACAGTTCGTGCTTTTAGCGCCGATGTACAAGATATGGCTGAGCAACGTATTAAACAAATTGCAACAGGTATTGCCAGCACATTCGAAGCCAAGGCTGAGGTTGATTATCAACGGCGTTATCCAGCAACAATTAACTATGCCAAGCAAGCAGATATTGCGATAGAAGCAGCTAAAAAAGTTGTTGGTGAAAATGGTCTTATTATCGATCCTTTACCATCAATGGGCTCGGAAGATTTTGCTTTTATGCTGCAAAAAATACCGGGTGTATATGTGTGGCTAGGTGCTGGCAAAGGTGCTAATTTACATAACCCAGCCTACAATTTTAACGATGAAGTTTTAACAACTGGGGCGCAATACTTTATTGAAATAGTCAATCAAGAACTTGGGGGTTAACTCAACCTAGCATTTTTTAATTGTTATCAAAAGATTTACTCAACTAATCAGTTAACTATCTTTAAAATGTAGTTGTTAACTGATTAGCTCTCACAGATCCTAACAAGTATTAATTAATGAAAACAAAGTTTACTCTCTACAGCGCCTTTTACTCTAAATTGTGTGTTGAGATCGATGCCATTAGCAAGCACAACTTGAACATAAATATCGTTGTCTTGATTTAATTTCATCGTTGCAAGGACTTGACCGCTTTCGCGCCAATTGCCATCAATCTGGCATTCGATGGTATCACCAATATTGGGTAAACTATCGCTTTTACCCGTTAATAAATAAAGCCCTCGTTTATTAGCCCCACGAAATTGAGCTCGAGCCACCATTTCTTGACCACAATAACAACCCTTATCAAAACTGATGGCGTCATAATATTGTAAATTACATGCTTGAGGCAGTAATGTTTCACAATTTTCCTTATCGATAATGGCATAACCAGCTTCTAAATCAAGTTGCATCCATCGGCTACAAGGTTGTAAATCTTCATCGATAGTTTGAGGTGATACTCTAATTGCCCGTGTATGAGGTAAATTTAATTTGATATAAGTAATATTATTATGGGTAATACAATTTTGATGATTGAATTGGTCAATAATGTCTGCGGGTATCGCATCGTATTCTAAACCAACGATATTTAAATCATTAACCTGCTCGATAGAGACTTTAGAAAATACGGCATATTTTTTTAAAGCAGCAATTTGCACATCAGCAACACTTTTACGTAAGATATAGTAGATATCTTGCTCTCGTTGAAATAATAGTATGTTACTCCACATTCTGCCTTTAGCATCACAATGTGCAGCGAATAAGGCAGTTTGCTGAGAAAGGTGATCGATATCAATCGTCACTTGTCCTTGTAAATATTTGCGATTATCCACTCCAGATACTTTTACTAACTGCCAATCGGCAAGTGAAATGGGTTTAGTTGAGAAATTGCTCATAATAGTGCCTTTTACAAATAAAGAATTTTAACATCAGTAACACTAGAGTTCCAATTTTCTAAAGTGTTAAAACAAAACAAAAATGACTGGAAAATCAATATATAATATTTTGATTACTTTATTAAACTCCCTTTATTTTAATTTTGCAAATTTACACTATTATTTTTTTATTGTGATTTAGTTAAAAGTTATATCATTGACTTAATTGATTTTATATATAAGTTAATGCACAATAAATCAATAGATGACAAAAAAGTTATATTGGAGGCAATAACCATGGCAAAATTGTCAGGTGCGGAAATGGTCATTCAGTCATTGATTGATCAAGGAGTAAAACAGATATTTGGTTATCCTGGTGGAAGTGTTCTTGATATTTATGACGCAATTCATACACTTGGTGGTATTGAACATATATTAGTTCGTCATGAGCAAGCAGCTGTGCATATGGCTGATGGGTATGCACGAGCTACAGGGGATGTTGGTGTTGTGCTAGTTACATCTGGACCAGGTGCAACTAACACTATTACCGGTATTGCAACTGCCTATATGGATTCTGTGCCACTGGTTATATTATCTGGACAAGTAGCAAGTAATTTAATTGGCAATGATGCATTCCAAGAGTGTGATATGGTCGGTATTTCAAGACCAATTGTTAAACATAGTTTTTTAATCAAAGATACTCAAGATATTCCAGAAATTATCAAAAAAGCATTTTATATTGCGTCAACCGGTCGTCCAGGCCCTGTTGTCATTGATTTACCGAAAGATATTGTTAATCCTGCCAACAAATATAATTATCATTATCCAAAATCAGTATCGATGCGTTCTTATAATCCAACAATACAAGGACATAAAGGACAAATAAAAAAAGCGCTAACGACACTTTTTACAGCTAAAAAACCGGTTCTTTTTATTGGTGGCGGTGTGATTTCTGCTAATGCAAGTGAGGCGATCAAACTGTTTGCTGAAAAATTGAATCTGCCTGTTGCTTCAACGCTGATGGGCATTAGTGCTTTCCCCGGAACAAATAAACATTATCTAGGCATGATAGGTATGCACGGTGTGTATGAAGCCAATATGTCGATGCATAATGCGGATGTTATTTTGGCTATCGGTGCACGTTTTGATGATAGAACAACTAATAATGTTGAAAAATATTGTCCTAAAGCCAAAATAATTCATGTAGATATCGATCCTACTTCAATATCTAAAACCATCATGGCAAGTATTCCTGTTGTTGGTGATGCTAAAATTGTTGTAGAAACTATGTTAGATCAAATTGATGAACTAAACATAGAGCGTGATTTAGATGCCTTGGTTGATTGGTGGAAACAGATCGAACATTGGCGAGCTCGACATTGCCTTGCTTATAGTCATGAAGGTAACAGTATTAAACCGCAAGAAGCAATTGAAGTATTATATAAATTAACTAAAGGCGATGCTTATATCACTACTGATGTGGGTCAACATCAAATGTTTACAGCGCTTTATTATCCGTTTGATAAACCTAGACACTTTATTACTTCTGGTGGACTTGGTACCATGGGGTTTGGCTTACCAGCAGCATTAGGTGTTAAATTAGCATTTCCAAAAAATCGAGTTGTTTGTGTAACCGGTGATGGTAGTATTCAAATGAATATTCAAGAACTATCAACAGCATTACAATATGGTTTACCTATTTTAATTTTGAATCTTAATAATCGTTTTTTAGGTATGGTTAAACAGTGGCAAGATATGATTTATGCAGGGCGACATTCCTCATCTTATATGGAGTCATTACCTGATTTTGCTAAAATTGCTGAGGCTTATGGTCATGTTGGCATAAGTATTAATAAGCGTGAAGAGCTTGAATCCAAACTTAAACAAGCGTTATCAATTAAAGATCGACTTGTTTTTGTCGATGTGATGACCGATGCTACAGAACATGTTTATCCAATGCAAGTTCGTGGTGGTTCAATGAGTGAAATGTGGTTAAGTAAGACGGAGAGAACCTAATGCGTTATATATTATCTATTTTAACTGAAAATGAACCTGGCGCATTGTCTAGAATAATTGGTCTATTTTCACAACGTGGTTTTAATATCGAAACCATTACAACGGCGCAAACCGAAGATCCAACCATGCATCGTATGACCATTCAAACCTCAGGCGATGAGCATGTACTTGAACAAATTCAGAAACAACTTCATAAACTAATTAATGTATATCGTGTTAATGATTTAACTGAAGGTCCTCATGTTGAGCGTGAAATTATGTTAGTTAAAGTTGCTGCTAAAGATTCAGATGCTCGTGACGAAGTGAAGCGATGTGCCGATATCTTTAGAGGATCAATTGTTGATGTAACTGCAACGCATTATATTGTTCAGTTATCGGGCACCAGTGAAAAGCTTGATTCATTCTTATTATCAATCAGAGAAACATGTAATATTGTGGAAACTGTTCGATCAGGGATTATTGGACTATCCCGCAGCGAAAGAACACTTAAATAAGTTGTATTCTAAATAAATCTAAAGGCGTATTAAGCGCCTTTTTTAAATGGAAATGAAGAATATCGATAATTTAAAAGATGTTATCGAATTTAAGTAATAATTAACTAAATAAAGGTAGAAGAAATTACAACTAATTTTGTTATTAGTTTTTATAAACACCGTTTTTAAATAAAATAATATTTACATAAAGGAATCATAATGGATTGGTATACGGTTATTAAAATAGGCATTTTAATTTTTGGATTAATCAGTTGGATCCTTTATAGAGGTGAACGTGGTGTTAATAGGGGGGGGGAACATCGTGTTAATAGGGCAATTTTAGAGAAACACCTATCCCAACGTGAACCAATAAGAGATTTAACAGATGAAGAATTAGAACTATTACATCCGTACCTAACTAGTAAAATAAAGGTTTATCCTTATAAATCTCAATCATCTTTAATCGATAACCATGTGTCCTATTTACGAGGTGAGTGCTATCGTAATAGTTTTCACAGTAATACTGACGAAATAACTTATTACTATGAAGTTGACAATATTGAACTGTTCTTTCCATATAGTATGGATAGATATATTGATAAATTTAATATTATTGAAGTTGTATTTACCAAATGGTATGGGATAGTCGTAAAAATAAATGATCACGATATCAAGACCGCATCCGAAAACTATGGTCCTAATGAGGAATATGAATTTGACGATTTAAAAAACACTAACTTGTTATATGATCGTGACTCTGTTGATATTGAGTCACTAACGCTTTATGATGATAATAAAGAAGTTGATAAACAACATAATACAAACCGTTATCAAAAAAATAATTCTTATGGTATTGGCACAGATAGTTCAGAAGCATCGATTAATCAAACCCTTTATCAACGCGAAGAAAGGGGATTTGAAGCTATCAGTCAACATAACCTTGGTATAGTAACTTCACTTTGTTTGATATTAGCAACGGTTTTACTGATACAATCATGGTTTAGTGAAAATGAGCAGATATCCATCTTAATCTTAATATTAGTCTCTCTTAGTGCAGCAGCTTTTTTTGTTTGGTATAAACCTAAACGCCATTTAATTCCACAACAAGTGAAAGTTATTAAAGCTAAAATTTCAAATACTTTTACGGAAATGGGTATCGGTGATAATGGTAGAAAATTACTTCGTAATGGTCATACGTTATCCGTCAATAATGAAATAGAGCAGTTTGGTTCGCCTAAATTTATTATACGAAATACAATTTTATTCATTGTTGGGATAGTTTTATCTGCTGTTCTTTATTATTTTACCGATCCAATTAATAATGGTTATTTTGCTTATCGGTATTACAATCAACAATCTCACAATCTGCAAATTAACGATCTAACCACTTTAGAAAATAGTGATATCTCTCAAGGAGATATTGTAAATATTTCTATAAAAAACACATCGTGTGATGTCAATGATTTAAAGGTCAATTATAAATGTCACCACTTTTTTATCAATACTCAGCCGATGACATTGACGGGAGATAATGTGATGAGTATTAACAGCTCATTAAAACATATATTTGATCCAAAATTTGTTAATGATTTTATCGATTTAGAAATGACTCGTTTAAAAAACATGCAACAAGAATATCAACTATATATTGATATGCTCAACAAACATTCTGTTGAAAGAATCAAATTTTATATTAAAAAATCTTTCTCTAGAATAAAAAATATAGGTCAAATAATCATTGACATTGAAAAGGTATGTAAAATTACACCTCTCGAAAATTGTGACAATATTAAATCCCGTATAGTTAAGTTATTTGATAGTGATAAAGACGGTATTACATGGGATGATCTACTTGCTAGGTCAGAAAAAAATCCCGAAATGATGGATGAAATAGTCGAATCCAACGAAGTAAATGTTCTTAAAATTAATTTAAAACCATTTAAATTAGAATTACTAAAAAAATTAGTGAAAATTGTTTCTCAATATCAATCTGAAAATGCAATAGAAATTACATTAACCAATCAAAGCTATATCGATATGCTTCGATTAGTCATGAATAATTCAATCAAATTGGATGAATTTGAAAATGTGAATTATTATATTGATATTTTAAATAACACTATCTCGCCTAATGTTAATATTATTGGTGTGGTAAGTGATATTCGTTATCGTGAGGATCAAAATTCTAATACAAAAAGTATTTCTGCTCTGAAAGTTAATGCAAATCATCATTATAATTTAAAAGCAAATCAACCATTATCTCCGCTTTTTCTGATAAATATGCTTATTTTTGTTGTTATGACATTAACAGCTACAATTAACGGCATTCAACTAGTAAGGAAAATAATAATTAACCGACATCGAACGAGTGAAATTAAGAAATATTATGAAAA
>NZ_LYST01000046.1 GCF_001693755.1 Gilliamella sp. wkB171
TAATAAGTTTAATGAATAAAAACTTTACGTTTGATACATATTGAACACAAACGCATAAACCAGATACCATTTTATATCAAGCTACTTATAATATCATTTTTAATAAATAGTTTTCACAAAATGAAACCGATTAAAACATACAAATATTAATCTATTTTTATGTTAAAAAATCTCGCCACGAATCGAAATGACCGTAGTGTACATAAGTAATTTTTAATTTTGTGACGTTGGTGTTTTACTTAACTACAACTTATTTAATCTAAAGTATAAAATTCACGTTAAACACTGTAACGCTTAAATTGACAGATAAATAATCAATCTAATTCTAATTATTAAATTTAAGGTTTTATTTACTTTCAAAATTTATTATCAATAGATATAATCTATTTAATTAACTATATTTAAGTGCTTTTTTTTCTATCAAAATTCAGTATAGTAAAATAAACTTAAATAAATGATTCGAGGTGAAAAATGTATACTGTAATTTTTGGTCGTCAGGGCTGTCCATATTGTTCAAGAGCTAAAGAGTTAGCCGAAAAGTTATCACAAGAACGTGATGATTTTTCCTATCGATATGTCGATATAAACGAAGAAGGCATCACTAAAGAAGATCTGTCTAAAAGCGTAGGTAAACCTGTCGAAACCGTTCCACAGATTTTTATTGACGAAAAACCAATTGGTGGATGCACGGATTTTGAAGCATACGCTAAAGAACATTTAGGACTTTTTAAAGAATAAAAGTAAGTTAATAAAATAAAAGCCACAAACTGTGGCTTTTATTTTATCGACCCGGTAGCTTTTTCCAAGTGACTTCATTTCGTAAATAGGTCGGTTCGACATCCCCTACCGAGACCCATTCATTGTTTTGCCATTTTTGTTGAGCTAAAACAACCAAATCTTGAGCATGTGGTAATAGTATATCACTTTGCTTAATATTGTTTATCATATCAGGGTAAGTTTGCCAGCCCGTTCCTGCACTATAGGTATCGCTACTAAGATTTTTTACTTTGTCGAAAACACATTTTGGTGCAATTACGCATTCTGGAATCAGAGCTTGCCATTGATTATGCTCATAACGGTATTGCCCTAAATACACCTCATTCATTCTAGCATCAATAGCGGCTAAAACGTGCGTTGCATTATTGGTTCGATAAGCACCTTGAGCTAAAGTCATTAACGTTGATACCCCTATCATGGGTTTATCAATACCTAAAGCTAAACCTTGAGCAACACCAATACCAATACGTACACCAGTAAAACTACCTGGTCCTTGTCCAAATGCGATTGCATCAATTTGTGACAGGGAACAGTTAGATTGTTTAAGAATATTATCAATCATCGGTAAAATTTGCTTGGTATGATCGCGGGCCGATATTTTAAAATCGTGCGTAATTTCATTACAATAGAGTAAAGCTACTGAACAAGCTTCTGTTGAGGTATCAATGGCTAAAATAGTACTCATGTTTTTTCCAATTTTTTATTAGTTAACTTTTTTTAATAAAAATTCTTTAACCTTGTTTATATCACGTGTTCTTGGTGATGGTGGTAAGCTATTAATAAATGTTGCGCCATAGGGTCGCATAACTAAACGATTATCACAGATTATAATTGCACCTCGGTCATTATGATGGCGAATTAATCGCCCCACCCCTTGTTTTAAGGTAATTACCGCCTCGGGTAGCTGTACTTCGTTAAAAGCATCGCCACCTTGCATTTGACAATCTTCCATACGGGCTTTAATTAACGGATCATCAGGTGATGTAAAAGGAAGTTTATCTATAATAACACAAGATAAGGTATCGCCTCTAACATCTATTCCTTCCCAAAAACTACTTGTTGCAATTAATAGTGCATTACCACTGTGGATAAACTGATCTAACAATTTGATTTTACTGGTTTCACCTTGTACTAAAACGGGTAGTTTTGTCAATTCTCGAAACTGTTTAGCTAAAGCATGCATCATTGCATATGAAGTACATAAAAAGAAACAACGTCCATTATTCGCTTCAATGACGGGTAACAATATCTCAACTAATTTTTCAGCATTTCCTTGTTCATTTGGCGATGGAATATAACGAGGTACACATAAAACCGTTTGGTGTATGTAATCAAAAGGACTTTCTAAAATAAGTGAATCGGCATCGGTTAAACCTAAACGTTTAGTAAAATAATCTAATTGATTATTGACAGAAAGCGTTGCTGAAGTAAAAATCCAACTGCCTTTACGTTCTGCTAATAGTTCTGTAAATTTATCTGCCACCGATAATGGTGTTAAGGCAAAAACAAAATAGTTATAACTACTTTCATACCAATAACTGAATCCTATTACATCTGTTTGCTGTAATCGCTTTAATAGCATGCTGTATTGATCGACTCTTTCAAAACAGTTATCTAAGGTTGAAGAACGACCAACAGCTAGTTGCAATACTTCATGACAAAAATTCAACGCATCAATTAGATAAGATAATTCTTTTTTGACGTCTTCTTGATGAAATAAAAAACGCAAATTACCCTTTGGTGATTGCTGATTAATTGCTAGGCGTAAATCTTGAGTACATTTTTGTAATTTATCTGCACATTGTTGTAGTTGCGACATATCTTTTACTTCGGTGCGATAAGTGAGGTTGATTTCTTTCGCAAGATCAAAAAGTTGACGACTAGTCAATTGTTGGCCAAAATAGTGACAAGCCAGATCGGGCAATTGATGAGCTTCATCAAAAATCATAACATCGGCTTTAGGAATCAACTCGCCAAATCCTGTGTCTTTTACAACAACATCAGCCAAAAAGAGATGATGGTTAACCACCACTACATCAGCATTTAATGCTCGTTTACGGGCTTTAACAACATAACAATCATTATAATGTTCACAATCACTTCCTAAGCAATTATCATTAGTGCTGGTTAATAATGGCCAAATAAGATTGTCTTCAGTTACAGTTGTACATTTGCTAATATCACCATCTTTAGTTTTAATCGACCAATTTTTAACACGGGCTAAGTCAACCCTTAACGTTTTATCGAGATCCCCCGCGGCAGCATATTGATGATATAGACGTTCCAAACAAAGATAATTAGCTCGACCTTTAAGCAACGCTATTTTACCTGTAAAATTTAACGCCTTTTTGATAATTGGCAAATCTTTACTATATAACTGTTCTTGAAGATTTTTTGATCCAGTAGATAGAATAACTTTTTTATCACTACGAAGAGCGGGAACAAGATAAGCAAAAGTTTTACCGGTTCCAGTACCAGCTTCAACCACAAGAGAGCGTTGTTTTTTTATTGATTCCGAGACTTTATTGGCCATATTGCGCTGCGGCTCTCTTGCCACAAAACCATCTATTGCTTTCGCCAGTAAACCATTCTCGGCAAAATCATCAACCACTTAACATGCACCTACTAATGAATAAGATAAGTTCAACACATCAATAAAATTAAGAAAAATATTTCAGGAATAACGTCAGAATAAAATGATTTCATCATCAAAATTATGATGGATTTATTGTAACTGAATTGAACAACTAACGACTAAAATAAGTTATATACTATACCAGTAACCACCGAAAAAAGATATATCTAACCATGACTGGTGATAGATACGCTATTTTAATATAAGAAAATAAAATATATAACTATTACTCACTCATCAAATAACCATCAAAAAAAATCAACGTTTAAAACTGCAATCCTGATTTACCGTTAAAACGATAAAAATAGCATATTATTTTTTTAATTTCGTTTTTAAATAAATAAGATAATGTTTAATCCCCGCCAAATATTTTTTTTGCTTGAACATAAGCCGAGAGTATGCCCTGATTGATGAGGTTTTTTTATTGTTATAGGGGATTAAAGGGGCATTTTTCCATGGTGATTTTTCTAAATAATAATCATATAATTTAGATCGATAAGGTTCATGCCAAGGTTTATTTTTAGTAATGTAATGAATTATTACCGTATTGTCTGGCACCATAGCATCTTCATTTCCATTAATTGATAATGCTAATAGATTATTAAATCTATTTTCTAATATCACTCTTCGTTCACCTATAGCAATATTTAATACATCTTGGTCTGGAAATTGGTATTTTTTACCACTATTTAATAATTGTAATGTCTTAGATGTAATATTTTCCTGACACCATAACGGAATATTAATTAACATAACACCTGAATTAAAATAAGAACCAAAGGCAATATTATATTTAACGCATTGGGACTCTTGCATATAAGCGACATCGGCAACAGCAGCAATAATTGCCGAATCTAAATTAGTCTCATTGATAAATTCCAAAGATTTAATACAAAGTGTATCACTATCAATATAAAGTAATCTGTCAGTGACATGTTTCAAAATCATAGGGGCAATTAAGCGAACACATGCAGAAATTGGAAATTGCTCTGTATTTTTATGATCAACTTGAAAATGATCATTGATAACATATTCAGTTATACTAACGTTATTAAAGTTTATTGAAGCCAATTTTTTTCTATTTTCATCTGAAATGCTGTGTGTAAACAAATGAAAATGAAGCTGATATTTTTTATTATTTTCGATAACTGAAATAACATCTATACCAGCAGGTAGGGCATAATTATCATCAAAACATAAAAGAATATGTAATACATCTTCATTGTTAATGAAGTTAGATAATAATTCATTTTTTCTAGTAATAAATTTATCAACATCAATCACAAAATAACCCTTTAGTGCTTTTTAAAAGCTTTATGTTTTAAATACAATAAATAATATTTAAAAGCTGAAAAATATTTATGCTCCTTAGCAAGCATTTTAGCATAACGCCTTGTTGTCGACGGTGCATTCTCATTGGCTAGTAATAGTTTATCATTTGCCCAAGGTGATATTGAAAGATACTGTTGATAAAGTGGCGTTAGATACAATCGATACCAAGGTTTATTGCCGGTAACATAATGAATAATAACAGAACGTTGTCCAATAAAATCATCCTCTTTTCCACCGACGGTGAGTGCAGTTATATTATTAAATCGTCGAGGTAAAAATACTGTTTTACCTTTCATTAAAATGTTTAATACATCCTGATCAGCAAACTTATAGACCTTACCGCTATTTATCATAGTAAATGCTTTATCGGTTAAGTTATTTTCTACCCACATATCTGTATTGATATAAATCATACCCGCATTAAAATATTCCCCATAAGTAATATCACATGCAGTGCTCTGTTTTTCTTGAGTCTTATCTACATCAGGCACTACAGCTGCATATTTATTATTTAAGTCTGTATTAATTAATTCATTAAGATTATCAGTACATAGCACATCACAATCTAAATATAGAACTCGAGAAGTCACTTTGTTCAAAATTTGAGGAACAACAAAGCGCAAACAAGTCGATGCTGACACATGTAAAACCAATGTGTCAGGATTAATTGAAAAATCGTCACTAATTTCGTAATAAATGATAGAAACATTTGTTTTTTTTAATTCATTAAATTTTAGAATTTTTTCATTTGAAACACGATTACCAAATAAGTGGAAAACTAGATTTTTATCGGGGTTATTGACTATCACTGACGACATTGCAATGCCAGCCGGCATAGCATAGTTATCATCAAAACAAAAAGCGATGTGCAAAGTGGGTAAAGATTCGAGGGTATTGTTGAATAATGTTGTCATTTTACTGACAAAAAGATTTTCTTTCATCTTATACTGTTTTTTAGGTTATGGAGAAATAACTAAAAATATTGTAACATACCTTAATATAAACTATGAATATATAATTAATTTTATAATTTAATAACTGAATGAAGTGAACTATATAAAGTAAA
>NZ_LYST01000047.1 GCF_001693755.1 Gilliamella sp. wkB171
ACTTTAATGCTGGAGTTTTATTAATAAATACCAACAAATGGTGTGAAGAAAATATTTCTGAAAAAGCACTAACTATGATAAATGATGGAAATATTTATAAGTTTGCCGATCAAGATGTTTTAAATATTTTACTGGAAAATGAGACACTATTATTACCAATAAAGTTTAATACTAAAATAAAAATTTCTATCGATGCCCATCAGGAAAGAGAGATAAGGTCCTATACCGTTATATTACACTATATTTCACAAAATAAACCTTGGTATAAAGTCTATCTTTCTGAAATTTTTAACGACTATTTAGCTCTCTCTCCCTGGAAAGATGAGCCATTACCTTTAAGTGGCGATAGTTCATCAATAAGAAACTATGCTAAATATCTATTTAAACAGAAATACTATTTTAGATCTGTTTATTATTATATTATCTATTTAAAATATAAATTATTTCTTAAAAAGTAATTATCTGTTTAAAATTTATGATGAATAGAACCATTTGTCTTTCAATAAT
>NZ_LYST01000048.1 GCF_001693755.1 Gilliamella sp. wkB171
AATTTAGTGTTTCTATTTGTTGTCTTTATTATTTTAATCAATATCATTTGCTTATTTGGAAAAAAGCAGCAAATCTGACTCGATTAAAAAAATTATTGACAACTATAATGATAAAATTTTGAATATACAGATCAACAGTTTTGATTAATATTAGGCGGATTATCAAAATAATAAGCACATATTTTGTAGGTAATATAGCTGGCTGACAAACGAATTAAAAGTAATTATTCAATTGAGACCTATACTTGATTCTGTTATACTATCTTCCCGTCTGATTCATCGTATATTGTGTTGGTTTTTATGGTTTAAAAACGCACAATATTATTCTAATAAATTAATAATGGTCTGGTATTAATGGTTACGAATTATATTTTTGTTACAGGCGGTGTCGTTTCTTCTTTGGGTAAAGGCATTGCCGCAGCGTCTCTTGCTGCAATTTTAGAAGCCCGCAATTTAAAAGTCACCATGCTCAAACTCGATCCCTATATTAATGTTGATCCGGGCACAATGAGTCCTATTCAACATGGTGAAGTTTTTGTTACCGAAGATGGGGCAGAAACTGATCTTGATTTGGGTCATTATGAGCGTTTTATTCGCACTAAAATGACACGCAAAAATAACTTTACTACTGGGCGAATTTATTCCGATGTACTACGTAAAGAGCGACGTGGTGATTATTTAGGGGCAACTGTTCAAGTTATTCCTCATATCACTAACGAAATTAAATCACGCGTGATTGAAGGTGCAAAAGGTTTTGATGTTGCTATTGTTGAAGTTGGCGGCACAGTGGGTGACATTGAATCACTTCCATTTTTAGAAGCAATTCGTCAATTAGCAGTTGATGTTGGTCGTGAACATACGTTATTTATGCATTTAACGTTAGTACCTTATTTAGCTTCGGCAGGGGAAGTAAAAACCAAACCGACACAACATTCAGTGAAAGAGCTGCTATCAATTGGTATTCAACCTGATGTATTAATTTGTCGTTCAGATCGCATTATTCCTGCTAATGAACGTGCTAAAATTGCACTATTTTGTAATGTACCTGAACGCGCAGTTATTTCATTAAAAGATGTTGATTCTATTTATAAAATCCCTGCACTTTTAAAATCTCAGAATTTAGATACATTTGTTTGCAATCGCTTCCACCTTGAATGTAAAGAAGCTGATCTGTCTGAATGGGAACAGGTAATTTATGAAGAAGCCAACCCAATAGGTGAAGTGACTATTGGTATGGTTGGAAAATATATTGCTTTACCTGATGCTTATAAATCGGTAAACGAAGCATTAAAACATGGCGGGTTAAAAAATCGTTTAACTGTTCATATTCGATATATTGATTCTGAAGATCTTGAATCTCGTGGTACGGAATTATTACAAGGTTTAGATGCGATTTTGATTCCTGGTGGCTTTGGTTATCGAGGTGTTGAAGGAAAAATCATGGCGGCTCGTTATGCGCGTGAAAATAAGATTCCTTATTTAGGTATTTGCCTTGGTTTACAAGTTGCTTTAATTGAATATGCTCGTAATATGGCTGGTATTAAAGATGCCAATTCTACAGAGTTTGTTAAAGATTGCGCTAACCCAGTTATCGCGTTGATCACAGAATGGAGTGATGAATCTGGTAACGTGGTTCAACGTAATGAGAACAGTGATTTAGGTGGCACTATGCGATTAGGTTCGCAAATTTGCCATTTAGATACAAATTCTAAAGTATTTGATATGTATAAAAAAGAGTCGATCACTGAACGTCATCGTCATCGTTATGAAGTAAACAACAATTTATTACCGGAAATTGTGAAAGCTGGATTGAAGATCACTGGACTATCAACTGATAAGAAATTAGTTGAAATTATTGAGATTCCAGAACACCCTTGGTTTGTCGCATGTCAATTCCATCCGGAATTTACTTCAACACCACGAGATGGACATCCATTGTTCAGTAGTTTTGTGAAAGCTGCTAAAGAGTATCAAGATCAGCAGCAAAAATAGTTTATTTTTACATTAGTTATATATCTGTCATATAGAGGAAAAAAACATGGCAAAAATCGTTAAAGTACATGGTCGTGAAGTGATCGACTCTCGTGGTAACCCAACAGTTGAAGCCGAAGTGCACTTAGAGGGTGGTTTTGTTGGTCTAGCAATTGTTCCATCTGGTGCGTCAACTGGTTCACGTGAAGCACTAGAACTTCGCGATGGTGACAAGTCTCGCTTTTTAGGTAAAGGCGTATTAAAAGCTGTTGAAAATGTTAATGGACCTATTGCTAAAGCTGTTTTAGGAAAAGATGCTTTAGATCAAGCAGCTATCGACCAAATCATGATTGATTTAGATGGTACTGATTTCAAATCTAACTTAGGTGCTAATTCAATTTTAGCTGTATCTTTAGCAAATGCTAAAGCAGCAGCAGCAGCTAAAGGTGTACCACTTTATCAACACATCGCTGATCTAAATGGTACTCCAGGTCAATACTCTATGCCATTACCAATGATGAACATCATCAACGGTGGTGAACACGCTGATAATAACATCGACTTACAAGAATTCATGATTCAACCAGTTGGTGCAAAAACAGTGCGTGAAGCAATTCGTATTGGTTCTGAAGTATTCCACAATTTAGCTAAAGTTTTACACGCTAAAGGTATGAATACAGCAGTTGGTGACGAAGGTGGTTTTGCACCTAACCTAGATTCAAATGCTGAAGCGTTAGAATGTATTAAAGAAGCAGTAGAAAAAGCAGGTTATGTATTAGGTAAAGACATTACACTTGCGATGGACTGTGCTGCATCTGAATTCTATAACAAAGAAACTGGTAAATATGTATTAAAAGGCGAAGGTAATAAAGAGTTTACTGCTCAAGAATTTACTCGTTATTTAGAAAGTTTAAGTGAACAATATCCAATTGTTTCTATCGAAGATGGCTTAGATGAAAGCGATTGGGAAGGTTGGGCATACTTAACTAAAGAATTAGGTCACAAAATCCAATTAGTGGGTGATGATCTTTTCGTTACTAATACCAAAATCTTCAAACAAGGTATTGAAAAAGGTATCGCTAACTCAATCCTAGTTAAAGTTAACCAAATCGGTACATTAACTGAATCAATTGCAGCAGTTAAAATGGCTAAAGATGCAGGTTATACCGCTGTGATTTCTCACCGTAGTGGTGAAACAGAAGACTCAACCATTGCTGATTTAGCTGTTGGCTTAGCAGCAGGTCAAATCAAAACTGGTTCTATGAGCCGTTCAGACCGTATTGCTAAATACAACCAATTAATGCGTATTGAAGAAGCGTTAGGTTCTAAAGCACCATTTAACGGTTTAAAAGAAGTTAAAGGTCAATAATTAATTTTTAACGAAAATTAATCGTTATTTAAAAACGGTGATAAATTCACCGTTTTTTATTTTCATTTTATTTAATATAACCTTATATAAGGATAGTTGCACTGACTTATATTGTGTTGTACCCTTATTGCCTTGATTTTATGACTTATCTTTAATATTGCATATTAAGTAATACTTGAGTCATTTTATATTTTTTTAAATTAACCGAGTTTAGTTTTTTCTGATTATGAATAATATTACAAATATGCCCCAGCCTAAAAGTAAATGGCAACTTTTTCATTGGCTTTGTGTAGGCAAACTTCCACTTAATGAACTTTGGCTTAAACCGACTTATCGGTATAAGTTCTTTTTTCGCACACTTTTTTTAAGCCCAATTACACTCAAATTGCTCGATAAATTGAGACAATATCCTTTACTTGGTTATTACCTTTCCTGCCAAACCAATTTACCTTGTAAATTACAACGGCCGTATTTATCATCATGTTTGACACAAAAAGAGCGTTTAGCCGCTTTAGTTTATCATTATGATTTTTTATCAAAGCAATCCGGCAATATGTCTAAGGCTTTTTATAACCCAGAATCGCCTTATATTTTGGCTAATATCGACGCTAAAAACGAAACTAACATACAAATAGCTATTCAAGCACGGAATAAATATGCGCGTGAAGGTGAATTGAGTCTCTATTTTTATGATAATGACGGTATTGATTTAGCAACTTTAACCTTCACCCTTGTAGAATATCAAAAAAAATCTACGCTATTTATTGCTGGTTTACAAGGAACAGGGCATCATGAAGCACGAAGTCGAGTACAAAAAGCAACAAAGCAGTGCTATGGACTTTTTCCAAAACGTGTAGCGGTAGAAGCGGCGTTAATTATTGCTAAATATTTTAATTTAGAACAAGTGATTGCTGTTGGTAATAACACACATGTGTACAATAACTGGCGATATAATAGCCGACAAGAAAGAATCTTATCGGATTACGATGATTTTTGGTTAACAATTGATGGTAAACCAGATTCCAGAAACTTATTTATATTACCGACCGAAATTAATCGAAAATCGATTGACGAAATAGCGAGTAAAAAACGCTCGGAATATCGTAATCGTTATGCATTATTAGATCAGCTTAAAGTTAGCATTGAAGAAAGTTTATCCTCATTACGTTGATAATGAGGATATATTGGAGCAGAGTTTTATTTCTAATTTTTATAACTATAATATTTGAAGATAAACATGGAAAGGAATAAAAATGTATTATGGTATTTTGATTGCATTTGTCCCATTGTGTTTAGGTTATTTGATTAAGATTAAAGATCAAAAATGGCTAGCCAAAATTAATCAGATACTTGGCTATATGGTCTATTTTATTCTTTTTATCATGGGGGCTGAATTAGCTCAGTTAGACAATTTAATCACAAATTTACAACATATTTTGATCTATACCGCTGTTGTTTTTGCCTGTACTTTTGGTGGTAATTTTTTGGCATTAATCTTATTTGATCTATTTTTGCCTTGGAAAACAGCGAATACCCGCTCGTCGTTTGAATCTCGTTTTAAATTGATTTTTGAATCTTTAAAAGTATTTATTGCCTTGATACTTGGTTTTATTGCGGGCTTTTTACCTTTGTTTTTTTGGCAATATACTGGCAGCATTATTCAAATAGTGTTAGTTTTACTTCTATTGCTCATTGGTATCCAGCTACGTAGTAACAATATCTCGTTTAAACAGATTTTGTTAAATAAAATTGGTTTAACGACGTCTTTAGTCGTGGTCATAAGTACTTTTTTAGGTGGAATATTAGCTGCTTTTATTTTGGATTTTCCAACTCGTGTTGGGCTTGCTATGTCATCGGGATTTGGCTGGTATTCTTTGTCCTTAGTTTTGATGACAGAAGCGCATGGTCCAATCATTGGTAGTGCAACCTTTTTAAATGATATTTTGCGTGAATTGTGTGCAATAATTCTTATTCCAACCTTAATAAGACGCTATAAACTTACTGCGTTAGGTTTGTGTGGCGCAACTTCTATGGACTTTACTTTACCAATGTTACAAAAAGGCGCCGGCATCACTATTGTGCCACCAGCAATTGTACAAGGGTTTGTATTGACTTTATTAATGCCAATATTAATGACACTTTTCAATTATGGTGGATTTTAATGATAAAAGCATTAGTTGTATTCAACTCATAAATCACTCAGGCTAATTTAAAAACTATTTTGCTAATTGAGTTAGTTCAATTAGCAAAGGACAGGATTAAATTAGCTGGTCATTTGTCTAAATATTAAATAGTTTTTAAATTCTTCTAAGCATCAACATCAACTTATTCATTCCATTACTAAGTTTTAAAAGCAATTTATTTATATTGTTTTGAAACTATCAAAAGTAGCAAATTAAGCTAGATTACCCGTGTAACTGTAAATATTGCATAGGGTGATGCTTTTTATCTTATTAGCTAATCAATAATTGAATCTTTTGTTTTGCATGTAAACTTATGCTCATTTTAACAAAATGGTTTTGAACATTTTTTTTACATCATCTATCAATCTGTTAACGATATTATTTTTCATATATCACGCTAATATAGTTAATTATTCTATTTTATTTTGCTATCAAAATTATCACTATCTAAAAGTTAGATCTGAATCACAAATTTATTATAAAACAATTTCCGCCTTAATTTTATTCGATATAATTGAACAAAAGATTGTTAATGAGACATATGTTCAAAGGGGTAAGCATGATTAGTATTATTTTAGTCTCTCACAGTAAAAAAATTACTGATGGATTAAAAGAAATGATCGAAGAGATGGTCGATTCAACCGGTGATGTAAAAATTTATTCAGCAGGCGGAACAGAGGATGGACGATTAGGAACAGATTCAGTTGCGATTTATAACATCATCGAACAATCAAAAGATCACAAAAATATACTGGTATTTGCTGATATAGGTAGTGCCATTTTAAGCACAGAAACCGCTATTGATCTTATCGAAGATGAACAATTAAGAAAAAAGGTAACGTTAGTTGATGCTCCCCTTGTAGAAGGCGCATTTGTCGCGTCAATACAAGCCATGGTTGATGAGGATGTTGAAGGTATTTTAGCTGAACTACAAAATATTTAAAAAGTGAGCGTTAGGATGAAATTTTTTCGAAGCTTTGTGGGTTATTGTATCGCTGGAATGATTGTAATGTCAGTGTGGTCACAATTAGGTACTTACGGCATTTTCGGTGGTTTTTTGGCGGCGGTAATCATTATTGGTCCAATGTGGTATATGAATCATTATATCAATCTGACTGGCAATGAAGATGATGCTGCTTTTGTTGATATGGGACTTGCCATTGCAGTATGTGGCATTATGCGTGATACCTTTATTCAAGGTGGACATGCATTTGTCTCTTCTTTACCTACCATATTGCTTGTGATTGTCGGCGCTACTTTAGGTGGTATTACTGCTGCTTTCATTGAAAAAGATATGGCGAAGAAAACAGAATTTATTAATGAGAATCCAAGAGAACCTGGTTTAAGACGATCTGATTTTGAAAAGTTGAAAGAAGCAAAAGAAAAGATCTTGCGTAGCAAACAAATCAAAGTTTTTCAAAAAAAGAAATAATTAGCTGAAATATAGGGAGCAAATGATGATGTCAATTAAATTGGCTATTGCAACAATAATCGGTGGTTTTATCTTCCCTTTTGTTATACGCATGGCATGGGGGCGTATGGTTGACAATTGGGGACCAATTGGTGGTTGGATGGCGGCAGCATTTATTGTCGGTACTGTATGGTGCATTAATCATGGAATAGCAACGCCAATGATTACACAAAGTGGTTCAGTATGGGTCGATCAAGGGTTAGCCGCTGGTGTTGGGATTTGGGTAGCCTCAGCTTTAACCGGTGGAAACAAACGTAAATCAGTTAAAAATATTGTTGCAGCAGTCTGTGCAGGTATTGTTGGTGGGTATGTATTATCACTTTTTTTAGTGAATTAAGTAACAAGTAAAACATGTAAAGGATAGACCGAGGTGATGTAATGAGAAGATTAATTAATGATGGCTATGATGTTGTAGAAGAGATGCTAGAAGGTTACTGCTTAGCGCATAGTGAATATGTTGAATTAAAAAAAACGTGTAATCGCGTAGTCGTAAGCAAAAAAATCAGTACAGAGCCAAGAGTGAGAATAATTATTGGCGGTGGTTCAGGACATGAACCCGCATTTTTAGGTTATGTTGGCAAAGATTTTGCCGATGCGGCAGCAGTCGGTAATGTGAACACTTCACCTTCTCCTGAATATTGCTATGAAGCAGTAAAAGCGGTTGATTCTGGTAAAGGATGCTTATTTGTTTATGGTAACTATGCTGGCGATGTTATGAACTTTGATATGGGCGCTGAATTAGCGGCTGAAGAGGGTATCCGAGTTGAAACTGTAACAGTAACTGATGATATCTATTCTTCAAAAAACATTAGTGATCGCCGTGGGGTAGCGGGTGATGTATTTGTGTTCAAAGTCGCTGCCAGTGCTGCCGCCAAAGGTTATGACTTAGATAAAGTTAAAGCTTTAACCGAAAAAGCTAATGCCAATACTTATTCAATGGGCGTTGCACTATCATCTTGTACATTACCGGTTACAGGTGAGGTGATTTTTGAAATGCAAGAGGGTGACATGGAAGTTGGCATGGGCATTCATGGTGAACCCGGTATTGAAAGAACTAAGCTAGAAAAGGCCGATGTTGTTGTTAGCCAATTAATCGATCATCTTTTACAAGACTCCAAAATAAAAGCCGGTGATGAAGTGCAATTACTGATTAATGGATTAGGTGGTTTGGCATTGATGGATCAGTATATTTGTTACCGCAAAGCACATCTTTTATTAGCACAAAAGGGCATTAAAATCTATAAACCACTAGTGGGCAATTACGTGACTTCGATGGATATGGTGGGGATGTCGATCTCTGTTATCAAGTTAGATGATGAACTAAAACAGCTATTAGACCATCCATGTGATGCGCCTTATTTTAAAATTGCTTATTAACTACCAAGGAGAGGAAAAATGAGCGCCCTGATGCTAAATAAATCTTATTTTATCGAAACATTTAAAAAAATCGCCGATATGGTCGAAAAAAATCGTGACCACCTCAGTAAATTAGATTCTGACATTGGCGACGGTGATCATGGTATTAATTTAACCATAGGTTTTCGTGAAGTAGAAAAGCAATTGCCACTGTTATCTGACTCAACAGCAGATATTGCTGAATTAATGAAGAAAGTAGGAATGATTTTATTGAGCAAAGTCGGCGGAGCATCAGGGCCTTTATATGGTAGTTTTTTTATGAAAATGGCAAACCATACAACTGGAAAACAAGCTGTAACATTCAAAGAGTTTTGTCAAATGTATCAAGATGGCGTTGAAGCTGTCCAAATGCGAGGAAAAGCCGAACTTAATGATAAAACAATGATAGATGCACTGATTCCGGGTCTTAAAGTATTAAACAATTATAAAGAAGGTGATGACCCTATAAAAACGTTAGAAATTTGCGTTGATGAAATGAAAAAAGGTTCTGATTTAACTATTCCATTGGTTGCAAAAAAAGGGCGATCCATGCGATTAGGTGAACGAGCTATTGGACACAGGGATGCGGGATCTGAATCAGCTTGGATGATTATGAATGAATTCTTACAGCAATTAAAACTCGAGAAGTAATTCTCCAGAAGTAAATTAATTATTTTAATTGAATTAATAATAATTAATTAGTTAGTAAATGTGTTTATAAGAGGATTTTAATATGGATAAGGTTTTTGTTAGTCCTAATAGATATGTACAAGGTAAAGATTTGCTGACTCGTGCAGAAGCATACATCAAACCCTTTGGGACCAATTTTTTAATCCTAGCAGATAAGAATATTTGGAATATTGCAGCCAATCAACTAGCTGATTCACTCGAAAAAGCCGAATTATCGATTACTAAAGCCATTTTTAACGGCGAATGTTCAATGGTAGAAATTAACCGATTACTTGATGAGTTTAAATCAAAAAAATTTGATGCAATTATTGGTGTAGGTGGTGGTAAAACACTAGATACGGCTAAAGCACTTGCAGCCAAATATAATATACCTAAAGTTTGTGTACCAACTACGGCATCAACCGATGCACCAACGGCTAAAGTTTCAGTCGTTTATACTGAAGATGGTGTTTTTGACTTTTTATGGCACCATTATAAAAATCCAGATTTGGTATTAGTTGACACTCGAGTGATTGCAAATGCACCGGTAAGATCGTTAAAATCAGGTATAGCTGATGGGCTGGCAACTTGGGTTGAAGCCAGAACCTCCATTCGCAGTTGCCATAAAACTGATGCTGGTGGTATAGCAACGATTGCTGGTGAAGCAATTGCCAGAGAGTGTGAAAAAACCATATTTGAGTATGCATTACTTGCTGTTGAATCGAATGAAAAGAAATTAGTTACCCCAGCGTTAGAAGCTATTGTTGAAGCTAATACTTTACTAAGTGGTCTTGGTTTTGAAAATGGTGGTTTAGGTGCAGCTCATGCTATTCATAATGGTTTTACTGCCGTATCAGGTGATGTGCATCATCTAACGCATGGTGAAAAAGTGGCATATGGCACAATTGCTCAACTTGTGCTAGAAGGTCGACCAATTGCTGAGCTTGAAAGGTATATCGATTTATATATTAAGTTGGATTTACCAATCACTTTAGAACAAGTGCATTTAGATAAAATTACAGAAGAAGAGTTTCAATTGATTGGCGAAAAAGCCATTGCTCCAGTTGAAACTATCCATAGTCTGCCTTTTGCGGTGACGGCTGATGATGTTATACAAGCTATCAAAGCAACAGATTATTATGTGAAGAGTTATAAAAAACGTTTAGGTATCGCATAACACCAAAACAACACTTGCTTTTAGAACAACTATCGTTATTGCTTAAATAAGTTGCTTTTTGCCGTAATAATGAGAGTGTTGCTAAAACAAGATAAATGATTAAAAAATGGGGAAGAATAGTCAGGTAATAAATAACTATTCTTTAACCCATTTTTACTATTGGAAGCCTATTAAAAAAAGCGATGAAAAGCATTACATCAATACAAGGATAAATTATGAAAAAAATATTCATAGGCACCAGCTGGAAAATGAATAAAACCTTAGCCGAAGCATTGTTATTTTGTGAACAACTAAAAACTTACTACCCCGAAGATTTAAAAAGTCATATCCAACCGTTTATCATACCTCCTTTTACTTGTGTTCGTGATGTGGCGGAATACTTATATCAACACAAAATAAATTGCTTAACCGGTGTCCAGAATATGCATTTTGAAGAAGCGGGTGCTTTTACCGGTGAAATATCTCCAATTATGGTAAAAGATACCGGTGCTAAAATAGTTGAATTAGGGCATTCTGAGCGCCGTGAATTTTTTGGTGAAACCGACATGACAATAAATAAAAAAGTTCATGCTGCACTAAAACACCAATTAACACCGTTAGTTTGTGTTGGGGACAGCGCTCAAGAAAAATCTTGGGGCGTCTCGAGTGAAACTGTTGTAAAGCAGATGAAGATTGCATTGTCAGGAATTGATCATAATCAAGCGAGTCAGGTTATTATTGCTTATGAACCAATATGGGCGATTGGTGAAAAAGGCGTTCCGGCAACACCTGAAGGGGCTGAATTTATTCATCATAACTTACGCTTAGCGCTCTCTGATCTCTATGGTTCAGAAGTAGCTAATAATATGATTTTACTCTATGGTGGTAGTGTCAATCTTGAAAATTCGACCCAATTAATTACTCAGCCCAATATTGATGGCCTATTTATTGGTCGCAGTGCATGGCAAGCAACAGGTTTTTGTAATATATTATCCGCTATAAATCAGCAACGATAATATTGATAAACAAGGCGAACTAATGGATAGATTTGATGATAAACAAGAAGCAGAACTACTCACCGAGATAGCTGTTGCCTATTATGAGTATGAACAAACTCAAGAAGAGATAGCACAGCGATTTGGCATTTCGCGTATTAAAGTCGGTCGCTTGTTAAAAAAAGCTAGAGCTGAAGGGATTGTTGAAATCAATGTCAAATATCATCCAATATTTAGTTCACGGATAGAACAACAATTTGTTAACCATTTTGGTATTAAGCGTGCACTGATAGCTTTAGATCATCAAGATGAAGACGAACAGCGACGGCAAGTTGCGGCACTTGTTTCTAACTATTTATCAAGTAATTTAAAAAATGGTATGACTGTTGCGGTAGGGCAAGGTCGAAATGTTGCTGCTATTGCCAGTCATGTTGGGGTGTTTCCTGAAAAACAATGTAAATTCATTTGTGGTATTGGTGGAACGCAACGAGTTGGTGAAATTATTGATGCTGATCATATTAGTCGAAGCCTAGCTAGAAAATTTAATGCCAGCAGTGAAACGCTTTATGCACCAGCATATGTCGAAAACCGCGAGCTTAAACACGCTTTTATGCAAAATCGTGTCATAAAAGATACGTTAGAACGTGCATCTAAAGCTGATATTGCTTTAGTTGGTTTAGGGGATATGAACGAAAATTGTTATATGGTGCAATTAGGTTGGTTTACCCCACAAGAGATCACCTATGCGACATTAAATCAAGGGGTAATTGGTGATATTGCTGGCTATGGTTTTTTCGATATAAATGGCAACCCAGTTGATACGGTGATGAATGATCGAGTCATTGGTTTAAGTATTGAAGAGTTACGTAATATTCCCTGCGTAATTGCTATTGCCTCAGAAAACACCAAATCAACCGCTATTTTAGGGGCGTTGAGATCAGGAGTAATTGATATTATTGCTACCAGTGCATCGAATGCGAGAACAGTGCTGAGTTTGCAGCAAAATACAGCTAAGTAGATAGCTGTATAAATCACATATTGGCGCTTTTATCTTCTTATTATCTTTTTCATCTTTATCGTTGCTAACGTTGGCGGGGGATTAACACCATCAGGTGATCCGCCGTTATTTATTGGTTTTTTAAAAGAGTTGATTTTTTTGGCTGTTAAGCAGATGCTTTGCCCGGTTAATATTATTGATTAATTGAAGATAAATGTTCCGCCCCCCATTTTAAAAATGATTAATTTTGCTAACAAGTTTAAAAAAATATCGGCGATTATGTATAAAAATATTGTTTTTGGGGCTTTTAGCGTATTTCGAAAAACTAAAAAATAGCACAAAATTTTACCGATATTTATGATGATCTTAATATTGAAGTCAAATATAGATTGGAAAACATCAATTTGAAATAACTTACAAATTTGATGGTAGGGATGCATCCTATACTTTTATTTATGAAAGTAATAAAACAAAATTAATAACAGTCTATTTTTCAGATTAAATATTCACAAAAAATTCAGATCATTTAATGCAAAAATAGAAAAAAGCTATAGCAAAGAATTGGTTTGTTCCACTTTTCGTTTAATTGTTTTTTGTTATTCTTACAATTTTCTGTAACTAATGTCATTTCACTTTTAATCGTGGATGTTATCATTATACCGTATTGTCATTATCAGCTATAAAAGCTAGGTTTTGTCAGAACGCTATAGTAAAAGTAAACCATTTGATTGGCAATATTTGAATGAAAGCGTGAATTACAGAAAGAATCGAATATTCAAATAGATATGAGCTTAATTTATTATCGTTATTTATAATTGCAGATAGCACTTTTTGAACGCTTTGATAAAATAGTTGCAAATAGACGCTATTATCCCAATAGGAATTTAAAATGAGTGTGCAAATAGAAAAAGTCATATTACATAAATTAATTAGAAAAAGTGACACTGAAATCGAATTACAGCTTCGTGATACAATACTCAGTAATCAACAAGCGGTTGTGAATTTAATTGAAGATATCAATCGTATCTATAATAACAAAAGCAAAGCTTATGGACTTTTTAATAGTGAAAGTTTGTTTGAACAATCGCTTAAAGAATTACGTTTAGGTAATCAAGATTTTCTCCACTTTAGTCAAGAATCAACTAAACAATTACGTAATGAACTTGCCAAATATCCGTTTGCCGAAGGGGGAACAGTGGTATTTTGCCTTTATCGCTATTTAGCGGTGGAATATCTAATTATTGCCGTGTTAAATAGCTGTTCAAGCATGCTTGTGAATGAAGATTTGGATATTTCCGAAACCCAATATTTAGATATCGATCATGCCGACATTATTGCGCGAATTGATATAACAGAATGGGAAACTCAAACTGATTCAAAACGCTATTTGACTTTTTTAAAAGGTCGAGTAGGGCGAAAAGTGTCAGACTTTTTTATGGATTATTTAGGCGCTAGTGAAGGATTAGATGCCAAAGCGCAAAATAAAACGTTAGTCAAAGCGGTTGATGATTATTGCCAAGAGATGCAATTTGATAAACAAGACAAAAACGCCGCGCGTGAAAATGTTTATAATTACTGTCAAGGTCAATTGCAAGCAGGCGAAGAGATAGAACTCAAAAACCTAGCCAATGAATTACCAGTCAGTGACGATAACAACTTTATGCAATTTGTTAAAAACAGTGAGTATGATTTAGAAGACACCTTTCCAGTTGATCGCAGCGCATTACGTCAATTAAAGAAATTTTCAGGTAGTGGTGGTGGATTAACCCTCAGCTTTGATTCCGATCTGTTAGGCGAACGCATAAAATGGGATCCGCAAACTGATTCTTTGGTGATTAAAGGTATTCCACCTAATTTACGCGATCAACTGCAACGTAACAGTGGCTCAAATTAACTATTAGGATGAATAACAGTATGAAATACATTGGTGCACATGTGAGTGCTTCGGGCGGTGTTGACAACGCACCGATTAATGCCTATCAAATTGGTGCAACTGCCTTTGCCTTATTTACTAAAAATCAACGACAATGGCATGCAAAACCATTAGAGTCATCGATAATTGATAGCTTTAAAAAGCGTTGTGAAAAATATGGCTTCACGAGTAAACAAATCCTACCGCATGATAGCTACCTAATTAATTTAGGTCATCCCGATTCTGAACAACTTGAAAAATCGCGTACTGCTTTTCTAGACGAAATGCAGCGCTGTGAACAGTTAGGTTTAACACTGTTAAATTTTCATCCGGGTAGTCATTTAAAACAAATCTCAGTTGATGAATGCATCAAGCGTATAGCTGAGTCGATTAATATGACTTTAGATAAAACCAAAGATGTAGTGGCCGTTATTGAAAACACAGCCGGACAAGGTTCTAATTTAGGTTATAAATTTGAACATTTAGCACAAATAATCGATCAAGTTGATGATAAAAGCCGGGTAGGTGTATGCATTGATACTTGTCATGCTTTTGCTGCCGGTTACGACTTACGCACTGAAAAAGCCTGCCAAGAAACCTTTGCTGAATTTGAAAAAATTGTTGGGTTCAAATACTTGCGTGGTATGCACTTAAATGATGCCAAAAGCGAACTTGCTAGCCATGTCGATCGCCACGACAGCTTAGGTAAAGGTAACATTGGCAAAACCGCTTTTAAATATATCATGCAAGATCCAAGAATAGATGAAATCCCTTTAATTTTAGAAACCATTGATTCTGATATTTGGGCTCAAGAAATTGCTTGGTTAAAAGAACAAGTATCAGCATGAAAAAATTTTTATTACAGGGTTTATTTTGGGGATTCATTTTATCATGCCTTAATTCTTATAGTTGTGCGGCAATGCTTGGCGAAAACAAGTTAATAGAATGGGATAAAACAACAATTCAGTCTCAATATCGGTCGGATATTCGCATGTATAGCCCATTTACTGTTTATAATATTGAAAATGAACCTGAATCTACTTTTGTTTCATTATCTGATGATGTGCATTTATATGATGAGAATAATCAACAAGCTATTTTTTTAATTCCTGGAGATGAAAAAGAGAGTTACCAAAATGAACAATATTTACTGACAGATTCATACCGTGCTAAATTTTTTGAGTTGGCGGGTTTATCAGAAGACGATAAGGTTTTTATATACGATTATAAACATAATGACTTAACATCATTGCCGATTAGTCAGTTAAATGCTTTTGCTGTGGTGGATACGACTTATTATAAAGCTCCTTTTAAGCAGAACGATTATATATATGGTTTTAAATTAGATGAAAAACTATTTGATCACCATTCAGATTATCTGGTGTCTTTTGGTAAAGAGAATCCATTCGCTCAAGAACAATTAACGCCATTATCGTGGAAAAAAATTAGCAAAGACGATTTCCCAGTACTTGATAAAAATATTGAAATTGCCTCTTTTGGATGCCATTGGCCGACAGATGACTTAGTGAAAGGGGATAGCTATTTGTCCGAAGTAAATGGTTTACAATTTTATCTACAAGACTATCAAAAGCCATCCGATCCTGATACGGTTTTAGAGCATTTGATTATTTTAGATTCGGATTCGAATATGATAACCAATGTTAGTCTTTGTTATAGTGAAGGTGGTGGTTTTAAACCATTGAATAATTTAGCAGATAAAAATGAACCAATAGAACAATGGACAGGTAAACTTTTAAAAAATGAACCCCCTGTTATTTTTGATTTTATTTATGGCTGCGCACCTCTTTTTCAATTTATTAATCTAAAGCATCAGTTTTTTGCGCCAAAATACTATTGTCTTGAATAATATTAGGTTTAATTTTGTTTAAAAAGTCATATAAGTTGTATTTAAATTTTGGGTGAGGAGTTAAATAATCCTCAAGATATTATAATAATATGAAATAAGTGAAATAAGGAAATACTTTGAGTCAATCTACATTACAAGCTAAAGATAACGATATAACTCCATATCAATCCATTCCTCAACGCCTGCTGCCAGATAATTTTCGACAAACCTTACAACAAAATATTGATAATCAATTGGCAATAATAAAAATAAAGGTTGAGGATGAACAAGCAGTTAACAAAACTTGTAATGTTAGTCTTTCAAACCAACAGCAGCGTTATGACATATTGAAATCAATAACCTCGAACGATCTTGATAATGTTTTTGCTTATTTAAATGGTTTGGTACAAAAAAACAATTTAGATTTGGATAATAATGAATTAGATATATTTGATAAATATGAATTGTCACTCGCCTTATACCAAGATAGTTTGCAACAACTACCTGAGTGTAATTTATGGCATGTATTACGAGCTTATTATTTAGAAAAGCCTAAATATGTCAACAAAGATCTCTCATCATTATTGGAACAAGAATTATATTGTCGAGTTGATCTGCGATTATTAGCTGATGTGTTACAAAGTATTACTGGGAGCACGACAATAAAAGATAACATTGCCGGTGCTTTTTTATTTTATTTTTCCTTACCTTTTTTAGAAAAATATATACTAAATCAAGAACATCTTATTTGGCCATTTTTTGCCGAAAATTTGCATTATATTGATCAGGCATTGGGACTATTCGGTGAAACTAATTTAGAATGTTATAAAACAGCAAATGCTTTAGCGATTCTTTCCCTTTTTCCACAGTTACCTAAACCGTATATTCCATTATTACAGGAGTGGGCTCTAGGCGCTGGTCGTCGCTTTCGTTTACAGTCACAACTTATTTTAAACAAAATTCCTAATATCCATCTAGAAGTTGAAAAAGCATTATTATCAACAAAACAAGATATACGAATAGTTGCGAGTGATTGGTTAGCGAAATTAGGGGGGGATTCGTCGATCAAATCACTAAAGCGTGCTTTATCAATAGAGAAAAAAGAAGCGGTAATTGCATCTATTCTCAGCGCATTAAGTCAATTGGGTGAAGATATCTCTTATTATTTATCGCCTGATTATCTGCTAAATGAAGCAAAAAAAGGATTGAAAACCAAAAAACCAGTCAGTCTTGATTGGCTTGAACCTTATATGCTACCAGAATTAATGTGGCAAAATGGTCAGAAAGTTGCTGTTGAAATTATTTATTGGTGGATCATCTTAGCGGTAAAATTAAAACAAACCACTGATAATGGCTTGTTTGATTTCTATTTAAAATTATTAGATGTAAAAAGCCAACAAAAACTTGGGTATTTTGTGGTGCAAATGTTCATTATACAAGATACAGAACTAACATCCGATAAATACACACGTTATGTCAGATCTGCACTAAATACCAAAGGCATGTTGGCTTTGTGTAAATATAGTGAGCCTTATCAAATTGCTGATATTGTACGTCCTTATTTGAAATTTCATTCCTCAAAACGTAGTGAAATATCAGCGGTATTTGAGGCGATTGTCACGATTAATCATGCGGTAATTACTCAATTAATTTATTCTACTTCACTGCGTTATAGTTCAAATATTGTTCGTAAGAACGCCAAAAAAATACTTGAAGAATTTGCGCAAGCGCAAGCATGCAGCCTTGAACAACTCATTGAAAGAATGGTTCCAACAGCTAATTTAAACGAGCGAGGTGTATTAGATTTTGATTATGGAGATCGTAAATTCACAGCTCAGCTCGATCACTGTTTACAATTAGTGATAAAAAATGAAGCGGGTAAAATACTCAAATCGTTACCAGAAGCAACAAATAGTGAAAATGTTGAACAAATCAAAGCTTATAAAATATTACTAACCAGTAGTAAAAAAGAGTTGAAACAAGTTATCAACAATCAAACAAAGCGGTTATATGACATGATGTCTATTGGGCAAGTGTGGTCTTACCAAGATTGGTTTGCCAATTTATACCAACATCCTATCATGAATAGAATGATTGAATCGTTGATCTGGCTTGAAGTCGATAATAACAACATAGTCATTAACAGCTTTAGACCGACAGAAGATGGTTGCTTGATTAACATAAATGATGATGAAGTCACTTTAAATCCTGAGCATTATATTAAGTTAGCGCATAGCGTCTATTTGTCAGATGATCAAGTAGAAGGATGGTTAAATCATCTTAAGGATTACAAAGTTACGCCTCTATTTACTCAATTTGCTAATCATTTACCTGATTTGAGTCAAGTGATTGACAATAAACTAAATGATTATTATGGCAAGGTTATCAAGCTAAATATCTTAAAAAACATATTATATTCGAAAGGCTATCATAGCATTACTGACTGGGATTGTATTGATGGATTCGCTAAATTATATTCAAGCTTAGGTATTCGAGCACGTATTATGGTCAGCCAATTTTATCGTACAACAACAAATAGTGATGAGACTGTAAAACTTTATGATTTGTATTTTACTCAGCAAATAGGAACAATTGAAAAAACGATTCCACTTGATCGCGTTCCGCAAATTATATTAGCTGAAAGTTATGCCGATTATTGTTTAGTAGCGAAAACAAAATAAAGATATTAAGAATAGGGAATGTTTAATAAAGTAAAAGGTAAAATTGCCTCACTGTTTAGCCGTTTTCAATCGCCAGTCAGTGAAAAAAGAGATTGATACGCCGTCTGAACAGCTAATATTAACTATTTTGAATCTTTATGAAAACGCAATCAAACAATCCCTGAAAACATTTTAAGATATGTTATGCTAGGAGATAATTACGCAATTTTGAATAAATAAATTAACGCAAGATTGCCATTATAGCATTGATGACATAATGGATTTTATGTCTTATTCCTGTTCTTTGCTCGGTATCAATTATTGTTATTATTACAATAGTGATAGCGCATCGCCTAATGCAAGGATCGGATTTTATGAACAATGGACGGATAATTATAATTAATAAGGAAACGACTGATTACACGCTTGGTTTGGTTAGAAATCATTAAAAACAATCAAATTATAACTAGCTTTAGACCGGCGGAAGATGGCTACTTAATTAATATAAATGATTAATAAAAAATATCCTGCATAGGAGAATCAAGGAATATGAAAGAAACACATGCTCAATCTGCGCAACAATTAATTGCAACAATATTCGAACCACTAAACACACTCGATAAAAGTTTGCCAGAGCGTATTACTCAATATGTTTTACAGGGGGATGAAGCTAACGTTTTAAGTGATCTAGAACAATTATGTCAAACTAGCGATAACGCTTATAAACTCTTTGAATTACTATATAGACCCTGTGATTTTTATGGAACAAGCTTTTACGATAAACCAAAACCACCTAAAAAAGCCAGAATAGATTTTTATCAATGTTGGACTGATGACTATACACTTGAACAAATAAGGCGTTTTGGATGTGTTTTGAGCGCAATTTGTTACCATTTGCATTTAGTTAAATTAATTAACCAACAGTTGCCGGCATGGTTTTTATATCTATTATATGATGGTTTGATTAGCACAATGCCATCTTTTTGTAAAAATGAAGAAGACATTGAACAACGAAAAAGTTGGTCAATTGAACAATTACACCAACTACTCGAAATGGAACAAACTGGATTGGGTGAAAAGTTATTATTGGCGATATTTGATCGGCAAAATATGACGAGCAATGATTTAAGTGACTTTCAGTATTTTTATAACATCGATGGATTATTATCTTATATTAAAAATCATCTTAAATTATTTAGTCAGCTACCCGATCAGGATATTGCTGTTTTGGGGCAGGTAGAACAATTAAAGTACATTAAAAAGCATTCTGAACTTCAGCTACCACTGATTGAGTTTATTACTCAGCAAGCATTACATACTGCCAAACAAGTCAGTCAATTAGCGACAGATATGCTAATGGGTTTTCCTGTTGAAGATGTTCAACCAAAACTACAACACTTTTTAACGTCGGGCTCGGTTAAACAACGTAGTAATGCCGCTCAATCACTGGCAAGAATATCGTCAGATTCTGCAATATTACAACAAGCATTAGCAAGTGAAACCAATAAAACCGTTATTGGCGCCATTGAAAGCGCTTTGCTACGACTTGAAACTGCTAATAATGCAAAACAACAAACAAATTTAGTTATTCCTAGTTTTGAACCCATTATCGATATCGATTTACCATCGATGGCACAAGACATTTTGCGGCAAAATTATCAAGACTATCACAAACTAAAACATAATGAATCATATGACACACTAACTGAAAAAAATTTAGATGATATTTATCATTATTTAAATGGTAAAATTCAATACACGACGTTACTTCAAGGGATTAATAAAAACGTCGATTATCATTTTTTACTGACTAAAAATAGACTACAAAATTTACCCGAATTCACCCTTTATCACTTATTTAGAGCAATGCGATTAATTGATCAAAATGGTGGTACTTATTGTTTTGAAAGGGTATATACAAAAAATGACTTTGTTAAAAATTTCGATCTTAGGCAAATCGCCGATGTAATGGCGAAAATTGATTATTGTCAAGATGTGCTCTATGCTGTTGCTTTACCATTTATAACCAGTGAGACTTATCATCCTTTTTATGAAAATCAACCAGATAAATTATGGCCATTTTTTGCTGATCATGAATTTTTACTTGATGAAGTTTTAGGCTTTGCTGAGAGCAATAAATGTTGGTCCTACATTAAACTTGATAAAGTTAGTGCAATAAAAATATTACAACTTTTTCCTAGTCTGCCGACTAAATATGTTAATTATCTTTTTGAACTCGCACTAAAAGAAAACAAACTAATACGGCATGCAGCACAAAACACTCTAAAAGTCATTCCTAATATTCATGATCAAGTTGAACAAGCTTTACTATCGCCCAAACAAGAAGAGCGAATTGCAGCGGCAGATTGGTTGGCACTATTAGGACAAAAATCGTCAATTAAAGCATTACATCATGCATTAAAAAAAGAAAAACGCGAAATTATACAAGCATCATTATTGATTGCTTTAAAAAAATGTGGTGAAGACATAAGTCAACAACTAACCACTGAAAAATTATTAGCTGAAGCAAAACAAGGTTTAAAAGGTAAAAAACCTAATGACTTTGACTGGTTTGATATTAGCTTAATGCCTGCACTTACTTGGCAAAGTGGCGAGGCGGTCGAACCACAAATTATTCAGTGGTGGGCTTGGTTAGCGGTTAAGTTAAAAGAGCCTGTAAACCCACTATTAACGATTTATAGTCAATTGTTAAGTAAACCAAGCCAACAACAATTAGCTGAGTTTATTTTACGTAGTTTTATCAAGCAAGATACTTTAAGACCAAGCATTAACGAAGCCGAAGCGCAAGCTAACCTAATGGCTAATCAACGTTTGCAAGAATACTTAGGTTATTATAAACAATACCCGAGTTTATATCCTGCTTATGCCAATATTACATTGGAACAAGTATTTGAGGAGATAAAAAAAGAGACATTAGCTACCTACCTTGGTTCTGCAATTAAAGCAAAGGGTGTATTAGCGTTAACTACCGGTATTGAAGGGGGTGTTGCTGTTTCGTTATTACTTGATTTTATGAAACATCACCAAAAACGGCGGGCTCAAATTGAAGCGATGCTAGAACCCCTTGCACAAAGTGATGATCCACTGATTACTCAATTGTTGCTCTCAATAGCTCGACGTCATCGCATGGCAACAATACAAGAAAAAGCACGTTCCTTAGTAGAAACTATTGCTGAACGTAATGGTTGGACATTAGACGAATTAGCAGATCGCACTATATCAACAGCTGGGTTGGATGATAGTGGTGTGTTAACTCTCGATTATGGTGAACGCACCTTTAACGCAACGTTAGATGATAAGTTTAAATGGCACTTAAAAAATGCCGATGGTGACGAAATTAAGGCCTTACCTGAAGCACGTAAAAGTGAAGATCCAGCCTTAGTAAAAGATGCAAAAAAACAATTTAGTAACAGTAAAAAAGAACTGACTCAATTACTGGATATGCAAATTAATCGTTTTTATGAAGCGATGTGCACTCAGCGCAGCTGGCGAGTTGATGATTGGCAAACATATCTACAACCGCATCCAATTTTGGGTCGACTTATTCAACGCTTAGTATGGTTGGAACTCGATGAAAACGGTAATATTGTTAATAGCTTTAGACCAACTGAAGATGGTAGTTTGGTCAATAATCAAGATGACGAAATTGTGTTGAACGAAAATAATCATATTACCGTTGCGCATTCAGCGCTATTAACTGCTGATATCACAGCAAATTGGCAAACTCATCTTAAAGATTACAAAATTATTCAATTATTCGATCAATTCAATCATCCATTACCGGATATTCGTCACTTTAAAGATGACATAATTGATAAATATTATGGTTGCTTAACCGATAGTTTTACCATACGAAAAATCCTAACTAAATTGGGTTATAAACGTAATGATATACAAGATGCGGGTTACTTTGATAGTTATTATAAATATTTTGCTAGCCTTAAACTGTATATTAATATTGAATTCAGTGGTAGCTTTGTCCCTGAAGAAAATATACCGGCAGCGCTTTTCAATCTGTACTTTAGTAAAAATACAACGTTTAAAGATAGATTAATTGCACTTGATGAGTTACCGCCCGTGTTACTTGCTGAAGGCTATGCCGATTATATGGCGGTAGCAGATGCATCAAGCGGTTTTGATCCAAATTGGCAAGACAAGTTAATTTGGTAAAATTAACTAAATATAGCTAGCAAAATACTCACAATGTATGTTTAAAAGGCTGAACCAAAATATTCAATGATTACCAGTTTGTTACTGGTCGAAAGCTATAGTAATTATAGAATAGTAGCTGATAGAACAGCTGGTTTTGATTCAGATTGGGAGAATAAAGGATTATGGCAAAACAACAAGTTATTAGGTTAAGTGCTGAACAACGTTATAGTAAAGAATTGGAAAAACTGATTAAGGCCGATAGCGAAAATAATAAACCTGAAGGTTGGGTTTTATCCCCTAAATCGGTGCGTCAATTTATTTTAGGTAACGATCGTTTGGGCATCAGCCGTAAATTTTTTGGTGACGATCCTTTAGTTGATCGATCTATTGTTTCATTATTGGGTAAACAAGGATTAATGCTGGTTGGTCAACCGGGTACGGCCAAATCTATGTTATCCGAATTATTGGCTGCCGCCATCAGTGGTGATTCAAATTTGACGATCCAAGGTACGGCTGGTACTAGTGAAGATCATATCCGATATTCTTGGAATTATGCCTTATTGTTGGCCGAAGGACCAACCGAACGTGCATTAGTTGGTTCGCCAATTTATCAAGGTATGAAACAAGGTAAAATTGTTCGTTTTGAAGAGATAACTCGCTGTCCACCAGAAATTCAAGATATCCTTGTTTCGATTATGTCTGAAAAACAGATGATGATCCCCGAAATGGGGGCAAATGCGATTATTAGTGCTAAACCTGGTTTTAATATTATTGGCACTGCTAATTTACAAGATCGTGGTGTGCATGAAATGTCTGCTGCATTAAAGCGACGTTTTAACTTTGAAACTGTTAATCCAATAAATAATAAAAATTTTGAGATTGAATTAATACAAAGGCAACTTGAACAAGAATTAGGTGAATTAAAAACACAAATAGTTATTCCGGTTGATGTCATTGAATTACTTGTTACGGCTTTTCAAGAGTTAAGGCAGGGTCAAACTCAAGATGGCGCAAATATAAAAACACCTGATGCCGTGATGTCAACAGCCGAAGCGGTAAACATTGCCTATGCTTCAGCATTAGATGCTTATTATTTTAGCGATGGAACCTTAAATGCAGGACAAATCGCCAAACAGCTTATTGGGGTGGTTTTAAAAGATAATGCCGATGATATAAAACGAATCCAATTTTATATGGATAATGTTGTGCGTGAACGCGCAAAAAAATCCGATACATGGCACAGTTTTTATCAAGTATCGAAAACGTTCTGGAAATAACGACTTAACATGACGCTTAGCCAAGAATTATTACCCGATAGGTTATCACAAGCATTAAATAAACTTGCTGCTTTGCAGCAAGAGCAGATCTATTTTGCCCCCATACGTCATCATAGCCCATCATGCAGTTTTGCACTTAAAAAATTGATTGAGCAAACAAAACCAACGCATATATTGATTGAAGCACCAGTTAGTTTTACACCGTTAATTGAACAACTGTTACATGATGATACACGTCCGCCCATTGCGATACTTTGTCAGACAGAAATTGACACAATACCGTTAGTAACAGAAAGTGAAGATGATAGTGTATCTAAACACTCTACCTGTTCGGTTTTTTACCCATTTTGTCATTACTCGCCAGAATGGGTGGCAATACAAATGGCAAAAGAGCAACATGCCACACTACAATTCATTGATCTGCCTTGGGCTTTGCAATGTGATCAAGAAATAGCTGCTGATTTCGATAAAAGCCGCTCGCTACTTTCCGAAACTTATCTAAAACACAGCCAATACATTCAATATTTAATGAAAAAATTGCATTGTCGTGATCATGATGAAGTATGGGAACATCTTTTTGAACTGAAAGATTATAATGATATCGCTGATTGGCAAAATTTCTTTATTGATACCTTTATTTGGTGTGCAATGGCAAGGCTTGATTATTCACCGTCTTCACTAGCCGCAGAAGGTTCAGTTCAGCGTGAACAGTATATGTTAACAGCGATAGGTCAATTAAAGAAATCTCAACCTGATGCAAAAATTGTGGTAGTAACAGGTGGTTTTCATACCTTACCTTTACTGGAAGGGTTATGGCACGATCAGCTTGTGCTACCTAAAAAAGCTGAGATGACTCGATTTAATCATCAACAAAAAAGTGGTGATAAAGATCAAAATTGGTTAATTCGTTATAGCTTTGATCGCCTTGATTCCTTAAATGGTTATGCGTCAGGAATGCCTTCGCCTGCTTATTATCAAGCGGCATGGCAGTCAATGTTGCTTTATGATAAATCAACCACCAATGGCAAATCTTGCGTCGCATTTCGCCAATCTTTAACTGCTGATGTGCTTACCAATATTGTTGATAAATTACGGCAACAAAACAGTGACAATATTATCGGTTTTGTCCCATTTCGTTCTGCAATAGCACAATCAATGTTATTAGCCAACTTACGAGAACATCATGGACCAGGAAGATATGATCTGCTTGATGCGATTCAATCCTGCTTTATCAAAGAGAGTATCAATGATTCTCGTCATGAGTTTTGGTTAACCGTGCAAAATTGCCTATCGGGCAATTTGTTGGGTGAAATACCTAAAGATATTGCACAACCTCCGTTAGTGAATGAAGTATATTTAACGCTAAAAAAATATCGATTTAAGTTAGATTATTCCAGTCCTAAACTTACGCATATCGATATTTATCGCAAATCACAGCATCGGCAACGTAGCCGCTATTTACATTTATTGGCTTTTTTACAAGTGGGTTTTGCCAACCGAATAGATGGTCCTGATTATATTCATGGTAAACGCTTAACTATTATGTTTGAAGATTGGCGTTATGCTTGGACCCCCATGGTCGAAGCGCGTTTAATTAAATTATCTGAACAGGGGACGCAGTTAGCGCAAATCGCAATCAAGCAATTACAATTAGCGACAGAACAATCTGGACATTCAAGTATTGTGGCGGTTGAACAGTTAATTCAAGGCGCTTTGATGGGGCTTGAATCTTGTTTTGATTATTTATTAAATAATCTATCTAATTGTATGGAGAACGATAACGAACTAGACAATCTAATCAATTGTGGTCATCGCTTACTTTACTTATGGCAAGGGCAAAATTTTTTACAACTAAAAAATACCGCAACGTTACTGATATTATTAGTTAAAATAATTAAACAGAGTCTTTTCTTGTTAACCAAGTTAAAACAACCAGAGCAAGAACAGCAACAAAAAAATATCAAAACATTACTTTCATTTAGAGACTTACTAAATTATTTACCAGAGCAACTTAATGTTAAACAATTTAAACACGATTTTTATCATAATCTGCATCGTTTACAACCTGAGTTAGCTCAACTGCCATTAATCTGTGGTGCTATTGATAGTCTTAGCTACTTAGATACGTACTTAAGCCAACAACAACTAGAAGATAAAATAAAAATTAACTTTAGTTTAACAACACCAGATGATCACGCAATTAACTATTTTATCGGTATTATGCAGTGTACCCCGCAATTGATTATTCATTCAACTTTTCTACTTGATAGCTTAGATCACTTAATGATTGATTGGTCACCAGAACGATTTATTGAAATATTGCCTGATTTACGTTACGCCTTTTCTCAATTAAACCCGACACAGAATGCTTCGTTGGCTAGTCAGATTGCTAAAAAATATCATATTGTCGATGATGAATTAAATTTTTACCAATACAACTTTAGTGAAAAAGAGTTAAACAAAGCACTTTCTTTAGAATTATTGATAACCAAACATATTCAACAACAGCATTTGCAAACATGGTTTAAACAATAGGAATACGTATGACTAACGATAATCACATCGATGATAAAACTACCAATGAACAAATTAAACGTTGGCGTTTAATTTTAGGAAGTTATGCAGATGAGGATTTAGGTCAAATTAATTTTAATGCGCATGATAAGCAAATCGATCAATCATTAGCGTATCTTTATCGACACGAATATCGTGCTCGAGGTTTATTGACCAATGACAAAGCTGATTCAGAAATAAAAGCGGGTGATAAAAGTCGTTCTGTTTATAACACGATAGATTGGTTAAAACTGACACGTAAATTGTTTCCTAAAAGTACCTTTGAACGGATGCAAAATCAAGCGATAGAGCGTTATCACTTGGATGGAGTTTTAAACGATCCGAAAGTCATACGAGATCTTGAACCTAGTGTAAACTCAGTACGTTTACTGATGAATTTACGGGGTAAATTGAGTTATGACGTTCGTCAAGAAGTACGGATATTAATTAAAAAAGTGGTGGACGAAATTTTACAAAAGATTCAAACGAATTTTGTCAATGCGATCACTGGTAAAAAAAATCGATTTAGGCGCTCTTTAATCAAAAATAACCAGAACTTTGATTGGCGAGCAACAATCAATGCTAATCTAAGGCATTTTGATCAGAACAAACAGCAAATTATTATCGAAAAAGCAATTTTCAATTCACGCAAAATAAGACAATTACCTTGGGATATTATTTTATGTGTTGACCAAAGTGGATCGATGGATAGTTCAATTCTTTATTCAGCAATTTGTGCCGCTATCATCGCTAAACTACCGGCGATTAATTTGCATTTACTGGTGTTTGATACTCAAGTTGTCGATTTAACACATATAGCCGAAGATCCAGTTGAAGTGCTCATGACTGTACAATTAGGCGGTGGAACAGACATTGGTAAAGCACTTAATTATGCTGAACAAAAAATTAAAAACCCGAGCCGAACGGTGGTAGTGGTGGTGAGTGATTTTTATGAAGGCGCAAATGTAACGCATTTATATCGAACTGTCACTCGTCTTAATGCTAATCGAGTAAAAATGCTGGGTTTGGCTGCTTTAGACTATCAAGCTAATGCTGTTTATGATATGCAAATATTACAAAAACTTGCTGATCGCGGTATGCAGATTGCCGCCTTAACCCCCGAGCATTTTGCTGGCTGGCTTGCCGAGGTGATACGATGAGTTGGCAACAAACCTACTTAAATTATGATCAAGAAGCGTTAGCACTTTATGCTAATATTGGTTTAATTCGCCGTGCACGCAAAGATATCGAAGCTGATAAAGTCCTATTGCAAGAAGAACAACCCGATTTTCTTCTGTTTAGGGTCGATGGTCAACAGGTAAAACTCACTGCGCAAGGAATTCAAAAAGCAACTTGCAGTTGCCCAGCTAGTGGACACTGCAAACATATTATTGCGGCCATTTTATGGTTACAAATTCAGACCAATCATCAAACGAATAATAATGCAACATTATCGCAAAATTCAGAGACTGATCAGTCAGTGTCACCATTAAAAGATGCATTAAGCGAGCTACTAACAATCGATGCTGGCGTGCTACTTAAACAAGCAGGTAAAGCTAATGTGCGCCTTGCTTATCAATTGGTTTTTGATTGGCAGCAACTGCCGCCATTAACCGTAGAAAATCAAAAAGGGCAATTACGTATTCAAATACCACAAAGTGATATGCCGATTATCTATATGGCTGGGACCGGTTTTGCTGGTATGATTTCACAGCTACCCGAAAAACAGAAAACAGCTGTACATTTAGCGGTTATTGCTTACCTGTTTCAACAACATCACCAGCCATGGACTTGGCCAATCGAAAACAACTTAACGGATAAACCAATTGATCGGTTAACCGATGATGAAATAGCATTAATTAAGCAAGTTGAAGAACATATTTATACATTAATAACCCATGGATTATCTTATGTGAGTCAAAGCCAAGCGACACAATTACAGTTGCTTAATATGTCTGCTCGATCGCAAAATCTTCCTAGTTTAGCCGCAATGCTAAGACAACTTTGTCAACTTGTTGAACAACAAGCCAATCGACATTTTACCGTTGACGAACAAGACATACTGTTGTTCTTAGCTCGCCTTAAAGCGTATCTGGAAAAATTATTACATTGTCAAGGTGAGCAGCTCACCACAGTACGTGGAGGGCAAAAACGTCATTACCAAAATGATGCTCAATCAATTGACTTACTACCATTGGGGGCTTATTGGTGGCAAAGCAAAACCGGCGCAATCGGGGCGACCTTTTACTTTTGGGATCCAATAGCGCTACAATATTATGAGACAACCTTAGCCAGACCTAATAACTCGGATATCGACTTTAATCGACAAAGCATATGGCAAAGTGCATCAATTTGGCAAACGATGCCTTGTGACTTAATGAACAACGCTTTCACCTTATATGAACCACGTTTATCGCATGATGGTAAATTATCAAGTCGTGGTTCACAGATAAAATTACAACCAATAGGTTGGAATTTGCAGCAGTATCAGCAATTTCGCCAACAAGTAGGCTTTGATAACTGGCCACTATTAAGTCACTATTTACAAAATTACGATGCTAATATTTCACTTTTCAACCAAGTGCTCTTTATTCACGTTACCAAAGCACAACAACCTTATTTGGACGAAATCAGACAATGTTTGGTGTGGTGTGTTAAAGATTCACAGAATAATGACCTACTATTACGCATCTTCTGGGATGGTAAACAAAAACAGCGTATTGAATCACTTTATTTGCTACACGAAATAGAGTTACAACCCTTAACCGTGTTAGTAAAATGTGTAAAAAATGATAATAATTTAGATCTTGAACCGTTTGCACTATTTTATAAACAGACACTAACGGATGATATCAATATTTTAAATCTGGATTTTGACAATGAATCGTTATACCAAATATCAAATAATAGCGGTGACTATTATAAACAACCCGAAATACTATTTCAAAAACAACCTCAGCAGATTGCTTACCAACACGATCCGATTGTTATCTACATTATCAAGCCGACGCTCAATTTTTGTGAAACGATAACGAGTTCGGGACGACTTAAACTGAACAATGACGATAAAAAGCAATTAGCGCAATTGCAAAGTCAATGCGATACCTTAGGACTAAACACATTAAGTCAAGTTTTGACAAAAATAGGCAACCACCCAAACATCGAAGTCGTTCATATTTTACAAGCCGTGTACCTATGCCATCTAATGCAGAATGCACATTACCAATTACCCATTATGATTAGGAATGATGGTGAAGAAGAGTAAAAAATAGAATTAGATCGAACAAAAAGCAAATATTCAATTTGAAAAAGTATATTAAAGCTAGCTTGAAGATTAAGTAATAAAAGTTTTGTAAAAAGTTTAAGTAAATATACACGTTTCAATATAAAAATCTTGTTTTACATTCTCACCAATCAACCCTTTTTTTTACACTAAATTAAAATTGATTAAAATCAATATATTAAAAAAGGGTTAAAAAAAAGGGTTTTTGAACAAAAATCTTGTTTGCCTTTTTATAAACAGGGTTTATAGTATACCAGTTTCTAGTTCAACACTGCATAAGTGGTTTAGAAAAATTATAATGCAGTAGGTGCACACCGGTACAAGTTCAACACTGCATAAGTGGATTAAACAATTTACTGTTTTAACCTCCGATTTTTTGATGTCTTTTTATTCATATAAGCTAAAGATTAGCTTTGATTTTGTTTTATCTTTGATTATTTTTACCTCGTTTTTTGCGCATTATCATGCTAATTTATGGTCAATATTTAAATTGAATTAAGTTAGTGAAAAACATGGATATGATTCATTCTTCCGATCTTAAAACCATCTTACATTCAAAACGTGCCAACATTTATTACCTAGAGCATTGCCGTGTATTGGTTAATGGTGGGCGCGTTGAGTATGTTACCGATCAGGGGCAACAATCGCTTTATTGGAATATCCCTATTGCTAATACTACTTGTATTTTGTTAGGAACCGGTACCTCTTTAACGCAAGCAGCTGTACGCGAGCTTTCCCGTGCTGGCGTGATGATTGGGTTTTGCGGTGGTGGTGGAACGCCGCTTTTTTCCTCTACCGAAGCTGAATTTGCGTGTCAGTTTTTCTCTCCTCAAAGTGAATATCGTGCAACGGAATACCTACAACGTTGGTGTCAATTTTGGTTTGACGATGAACGTAGATTGCAAGCGGCTAAAATGTTGCAACAAAGTCGCCTTGAAATCATTCGCGAGTGTTGGTCAAAGTTTGATTGGACGATAGATCAAAGTCAATTAGACAGCATTATAAATGATGCAATAACGCAATTTGCTAATGTTAATAATAGTCAAGCATTGCTCGCAGCAGAAGGGCGTTTAAGTAAAACATTATATGCTATGGCGAATCAATTAACGTTAAGGGATGATAAGTTTAAACGTGAACAAGGTACCCATGGTAAAAGTTATGATCCGGCTAACCAATTTTTAGATCATGGCAACTACTTAGCTTATGGGCTTGGTGCAACCGCTTGTTGGGTGTTAGGGTTACCGCATGGATTGGCGATTTTGCATGGTAAAACTCGGCGCGGTGGTTTAGTATTTGATGCCGCTGATATTATTAAAGATGGCATAGTTTTACCGCAAGCTTTTTTGTCTGCAAAGCAAGGCGACAGTGAAAAAGCGTTTCGGCAAGCATGCATTTCACAATTTGCACAGTTAGGTGCGTTGGATCGAATAATTGATACATTAAAACAGATAGCAGAAAAAGCATGAATATTTTATTAGTAAGCCAATGTAAAAAACGGGCATTAACCGAAACCAGACGAATTATTGATCAGTTTGCTGAGCGTTGTGGCGTACGGACATGGCAAACAGCCATGACTGAAGATGGATTACAAACCCTATATAAATTGTTGCGCAAAACGGCTCGCAAAAATACTGCCGTTGCTTGTTATTGGACTCATGGTAAAAATTTGACTGATCTACTATGGATTGTTGGCGATCGTAGTCAATTTAATCAGCAAGGTCGAGTACCAACTAATCGTACTAAACGCAATATATTAAAAAGTGGTAATGAAAGTAGTTGGCATTATGCAACAACGATTCAATTAATCACAACGATTGCCGGTTTATTACATGATCTTGGTAAAGCGACTATTGGTTTTCAATCTAAATTACGCGCAACAGAGCAAGTGGCTGGCGATCCATACCGTCATGAATGGATTTCGTTACAATTATTTTTATTAATGATTCAAGACTGCACAACAGATCAAGCTGTTTTTGAACGTTTGGCAAATTTTTCTCAATATCAGCAGCAATACCCCAATTGGTATCAAAAACTTAACAAAACTGAAAAAACCGATCTGATGCAGTATCCTTTATTAACACAGTGGATAGCTTGGTTGATTGTATCGCATCACCGAATGCCATTTTTAATTGATTCATTAAATGGTGATAAAAATAAGAAACAAACCAGAGATTTATATATTTCAGGTTTAAAAACAACCAGTTTTTATAAAACTCTTACCGCTGTTGAAAAATGGGTAAAAAATAGTTTTAGCCAACATCCTTCGCCTAATCAGTTTTGGCAACTAAAAAGCGATATAACGTTAAGCCAAGCGTGGTTAAAAAAACTTAGCCGTTATGCTAATAAGACGCTAACTCATCCACCTTTAATGCAATTAACGAATATTGATGCCTTTTTATTGCATATGTCGCGTTTAAGTCTAATGGTGGCTGATCACAATTACTCAAGTTTATCTTTTGTAAACACCGAGGCAGATAGAAATAATACAATTTTAATTGCCAATACTAAGTATGATGAAGAAAAAGGAAAAAAAATAGCTAAACAGCGTTTAGATGATCACCTTATTGGTGTTGCCAATCTTTCAGCGCGTTTTGCGCGTTTACTACCGAAAATGATTGATGAATTGCCAGCCATTAATCAGCATAAGCCTTTTACCAAGCGAACGACTATCGATCGATTTCAATGGCAAAATCATGCATATGATATCGCTAAGCATTATCAATCATTAAGTGATGAACAAGGCTTTTTTGGTGTAAATATGGCATCCACTGGTTGCGGTAAAACGCTTGCCAATGGTCGAATTATGTATGCACTGGCGAATCCTAAACGTGGCGTTAGATTTACCATTGCCTTAGGTTTACGGGTTTTAACCTTGCAAACCGGTAAAGCGCTGCGTGAAAAACTACAGCTTAGCGATGAACATTTAGCGATCTTAGTTGGTGGGCGAGCAACGCAAACGTTATTTGAGTTAGAGAATGAAGAAAAGTTACAAAAATCAAATTTAGAAAAGCAAAATATCTCAAAAGATAATTTAGAACAAGAGGGTAGCGAATCGATAGAATCATTGGTCGATGACTATGTTGATGTGGCAGAAAGTGGTATTGCCGATAGTGAATTAGGCACAATCATTGAAAATAGCAAAGCTCGTCAACTAATTTATGCGCCGATTGTTACATGTACAATTGATCATATTATTCAAGCCAGCGAATGCATACGAGGCGGCAAATATATTGCGCCGACTTTAAGGTTACTTACCTCAGATTTGATTTTAGATGAGCCTGATGATTTTGACCAAAATGACTTGCCAGCTTTGGCGCGGCTCGTTCATTTAGCTGGGCTTTATGGGAGCAAAGTGTTGTTGTCATCGGCAACTTTAACGCCTGATTTAATTGCGGGTTTATTTGCGGCTTATCAAGCGGGACGAAAAATATGGAATCAAAACCATCAACGTAATAATGATTCGATCGTCTGTGGTTGGTTTGATGAGTATCAGCAATCAATTACGCCAATTACTGATAATGCGGCATTTAGCCAACAACATCAGCTATTTGTCAATGAGCGCATTAATGAACTTGCTAAGGGCGAAGTGCGTCGTCAAGGACATATTCTAGAATTATTGGATTACCAGTATAAAAAACCAGAAAATGAAAAATTAAATTATGACTTACTAGCTAGTCAATTATTAAAACAAGCTTATCAATTTCATAAAAATTTTCATCAGACAAATATAAATTTACAGAAAAAAATTAGTATAGGTTTAATACGCTTTGCTCATACTGAAGATTTAATTGCCTTAACTAAACATATTTATCAGCAAACTAAAATTCCTAAAAATACAGTATTTCATATTGTCGATTATCATGCTAGACAGTTATTATTATTGCGTAACCAATTAGAGCAAAAGTTAGATAGAATTTTAAATCGTACTGATCCAAAAGCAATTTTTAAGCAACCAGAAATTATTGATGCGATCAAGGATAGTGAGCAAAAAAATCATATTTTTATTGTGATAGGTACACCAGTAACCGAAGTCGGGCGAGACCATGATTACGATTGGGCCATTATTGAACCGTCATCAATGCGTTCAATTATACAGTTAGTTGGTCGTGTATGGCGCCATCGCCCCAATAAAATTGCTAAAAGCCCTAATGTTGCTATTTTAGGCAGTAATATTGAATCAATTAAGCAGGGTGTGAACTATGGTGTCGGTTCAGCGTGTTTCTGTAAGCCTGGTTTTGAACAAAAACCTTTTTTACTTACGACACATCAAACCAATAAATTGATACCACAACAACAATTAGCAAATATTGATGCCACACCACGCATAACTAATTCAACACAAGATGAGTTTACCCTTGCCGAATTGGAGCATAAAGTAATGGCACATCTATTTGCGCTTAATGCACGAAATAGTAATTATGTTACGAGTTATTGGCAACCCGATTTAGCGCATCATCATTGTTCGCATTTACAATTAATTTCACCTTTTAGAATGCAAAATCATCAAGAAGATGAATTTATTTGTCAGCTTGATGAAGATGGCAATTATTCGTTCAGTTATGCCGATATTGCTTGGCAAACTCCAGATGCATTTTGTCAGGATACAAAAAATTATCTAATTTCATATGATGACAGTTGGACATTCGATCACCCGTATATTCAACCTTGGCTAACTAATACGGTTCAACAAGCGTTAGAAAAATTGGCAGACCATTTTCCCAATAAAAATCAATATCGATTAGCTAATGAATTTTGCAGCGTTACCTTAAACAGGCAATATCGTTGGTATTTCCACCCATATTTGGGTTTTTATCAGATTAAAAATAGTGGTTAGTGAAATTTGTATCCAGAAATAAGTGTTGTACGCAAAATATCTCATCAACCTTGTTATGGCTAGCTATAAATAAGTAATTAAACTATACTTATATTCACTGCCGAACAGGTAGTTTAGAAATATGAAACTTCATTCAACTTTATTAGAAGTTAGAGAGTTTACCGCCGTGTAGGCGGTTTTTATTTTATCTTATTCCCCTATGACACTTTATTCAAGATTTATTTATATGTCGTTTTTTTGAAAGAAATGATGACAAACTTGTAATTTTTATTTTTTTGGTTAGAATATAAAAAAACCCCAGATGCGGCAACATCTGAGGTTTGAATTTTAACCCCACTACCAAAAAGGAGTATAAAATTATGAATAATGATAAATTATACATAATGAAAAATCAATTTCAGACTGATAAGTTAGTGTTAAATAAATTGCAAAATTTTGCAATCAGCACTTCGGCTGCTAATGATGAGTCTGTAATTTTTTTGCCAAAATCGGTTGAAGACTTTTCAATTACAGAACTAATGAAAATATTAAATATTTCGACAACCAAAGAAATCGAATATTTAATTAAGAAATTAGAACTTGATCAACCTAAATATCGATATCTTAATGCTGCGAATAAGTGGCTGTATAACAATAAAGCACTTAATTTATTAGTGTCGTATATAAGATTTAAAGCATCATAATGATATTTACTAAGGTCCATAATTTTTTATGGGCCTTTTTATTTTTAAAGGAAATTAAGGAGGGCCAATGGAAGATATTTCTTGGCAAGATATAAGAAAGGTTATTGTCGACTTTCTTCAGCAGCGGCTTACTAATAATGCTAATTATAAAAGTGAAGTGACAAAACTGGATAAAGCTAAGCAAGCAAATGATGTATTGGCAATTAATGAATCTCAACAAAAAATTAATGATTTAATTAAACGATTTGATTTTGAAACTTGGATGGAAGATGCCGCAACTAGACGAATTTTATGGATAGATATTGGAACGAATATTAGTAAGGGCATTAATTCCTCGAGTCTAGGTGATAATATCAACTATGCTGCACAAACTAAGCCAACTGATTCAAATTATGTATCATCAGCTACGCCATTAACTTTGAATTTCGATTGCTCAGGTAATGCTGCCGCATTGGATATTTTTTCTTTATTAAATCAATCTGTAACGGATGATATGACTTTATTACAATTGATTATACAAGAACATCCTGCTGTTTTGCCGGCGTTATCGGATGATGAGCAAAAGGCAGCGGTTTATTTAGCTAATTTAAAAAAAGCGATTTTTAATAATTTTGATACTCCAAAAGCATCCGAACTTAATAAACAATTATATTGGCCAAATAGTGAAGATACTTATCTTTCAGGGGTTAATAATCATTACCGTCTGTTAATTCCATTGTATCCATCATCATTGTGCCACTTGGTGTATCAAAAAGTACAAACAAGATTTTCTGACGAGAATAAAAAGGCTCGTGAACAAAGAAGAATTAAAGGAATTGAACATCAATCTTATTTTTCGTTTCATCACTTAGCCGTGGTTAAGTTAGGGGGCAGCAATCCGCAAGGCGTCAGTCAATTAACCAGTAATCAAGGTGGACGTAATTTTTTATTACCGTCAATGCCGCCTAAATTTGAAAAATCCCCTTTTCCATCAATTAATAGGGTGCAAGAAACCATTTTCACAAATTCAATGCAATATTTTTGTCGCTTTGGCTTTAGATTGTTGTTTGATATGGTTCAAGCGCCAAAAAACAATGTTGAAGAGCGTGACAATCGCAAAGATGCTTTTGCCGTTATTTTATCGTTATTACTTAAATATGCCAGACATATTCAAAAAACCATGCCGGCGGGCTGGAGTCGTGATTACTCGCTCAAATTTAATCAAAAATTATGGTTAGATCCAAAGCGATCTAATTTAGACGGTGAGCAAGATTTTAAACAAAAGTATGATAAAGGTGAATGGATAGTTGAACTAGAAAAAGACTTTGCTTTTTGGATCCAAAATGCTCTAGTAAAAAAATTTGAAAATATTCAACAGCAATTTAGTGATCCTGAATTTATGGAGTGGCGTAAAGAATTAAGCGCCGCTGTCAAAGCAAGTCAGCGTAAAAAGGAGGGGATCTTTTAATGGAAACATTAAATTACTATCTGTTTTTTGATCATGTCAAAATTCATAATGCTAATGCGATATCCAGCCCATTAACCTACGGATTTCCAGCTATTTCAGGTTTTGTTGGTGCTATTCATGCATTAAACCGTAAAATTGAATCGACCGATCCTATTTATTTAGATGGAGTATTGATTGCTTGCCATGAGTGTGATGTACAAGTTTATCGACCTAATGATTATAGTGATTATACTTTTCGATTAACCCGTAATCCTGTGGCCAAAAATGGTGATACCCGCGCAATTATCGAAGAGGGGCGAGTGCATCTTGATGTTTCATTGCTGATTGAAGTCAAAATAGAAAATTTTGAAGCACTTTATGATGACGATCAAAAGAATGAATTTGTTAATCAAATGAAACAAAAACTGTATCAACAACGCATTGCTGGTGGTCATGTGTTAGAAATTGGTGAGGCAAGATTAATTCCCTCTGATGCATCAGACGAAACATTAGCAAATTTGTTATTACCTGCTTTTGTATTAGTTGAAGCACAGCAAGATCTGCAAGAGATCACAGCTGAGTTACAACAACAAGATCCCAATGCAACCGCGCTTGATGCTTTAATCGAAACAGCAATGTTGCATCACCATCCTCAAGAGAAAGAACACTGGCAGACCACATCAGTCAAACAGGGACGAGGTTGGTTAGTCCCGATACCATTAGGGTATCAAGCAATATCACCGTTATTTGCTGCTGGTAAGTTGCAAGAAGCTCGGAGTAATGAACATCAATCACAATTTGTTGAATGTATTTATGGCTTGGGTAAATGGGTATTTCCATTGCGCTTAAAGGAAAACTTATCACAAGCATTTTGGCGCTATCAATGCAGTACATTGCAATCAAATGGTGCAGAGATTTATATCATTAATCAACAAAATAATTAAATAATTTTAGCGTTATACAATAAGGAATTTATTATGAGTAAAAGTAAAATCACTACCGCATCTGTTTTAGCTTTTGAACGCAGTTTTGATATTTCTGATGCTGTTTTTTCACAGCCAAGTACTGCTAATCCTGAAATATTATCTCCGGTTCGATTAACCGAAAAATCAGTACGCGGAACTATCTCTAATCGCCTTAAAAATGCCATTGCTAGCGATCCCGCTAAATTAGATGCCGAAATTCAAAAACCTAATTTACAAACTGTCGATGTTGCTGCGTTAGATGCCGATAAAGATACTTTAGTGATAACATGGAGCTGTAAAGTGTTACCTTTTACCGGTAAACCATCAGTATGTAATGATGTTGAATATCAAGCACAGTTAACAACGACAACTCAAGAATATATTAAAGATGTTGGCTTAAAAGCGTTAGCGAAACGATATGCCATTAATATTTTAAATGGTCGTTGGTTATGGCGTAACCGTATGGCAGCCGAGCAAATTAATATTATCGTGAGTTACCAAGCGCACAATGATAAAGATGAAGCTAAGATAATTAACGTCGCTAACGTTGATGCCAAAAATTATCAGCTTAACAGTTTTGATTATGATGATAAATCTGTTCAAGCATTGACTGATCTTATTGAAGCAGGATTAACCAATAAAAAATTTGTGATCTTTGATGTTACCGCAACACTAAAAATGGGCTTAGGACAAGAAGTTTACCCATCGCAAGAATTAATTTTAGATACTGGTAAAGAAAAAAGCAAAGTGCTTTATGACAAAAATGGTCAAGCAGCGATGCATTCGCAAAAAGTGAGTAATGCAATTCGTACTATTGATACCTGGTATGATGAAAAAGCGGAATTTCCAATTGCGATTGAACCTTATGGTTCGGTGACCACTATGGGGCATGCTTTCCGCCAACCTAAACAAAAATTGGACTTTTATAACTTGTTTGATAACTGGGTTTTGAAAGGGGAAAAGCCAAGTTTGGAACAACAACATTATGTGATTGCAGTATTAATTCGTGGCGGTGTATTTGGGGCGAGTGGTAAGGAGTAAGCAAGATGCATACACACTATTTTGAACTGCGCGCCATACCACAAATTGAGATAACTGAAGTGCAGGTGATTAATCAAGTGATGCAAAAACTGCATCAAGTCTTGGTTAATTTTCAGGGAAATATTGGTATTAGTTTTCCTTGTTATAATGTGCGCCGAACACTAGGCGGAATTATTCGCATTTTTGGTACTGAAGCCGAGTTACAGGAATTTAAAAGTGCGCTACAGCAACAGGCTGCCATTGCTGACTATGTATTGATTCTACCAATCACAGCCATACCAACTGAAGTTAAGGGCTATTTACGTTTAACGCGGGTTAATCCTAAAGGACAAAGCGCATTAAGACGTGCTGAAAAACGCTTAACCGCTCAAGGTAAATGGTCTACTGACGTAAAACAAAAAATGATAGATAAATGGGGAAGTGTTAATCTTACTTATCCGCATTTACATTTTTATAGTCAAAGCACTGAGCAAAGCTTTATTTTATGGATAAAACAAGAAAAAAGCTCAACTGCGGTAGAGGGAGTTTTTAATAGTTATGGTCTAAGTAAAACGGCTACCGTGCCTGACTTTTAAGTGATATCAATAACGCTGTATTTAATCTATTGGTGGTTCAATAGGTTAAATATGGCTTTAACTTAAGTGATTTTTAGTCTTGATTTAATTATATTCACGTAATAAGTAACATCATAATGATTATCCAATTTTTCTTGAAACTAGCAGCAAAGTTATCTAAGTTTGAATTCTATAAACCTAAAGGATAGTCAAAATACTTGTTATATCTGAGCGAAATAAATTTCTTGAGGGGCATGGTTATTCATTTAAATTGTGATTAATTCTATCTACATTCGCCGGTTTAAGCACAGTCAAAAATGGAGTAATTCATCGATAAATAACGTTATAGCTTTGTCTTGAGATAGGATAAATTTTAAATTACGATCGTTAGAATCTGGAATGGGCGGGCTAGTTTTTGAATTTACGACTCCTCCTTTCAAAAATACTCATTGGAATGCAACGTCCAAATATCTGGCAGAAAGTGCATTTAGCTTTATTGAAGGTATTATCTATTATAATGTTTCTAATTATCAGAATTTTGGAAATTGGGGAGTAACGCAGGTTACTCTACAACAATGGTTACTGATAAAACCTCAATTATTCAAACTTAAACAGAAAGTGATAAATGCGCAAAATTTAACTGAACAGCAAGACGATCTGTTTGATTTTGCATTTATTTTTGATAAATCTTGGCAAAAAGAGATGTCAAAAAATTTTCTGAAATATAAATTGGGTTTTTCACAAATGATTAGTGACCTAATCATTTGGATTGATAAGAATATGCAAAAATACCGTTCTCTCTATATTTTGGGTGTATAACATCTTTACTCATAAATATTTGCATGTTAGCAAATCACTTTATTTAGCAAGCTTTGATTAAGTCGATTTTTTGTCTAATTCGCTAACAAGACTGATTAATTCCGGCAATATATCGAGTATTAGTGCTAATTGTTGCATAACGAGTAAATCATTATTGGCTTGTTCATCTTGGATCGAAATCGACTCGATATAATTTGCGACCGATTGTTTAATCGGTTGATATTCGCTATTTAACTGTTTATCAGTCAATAAATTAATGATATAAACCGACAAATCATCAAACAATTCTAATGTATGATTAGAAATAGATTTATCACGATGTGCACCTAGTGTCGATAAATAGCTGATTAGCGTATGGTTTAAAGTTAATAATCGAAAACCTTTATCAATTAATGCAGGATTCATATGCGGCTCTTTAGTCATTAAGCTAATTAATGATGATAAATCTGCATTACTATCATGGGCTGATCGCCTTGCTAAACGGTATTTGGGATCATTAGTTTTTCCAGTCAGATATTGACTACCAATTAGGGCTAAATAGTGGCTGTCGTCATGACAAACCCGATCAACTAATTTAGGAAGATTTCTAAACTTCCAATCGGGCCAAATAAAACTTACCGCAAACCAGGCAATAAAACAGCCTATCAAGGTTGCAATAATTCTAGACAATGCGACCTCAATACTGCTTTCTCCAATTAAGCTAAAACTAAAAAAGACCAGTAATGTAATAAATGCTGTCGCATAGGCATATTGTGAATTTTTAAATAAGAAAAACAACCAACCGGTAATAATGATTAAGATAAGTTGTTCTTCAATAGTCGGGAATAGATAGGTTAAAGGTATGCCAATGACGATCCCTAATATTGTGCCAAATACTCGCAATTTTAGTCGATGTTTTGTTGTGGCGTAGTTAGGTTGGCATACAAAAAGACTGGTCAGAATAATCCAATAACCGTGTGAAAGGTCGGTACAATAAATAACACTATAGCCAACAAAGAGCACAATACTCATTCTAATAGCATGACGAAATAGGGCTGATTTGATGGTTAAATTTTGTTTTATTTTGGCGAAAATGTCATGAAAGCTGGTAAGTTCATCATCAACCAATTGATTCTCTTCTTGCTGTTTGGCAAGATGCTGCTCTGTATCAATATTGGCAAGTAACAGATCAATAGATAACAGGTTTTGATATAAATTTTGTAATGATTTTATTAAAAGTGACGAACTTTTATTGTGACTTTGATATTGAGATATCGCTTCTTCAAGGTAAGAAAAATAGCGCGCAAATAAAGGATCATGATGATATGTTTGATTCATTTTGATAGCAAAAGCAAGTTTGGCACAGGCTTTTGCTTGTAAATTTAAAATTCGCGCAAATCGAAACAAAATATCACTATGTTTAAAATTATCACTTAACGCTTGATATTGTCCATGTGCTGAACTAGCTCGTTCATGAATATCCTGAGCCACAAAGTAATAACTCAACATTTTTTTGACATAAGATTGCCCACGATAGCCTTTCAGACGATTAAACAGTGAACGTTTAGTTTGATTAAATGCATTGATTAATTGAGTATTACTTTCGGTTAATTGTAAGGTTTGTTTAGTAAATCCATCGGTCTCGTCTGGATCAAACATTGCCGCTTTAGCATCAAGATACTGGGCTAATCTAATAAAACAGTTTGATAAACTTTGTTGAGTTGTGCGGATAGGTTGAATGATAGATTCAATTAACGACACAATGTTGTACCAAAGTGCACCTAATAATAAAAAGCAAGGTAAAGTATAATTGTCAGCATATAAATTATGGCCTAGCATTGTATAAGCAGCAATCAATAATGATCCAAACGCAATGACGCCGTAGCGTTGTCCTAGTGAGCCAAGCATAATAAAAGCAAAAGTTGAAAAAACTAATCCCACAATAAAAACCAATGGAAAATCAAATAGTAATTCAACTGAAAAAGTTGCAATAGCAAAACAAAATAGCGTTAAAACTATATTAATACAACGGCTAAGTAAGCGGGTGTCAATCTCGGTCAGTCCAGCAGCCACAACGCCTAAAGTTAACGGGATGACTAAATTGACATGACCAAAATACCATGGAACTAGGGTAGAGCCGGTCAGACTAATTAGCATACGAATACTAAAAAGGAGATTACTGCTATAAAAAACTTTACGTAAAGTCAGGATTAAAGGATGCACGATATATCTATTTTATTAAAGTCATTTTAATAACAATAAGCATACTATATTGTGATGGCAAGGAAAAGAGATCGCCAAAATGACTTAGTAAGAATTTACATTTAGTCAGCTAAGTTTAACTGTTAAGTTTTAATCTTTACAAAAAATGAATAGAAGATCTTCGGTAAATCAAAATTTGTTATATTGTTAATGAAAGGGTTGTTGATCTTAATTTTATCTTATTTTTTATAGATGCTTATTTGCCAACTAATGGCAAGATGTTCATAAATTGTCGTTATAGTAAAACAAAATAAATATAGCAGTATGACAAGTTATAATTCTACGTTAGAATAGTCACAATTTGCTAGAAATAAAATAAGGATTAACTAGTATGACAACTGAAATGACAACACTTGAAAAAATTAAAAAACAGATTGCTGATAACCCAATTATTTTGTACATGAAAGGGTCGCCTAAGTTGCCAAGTTGTGGTTTTTCAGCCCAAGCAGTGCAAGTTTTATCACAATGCGGTGAACCGTTTGCTTATGTTGATATTTTACAAAATCCTGATATTCGTGCCGAACTACCAAAATTCGCTAATTGGCCGACTTTTCCACAACTTTGGGTTGAAGGTGAGTTAATTGGTGGTTGTGATATTATGTTAGAAATGTTTCAAGCTGGTGAATTACAAACCTTAATTAAAGAGACTGCTAAAAAACATAAATCTTAATTAAATTGTATGTGCATATTTAAACAGAAAAGAGAGATATTATCTCTCTTTTTTTATTCTGATTGATCAGGTTGTTCGTTAGTCTGTGGCAGTGGCCAACCTCCTAATCGTTTAAATCGATTGACAATTTCGCAAAATAAAATAGCGGTTTTTTCGGTATCATAAAGTGCTGAATGTGCTTGTTTATGATCAAAGGCAATATTTGCAGCTTCGCACGCTTTTGCTAATACGGTTTGCCCAAAAACTAAACCACATAGTGATGCTGTATCAAATGTCGCAAAGGGATGAAAAGGATTACGTTTAATTCCGGCACGTTCTGCCGCTGCCATTAAAAAACTATGATCGAAGTGTGCGTTGTGGGCAACAATGACTGCACGGGTACAATCAGAGGCTTTAATTCCAGTACGCACCATTTTGAATATGGATTCCAGTGCGAGTTTTTCGTCAACAGCTGCCCTTAATGGATTATTAGGATCAATGCCATTAAAAGCTAAAGCACTCGGTTCTAAAATAGAGTTTTCAAAAGGATTAACGTTAAATTGTAGCGTTTCATCAGGCTCAAGCCAGCCGTCATCATTCATTTTAAGGGTAATGGCGGCAATCTCTAAAATAGCATTGAGTTTAGGATCAAATCCTGAGGTTTCTATATCAATCACGACTGGGTAAAAACCCCGAAAGCGTTCACATAATTTTGTGTTTGGCACAATTGTTTATCTTAGTTTGTCAAAAATGGAGGTTATTATGCCAGTTTTTGTTGTTTTCGCCTAGTTTTACCTAAGTCATCTTAGCATTTAAGCGATAATTTAATCTTCGGTTGAATCTTATAAATCAATCTAAATGGGGGGATTGTTTTTTGATAGTTCAATCTCTTCAGTCCATTGTGAATTAAGACATTTATAATGTTTAGGCAGATGTTTTAAACGTTGTTACAAAAGTTTGTAATACTTCCTTAAGCTTGACTAATTTGATTGCAAGTGATTAATGTTTATAAATAATAAGAAGTTGCTGCTAAACTTGGAAAGTAACAAATTAGTACACTAAATTCTTGATTAGCTTGTTCTTTATTATCCAACAAGACCAAGATTTCAGACTAAAGTTAGTGATTTTCATTAGAATAATAATCCCAATTGTTTTATTTCTGATTAATCGAATGTTTGTTTTAGCAAATTGTTAATCTTTATAAAGTGCGTTAGCGTATTGCAATACTATTTCAGAAGTTGTGTGATAAAGACGAGTTGATGCATTTTCATAAAAAGGGTAAAGCCTCGTTTTCACGATAGCTATCTTAAATAGCTAGTTTAACCTTCACTTATTATTTGCCTTCTACTTATAATTGAAACCTGACAACATTCTTAATCTATTTTATTTAAATTAATAAACATTAAAATGAATATGATAGATACTAATTGAGTAATTAAAACATTGGTCAGCTAGGGTGGTAAAAATCAATTAGTCATAATATCAGATGAGTTATTTCAAGAAAGTGTCTATAATTGGCGCTAAACAAAAGGGCTAAACGTTTATCTGCTAATTTTCAGCTTTTTGTTAATGTTGTTTTAGATTAACTTTATGATTGAGTAAAAGTAGCGAGGAGCATTGTGCATAATTACGAACTCCAACAAATCATTAATACAGAACTGCAAGTTTTACGCTATCGTGACTATGCCCCTAGTGGATTGCAAGTGCAAGGGCGAAGTGAGATAAAAAAAATTGTAACAGGTGTCACGGCTTGTCAAGATTTATTAGATAAAGCGGTTGAATTGCAAGCCGATGCGGTGTTAGTTCATCATGGCTATTTTTGGAAAAGTGAACCACAAACAATTACTGGCATTAAATATAAGAGACTTAAGACATTATTATCTCATGATATTAATCTGTTTGGTTATCACTTACCGCTAGATGGCCATCCCACACTTGGAAATAATATCTTATTAGCTAACATGCTTAATATTTCGGTTGAACCGCGCACTGATATCACCGATTTACTTTTTAAAGGAACACTAACCGAACCGTTAACCGCTCTTGAATTTAAGCATAAATTGGAAAAAATCTTGCATAACAGTCAGCGTTCTATTTTATTTTGTGGAGATAATGCACCTAAAGTGATAAAACGCGTTGCTTGGTGTAGCGGCGGCGGGCAAGATTTTATCGAAGCAGCGGCTCAGCAAGGTTATGATGCATTTTTTACCGGCGAGGTTTCTGAACGCACTATCCACATTGCACGTGAATATGGTATAAATTTTTATGCAGCAGGTCACCACGCAACGGAACGTTATGGTATTAAAAAGCTTGGCGAATGGTTAGCTAAGGAATATAGCCTTGAAGTTATTTTTATTGATATTGATAATCCTGCATAACAAAAGTTGAATTTAACTAAGAAATATCGCATACTTATTCGCAGATTTTTTATTCTTTAAAGTTGTTGTTTAAACAGATAATATGAGAGGTCATTTTATGTTTACAGGAAGTCTGGTCGCCCTTATCACACCAATGGATTCTAAAGGAAATGTGGACCACGTAAGCTTAAAAAAATTGGTCGAATATCATATTGCTAATGGCACATCAGCTATCGTGTCTGTTGGAACAACGGGTGAATCAGCGACACTTAATCATCAAGAACATATCGATGTTATAAAGCGTACTGTTGATTATGCGCAAGGGCGAATCGATATTATTGCTGGAACAGGCTCTAATGCCACTAAAGAAGCAATTGAATTAACTCGTCAAGTTGAAAATATTGGGGTAGTGGGGTGTTTAACTGTTGCTCCCTATTATAACAAACCGACTCAAGAAGGTATGTATCAGCATTTTAAAGCTATTGCTGAATGTACTGCATTACCTCAAATTCTTTATAATGTGCCAGGTCGCACAAGTAGCGATATCAAACCTGAGACCGTTGGTCGTTTATCAAAAATCAAAAATATTGTTGCATTGAAAGACGCAACAGGTGATCTTTCTCGCGTATATAAAACGCGAAAATTAGTGGGAGATGATTTTAAACTGTTAAGTGGTGATGATGCTACATTTTTAGATTTTATGATTTTAGGTGGTGATGGGGTGATTTCTGTTACTGCTAATGTTGCAGCAAAACAAGTTGCTACAGTTTGTCAATTAGCTGCAAACAACCAAATCAAAGAGGCTAGAGCGTTAAATGAAAGTTTATTAGCATTACATAATAATTTGTTCATTGAACCCAACCCCACGCCAGCAAAATGGGCTTGCCTAAGATTGGGCTTAATCGCTGATGGTACAATTCGTTTACCGATGATATCGCTGACCGATGCTTCAATTCCAGCGGTGGAACAAGCATTAAAAGATGCTAATTTACTGTAATTTATTTTCGTATAACTTTTAATTTATAAGCAGACATCTATGTTTAATAAAACCGTATTGCAAAATAATGTCATAAAAAAAGTCGCTATTTTGACCGCTGTTGCTTCTTTCTTTCTTGTAGGATGTGGAAGCGATCAAAACTATAAACGTGAAGTTGATGGTAATGATGACTATTTAAATTCACCAAGTTTAAAACCATTAATTGTTCCACAAGGTATTACAGTACCAGCAGAAGTTGCTGACTTTTTTGTGAATAATGGCAAAATCGATGGGCCGTTAGGAAAACAAGTTGATATTCGCCCACCTATGTTGCCGCTTTCAACGATTTCTGAAGCTTTTGTGGTCTATAACAATGGTATGGTAACGTTCAATGTACCATTAAGTTATAATCTATGGGATCGAATTCCTAATATTTTAACTAGCAAAAATATTCCTATTGATGGTCGTGATAATCAAACTATTAAAACGGCTAAGGCATATATAGTACGTGCTGACGAATCGCAACAAACTGAAGCTTCGTACGTATTTAAGCGAAAAATTATGGGTAACACTGAAACCATTACACTTGGCTTGAACTCGCTAACTCGTGGTGCTGAAGATATTTCTACCCAACCAGCAGAAGTACAACGTTACGTAGTTGGTTTATTTAATATCATCATGGATGAGGTTGCACCAGAATCAGTTCGACAACCACCAGTGAAAGATCCTAAAGATGATGATGCCAAAAAGGACACTAAGTCAGATAAAGATTCTGAGTCCATGAAGGCTTTAAAAGAAGATCTTAAAGACAGCAACCGTCGATAGTTGTCGTTATCGAGTTGGTTGTCGTGATAAATAGAGTTTTTAATTCAAAAGTCGTCTGGTGCGTTATTGGTTTATCGTAATCGATGACTTTAATAATAAGTAGTGTGTTGATATTTACGCTTTCAATAAATCCGAAGTAAAGATAACAACAATGAGTTCGAATTTAAGGAGCGAAAAGCTCCTTAATTATTTATTGGCTATTATGATATAAGGTTATAAGCATGAAAAAGTTGGATGAGCTTTATCGTGGTAAAGCAAAAACTGTTTACACAACAGACAACCCGGAACTACTAATATTGGAATTTCGTAACGATACTTCTGCTTTTGATGGTTTACGTATTGAGCAGTTAGATCGCAAAGGAATGGTTAATAATAAATTCAACTATTTTATTATGACACTATTACGTGATGAAGGCATTCCTACACAAGTTGCAGCCTTAATATCAGATAATGAAGTTTTAGTTAAAAAATTAGAAATGATTCCTGTTGAATGTGTCGTGCGTAATCGCGCAGCAGGCTCTTTAGTTAAACGTTTAGGCGTTGAAGAAGGCACTGTCCTTAATCCTCCAACTTTTGAATTATTTTTGAAAAATGATGCATTGCATGACCCAATGGTTAATGAATCGCACTGTAAAGCTTTTGGCTGGGCGACAGATGAACAATTAGCTACAATGAAAGAGCTGAGCTTTAAAATTAATACAATATTGACTGAACTATTTGATAAAGCTGGTTTGATTTTAGTTGATTATAAACTTGAATTTGGTTTATACAAAGGTGAAGTAACCTTAGGTGACGAGTTTTCTCCTGATGGTTGTCGTCTATGGGAAAAAGAGACGTTGAAAAAAATGGATAAAGATCGTTTCCGTCAAAGCTTAGGCGGTGTAATAGAAGCTTATGAAGAAGTCGCTAAGCGCATTGGTGTACCTTTGTAATGTTTGCTCAGTTCGATATCTCTTTCTTTCTTCTATTAGCTTTAGCTGCACTGTGTTATGTGACGCATAATAACACAGTGACCTTTGCCGTTTTGTTATTATTACTGTTCAAATTAACGCCACTATCAACATATTTCCCTTTTTTAAATCAATATGGTTTAACTATTGGCATTGTGATATTAACTGCTGCAATGATGGTTCCATTGGCTAATGGGACTTTAAAAATTCACGATATTTTAAAATCCTTTACTACTTGGCAATCAATGTTGGCTATCCTGGTAGGGATTGCTGTTTCGTGGTTAGGTACTCGGGGAGTATCATTAATTGGTGCTCATCCGACCATAATTAATGGTTTAATTATTGGTACATTAATTGGTGTTGCTTTTTTCAAAGGTATCCCAGTTGGACCATTGATAGCGGCAGGTATTTTATCGCTCGTGATTGGAAGAAGTTAGCTTATGTCAGGTCCAGATAGCACAAGAAAGCTCTGGGTATTAAAAGGCGAAGCAACACAATTATTGAATCAATTGCGTGATACAATAAATCAGCATCAAGCTGATTGGATCACCATTACCACACAAAATAATTTACCCCCTTTTTTGACTAAAACTTTTTTACCCAATCAAACCAAATCGTTATTAGGTCGAGAATTTTTGCATGCGATTTTTGATGCAACGCAAGGTTTTAATTTAGATGCTTTTGCCATGCTGGTTGGGACTTTGGTTAAAGGAAGTATACTTATATTACTTTTACCAGAAGATTTTAACCATTGGTGTGATCAAGATAGCATACGCTGGAATGAGAACAGCCAAGCTATTGAAGTTCCCAATTTTGTCAAACATCTTGAGCAAATCTTAAAGGATTTTGACATTGAATCTAACCAACGCGACTTTCCAAATATTCAAACAGCACAGCTTAGTTTAACAGAACAACAAACTATCCTTGAACGTCTACTAATAAGTGATGCGCCAATTAAAGTGTTAATGGCTAAACGCGGACGAGGAAAATCAGCTTTAGCCGGTCTATTTAGCCATTATCACCAATCAATTATTATTACTGCACCTAACAAAAGTGCTTTAACTACGTTTTTTCATTTCGCCAAATCATCGGTTAAATTTGTTGCACCCGATGAATTAATAGAGGTTGGATTTGGTGGTCATGTTGATTATTTAATTATTGACGAAGCTGCCATGATTCCACTTCCGATGCTGGAAAACTTATTGCAATTTGCATCTGAGAATAATTGCCCAGTATTATTAACTACAACGATGGAAGGTTATGAAGGGACAGGACAGGGTTTTTTATTACAATTATTTAAAAATAAATCGTGTGAGTTTTTCTACTTAACAAACCCAATACGTTGGCAAGCTGGTGATCAGCTTGAAGCTATTACTGATTGTTTACTGCTAAATGGTTTATTTTGTCAAAAACAAGATAGACATCTGATAAATCAATCGATTGAATATAACAGGGTTAGCCGTAATAATATTACTGCGTTAAAACAGATTTTTTATTTATTAAAAACTGCGCATTATCAAACAACTTTAATTGATTTAAGACGTATTTTTGATGCAAATAATCAAACTGTTTGGCAAGCAAAGCAAGAAAATCATCTTATTGCTGGTGCCATCACGATAGATGAAGGTCAGTTATCTGACAGTTTAATTGAAGCCGTGTGGCAAGGTACGCGCCGACCTAAAGGTAATTTAGTTGCTCAATCGTTGGTGGCGCATGCCGGTGAAAAATTAGCAGCTAAGCTTGCATCAGTTAGAATTAATCGTATTGCCGTTACGGAGTCTCATCGTCGTCAGCATATTGCTCAGCAATTGGTTGAACGCATTTATCAGCATGGGGCTATACAAGGTAAAGATTTTATTTCGGTGAGTTATGCTTTTAATCAAGCAAACGATCAGTTTTGGTCTGCATGTGGATTTGTACTGGTTCACGTTGGTAGTCGTAAAGAAACAAGCAGTGGTAGTTATTCCGTAATGGCATTAAAACCTATCACCAAGCAGGGATTATCCTTGACCATGCAGTTAAACAAAAAATTGCAGCGTAACTGGTACTGGTTAAAAAATATTATCGATCTACCATTAGCTGATCGTTTTCAGCTAAATAGCGATCAGCAACTAACCCATCAGGATCTTGATGAACTTCGTGGATTTTGTTACTATCACCGCCCTTATGAAGCAACTTATGCTGCACTTTGTCGATTGAATCAATTTAATAATCATCAACAAAACGCTTTCAATTTACCTATCTTAAAATCATTATTGCAAGATGATAATAAATTAATACATGTGATAAAACAGTATCAATTAACAGGAAAAGCAGCTTTAATGCAGGCAATAAAGTATGAAGTTAAGCAGTGGTTTAACAATGTTGATAACAAGGCTTAAAATAATTTAATTAAAACTTAATATAAAATCATATTTTATTAGAAGGGACAAAATGTGAAATTAAATAATTTCGAAAAAACAAATACCAACATGCACAGTAACCAAACAGATTACCAGCCAAAAACTGGTCTAGAATATTTTATTAAAGGCTGGTCATTAGCTTTCAGCCCAAGCATTCGCCATTATGTCTTTTTACCTTTACTTGCTAATATCGTGATTATGTCTTTATTGTTTTATTGGTTTTTGGTATCCATAACCGGTATGGTGGACTGGGGATTATCTTTTGTTCCTAGTTGGCTTCAATGGTTAGGGTATATCATTAGCTTTATTGTTGTTGTGACACTCGCTATCGTATTTTGCTATTTTTTTAGTACAGTTGCTAATATTATTGCTGCGCCATTTAATGGGCTATTAGCCGAGCATGTTGAATCTCAATTAACCGGTATGCCGGCACCTGATACTTCTTGGATAAGTTTGATTATGGATATACCTAGAATAATGGGACGAGAATTACAAAAACTGATTCATTATCTATTATGGGCAAGTCTAATTTTTCTAACCTATTTTATTCCGGTTATTGGGCAATCGGTCACGCCTGTTATATGGTTTTTATTTACTGCTTGGCAAATTAACATTCAATATGCCGATTATGCGTTTGATAATCATAAAATTACCTTTCCTCGAATGCGTGAGTTACTAAAGCAGGATAAAACGGATAATTTGATTTATGGTATTTTAGTCAGTTTATTTACGATGATTCCGATTTTAAATCTTGTTATTATGCCTATTGCGGTTTGTGGTTCAACCGCTATGTGGGTCGATCGCTATCGCCATCAAGTCATATTCAATGACGGCCATAATAATCGTTAATGATTAACTTTGAGGTTGGTTAATCATCGTCATCATCATTATAGGGGATAGGTTTTATCCCTTTCTTTTTTTCCAGATAAGATTTGTAGTTAAGTTTGCTAAGCGATTTAATCGTATTAATAAAAATACCAATTAAAATAACTACAATTATCCACCAATAGTCTTTGAGCCACTCCATCTAATCACCTTTGGTTATGGTCGAGAATAATCGCAATCATCGTTTACTGCTAAAAATAAAACTAGCAACATATTCTTTTGTTATCAGTAACGATAATCTTTATTCACTAAATCGATAATAGTTTTTCTAAAATGTTATGATATATTGCTGTTAACGTGATGATATCCTGACAATTTACATTCTCATTAATTTTATGAATAGTCTTATTCACTACGCCTAATTCTATCACTTGGCAGCCTAATTGGGCGATAAAGCGGCCATCAGAGGTTCCACCACTTGTCGATAGTTTGGTCTCTAATTGTGTTAATTGTTTGATAGCATGTGTAGCTGCATCGGTAAGTTCCCCTTTCGGCGTTAAAAAAGGTTTACCCGATAATCGCCAAGTTAGGCTATAGCTTAATTTATGCTTTTGTAAAATTTGCTCAACCCGAGATTTAATGACATCGTCAGTCAATTCGCTACTATAGCGAAAATTGAATTGGACTTTTAAATCCCCCGGTATGACATTTTCGGCACCTGTTCCACCATTAATATTTGCTACTTGCATCGTAGTTTGTGGAAAATATTCATTGCCATTGTCCCAAATTGTTGTAACTAATTCATTCAAAGCTGGAGCAAAGCGATGCACCGGGTTATCAGCAAGGTGGGGATAGGCGACATGCCCTTGGATACCGTGGACTATTAAATTCGCTGTGAGCGAACCTCGGCGTCCATTTTTAATTTGATCACCAAGTTTTTGATCACTAGACGGTTCACCAACAATACAATAATCAATGCGTTCTTGACGTTTTTTAAGTAGATCAACAACTTTGACTGTACCATCAGATGCATCGGCTTCTTCATCCGAGGTAATTAAAAAAGCAACACGACCAGAATGATTGGGATTGTTTTTAACAAATTGTTCAGCTGCACATACCATTGCCGCAACGCCACTTTTCATATCTGCCGCACCACGCCCATATAGGATGCCGTTTTCATCGACTGTAGGTTGAAAAGGAGGATATAGCCATTGGCTTTCATCACCTGCTGGCACGACATCGGTATGTCCTGCAAACATTAATGTCTTTTGTGAAGGATCGCCATGATATGCCCATAGATTTTTGGTGTGACCTAAATTTACTTCTTCTATAGTAAAGCCTAAAGGTTTTAATCGTTCAATAATCATTTTTTGACAGTTTTTATCATCAGGACTTATTGATTTTTCAGCGATCAATGCTTTAGTTAAAGTAATAACAGGGTCTGTCATAATTATCTCGGTTTATTTTTGTGTAGCAAAAAATTGTGAATAGCTTTCGTCAGAAAAGCCTAATAAAGCGCGTTTTCCATCAATGAGTAAAGGACGTTTTAATATTGATGGATTGGCTAACATAATATCTTTTGCCGCTTGTTCATTATCAACGTTGGCTCGAATGGTTTCATCAAGTTTACGCCAAGTTGTACCGCGAGTATTGAGTAAACTTTGCCAGTTAACTAACTGTAAAAATGAATCTAAAAGTTCTGGTGATAAACCATCAGTTTTATAATTATGAAACTGATAGCTAATATTATGTTCATCAAGCCAAGTGAAAGCTTTTTTCATTGTATTACAATTTTTAATACCATAAATGATATACATTAAAATCTTTCCTAATCTGAATTGTTATAAAAAGATTATAACAGTTATCTGCTAAGTTCGGCAATTTGCGATTAATGTGAGCTAGTGGTTTGGATAAGGATATAGTATTTAATTAACTATAGTTTTAGTTTAATTGTATTGGTGGTTGAGGTATTTTTTAGATAGGTGAAGATGATCTTTTTCCTAATGTTAATAAAAATAAGATAGCGATTGATAAGAAAGCTAGATCTTAAGGTTTAGAGTGTTAATTTTAGTTGTTAATTTGCTCGTTAGACGATAACTATAAAAATCTATTGCTATTATCCTAATAAATAGGGTTTATCAACAAGTTTTAGGATAAACATACGGTTTAGTATAAATTGTGGTTTATGTATTACCATTTTATAAAAAAATATATAAAATTGCGTTACAAATTCAATGAAAAATCTCATTTTTACACCATAATTCCATAATCATTTCTATTTTTTTAATGTTTATTTGCTTTTTTATATTGAAAAAAACATTATCATTGCGCGATATTCGCGTTTTTAAACTAAATTATTCTGATAATCATGATTTAAACGATACAGATTAAAACGAATAATTCAGCAATATCTAGGAGCACAATGTCAGTCCTAACTTTAAATCACCTCGCCTTAGGGCAGGAGGCGGTTATATCACGTCTATTGCCTGAATCGTTGCCATTTCGTCGGCGACTGTTAGCTATGGGTGTCACGCCAGGTTGCAGAGTTTTAGTGATTCGAGCCGCACCATTAGGCGATCCACTGGAAATTAAAATACGCGGTTTTTTATTATGTTTGCGGCGTAGTGAAGCGGCAACTATCGAAGTTATGGAGGTTGAGTCATGAACGTTGCACTCATTGGTAACCCAAATTGTGGTAAAACGACGCTGTTTAATTTACTTACTGGTGCAAAACAGCGAGTCGGTAATTGGCCGGGTGTGACTGTTGAGCGTAAAACCGGTGTGCTTAATTATCAAAATAACCAATATACTATTGTTGATTTGCCCGGCACCTATGCTATTGAATCTGATCCGTTGTCAGTGTCACAAGATGAGTTAGTCACGCGTCAATTTGTCTTGAGTGAAAAAGCGAGTGTAATAATCAACATTATTGATGCCACCAATTTACAACGTAGCTTATATTTGACATTACAATTAATTGATTTACAGCTGCCAATGGTTGTTGTCTTAAATATGACTGATGCGTTAAAAATGACAGGTGAACAAATTGATACTGAAGAGTTGTCACATATACTCGGTTGTCCAGTAATTGCTATATCATCTAAGAAAAAAACGGGCATTGATTTATTATATCAACAAATTGAGAAAATTAGCTCAACTAAGCAAGTGACTAAATCTGCAATGAATACCTTAGGTCATGATCAGGAAGCAGTAATTACTCGTTATATGGACGAATTGCCGCCAAACAGTCAGGTTCATCAATTTAATCGTTGGCAATTGATTGATGCTTTATTAGACGGCTCACGTTATCAATTAACCCCATGCGAATCAGAAAAACTTAACGCTTGTCGATTATTACTTTCTGCATGGTGTGATTATGAAATTGATGTCGCGTTAGCCAGTGCTCGTTATGACGTGATTGATAATGTGTGTAAAAACGTTATTAATAAACCTCGGGAGCTAAGTTCTACTTTTTCTGAAAAGCTCGATAAAATTGCGCTAGGACGGATAACAGGTATACCTTTCTTTTTGCTAGCGATGTATGCTATGTTTACAATCGCTATCAATTTTGGTTCAATTTTTATCGATTTTTTTGATGGTTTTTTTTATACGATTTTTGTTGAAGGTCTATCTTATCTATTGCATCAACTCGATGCGCCTATCTGGATGAATATTATTTTAGCTGACGGCATTGGAACGGGTATTAAGACGGTATCAACCTTTATTCCGGTTATTGCAGCTATGTTTTTTGTCTTATCTTTCTTAGAAGATTCTGGGTATTTAGCCCGTGCGGCAATGATGGTTGATAGAGCCATGCGCTGTATTGGGTTGCCTGGTAAAGCTTTTGTGCCAATGCTGGTGGGTTTTGGCTGCGGGGTACCTGCGATTATGGGAACCCGAACACTAGAAAGTACACGTGATCGTATTATGTCCATTTGTATGATTCCTTTTATGTCTTGTGGTGCAAGGTTACCTGTTTATGCCTTATTTGCTGTTATCTTTTTTCCACGTCATGCATCAATGGTCGTTTTTTCTTTATATTTGCTTGGTATATTCGTTGCACTCGCTACCGGTTATATTTTAAAACTAACCTTATTAAAAGGTCAGCCAACCCCTTTTATTATGGAAATGCCTGTTTATCGAATTCCGACATTACAAAGTATGTTTAAATTAACTTGGCAAAGGTTAAAAAGTTTTATTGCTAAAGCTGGTAAAGCCATTGTAATTATGGTGACGGTACTGAGTTTACTAAATTCATTGGGCACTGATGGTCGATTTGGACATGAACAATCTAATGATTCAATACTTGCTGCATTTAGTCAAACCATTACACCTGCACTTGCACCGATGGGGCTTGATAAACAAAACTGGCCAGCAACAGTTGGGCTTTTTACGGGTGTTTTTGCCAAAGAGGCTGTTATTGCGACATTGAACTCACTTTATTCTATGGATAACCAACAACTCCAACGCGATAACTTCGATTTTAATAACAGTATTAAAGCTTCAATATTATCGATTCCTAAAAATTTACTCGATTTTACTGATACTATTTTAGATCCATTAGGATTCTCATCTTTGAAAGAAGATATTGATGATATTGAAAATGATTTAGCAATTGACTCTACTACAGTTGCTAAGATTAAAACTTCATTTATGACGTACAATGTTGCCATTGCCTATTTGATTTTTATCCTACTTTACACGCCTTGTGCGGCAGCATTGGGGGCGATTTATCGTGAAGCGGGAATTAAATGGATGGTATTTGTTGCCCTGTGGACATTTATAGTAGGTTGGCTGGTTGCGACGATATATTATCAGATAACTTTATTAGGGCAATCAGTCTCGGCAATTTATTGGTTGATAGGGTGTGCTGCATTTATTGGTACAATGATTTTATTAATGCGTTGGTTTGGGCAATATTCGTCTTTAAGTATATCGGCCAAATCACATTACGATGCTACAAATGGATCTCGCTGCTGTGATCCATCATTAAAGTGATCATAAAACTTATTGGAGAAGAGCAAGCCTAGCGTTTGTCTTTTTACTCATATGTTAATTTCGATTCGAGATTATATTCAATTAAAAGGGCGAGCAAATCTACAAGATATTGCTCGCTATTTTCATTTACCTGAAAGCGCAGTTGAACAAATGATGTTGTTTTGGATTAAAAAAGGCAAGATAAAGCTCTATATTATGGAGGATTCAAATGCTTGTGGAACAAAAAAATGTGTCAGTTGTGTAGGTTGTGACCTAACTGGTCAACGCATTTATACTTGGGCATCATCTTAAATAACTTCAGTTAATTTATCCTTTTTCAACGAGATGTATCAACAGATAAAATAAATTTGCGTCATTTCATTTTTTCATGCTTTTAGCGTGTATCAAATGTTTTTATGTTTAACCTTTGATTGTTTTTGTGAAAGAAATTCAGGTTATCAAGGCTTTTAAGTAAAAAATATTCAATAATTTTAGTCTTCTATCCATCAATAGCTTAATAAATATTTTATTTTCGAGACCTTTATCACATAACTGAAATAATTTATATTTAAATAATAACAAATGATATTAATATGAACTTATGTTCATTTTAATGAAAGTTAGTAAGGAGAAAACATGAAATCTATTGCAATAGGTGCAGATGATGCTGCTTTTGAGTTTAGAAATAGTATTGTTGAATATTTAACTAAGCAAGGTATTGAGCTCGTTGATTATAGTAGTGATAAGCAGTCAGAAAATAGTTTATATCCTGATGTTGCTAATGCTGTTGCATCTGCTATTAAAGCCGGAAAACATGAGCGAGGTATTTTAATTTGTGGAACTGGAATTGGTGTAGCGATTGCTGCCAATAAAGTTCCCGGTATCCGCGCCGCTCAGTGCCATGATGTTTATTCGGCTGAACGTGCCAGAAAGAGTAATAATGCACAGATTATGACTATGGGGGCTAGAGTCATCGGTGTAGAATTAGCGAAAAAGCTCGTACAAGCATGGCTAGAATCGGAATTTGAAGGTGGCGGATCAACGGCTAAGGTTGAACGAATCTGCTATTACGATAAGTTATATTCAAAGTAACTAGGTTGTAATAAATTTTTTTAGTTAAAGTAAATTTAAATTCATAAAAAAATATAAAATACTGTAGTGGAACTCGCGTGTTTTTATCGACATTTTTAACTTTCTTAGTTCAAAATAACAATATAAATAGCGATTTGATAGTGTCGTTTTATTATTGAATAAATGATATGATAACTCAATTTGAAATAGCAATGTTGTAGAGGACATAGATGTATGAGTCAATTAGATGAATTCAAAAAATTAACCGTTGTAGTTGCTGATACTGGTGATATCGATTCAATTAAACAATTTTCGCCTGAAGATGCAACAACTAACCCTTCTTTAGTACTTAAAGCCGCTCAACTTCCTCAATATCGTCATTTAATCGATTCTGCTGTTGAAACTGCTAAAAAATTAGGTGGCAGTAAAGAGCAACAATTGATCAATGCTTGTGATCAAGTTGCTGTAAATATAGGCGCTGAAATTTTAAAAATTATTCCAGGACGCATCTCAACAGAAGTTGACGCTCGCCTGTCATTTGATAAACAAGGTTGTATTGAAAAAGCTCGCCGAATTATCGAACTTTATAAACAAAAAGGGATCGATAAATCAAGAATCTTAATTAAAATTGCTTCAACCTGGGAAGGTATTAAAGCTGCTGAAGTTTTAGAAAAAGAGGGTATTAATTGTAATTTAACGTTACTCTTTTCATTTGCACAAGCGCGAGCCTGTGCAGAAGTGAATGCCTTTTTAATTTCACCTTTTGTCGGTCGTATTTATGATTGGTATCAAGCTAAAAAACCTATTGAACCTTATGTCGCCGATCAAGATCCTGGGGTTGTTTCGGTTCGTAATATTTATAATTATTATAAACAACATGGTTATAAAACCATTGTTATGGGCGCAAGTTTCCGTAAAGTCGACCAAATCTTAGCTTTAGCTGGTTGTGATAGATTAACTATTTCGCCTAATTTGCTATCAGAAATGCAACAATCTAACGCGCCAGTAGTACGAAAATTAGATCCTAATCAAACCATTGTTGCGCGCCCTACATTAATGACTGAAGCTGAATTTAGATGGCAACATAATAGTGATGCAATGGCGGTTGAAAAATTAGCTGAAGGTATTCGTGCTTTTGCTGTTGATCAAGGTAAATTAGAAGACATGATTGGTGCACTTCTCTAATTATGTACTATCGTCAGGGGGAGCGTTTCCCCCTCTTTTTTATTTTCTATCGTTATTTCTTAACGATTTTTGTAAGTGTAATTTAACTTGCAAATAGTAATGATATTTAAATTAAATATTTTGGAGATTACAAAATGAATGCAATAACTTTATCTCACCGCGAACTCGCGAATGCGATAAGAGCATTAAGTATGGATGGCGTACAAAAAGCAAAATCAGGTCATCCAGGGGCTCCTATGGGAATGGCCGATATGGCAGAAGTTCTTTGGCGAGGTTTTTTAAAACATAATCCAACTAATCCTCATTGGGCAGACCGTGACCGATTTGTATTATCAAATGGCCATGCGTCAATGTTGATTTATAGCTTATTACATTTAACTGGCTATAATGTCACGATAGATGATTTGAAAAATTTTCGTCAATTGCATTCAAAAACGGCAGGGCATCCTGAATATGGTCATCTACCAGGCATTGAAACCACAACAGGACCATTAGGTCAAGGTATCGCTAATGCGGTTGGTATGGCAATTGCAGAAAAAACATTAGCGGCCCAATTCAATAAAGCAGGTCATAACATTGTTGATCATCACACTTATGTATTTATGGGTGATGGCTGTATGATGGAAGGTATTTCTCATGAAGTCTGTTCATTAGCGGGCACCCTTAAATTAGGTAAACTTATCGCGTTTTATGATGATAATGGTATTTCAATTGATGGTGAAGTGGAAGGTTGGTTCACTGATGATACTGCAAAACGTTTTGAAGCTTACGGCTGGCATGTGATTCGTGGCATTGATGGTCATGATGCGAAAGCGTTAGCTGAAGCTATCGAACAAGCACAAGCCGTAACTGATAAACCATCATTATTAATGTGTAAAACAATTATTGGTTTTGGTTCACCAAATAAGGCCGGTAGTCATGAAAGCCATGGTGCGCCATTAGGTGATGCTGAAATCGAAGCCACTCGCAAAGCATTAGGATGGACATACCCACCGTTTGAAATTCCTAAAGAGTATTATGAAGCTTGGGATGCAAAAACAAAAGGTCAGCAAATTGAACAAGAGTGGAATGCGCGTTTTGATGCTTATGCTAAAGCCTATCCTGAATTAGCGAAAGAGTTCAAACGTCGTGTTGAAGGTCAATTGCCAAATAATTGGCAACAAACAGCTAAAGATTTTATTGATAAATTACAAGCTAATCCAGCAACTATTGCAACGCGTAAAGCTTCGCAAAATGCGATCGAAGCTTTTGCACCAGCACTACCAGAATTTCTTGGTGGTTCAGCCGACTTAGCACCAAGTAACTTAACCATGTGGTCAGGCTCTAAAGAGATATTGGCTAATCCTGATGGCAATTATATTCATTATGGCGTGCGTGAATTTGGTATGTCAGCGATTATGAATGGTATTGCTCTACATGGCGGATTTATTCCATATGGTGCAACTTTCTTAATGTTTATGGAATATGCCCGTAATGCAGTAAGAATGGCTGCGTTAATGAAGATTCGTTCATTATTTATCTATACCCATGATTCAATTGGTCTAGGTGAAGATGGACCAACGCATCAACCTGTTGAACAAATGGCTAGTTTGCGCGTTACTCCAAACGTTAGTACTTGGCGACCGTGTGACCAAGTTGAATCAGCAATTGCATGGCAATATGCAATTGAACGTAAAGATGGTCCAACAGCATTAATCTTCTCAAGACAAAATCTTAAACAACAAGATCGTACAGCACAGCAATTAGCTAATGTTTATCGTGGTGGTTATGTTCTAAATGATTGTACAGGCACGCCAGATCTTATCATAATTGCGACTGGCTCTGAAGTTGAACTTGCGGTAGAAGCTTATCATCAACTTACCCAAGCAGGTAAAAAGGTTAGAGTCGTTTCAATGCCTTCAACAGATGCCTTTGACAAACAAGATCCATCTTATAAAGAATCAGTTTTACCTTCATCAGTAACAGCAAGAATTGCTATTGAAGCTGGTATTAGTGATTATTGGTATAAATATGTAGGTCTAAATGGCAAAGTAATCGGCATGACAACGTTTGGTGAATCAGGACCAGCAGAGCAATTATTTAAAGCATTTGGTTTTACTGTTGAAAATGTAATTGCCCAAGCCAATAGTTTGTTAAAATAACAAAATTATCAATCTAACCAAAAACACCATAAGTAGTAAATTGCTTATGGTGTTTTTATTATCTATTTAATAAGTTATTTTTATAAAAAATTAATTAAAGGGATTTGGATCTTTTTTCAATTTATCATACTCGTATAAATTATTCATGTTCCAATCTTTGACTTTGATATTTTGTTGTTCGGGTATTGCTGTAATTTCATGTTGCATATAATCATGTTTGACATCTAATTCAATCCCCATCCATTTGCTTAGTAAATAAACAAACTGAAAACCAGAAATTTGTTTGTTGATTCGTAGTTGAGACTGATTATTTGAATCAAAGAAAATTAACGGTACTTGATAACTATTTTGATAGTCGGCATTGTGCCTTAAGTCTTGATACTGATCTGCATGAGCAAGTCCATGATCTGCAAAATAGACAACGGAATAATCTTGATAATATTTTTTTAGTGTATCTATGGTTGCAGCAATGAGGTCATCTGTCTCCTTAATACTGCTTACATAACATGAAATATTTTCATTATTAAGATCAAATTGAACGGGAAGTTCTAGTCGCCTACAAAAATGCGGATGTGAACCGATAAGATGCATAACAATCAGTTTGGGATTATCATCATTTTTTGAAAGAATATTATCTAATTCTGGTAATAACAAAGTATCATATTTTCCTCGTGAAGACTTACCATTAAACTCTCCTGATTTGGTATAAAAAGAGTATTTTGCATAAGCGGCGATACGAGGTACAGTAATTTCAATTGCTCCTAGCTTCCCCTGATTTGAAAGCCAATAGGTGTCAAATCCTGCTTGGTTAGCAATACTGACAATATTATTATTTAATTGGCTATTAACTTCTTTGGAAGTAGGAAAAAATGATTCACTAATTAAATGCGGTATCGATGCTTGAGTATGTGGGGCTGGTGCAATCAATCCATCCCAAATGATATAGGCATTTTTATCAGTAAATGGCGTATTGATATATTTAAAACCGTAGGCGCTCATATAATCTTTACGAACGCTTTCGCCAATAATGATAATATAGGTTTTGTATTTAGGAGTAATCGATGAAATTGGAATTAAATTGTTATTTTCTAGTTGCTTAGCTTGTTCTTGTTTTTCTTTTAAGTAAAGTTTTACACAATCGTAAAATGATACAGTAAATTCTAAAATAGGGTATTTTACCGTGTGTATAAAAGTTGATGAAATTGAAGTGAAAGTGTTCGAATTGTATTTAATAATAGCTTTAACTGGCCTGTAACAAAGAAGCAAGATGGCAAAAATAATTAAGTAACAATTATTAACTTTCGGAAATGGCAATTTTCTAAAAATTACAATAAAAACTAAGATTAATAATAATGGAAAAGTATAAAAATAAAATGAGAGTTGGGAACAAAACTCTTCAAATTCATCTAAATTTGTTTCTGCTATTGCACTGACAACAGCAACATTTGGGGAACCATAATAGAATCCAGCAGGGAAATATAATGCAGCGATTACAAAAAAAATACCAAAAAAAATTCTGCCAATAGTAAATCTTGCGAAAAATATGAGTGAAAAGTATGTAAGTAATATACGATCGAATCGTTGTGGATAGCCTAATAAATAGACTAATAATACTGATAGACAAAGGCAAATGATATGTTGCAGCAATATTCTTTTTTTTAAAATCACAAAATTAAAACTTTTTCTGAACAATTAATTTGGTGATTAATTATATAGTTAAATAAATTTTGTGCAATTATTATCTATAGTTATTTCTTATTAATAACGTCGATTTATAAGTTTATTTTTAAGATGTAAATTTTATAAACTCAATTATCAAGGCTCGACTAAAACAGTCGTTAGTACATAGTGATTCAATCAAATCTTTAAAGGTTTTATTTGTAAGATGATTATTAAGAGTATTAAATTTAAATTTCGTTTAATGCATTAGATTTGTAACAAGCAGTATCTCCGTTAGGATTGAAGAATTACCCTATAAAAAAACTGCTTATTACTTATATCGTTAACCTTTAAAAGTGGGTGCTTTTTAAAGATCATGAAACGTAATATCACAAAAAGATCAACTAATTAATTTAGTTTTAAATATTATTCAGGCAATTTTTTAACGTTAAAGTTAGATTTACCCATTAAAAATTAGGTTTATTATTCTTTACTTATTAACATTATCTCGATGCTCGTTCTAGAATAACATCGATAGGTTGTCTTTGAATATAAACCATTCTTGTAAGCAATAAAATTGCTGCAACACTCAGACCTGATATAAATCCTATCCAAAAACCAGCAGCCCCTATTGGTTCGATAATAATATTTGTTAATCCCAAAATATAACCAACGGGTAAGCCTACTACCCAATAAGAAATAAGCGTAATAAAGAAAATACTTTGTGTATCTTTATAACCACGCAGTACATTACTTGCAACCACCTGTAAATAATCAGAGACTTGATAGATAGCCAATAAAATAATTAATTGTATGCAGATAGAAATAACAGTACTTTCGGTGGTGAAAACTTCAATTATTGGTGATTTAAATATTACTAATATCAGTGCCACAATAATTGCTAACATTAATGATATTGTTAAACTGATATAAGCGCTTTGCTTTGCTAAAATTGGCTTGCTTTTACCCAATAAAAAACCGACACGAATACTCGTTGCGACACCTAATGATAGGGGAATAGCAAATGTTAAACTACTGATGGTAAAAATAATTTGATGGGCAGCAACGGTTGTTTGGCCTAATGGTGCTATCAATAATGCGACAACTGCAAATAAACTGACTTCGAAAAAGTAGGCTAATGCTAAAGGCGTACCAAGAACAATAATATTTTTGATGATTGAAAAATCAAATAGTTTTACCATTGGTGTTTTACGTACATCTTGCTGACTTGAGGTGGTTAATGTGTATATTCTTATTAACGCGAACATTAACCAAAATATAATTGCGGCAGTGATACCGCAACCTACACCGCCAAAAGCTGGTAACCCTAATTTACCATATATTAATATGTAATTAATGGGAATATTGGCAAGTAATGCAATAAATATAATTACCATTGCTGGTTTAGTATTTGATAACCCTTCACATTGATTACGGTAAACAAAAAAGAGTAAAAAAGCCGGTACTCCCCACATAATTGCACGTAAAAACGATACCGCCACATTAACCATTTCTGGATCTATAGGATGATCAGTAGAACTTCTCAATGTAATTAATTTATCGGAATGATAGAGAAAAAGCATCATGATTATCGACAAAAATAACGCAATAATTACACCTTGACGGGTGTGAATTGCAATTTGATCTCGTTTAGCTGCACCATTTAAATTAGCGATAATCGGCGTTAAAACCGTCAGTAAACCTTGACCAAATAAAATTGTTGGTAGCCAAATGGAAACCGCAATAGCTACACCAGAAAGTGCGGTAGCACTATAATTGCCGGCCATAATGGTATCGACAAAGGTGATAGCTGTTTGCGATATTTGGGCAATCAATACCGGAACTGCTAATTTTATAATATTTTTAATCTCTAACCGATAATGTAGTTTCATTGTTTTTATTACTGTTTAACAGTTCCCCATAAATCATATTCGTCTGAATGTTCAATATTAACTTGAACTATATCGCCAACTTTAACACTGTTTTCTTCATTTAGATAAACAACACCATCAATTTCTGGTGCATCTGCCATGCTACGGCCAATTGCGCCTTCTTCATCTACTTCGTCTATGATGACCGATAATGTTTTCCCAATTTTATCTTGTAATTTTTGGGTAGAAATCGTTTGTTGTAGTTGCATAAAACGATCATAGCGTTGTTGTTTGATTTCGTCAGGAATTTGATTTGGTAGCGCATTCGCTGCTGCACCTTCAACAGGACTGTAAGTAAAACAGCCAACGCGATCTAATTGTGCTTGCGATAAAAAGTCGAGTAATAGTTCAAAATCTTGTTCGGTTTCACCAGGGTAGCCGACAATAAAGGTTGAACGTAGGGTGATTTCAGGACAAATATTTCGCCATTTTTCAATTCGTTCAAGAGTACGTTCAATTGTGCCAGGTCGTTTCATTGATTTCAGAACTGATGGGCTGGCATGCTGTAAAGGTACATCTAAATAAGGAAGAATTTTACCTTCAGCCATTAATGGAATCAATTCATCAACACTCGGATAGGGATACATATAATGTAACCTTACCCAAATACCTAGACTCGCTAATTGTTCACAAAGCGTTTTGATATCGGTTTTTAGTGGCATACCATTCCAGAAATCGGTACGATTTTTAATATCAATACCATAGGCTGATGTATCTTGTGCAATCACTAATAATTCTTTAACACCACTGTCGGCTAAGCGTTTAGCTTCATCAAGCACATTACCAATCGGGCGACTGACCATCTCGCCTCGAAGTGATGGAATAATACAAAATGTACAGTTATGATTACAACCTTCAGAAATTTTTAAATAAGCATAATGCTTTGGTGTTAATTTAACACCTTGTTGTGGCACTAAACTTGTAAAAGGATTATAAGCTGGTTTAGGTGCGTATTTGTTTACATGAGTCAGCACAGATTCGTAACTGTGTGGACCTGATATTTCAAGCACTTTAGGATGAACAGAGCGAATCTGATCTTCTTTGGCGCCAAGGCAGCCAGTGACAATGACCTTTCCATTTTCGTTTAATGCTTCACCGATAGCTTCAAGCGATTCTTGCACAGCACTATCAATAAAACCACAGGTATTAACAATAACTAAATCAGCATTATCATAACTTGGTACAACTTGATAACCTTGAGTACGTAACTCAGTTAAAATTCGCTCTGAGTCAACAAGGTTTTTAGGACAACCAAGGCTCACAAATCCAATAGTAGGGGATGACATATTCATATTTTTATAGTGTGTTTATTAATTAGAGGTATATTTGAGAATTTTATCTGTCAATTAGTTTAATTTTGTAGCTAATAATAAAAAACGGGTGCATTTTATCATATTTAATCTTAGTTGATATAAAGAATTTCTCATTGCGTATAAACACCTTTAGTATCAATATATTAATAGATGGTTATTCTCTATTAAAATGAGTTTCTCATACTTTAATGGGGTTAATTCGAATTTTAAGTAAATAGTTTTTAGAATTGAGTTATTTAAATTACAATAGCTAAAAAGTAGCTAATTATTACCCGTAGTTTAATTTATTATCGCTGATTTATTTAATTAAAAAAGAGCCGTTATTTGATAATAACAGCTCATAAATAGGAAGTTAAAAATTTAATAATAATTTATTTTAGTGAATTTACCACTTCATCAATTTGACGATCTAAACTTTCTGCACCGCCGCCAGATAAGTACCAAAGATCAGGCGTTAAATATACCACCTGTGTTTTAGCCTTTTTCAATACTTTTGAGTCAAAGTAACTTTCACTCATGCCTTCTTTACCAATCGCTTTACTGCGATCAACTACATAGATAACATCAGGTTTTACTGTGCTTATGTAATGATTATCAATAAATACCGGTTTAGGTTTGTCGTTATTATTGCTAGATTTAACATCGACGGGTACTGCCCGTTTAACTTTTAGTACATCATGTATTAAAGCCGCACTTGAGCTAGTATTAATCAGGATCATTTTTCCATCATTATGAATTGCTACAATCGCTTTTTTATGGCTTGTTGAAGCAATTGATTGTGCATCATTTACCTTTTTTTCAAGCGATTGAATCAAATTAGTAGCTTTAGCTTCCGTTCCGGTAATACTTGCCAACACATTAATATGGTCTTTTGTTGATTGAATATAGTTTTTAGCATCAACACTTAGATTAATAACAGGCGCAATTTTAGTTAACTCAGGCGCACGACTAGCTTGACGACCATCAATAATAATTAAATCAGGTTTTACTTGTTTAATTGCCTCTAAATTAGGTTCTTTCATATTACCTGTATCTTTAATATTGGCTTTTTTATACTGATTTAAGTAGGATGGAATTACCGATTGTGGTGCGCCAACAACGATAGAACCTTTGCCTAATGCATCTAAGGTGTCTAAGGCACCGTAATTCATCACGACAACTTTATGGGGTAATTTGGGAACCGTTACTGTTTGATTATCGGCTGTTACTTCCATCGTCTTCGATAATTGGCAACCGGTTAATCCTAAAGTTGCAGCAATAAGGCTAATAAGTAACCATTTTTTATTTCTCTTCATCATAATTTCTCGCATTATGTTTATCTGTAAATGAGAACTATTATTATTTAATAAATTTGAATTGTCTAGTCTTAAATAATTTTTCGAAAAGATATTGATAATTGTTCTCATATACTGTAGTGTTCACATTCCACTTGAAATAAAAATATCATTATTAATAATAAGGTTATATATCATGGCTTTCAAAAAGAAACTTAAACTTGCTAAACATGTAATTAATTCAGGTATGTTAATATCATTATCAACCTCGGTTTTGGCGGCAACTAATTCTGATACTGATACTATGGTTGTAACCGCTTCGGGGTTTTCTCAACAAGTTAAAGAAGCACCAGCAACAATTTCAGTTATCACGCCCGAAGAAATTGATAATAAACCTTACCGTGATGTCACTGACGCATTAAAAGATATTCCAGGTGTCACAATAACAGGTGGTGGTGATTCAACTGATATTAGTATTCGTGGTATGGATGCTAAATACACGATGATTTTGGTTGATGGTAAAAAAGTTAACACTCGTGAAACACGGCCAAATAGTGATGGTTCCGGTTTTGAGCAAGGTTGGCTGCCGCCATTGACAGCAATCGAACGTATCGAAGTAGTTAGAGGGCCTATGTCATCACTGTATGGTTCTGATGCGATGGGCGGGGTCATTAATATTATTACCAAAAAAGTATCAGATAAGTGGCATTCAGGTTTACGTTTAGAGTCGGTTATCCCTTATCGTTCTAAAGAAAAAGATACTTATACTGGCAGCTTTTCAACAATGGGTCCTATTATTGATGATATTTTAGGTATTCAACTTTATGGTCAATACTCTAATCGCCATGAGGATGAGTTTTTAAATGGTCATTCCGAGCAAAAATTGCGTAGTATAAATGGAAAATTATCGTTGAATGCTACAGATACTCAAAAATTTGATTTAGACTTTGGTCGTTCTTTACAAAATAGTAAAGGATCAGCTGGGAAAACCAGAGACAAAAATAGAGGTGATTTTGTTCGTGATAATGCTCGTAACTCCTTTGCTTTAACGCATAATGGAATGTTTGGTGATGTATCAACGACGTCTTTTATTTCTTATGAAGGCAATAATAACCCAGAAAGAAAGATGAAAATTAGAAACACGGATGTGGATTCAAGAATAACAATACCATTTTATATCAATATGTTAACAGTAGGTGGTAAATATAACTATCAAGAACTTCATGACAGAGATAATCAATTAAATAAATCCGTTACTAAAATTGATCGATGGAATTATGCTTTGTTTGCTGAAGATGAGTTGAAATTAATGGAAAATTGGAGTTTAACGCTTGGTTTGCGTTATAACAAAGATGAAAATTATGGTAGCAACTGGAATCCGCGCGTGTACAGTGTTTGGAATATTGATGATAACTTTACATTAAAAGGTGGTTACTCCACAGGTTATGCGACTCCTCAATTACGTCAAGTCGTTTCTGATTGGGGACAAGTAACCGGTGGAGCAGGTACTGGGAATAAAGGCATGGTAATGGGAAATCCTGACCTAAAACCGGAAAAATCTGATAACTATGAAATTGGTCTTGGTTATACTAACGAATATGGTGTTGATGCATCAGCAACTGCTTTCTATACCAAGTATAAAGATAAAATTCAAACTTACTATATTTGTAATGGTCCAGCAGGTAAAGGTTTATGTAAGATTGATGGTTATAAAGAAAAATTTGATTTTGTACAAGGTAGAGAAAATGTGGATAAAGCTAATTTGAAAGGTATTGAATTATCATTTAAATCGCCATTATTTACTGATTTCTTATTAAGTACCAATTATTCTTGGACTAAGACTGAACAAAAAACAGGCCCAAATAAAGGAAGAGCACTAAATCGTACACCGAAACAGAAGTTCAATACGCAACTTGATTGGTATGTGGCTCATGATTGGGATTTATGGGCTAAAATGGCTTATTATGGTCAAGAAAATGCAACAAAAAGAGACGGTAAAAAAACTAAATATGTCACTTATGCAGGCTATACCTTCTGGGATATAGGGGCTTCTTATAAAATCCATAAACAAGCAAAATTATATGCTGGTATTTATAATTTGTTTGATAAAGACGTAAGCAACGATGATTTTGGTAAAACGTTAGAAGGTCGACGTTATTTTGTTGGTACTGAGATTAATTTCTAAATGAACCAAACAATCTCTCGATTATTTTTCTAGGATGATTTTCATATAAAAAGGGCGGGTTAAAGCGCCCTTTTTTAATTATTTAAGTATCATAAAGTCATATGATATGCATTTTAACAATATTATTTTACTGAAATTTAGCGATTTCAGTTATGCCTTGTTTATTATTAGAATCTGTAGTCGGGTTTAATAGTATTTGGGTAGAAACATCACTCAGTGTTATTGTTACCTTAGCATTTGGTGTTAAAGAGAACTCGGCCGCATCGTATGGTCTATTATCGATAAAAGCTTTTGTTACAGAAATTTTATCGATAGACTTATCGGTGTCATTGATAAGTGAAATTGAAATTTTAAAATCAATATTTGACATGGCTTTTTTCTTATATTGAATTAATTTTTTTGTGAACTCGGGGTTAGTTATAGCATATATTCCTTTATCATGTTTAACAGTTAGGATATCTGCTTGTTTTAAAAGTTCAGTGTCTGATGTGTCTTGACCAACTAAAATAGGAATTTCAAATGATGCATATGATTTCATTTTTTGAGTATAACACTCTTTATATTCAACTGATTTGAATAGTTGGGCTATCTCTTTTTTAGCTGTAATTAGTGACGATGATTCACTTCTGGAGTCTTTATAATCTGAGCAGGCTGGGACTTCTAATGTTAAGTTTCCTTTAGCAAAAGATGGTTTAGCATCAAGCTGTGAAATTGTCACGGTTGTTTCAACATTAGCATCACAACCTAATAGCATTGCAGAAATAAATGATATTAATAAAATCTTTTTCATTGTATTTTCCTATTATGGTGTTTAATTACTTAGATCATATCAGTAAAAATTTATTTAACCATCTTTAATTCAAAGTAAAGTCAAAAAATTTTAATGTATCATTTATCAACATTTTTTTATGACTTGAATGATGCTGTTATCTCTGTTTTATCCTGATAGGCTGGCCAATCGAACGTTTAAAATAAAGAATATGTTGTATCGTTCGTATGGTTAATCGAAATTTGACATCAACGAAGACAATCATTGATCAGATCTGAATTTAATAATAATGAATACTATATTTAAAAATGATGGGAAATTAAAGGCACAATTATGGCTTTACTAAAAGCATAGTCTTTTTCGTATTTCGAGAGTGTGAAAAAGTGATTATCATCCAAAAATAAAGTCAATTAAGTTAATTTTGCACAACAATTGCGATTTTGATCGCTCTTTTTTATTCTCGGGTTTAGAGCTTATTCTATAAGCAATAATTATCTTGATTTTTGAGTATAATAATCTAATGAATAATTGTCTATGTTCAAAATAGACTATAGCCCATGTTTGTAATTGGTGTTGTGTGATTGATTGTTTTCATGTTACAAGCAAACGGTCCTTTATTAACATTGAACTAATTTTGCAAATGTGAAATTTAAAGTGCGGCGGTTGAAAGTGGATAACCATAGATTTACTGAAAATGGTATGGGTTTTACCCCAGTTTTACCCTGATTTAACCCCTTTAATAGAATTGAGATGAAGATTAATTCTTGCGAAGCCTTTTCGGATATGGACTTGAATTGGTACGCCCGGGTGGACTCGAACCACTGACCCCCACCATGTCAAGGTGATGCTCTAACCAACTGAGCTACGGGCGTATATGTTGAAACACGCAAATATTAGCTGTGAAATCGATTTGTATCAAGTAAAAAAATTAAAAATAGCCTGTTTTTTAATCTGTTGAACAATTGTGGTTATAGAATAACCGAATACGTTGTTTTTATGATCAAGATAAGGGTTGTAAAATAGATTTATTTTTATCATTATTACGATTTAAAAAACAGGTTTAGTTTTTTTTCTCGAATTGTAAGTAAATGTAAATTTTTTGTGGTTTGTTTAGTCTTATTTAGCTATACTCAATGGAATAATTAAGGAGCTATTTGTTTTGGTTAACATGTCGATAAAAGATCAGATAGAGGATGTTTTACATAATATTTTTGGATATAAATCATTCAGAAATCAACAAAAAGAAATTATTGAATCAATTATCGATGGTCGAGATACCTTAACAATTATTCCCACCGGTGGTGGTAAATCGTTATGTTACCAAATACCCGCCGTATTATTGCCAAGTACCGCTTTGGTCATTTCACCGTTAATTTCTTTAATGAAAGATCAGGTTGATCAACTTATTGCCAACGGTATTTCGGCAGCATATCTAAATGCGACTCAATCATCAGATGAACAGCAAGCCGTTATTGAACAATATTTATCACACTCGATAAAATTGCTTTATATTTCACCGGAAAGACTTGCTGTATCATCATTTTCTACTATGATTGAAAAACATCCACCTTCATTAATTGCCATAGATGAAGCGCACTGTATTTCACAATGGGGCCATGATTTTCGCCCTGATTATCGCCAATTAGGACAGCTCTCCGCGCGTTTTCCTGACATTCCCTTGGTTGCACTGACTGCAACAGCGGATAAGATGACTCAAACGGATATTATTCATCAATTAAAACTAGTGGATCCTTTAGTTGTTGTGCGTAGTTTTGATCGTCCTAATATCCGTTATACCGTAGTGGATAAATTTAATTTAACCGAGCAAGTGGTCTCTTTTATTGAAACACAAAAAGGCAATAGTGGCATAATCTATTGTTCAAGCCGTTCTAAAGTTGAAGATATGGCGACAAGGCTTGCTGCACGTGGTTTTTCTGTTATAGCTTATCATGCTGGTTTAACCAATAGCGAACGTTTACAGGCACAAGAATCTTTTTTAAAAGATAATGTACAAATTATTGTTGCAACAGTAGCATTTGGTATGGGAATTAATAAACCGAATATTCGATTTGTTATCCATGCAGATTGCCCAAGAACAATTGAAGCTTATTATCAAGAAACGGGACGAGCAGGGCGAGATGGCGTACCTGCCGAAGCAATATTACTTTTTAATGGCAAAGATTTAAATTGGTATCATCGACAAATTGCTGACAAAATGGATGGTAAGCATAAAGAGGTCGAGCAACATAAAGTTAATGCTATGGAATCATTTGCTCAAAGCTTAACTTGTCGGCGAATCGTATTGCTTAATTATTTTGGTGAAAATCACAGCGAGCCTTGTAATAACTGTGATATTTGTCTGTATCCGCCAGAAATGTATGATGGTTTAATTGATGCGCAAAAAGTTTTATCTTGTGTTTATCGGGTTGAGCAACGTTATGGCGCACAATATATTTCTGATGTATTACGAGGATCAGCTCGCTCGCAAATAAAAGAAAACGGACATGACAAATTGTCTGTTTATGGAATTGGGAAACAGCATTCAACAGATTATTGGTTAAGTGTCATTAGACAATTAATTTATTTAGGTTACTTAAGTCAAAATATTTCAACTTTTACAACGTTACAATTGACTCAAGATGCACGAAAAATTTTAAGAGGTGAGATTAGCTTATCATTAGCTAAACCTCGACTAGAGATAGTGAAGAAGAGTCGCTTGAATCGATATGCTAGAGCAATTAACTTAACTACCATTCTGTCTTATGAAGAGCGTATTTTATTTAATAATCTAAAACGATTACGTAAAGATATTGCAGATGTTGAAGATATTGCACCATATGTCATATTTAGCGATGCGACCTTATTAGAAATGGTGCAAACTATGCCAGAAAGCAAAAAACAACTACTTAATGTTACAGGCGTAGGTAAAATTAAATTAGAGAAATATGGCAATTTATTTTTAGATGAAATTAACGATTTCATGATAAAAAATATATAACATCATAAATAATTAACTATAATAGCGTCTCTTAAGAAAACAAATTTATTAAAAAAAGATAAAAAATGGAGCTTTTTATGTCACCGATGAATGACATGCCACAAATGTTAGCGCTCGTATTATTGTTAATTATTTTATACCTTGGCGATATTGTTTCAACTCGAACCAAAGCTTGGATCCCCTCTGTATTTATTTGTGCTGTACTTTTCTTACTTGGTTATTGGACGTTTTTCCCAAAAGATATCGTCGCTCGTGCGGGTATCCCAACTGTCGTTGCTGTAATGTTTATGTATTTACTGATCGTTAATATGGGCACACTATTATCGGTTAAGGAACTATTACTACAGTGGAAAACTATTTTAATTTCGCTGGCAGGAATTGTGGGGATCATTATTATTGCGATAATAGTGGGCTATCTATTCTTTGACTTTAATACCGTTGTTGTGGCGATTCCGCCTCTAGTTGGCGGCATTGTATCGGCCATTATTATGGCGAAAGGTGCAACCGATGCTGGATTACCTGATCTCGCTGTATTTGCCATTATTATCTATGTGATGCAAGGCTTTATTGGTTATCCGCTTACCTCAATCATGCTTAAACGAGAAGGGCGACGAGTGCTGAGCCAGTATCATGCAGGTACTTGGAATGCCAATAACGATCCAAAGTCATCGATTGACAAACAATCAGTGGTCGCAGATGATGAAAATCCGATGCCACGCATGTTTGCTAAAATTCCTTCCAGCTATAATTCATCTTATTTCATCTTTTTACGTATCGCAATTATTGGGCTTTTAGCTTACTCTGTCTCTGAAATTTTAAAGCCAATTGTCAGTGTTAGCCCATTTGTCTTATGTTTACTATTTGGTGTTATTGCGGCATCGTGTGGCTTCTTAGAACGTCATCCACTCAAAAAAGCAGGTGGATTTGGTTTAGCGGTGATGGGATTAATGCTCTTTATTTTTGATACCTTAAGTAAAGCAACGCCTGAAATGCTAGTTCGATTAATTACACCACTTATCATCTTTATTTTATCTGCGGTGGTTGGCATGTTTATCTTTTCGGTGATTGTGGGTAAAGTTTTAAAAGTCAGTAAAGAGATGGCGTTTTCTATCGCACTTACTGCCTTATATGGTTTTCCTGCCGATTATATTATTACCAATGAAGTGATCAACAATTTAACTAAAGATCAGAAAGAAAAAGATGTGCTTACTAGCCATATGTTACCACCGATGCTGATTGGTGGATTTATTTCAGTCACAATCGTATCTGTGGTGCTTGCCGGTATCATGGTCAATATGATTGTCGCACCATCAGCGGTTGCACCTTAGTGATAGATAAAATGGTGTTGATTGGCTAAGTAACCAACACAATCAAAAAAGAGTAATGACATAAATCAGGATTAGATGATTGCATATCTAATCCTAAAAAATAGAATACATTGAAATATTAAAGGTAGTATCATGATAAATCCAGATATTAAAAAACTCGTTCAACAAAATATTGATGAAATGATTGCTTTTCGTCGAGACCTACATCGACATCCTGAATTACCATGGGAAGAGTTTAGAACCACCGACAAAATAGCCGAACAACTTGATAAAATCGGTATTCCTTACCGCCGGACTAAACCAACAGGCATCATTGCTGATATCCAAGGTGGTAAACCCGGTAAAAGAATCTTACTGAGAGCAGATATCGATGCATTACCGGTGCAAGAATTAAGTACCAACATCGATTATAAATCAACAATTGATGGCAAAATGCATGCTTGTGGTCATGATACCCATGCTTCTATGCTACTGACTGCGGCTAAAGCACTTTATGCTATTCGCGATCAGCTAAAAGGTAATGTGAGATTAGTGTTTCAACCAGCGGAAGAAATCGCCCAAGGTGCAAAAGGCATGATTAAACAGGGTGTGCTTGAAGATGTCGATAGCGCTTTTGGCATGCATATTTGGTCACAAACACCTGTAGGGAAAGTGTCTTGTGTGGTCGGTTCTAGTTTTGCTTCGGCAGATTTATTAACTGTTCGTTTTAAAGGTAAAGGTGGACATGGATCTATGCCACATGACACTGTTGATGCCGTTATGGTCGCATCTTCATTTGTAATGAATATACAGTCTATTGTCTCGCGCGAAGTCTCCCCACTTGATCCAGCTGTAGTCACCATTGGCAAAATGGATGTTGGTACTCGTTTTAATGTGATTGCCGAAAATGCGGTATTAGAGGGCACTGTACGCTGTTTTAATGTTGCTGTACGTGACAAAATTGAAGCAGCAATTCGTCGATATGCTAACCAAGTTGCTGCTATGTACCGAGCTACGGCCGAAGTTGAATATATTTACGGTACACTTCCCGTGATTAATGATAAAGAGAGTGCCTTATTAGCACAAAAAGTTATTGTCGAATCGTTTGGTGAACAAACCCTTTATTTTGAACCACCGACAACTGGCGGTGAAGATTTTAGTTACTATACAGAAAACATTCCAGGCGCTTTTGCCTTGGTGGGTTCCGGTAATCCTGAAAAAGACACGCAATGGCCACATCATCATGGTTGCTTTAATGTTGACGAAGATGGTATGACCTTAGGTGCAGAATTTTATGCACAATATGCTTGGGCTTATTTAAATCAAAACTAAACGCCAAAAACTTGAATAAAAAGTTGATTTAGGCGGATACTCTGCCGAGCAAATGGCTTGGCAGCGTGATAATTCAACATATCAATTAACCTAACCCATTTCACAACTGCTGACAAATAGATTATTTAACAAATTAAATTTTGACAAAAAGCTTAAGGAAATATGTACGTTTTAGTATAAAACATTGTTGAATATTAAATCGGTTATCGGCATAGTAAAGACTAATTTGACACATTATGATATGATAATTGGCAATTTCATTAGCAATTAGTAATGGTGATTATGAGTTATCAAGTTCTGGCACGTAAGTGGCGACCAAAATCATTTTCTGAAGTGGTTGGACAGCAGCATGTTTTAAAAATTTTGTCGAATGCGCTTTCACTTGGGCGCGTACACCATGCTTATTTGTTTTCGGGTACTCGCGGCGTTGGGAAAACGTCTATAGCACGTTTACTAGCTAAAGGTTTAAATTGCGAAACAGGTATAACTGCAACGCCTTGCGGTGTCTGTGATAATTGTCGCGATATTGAACAAGGTCGCTTTGTTGATTTGCTTGAGATCGATGCAGCATCAAGGACTAAAGTCGAAGATACGCGTGAAATTTTAGATAATATTCAATATTTGCCAACTAAAGGACGATTCAAAGTTTACCTAATTGATGAAGTCCATATGCTTTCACGTAGTAGCTTTAATGCTTTGTTAAAAACATTAGAAGAACCACCAGAACATGTAAAATTTTTATTAGCCACAACCGATCCACAAAAATTACCGATTACTATTTTATCTCGTTGTTTGCATTTGCATTTAAATGTACTTGATACCTCGTTAATTGCCGAACAGCTATCACACATTTTACAACTGGAACAGATCGAAAGTGATAGTAAAGCAATACAGTTATTGGCCAAAGCAGCTAACGGCAGTATGCGTGATGGGCTAAGTCTTACTGACCAAGCGATTGCTTTAGGCAATGGTAAAGTCGAAGCTGAGTCAGTTGCCATGATGCTAGGAACGTTAGATAAATCAATACCATTTTCACTAGTAGAGTCGCTTTATCACGGGGATGGTAATGCTTTAATGCAGCAAATTAATGTTGCTGCGACGCAAGGTGTTGATTGGGATAATCTACTTGCTGATAGCATTGCACTTTTACATCAAATAGCATTACTTCAAGTCGTTCCTACTGCATTGGGGGATTACAGTGACAATGAAGATCGCATACGCTTTTTAGCACAATATATGGCGCCAAATGATATCCAGTTGTTTTATCAAATTTTATTGATGGGTAGAAAAGAACTTGCTTATGCACCCGATAAAAAAGTTGGTGTTGAAATGAGCTTTCTACGCGCGTTAGCCTTTATCCCTAAGACAAATGAGGCAGTTAAGCCGCCTACCCAGCAAGCTAAAGTCGCTGAGCAATCACCAAAAATGGCGGATAGCAAACCACAAGTCCCGCCGATGGTACCAAGTCAGCAAAATGAGCAACGTATTGAACCGAAGTCAAACTTACAAAATACTTCAGTTAATTCGTCTAATGCTAAAGAACAACAAAAGTTGGAACCAATAAGGTCAACCACAACAGAAAAGATTGAAGCTGAAAAAACGATAACAGAAGATGTAAAGGATAATGTTGCACAATCAGACTTAGTTATCCCTGATGATGCATCCTCGATCACTAAAAATATTTTAGAAATGAGAATGCAATTAATCAAAGAGGAGCAAAATACAAAAAAGTCTGAATCAGTGGCTGGAAAAGAGCAGTCACAAAATGGCGAGGAGCACTCCTCATTAGCGCGCATAAAAAACATTTTGCCCTCAACTAACGAGCAAGAGAAAAATACTGAACTAGATAGCCATACAATTAATGATAATGACGAAGAAGAGATTACTGCTGAAAATTATCAATGGCAATCCTATGGTCTGGTTGAAACTAAAGATGATATGGTTATCGATACAAAGGCTTTTCGAGAATCATTAAATGGTGATAAAACACCAGAAATGACTCAAAAACTTATTGGTGAAATGGCTCAAAAAGATAAGTGGTGTGCAGAGATCGAACAACTAGAATTGGCTCCGTTAATTAAACAAATAGCAATAAATTCATTTTTAGAACAAGTTGATGAAAATAATGTTGTCTTACATATGCGCTCATCAGTTAAACATCTGATCAATTCATCTGTTAATACTAACAAATTAGAAAAAGCATTATCTAACCATCGACAACAATTAGTAAAACTCAAGGTAATGATTGATGATAATCAAGAAAATAAAACGCCTTTAGAAATGCGCGAAGATTTATATCAACAAAAGTTAGAACAGGCTAAGCAGATCATCAAACAAGATACTAAAATTGAGATGATTTGCCAATATTTTGAAGCGAAGATTGATGAAGCGAGTATTCGTCCTGTATAATTGACAGCTAAATGTTTTAAAAGAGGAATAAATATGTTTTCAGGTGGAAAAGGTGGTTTGGGTAATTTGATGAAACAAGCCCAACAAATGCAAGCAAAAATGCAGCAAGCTCAAGAAGAGATCGCTAAATTGGAAGTGACCGGTGAATCAGGTGCTGGAATGGTTAAAATCACAGTCAATGGCGCACATAGCTGCAAACGCGTTGAAATCGACCCATCAATGTTAACAGAAGATGATAAAGAGATGTTAGAAGATCTTATTGCTGCCGCTTATAACGATGCTACTCGTCGTTTAGACGAGGCGCAAAAAGAGCGAATGGCACAAGTTACCGGTGGCATGCAATTACCACCAGGCTTTAAAATGCCATTTTAATGATTGCCGTTGAATATTGATTATTGCCGGTATAAAAATTAACTTTATCTAATTTAGTGGGAAGGCTAGTTTTCTAGTCTTCCCATTTATTTATAGAAATTATTTAGCAATAAAAATAAAATCATTCATTAATTTTTCATTATCATAGGTAATATCATGTAATCTTTTTTGGAAAATTTTGCACAAATCATGAATTGATATTTCTTTGACTTTAACATTATCATAATCACTGATTTCTTTGCTTTCACCTTTAGTGATAATCCAAACTTGTTTGCTTTTGCCTGTCAGCGGAATTGTTTTTGGAGTCGTTGGTCCATCCATTTTTTTTGTATTGAACGTTAAATGTGCTTTATGATTGAGTTGATTAATATAATTTTCTATTTGTTCTTCTTTAAACGCTTCATAATCTGATTTGAGGGTGCAATCATACATTACCGCTAAATTTTCAATAATAAAAAAGCCATCCGCTTTTCCAGCTTGATTTTCTCTATCAAATTGAAAAATTTTATTCAACCCAATTATTTTTAATAAGTTAAAAACAGAATCTTCAAAAGCGATTGGATCGGTGATGTTTTCGATTTGTCGTACCGAGTGTATTAATAATGCTTGATAAGTCTTAGCATCCATTTTATCAGGAAAGGAATTGGCATCCGATACATCAATATTCTCTTTTATTTTTCGCTCATCGATAAGTTTGATATCGGTTGCATATCTTTTGCCTGCGTCTTTTTCATTTGCAGTAAAACTAACTTTTGTACCTATTTTTAGTTCTTCGATGGGTAGATTATTGATATCTTTTTTAGCAAAATAGTAATCGTTCTTTTCATCTAGTGCTTTTATAAACCCATAATAGTTATCTTCATTATTCTTATCCGGATACAAAAGTTTAATTTGACTAATCACGCATAATACTCCTTAATCATTCAAGTTATTCCTAGAAAACTGATGTTACTGATTATAATTTATAAGCATTACTATAAATAGATTTAGCACTATTTACCAGTGTCATGTATATAAATGATTATTAGGTTGTCTTTCAATAGTAAGTAATGACCAAAGTTGATATATGAATTTGCCTGTCTATTTATACAGTTTTTCTTTATTAATTATTTTGTATCAGGTAAACTACAAATTAGTTATTTTATAAATGTTGTTAATACTGACTATCAAATAATTTTTATTATTTTATTTAAGCGATATTTAAAATCTCGGTTATTGATAGTTAAAATTAAGTTAAATAATACTCTTTATTAAGGATTAAATGTGATAGGGCGTTTACGAGGACTCATTATAGAAAAGCAACCACCTAAAGTGCTAATTGAGGTCGGCGGTGTTGGCTATGAAGTATTTATGCCAATGACTTGTTTTTATGAGTTACCGGACAATGGTAAAGAAGTGATTGTATTAACACATTTTGCCGTTCGTGAAGATGCACAAGTATTGTATGGCTTTAATCATGAGCAAGAACGAGAGCTATTTCGAGAACTGATTAAAGTGAATGGGGTAGGACCTAAATTGGCATTGGCGATCTTATCGGGTATGTCAGCCCAACAATTTATTAGTGCTGTTGAACAAGGTGAAATCAAAACACTTGTTAAATTACCAGGCGTGGGGACGAAAACCGCTGAGCGTTTGATTGTTGAAATGAAAGATCGCCTGAAACGATTTGGCGAAGATTTGTCCACAACTAGTAGTATAATTTCATCAAGCGACCTTAAAAAATCGTCTAATCAAATTGAAAGCGAAGCAGTTTCTGCTCTCATTGCACTTGGTTATAAACCGCAAGAAGCTAGTCGCATTATTAGTAAAGTCATTAAGCCAGAAATGGATAGTGAAACGCTTATTCGTGAAGCATTAAAATCAGCATTATAAAATAGGTCAAGGATATGATTGAAGCGGATCGTTTGATAGCTCCTCAGGCTCAAAAAGAAGAAGAATCATTAGATCGAGCAATTCGTCCTAAATTTTTGGATGAATATATTGGTCAACCGCATGTTCGTGAGCAGATGAAAATTTTTATTCAAGCTGCTAAGCAGCGACATGATGCATTAGATCATTTACTAATCTTTGGTCCGCCAGGTCTTGGAAAAACGACTTTAGCCAATATTGTTGCTAATGAAATGAACGTTAACTTGCGTACAACTTCAGGCCCGGTATTAGAAAAAGCGGGTGATCTGGCCGCTATGCTAACTAATCTAGAACCCAATGATGTGCTCTTCATTGACGAAATTCATCGACTTTCACCTATGGTTGAAGAAATTTTGTATCCTGCAATGGAAGATTATCAATTAGATATTATGATTGGAGAGGGACCAGCTGCACGTTCGATTAAAATCGATTTACCCCCGTTTACTTTGATTGGAGCAACTACTCGCGCCGGTTCATTAACTTCACCACTACGTGACCGCTTTGGCATTGTGCAGCGCCTAGAGTTTTATCGGGTTGAAGATTTGGAATATATTGTTAGTCGTAGCGCCAAATTTTTAGGTATGGATTTATCTCAAGAAGGTGCGCATTTAATTGCTAAGCGTTCTCGTGGCACTCCTCGAATTGCCAATCGTTTATTGCGACGAGTAAGAGATTATGCCGATGTAAAATCGAAAGGCATTGTTGATGAAACAATAGCAACTCAAGCGCTCGATATGCTTGATGTTGATAATGAAGGTTTTGATTTTATGGATCGCAAACTATTATTGGCGATCATTGAAAAGTTTATGGGTGGCCCTGTTGGTTTGGATAACATTGCAGCGGCAATAGGCGAAGAGCGTGAAACCATTGAAGATGTACTTGAGCCATTTTTGATCCAACAAGGTTATATTCAGCGCACACCTCGTGGTCGAATTGCAACGCCTCATGCTTACCGTCATTTTGGTATTATTCAAGATGTATAAAGTGGAATATATAAGTCTAGATGGACTGCACGATTGGTAAATGATTCGTTGATTATTCAGTATGTAAACCACCACCTTGTGTGGTGGTTTTCTTTTAAATCAGCCTAATTCTTTTTCAGTAAATATGCCACTAAAGAGATCCGTACTTAAATAACGTTCACCGGACGATGGTAAAATTACGACAATAGTTTTATTGGCATTTTCAGGTAAATTAGCTAACCTATCAGCGGCAAAAACTGCTGCACCCGATGATATTCCTGCTAAAATTCCCTCTTTTTCCATTAAAATACGCGCTGTTTCAATTGCTTCTTCGTTAGATACTTTTTCGACAAGATCGATTAAATTGAGATCCAAATTTGCCGGAATAAAACCTGCACCTATACCTTGAATTTTATGTGGACCAGGTTTGATAAGTTCGCCAGCTAGTGCTTGTGTGATAACCGGTGAGTTAGTTGGTTCAACCGCAACAGCAGTTATTTTTTTACCTTGTGTTTTTTTTATATAACGCGTGACTCCCGTAAATGTTCCACCAGTACCAACACCTGCAATAAAAATATCAACTTGGCCATCTGTATCTAACCAGATTTCTGGTCCTGTTGTTTTTTCATGTATTTCTGGATTAGCAGGATTACTAAATTGTTGCAACATAATATTTTTTTGTGGGTTACTAGCTACAATTTCTTCCGCTTTTTCTATAGCACCTTTCATACCTTTAGCCGCTTCGGTTAGCACTAAATTTGCGCCTAACGCTTTTAATAACTTACGTCGCTCGATACTCATGCTTTCAGGCATGGTTAATGTCAGTTTATAACCACGCGCCGCTGCAACGGCTGCAAGTGCTATACCTGTATTACCACTTGTTGGCTCAATTAGCTCGACGTCAGAGGTGAGTAAACCACGTTTTTCTGCATCCCAAATCATATTAGAAGCGATACGACATTTAACGCTAAAGCTTGGATTACGTGATTCAACTTTAGCTAAAATATTGCCCTTACCAAAGTGTTTTAATCGTACCAATGGGGTATAACCGATGGTTTGTGAATTATCATCAAATATTTTACTCATATTAAAATCCTTATTTGTCGCTTTAAAGGAAATAGCATTACATCATTAATTATTAACTATAGTGATTATTATAAATATAACGCAAAAAGATGATACTAATTAATAATTATAACAATATGCATTTTGGCTATATGGCATCGACTTGTTGTTGAATTTTTGAAAATATCCATTGATTTTAATTAATAGTATATTGCTACTAAGATCATAATGCATAACAAATTTAGTGGTTACATTGATATAGATTAAATTGATCAAAATTGTCTAATGATATGGTATTAATAAGTAATATTAACAGATGCATGATTGATGATTAATGTTTTATCGCGTGCATTGCCCTAACATTTATCAGCCAAATTTGATTGATATTTTAATATATTCAATGTAGTAAGATTTTCTATTTATAAATGATTGATTTTTAATTTTTATCATTAAAATAATAAAACGATGGTAGCTTTATTACGTTAATTTGCTTTTGTTATGTTAAATCTTACCCCTTTTTAAATGCATAACTGTTTTCACTTATCATAAAAACGGTAACTCACTAAATAAGAACCAAATATATTATTTTTTATTTGGACTGATAATTTGGGTGGATACTGTTTATTGTCGGACTTATCAAAAGGTAAAAAAAATCTATCGCCGGTATATTTTTCATAGATCTTGATACCATTTTTATAATGACCATGTTTTCCACGCGAAGGGCCTGGTGAAGTCATTTTATATACTGTTGTATAAGTCTGTATTTCGCTAGGAACAATATAAACTAAATTATGAGGAACAACATACATCGTAACCATTAGAGCGCAAAAATACTCAAAAAAGTATCCTACAAAAAATTTAACTCTTTTAGAGCGTGAAATTGGATCTAAAAAACCAATTAGATTAGGCTTAGTTAGTTTATAGAGGATTATGCTAATTATAACGTTAATTAACGACCAACATATGTAAACTTTGCTGTCGAAAATATTGGAAAGAAGGGTGACATTAATCGATTTAAAATAAAATAGTAAAAAATTCAGAATGATAACAGTATAAAAACTGATTCTAATAAGCTTTTTTACAGCGCTATATCCCGCCATAATATTATTTTTATCACGTGTTTGATTAAAGCGATTTTTAGTTTTTTTTCCAACCACATCTATACTAAAGTTTTTAAAATTTGGCGCCATATTTCTCTACATTAAGCTTACATCGTTAACTCAAATACGCTTATTTGATTAAACATCACTTTCCATCTCTAACTCAATCTTTTGGATTGCTTGTTCGCAACGATAAATACGGTTATCAACCGTTGCAATTTTCTTATAATCAAGCGAATCTGTGCTAAGCTCAAGTTCGTATTTCATCTCTTGTAATCGACGTAAATAATCTAAATGGCGTGCATGCTTTTCAGATAACGTTTCTTCAATGCAAGTTTCTGGCTGTTTTTGACGCAATTGATGCGTAGCTAATTCACGTGTTAGGGCTTCTATTTGATTAACTAATGATTCAGATAAAAATGTCATTTGAGTCAATTTTTGCGAAAGTACACATTGAGTTAATGCCGTGTAAGTTTGCTTTATTTTTTCAAGATAAAAAGAGCGATCAGTAATGACTTTATTGTTATTAAATAGCTGCTCATCAAAATAATACTCTTGATATTCAGGAAAATCCGAAAAATTAACCAGTTGTTCAAGTGCGTCGATTTGTTGTTTTAAAGTAGTTAATAAATTTGGCATAACGAATACTTATCTCTAATCATGAGTTAAATTGTTATCTTCACCAAAATAGTTACCCAAATGTAATTTGGCAAGCGTAATTAATCTCATAAAAGATTCAAAAGTTAATTTATCATTGTTTTTTTTATCTTCAACGATTATTTTTTTAGCAATCAATTGTGATTTGATTTGATTATAACAGTCTATCAAGTTCAATGGTAAAGGTGACTTAGCGCGTTTACCTAACCAAAAAATACCTTGTAATGGCAAACTGAGTGCAAAAAGTATGGTGATAACTGTTACCGCTATTTGAACAGGCATATAATATTGCCAGACCAATAGCGCAATAATAATAGGTGGGAGATATTTAGCCGCGGTTTTTATGTAATTAATGATTTTTAATTCAGGAAATGAATAAGCGAGTTCTTTATCATTAGGGCAAAGTTGCATGTATAACTGACCTGACTTAAAGGTTTTAATAATACTCATATCTTTTGGATTCCTCGACATTCACATTTTATTGTCTTAAAATAGTCACCATTCAAATTGGCGGCTCTCTATTTTATATCAAAAAGCGCGATATCAGAAGTCACCTTAGTGTAATCACATTGGTTGTTGAATCATGTGTTGAGTTACCAATTTTGATTGGTATATATCTTTTTATTCAAAATATAGGAATTACTATGTCATCAAGTAATAACGCTCTTGTTCTTAACTGCGGAAGTTCATCTTTAAAATTTGCCATTATTAACCCTGAAAATGGTGATGAATTTCTTTCTGGATTAGCTGAATGTTTCAACCTTCCCGATGCTCGTATTAAGTGGAAACTCGATGGTGTTAAAGGCGAAGCATCTTTAGGTGCAGGCGCTGCACATAGTGAAGCAATTAAATTTATTGTTAATAGTATCTTCCCACAAAAACCAGAATTATTAGATAGTATTAAATCTATTGGACACCGAATTGTTCACGGTGGTGAAAAATATACTCAATCTGTAGTTATTGATGATTCAGTACTGAAAGGTATTGAAGATGCGGCGGCATTCGCACCTCTTCACAATCCAGCTCATTTAATCGGTATTCGTGAAGCATTTGCTGCATTTCCTCACTTAAAAGATAAAAATGTAGCAGTTTTTGATACAGCATTCCATACTACTATGCCAAAAGAAGCCTATTTATATGCTATTCCAAATGAATTATATAAAAAACATGGTATTCGTCGTTATGGTGCACACGGTACAAGTCACTATTATGTTAGCCAACAAGCAGCTAAATTATTAAATAAACCTGTTGATCAAACTAATGTGATTACTTGTCACTTAGGTAATGGCGCATCTATTTCAGCTGTTAAAAATGGTAAATGTGTTGAAACTTCTATGGGATTAACCCCACTTGAAGGTTTGGTGATGGGTACCCGTAGTGGCGATATCGACCCTGCAATTATGTTCTTTTTACATGACAACTTAAAAATGTCTGTTGCTGAAATTAACAACCTATTAAATAAAAAATCTGGTTTATTAGGTTTAACAGGTGTTAGCAGCGATTGCCGTTACGTTACGGATAATTATGACACAGACGAAAATGCCAAAAATGCGTTAGATGTATTTGTACACCGTTTAGTCAAATATATTGGTGGTTATGCTATGTTATTAGATGGACGTTTAGATGCAATCATCTTTACTGGTGGTATTGGTGAAAACTCTGAAGAAGTTCGTCGTATGGCTTTAAATAAATTAAGTTTATTAGGTTTCGAACTTGATCAAGAACGCAATTTAGCAGCCCGTTTTGGTAAAGGTGGCACAATCACTAAAGAGGGTTCAGCAATTGCAATGGTTATTCCAACTAATGAAGAGCTTGTTATTGCTCAAGATGCTGCGCGTCTAACTGCTTAAAAAACAATTAAAACCGCCAAATGGCGGTTTGTTTTTATTTAATAAAGAATTAAGAGGAAATGAATTATGTCTCGTACTATTATGCTAATTCCAACCGGAACCAATGTCGGTTTAACAGGTGTGAGTCTTGGTGTTATTCGAGCTATGGAGCGTCAAGGTATTAACCTAAATGTGTTTAAACCCGTTGCACAACCAAGAGCAGGAGGAGATGCGCCAGACAATACTACAACTTTAGTTAGTCATAACACATCTATTCCTGCTTTAAAACCACTAAAAATGAGTCATGTTGAAAATCTATTAGGTTTAAATCAACAAGATGTATTAATGGAAGAGATTGTTGCACTTTATGCTGAAAACACCAAAGGTGCAGATGTTGTGTTAGTTGAAGGTATTGTGCCAACATCCGATTATCCGTTTGCGAATGAACTAAATAATAATATTGCTAAAACTCTTGGCGCTGAAATTATTTTTGTCGTTAACATGGGTAAAGATACACCAGAACAGCTTAAAGATCGTATTGAAATTGCGCGCTCTAACTTTGGTGGTATTAAAAATGAAAAAATTGTAGGTGTAATTGTTAATAAAGTGAATGCACCAGTTGAAGAGCAATCACTTGCTCGTCCTGATGTTGCAGAAATTTATCATACACCAAAATTTGACGATAAAAAAATCACCATTAAAGATTTAAACGAATATAGCCCACTTCCAGTTCTTGGTTGTATTCCTTGGAATATGGATCTAAGCGCTTGCCGCGCAATCGATATTGCTAAACATTTTGATGCTAAAATTATCAATGAAGGTGGCATTAAAAACCGTCGTATTAAACATATTTCTTTCTGTTCAAGAAGCGTTCCTAACATCATTAACCACTTGCAACCTAATGCATTATTAGTAACTTCAGCAGATCGCTCAGATGTCCTTGTTACTATTTGTTTAGCGGCTATGAATGGTGTATCAATCGGTGGTGTGTTATTAACGGGTGGCTATGAAATTGATGACAAAATCTATAAATTATGTCAACCAGCTTTTGATACCGGTTTACCAGTATTTACTGTACAAACAAATACTTTCCAAACATCAATCAATTTACAACAATTTAACTTAGAAATTCCGGTTGATGATAAAGAGCGTATGGAAAACACACAAAACTTTGTGGCTGATCATATCGATTCTAGTTGGATTAAATCATTAAATGAAGTAGTGAATTCTGCTCGTCGCTTATCACCACCTGCGTTCCGTTATCAATTAACTGAACTTGCTCGCAATGCGAAAAAAGTGGTGGTATTGCCTGAAGGTGATGAACCAAGAACGGTAAAAGCAGCGGCTATTTGTGCTGAACGTAATATCGCAAAATGTGTGTTACTTGGTAATCCTGATGAAGTGCGTAAAGTTGCTGCATCACAAGGCGTGACTTTAGGCCAAGGTGTTGAAATTGTCGATCCGGAATCAATTCGTGAAAAATATGTACCTCGTTTAGTTGAATTACGAAAAAACAAAGGTATGACCGAAGTTATCGCGCGTGAGCAATTAGCCGATAATGTGGTTCTTGGTACTATGATGCTTGAAGCGAATGAAGTAGATGGTTTAGTATCAGGTGCGGTGCATACAACAGCAAATACTATTCGTCCACCATTACAATTAATTAAAACAGCACCGGGTAGTTCACTTGTTTCATCTGTGTTCTTTATGTTAATGCCAGATCAAGTCTACATTTATGGTGACTGTGCGATTAATCCAGATCCAAATGCGCAAGAGCTTGCTGAAATTGCTATCCAATCTGCTGATACTGCAATTGCTTTTGGTATTGAACCACGCATTGCGATGATCTCTTATTCAACAGGTAGTTCTGGTCAAGGTGCCGATGTTGAAAAAGTGAAAGAAGCTACTCGCATTGCGCAAGAAAAACGTCCTGATCTGATGATTGATGGTCCGTTACAATATGATGCGGCGGTAATGCCTGATGTGGCTAAATCTAAAGCACCAAACTCAAAAGTAGCTGGTCGTGCAACGGTATTTATCTTCCCTGACCTAAATACAGGTAATACCACTTATAAAGCGGTACAACGTTCAGCAGATCTTGTGTCTATCGGTCCAATGTTACAAGGTATGCGTAAACCTGTTAATGATTTGTCACGTGGCGCATTAGTTGACGATATCGTCTATACTATTGCATTAACTGCAATTCAATCAGCACAAGAAAATGCTGCAAAATAAGCGAAGCATGCAGTTCTAACCATAGATAAGAGGTGATACAATATCACCTCTTATTTTTTATATTATTTCATACCTTAGGAATAAAATTAATGAAGCAAGACATCCACCAACAGCGCATATTAATCCTCGATTTTGGCTCTCAAGTTACCCAATTAATCGCTCGCCGAGTCCGTGAAATTGGTGTTTATTGTGAACTTTGGCCATGGGATGTATCAGAAGAAAAAATCAAACAGTTTAATCCTAAAGGTATTATATTATCAGGCGGTCCAGAAAGTACTACCGAACAAAATAGCCCACGCGCACCTGAATATGTTTTTAGAGCTGGTGTGCCAGTGCTTGGTATCTGCTATGGTATGCAAACTATGGCGATTCAAGTAGGTAAGGGCGGACAAGTTACTGCATCTAATCAACGAGAGTTTGGTTATGCTAAAGTTGATATTGTTGCAAAATCAAAATTAACAGACGGTATTTTAGATAGCACCAATGATGCTGGCATTGAGCAACTTGATGTCTGGATGAGTCATGGCGATAAAGTCACTTCATTACCTGACACATTTACCTTAATTGGGCAAACAGAAACTTGTCCATTTGCTATTATGGCCAACGATGAAAAACAGTTTTATGGTGTACAGTTCCATCCTGAAGTTACTCATACCATTAAAGGATTAGAGTTATTAAAGCGTTTTGTGATTGATATTTGTCAGTGTGAAAAATTATGGACACCATCTTCAATTATTACTGATGCGATAGCACGAATCAAAGAGAAAGTCGGCAATGACAAAGTATTATTAGGCTTATCCGGTGGTGTTGATTCTTCGGTTACGGCTTTATTATTACATCAAGCAATTGGCGACCAGTTGACCTGTGTGTTTGTCGATCATGGTTTATTACGTTTAAATGAAGCGAAGCAAGTCATGGAGATGTTTGGTGATAAATTTGGATTAAATATTATTGCCGTAAACGCTGAAGATCGGTTCATGGCTGCGTTAAAAGGAGAGGCTGATCCTGAAGCTAAACGTAAAATCATTGGTCGTGAATTTGTTGCTGTTTTTGATGAAGAGGCGTCAAAATTAAAAGATGTCAAATGGCTTGCGCAAGGCACCATCTATCCAGATGTGATTGAATCAGCTGCGGCCGATACCGGTAAAGCTCATGTGATTAAATCTCATCATAACGTTGGTGGCTTACCTGAAGATATGAAAATGGGGCTAGTTGAGCCATTAAGAGAATTATTCAAAGATGAAGTACGTAAAGTCGGTTTAGAACTAGGCTTACCTTACGAAATGCTTTATCGACATCCATTCCCTGGACCGGGTTTAGGGGTGCGTGTTCTTGGTGAAGTGAAAAAAGAGTATTGCGATTTACTACGCAAAGCTGATGCTATCTTTATTGAAGAACTCTACAAAGCTGATCTTTACCACAAAGTCAGTCAAGCTTTTACCGTATTCTTACCAGTACGCTCAGTTGGGGTAATGGGCGATGGACGTAAATATGATTGGGTTGTTTCACTACGAGCAGTAGAAACCGTAGACTTTATGACCGCCCACTGGGCACATTTGCCATATGACTTTTTAGGGCGAGTATCAAATCGAATTATTAACGAAGTTAATGGTATTTCCCGTGTGGTTTATGATATTAGTGGAAAACCACCAGCAACTATCGAATGGGAATAATTTCATTTATCATTTATCACACTAATAAAAGCCCTGTTAAGCAGGGCTTTTATTTCTGTCCAAATTCAAGTCAATTAAGTAGTTCAACCTACAAATTTATATTTTCTTTCACGTAAAAACTTTTTAATTATTAATAATCGTGTTTAAAATAAACATGATACAAAATCAAATTGTTATATTGATGAATAAGGAATAGTGAATGAAAGGAAGAATAAGTTATATTGTTGTGATAATTGGTATGTTGTTTATTTTTTCTGTACAAGCTAAAAATGAACTTAAAACGAGTGGTAAGTGGGTTTATGGTGAAGTTTTAGATGTCAAAACTAAGCAGAATAAAGATTTGGCAATCACAGCTGATTTTGATCGTTTTTCATCAACTCCTGATGTTTTATTGGGTGTTAGTTGTGAAAGTAATACTATTTCGATAATAATTATGAATGACTTAATAACGCCAAAAACGCAGTGGACTTTTATTTTTACGGTAGATGGTAAAGAGATAAGCCAACAAAAATTAAAGTTTGATGATAAAATTCTATTCAGCAATTTTGATCATCTGTTCTATCAAAGTTTAAAAGATAAAAAAATGTTATTGGTAAAAGCATTTAATAAAACTAAAACTGTTAATATGAAATTTAGCTTAGATGGGTTCAATCAGGCGTTCATGCCAATAGAAATGCATTGTAAGAATAAATAATTAAAAAGTATTACTATTGGATTTTTAATTTTAAACTCAATACATTTACGCTAAATAATTAGCGTAAAAATTTAAATCGACAACTACTTTATTGCTGTTTACTGTTGGTATTATCCTCAGGTGGTTGTGTTGTTGGGGATATATTATTATATGTTTCTTTATGGTCTCCCTCGCATTCATAAACGGTAATACAGCCTGAAAGTAATAAAGTTGAAATTAATATCATGATAAACTTCATTGCAATTACCTATAATAAAAAGCGCAGCTAGTAATTAAATTACACATTCCGAAAGTAATAATTAATAAGTAATATTTCATGGTCATATTCTCTTTTTGTTGCAAGGAAAATTATTAAAATTGTTTTAAATCAATTTGATGTTTTTATTAAGTCACTCATTAATAAATAATAAGGATATAACCAGACAAACATCTTATTTTAAATAAAAGCTGTTTGTATGATTAGATTCTTATTTTAGATTTGATTGATTCTTTGAGTATTAACTTTAAATTGATATAGATGTTTGAATTTTAGTTATCCTAATTAAAGTATTTTTTATTTACGGTTAAAAAAAGTATTTTTCATTAATTTAGTTGATTAAAAAAACATGTTTTACATTCACGATGTTCTTACGCCTTACTTGTCCAATAGTTATCAGGAATATGCAATTAACAAGGCGACCAATCCCATAAAGATTAATATTAAATTGGCAAAGTAGATAAATCGGATTTCGTGTTTAGTTAATTGATAATCTTTGTCAAATCTGTTTTTGGTTTTAATATTAATAAAATCTCTATTAATCATGATATTTCCTTAAAAAAGGCCCCAACATGTTGGGGCGAAGGATGTGGTCTGTTCGCAGTCTTTCCCGCTGTCCTTTTCCTAACAACAGTGTGCGTGAGTGCTGATAGGATGAGATATGGCAGTATTAATTGTGTTATGTGCAATTAATACCGCCATCAGCCGTAGTTTACCGTCATACCTGTGACATTTATCAAAACCGCAGTATGTTCATATGCCCCTGCTAGCTACTTGAATCTTATTAACGCATTAAATAACTCGTAGTCTTGTTTAATGACACTGTTAACTTGATTGGTTTTGATGTTGCAATGATAATATATGTTATCATTGATGTCAATAATTAAAGTTATTAATTTGTGTTTTTTGGTTATTGTTTGTTATCGATAAAGGCAACGCTACATTATTGAGGTGAAACGGTCTCAGCCCGATAACGGGCTGTTGTAGAGAGGGAGTAAGCTGTGTTATCAATTGTTATCATTTCAACCTGTGCTGGTTGATTGATATGGTGTGTTTTTGTCTGATTATCGGGCTCTTAGTTAAGAATGGATGATTGCCACCAAACTCGTCCTAAAATAGTAATCTCATCTTGTGAAATGATTTCATCCTCATAACCTGGATTATAACTTCGGATTTTGATTTGATTACCGGGTAGTTTTTCTAAAATTTTGATTCGGAGTAACCCGTCATGATTAATCGCATAAATTTTACCATCACGAATACTGGTATCGGCCTGGTCAATAGCAACCGTGGCACCATCTTGAAAAACAGGCTCCATACTGTCACCATAAACTGTTAAGCAAACTGCGCAATCTTTATCAATGCCATAGCGGCGCATGGTTGAACGAGACAGTCTCAATTTGTAACCATTATAATCTTCAATATCATCTGCAAATCCATCACCGGCAGATAGCCGTACATCCTTATAAAATGGCACTTCAACCTCATCATTATCAAGTGGTGTTTGACTATCCCAGTCATCGATAGTTCCCAGTATTTTTGCATTGGCTTGGTTTTTGCCCACGTCAGGTTTCCCGACGCCTTGGGTAAGCCATAACAGGTCAACATTTAAGGCTGTTGCAATTTCAACAATTTTGCGAGATGTGCTTGATTTACCTGAAACTAGTTTTTGAATGGCGGGTTGGCTAATTTTGACTATCTCGGCTAATTGGTGCTGAGACAAGCCGGATGCTTGTAATGCCCAATTTATTCTATCGGTAAAAGTGGTCATAGTATTACCTCGTGGTTATCGACCGGGTCAGTATATAACCCAAGTTATCAAATATCAATGATTAATAGCGATAATGATAATTGCTTTAAATGATAATATAGGTTATCATTATTAATAATTAAAATTATCAAACTCAAATTGAGCAATAATAACAATAACTTTAACGATAAAACGCCCAATCAATTGAGTACTTTTGATGATTTTAATTTAATGGGTAGTGTAATTTACTTAATTATCTGGGGCGTTAGCGGTTTGTACTAATGATATTTTACTCTTTACTGAGTTATCACGGATGTAGTCCTAAGCTCACTATACTGCGAAGGTTTATAAGAAGGGCATGAACTTGTTTAGTTTCGATGTTTTTTCTAAGTAATAAGTAATAAGCAGTAAGTAGTTGTCAGGACAGTGTAACGCATAGCCCTGATAATTTTAGGCTCATTAGTTTGTTTTAACTCAGCATAAAGAATAACACAAGTTACCCATTAATATTTTGAACCCAATATCAGCATAAAAAATAGTGGAATAAAGAAGAGGTCACAATGAAAGAGACGAAAGATATTTTAACGGCATGGCGAAATACCCGCATTGTTAAGCGTATAGGAACAGAATATCCATCACAATCATCGGTTGTTGCTGGAGCGGCTCGAGATTTTGATTATCGCCAATATTTGACAGAGCAAGAAGCAGAGGTTGTTGATAATGCTGTTTTGAGTTTGAAAGAATATAATCCGGTGCAATGGACGGTGTTAGTGGCGTATTACTTAAAGAATGTGTCTTGTAATGCACAAGCGAAAGCGATAGGTAAAAGGCCTCACGACATTATCAATATTTTGAATCAGGCACAAAGTTTTGTGGGAGGGAATATTTATCCATTTTTCAATAAAAGTAGTAAAAATGTTAAACATTGCAGTGAAAATGCTTGACATTGCGCAAATAAGCATATATAATTAGTCCAAAATCAAAATTTAAACGCATAAAAAAGCCCGCTAGCAATAGACGGGCTTTTTTGTTATGTGAAATATATTGCAACATATTGTATTAACTAATTAAATTATTTTTGAATTTGAGTAGCTCAAAATAGGGTAATGCAAATATTTAGAGATTGATTAGATAAATAATCAATAACATATTAAACTTTATTCGATAGTGTATTTATTCCCTTAAATGATACCAAACATCTTAATTCATCAAGAAAACAAGTAATCTTTTGCGTATCAATCTTATTATTTACCTTTTATCGATTTCTACTTGCACAACAATGGCAATGATTTTGATGTAAATTAGTTTAATAAACATTATAAAAATGTTTGTTGTTGAATATTTTATAATTTTATCAATTAGTT
>NZ_LYST01000049.1 GCF_001693755.1 Gilliamella sp. wkB171
TCATTGGTCTGTAGCCCAAGCCGTCTCATCATTTGGGATAATTGAGTTGAACGAGCAGTATTATGTGATCCGCTATTTACTTTGCCATAAAGATAATCAAATTTATTTGGATCTATTTCAAGCTTCGTCCCATTTCCAGCATTTGTAACCTCTTTTTCTTTATTTATATTACTAACATTTTTGTTTATTTGCTCAATTTCTTTTTCGGTTAATTTTTGCCCGGTTGTTCGAGATGTCAATGCTAATGCTTTTAAACTATTGGCTGAAATCGCTCCAGTTGAAAGACCAAATAACATTTCAGCATCTGACTCTGATGTGCCTAATATTTTTGAAAGCCCTTGTGCTGTTTGAGTATAGTATGTCTTCCCCTTATAAATAACCATTAGCGCAGTTGCGCCATTATCAACCATAGACCATGTTAATAAAACACTTGGCGCACAACCTGCTACGCTACCACATGCGGGTGATAGTGCGACAGCTGCTACACCATCGAGTGCAGCATATCCCAATTGCAATACTCCACCCGCTCTTATACTTATGCTATATTTACTGTCAAAATAATTGACATTATCAGAAATGCTATCGCCAGTTGTATATTCAAATAATTTTTCCAGTTTTCTATAATACTCTTCTCCTCCACCTGTAGTATAGTTGGGCAATTTAACTTTGGCACTATCTGTTTGCTTACTTAACTCCTCTCTATAAGCATCTAGTTCAGAACTATTTCCTAGTTCTTCTAACGCTAAATATTCTGCTTTCCTTGGGTCGTCATCAGCAAACTCTTTAGAGCAATGCACTAAAGCACAAGCTGCTGCTTTATACAATAAATATTGCTGTAAATCATCTTTGGCTAGTTCCCAAAGGCGTTTTTCTTCTTTTGGCGTCAGTAATCGGTTATTCTCAACCGCATTTTTACCACCAGCGATAGCGGTATTAATATCCTGAGCATCACCACCTAATGCGGCAATAGTCAGACCGGTGGCCAGTTGGGCGAGTGCGCTGACTTGTTGTTTTTCATCCTGATTTAATTCATCTATACTTTTATTCGGATAAAGAATACTGGCAATGACTTCTGCACCTCGCTCACTGACCGCTGCACCAACTCCGCCAACAACAGCTGAGTTACCTTGTAGCTCGGCAACCACGGCCCCAAGGATGGAATGACTGATAGTGTTAGCGACCTTATTGTCACCGGTTTGCTGCTTGATTATCGTGGCCAGTTTTGGTGCCAATGCACCAGCTATCGCACCGGTCATGTCGCCGGTGATTAAGCCATTGATGATATTAATCGCCATGTCGATGCCTTGACGGGTATTACTTCCCATCGCTGACATGCCTTCATTCATCGCTTTGTCGTAGGCTTCTTTATATATTTCTTGTTGTTCTTTGTCGGTTAACGGTTTATCGGATTTTTGTCTTTTGTCTTCTACCGCTTTTTTCGCCTCTTCTGTCGCTTTAATGCGGTCTATGGTGTTGAGCATGGTGAGTGTTTCACCACTAATTTCACTCACTAACCGGGTTTGGTCTATTTTGCTTTGTTCTTTTTCTTTATCAAAGATATGCTTAAGTTCATTACTGGCATGCTCAGTATCCCGACTTAACTCATTGATATCCTGCTTTTGTTCATTCTCATTGCGGATGATGATGGTGCCTTGGGACACCGCTGAATGCGTTATCGATTGTTCATTGTCTTTTTTATTATAACCGGCTGGCATTGATGGCATGCCAATGGTGCTGACGCCAACACTGCTGCTACTGACTTTATAATCCGCTTTATTTTCGATATGATTTTGATTAGTGGATAGTTGAAAAAGCGAGGAACTAAATCCACCGGACGAACTTAAGCTTAAGTTTGAGGTGGTCAAGCAGATGACTGCTGACGAGCAGAAGTCAATAAAAGAGATTTTAGACGCTATGATTTTAAAACATCAGGCTAAGCAGTTGATTGGTTAATTAAAACTGAGCGAGCTAAACAAGAGAAGTAACACAACACAGTAAATAATAGCGCAGATTAACGGTGTGCCACCACAGCTAACCACAACTAACTATTACGGAGTTAACTATAACTAAGACATATATTAACCTACAATCCAACCACAGACAAAGCATCACAACCCACTGAGCGGTTTTATACCGTGGGTTACATGCCACAAGGCACAAAACTCAATCTCAGATCACAACTGACCATTAAAGGCAGGTGGCTGGAGCAGATAGGGTTTTATGTAGGCTGCCCTGTTATCGTTAAGATTGAACAGGGCAAGTTGATTATTGAACTGGCGATGCAGATCTAAAAGTTGATAAACAATTTGCTCAGGTCTACATTATACTAAAACCAAGTTTTTTATACTAGGATTTGTGGGTCAGTATAACTATTTTAACAATATTTCTGGTGTAGCAAATCCTGTTTTTATATCAATATTGTATTGCCCACCATCCCACCTATAAGCCTTAAATTCACCATCTTTTTCATAAATATTAGTAAAGCTATCACCAAATTTGTCATTTTTTGAACAAATACGCCATATAACTTCACCACTAGAATTAATCATAAAAACATTTCTTGAAATTTCTAAAGGCTTTTTTTTAAATATAACATCACAGCCGTCTATTAATACTAGTTGTAAATTATTATTTATATTAATAGCTTTATTTATTATTTTTTTATCAATACTTTTTATCATTTTAGTGGTCTCGTATTATGAAAATTTTCAAGTGGTATTTTATCTATTAATTGATATTGAGTTCCCCCTTTATTTGGGGCACCAAAATTGGGCTGAGGCGCAACTCTACCGACTTGTAATCTCGTTCCTGAAGGTACTTTAACATCAGAAATAAATGTTGGTATTGTAGGTAAAGCCAAATGTTGTTGTATTTGTTGTGGTGTCATACCTTTGATTTCATCAGCCCTAACTATAAATTGACCTGCAACGTTATCATTTGTATGAACACGCACAAAGTTAAGTTCACTAGCCGCAGTAAACTGTCGTACCTGAGTTGATGAATCATATGGAGCACTCCATCCTCTTTCAATAAATGGTTTATTTGCTTCTCCTGCACTAATTGTTTTAACATCTTTTATTTGAGTTGATGTTAGACCCGTTCCCTTTCCAGCATTTAATTCTTGCTTAAATGCATTATATTCATTAATCGCCTTTTCTGCTTTAGCTAAATCTACCGCACTTATTTTACCGTTAACAATGCCTACGCCTTTTACACCATAATATAATGAAATTACATCCGCTATTTTTTGTGTATAC
>NZ_LYST01000050.1 GCF_001693755.1 Gilliamella sp. wkB171
TTAAATAAAATTTTATTTATATATTTTTTTAAAATGTTTTTTAATGGTAGTTGTGAGTTATCGATTTTATCAAAAAAGTTCCATAATATCATATCAAAATAATGTACTTCAGAATAAATATAAGGTGTATTATTAGGAACTATTCCTAAAGCATCAGCAAAAGAAGAAAAGTAAAATTCTTCACGAGGATATAAGGCTTTACTTTTTTTTATGATTTCGTATTTTTCAATTAGGCTTATTATTTCATTCAAAACATCTAATTGATACATTGAGCCTTCAATTTGTGATGCAACGACTCTTCCTGAGCCTACACTTCTTAATGCTTTTAAAAATATTTCATCTTGATCTAGTACAATGTTTGCTGGCCACCAATAACCATGTCGGTCATAATATCGAGTATGAAATAAATTTGAAGAATTAGATAACAAGGAATCTAAGCCTTTTTTTACAATCATGTCATTTGATGCATGAAAAATAATTTTATCACCTTGATTCGTTGAAATACTATTTATGTAATTAACATTAGCTATGTGAGCTTGAATAATACTTCCCCACGATGTTTCGACTGATAAAGGATTGATTAAAACATTATTTATTTTTTTTTCATCTATAATTTTTTTTAAATTATCTTTACAAAATGAGGCTAATTTAGATACATGAAGAACGACACAACAATCGGGAATAAATCTGCTAAAGTTATAAACTTGATCAACGATTACATCTTGAGCCTCATGTACAGGAATTGAAATATATATCATAATAATATAATAGGTTAGTTCAATAGGCTAGGTGTTGGAGATTCTAGAATAAATTTAATAATAAGTCACCTTAATTTTATTTATATTTTTAAGTAACGAATATATTTACATGATTAATGCTTACAGCAATTTTTAATTTTATATACTTTCAAGTGATAAAATATTATTTTTTAATTAAAATACATTATACATTCAATCAAGAATAGGAAAAATCGAATGAAAAGATTAGTTATGGATGTTGATATGACTTTAACTAAAGGAAAAGGAAAAATTGGCTATGAGGATGCAATTATCAACCAAGAGGTTGTAAATCAATTAATTAAATATAAAGAGATGGGGTTTACTATAGTTTTAAATAGTAGTAGAAATGTTAATACTTTTGATGGTAATCTTGGTAAGATAAATAAGTTTACTTTACCAATTATGATAGATTGGTTGCAAAAGAATAATATACCATTCGATGAAATATACATTGGTAAGCCATGGTGTGGGTTTGAAGGTTTTTATGTCGATGATAAAGCAATAAGGCCAAGCGAATTTATTTCCCTTTCGTATGAAGAAATTTTACAATTATTAGGTAATGAAAAATGATCTTTATTTTATCTGCAAAATACACAGAGCAAGATTTGAGAGTTGAGTTTGGAAAAATACCACCTGCCTTTTTGCCTGTTGGTAATAAAAGATTGTACCATTACCAAATTCGTAGTATTAGAAATAAATGTCCAGATGAGATTATCTATCTTACATTACCCGCAACTTATAAGTTAGACGAGCAAGATAAGTTAGAATTAGATTTTTTAAATATACAAATAGTTTATATTGATGATTCTTTTTCTTTAGGGCAGGCTATAGCATTTTGTCTATCGTCCGTAATACCAGATAATGCTAATAGTGTTACTTTATATTATGGAGATACACTGTTAAAAGATGGTTTGTCTAAAAAAGAATTATCTAACAATGTTATATATACTGCACATTCTGAATATAATTATATTTGGTTAGAAATACCAGAAGAGGGGTTTGCCTTAAAGCAAATTTTTTGTGGTATTTTGACTGTCAATTATCCATTAGTATTGATACATTGTTTAATTGCAACTGAGTTTGATCTATCAAAGAGCATAAAATTATATAATGATAAGTATAATTTTAAGTTAGAGAAAAGAAATGATTGGCTAGATTTTGGGCATTTGAATACATTTTATGACTCCAAAACAATTGTCACAACTCAAAGGGCCTTTAATGAATTAAAAATAACAAAATACTATGTAGAAAAAAAATCTCATAAATCAAGAAAACTGGAAGCAGAGGCAAATTGGTTTATGAATATTCCTGAAAATTTAATTCATTTTACTCCTCGCTTAATAAGTACTAGTAAAAAAGAAGAGTATTTTTCTTATAAATTAGATTATTTGTATTGCCCTACATTAACAGAAATGTTTGTATTTGGTAATCACCCGTCAGATATCTGGTCTTTGATAATTAATTCTTGTTTTAATTTTTTACGTGAATGTAAAAAAATAGAAAGGCAGGATAGTTGTAGTTTCTATGAATCATTAATTATGAAAAATAATAAAAGATTAAATGATTTTTTGTCACAAAACCCTGTTTATGGTGCTCCAATTTTAGATGATGAGAATAAATCGTATTCCTTAATAGAAATTTTAGAATTTGCACATGGCTGTATAAATTCCAATCAAATTACTACCTTTGTTCATGGGGATTTTTGTTTTAGTAATATTTTGTTTGATTTCCAGAGAAATAATATCAAAGTAATTGATCCTAGAGGATTAGATTTTAATGATAATTTGAGTGTTTATGGTGATCTTCGTTATGATCTAGCTAAATTAGTCCACTCAGCAATAGGTAAATATGATTTTATTGTCTCTGATCGTTTTTCAATAATGGAAAATAATAATAAAATTATTTTAGAATTGCCTTCTCAAGTAGCAAATATTTCTAATCATATAAAAGACGAGATTGAGAAATTAGGATATTGTTATCGAGAAATTTTAGCGATTACAATTACACTTTTTTTATCAATGTTACCATTGCATTATGATAAACCTAATCGTCAGAAAGCTTTTATCGCTACGGCAATTAAATTATATAAGGATCTAAAAAATGATAATTATTCCAATGGCAGGTCTTAGTAGCCGTTTTTTTAAAGCCGGATTTGGACAACCAAAATATAAGTTATACGCTCATGGGCGCAGCTTATTTGAATGGTCGGTAAAGTCTTTTGAACGCTATTATAATTCAGAAAAATTTTTATTTATTTGTCGTGATGTATATGATACCACTTCATTTATCGAGCAAGAACTTGATAAAATTCAAATAACTAATTTTGAAATAGTAACGTTGAAAACAGAAACGAGAGGTCAAGCAGAAACTATTTATCTAAATCTAGATAAAGTTCCAGAAGATGAAAATATGTTAATTTTCAATATAGATACATATCGCAAAAACTTCTCATTTTATAATGTTGATTGTGATGCTTATTTAGAGGTTTTTAAGGGGGAGGGTGATCATTGGTCTTTTGTTTTACCTGATGAATCTACTGATAAAGTATTAAAAACAACTGAGAAAGAACGTATTTCAGATTTGTGTTCAAATGGAATATATTTTTTTAAAAATAAAAAAATATATCAGCTTGCTTATAATGAATCAATTAATCAAACAATCGGTGAAATTTATATCGCGCCTTTATTTAATAGCCTGATTAAAAATCACTATAATGTACGCTTTAAAGTTGTTGATATTAATGACCATATCTTTATGGGAACACCTGCAGAATATCAGCTATTTCTCGAAAAAGAATAATTTACAAGTTTTTATTGGTTACAGAAAAGGATTTCTATGAACATTTCTAATATTGACTCTTTGAAGAGAGTTAATTCTATTCATATTTTACGTGGTATAACTATTATCATTATTGTGATGTGTCATTGTTATGGTAAATTTCATATTACAGATATACCAAATAAAATGACTTCAGGGTCTTCTTACTATTTCTTTTTTTCTGAATTAACTTTTAGTTGGACGGTATCATTCGTTTTAATAGCTGGCTTTCTATTCCAACATTTGTCTCCTAAGTTTTCAATAAAAAAATATTACTATTCCAAAGTTAAAAATGTAATTATTCCATATATTGTGGTAACGCTTTTTTTATTCCTCATCTTATATAAAAATTACATAAATGAAAATGATATTATAAATATTTTTTATCAATTTTCTTACCTTTTATTAAAAGGTAATATTTCTTGGCCTTTATGGTTTATCCCTATGATTATAATCATATATATTTTATCACCAGTGTTTAAAATGTTATCAGATAAAAATCTTTTGATATTATCGTTATTTTGTTTTTTGTGGTTATTAATGTATCCTAGACCAGCTAATAACTTAAAAGTTTTCGTAATGTTCTTTTATTTTTTACCAGTTTACGTAATTGGTATGTCTATTCGCCAAAACTATAACTTATTGATGTCGTTTATGAGAAGAAATATATTTTGCGTGTCGTTATTTCTTTTTATTGTTTTATTTTTTACACTCGTTTTATATCAAATTATCCCAGGATTTCATGCAAGTACAACAATACTAGTAACTCCAACTCGAATTTTTATTTTCTTATTAATATTATATTGTCTAGACTTTGTGAATATTGTTAAAATAAAAAATAAGTTGTATTCATTATTATCAAATATTGCTGATATTAGTTTTCCTTTATTTTTTATTCATGATTTCATTGCTAATTATTTATTCTTTGATGTCTTTTTGAATAATAACTTTTTTAAACAGGTTTTGTACAACCGTTCAGGTTATGTAGAATTATTTATAGGTTTTTTGTTTAGTATGATAGTCCTTTTTTTATCTGTTTTGATTATAAAGATTATCAAAAAAATAACAGGAAATAAATCTCGTTATTTTATAGGAGGTTAGGTAATAATTTATTTAATTATACTTTCTAT
>NZ_LYST01000051.1 GCF_001693755.1 Gilliamella sp. wkB171
ATATTGATAAATGATAATAATTATTATTTAATCTTGGTAAATTTTATTTACACATAGTCGTTATGAAATCGTTAGATGTGAGTGCTTTTTTTGCTGCAAATTCCGTTTTACCTTTTAAGAATCGTTGGGCAGTAATGCCTTTACAAGCAAGTTTACCGTTGGGCCAAGATTTAATTGAAAAGCAGTGGCAAGATATTCAATTTTCTGAATTAAAAGGTAAAAAACGGTTAATTTATGTGCATGTGCCTTTTTGTGATATTCATTGTCAATTCTGTGGTTTTTATCAAAATCCATTACGTAAGCATAATACCGAAACCTATGTTGACTATCTTTTACAAGAGATATCGTTAGAAATTACCAATAATGCCATGCAATCGGCCCCGATTCATGCAATCTATTTTGGTGGCGGAACACCATCAGCGTTGAAGGCAGGTCAATTGGCTAGAGTCATTCGCTATTTTAAGCAATTTGCCCCCTTAGCGCCCGATTGTGAAATTACCGTAGAAGGGCGCATTTCTGATTTTGATGATGATCACATTGATAGTTATATTGAAGCTGGAGCTAATCGTTTTTCGATTGGTGTGCAAACTTTCGATACGGATATTAGGCAAAGATTAGGTCGTCAATCCTCTAAACAACAAATTATTGATGGCTTTGAGCGTATAGCCGCTCGAGATAGTGTCGCGTTAGTTTGTGATTTAATGTTTGGATTACCTAATCAAACTAATCAATCTTGGCAACAAGATTTAGAAATAGTCGATAATTTACCCATTGATGGGGTTGATCTGTATGCACTTAATTTACTACCAACCACTCCTTTAGCTAAGGGCGTTGAAAATAAACGTATTGAGCTACCTTCAGTTACTGATAAATGCGATCTATATCAACAAGGCGCAAAGTATCTTGAAAAACAAGGTTGGCATCATTTAACTAATGCTCATTGGTCTAAAACTAGTCGAGAACGTAATTTATATAATTTTCTGATAAAGCAAGGTTCTCATTTTTTTGCTTACGGCTCGTGTGCTGGTGGGCGGTTAGGCGGGCAATCTTTTATGCTCAATCGTGATTTAGCAAGTTATTATGCGCAGCTCGATCAAGGTAAAAAACCATTAATGATGTTAACGGGTAAACCTTTAATTGGCGATTGGTTATATAAATTACAAGCAGGTATTGAAAAGGGTAGAATTGACCTAAATAGTTTAACCAATCATGCCGAATTATTCGATCCCTTAATTGAACAATGGCATCAAGTTGGTCTATTAAAAAATCAAGCTCATTGTTTGCAATTAACTTTATCAGGACGTTATTGGTCAAGTAATATTCTTCAAGCTTTACAGCAATTATTATTACAACTGAATAATCCAGAACATATTGAATTGCAACAAAAAATGGCAACGGCTAGACAGTCAATGAAAGCGATGCAGGGTATGTCTAAATCGGTTAATCATAAACAACATGTCTAAATAACATCACATCAATAAGGATACTTCTATGGTAGATAAACAAACACATTTAACTAACTTAGCAACTTATATGCAAACTAATCCAGAAGATTTGCTAGAAAAAATTGCACAAGACTATCAAGTTACTTTAACGCAAGTAATTCAAGCTATGCCAGAAGCTAAAATTGTTGATGGTGATCATTTCGATGCTATTTGGGACGAAGTAACAACTTGGGGTGATGTAATGTTTTTGATTCATACTGGCGATATTATTGCTGAAATTTCAGGTGAGCTACCGCCAGGCACACATAGTCAAAAATATTTTAATTTACGCCATCAAAAAGGGTTAAGTGGTCATATTAAAGCTGAACATTGTCAATATATTGCGTTTATTGAACGAAAATTTATGAAGATGTCGACAGCATCGATGATTTTTTTAAATCACTTGGGACAGTCAATGTTTAAAATATTTGTTGGTCGTGATGAAAATCATCAACTTAAAACCGATCAACTAGAAAAATTTAGAGCTTTGATGCAAAAATTCAATTAAAACATATTATGAAAACATTATTCATTTTTGGGGTGAGCCCAAATCAAGGTACGGGTTACCAACTATCACAGCTTATAAGACAACGTCATCCTGACTGGCGTTGTATTGTATTAGTTAGGCATGCAGATTTTGCCAAACAACTATCGCAACAAGGCATTGAAACTTATGTCGGCGATGCAACGAATGCAACTTTGTTAAATACAATGTTTGAACATGCAGGTACTGACTCTGTTATTGTTTCAACTTTAGGTGGTGAAACGGGTAACTATACAGCACAGCGAATGATAATTGATTGTGCAGAGCAAGCGGCTATTACCAACATGGTTTTGGTCACTTCTTTAGGCTGTGGTGATTCGTGGAACACGTTATCTGCTAGGGCAAAACAAGCCTTTGGTCACGCCGTTCGAGAAAAATCATTAGCCGAAGTGTGGCTGCAAACAAGTTCATTGTCCTATTTGATTTTACGACCAGGTGGACTACGTGATGGCGAAATAACTCATGGCGCGCAATGTTATTTTAATCAGGAAGTTCATGGTTTTATCCATCGAGCAGAGCTAGCTAATACGATTTTAACCAAAATAGAAAATAAGCAATTTGATAATCGTGCATATAGTGTTATCGATCCCCATCTAGCTTTTCATTCTTAATGTATTAAATATATATGATCAAATTGATATTATAAGTGAGGTAAGTTGGTGGGTAATGTTAGTCAACGAATAATATTATGGGCATTATTGATTATCCTTTGTGTGTTGATTATTTTTGCGGCAAACATTGGCGCACTCAAATTTCCCATTACCCAACTTGCAACAATGTCATTTGACGATCCGATATTAAATATTTGGCTCAATATTCGTTTACCCCGCATAATTTTAGCTGTTATTGTCGGAATGGCATTAGCCAGTTCAGGTGCGGTAATGCAAGGACTATTTAGAAATCCATTAGCAGATTCAGGCCTACTTGGAATTAGTAGTGGCGCAAGTTTAATGGTCGGATTGTCGATTTTATTTCCAACCATTTTTCCACCTATTATGATGCTTTACGGTAAGATGGTTGCCGCTTTTATCGGCAGTTTTTTTATTTGCTTGCTGATTTATCTTTATAGCCTAAACGAACAATGTAATTTAGCTAAAATGGTTTTATTAGGTGTAGCAATTAATGCAATTATTGCGGCTGTAATGGGCTGTTTAAGTTATGTTAGTGATGAATCTCAATTAAGACAATTATCTTTGTGGTCAATGGGACATTTAGGTAAAGGCTCTTGGGATTTGGTACTCGTTGCTATGTCTCTAATCATTCCAGCATTAATTTGCATTTTTAAACTTTCTTATCAACTTAATATTTTGCAGCTTGGCGATGAAGATGCGCACTATCTAGGTATTAATGTTCTTCGTATAAAACAATATTTATTATTACTTTGTGCATTATTAATAGGCACAGCTGTTGCTGTGAGCGGTATTATCGCTTTTGTTGGTTTAGTTGTTCCACATATGATTCGTTTACGAATGGGGGCCAATCATCAATGGTTACTGCCGGGTTCTGCACTTGGTGGCGCTTGCCTGTTATTATTGGCTGATACACTAGCTCGAACCTTGATTGCCCCAGCTGAAATACCAGTTGGACTGTTCACCAGCCTAATTGGTGGTCCCTACTTCCTTTGGCTGATTTTAAGACAGAAGTAACAGATGGAATTTGATTATGATGTTAATTGCAAATAATTTAACATTTGCTTATGGCAATAAATCTATAATTAATGAAGTTTCTTTGACCATTAATGCTGGTGAAATTGTCATTATTATCGGCCCTAATGGTGCGGGTAAATCGACTTTATTAAGGCTGTTAACGGGGTATCAGCAGCCATCATCTGGGGAATGTTTTTTACTTAATAAACCACTAAACCAATGGTCGGCAAAGCAGTTAGCGAAAGTTAGAACGGTAATGTTACAGCATAGTCAACTGACCTTTCCTTTTAGCGTTAAAGAAGTCGTTGCGATGGGGCGTGCACCTTATGGAAAAGATTATTTTAATCAAGCTATATTCGAAACCATGGAACAAACTGATTGCTTACAATTAGCGGATCGCGATTATCGAAGTTTATCTGGCGGTGAACAGCAACGTGTTCAGTTAGCAAGAGTGTTAGCCCAGCTGTGGCAACCTACGCTAAAAGAAAAATTACTGTTTTTAGATGAACCAACTTCAGCACTCGATTTATATCATCAACAGCATACTTTAAGGTTATTAAAAAAATTAGCCAAGCAACAAAATTTAGCTGTGTGTTGTATATTACATGATCTTAATTTAGCTGCTTTATATGCGGATAAAATTTTATTACTTAATCAAGGAAAGATAGTTGAACAAGGCACACCAGCAGAGGTGATAACTGTCGATAATATTAAACATTGGTATGGAGTTGAATTAGAAATATATCCGCATCCAATTAATCAAGTTGTTCCGCAAGTTTATTTAACACCCTGAGTAGAAATAACTATTATTCATCACTGCATTTTATATTGGTTTAGGTATATAATTATCTAAAATTAATTTGCAGGTGTAGCTTATGGATCAACTCAACAACCCAAAATCAATTCCTGTTGCTCACTTATTGGCATCTCAGCCTATTTTTAGTTGTCAATTAGATGGCAAAGGCAAAGCTGTAAGCTTAGATGAAAGTAGTGAAGCATCCGTTGAAAAACCCTGTTGGATTCATTTAGATTTTGCTAAGCCTGAAACAATCAATTGGATACACTCAACTACGATCATTCCTGATTTAGTCAAAAGCGAGTTAATTAAACCTAATCAGATTTCGAAAGAAATTCGTTTTGATTCAGGTATTTTAGTTGTGCTAAAAGGGGTTAATTTCACACCAAATGAGTTACCTGATCCGATTGTAACATTCCGCTTTTATATTATCGATAACTTAATTATTTCCTCCAGACATCAGCAAATTGATGCTATTTTTCAATTAAAAGATAATTTAGAAAAAGGGATAGGACCTGTCGATGTTGCCGATTGGTTGATTCAAGTTTCTGAGCTGATTAGTGATCAAGTTAATTTGTCTTTCGATAGTGTACACAACAAAATTATTAAACTTGAAGATTTAGTACTCAATCAGCATATTTTTTCCCATAAAGAGATAGGAAGAGTACGTAAACAATTGATTGTTTTACGTCGTTTATTATCGCCACAGCGGGATATTTTTGTAAAAATTTCAACAGAAAGAATATCTTGGATTGATGACAATGACCGCCAACGTTTGCATGATATTTCTAATCAGCAAAGTCATTATGTCTCTGATATTGACAGTTGTTTATTACGATTGGCATCAATTATGGAACAAATTAATAGCTTTTTGGCTGAATCTACTAATAAACGAATTTATTTAATGTCACTGTTTACCATTATTTTTACGCCAATTACTTTTTTAACAAGCTTATTAGGCGTAAATTTAGCGGGTATTCCAATGAGTGAAAAGAGTTGGTCCTTTCTAGGTTTAGTGTTAATAATTATAGTGATTTGTATTGGTTCGGTAATATGGCTGAAATGCAAAAAATGGTGGTAAAACAGTGAACTTTTTAGTCAAACAGAGTAGATGATGGTGAACTTTCATATTGTTACCGATGTTAAAGCTATCAAGCCGTTATTTGAAAAATTTCATCAATCTCTTTTGCTGACTTATTGGCAAGGCAATATTGGTTATGCATACACAGATAACGCTTTACAACCGTATTCAGCAGTAGTGAATGTTGGTTATTTCTTTTTTTGTGCAGATTGCCCCAATCAGGATATGCTCAGCTATACTCCAACAATTTATAATAACAATTATTTTATTGTTATTGCAGATGATCAAATTTGGCAAAGTTTGATTGAACGAACATATCCCAGTAGTTATCAAAAATTTACCCGTTATAGTTTTTATTTTGAACCATTATTTGAAGGTCAAAAGCTACAAGCTATTGTTTCAAAATTATCTGAAGATTATCAACTAGAAGCAATTGATGAAAATAATTATCAACAGATTACATCGCTTAAATGGTCTAAGCACTTATGCAACAATTTTAACGCTTATTCTGCGTTGACAAAATATGGGTTAGGATGTGTTATTTTGAAAGATAACATTAATGTTTCTGGAGCGTCATCTTCTTTGGCATATGATAATGGTATTGAAAGAGAAGTCGACACACTAGCGCAACAAAGATGGAAAGGTCTTGGTTTGATTTGCTCAGCAAAGTTAATTTTAACCTGTCTGGTACGTCAGATATCACCCAAATGGGATGCGAATAACCATGCGTTTTTAAAAATGACAACTAAACTAGGCTTTAAACCAAATAAATCCTATCAAGCTTATACTATTTTGAATTCATGATTAATATAAATTATTATGCAATCTAATCAATTCTATCGTCTTTTTATCGCCGAAAAACCAAGTTTGGCAAGAGCTATTGCCGATGTGTTACCTAAGCCTCATCAAAAAGGTAATGGTTTTATTAAAGCCAGCAATGGGGATATTGTCAGTTGGTGTATTGGTCATTTATTAGAACAAGCTACTCCTGAAGCCTATGATCAACGTTATAAAAAATGGACTATCGCTGATTTGCCTATTGTGCCCGAAAAATGGATATTAACGCCAAAAAGTAGTACTGAAAAACAGTTCACTATATTGGTCGATTTGATTAAATCAGCCGGTCAAATAGTGCATGCCGGCGACCCCGATAGAGAGGGGCAATTACTGGTTGATGAAGTGCTCAATTATTGTCAATTATTACCAGAAAAACGTAAAACCATTCAACGTTGTTTGATTAGTGATTTAAATGCTAGTGCTGTAGAAAAATCGTTGGAACAGTTACGTAGCAACCAAGATTTTATTCCTTTATCGACCTCGGCATTAGCTAGGGCTCGAGCTGATTGGCTTTATGGGATTAATATGAGCCGATTATGTACTATAGCTGGGCAACGAAATGGTTACCGAGGTGTATTATCAATTGGGCGTGTACAAACGCCTGTATTAGGTTTAGTGGTAAGGCGTGATTTAGATATTGAACAGTTTGTTCCTAAATCTTTTTATGAAGTCTATGCCGTTTTAGAAACCAAACATAAAGAGATCTTTAAAGCCAAATGGCAACCAAGTGAGGCTTGTTCCCCTTATCAAGATGAGGAGGGGCGAATATTAGTTAAAAAATTGGCTGAGAACGTTTGTCAAAGAATAAAAAACCAAACAGGCATTATCGATAAAGTAAGTAATAAAAAGAAAGAGTTAGCTCCACCACTGCCATTTAATTTATCTGCTTTACAAATTGAGATGGCTAAAAAAAATGGATTAAGTGCTCAAGAAGTATTAGATATTTGCCAATCTTTATATGAAAAACATAAATTAATTACCTATCCAAGATCTGATTGTCGATTTTTACCCCAAGATCATCTAAAGCAAATTAATGGTGTAAAATCTGCTATCGAAAATAATTGCCCGCAACTGCAAACTGCTGTTGATAATGCTGATTTTACATTACGTTCTAAAGCTTGGAATGATAAAAAAGTCGAAGCTCACCATGCCATTATTCCTACTTTACGCAAAGTCACAATGAGTAATTTATCAGAGCATGAGAAATCGGTTTATCAAGTTATTGCAACTCAGTATCTGGCTCAATTTTATCCGGCTTATAAATATGCAGAATTACAAATTGATGTTGATATTGAAGGTGGTAAATTTATTGCGAAGGCTAATCAAATGATTGATGAGGGATGGAAAGTATTATTCAGCACTAAAAATAGTCAAAATGATGGGGAATTAGAGAGTAGTGAAAATAGCCCTTTATTAACTAAATTAGTAAAAAAAGGTGATAGCGTTCAGTGTATTGATGCTGAACTGGTGGACAAACAAACTGTGCCACCAAGGCCATTTACTGATGCCACATTGCTTTCTGCTATGACCGGTATTGCGCGATTTGTCAAAGATCCAGAGGTAAAAAAAATATTGCGTGAGACAGATGGATTAGGCACTGAAGCAACTAGAGCCGGCATCATTGAACTTTTATTTAAGCGTCAGTTTTTAACTCGACAAGGTAAATCTATTCGATCAACGCAAGTTGGCCGAAATTTGATACTTTCAATTCCAGAAACAATGTCTATGCCAGATATGACGGCCCATTGGGAATTACAATTAGATCAAATAAGTAAAAAGGAATTTTCTTATCAGGAATTTATGTGCCAACTAAATTCATCACTGGTGAATTTAGTTGAGCAACTCAGAAATAGTCGATTAAATATACAATCTTAATTTTCTTGATTTAAAAATGATACTTAAATCCGGTTATTTGTCAGTGTGACATGTTATTACTTATTTTTAATTCTTGTTATCGCTCTCTTGCTCATTTTGGACAAAAACTTGCTCGGCAATGGATATATTGATTTTCTGATCATCTTCAATAATAACGGCAAGTTGGTGATTGGCTCGATTAAGGAAATCGTTATCCTTAAGAATCAATCTAAGCATATTGAGTCTTTTTATTACAGGCACAATAAATTGGCTAATAATAATTGTGATGATAAAAATGGTTAATATAGCAATGATTACACTGATAATTTCAGGTGATTTAAAAATAGTGTTGAGATTAGATAGTACAAAAATAATAGCAATAACAGCAGCTATACAGCTCACAACAAATTCTTTAACGAGAAAAAGTTTTAAAGGGTAAATTTTATTTTTCTCAATAGCAAAGTATTGGGTTAATGAATTTAACTGTGTTAAATCAATAATGTTGTAAATATCGCTATTGATTAAGGATATAGCAATTCTCTCCTTGTTACGATTACCTGAACGATAAAAACAAACTTTTTCCCAGAGTAATTTCTTTTTAATATTGTTTAAATAGTCTTTTTGATATTGTGGCTGTGGTGTTTTTTCTAAAATATCAGTGTACTTAATAATATTTTCAAAATAGTTGCTTTTAGGTTTTTTTTTGAAAACAAACGCAATTATTGATAGCGCAAAAATAACGATTAAGTTGAGCCAATTATCATTAAATAATGTACTAAATTCCATTCTATTTACCCTAGTTTAAACAGTTATCTTATTGTAACGGATTATGGATAAAACGTGTATCAATTCTACACTAAAATTGTTGCAGTTAAGACAATAAGTGCTGTTTTTAAGCGTTCAAAGCCATTATTTGCCATAATAGGTTGACTTCTTTTTTTTAAAAGCGTATAACTTGCCCGCCTTTGGGCTTTTCTTACTTTTTTAACTATTAGGTGGTTAAAAATGAGGGTTAGGGAAAGTTGAAACGCAAAGGGTTTAGTTCAGTTTACAGGAGAAATATGGACGCTCATTCGGGTCACCCCAACAGCTGGGGAGACAAATTAAAACAAATTACCATCGGTTAATGACCTGTCTAAATATTCATTTTTTCAGTTCACAAGCCGAAAATTGATAAACGGTAACGGTGAACGATATGCATTTTTCTACACGCTATCACATAAATTCAAAACATCATTGCGCACATACACATATGCTATGTGTTTTATATCTTTCTGAAAAACATTTAGAACCACCGAGTTGTATCTAATACACATTTAATTTTCTTAAAACTAATAGATTTTTGCGGCATACCTATCTACAAGGTTAGTTTTGCTATGCAATAAATTTATGGTTATTCACAAATTTTGATTGTCTGTAGTTGATTTGCCAACTAGATGACGGGATCTTTTTGTCAAAAAATGATGAGTGAAGGTACAAAAGATGACAAAGCATATATCAAATATAAATAACAAAAATCAAGTCGGTGTGAAAGCAATTAAAGAGGCTCAAAATAGTCTTGAAACTATTTTATCCAAATATCAAACCAGCCTCTCTGGCTTAACGCAAGAAAATGCGAAAGAACGAATCGAACAATATGGAAAAAATGAAGTCGCACGAGAAAAAGTTCCCTCTTTTATTGTGCAATTATTGATGGCCTTTAATAATCCTTTTATTTTTGTGTTACTAATTTTAGCCATTGTCAGTTTTGTTACTGATTATTGGCTACCTTTACAAAAAGGCGAAGAAACCGACCTAACAAGTATTATTATCATATTAACGATGGTGACACTCAGTGGTTTATTACGATTTTGGCAAGAGTTTAGATCGAATAAAGCAGCGGAAGCATTAAAATCGATGATTCGCACAACCGCTACCGTGTTAAGGCGTCCACATAAAGATATGAATCCTGAGCATTACGAAATTCCGTTAAATGAAATCGTGCCAGGAGATATTGTTTATTTGTCGGCTGGTGACATGATACCAGCTGATATTCGATTAATTGAGTCTCGCGATTTATTTGTGAGTCAAGCGGTGTTAACCGGTGAATCAATTCCCGTTGAAAAATATGATACATTAGGCGCCGTTTCACAAAAAAATAGTGATCAGATTAATCAAGCAGATATCTCTAAAGATAATATTCTTGATGTGAACAATGTTTGCTTTATGGGTACCAATGTGGTGAGTGGTACGGCTAAAGCAATTGTTGTAGCTACTGGAGCAGATACCCACTTTGGTTCATTGGCTAAATCTATTGTTGGTTCTCGCGCTGAAACCTCATTTGACCGAGGTGTGAATAGTGTAAGTTGGTTACTGATTCGTTTTATGCTGATTATGGTACCAATTGTCCTTTTAATAAACGGGTTTTCAAAAGGAGATTGGGGCGAAGCTACACTATTTGCATTAGCTGTTGCTGTCGGGTTAACGCCAGAAATGTTACCAATGATTGTTAGTGCAAATCTAGCTAAAGGTGCGGTTGGCATGGCAAAACGAAAAGTGGTGGTGAAACGTTTAAATGCTATTCAAAACTTTGGGGCGATGGATATTTTATGTACAGATAAAACAGGTACATTAACACAAGATAAAATCATTTTAGAACATCACTTAGACATTAATGGGCAAGTTGATCCATCTGTTTTACAACTGGCATGGCTTAATAGTTACTATCAAAGTGGGATGAAAAACTTGATGGATAAAGCAATCATTCGTTTTGCTGAAGAAAAAACCAGTGTTAAAAAAGTGGGTGTTGGCCTTTATAAAAAAATTGATGAATTACCGTTTGATTTTGTCCGTCGACGTTTATCTGTAGTGGTGCAAAATGCTGATGATAGTCATTTAATGATTTGTAAAGGGGCAGTTGAAGAGATGCTGTCTATTTCGAGTTATGTTTATGAAAATGGTGAATATTTACCATTAGACGATAATCGCAAACAAGCGCTGATTGAACTTGCTCATAATTATAATAAAGATGGATTTAGAGTATTAGCTGTTGGCGTGAAAAATATTGCCGCAGGTGAAACAAAAAATCAATACAATGTGCAAGATGAAAAAGCATTAGCAATTCGTGGCTTTTTGACATTTTTAGATCCACCTAAAGAGAGTGCATATGAAGCTATTTCTGCATTAAATGAACATGGTGTTGGCGTTAAAGTTCTAACTGGTGACAATGAAATCATCACGATTAAAGTATGCCGAGAAGTTGGCTTAGAACCGGGTATACCTTTACTTGGTAACGACATTGAAAAAATGAGTGACGCTGAGTTAAAAGAGCAAATTGAGCAACGCACTATTTTTGCTAAGTTGACTCCATTACAAAAATCTCGAATTATTAGATTATTACAAAGTAATGGTCATACTGTCGGATTTTTAGGTGATGGTATTAATGATGCGCCAGCGTTGAGAGATGCAGATGTTGGTATTTCAGTGGACACAGCTACTGATATCGCGAAAGAGTCAGCTGATATCATTTTGCTTGAAAAAAGCTTGCTTGTACTAGAAGAAGGTGTAATTTGCGGACGCGAAACTTTCGGTAATATTATGAAATACCTAAATATGACCGCAAGTTCTAACTTTGGTAACATCTTCTCTGTATTAGTGGCTAGTGCGTTTCTACCATTTTTACCAATGCTGGCGATTCATTTGCTTATCCAAAACTTATTATATGATATCTCACAACTATCATTACCTTGGGATAAGATGGATGAAGAGTTTTTACAAAAACCTCGTAAATGGGATGCGTTAAATATTAGACGCTTTATGATTTGGATTGGGCCAACATCGTCTATTTTTGATATTACCACTTATGCACTTATGTGGTTTGTGTTTAGTGCTAATAGTATTGAAGCACAGGCTTTATTCCATTCTGGTTGGTTTATAGAAGGGTTGCTTTCTCAAACGCTTGTTGTTCATATGCTTAGAACGCAAAAAATTCCTTTTGTACAAAGTACTGCCACTTTCCCTGTGATAGTAATGACATTATTTATTATGGCTATTGGTATTTATATACCTTTTTCACCGCTAGGGGGGCTAATCGGACTTGAGCCTTTACCGTGGACATATTTTCCTTGGTTAATTGCAACGCTTCTTAGTTATTGTTGTGTGGCTCAACTAATGAAACGCATCTATATAAAGCGTTTTGGTCAATGGTTTTAATATATTATGTCAATATAAGTGATGTAAGTGTTACATCACTTATAAAATCAATTCAATTAAGTCATGTAAAGGCTAAATACTTGTCGTTTGCAACTATAAACACAAAAGTTGATTTTTTAAATAAAACCACTATATTATAAAAAATAGGTTATATAACAATAATAAGAAGGAAATATAAATGAAGACACCACATAAAAATTCAATTATGCTAATTAAAAGCCGTAAACAGAAAAAAACACAAGAACAATTGGTGAAAAGTAGCTAGTTATATCGTAGATAGTATTGTAATAAACCCCAGAATCTGGGGTTTATTTTTCAAGTTCAACAATCGATTATTCGAATAATACATGACAATTTGCTACTCAGACGCCTTTTTTAGTATTTCATAAAGTTCATCTTTTAATTTTAATTTTTGTTTTTTCAATGTTTCTAACATTTCAGATGTATCGACAGCGATGCCTGATTCAATGTTTTTAATTTTTTGATCTAATTCATTATGCTCATCAAATAATTTTTGAAAGTGTAAATCAGTGCTTTTTAATTTTGAGATTAATTCTCGATATTCAGGGAACATAGTAACTCCTTATTTCTACTTGATATAATAATAGCAGTTAATGCTGTTTCAGCTTACAATATTCTTAGTTGTTTTAATAGCAATTTTTATGAGGATTAATCCATGAGTGAATCGATTGTTATTGCAAAAAGTGATAGTAAAGATTTGTCTATTCTTGCTTCAATGGCAAATCGACATGGTTTGATAACAGGCGCGACTGGAACAGGTAAAACGGTCACATTACAAAAAATGGCTGAGAGCTTTTCACAAATTGGTGTGCCGGTTTTTTTAGCCGATGTTAAAGGTGATTTAACAGGTATTGGCGAAAAAGGGGTTTTAACGCCTAAATTGCAAGCGCGCTTAGATAATATTCACGTTTCAAATTGGACCCCCGATTTTTGCCCTATAGAATTATGGGATGTTTTTGCTCAGAAGGGGATACCTGTTCGCAGTACTGTTTCTGATATCGGACCGATTCTGCTAGCAAGATTATTAAATCTTAATGAAACCCAAGCGGGCGTTTTACAGCTTATTTTTAAAATTGCTGATGATAACGGTTTACTTTTAATTGATTTTAAAGATCTACGTTCACTGATTCAGTTTATTGGCGATAATGCGAAAAAATTTACAACTCAATATGGTAATATTTCTGCATCCTCAATTGGTGCTATTCAGCGTAGTTTATTGACACTTGAGCAACAAGGTGCAGAATTTTTCTTAGGTGAACCTATGCTTGAGATTGCAGATCTAATGCAAATCAATGATCAAGGTCGTGGCGTTGTTAATATTTTGTCTGCAGAAAAATTATATAATTCGCCAAAACTCTATTCGGTGTTTTTATTATGGCTGCTATCAGAACTTTTTGAGCATCTGCCCGAAGTTGGCGATCTTGAAAAGCCTAAACTTATCTTCTTTTTTGATGAAGCGCATCTACTATTTAATGATACTTCACCGGCATTACTAGAAAAAATAGAGCAAGTGGTGCGCTTGATTCGTTCTAAAGGCGTTGGCGTTTATTTTGCGACACAAAATCCTACCGATATTCCCGATACAGTACTTAGTCAATTAGGTAATCGAGTGCAACATGCATTACGTGCATTTACCCCTAAAGATCAAAAAGCTGTTAAGACTGCCGCACAAACAATGCGAGCTAATCCAAGTTTTGACACAGAAAAAGCAATTATGGAACTAGGAGTAGGGGAAGCATTGATCTCGTTTCTCGATGAGAAAGGCCGTCCTAATATGGTGGAACGTGCATTTGTTATTGCACCTTGTTCACAAATGGGTCCTATGCCAGAAGATAAACAAGTCGCCATCATCCATGAATCACCATTCTATAAAAAATATTCGCAAACATTCGATCGAGAGTCTGCTTATGAAAAAATTCAGGCTGGTTTCAGCTTTAATAATTCAACTACCAGCCAATCAGAATCTAAACAACAAGGTGATCAAGCTGGAGAAAACCAACAAAACCATGGTGGCATAATGGATTTGCTTAGTTCTTTAATTTTTGGTAGCAAAGGGCCAAGAGGTGGGCAACACGATGGATTAGCGCAGCAAGTCGTTAAAAGTGCAACCAGACAAGTTGTTAATCAAATTGGCAAACAAATTACCCGTGGGATTTTGGGTGGATTTAAAAAATAACTAAACTAAAAACGATGATTGGATACAATTAGAAAGCAAAATTAGGAGTATTTGCATGTTAAAGCTGTTTATTGAGTGGTATAAAAGGCGATTTAGTGATCCTCATGTTGTTTCATTAATGGCTGTGATCATTTTTCTTTTTTTTATCATCTATTTTTTCAATAAAATATTATTACCAATTTTAATTGCTATCGTGCTTTCTTATTTACTTAATACACCTGTCAATTATCTGAATAAAAGAAAGGTCCCAAGAACATTAGCGGTTATCATTGTCCTACTTGTTTTTATTTTGATCGTTTTAGCTGGATTTATGATCTTAGTTCCTTTAGTTTGGCAACAAGGTGTGAGTCTTATTACCAATATTCCAAATATGTTGAATTTTACTAATAACTTTCTCACTTCATTGCCACAACATTATCCTGAATTGATCGATGTCGGACTATTTGATTCAATTATTCAAGGTATTACTAATAAGTTTGTACAAACAGGTAATTCATTATTGCAGTTTTCAATAGTGTCGTTATTCGGGTTGGTATCGGTAGTTATTAATGCAGTATTGGTACCTATTATGATGTTTTTTCTATTAAAAGATAAAACTAAAATATGGGGATACTGTTCTAAAATTTTACCAAGAAATCGTAGCATTTTAAATCAAGTTGCTGCTGAAATGGATTTGCAAATATCTAACTATATTGTAGGTAATGTGTTACATATTATTATTTTAGCGGTGTGTGTTTATATTCCTTTTTGGTACTTTGGTTTAGATTATGGTTTATTGCTAGCGGTAATTGTTGGTCTTTCAGTTTTAGTACCTTATATAGGTATTATTATTTCAAGTATTCCAGTTGTTTTAATTGCTCTTTTCCAATGGGGCATTAGTGCTGAATTTGGGTATTTGATTTTCTTTTATGTTTTAATTCAAGCATTAGATGGTAATTTGCTTGTGCCATGTCTATTTTCTGAAAAACTTAATCTTCATCCTTTAGTCATTATTGTAGCTGTAATAGTATTTGGTGGATTATGGGGATTTTGGGGAATATTTTTTGCTATACCTTTAGCGACGTTAGTCAAAGCTATTATTAATGCCTGGCCAAAAACAGAAGAATTAAATACGAATGAAGTAAAACAAGAGAAAGCAGATTAATGATTTAATCTGCTTTTTAAATTATTGAGCGTGGTTTTTAAGGTAATCTAAAACCACTTCGTGATGGTTGCTAGTTTTGAAATCATTAAAGACTTTTTCAATCTTGCCATCTTTACTAATTAAAAAACTAATACGGTGTATACCATCGTATTTTTTACCCATAAACTCTTTTTCACCCCACGTACCAAAAGCTTGGCAAACTTCATGATTTTCATCAGAAAGCAACGTAAAGTTTAATAATTCTTTTTCAGCAAATCGTGATAATTTTTCTGGCTTATCCGTACTAATTCCAATTATCACCACATTGTATTTTTTAAACTCATCTATAGCATCACGTAAATTACATGCTTGTACTGTACAACCGGGTGTCATCGCCTTTGGATAAAAATAAATCAAAATACGTTGACCTTTAAAATCTTTCGAACTTATTAATTCTCCATCTTGATCTGGTAGCGAAAACTGAGGTGCTTTTTCACCTTCTTTTAGTGGATTAACCATATGTTTGTTACCTATGTTAATAGTTTAATATTTTCATTGATAGTAGTATTAATACTCTTTGTTTTTTTGTTTGCTAATGCTGCTAAAAAAACGCGTTGCTGCATCGATGGTTTTATTGATTTCTGTATTAGAATGCTTAAGTGACATAAATCCAGCTTCGAAGGCCGAAGGAGCGAAATAGATGCCTTCTTCGAGCATATAATGATAGAATTTTTTGAATAATTCAATATCACAATTCATTACATCTTGATAAGTGGTTACTTCATCAGCAGTTGTAAAAAATAATCCAAACATTGCGCCAACATGATTGACGACTAAAGGAATATCGTATTGTTTTGCAGCCGACAATAAGCCATTTGCTAGCGTCGTTGTTTTTTCATCAAGATCATCATAAATACCGACATCGGTTAACTTGGTTAAGGTAGCAAATCCTGCTGCCATGGCTACTGGATTACCAGACAGTGTTCCTGCTTGGTAAATTGGTCCTGTCGGTGCAAGTTGATTCATTATTTCTGCACGACCACCAAAGGCACCAACCGGCATTCCTCCGCCAATAATTTTGCCTAAGCAAGTTAGATCTGGCGTTACACCGTAATAATCTTGCGCACCACCAAGTGCAACTCTAAAACCAGTCATGACTTCATCAATAATTAATAAACTATTGTATTGATTACAAAGATCTCGAAGGCCTTGTAAAAATGCTTTGTTGGCGGGTATACAGTTCATATTTCCTGCAACCGGTTCAACAATTATGGCGGCAATTTCATTAGGGTACTGTTCAAATTGTTTTTTTACTGATTCAAGACAATTATAATCACATACAAGTGTATGCTTAACAAAATCATTTGGAACACCAGGGGAAGTCGGATGACCAAATGTAAGCGCTCCAGAACCTGCTTTTACAAGCAAATAATCGGCATGTCCATGGTAGCACCCTTCAAATTTGATAATTTTATCTCGACCGGTAAAACCTCGAGCAAGACGAATAGCGCTCATTGTGGCTTCAGTTCCAGAATTCACCATTCGTAGCATTTCTATCGAAGGTATCAGTTCGGTGACAAGCGTCGCTAATTTAGTTTCAATCTCGGTTGGCGCACCAAAACTTAATCCGTTGTGTACCGAATGGATAACGGCATTAGCAACATCTGGATCGTTATGACCCAAAATCATTGGCCCCCATGAACCAACATAATCGATATAGGCCTTGTCATCGACATCATAAATATAAGCGCCATTGGCTCGCTCTATAAATAGCGGTGTACCTCCAACGCCATTAAATGCTCGAACCGGTGAGTTAACCCCACCTGGCATAACCGACATGGCTTGCTTGTAACATTTTTCAGATTTGAATTTATTTATCATAATCATGTTTTTTTGATAAAAATTTGTTGCAGTATTTATTCATAAAATTAACTTAAATTCAAGATGATTAGTATAAATTTATCTAATAGCAGTTTCCATTTTGTATTTTGTGGTAGCAAAGGTATATAATAACAACAATTAAATTAGGAGAAAAAAATGAGCGATGCTTTACCGATTAACTTTACAGATGCTGCAGCAAATAAAGTCAAATCATTAGTAACAGAAGAAGAAAACCCGAATCTTAAATTAAGAGTATATATTACAGGTGGTGGTTGTAGTGGCTTTCAATATGGTTTTACCTTTGATGAAAAAGTCAACGAAGATGATCTAGCCATCGAAAAAAATGGTGTTTCACTGGTGATTGATCCTATGAGCCTGCAATATCTTGTTGGTGGTACTATTGATTATGTTGAAGGCTTACAAGGCTCACGCTTTGTTGTTGATAACCCGAACGCAACAACTACATGTGGCTGTGGTTCATCGTTTAGTGTTTAAATTTTAATTATTCTTTATCCATTTTATTTTGTCAGGTTGAATTAAATAATTTTTAATGAGTAAAATTGTTGATTTTTGATGTAGAAGATTAAATATTCTTTAAAAAAGTGACAAACATTGAGCAGTTGATCAATTATTTTGATTTTTTTGTTGACGTTAAAATTAAGATGGGTAAAATGCACAGCATTCAAAACGCACTTACATTTAAGTAATTAGTTTTGAGCCCGGGTGGTGAAATCGGTAGACACAAGGGATTTAAAATCCCTCGGCCTTTTTGGCCGTGCGAGTTCAAGTCTCGCCCCGGGCACCATTTAAAGCACATCTTATGCGGGAATAGCTCAGTTGGTAGAGCGCAACCTTGCCAAGGTTGAGGTCGCGAGTTCGAACCTCGTTTCCCGCTCCAAATTTTAGTTTTGCAAATTTCAATAAAATGCAACATATCTAAAATAGAACTGTAAATTACATTTATTATAATAACCAGAACAATCATGATGCGATATTACTTAATATATCTGTTTATTAAAATATAGATATATTACTAAAAATACCGCTGTTTTAAGAACTCCCATTTCTTTTCATATCCAATCTCTTTATTTGACTGAACAATTAGATTTTCAACAGATTCTCGATGCTCGAGTAAATCGCTTGTGTTTAAAAAGGGAAGGAGTTTAAGCAAAAATTGTTTTTGATTTTCAAGTTTTGGAATCAAGCTACCATGCCAAACGCCAGAATTAGAAATACGGATTATTTCTTCAAAAATAGTTAAATTGTCATTTGCTTTTAGAAAAAATAAAATCATGTCTATTATAAAATTGTCTAGCTTTAAATGAATAATGGTAAATATAAAATAAATATAATCATGATTGTCTTTATTATTCAGTAATGTTTGTTTTAGAAAGTTTTCCTCTAATATGTTCACTTCATTTGAATTTTTATCACGATCATCATGAAACAATTTATGAACAATACTGTCCAAAAAATATCCCTTATGGCATACATACAATGCATATTTTTCAATATCTTGTATATAAGTCTCTCTATGCCATAAAAACTTCAAACTAGGCATGTAAGTTTGTGATGATGGGCGATTTTTTCTTTCGTATAATCTATCGATAAATCTTAATAGAAAATCTGGTTTTTGCTGTATTAAAAGATCTAAAGCTTTTCCATCGTAGTCAAATAAATTAACAGCTTTTAATGCACAGAGATAAATATCAAAAACAAGTTCAATATCATCATATAAATCAGACCATTTATTAAATAGTAAAGAATGAGGATTAAATATACTCATGATCGGTTTCAGAAATAAAATATCTTCCTTAGTGCGTTCTAATAAAATTTTTGAAACTATCGAAAAGATAGCAGGTTCAATTACTTTATACTGTGTTAAAAAATTGATTGAGTTAGGTAAATGCTCAATGCCGATTAACTTAATATGGTCAACCAGAGATTTTACGGTATGAATAGTAATCTTTTCCTTTGGAAAAGTTTGAAAATAATATGTCATCCATAAATTTTTATTTTTAAATGAACTCTTTTCAATTAACAACTCGATATCATCAAACTTATTTAGTCTTAATAAGTTATGAAAAATTATATCGGCTGGGACAACAAAATCTTCATCATAAAGCAAATAATACCTGATAATTTCTACATAATCGGTTAAATGAGTTTCAACTAAAATAGATAAGACAGCGAGCATAGCATATTGTATTTCACTGCTTTTTGTACTTTGTGGATTTTGCTTGAAAGCATGATATAATTCTTGGCATTTTTTAAAAAATAGAGCTACTTGTTGCACATTTAACTTAACTAAATAATGCCTGATTTTTTCATTATAGTATGTTTGATATTTATCTATATCAAAATCAAATTGCTTTTGTTTTTCTCTATCTGTTAACAAAAGGCTTAGCAAAGAAAGGTTAGGATGATTAAAATCGGATTCCCATAATGAAGGAAATATAATATCTATTTGTTTTAATTGGTGACAATAATCGTAGACTGAAACACAGTGACTTAAATTCTGTTTATCTAAATTATCAATAAGATATGTATTTATCAATAATGAATCTGAGGTTACGAGTTCTTTATTATAAGAATAAATTTTAGAGATATATTTAGAGAAAAGACTTAGCACCGATGTTTGATAAGTTGAAATAGCCAATAACCAAGATAAACCCTGAAAAATATTTTCCCTTATTTTTAATATACCTTTACTTCCACGTATTTGAATGGTTCTAGTATACAAAATATTATGTCTTGAATAGCTGTCTTCATATTGGGTCTCTAAAAAAGTTTCTGCCACACACAAAAACAACATAGAGAATAGGTAATTGTTTCCTTTTTCAGCTTTTTCTAAAAGTTTCTCAATTACAATTGTTTGGATTACATAGTCTGAGTAATAATCATCAACTGTTATATTTAATGATTTAGTTAACACACAAATCATGTCCTCAATTAAATCATCAGATTTAACAATAAGCTCTAGCATGAGATCTAAAGCAATCTTAAAATCGGATTCAGATAAATTTCTAAAATTAACCAATAAAGCTAATATAGAATTTTGAGGCTCATATCGTTTGTTTAGTTCAAACTTCACATTATGCCAATCTACTATCTGCTTTTCTTTCTGTTTGATTAAATTTTTTATAAACGTAAGGCAAGTTGAAGGCGGAATAGCATAACCGAATATTTTAAGAAACGTTAAAATTTCTTCGACTTCGGTATTAGTGTTTCGTAAATGTTGATAATAACCAAGAATGTCAGGTTTTATCTGTGCAAGAATATTTTTGTCATCAAACGTATTAATGACAGGTATTAATGCATCGTTTAATATTGAAAATGTATTTTTTACGATAATTCTATGAGGGTGTTTTGGGGCAGCGAAGTTTATCAACAAATTAGAAAACGGTATCACCTTTTTGTCAAACACACCCCGATAAAAAAGATAAGTTGATAGAATTTGATCAGAAATTTTCACCGCTTCATTTTCATACATATCAACAAGTTCATTTTCATGCAATATATTGACATACTTCCAAAATTCACAAAATTCAATACCAAAAATTTGTTGAATATTATCTATTTCAAATTGATTTTGTGTGTCTACTGTTCGGAGTAATGCAATAATACAAGCTGTTTTAATAAGATTAGGATCATTTAAAATATATTTAATATTTTCATGTTTACCAAAATAATCATCATATAAAGTAGCAACATTACTTAATGCAGAGAGTTTTTTTTCATTTTTTGCAAGCTGTGCAGCCATTACCACCAAACGAGGGTTTCCATTTGATACTTCCCAGATACGTTGTTGATAATCAAAGTTTCTAATTGTGAACTGATTTTCCAATAACTCTTTTGTTTGATCTTGTGTAAGTGCAGAAATGGTGAATTGTGTGATGTGTGTAATTTGTTCTACTTTGCTAATAACAAGTTCTTGAACGTAATTTCTAACAGTGGCTATAATTCGAAAGCTACGGTCACTTTTTATATTATTTAAATAAGATAATACATAATCTAGGCGTTCATCTAATCGGTTTGCATCATCGATAAAAATAAAGTATTCACCAGGCTCGCTAAAATAGGCAGTTATATCTCTGGAAAAATCAGTGCCTTTATTAAACAGGCAAAATATTTTGGCTGAGGGATGATGATTTTTTATCAATTTTAAAAGATTCACAGCATATAATGTTTTACCAACACCTGCTGCACCTGAAATTAATAAGAACTTACTTTCGTTAGTGATGATGTTCATTCCTTGTTGTAATAGTTCATCACGAAAAAGAATATTATTATTAATGGGAGTAGCAAATTCATTTGCATTATATTTATTAATAAAAACATCAATATCAACTATTTGACCAGTATCCAGAGAAAGAGACAAATAACGCTCCGCAAGGATAGGATAATTATTTATGATGCTATATGCAAGAGCATCAATATTGTGAAGATCTAATAATATGCTGTATTCACTACATTTTTGACTAAGTTCATTAATATCAGTAGTTGTCAGGTCTCCTAAATAACAGATAATAATTTTTGTAATTTTATCAATTGGGATACCTGTTTTTTTAGGATCTAAGCACTTGGTTATATCATTTTCAATTTTTGATCTTAAATGCCCTTGTTGAGTGGTATACTCAGAAAAAATATATGTTCCATTATCCTGAGTTAATAATGTGTCAGGGGTACCAGTTTTTGTTTTGTTAGACGTATTAGTCATACCGATGGCATTTAAATTTTGATACCCTTTTTTATATAACCAATCATCACATAAACGTTGAAAAAGACCACCTTCTAATTCAAGTAATTCTGATTTTATTTGATTAATAAGTGCCATTAGAATATTTTCTCATCATTGCGTATTGCATAACTGAAGATATTATATAATTATTTATGCTAATTAGCATTTTTATCAATTTTGAATTTGTGATGGTTTATTTTTATTAGAGAGATCATTGATAGTATTATAAACGATCAAATAAAGAGATTGACCAAGAACAAAATAATTAAGTAGTGGATTCAAATGAAAATATCAATAAAAGGTTGCGTCTCATTTTTATTGGACTTTAAACTTGCTGGTTATTAAATTAGTTCTGCTTTCTTTAGAGTTTCTATATTAGCCATAAGCAAGTATTAAAATTTTTCAATTTAAGCTAAAGATTCCGAAGATACATTGTTAGCTTCACTTTTTTGCTTATATATTATTTTTGTAATATCGGATCATTACTAGGTAAACAAGACTTATGTAATACGGTCAAAACGATCATTTTCTTGGCGTCTTGGATAAAGTAAATAATATGACTTTGACAGGGAAAATAGTAAATATTTTTATTATATTGCATGGCAATACTTGGCGAGTGGGCAAGCAAAGAAATAGTTTTGTGCAAATTGGTCAGATATTCTTTGGCTTTTTCTCGTCCCCAATTTTTTATAGAATACTCATAAATGTTTTTCAGTTGTTTGGCTGCATGTTGAGTAATTTTTATTGATAGCACTATTAGTCCTCTAATAGATTGTTAAAGAAGCTATCAGCATCAATTGTTCTACTTTCTTCAATATCTTTTAAACCTAGTTTGATTTGTGCATCAACATAGTTCTTTTTCATCTTTTCAAATAGCTGATATTCATCTATCGACATCATCACTAACACCGGTTTACCGTTTTTAGTGACAGTAACAGGGGCAGCTTGTGCGCTAAGTAAAGCCTCACCAAATCGGTTTTTCACTTCATAAGCAGTTAGGACTTTTGTTGGCATTTTATTTCTCCACATCTAGCTAAAATAGCTAATTTGTCTAAATTTTACTTACTTTAAAAATTATGACAATAGTTTCTTTTTTGTATTTATTCAAAAGTCTTAAAAAATAGACTTATTTGAGATATTTTTATCGATATCAGTTATTATTCGACAGGACTATTGATTCAGTATATTTTTTAGTACATCAAATTTTATAGCTCGAATAATTTTAATAAATAATAGTGGATTACATGTAAAACTAGAGTTGCGTTTCCCGCTCTAAATTTCTAAGTTAAAATCGTCAATAATCTCAAAGCTTTTTAGTAAAAAAATATGCCATCAGGTCAATTTTTAAAGCAATGCTATGCAGGCTAACTAAATACACAACACCTAACAATATTGTTGTGTTTAAATGTTTGATCTTCTTACTCAATGTGATTTTGCTTGGTTATATTAGTGCTGGACATGTTAATGTTTGACATTTTTTATTTTGTTATACATCTCTTTAACATGTTCATAGCCGTATTTTGCCTCTAATCTTTTGATGATAAAATGTCCTCGAGCCATATCTTGATAGAAACTAGTAAACAGCGTGTTCATTGTCGCTCCAGTGATTGCCCCTATAATTGGTACCACTTGTGCAGCAAATTTGTTGGTTATTACAATGCCAAATTGTGAAGCAACTGTTTCTATTAGTTTACTGAACCATTTTCCTGCTTGGTTATGACTAATATGCGTGATGGTACCAGCACCGTGTTTTGTGGCAATTTCAGCTAATTCTTTTGATAGATGGTTCATCGATTTAGTCATAAAACTACGTGATAGATAATACCCAGTGTCAGTACTATTATCATCTGTTTTGGTATTTGCACCTAAGGCAAATACCTCAACGCAGGCTGTTTTAGTGGTAAAAAGATTTAAATCAAATCCTTCACTACGTGCAACATCGGCTACTGCACGCATTATAATCGTCGTCGATATTGGTAGCTCAATAAATAGTGATGTAAACCCAAAAGCGCCACCTAAAGCACCCGATGTGGCAGCATAAAGCTTGTGAAGTTTAGTTGAAGCGGATCTATTTGGCTCATTATCAAGGCTCCATAGTGCTGCATCAGCAGCTTTATGAAGGGCTGAACCAATAATATTATTGACTTTTTTGGATACCGCTGTTGGCAGTTTTTTTACTGCTTCTTCTAATGGAGAACCAATCAAACTAGACATTCTTGCAATGATAGATGGTGACTCCAATAATGCTACAGCTGTTTGTAAATCACTTAAATCTTGTAAGTTTTCTTGAATTGTCACTTTAATTCCTTTTGTATTCATATGTCACTATCTAGTGCTTATTATGCAAAAATTTTTGATAATCTAAGGTTTCATTTATGCGTTATTCATACAAAATTACTCAACACAGGTATTATGCTCAATTATATTAATGGCAAGCCATTCTTGATCATTTTGCTCTTTTTTATAAGTAACAGTGTTGCTTTAAAAATTTCAATAGCTTTTATTGCTAACATGTTGTTCCAATATGGAGAGTGGCTATTAATGTACTGCTGAGCTATGTGCTATATTTTGCAAACTATCTATGCTACTTTATTCTTTTCTTATAAATCTTATTTATTAAGATTATTTTCAGTCTATTTAAAATAAAAATGTTTTGTATTGCTAAACCGTTTTAGCGATCCAGTTGTTATAAATTGTAAATGAAAAGTCGTTATTATTCGCAATATAGCATAAAAATATAGAATAAAAAGTAAAGATTAGTATTAATTTTTAAATGCGGTTTTATTGTCGATTATTAACTTTTACTAAATCGCAAACAAATCATATAGCAACATCATTATGCTTTGATTTGATATTTTTTTGTAAAAATTATTGAGGAATCTATACTGTTGCATTTTGCAAAAGATCCTTAAATTCATGATAAACCTATAGTCAGACATCTCCTTAATTTTATACATAAAGATATGATCGATTATTTATTATTAACGCCGCAACATCTCATAATTGTGATTCACAATAACGCAGATTAAGCATTTAGTAGTTGAATTTAATAGAGATAATTATCAAAATGTATAATACATAGCTGTTAATGCAAGATGGAGTAATTGATGTACAACATACCTTCTATAGGTAACTTTGAGACGTTACCTGAAGTGGCACTAGCCATATATGAATCAGATTTGGAAAAAATGCAGGCACTGTATCAAGCTGACTGGGATATTAATAAATCTATTCATTTTAATAAATATATCGATATGGTACCGATCGCAATTGCAGTAATGACTAATCAGTTACCTGCTTTAAAATGGTTGCTAGCTAAGCAGGTTTCGCTTGATATTGGCGAGTTAACGATTATCGAAATGGCCGCTCAGCACAGCAAAAATAAGATTGTTGAACTGTTATTAGAACATAATGCTCTTGATTTTTTACCAATCAAAAATTATGGAGAAATATTTGAGCGAATTCAATACGGTAATAAATATGAACATATCCAATTATTCGAAAAATATGGTGTTACCGTAAAAAAATATGGTGGTGCAGCACTTCGGTCAAGTGCCTTTGACGGTAATATGGATAAAATCAAAATGTGGTTAGAGATGGGTGCTGATATAAACTATCATCAACCTAATATGGTTTTTCCATATGCATCAACGCCACTTATTGAAGCCGTGAGAGCTAATCATAATGACATTGCGTTATACCTGATAAAAAATGGCTGTGATGTGACTATCACTGATAAAGATGGTTTGCGTGCCTATTCAGTAGCTTTAAGAGAAAATAATACACAATTAATGCAAGTATTGAAATCGTTAGAACCACCGCAATGGCATGACGAGCAAGAAAAAATACGGCAAATTAAGCGTTATAAAATTCCTGCTGATATGCTTGAATACTTAAAACAACCACCAAAGAAGATTTATTTTTCGGGTAAAGATACGCATTCAAAATACATTACGTTTTATCAATTAGTCGATTTGCAGGAGATGAAATGGCATCGAAAAAATCTACTTTGTTTTATTGAAAAAGTTGAAAACTATGAACTTTACCTTGTTTGGTCACCGATAAAAAAAATGATTTGCTGCTTAGATCTTGAACACGATATGCTTACCCCAATGTGCAGTTGGCAAGAGTTTATTGGTGATCCTGAAAAATGTATCAATAAGCTTCTTGATGGTGAGTATGACGATTAAACACTAACCTAACAGTAAAGAATAAAAGAGCGTTATTTATACAAATAGAGAAAAAAGTCGAGCAGTAGTCATTGAAAAAAGGCGGAACAATTGGTTATCTATCAAGGTCAAATTTAGCTAAAAACCAAAATTATAATGTGCCATGGATTGGTGCAATGTCCCGTTTGACGTAATTTTCAATATTCATGATATTTGTCAAAATATGATAATTGCTATTCTGAGTTTATTGGAGATTTTTAATATCCTTATAGGGGGATGTACCAAATAAACGTTTGTACTCCCGATTAAATTGCGTTTGGCTTTCATAACCGACCTCAAGTCCGGCACTATTAGCATGATAATTTTCTGACAACATTAAACGACGAGCTTCATAAAGACGTAATTGTTTTTGATATTGTAATGGGCTTAATGTGGTCACCTGTTTAAAATGACGATGAAACGTCGCTAATGACATATTGGCTTTTTCGGCTAAAGCTTCAACAGTGATGGGTTGTTTATAGTGATTTTTTAGCCAATCAATTGTTGAGGCAATTTGATGGCTTTGTGTGCCTTTTGTATTGATAGAACGCAAGTGTTGCCCGAAAGGTCCAATAAGCAGTAAATAATGGATTTCTTTGATAATCATTGGGGCTAATATCGAAATTTGTTCAGGTTTATCAAGTAATTGGATCAATCGAAAAAAAGCAGTAAGTATGTCTAATTCAACTTTTTTTATACTAATTCCTTTGAAAGGAATGGCTTTAATATTGGCTAACTGTGGATACTCAGTGATGAGTTGGTTGATAATTTGCGTATTAAGGTATAAGGCAAGGGATAAAAACGGTTCAGTTTGCGATGCAATTGTTATAGAGTTAACTGCTGGAATATCAACTGAGGTAACGAGATAATCGCCTTCACCATAAATGTGTTGTTCGGTTCCAATTAACGAGCGTTTACTCCCTTGAATAATAATAGATACTAGTGGTTGGTAGAAGCAGTTTTCGTTATAATCTGTCATGTCACGGCGATAAATACCCAAACCATTTATCGCAGTAGGGTAGTCACCCGCAGTTTGAGCCCAACGTAACATATGTTGTTTTACTTGCTGATTTATTGTGGTAAGTTCACTGTTTAGATCGCTTCTTTTCATTAGATTTCCTTAACATTCACCCAAACATAGTTAGAACTATTTTAAAGCTTATCAGTAAAAATAATATTGTAACTGAAATTATTAGGCAAGAATTTAATAGAATTGTGTCTATTGATAATTAATTGATATGTTTATAGTAACGCATAGATAATCTTTAATTAACTAATGGGATTGTTATGAGAAAATTATCAATAACATTATTAATCACAACAATGATTGTGACTTGTTTTTCAATCCGAATTTATGCTAAGGAGAATAATGCTATGTCTCAAAAAGTTACCAAAAATGGTGCACAGGCTTCCATCAAAGGCTCAGATAAATTTTTTACAGGTGATGTAAGAATCGATCCTCTATTTCCTGCTACGAGTCCATCTCGGACCTCTGGCGCTTATGTGACGTTTGAACCTGGTGCTCGTTCAGCATGGCATACTCATCCATTAGGACAAACTTTAGTCGTCACTTCCGGTGTTGGCTTTACTCAAGAATGGGGCGGTCCTATTGTCGAAATTCATCCTGGTGATGTAATTACTTGCCCACCGGGAGTAAAACATTGGCATGGTGCATCACCACACAATGCTATGACTCATCTTTCCGTGGTTGAGGAACTCGATGGTAAAAATGTTGAATGGTTAGAAAAAGTGACCGATGAACAATATTACGATAAAAAGTAATTATTAAGCAAATAGTGAAGTTAACTTATTAATTTGCATTTTTAATCAATATTTATACTGTTAGTTTATACGTAATTTTTTAAGTATAAAAGTGGTCGTATGGTAGTCAATTTTATCTCGCTGAGCTTGTTTTAGCAGGAAACCCTATGCAAAAAATAGTTCGTGTAGTTATTTCTTTTTTTATGATATGGAGTTTATCAACAATTTGTGAGGCATCAACTATGGATAACCATCAATTAACCGTAAAACAACAATTTATTATTCCTATTGCAGCCTTTACCGCTCAGGGTGATATGCCAAAGCTAAAAGTGTCATTAATAGAAGGATTAGATAATGGTTTAACGATAAACGAAATTAAAGAAGTACTTGTTCAAATGTATGCTTACACTGGCTTTCCGCGTAGTTTAAATGCTATTGGAACTTTTAAGCAACTTTTGGATGAACGTCATCAAAACGGCATTATAGATGTGATGGGGAAAGAGCCTGATCCCTTACCCACCGATAAAACCAGTCTGCAGTTAGGTACCGAGATTCAAACTTATTTAGTCGGACAACCTGTTTCTGGCGGCTTGATGGATTTTGCTCCCGCAATTAATCAGTTTTTAAAAGCTCACTTATTTGGTGATATTTTTGGACGTAATAATATTGATTATCAAAGCCGTGAAATTGCAACTATTGCTGCATTAGCGAGCCTTGGTGGTGTTGACAGTCAACTTCAATCACACATACATATGGCAATGAATATAGGTTTAACTCACGATCAAATTCGTGAACTTAGAGATATCTTGCAATCTAAAGTTGGTAATGAGCAAGCTGATGCATTAGCTCAGGCATTCGTCAATGTTTTGAAATAAACAGGCGTTAAGGAGACAAATAATGAAGCAAAATTCACAAAAGGTTATTGTCATAACAGGTGCATCGAGTGGTATTGGTGAAGCTACAGCTAAATTACTTGCAGTCCAAGGTAATAAAATTGTATTAGGCGCAAGGCGTAAAGATAAACTTGAGAAAATCGTTGCTGAGATCTCCGCTGCTGGTGGCATTGCGACTTATCAATTAACGGATGTGACAAAACGAAATGACGTTGATATGTTAGCGAAAAAAGCGCTGGATGAATATGGTCAAATTGATGTTTGGATCAATAATGCCGGTTTAATGCCACAATCAACTTTTGATAAATTAAAAGTCGATGAATGGGAAAAAATGATCGATGTTAATATTAAAGGTACTTTATATGGCATTGCCGCAGCATTATTACCGATGCGACAAAAGAAACAAGGTCATTTTATTAATATTTCATCTATAGCTGGGCATTTAACTCATCCTGGCGGTGGTGTTTATAGCGCAACAAAATCAGCGGTGTTAGCTATTAGCGATAGTTTACGGCAAGAAGAAGCCTTAGCAAAGAGTAATATACGAGTCAGTGTAATATCACCCGGCGCAATTGCAACTGAGCTTACTCATACTATTACCGACCAAGATATTAAGCCCGCTATTGATAAACTTTATCAACAAGTCGCTATTGCTCCAGAACGCATTGCTCAAGTGATTGCTTTTACTATTAATTCACCTGTAGATACTACTTTAAATGAGATTATCATTCGTCCTAGTTGTCAGCAAGTTTAGCTAAGTTAACAGGCTATTTTTTAATATGGATTTTACTCTTTAAATAAAATTAAAAAGATTAAAATCCATCTTTCCAATCAATTCGACTTTTAGTTGTATAAAAAGTAGGTTTGAATTCAATTTGATAGTTGATTTTCTCTTTTTAATAAAGGCATATAAACAAATAGCGCAGTGATCAATATAAATGTTGCAAATGTATAGGCTTTGGATTGTCCATTCATTTTATTAGCCCACATTGAAAAATATTCCCCTCCAATGACAGCAAAACCAAAGTACCAAATTAAAATCGCTAGTGTTGCTCCGACTAAATAAATCACTTGTCCATTCACAAATCGAGATTTGTTGATTGATGCAAACATATAAAGTGAAGCAAATAGACAGACTAAACCAGTAATTAATTCACCTATAATTATTACCCAGTATCCAATTAAATGGAGCGTTGTATTACTGATTGCTCGAGACGTCATAGCGGGACTTCCCGAAAAAAATGGTTCCATACTATCCATCGATAATACACTTTTTACAAAAGCATAGTTAGTATTAAAATCAACAATATTGTCATACCCAACCAATATACAAAAAAAGCCAACAGTAAAGGCAATTGTTGCTTTTGAAAGTTGTTGAATCGCAATCAAATTTAATAAGTTTTTCACATCCAAATCCATTTAATATTCATTAAAATTTGTCAATTACACGCTGTTATTGACGCCAGAACATTACAATTTACACTTAGCTAAGTGACAAATCAATACGCACAAATGATTTAGTGACCAGCTTGAAATGTACTCCGATTAATCAGTGAAATATTATCTGGTATTGAAAATAAAATAATGAATAAAAATTGAAATTTAAAAAGTTTTAGAATTAAAAAATATGTTTTATAAAATAGTTAGTGATTAATCATCTCAAATTAAAGAGTGAATTGAATTTACCTCTCTTATCAATAGAAACTATGTCAGTATGAAATAGCTTTGTATTTAAGTATTGACAAACTTGTTAGCTGTTTTAATAGGGTTTCGGTCAGTGAGATAATAATTAATATTCTGTAGGATATGATAGTCATCTTGAGATTTATTAAGCACTAGTCCGAATTTTAATATAGATGTCGAGCTTTACTTACAAGCAGCTAATAACATTAATGAGCTTTGTTATGTGTCAAATTAGCTTATTATTATATTTATTATGCATGATTAACTGTTGCTTAAAATAAATATGCTGCGGATTTTGCTAAACGGTCTTTGTTATTTTGTCGATAGGCTATTTTCATAAAAATGAAGAGTAAGCCGTTGATAGAAACATTTCAATAACAGCTAGTGTTGCTATTTTTTTTATTTATTAGTAGCATTACTAAGCTCGCTTAGTCAAAATATCTTAGCGTGGAACTATTTTGCACGATCATGCAATTAGTAAAATATGACTAGTGATGTTATTCGTTAAATCTGTCATTCTATTTTCAAATTAATCAGCAAGTTATACCTATCAAGTAAGTCGATTTTAATCAATTAAAGATTCAGTAACTTTTATTTGTTTACATAATATTGCAAAGTGCGTCTGGAGGTTAGGTATGTATTTATTAGAGATGGCCCCCAAGTTTTTGTTGGCCTTGGTTATTTTACTTATTTATGTCAAATTGTCTGGTAAAAGTCAAATTGCCCCTATGTCTCAGTTAGATCAGGTTGGGAGTATGGTCATTGGTGCGCTTGTTGGTGGTGCTTTACTTAGTCCAACTGTCTCTGCTTTACAAGCTTCAGGGCTTGTCGCCATTTGGGCTGGATTATTAGTTTTAATTCGATTTATTAAATCAAAAAATTCACATTTAAGAGATGCGATTGATGGTACGCCTATTCGGTTAGTTAAAAATGGGAAGTTATTAACCGATAACTTTATCAAAGCTAATTTACCCGTCAGAGATTTTGAAACTTTAATCAATATACAGGGAATTTGTACTTTTGCTGAATTAAAACATGTATGGTACGAATTGAATGGCTCATTAACTATCATCAAAAAAGGTGAAAAAGATATCGCCGTACTTGTTATTGAGGAAGGAAAAATAAGTCAAGAAAACCTGAAAGAAATAAATAAAAACGAAGATTGGATTGTAGAGGAAATTCAGAAACAGGGTTATGAAAAATTGGAAGACATTTTCTGTGCTGAATGGTTTGATAATAAATTAATTATTTATCCTTACGATAAAGAAAATAAATAAGAATAATTTATTGATTTTATTTTATAAATAGGTGGATAACTATCCACCCTAATAAATTCTAACGTAATTGGCTATCTTTACTACCACGTCGATTATATAAATTTGCCGTCTTAGCTAAAGTTTTATCTATATTTTGCTGGCAAACTAAGCAATATTGAACTCCCGGTAAAGCTAATTGTCGTGCTTCGGGTATAGGATCGCCACATTCAATACAAAAATGAGCACTTTCTATACCTTGTTTTAATTGACGCCTTGCGTTTTCAATTGCATCTGCAATAGTTCCTTCAATTTGTTGATTAACTGCATCATCTGATGCCCAGCCACTTGCCATGATAGAATTCCTCCTTACAACTCAATGTGGTGATAATTTAATCATTTTCAAGTAAAAAAAAGTGATTAATAATAGAGATGTTTGCAGTAATAGTGGTATTATGTAAACGGCAACGCTTTTAATTAATATCGTTTAATTGGAGGTTTATATGCAACAATATGAACAAGCAACTTTTGCAGGTGGTTGTTTTTGGTGTATGGTAAAACCTTTTGATAAATATGAAGGTGTAATTGATGTGGTGTCAGGATACACGGGGGGGCATGTAGCTAATCCTACTTATCAACAAGTTTGTCAAGGTGATACTGGTCATACCGAAGCGGTTTTAATCACTTTTGATCCGAAAAAAATTAGCTATAAAACGTTGTTGAATATTTTTTGGCAACAGATTGATCCAACTGATTCAGGCGGTCAATTTGCTGACAGAGGCGATTCTTATCGCCCCGTTATTTTTTATCATAATGAATTTCAGCATAAACTTGCACTAGAATCAAAACAGGCATTGGAAGAAAGTCACCGATTTTCTAGTCCTATTCAAGTGAAGATAGAACCTGCTGTCGAGTTTTATCCAGCAGAAGAGTATCATCAAAACTACTATAAAAAACAATCACAACATTATGACCGTTATTATCAAATGTCTGGACGTTCTCACTTTATATCCGAACATTGGTTAGATAAAAACAATCCAAAGGTGAATAAATAATGCAAAATGATCCTCAATATAGCACTTGTCAAAAATGGAACCATTGGCTATCTGCGATGTTGGTTTGTATGGTGGCATCACTGTTACTATTTAAAATCACTTTATCGCAATTTTTAGGCGGAATGTTTTCTATTTATTTACTGCATAAATCTTTTGGCGTAGTGGTATTTTTATTGACGATTTGGCGCATTTATATCAACATCAAACAGGGAGTGCCTAATGTTTTGCCTTATGATAAAAAATTCCAACGAATTTTGTCAAAATCAATACAAGGATTTATCTATATTTTATTGCTTTTTATTCCATTGTCGGGGTATTTGATGAGTAGTCATGATCTTAATGTTTTTGGGGTGATCTCAATTCCTGCTATCGATATGCCAAATGCGGGGTATATGTTTTTTCATCGTGCTCATCTGTTAGGTTGCTATTTGTTAGCGGTATTTTTGGTTTTACATATTGCAGGAGCTTTGTATCATTATTTAGGGCTGAGAGATAAAGTATTACAATCGATGCTGTAAAGCCAATCTTTACCATTAATTAATGTTTAACACTCTAAAAAGTTAGGTGCATTATGAATAAGTTAATGAAAGAAAAAGCAGTGTCAGCATTGAGTCCAATGCAATATTATGTTACTCAACAAAATGGTACTGAGCCGCCTTTTGAAAATGAATTCAATACTAATCATCAAGACGGTTTGTATGTCGATATAGTCTCGGGAGAGCCATTATTTACCTCCTTAGATAAATTTGATTCTGGATGTGGTTGGCCAAGTTTTAGTAAACCGATTGATAACAAGAGCATCATTGAAAAACTAGATCAAAGTCATGGTATGCACCGTACCGAAGTGCGTTCACTAAAAGCCGATTCCCATCTTGGTCATGTTTTTGATGATGGTCCAAAATCATTAGGAGGATTACGCTATTGTATCAATTCTGCTGCTTTACGCTTTATACCGAAAGAACAACTTCAAGCAGCAGGTTATGGTCAATACTTACCGCTTTTTGAGTAATATTAAATAATTTTAATCCTATCATCGTATCGACGGTTGGTAGGATTTTCAGCTTTTTTTGTAATCAATTTTATTAGGTAGGTTTGTCAATACATTCGCTATCGAAAACCATTAAAGCAATTTAGATTATCAGTTAAATGCTTTTTTTAAAATAACACCTCAAATACTAACAATGAAGATCAACATGATGGGTGTCTTAATAAAGATAAATTAGCATAAAAGTGATTATTACGATATCTCGTTGTCTATTTAACTTTACTAGCATCATTCTATTTTGATGACTAGATTTCAAATCTTACTAAATTTTCGGTTAATACTCATGTTTAATCCATAGCGAAAGTATTTCTGTTGCAATTGTTCTGTTTTTTAAACGTGCTAACTGGTTTCGACTATACTTTAATGACATATGTGAATAGGAAAGCTTAATTCTGAAATAGAATTATCCTGTTAACTTTTGGATTAAATATTGACTGATATCAAGATAAATATTTTTAGCGCAATGCTGATGAGTTTTTGGCTTAATAATTTTTTGTTTTTAGTAATTAGGTAGAAGCAAAGTTATGATATTTAATCTTTCTTTATGACAAACTACATTGAGATGATTAAAATAGAGATAAAAAGCCTAATTATTTTGTCTACGTGTGCATTGAATTATGCGCAAAAATAACTTTTAAAATACTTGTTATCTCTATTATTAAGGATGAACAATATAAAAATTGCTAGCTAATTCTTACGTTTAAATAAAACATAGCTGATAATTAAAAAAACTAAACTTGTTAACATTGACCCTATCACAGGATAGATACCCATAACAATACTAGCTTGTGCAAAAAGATTATCCGCAATATAGAAGATAAATCCAAAACTTATCCCAATAATGACACGTACTCCCATCGATACGCTACGTAAAGGGCCAAAAATGAACGAAAGTGCTAATAACATCATTACTGCAACAGAAATCGGTTTAATAAGTTTTTTCCAGAAAAGTAAATCATAATATTTTGTGTCTTGACCTGAACTTTTTAAATATTGGGCGTATTGATAAAGTCCAGAAGCAGATAGTGAATCAGGATCGAAAGCGACAATATTAAGTTTGTCTGGAGTGATGTTTGTTTTCCATGGCATTGATACCATATCATTACCGATTATTTTGTTTGGTTGGGTTAGATCATTTCTTTCAATTTGTAATAAAGTCCATATGTTATCTTTGAATACAGCACTTTCGGCGTGAGTAATTGATAATAATTTATTATTATCTACTGAATAAATATCAATATTAGCAATAGAGTTATCATTATTGACATGACCAATAAATACATAATCATTGCCATCTTTTGCCCACAGACCACCTTGTTGTGCCATTAATGAATTTCCATATAATTTTTCAGAACGCATATTACGAGCAGTTTGTTCACTTACGGGAGCAACCCATTCACCAATCGCCATTGTTAAAATGACTAATGGTAATGCTGTTTTCATCACCGCTAACGCTATTTTAAAACGACTAAATCCAGACGTTTCCATAACAATTAGCTCACTACGAGAAGCTAATATGCCTAAACCTATTAATGCACCTAGTAATGCCGCCATAGGGAAAAAAATCTCTAAATCCTTTGGTACCATCAACAAAGAATAGATGCCCACAGCAAAAGCATCGTAGTCAACTTTTATTTTTCTTAATTGGTCGATAAAACGAATAATGCCCGATAAGCTAATTAATAAAAACAGGCAAATACCAATTGTGCTTAAAATAGTTTTACCAATATAGCGATCTAAAATCGAAAACATCCTTTTTCTCCTTTATGATGCAATATATTTTAAACGAAGTTTACGCATAAATAAGTTATCCCAACAATTCAAAAATATAGCTAATATGAAATAGGTTAAATTTATAACATAAAACCATAAGGCTGGATCTAATCGACCTTTACCAGCATTTGCTTTAATCGAGCTTGCTAATAGGAAATAAATTAAATACAGCAATAGGGCAGGTAAAATTTGTGCCAAGCGTCCTTGCCTAGGGTTAGAAACACTTAGCGGTATAACTAAAAATGCCATAAGTGGGACAGAAATAATAAGTGTTAGTCGCCAATAAAATTCAGCTTCTGCTTTTATCGTTTTAGTTTGGATTAAATTTGTTAAACTCAATTGCTGAACATCGGTTTTTTCATCATCAATAGAATCTAGCGCTTTAGGCTTTATAATACCTAAGTAATTATGAAAATTTGATATACGAAAATCTTTTAACTGCGCCGTACCTTCATAACGATTGGCATCTTCTAATGTAATAATCTGGTTACCCTCATCATCATGACCGGTTTTACCTTTATTAGCAATAATTATTGACGGTCGTTGGTTGTTTTTAGGATTGATTTGCGCAATAAATACTTTATCTAGAGCATTATTATTGACACTGTTGATATAAATGACTGAATTACCATCTGGTGTTTGTTGGAATTGACCCGCTAAAAGTCCCGCTAAACTAGGATTAATTTTAGCATTCTCAATTAATTGATCTTGTTTAAGGCTTGACCAAGGCCCAAACCAAAGGCAGTTTATTGCGGTTAATGCACAAGTCAATATACAAAGAAAAAACACAACTTGATAGGTTAAATTCTTTTTTACTCCACAGGCTTGCATGGCAACCATTTCACTATCAGAATATAAACGGCCAAAGGTCACTAAAACGCCAAGAAAAAGACTCAAAGGTAAAATTAAATCGGCCATATTAGAAATACCTAAAACCAGTAAAGGCATAATCAAATCGCGTGGAATATTGCCTTCAATAGCGCTGGATAATATTCTAATTAATTTTTGTGAAAAGAAAATTAATAACAAAATAAATAGTATTGCCCCTTGTGTTTTTAATGTTTCTTTAACTAAATATCGACGAATTATCACATTTAACCTATCTAAACGTTTCTAAAAATTTGTCTATTATAATCTGATTTGTTTTGTTTAGTTATCTTTTTGTTGCTATCCCCAAACGAACCGATAAAATATTAGTAATCACAACGAATATAATAAAAGAGAAACCTTATGGAAATTTTAATTAAAAATAGCCTTACTATCACAGATCAAAAATCAGAATGTTTAGTTATTGCCGTTAATGCCGACAAAACTAAGTCTGCAATATTGAAAGAAGTCGATGACGCTACTAATGGTTTTATTCATCAATTAATTAAATCAGAAGATATTAGCGGTGAACTGGGTAGAACGGCATTTTTATATTCTGGTTCAAATAATTTAAAACAAAAATTATTATTTGTTGGTTGTGGTAAATTGAAAGAGTTTGATTTAACCCGAGCTAAAACTATTATAAAAGCTGTTATTACAACATTAATTGAAAAGAAAGTTAAAAATATTAGCTGGGATTTATTAACGATTTGTTCAGCAATTAATCACGATATTGTTAAGCAATTACCCCAAATTATTAACGATATAACTTATAATTTTGATCAATTTAAATCGAAAAAATCCCCATTACCAAATTTAAATAAAATAACATTATTGTTTAGTGATAAAAAACAGCTTAAATCTATTACAAATTATTTAGTGCAAGGTCAAATTATTGCAGAAGCGGTTAATGCAACTAAAACGATTGCTAATATGCCATCTAATGTATGCAATGCCCAATATTTAGCTGAACAAGGTAAAAAATTGGGTAAAAAGCATACATCTTTAAAAGTGTCGTGCCTAGGTGAAAAAGAGTTAGCTAAATTAAATATGAATGCTTATTTAGCGGTAGGTCGCGGTTCAGAGAACGAATCAATTATGACCGTTATTGAATACAACGGTGCTAAAGATAAAAGTGCTCAACCTTATGTTTTAGTTGGTAAAGGATTAACATTTGATTCAGGTGGCATTTCAATTAAACCCGCTGCCGGTATGGACGAAATGAAATACGACATGTGTGGTGCAGCAACTGTTTATGGGGTTATGCAAGCCGTAGCCGAGTTAGCACTACCTATTAATGTAGTTGGTGTAATGGCGGGTTGTGAAAATATGCCAGATGGTAATGCTTACCGTCCAGGGGACATTTTAACCACTATGTCTGGTATCACTGTTGAAGTGATTAATACCGATGCAGAAGGTCGTTTGGTGTTATGCGATGTATTAACCTATGTCGAAAAATATCAACCTAAAGCTGTTATCGATATTGCAACATTAACTGGGGCTTGTATTATTGCTTTAGGCCATCATTATACTGGCGTGATGGGTAATAATGAACAATTAGTTGCTCAATTAGTTACTGCATCAAATAACGCTGATGATAAAGCTTGGGCGTTGCCAATTGATGATAATTTCCAAGATCAAATTAAATCAACGTGTGCTGATATTGTGAATGCTGCTGGTCGCGATGGTGGGACGATTACTGCTGCATGTTTTTTGTCTCGATTCACTGAAAAATATCAATGGGCGCATTTAGATATAGCAGGAACCGCTTGGAAATCTGGCGCGAGTAAAGGTGCGACTGGTCGACCGGTGGCGATGTTAGTTGAATATTTAATGGCTCAGTAAATTCATTTTATTATGAAAAAAGTCATTTTCTATCTTTTACAAAACCAGACACAAGCAGATCAATCAGGTATTTTATATCATGAAAAACTTGCTTGTGAAAAAATTGTTGAAGCATATCAAAACAATCAACGTATACTTGTAACTTGTCATGATCAGATGCAAGCAGAGAGAATTGATGAGTATCTTTGGCAATTAGATACAGATAATTTTGTACCCCATAATTTAGCAGGTGAAGGCATGAAAGGCGGATCACCTGTTGAAATTTGTTGGCCGCAAAAGCGCAGTAATGGTAATCGACAAATCTTAATTAACTTGCAAGAGCAATTTCCTGATTTTTCTGCTGTTTACCATAATATTATAGATTTTGTTCCGGTTGATGAGCGATTAAAATCGCTCGCCCGAGAAAGATACAAATCTTATAAAGATGCGGGGTTTAATTTGAAAACTATCCCTGTGTTATGTGAATAAAAAATACTGAGTTAACTCGTTAAACTATATAAAAAATTGGGTAATTAACATCACTAATTCGCGTTTTGTATTGATGAAAATTTAATACTTTTTTACTATCATCTATTTGTTATTCTGTCATTTTATATAAGAAAATGACAGATGTTTATTATCTTTTTATTTTGTTTACTCTCCGTTATTTTGGTGAAGATTGATAATGATTGAAGTTAACAAATCTTAACAAATATCTCAGATTTCTTGTTGCTCAGCCATCTGCAGTTATTTATACTTTAGCAGATTATTAATCTTAATTAAAAATTAATAAAAAAAAAGTAAATAAAATAGAAAAGGATATGCTAATATGTTAAAATATAATGGATTAGAAGCCAGCCAGCCAGCCAGCCAGCCAGCCAGCCAGCCAGCCAGCCAGCCAGCCAGCCAGCCAGCCAATAATTCATCAATACTTGGCAACTTTTTAAAAAATAAAAATCTATTATTATTTTTAAGTCTATTTACTTTTATCAATCACACTTCGGCTTTGTCAGCACAATCGGTTAATGCAATTAAAGGTAATGCCCCTTATATATCATTCAACGGCTTAACCAAAGATACTCATATTACCCCTCTTTTAAGAATAATATTGCCCGATGGCACAAAAGTCGCGCCTGATAATGATGTTTCAACCTCATCAAATCCTATTCAGCTTGTTACAGGTAAAGCAAAGTTTTCTGATATTAAAACGTTTGTTTCACCTCCTAATGAAAACTCAAGTTATCCACAACAGTCATTAACACAGATTATTACTGCATCGAATTACTGGGGGGACAGAGATGGTGATGGTCAACCAGCGGTTACTGGGAATATAGCGTTAAATTGGTATGATTATGAGGGAAATAACATAACTGATTTTGTAAAAAGTAATTTCAATAGTGAATTAGAAGGCTGTAATGCACCTTACCAGTTGACGCTATCTACACCCGTAGTTGGGTTTATATCAACACAATATGGCATACCAAATACTAGTATGTTTCAAGGTGGAAGTAAAAGTTATTATCTTTATCCGAACGTTGATTCACTTGCAAAATTTTGCTATGCAAAACCCAATTTAGCGAGCGAAGAAGATGTTGGAGATAATTGGAAGTATGGAAAAGGATTTTATTCTTATGATCCTAACAATCCACAAAATAACTTTCCAACAACGGGATCAAATAATTTATTTTTTGATTTGAAAGTTGCTGGATTATCTGCTGATGAACTAATAAATATCAATGGGAGTAGCGTTGGACAAGTGTCTGGTAGTGGTGTGAGTTTAAGTTTGAGTAATTATGGCGGTTTATTGCGTGTAACCCTGAAAGGTCCATCTTTATCGAGTAATGGTGGCGTATTTACACCTTCCACATTTAGATTATATGCGAATAGAGATAAATCTATCGTTTTTTATACCTTTACGATATCGCGCTGGTATATTGGTATTCCTGGTGCTTCAGGGGGTTATTTGAATTCAGAAAATAGATGTAACTCATTAAATGGAGGTTACCGATTACCAGGGGTTTTGGATTTGACCAATTCGAATCGAGTAACCGATGGAAGTGGTAATAATATTAATTGGAATAATGGCGTACCGGGTGTGAAAGAAGTAGATCGACGATTAATTAGTTACCGAAATAGTAGTGGACAGTGGATGGGTGGATTATTTTCTGAATGGGGAAGTGTAACGAATGATTATTATGTTGGTAGTGATTGGGATAATTATCATGATCCCTATTTTGGAGGTGCTTATTATTGGACATCGGATTTAAGAAGTGATCAAAATCATTATGTTGTGGATGCAAGAAATGGCGTTATAGGTAATCGAGGTGATGAAGAGCCTAATTATTTAACAGGATGCGTCACGCCGTAATTATTTTTTATTTAAATTGTATAATTAGCTTAAAATAAAGGCTCTATTTATAAAGTTATAATGGCAAACCTAATATCGTTTTATGATATTAGGTTTGCCAATTTTTTTCGCTTAAAAAATAACCTAAATTAGTGGTTTTATTTGACAAAATATCAAAGAATAACTAGCAACTCAATGCCATATCATTCAAATAGATAGTGATTGAAATTTTATTAGAGTCGATTATATCAATCGCATTGAATATTAAGGCGATTCAGTTATAATGCAGATCATTTTAAAATTGATGTATTTATATGATTATTGGTTTTATTGGAGCAGGTAAAGTTGGGTGCACACTAGCGAAATATTTTAGTTTATCTGGTTTGCAAGTTGCAGGCTTTTATAGCCGAACTTATGAACACGCCAAACAAGCTAGTGATTTTACTCAATCTTATGCCTATTCATCTTTAGCTGATTTAGTGAATAGTTGCGATTGTTTATTGGTGACAGTAGCTGATGGTCAAATTGCTTCTGTCTGGCATGAATTATGTCAATTACCTATTACCAATAAGTGGATTGGTCATTGTAGTGGTTTATTGACATCACACATATTTCAGCAAAATAAAGTTGTGCATCCATTCGCTTTTTCATTACACCCTTTATACGCTATTTATGATAAGTTCGATTGCTATAATGCTATGTCGGACGTCTCTTTTACGCTCGAAGCAAATAAAGCTATTATCGACCAATTACAACGTTTTTTAGCGCTATTACCTAATCGCTTAGCAATTCTTTCAGCAAATAAAAAACCACTATATCATGCTGCTTGTGTCATGCTAAGTAATCAAGTGCTAGCTCTGGTACAAATAGGTGTAGATTTACTTAATCAATGTGGATTAGATAAAGAGTTTAGTGAACAAGCTTGGCATCCGCTATTTCTTGGTAATGCCAACAACATTTGTAAAGCAGGTGTCATAGAGGCATTAACTGGACCTGTGGAGCGTAACGATATTGAAACCATTAAGCAACATATGATGGCAATGCCAGATGAGCTCAAACCAATTTATCAACAATTATCGACTATTTTGCTTAACATTAGTCGACAAAAACATCCATATAAGGACTATCGACAATTAGAATTGGAGCTGTTACCTTGAAAAATACTATTCTTACTTTACAAAAACATAAACAAAATAAGCAAAAAATTACCATGTTGACAGCTTACGATTATACCACCGCTAAACTGATGGATGAAAGTGGTGTTGATTGTTTGTTAGTTGGAGACTCCTTAGGTATGGTTATGCTAGGATATGACAGCACTGTCTCGGTTACTATGGAGGATATGATTCATCATTCAAAAGCTGTTGCTAGAGCGGCTAAAACGGCATTAGTTGTAACCGATTTACCGTTCATGTCTTACCATGCTTCTGTTTATGATGCGGTATATAATGCTGGTCGATTGATTCAAGAAGGCAATGCTCAAGCCGTTAAACTTGAAGGTGGGCAGGCTTTTTGTGAACATATCAAAATGATAGCGCAAGCTTCTATACCGGTTATTGCACACATCGGCTTAATGCCTCAATCTGTACTTGCATTAGGTGGATATAAAGTGCAAGGTAAAGATTATCATGCTGCCAAAAATATTATTCTTGATGCGTTAGCTGTTGAACAAGCAGGTGCGGCAGCAATTTTATTAGAGTGTGTGCCTGCTGATTTAGCAGCGCTTATTTCTGATTTAGTCAATATTCCAACAATAGGGATTGGCGCCGGTCATAACTGTGATGGGCAAGTATTAGTGTACCAAGATATGTTGTCTATGTATGATGGCGTATCATCAAAGTTTGTTAAATCCTTTGCACCTATTGGTGAGCAAATGAAACAGGCATTTGCAGATTATTGCCAAGAGGTTAAACGGCAGCAATTTCCTGATTCAATTCATGAATTTGCTATAGATAGCGAAATCATGGCTAAACTTAAATATGAATTTTTAATCAGTAATAAAGGATAAAAGCACATGAAAGTCGTTACCTCAATTGCTGATGTTCGCCATCAGGTTAAAGCTTGGCACTTAGCGGGTGAAACCATAGGTCTTGTGCCTACGATGGGATATTTACATGAAGGTCATCAGAGTTTAATGGCTAGCGCTAAAAAAGATAATCAAAGAGTGATTGTCACTATATTTGTTAATCCCATGCAGTTTGGCCCTAAAGAGGACTTAGCTAGTTATCCACGTGATCTTGAGCGCGATAAAATCGCTTGTGAACAAATGGGCGTTGATTTAATCTTCGCCCCCACTGCCGAAGAAATGTACACCCCTTGTTTTAATAGCTATGTTGATGTAAATGGTTTAACTGATGCGCTTTGTGGCGAAAAGCGGCCAGGTCACTTTAAAGGTGTTTGCACCGTTGTGAGCAAATTATTCAATATCACTTGTCCCGATCGAGCTTATTTTGGACAAAAAGATGCGCAGCAATTAGCTGTTATTAAACAGATGGTAAGGGATTTAAATTTTGATATTGAAATTATTGGATGTCCGATTGTACGTGAAACAGATGGTTTAGCCAAAAGTTCACGAAATAGCTATTTATCTGACAATGAGCGCAAAGCAGCCGTTTGTCTTTATCAATCGATAGAACTTGCTAATACTATGATCGCTAAAGGAGAAAGATCAGTAGCGACAATTCATAGCGCGATGCAATTACTTATTGAACAACAGTCACTTGCTAAAATTGATTATATTGAATTTGTCGATCTTTGTTCTTTAAAACCCGTATCGCAGTTAACACAAGATACTCTGTGTGCATTAGCGGTATATGTTGGCAAAACTCGATTGATCGATAATTTTATTTATCATTTCCACTAAAGCTTTTTTATATCTTTTATCAAAACCGTTTTATATCTAAAACGGTTTTTTTGTTTTATCAGTAAATATAAATATTTTATATTAAGGCGTGATAACAGCGAATTAAATCATCGACTTTACTGCTTTGCTAATTTATTGTTATGTCATTTTACTGTAGAATAATAGCCATTTTTATGCCTTGAATTAGGATTGATGCCTTTATTATGAAAAATACGACTTATAATCCACAAGAAATCGAACAACCTATCTATCAACATTGGGAAAAAAGTGGTTACTTTAAGCCCAATGGTGACAAATCTCAGCCTAGCTATTGCATTGCTATTCCACCACCAAACGTAACCGGTAGTTTGCATATGGGACATGCATTCCAACAGACCATTATGGATGCATTAATTCGCTATCACCGTATGCAAGGAAATAACACACTTTGGCAATCAGGAACTGACCATGCTGGTATTGCTACTCAAATGGTGGTAGAACGTAAAATTGCCGCTGAAGAAAATAAAACTCGTCATGATTATGGTCGAGATGCCTTTATCGAAAAAATTTGGCAATGGAAAGCTGAATCAGGTGGAAGTATTACTAAGCAGATGAGACGTTTAGGGGATTCTGTTGATTGGGATCGTGAACGTTTTACGATGGATGAAGGCCTTTCTAATGCAGTTAAAGAAGTGTTTGTAAGACTTTATCAAGAAGATCTAATTTATCGCGGTAAACGCTTAGTGAATTGGGACCCAAAATTACGTACGGCAATTTCAGATCTTGAAGTTGAAAATCGTGAAGTTAAAGGTTCAATGTGGCATCTGCGCTACCCATTAGCGGATGATGCGAAAACGGCAGATGGTAAAGATTACCTCGTTGTCGCAACCACTCGTCCGGAAACACTATTTGGTGATACTGGTGTGGCGGTTAATCCAGAAGATCCTCGTTATAAAGATCTCATTGGTAAATTTGTTATATTACCTTTTGTCAATCGACGTATTCCTATTGTTGGCGATGAACATGCGGATATGACAAAAGGTACCGGTTGTGTAAAAATCACGCCAGCTCATGACTTTAATGACTATGAAGTAGGGCGTCGCCATCAATTACCGATGATAAATATCTTTACCTTTGATGGTGATATTCGCACACAAGCAGAAGTATTTGATACTAACGGCGAGCCAAGCACCGCTTACTCAACTGAGATTCCGACACAATTCCAAAATTTAGAACGCTTTGCTGCACGTAAAGCTGTTGTTGCTGCGTGTGAAGCTCAAGGTATTTTAGAAAAAATTGAACCACATGATCTTACCATTCCTTACGGCGATCGTGGTGGCGTGGTCATTGAACCAATGTTAACCGATCAATGGTATGTTCGCGCTAAAGTCTTAGCTGAACCAGCGATAGCAGCTGTAAAAAATGGCGATATTCAATTTGTACCTAAACAGTATGAAAATATGTATTTTTCATGGATGAATGACATTCAAGATTGGTGTATTTCGCGACAATTATGGTGGGGACACCGAATTCCGGCTTGGTATGATAATCAAGGTAATGTCTATGTTGGTCGTGATGAAGCTGAAGTTCGTCGTGAAAACGATCTATCTGCTGATATCGAATTATCACAAGATGATGATGTGCTTGATACTTGGTTCTCATCAGCACTTTGGACATTTTCAACCTTAGGTTGGCCAGAAAAGACCGATGATTTAGCGACTTTCCATCCAACTAATGTTCTTGTTACTGGTTTTGATATCATCTTCTTCTGGGTTGCAAGAATGATTATGATGACGATGCATTTCATCAAAGATGAAGATGGCAAACCTCAAGTACCTTTCAAAACCGTTTATGTAACTGGCTTGATTCGTGATGAAGAAGGGCAAAAAATGTCAAAATCTAAAGGGAATGTTATTGATCCTTTAGATATGATTGATGGAATATCACTTGCCGATTTATTAGAAAAACGTACTGGTAACATGATGCAACCGCAACTTGCTGAAAAAATTGCCAAACGTACTGAAAAACAGTTCCCTAATGGTATTGAAGCCCACGGTACTGATGCGCTACGTTTTACTTTAGCCGCACTGGCGTCAACTGGTCGTGATATCAATTGGGATCTCAAACGTTTAGAAGGTTATCGTAATTTCTGCAATAAACTATGGAATGCTAGCCGTTATGTATTAATGAACACTCAAGATCACGATTGTGGATTCAAAGGTGGTGATTTAGAGTATTCATTAGCGGATAAATGGATCTTATCGGAATTTAATCAAACGGTGAAAACTTACCGCGAAGCATTCGATACTTACCGCTTCGATTTAGCGGCTAATATCTTATATGAATTTACTTGGAATCAGTTCTGTGACTGGTATTTAGAGTTGACTAAATCAGTATTGGCAAATGGTGAGCAATCAGAGCAACGAGCAGCTCGTCATACGTTAGTGACGATCCTTGAAGCACTCTTGCGTTTGGCTCATCCAATCATTCCATTTATAACTGAAGCTATTTGGCAAAGTGTCAAACCATTAATGGCCATCAACGCTGATACCATCATGTTACAACCAATGCCAGCCTTTGATAGCAAATTAGTCGATAATGAAGCGGTAGCTGATATCAATTGGATTAAAGATGCTGTTATTGCTGTTCGTAATATTCGTGCTGAAATGAATATCGCACCAAGCAAATCGTTACAATTATTGATCAGAAAAGCATCACCGACAGTGCATCGCATCATTGGTGACAATGTCACATTTATTGAGTCTTTAGCAAGATTATCCGAAATTGTTTTGCTAGATGAAGGTGAAGTAGGGCCATTATCAGTGACTAAATTAGTTGATGGTGCAGAACTATTAATTCCAATGGCTGGACTAATTAATAAAGATGATGAACTAGCTCGTCTTGAAAAAGAAATCGCTCGTATTGAGGGGGAAATTGCACGTATCGACAACAAACTTTCTAACGCTAGTTTTGTTGATAAGGCACCTGCCGCGGTAGTAGCTAAAGAGAAAGAGAAACAACAAGGCTATGTTGCTGATAAAGCAAAACTGCAAGAGCAGTATTTAGTAATTAAAAGTCTTTAGTTTGTAAAAAAACTCTCGTGACAACGAGAGTTTTTTATCGACCTAACAATATTAGAACTTATAACCAACACCAATCATAGCAACCCATGGATCAAGTTTATAATTGGCCGTTACTTTGGTATCACCTAAATGAGTTTTAGCTTTAGTTTCAATATCGATATAACGTAATTGAGCATTTATAAGCCAATTTTCAGTAATGTTATAATCAGCACCAACTTGCGCAGCTAATCCCCAAGAGCTATCCAAATCTAAACCATGAAAACCTGCATTTTTAGCATCACCACTCAGTTTTTCGTCAAAGAAGAAAGTATAGTTAACGCCTAATCCTACATAAGGTTGGAAATCATAACTTGAATCAAGTGGGTAAAATACAGCACTTAATGTTGGCGGTAAGTGCTTAATTTTACCCAGATGAGCACCCGCTAAACCAGTAGAGTTACCCCCTCCAAGTTTTACACGATGACTAAATGGGGTTGCAGCGAGTAGTTCAATACCAAGATTATCAGTCACCATATATTGAAAGTTTAAACCAAGCTGTGTGTCCTTATCTGCCTTAGCCTTTAAATCACTTTTGGCTCCGCCTACTTTAACATGATCACTTGAATCCTTTGGGTGAACGTAAACAGGACCACCACGGACGATGATTTCATTTGCATGATGTGCATAAGCCATAGAACTTGCTAAACCCATTGACATGAGCATTGCAATAGAAGATATTTTCATTTTTGCCTCCTCGTTTTACTTCTAATCCATAATTTATAAATATGCAAAAAAATGGAATTTTAATTAATGTTTTTCAGATTTTATGTCTAAAATTATTTTATTAGTATAACTCTTTTAATATTAAAAAAATATCATAATAAATTTGATAATTCTGCAATTTGGTTCACATTTTAAAAAAATGCCAATCATAATTTGCATTGTTTATTAAGTTTATATACAATAGCTCGCATTCTTTCGTGGGTTGTTAGCTCAGTCGGTAGAGCAGTTGACTCTTAATCAATTGGTCGCGGGTTCGATCCCCTCACAACCCACCATTAACAATATGATTTTTAACGGTTTTAAGCAGTTTTTGATTCTGTGCCGAAAAAGTCAATTGTGCTTTGTGACGTAAATGTGACATTGTTTGCAAACTCTAACATGTGATCAGCATTCAAGTGGGCGTATTTATTCACCATTTCTAACGTTTCCCATCCGCCAAGATTTTTTAACGTATAGAGTGGTGTACCCGCTTGAACATGCCAGCTGGCCCAAGTATGCCTCAAATCATGAAAATGAAAATTTTCAATACCTGATAATTCACATGCATCACTAAAGTCACGACGATCAATATCATAAACACGTTTTTGAGTTGATCTTGTAAAAACAAACTCGCAATTGTTTTTAAATCTCAATTTTCGTATTAATTCAATCGCATCGTGATTTAACAACAAAGCTCTCGCTTTACCCGATTTGGCATTGTCATTTGTTACAGTAGCTACACGATTAACTAGATCAACGTTATTCCATGTTAGCGTAAATATCTCACTCATTCGTGCACCTGTGGATAATGCAAAAAAACAAACATCTTTCATCCATTGCAAACGCAGGTTCTGAATTAGAAGAGCTGCCTTTTCTTTTGTTATCCATCTTACTCTAACTTTAGGCTCTTTAACTCTTGAACAAACGGCACAGAATCGATCCAATCTAACTTATATGCTAAAGAGAACATCCGCATAATATCAGCTCGATATCTGTTTATTGTTGCGTTAGAAACTTTTTTACACGTTTTTTCAACTATAACTGGCAATGATTTTAGTATTTCCTCACCAGTTATAAATGAAAGTTCACGACCTGAAAATTTTGATAAAAAGTATTCAGCTCGCGCTTGTTTCACACTAAAGCTTTTTTGCTCTTTACCATCTTTTAAAAATAAAATAACCACTTCTTCAAATAGCCGTTGCGGTTTTTTATTTAATTTCACAGTATCCCATAATTCAGCTTTTAGCCTGTCATGATACTTTAACGCTAGCCTTTTGTCTGTCCTGCCAGTAGATTACCTAATTCTTCCGCCATCTGGAGTTACGCTGATTGTTACTGCTTTACGATTTCCCATAATTAATCCTTGAGTTTCAAACTTGTATTGCTTTATTTTCAGAATCTTTTTCACTGCCTCTTGCGTTACATTTATAACAAACGACAGCATTGTAAATGCCTCGTTGTTCCTCTGGAACAATCTTATTAAATCTATAATCAACATCATCAATAAATAAATTTGTGCTAGCACAAAACGGGCAGGGTTTTAATTGTTTAGTCATGTTTATTTCCTTTGGATAGTGCTTTACTGATATGAGCCTTAACTTCTTTCATTGTTTGAAATGAATCGTAATCAGCGCAAGGTGTTTGATAGTCCTGTTCACTTTTATAAACAAGATAACCATAATTTATTCATCTTCTATATATATTCCGCTATCTACGAGGCTCGGGAGACAAGCATTAATTAGTTCTTGCTGGTATGCGTCCTTATCTTTTACTACTTCATATTCAGCTTTGTTAATTTCGATTTTTCCTTCATTTCTTAATGAGCCAATCCGCGCATATACAACAAACGTTATTTTGTCTGACATATTGTTACCAATAGTTATTTAGATAATAGTAATCGCACACTAAATAATCAGCGTGAGAATTGAGTTAATTAAAAAAGGGGAGTTATTTGTCGAGGAAGATTTGAACTTTTAGGGGGTTAACCACTACGTGACCTGTATTCCAAGAGACTAATTGATTGTTTTTCAAATCAAGCATGGTCGGAAATGAAAAACTTGTCATTTTCATAAATACGCTCCCTTTGAATAAAAAGATATCCCCGACACTTAAATTATCTAATTGAACTTTTTTTCTTATAAAAAGCTAATTCATTAATTTTTACTAAAATTACTCCGTATGCGTAATAAATAATCATTGTGTTATTTGATTTAAAATTAATAGGATAGGGTGGATATCAAACGAGTTATTAACAGATATTGGGGATTAAATTATATTATGTTTAAGTTTTTTATTTTGCTCTATCAATTTACCAATCATTGAGGCAACAAGTGATAGTTGTTGCTCTTTATTACATGAATTATATAATTGAAACAAGTCTAATTCTGGGTGTTGATGATTGCTTAGAATTGTTTCAATCTTATTTAAATATGGAGTTAAATTTTCCATGACTATTTCCTTAACTGAATTTACTTGTCCGCATTGCTTAAGAGAAAATGCGACAATGGAAGATTGTGGGTTATTTGTTAAGCCTATTAACACTAATTTAATTTCTTTAGTTTTTACATGTAAAAGTTGTGAACATTCCATCATCATTGAGGTGGATGATAAAGCTTCCGCTTATTATTGGGATGTAGCTGAAAATAATAGAAACTCTTCTTTAAAGATACGCGATAGTTTATTAGAAGGTCCACGTGGTTGGGTTGGCCGAGCTTTATTTATATATCCAGTACCAGAAGAGCAAACAATCCCAGAATATTTATCTGAAATTGTTTCTAAAAATTTGAGGGAAGCTAAAGAACTTTTTCAGAGAAATTATTTTAACCAATCAGGTATGACTTCTCGTAGAGTTATTGATTTAGCAACCAAAGAATTATTACCAGAGCATAAAGGGCAACTCAATGGTCGAATTAAACAACTTTTAGAAAAAGGTGTTATAACAAAACAGTTATCAGATTGGGCTGACATAATAAGGCTTGATGGTAACTCAGCTATCCATGATTATGATGATTTTAGTGAGGAAGAAGCAAGACAATTATTAGATTTCACTGAAATGTTCTTAATGTATGCTTTTACTTTGCCAAAGATGGTTGAAATCAAACGGGAATCTCCGAATGAAAATAATTAACTAAACAATACAAGCCGATTACAACTAGAATTGTATTCCGTCGTCTATAAAATCTTCGGTCTGGGGTTGTGTTGGCCGTTTAACTGGGGCAGGTTGTTGCTATTGCTGATTGTTGCCTTTTCGTTGTAATTGAACTTAATTTACTATAATTGTAGGGCTTGACCGTTTAACTCCGTCTTTTTCCCATTCTTCAGTAACATATTCACCATTAACAGTTACCAGATCACCTTTTTTTATATACGGTTGTAATCCTTCTGCCGTCTTCCCAAATACGCGACAAGTAAGCCAACTTGTTTTTTCGTGTTCACCGTATCCTTGTGTTACAGCTATACTAAAACTCGCTATATTCTTGCCATTCTGCGTTACACGTAATTCACAATCTTTTCCTACATTGCCAGATACGTTAATACTATTAATTGCCATTTTCTTGCTCCAGTTGTTTAATTTGGTCATCAAGCTCTTGCAGAAATTTAATAACTTCCATTTCGATTTCTTGAGCTAAATTTTCGTAATAATTAATGCGGACACATTTGTAACTTAAATTGTCGGGTAATCTATCGTCATAACTCACAAAATCACACCATTTTCGATCCGTACACATCATTCGCCATTGCATTTGTAATATGTATTCTCGTTTTGGTTTTAGTGACTGAATGAATTCTAAATGTGTCCATGTGTTAGGGCATTTTATTTCGATTAGCCAGTCGTCATTTACTAATCCGTCAGGGCTAACACCAGCATTTTCGATTGTGGGGTGGGGAATAAATCCCACTTCCGTAACGGTTACATCAAATTGGTTCAATACATATAGCTCTCTGGCTGTTGGCTCCAATTTGGTGCCACGATGCATGGCTGTATTAGTGTATGATTCGGCAGGCGTTTCAGTTAATCGCTCACAAATTAGTTGAGCCATGTAATTTTGGTGAGAAGCTGAATAACCACTTTTAGTTTTCACCATTACGTCACTAATTCGACTAGCGGTAACTTTTCCTAGTCTTATCATGAACCATTCATCGCTACGTTGTTCAACTTCATTTAAAAGGGTTGCCATCTTGATTTACCTCTTTAAATTCTGCTTCAACTGGGCATGATGCTTTGATTCGTTCTTTTTCATCATTACCAATGATTTTTCTATCTTCTTGGCTAAGTGACATCCAATAAGCGCCAAAAGCTTCTAATCCTTTTTTAGCTTCATCTTCGCATAGCTTAATTAGCTCAGGACGTCTATCACCTGATTGTTTACCAGTATTTACTTCAGTAGCTGAACCTTCAATAATTCGTTCGGCTTCATCTTGATCGTAAATTCCTGCAAAACCAAAAACAAGCCTTGCACATTGAATCATTGCTTTATGCCTTAGCATACGCTTTGGATGAGGTTTCCATGGTTGAGCGCTATCTCTTTTACATTCGTTCATCCATTCGGTCACTGAGATAGGGTGGCTTCTATCTTTTCGATAAATCTTGCATGTGCATTTTTCATCATCTTGGTAAAAGTCCATACCATCAAATTGTGGATTTTGATTAATAATTCTTGCCCATCCATCAACGCCAACAATTGGCACTATACCGTTACCTGAATCAGGGAATGCATAAATTTCTTTAGTCCACGGATTTAATGAATACTGATTGGCTACAATTAAAAGGGCGGTTAATTGATCATCATTAGCATTACTTTTAAATGCAGTATTTTTTAGTACATCAAGAAGCCCTTCGGGGCTTCCTAGCTCTAACTTTTTGGATAATGTTAAAGTCAATTCCGTTAGTTTGTTTCCGCTCATTCTAAAATCTCCATTCATTGAATTTTTCTTTATATTCGGTTTTTGCTTGTGAGTAGCAGATATCAACGATAAATTGGTTATATATATCAGCATCAATACTTTTCTTTCCAGTTTGATTTTGAGCAGTTCGATGATTTACCAGTCATTTTCATTATTAAAATTTCCCATTAGCTCATCAGCACGTTTATCTATCCACTCCTCTTGAGCATCTTGCATTTCAGTATCTTTTATCATTTTGCGGTATGCGCTTTCGTAACTATTCTCAACCAATTTATTTAACTGCATAATCACCTCGAAAAAAGCCCTCGCTAGGAGGGCAAATAGGATGTAGCGATGTACTCGTCTTTCCGAGTTGTCAGTATTCATAAAATCACTCGTAAATAAGTTTGTGAATAATGTATTTGGTTGTATAGTGTTAGTTTATTTACACAAGAGAAATTTATATGAATATATTTAAGAGATTAGCTAAGGGAGAATTAAGCTTAGCTATAACTTTTTGGGGATTTCTTATTCTAGGTTGCGTATTACCATCAACGATTATTTCAGAAGTAATTAGCCAATATGGGATACAGTCATTAAGAGCAACAATAATTACTTTAGCCTCTGTTATTGTGATTAAATTTATAATTTCAGTTATGGTTACATCAGGTATTTTTTTCATTTTACGAAATAAAAAAATTACTTTTTGGGCTGTTATAGCATTTATTATTTCAATTTTAAATTTTATTGATTCAATTTTTGGGCTTTTGACAATTATTTATATAGTTAGTTATATATTTCTGTAACTCTAAAAAGCTAATACTTTATCAAACTATATAACTCTCATTGAAAGGTATTTAGTTTGATTGTTTACCGCCACAGTCTGGACGCGTTTTACTTATAAAAAATTAAGTGAGGCAGAATGTGAAAAAATGGTAGATGGTCAACTTATTGAATTTAAGAGAAAGCCTCAATTAAGAAGCTTTTTTGTTTTCAAGATAAAACTTAACAGAATCAATAATAAGTTGAGACTGTGGAATATTTAAGTCTGTACTCACTTGTTCAATTAATGCTATATCGTCAACATGAAGTTTGAAGCCTTTAACGTTAACTCCTCGCTTCATATCGCTTTTTGCTTGAATTTCCGTTATTGATTTAGCCATCAATTACCTTGATTAATTAATTACCAATTGTTATATTTAAGGTCATTGGCGGGGCTTTCCCTCTACATTGACACTACTTAAAAAGCCGGAAAACTTAAAAGTAGTAGAAGAAACATGATTAAATATTTCATTTTCTTCTCCTTAAGCCCTTATAGAAAGCTGAGGGGTTGCTTTATCAAGTCGTTACTTGATGTTTGTTGTTGTAGGTTAACCTATATTAAAGGTCAACAATAATTATCTAAAAATATTAAATTTTTATTTAATTTATTACTGAAGTTTTCGCATAATGAAAAAAGTAATCCTTTTTCTTTTAACTTTTTACTTTATTATTGAGGAGTGATATATTATATCGATGTGTTGAGTGGATGATAAACATTATATGTTTAATAGGTATTTTTTATAGCTCTTTTCTGATCCCCTCATACCACAGCATTTATTCTATTTTTTCCTGAATTGTGTGATTATTGAGTTTTTATTGATCATTTTTACACTAAGATTTTTGGTGAGTCTTCATTTTTTATTTCAACCAACTTATGAGTCATAATATGAATTCATATCTATTACTTTTTATTGCGATTATTTGTGAAGTGATTGCAACTTCTTCGTTAAAACTTTCTAACGGCTTTACGCATTTATTGTATTCAATAATTACCATTATTGGTTATAGTGCTTCGTTTTATGTTCTTTCATTGGCCTTAAAAACCATTCCGGTTGGTATTGCTTATGCGATTTGGTCGGGAATTGGAATTGTATTTATTAGTCTAATTGCTTGGATATTTATGAAACAAACATTAGATCTTGCCGCTTTAATTGGTATGGGATTTATTATGTTTGGTGTGGTCATTATTAATCTTTTTTCAAAAGTTGCTGCACATTGATGGTAAAAAGTTGCTGGTTACCACTGAGTCACCGGCAAAATTTATCGATTATCTAAGGATAAAACGATGTAATTAGATTCGATGACAAGTTTTATTCTGGTTTAATGAGATCTTTGATAAAAATCACGAAATATTCTATTTTGTTACCTTTTATAAAATCACTGATTTTCCATTCTGAAAATAGTTATTTCAATGATATTTATACTTAATATCTTGTACAAATTGTCTTGCATCATAAAGATTAACGTATCTAAATGGCTATTTAGTTGCAAGTTGTCATGATTCATAGGGTTAAGTGCTTTTTTAAATAAAATATCTTTGCCCATTATTTTTCTTTTAAAAAACGTTTTCGGGTTAAGCTAGCGAAGGCATAGTGATTTAACCTAATTTCATTTTTTAGGCTGCATATTTTGGGCAATAAATTTCTTTAATCGTTTGATTTCGTTAATTAACTTAGGTATATCTTGCCTTGCATTGGCGATAAAGTCTTGATCGTTATTTGTAGCACCAATTAGTTCAATATCCTCACCACGCTGGTGTTTACTCCCCGTCATAATAAAATTGCTACCACTACTATGATCACGATCTTCGACGTACGATTGCCATGGACCAGGTGTCGCACTATCACATCGGTTTTGAATTAGGTTTAATTCATTGTCGGATAGGGGAATAGATTGCTTGATTATCTGTTTGGTAAATTCATTATAAATTTGAACAATTTCAGTTTTATTACTCGTTTTACAGCAATTGATTAACCGATTGGTTAAATCTGGATAATCTAGAATAGCCAATAGCGGTACCATTTTGCGGTAGATAATTTGATCATGATCATCAATATAATCATTTAATAGATTGATTATTCGCTGATTAATATAGGGATTGCTTTTCAGCTTTATTAAAATGTCTTGTGCAAAAATACAGTTATCATTCTTATTATCTAAGGCGATAGCAATAATGCTTGGTAGTAAATGGCTTAGCTGCTCATCCTTTAATTTATCCTCACCGATTAATCTTAATGCGACAACTTGTTGCGATGATAAATTCAGGGCGATTTGAAGCTGCACTAAAAAATCTGGACATTGCCGAAAATTGTTCTTAGCGGTTAACAGATCTTGTTCTGCCTGATTTAACGCAAGCCACTCTTTAGCATTAATAAGATATGTTTGTTGTAATTCTCTTATTTTTTGGGTTAAAGCAAAGCAATTATCTAATGGATGATTCGTTGCCGCCCAATACTCAATGAGCTGACAATGTTGTTGATAATGGCTATAGAGTACCTTCAATAATTGATGAAATATAGGATTGCTTTGGTTAGGATTTTCAGATAATAAATCATTGCATATGTTAAGACACAAATTCATGAGTATCTGTTTTTGTGTTGTTGAGTAATTATTATTAAGATAAGCGTATAAATATTTAGCTAACCACTCAGATGTTCGATATTTAATTGGGACTTCATACTTCCAGTCTTGACTAAAGACATCAATAAAGGGTAAATCTAAGTCTTGGCATAATTTAGAGAATTCACTCATTTTTTATTCTTTTATAGAATGATTGTTATTTCATTATAATCAATTGTTTTACAATTGAAATACCATATATCCTGTTCATTTTATTGATAGATAATTGAGCACCTTTAGCTCAAATAAAGCTAATTTGTAATTTATTTTATTAATTTAAGATTGACCGGATTTGCCAATTCGATAATCAGTTGAAAATTGGCGCTTGATTCAACCATAATTGATTGGTTGGTTAATGGTAATACTTTGATAAAAGGATTCGATTTTTCAAAATATATCACCCAAATTAAATCCTGATTAGCCGATAGATAGGCAATAAAGCCTTCTGAACCATAACTTCCTTCCCCTATAATGCATTGATCACCATTAGCGAGGATGATTTTATCGAAGATATCAATATCGGTTAAATTATCGGCATCGTTATTTAAAATAACATCAAGGTCAAATTGTTCAGCTACATGAATTGATAATTGCGGAAAAAATACCGCATCGAGCGCAATAGATTGACCACTGGCAAAATAAATACCGTCTTTAATTGGCAATTGTTGCTTGTGCCATAATTCCACTATTTTAGTCATAAAATCATCCTAGTTCAAAGACAAAATTGATAAGCTCTCGTCCATTTGTAGCGAATATTAAGCAAGCCTGTTTTTACTTGGCAAATATTATTGACCTTGATTCTCAAATGTTAAATAACCGTAACATACAAAGCGCTATCAAATATCTTCATTATCTATAATCGTAAAAGAGTGATGATATAAAGTGTTGGCAGATTATTGCAAATACTGATGACGATAGCTTTTAAGTGAAAGCTTAATCAAGTACTTGAGTATCAATGTGATAAATACTTAAGCGAGTTAAAAGTTGATTATCGCTATCCAGATAACCAATAGATAAAATATCGGTAATCTTTCGCACTAAACACGTTATTAAATCTATTGCTAACAGCATTAAGTCCAGTTTTGATTAATTGTCTGCATTAGATAAATTAAGCTAGAATTTTAATCATCATAATGAGTTATTTTTGGAATTGATAATTTCACTCACTTTCCTAATTTAATCGCCCGAAAGTATATCATGTTGTTAAAAACATAAAAGTGAGTAAAAAAGTTATTTATAATACCCCTACAAAAATAGGTGACTTAAGTATATACTCATAAAAATTTAAGTCGTTATTCTATCCGATGCCATTATCGCACATAATGAAAGTATCAGGTATTGTGCCAATTTCTCAGTTAAGGATCATTGAGTATGATTTTAGGTAATATTAATCATTTAGGGTTAGTCCCTTATTTGCCCGGCAAAATAAAACAATCCATTGAATATGTAAAAGACAATGTTAATAGCAATACGCCTGTTGGTCGTTATGATATTGATGGTGATAATATGTTTTTTATGGTGTCTGATAATTCATCAAGATATATTCATGAAGCAAAGCCTGAATACCATAAAAAATATATTGATGTGCAAATTGTTTTAGCTGGTCAAGAAGGGATGGCTATTTCTACTTTACCTCCTTATACTCAAGTTTTAGATGATAAAATAGCGGAAAATGATATTGCTTTTATCGAGACTCCAAAAGAAGAAACGATGTTAGTATTACAACCGAACGATTTTATTGTTTTTTTACCTAATGAAGTGCATAAACCGCTTTGTGCAGTCGATAATAAGATTGCAGCGGTTCGAAAAGTTGTGGTAAAAATCGCATTGGATTATTTATAAATAGAAGTAAGGATTTTAGGTAACACTATGGCAACAAAAATCGCTGTTATTGGCGAATGTATGATTGAACTTTCGATAAAACAAGATTCAACAACCCGCAGCTTTGGAGGCGATACACTTAATACGTCGATTTATTTATCTCGTTTATTAAAAAATAAAGATTTTTCGATTCACTATGTGACTGGATTAGGAACTGATCCTTTTAGTCAAGAGATGCTTGATAGCTGGCAAAAAGAGCAGATCCAAACCGATCTTGTGCAAAAAATGTCTGACAAAATGCCTGGGCTTTATTCGATTGTGACCGATGAACATGGCGAACGCTCATTTTATTATTGGCGTAATGATGCAGCGGCTAAGTTTTGGTTAAAAACGGCTGAAACAGCAAGAATTGCTGAGCAAATTGCTAAATACGATTATGTCTATCTAAGTGGCATCAGTATTGCCATATTAGATGCTGAAAGTATTCTGAAATTATTGGATCTATTAAAACGCGTTAAAGCCAATGGTGGTAAAGTGATTTTTGATAATAACTTCCGTCCACGCTTATGGAGTAGTCTTGATTTAGCGCGTAGCGTATATGCCGATATTCTATCTTACACTGATATTGCATTTTTAACACTAGATGACGAAGATCTATTATGGGGCAAACTACCTTATGAACAAGTCATTGACCGCACTAAAAACTTTGGTGTGACAGAAATTGTGATTAAACGTGCTAGCGAAAGTTGTATTATTGAATCAGCCGAAGGACGTTTTGATGTGCCTGCCAATAAAATAGCTAAAGAAAAAGTGATTGATACGACAGCTGCAGGTGACTCATTTAGTGCAGGTTACCTTGGTGCACGTTTAAGTGGGCAAAATCCTGCGCAATCAGCATTGCAAGGGCATCTAGTTGCAGGTACTGTTATTCAGTATCGCGGGGCTATTATTCCTTTGGATGTTACACCAACATTAATCGAAGATTAAACAACAAAACGGTCAATAATGACCGTTTTTTATATCACATTTATATCACAATAATGTATGCCAACATATTAGCTTTAAAATATTTAATGCTGATTTTTAGGGTTAAATAAACAGATTAAGGCAATATTGCAAAAGAACGTACCGGAAAACCTGAGGCATTATTGGGTTTGGCTACAATATTAAAAATAACCGCTCCTTTGGTTGGCAACTGATCTAAATTGGTCATTAACTCAACTTGATAAGTATCTTGCTCTAAAACATAGTATTCACCTTTTAACGCATTATTTTCTCGAAATGCTTTTGCAGAGTCAGTATCAAACGTTTCATGACCAATAGCTTTAATTTTTCGCTCTTCAAATAAAAATTTTAATGCATCAAGTCCCCAGCCTGGAATTTGATTGTTTCCTTCTTTATCTTTATTTTCCATTGCCGATTGTGAAGGCCATTTCTTACTCCAGTCTGTTCGCAGTGCAACAAAACTACCGGTTTCAATTTGTCCATGTTGCTTTTCAAAAGCTAAAACATCATCTTTAGAAAAAGAAAAGTTGGGATCTTGTTCTGCGCGTTTAGATTGATCGATTACGATTAATGGTAATACTAATTCTTGTAATTCAAGTTCGTGTAAATACCGAGTATTAGGAACAAAATGAATTGGTGCATCTAAATGGGTACCATATTGACCAGCAAAACTAAAATTCTGTGCTAAAAAGCCGTCACTATGATCGAACAGCGTTTTTATTTCAGCAGGTTTAAACATAAAAAAATGGGGAGAATTGTGATCGAATGCATGAGTTAAATCTACCCATTTTTTCGATTTTAATAAGTTTAATGCTTGCAAGACTTCGTTATTCAAAATAGCTCCTTATTTTTAAAAAACGTGTGATTGGTTTATTGTAAGATGATTAAATTCTCTAAACTAATAATTTTCAGTTATAAAAATATAATTTTTAGTTCTAATTTATTTTTAAAAAAGTTTAAATACGCACAGTAAGAGGCAAAAAATGCTTTATTCGTGCTAATTGATTAAGAATTTTGGTTAATATGATTGAAATTTTGCTAACCGACACTATTGAGCTATATAGTAGTATATTTAATCAAATGTTACTGGTATAATATACAGTTAATTTTTTCCTAATTCGTCTAAAAACTCACTTTAAGAAGAGATCTATGTCAATCAAAGATATCGATATTCGTGGTGCGCGAACGCACAATCTGAAAAATATCAATGTAATCATTCCTAGAGATAAGCTGGTTGTGATTACCGGACTTTCTGGTTCAGGAAAGTCGTCGTTAGCATTTGATACTTTATATGCAGAAGGGCAACGCCGTTATGTTGAATCGCTGTCGGCTTATGCTCGTCAGTTTTTATCGCTTATGGAAAAACCCGATGTGGATCATATTGAAGGATTATCACCTGCAATTTCGATTGAGCAAAAATCAACATCGCATAATCCGCGTTCGACTGTAGGTACTATTACTGAAATTTACGATTATTTGCGATTATTGTTTGCCAGAATCGGTGAACCACGTTGTCCTAATCATAATTTACCTTTAGCTGCGCAAACGGTTTCGCAAATGGTTGATAGCATAATGGCACTTCCTGCCGACAATCGTTATATGTTGCTTGCCCCCGTTGTTACTGAACGTAAAGGTGAATTTGTTAAACTGTTTGAACAGCTATCGGCAAGTGGTTATATTCGTGTTCGGGTTGATGGTGATGTGTATGATCTGTCTGATCCTCCAACACTCGAACTTCAGAAAAAACATACAATTGAAGTCGTTGTGGATCGTTTTCGTATTCGAGATGATCTAAAATTACGTTTGGCTGAATCTATTGAAACAGCACTTTCAATTACAAACGGTATTGTTAAAGTCGCCAATTTAGATGATCCGAAAGCCGAAGAACAGCTATATTCGGCTAATTTTGCTTGTCCAATCTGTGGTTATAGCATCTCTGAACTTGAGCCTCGATTATTTTCGTTTAATAATCCTGCGGGTGCTTGTCCTGAATGTGATGGCTTAGGGGTACAGCAATATTTTGATCCAAAACGTATTGTGCAAATGCACGAGGTTTCATTGGCTGCTGGCGCAATTAAGGGATGGGATCGTCGTAATTTTTATTATTTTCAGATGTTAACATCACTAGCCGAGCACTATAAGTTTGATATTGACACTCCTTATGAAAAATTACCAGAAAAAATAAAAGATATTTTATTAAATGGTTCTGGTAATACCGAAATCCAATTTGTTTACACTAATGATCGTGGTGATGTAGTTAAACGTAAACATGTTTTTGAAGGGATTATTAATAATCTAACTCGTCGTTATAAAGAAACCGAATCGCAAACTATTCGTGAAGAGCTGGCTAAATATATTAGTAATCGTCCTTGCCCTAGCTGTGGTGGTTCTCGATTATGTACCACAGCACGGCATGTCTATGTTAATGATACTAATTTGCCAACGATTAGTGATTTAAGTACACAACAAGCCAAAGATTTTTTTGATAAGCTAACTTTAACTGGTCAACGTGCGCAAATCGCTGAAAAAATACTGAAAGAGATCAATGATCGTCTACAATTTTTAATTAATGTTGGATTAAATTATTTGACTTTGTCACGTTCGGCCGAAACGTTATCGGGTGGTGAGGCACAACGTATTCGATTAGCTAGTCAAATCGGTGCTGGATTGGTTGGCGTAATGTATGTTCTTGATGAACCGTCAATCGGTTTACATCAACGAGATAACACCCGTCTAATTGATACGTTAACCCATTTACGTGACCTAGGTAATACCGTTATTGTCGTTGAACATGACGAAGAAGCCATTATGGCGGCCGATTATGTGATAGATATTGGCCCCGGTGCTGGCGTTCATGGTGGCGAAGTTGTTGCACAAGGCACACCAAAACAGATTATGGCTTGTAAAAATTCATTAACCGGTCAATATCTATCTGGTAAAGAAAAAATTGAAATTCCTAAAAATCGGACTAAAGTCGATAAAAAACGGATACTTTCACTTATTGGTGCAACCGGTAATAATCTTAAAGATGTTACCTTAAATATTCCTGTTGGATTATTTACCTGTATTACTGGCGTGTCAGGTTCGGGTAAATCGACGTTGATTAATGATACTTTATATCCACTTGCGCAAAATGAGTTAAATGGTGCAGAAAAGAGTGAAATTGCACCTTATAAAGCAATAAAAGGCCTTAACTATTTTGATAAAGTCATTGCGATTGATCAAAGCCCAATTGGTCGTACCCCCCGATCTAATCCTGCTACTTATACTGGATTTTTTACTTCTATTCGTGAACTTTACGCAGGTGTACCTGAATCGCGTGCACGAGGATATAATCCAGGTCGATTTAGTTTCAATGTAAAAGGGGGGCGCTGTGAAGCTTGTCAAGGTGATGGCCTAATAAAAGTTGAAATGCACTTTTTGCCAGATATCTATGTGCCTTGTGATCAGTGTCATGGCGCGCGATATAATCGAGAAACATTAGAAATCAAATACAAAGGTAAGTCGATTAATGAAATTCTTAACATGACTGTTGAAGAAGGACGAGAATTTTTTGATGCGGTACCGATGATTTCACGCAAATTACAGACTTTAATTGATGTTGGTCTTGCTTATATTACCATTGGTCAGTCAGCAACAACATTATCAGGCGGTGAAGCGCAACGAGTAAAACTTGCAAAAGAGTTATCTAAGCGAGATACTGGTAGCACACTTTATATCCTAGATGAACCAACTACGGGTTTACACTTTGCAGATGTAAAACAATTGCTAGCTCAATTACATTCATTGAGGGATAAAGGCAACACCATTGTTGTTATTGAACATAATTTGGATGTTGTCAAAACTGCCGATTGGATTGTTGATTTAGGTCCTGAAGGCGGTAGTGGTGGCGGTCAAATAATTGCCGAAGGTACACCAGAAGATGTTGCTGAATCGAAAATATCTTATACTGGGCAATATTTAAAACCATTATTAGAAAAGCAAAAAAAGAGTTAAAGTTGTTTGTTAATAATTATATTAGGGATTAGTTTTTAGCTTAAGTATAATTTGTATTACTGACAATTTAATGCCGCATCAAGCAGTTGATATGAATGCGGCATTGCTTGTTTTTACTTGGATTATTAAAAATTAAGAGGGATGGCATTTTGATAATACAAATTGTAACGATGATCATTATTGCCTATTTATGTGGGTCACTATCAGGTGCGATGATTATTAGTCGTATTATGCGATTACAAAATCCCTCATTACATGGTTCTCATAATCCGGGGGCAACAAATGTCCTGCGGATTAGTGGAAAATTGCCAGCAGTATTTGTTTTAGTTTTTGATATGCTAAAAGGCGCTATTCCTGTTTATATTGCTTATCGACTTGGTATTTCCCCTTTCTTTTTAGGCATAATTGGTATTGCTGCTTGTTTGGGTCATATTTTTCCTTGCTTTTTTCATTTTCGTGGGGGAAAGGGCGTGGCGACAGCTTTGGGGATGATGGTCCCAATTGGGTTAGATTTTACCGGTTGTTTTATTTTAACTTGGCTTATTGTATTACTTATCACCGGTTATTCTTCTGTTGCTGCTATTGTTGGTTTTCTTTTAGCGCCATTTTATGTTTGGTTATTTAAACCTGAACTCACCTTGCCTGTTGCGATGCTTTCATGCCTAATTATTGTTCGGCATAGCAGTAACATTGCCAGACTATTTAAAGGTGTTGAGCCTAAAAGTCTTTATCGTAAACATTTAAAATAGTTGAAAAACAGTATCAAATGTTTGTTAATTTGTTCTGAATTTAACAACATTATGACTTATAAAATATAAATTAATAGAAAAATTGCTTACGCTTTTTTTGAATGAATTTGATTAATCGTTAATTAAATCAATAGAACATATCTTGTTTTATCAATAATAGAAACAAGGTATGATGAATATAAATAATAAATTGTTGGTTACTAAATTATTTTATGCAAATTAGCCCATTACTAGAATCATTTATGGAATCCTTGCGTTGCTTGCCAGGTGTAGGGCCAAAATCAGCACAACGAATGGCTTACCATTTATTACAACGCAATCGACAAGGTGGTATTAATTTAGCACATGTATTGCATGAAGCTATGATTAATATAGGCCATTGTAAGCAGTGTCGTACTTTTACTGAACAAGATATCTGTAATATTTGCGCTAATGTTCGTAGGCAAAGTAGTGGTCAGCTTTGTGTGGTTGAAACACCGGCTGATATCATTGCTATTGAACAAACGGGACAATATAGTGGACGCTATTTTGTCTTATTGGGTCATTTGTCACCGCTTGATGGTATTGGACCAACGGATATTGGTCTTGATTTGCTTAAACAAAGATTATCAACAGAGCAAATAAATGAAGTTATTTTAGCTACTAATCCGACTGTTGAAGGTGATGCTACAGCTAATTATATTGCGCAAATGTGCCTTGAATTTAATGTTATCGCTACGCGCATTGCTCATGGCGTTCCGGTTGGTGGTGAACTTGAAATGGTTGATGGTACAACATTATCTCACTCATTTATTGGTCGTCAAAAAATAGAATTTTAATCTTATTTATTTAGTAAGATTGTTTATCGTATAAAATTAACAATTGGATATTTACTCTAAGGTTAAATGGTATAAATACAAGAGGATAGATATGAAGTATAAAGCGGTTGCATTTGATATGGATGGCACATTACTGGCGAGTAATCGCCTAATTTTACCGGAAACAGTTGACGTACTTAAAAAAATCAGTGATAAAGGTATAAAAGTTATTTTAGTTTCTGGTCGCCACCATTCTGTGATTTATCCTTATTATTATCAACTTAACTTATCAACGCCGGCTATTTGTTGCAACGGATCGTATCTTTATGATTTCGAAAATCATAAAACTTTAGCGGCTAAACCAATGACCAAAGATCAAGCTAACATACTTTTAAATCTAGTTAACCATTATGGTATCCATACTTTGATTTACACTGATAAAATGATGACTTATGAAGTTTTAGACGATCATCTGGAAGGATTTTTTAAATGGGTTAATGCGCTACCAACTTTTTTACAGCCTGAGATCAAAAAGGTAGATAGTTTTGCAAAGGTGATTGAAGAGTCTAAAGCGATTTTCAAATTTGCAACAAGTAGTCATAATTTACCCGCATTGCAGCAATTTTCGCAAGCAGTGGATAAACTTGACCAGTTTTCGTGTGAATGGTCTTGGTCAAATCGTGCTGATGTTGCGATCAAAGGCAATACTAAAGGTAATGGACTTACTCATTGGGCACAACATGAGCAAATCGATTTAAACGAAATTGTTGCTTTTGGTGACAGTTATAATGACATCAGTATGTTAACGATTGCAGGATTGGGCATCGCGATGGGAAATGCTGATGATGAGGTTAAATCTCATGCAAATTATGCAATTGGTGATAATAATAGCCCAAGTATTGCAGCTGAATTGAAAAAACTCTTTTTATAAATTACTTGGTAAATATTGATTGTGTTCGAAATTCTTTATCAAGATAATGATTTAATTGCGATTAATAAGCCCTCAGGATGGTTGGTACATCGTAGCTGGTTAGACAAACAGCAAACTATTGTTGTTATGCAAACACTAAGGGATCAAATTGGACAGCATGTCTTTCCTATACATCGGTTAGATAGACCAACCTCTGGTGTACTATTATTTGCATTATCAAGTGACGTTGCCCGTTTAATGTCAGAGCAATTTAACTCAAAACAAATTGAAAAAACTTATCATGCAATAGTTCGTGGTTATGTCGATGGTGAAGCAGTGATTTATTATCCATTAATTGAAGAGCTCGATAAAATTGCCGATAAGTTTGCTGATCGTAATAAACCTGCACAAGATGCAGTAACTTTTTATCGAGCGATTAGTAAAATTGAGATACCTGTCAGTGTTGGGAAATTCAAAACAGCAAGATATAGCTTTGTAGAGTTAAAACCTAAGACCGGTCGAAAACATCAATTACGTCGTCACATGAAGCATATCTTTCATCCCATTTTAGGCGACAGCAAGCATGGCGATCTTCATCAAAATAGAGCTTTCACCGATTATTTTGGTATTAAACGATTAATGTTACATGCTAGTGGTTTAGCGCTCATTCATCCTATCACACAACAGCCGCTAGTGATTGAAGCTAAATTAGATCAAAGCTGGCAAAATATCCTACTTAATTTTAAATAGATGATTGAGTATAGTGTTTATTTTTTCTCTTTGATTCATCTAGATAAATAAGATAGTATGTTACGAAAGTATAAGCCATATTTATTATTGCAATATGGCTTAATAGTTTAATACATTTTGAATGATCCCTGTAAGGAAATGAAACAATGAAATTAGTAATGAAATTCTTTAGCGTCTTTTTACTTGCTCTTATAGTCTCTGCATGTTCTTCCGAAGAATCGCCAGAAAGAACGGCCGAGAATTGTGTTAAAGCTGTTTATAGCGGTGATTTAGACACTGTTATCAATCTAATGTATCTACCAGAAGACAAAACTAACAAAAATTTTGATATGAAAGAATTAGTTAAATCAAAAATGCAACAAGTAATAGGTAAAGCACAAAAATTGGCTCAAGAGCATGGTGGCGTTGATAAAGTTCAAGCTTCCCCTGCTGAATATATCAATGAAGATAAAACAATGGCAAAAGTTAAAACCACTATCTTTTTCAAAGATAAAACGCAACAAGAGGGTGGTAGTGCAAGTTTAATCAAAATTGATGGTAAATGGTTGATGAATTTTAACTAGTTTAGCAATATTAAATAATCAATATTGTGATAATACAATAAGGAAAGGGTAAAGCGTATTTACCCTTTTTTATTAGGAATCGATTTTGATGAAATATATTCGCTTTTTTCCTATAATTTTTATCATATTGACGAAATTAGTTTTGGCCAATGTGCCGCTTGTTATTCCCGATTTAAATCGTCAATTTACTGCTTCAGTAAAAGTGGGCGATTGGATCTTTAGAAAAGGGATTCAAGTTGATAGTCTTATTGTTAATCAGGTTAGTGGTGGGGATTTTTCACATATTGGTATGATAATATCCATCGAGCCTGAAGTTAAAATTATTCACGCAACAACAAGTGATGATATTAACTATCCAAACCAAGTCATTATTTCTAGTTTAGCCGAATTTATCACTCCAGAGTTTGCCGAAAAATATGCGGTAGCCAGACCTAATTTTTTGTCAGATCGACAAAAGCAGCAAATTGTTGAGGATATTTTAACGAAAAAGGGTGAGGAATTTGTATTAGCATCGCGTGATCACCCCCATTTGTACTGCACTACACTGCTTTTTGATTCCATTGTTAAAGTTCAACCTGATTTTAATCCAGAATGGACGTATTCACATGTTCCGTTATTAACTGGCATTTACTTATTTCCGAATGCGTTTGCTAATTATCCTAATATTACTTGGATCTATAAGTACCCTGAAGTCAATTAAAGTTTCTAGTCATAACTAAATTAAATAATGAACATTGTATAATAAATCAACATGCTTTGACGATATATTCAGCTTGAATTACACTGTGTAAAAAATCAATTGTTGATAGCAGATTTATTATGATTCCTCGATTATCCATCTCGCCTCAAATAAATGAGGTAACACTTAACTATCTAATAGCGCTTAAAAATTCTGCTTATACAGGTGATATTGAACACAGCTATGCATCACGCCTTAGCATGGCGACAGATAATAGTATCTATCAATTGATGCCTCAAGCTATTTTATTTCCTCGTTCAACTGATGATGTACAATTACTAGCAAGTATAGCTCAACGTGATGAGTTTAAAACGATAAAATTTACCCCAAGGGGTGGAGGAACAGGCACCAACGGGCAGTCATTAAACAGTGGTATTGTTGTCGATCTGTCACGTTATATGAACCGAATTTTAGCGCTCAATATTGAAGAAGGTTGGGTGAGGGTTGAGGCTGGTGTCGTTAAGGATCAATTAAATCAATACTTAAAAGCTTATCGCTATTTTTTTGCACCCGAACTTTCAACCAGTAATCGGGCAACCATTGGCGGGATGATTAATACCGATGCTTCAGGACAAGGTTCGATGATATATGGTAAAACATCTAATCATGTTTTGGCACTCAAAGCGGTATTAATTACTGGTGAATTACTTGAAACAGGCAAAAAAAATCTAACCGAAATCGAAAAATTAGCGCATGATTCTTCTATTTATCGTTCTGTTTTTGATTATTGCAAAAATAACCGTCAATTGATTTTAGATAAATTTCCTCAATTAAATCGCTTTTTGACCGGTTATGATCTTAAACATGTTTTTAATGATAATTTGACTGAGTTTGATTTAACACGAATCATAACAGGTAGTGAAGGATCATTAGCGTTTGTCACCGAAGCTAAATTAAATATTATTCCATTACCAAAATATCGATTTTTAATTAATATCAAATATGATTCATTTCAATCCGCGCTAAGTAATGCTCCCTTTTTAGTCAAAGCAGACGCTTTATCTGTTGAAACAGTGGATTCAAAAGTTTTAGGTCTAGCCAAAGAAGATATTATTTGGCAATCCATTAAGGACCTAATTACAGAGGTCGATAATCATCAGATGCAAGGTATTAATATTGTTGAATTTGCTGGTAATGATTTTGATTCTGTCAAAGGGAAAATGGATAAGTTATGCCTGATTCTTGATCAACTTATGTTAGATCATTCAACAGGCATCATCGGCTATCAAACATGTCACGAACTTGGCGAAATTGAAAAAATTTATGCAATGCGTAAAAAAGCAGTAGGTTTGCTTGGTAATGCTAAAGGGGCGCGTAAGCCGATTCCTTTTGTTGAAGATACATGTGTTCCTCCTGAGCACTTAGCCGATTATATTCATGAATTTCGAGCATTACTTGATAGCCACAATTTAACATATGGTATGTTTGGACATGTCGATTCTGGGGTATTACATGTTAGACCCGCCTTAGATATGTGTGATCCACAGCAAGAAAAGTTAGTAAAGCAAATTTCGGATCAAGTTGTGGCGCTGACGGCTAAGTATGGCGGTTTACTTTGGGGTGAGCACGGTAAAGGTTTTCGTAGCGAATATAGCCCAGCATTTTTTGGCGAAACGTTATATCATGGGCTTCGTATTATCAAAACAGCATTTGATCCTGATAATCGTCTCAATCCAGGTAAAATTTGTGTACCATTAAATAGTAATGACCCCATGATAAGTATTGAATCAGTCACGCGCGGTTTTTATGATCGACAAATTCCAGTTAATGTAAAACGCGTATTTCATGGTGCCACTGAATGCAATGGTAATGGTCTTTGCTTTAATTTCGATGTTAATAGTCCAATGTGCCCATCAATGAAATTGTCTCAAAACCGTATTTATTCACCGAAAGGGCGGGCAGCATTAGTGCGGGAATGGCTACGTTTGATGGTAGAATTGGGTGTTAAAGAAGATGAACTTAATACATTATTACCCAAGGAACAGAGTCGTTTAGTCAGTTTTGCTAAAAAGCTTGTTTATACTTTACAGGCCAAATTTGGCCAATATGATTTTTCTCACGAGGTAAAAGATTCGATGGCCCATTGTTTGTCATGCAAAGCATGCTCAACACAATGTCCGATTAAAATAGATGTACCTGATTTTAAGGCTCGGTTTTTACAACTTTACCACACCCGTTATTTAAGACCAATGCGTGATTATTTAGTTGGTAATATTGAATCCTATTTACCAATAATGGCTCGTGCCCCACGTTTTTTTAATTTTTTTATGAAAATGTCGGTGACAGAATACCTGACTAATAAAACAGTTGGAATGGCAAGTTTACCAATGTTGTCTTTTCCAACATTAAAAAAACAGTTAATTGGGCATCCTAGCGCAAATGTTAAATTAGAATATTTACAGAATTTATCGGCGACTGAAAAAGCGCAATATGTATTAGTGGTGCAAGATCCCTTTACAACCTATTACGATGCAAAAGTCGTATTTGATTTTGTGTGTTTGATTGAAAAATTAGGCTTCAAACCCGTTGTATTGCCTTTTGTCCCTAATGGTAAGGCTCAGCATATAAAAGGCTTTTTAAAACAATTTGCCAAAACTGCTCAAACTGCTTCTGATGTGTTATCGCAAATAGCGCAATTAAATATTCCAATGGTTGGCGTTGATCCTGCTTTAGTGCTTTGCTACCGTGATGAATATAAATTGATTTTACAAGATAAGTTAGGCGATTTTAGTGTTTTACTGTCACATGAGTGGCTGACGCATGTTTTAACTAAGATTTCAAAACCTAATATCACAATCAGTAATGGTGATAAACAATGGTTTTTACTTGGTCACTGTAGCGAAACGACACAATTACCAGCAAGTAATCAACAGTGGCAATATATTTTCAAGCAGTTTGGCGCACAATTACAACCTATTAGTGTTGGATGTTGTGGTATGGCAGGTACATATGGTCATGAAGTTAATAATTTGCACTCTTCGAAACAGTTGTATCAATTATCTTGGCAAAAAGCACTTGAAAAATATCCTAAACAATTTTGTTTAACAACGGGTTATTCTTGTCGCAGCCAAGTTAAGCGCTTTGATAACTATAGTTTAAAACACCCTGTGCAGGCATTATTGGAATTGGTTTCGTTTAATTGTTTAACTTAATGTGTCATTGTCATGCTTTAGCATAACTAACTTCATTGATGAATGGTAAATTTAAGTGAGTAGGGCAATGCAAAATAGCCCTTAAATTAATTGTAAGAAGCGCAATAAAATTGCGCTTTTCTATTGGTTATTTGTTAATGAATTATTCTAAGTAGATAGATTGCATTAATTTGAAGTGTTCATCAGTAAAACCAAGCTCTTGCTTGATATAATTACTTGGCGTTCCTGCTACTTTTTTCATGGTATTGAGGATTTCAATTACAAAACTTTCTCGAGTATCAATTAGACTTAGCAGATAACCAAGCACATCTTCATTATCGGTAATCTTGCGATAAGCCGCCATTTTAATTTTATTTCTTTCTAAGCGATTATCGTGTGTCAACATGTAATCATAAATGATGTCATCTTCACTCACACCAAGCATGACTTGAATTAATAATACCCCATAACCTGTTCTGTCCTTTCCGCCACGACAATGCTGAATGCTAGGGCTATTATTGGCATCTAAAACAACGTTGAGCATTTGCCGATAAGCATTTTTAGATTTATCGCTTAATACAAAATTACGATATTGTTCAAGAACTTGCTTACCTTCGCCATTGACCAACTCTTTTGGTATATCACGAATAACACTTTCCACTAACGCACGATCTTCATCACTTGGATCAGCGGCAAATTGTGCGGCTAGTTCCGCTGTTTGTGCTGATGCATCTAAATGGAAGGTATGTTTTTCACCGACAAAAGTATTCGGACTGGTTTTGATTTCGTTTATGCTACGATAATCAATAATGGTTTTAATTCCTAACGCTTTGATATATTGTTCAGCATCTGGTTTTAAACCATATAAATGGTTAGAGCGATAAAGTTGCCCCCATTTTACACGTTTACCTGATGCACCTAGGTAGCCACCAAAATCACGAAAATTATTTAGTCCAGTAATAGGTAATGTTCTCTCAGCAAATATAAAGTTATCTTGTCCTGCAATGGCCAAAATTAAATAAATTCGTTTTTTACCCTGTAATGGATCATCAAAAGTAAAAGGACTTTTTATGTTTTTACTCACTAACGTTTTATGTACAGAATTGGCATTAGCTTCATCAGTCCAATATAAATCTACAGGTTGGTTTTGAGCAATGTTAAACGAAACTTCTAATTGCCCAACTTTATTGCGGATAACTGATGCTATTTGTGTTTTTGTAATCATGATTCATCCTTACTTTAATATACCAAACATTGAAAAAATTACGCCAATTACCATGACACCTAAAATTAAAGTAACAGTGTATTTTCCTTGAAATTTTTTAACTAAAAAGAACGTAGCTAAGGCAAAAAGTAAGGTCAAACAGTTTGGCATGACTTTATCAAACATCTCTTGTACTTTGATGGATTGTTCACCGACATTAATCGATAGTGGTGTGGATATTTTTACCGTTGTTGCAATTAGTGAGCCAAGGACCATAACGCCTACAACATTAGCGAGATTACTTATCCTTTGAATAATGTTAGAATTTTTAGATTGTTCAATTAGATCAACCCCTTTGTTATAACCATAATGAATAAAAAAGTATTTTGATAGTACATTCACCAAGTTATAAATCAAAAACATCAAAATTGGACCAATAATGTTACCTTGTAAGGCAAAAGCTGCGCCAATACTGCCGCAAATTGGCATCCAAGTAAATTTAAGTAAGCTATCACCTAGACCTGCGAAAGGTCCCATCAGGCCAGCTTTAACCGACACAACAGCTTCTTTTTCATCTTCGCTGGTTTTTTCTTCCATTGCAGCGGTTACACCTAATATTAATGCACCTGCATTAATTTGCGTGTTAAAAAATTCCAAATGGCGTTTCATAGCTCGCACACGGGTTTCTTGATCAGCATCATGATAAAGCCGTTCTAATACCGGCGTCATACAGTGGGCGAATCCTATCATCTGCATTTTTTCATAGTTATAAGAAAAAGACATGGTTTGCAGATTCCAAAAGATACGATTAAGATCTTTTTTAGTTATTTTATGTTGAGTGCTCATAGATCATAGTCCTCTTCAGTATTATTTAATGCAGGTTTATTGTCTGATTGTTCGGCGTTATTGTTATTATTGTTACCACTTGACGCCATGTCATAAAGCACAGCAAAGGCAAGGGCGATAAAGGTGATTGGAATAATTGGTAACTTTAAGTAAGTCGTTAACATAAAACCAAGTAAAAAGAAGAACCACATGCGTCCTTTTAACAACATTAATAATAAGATACAAATACCGACCGCTGGAATTAATTTTGATGCAACGCCCATGCCGTCAATAATACTTTTTGGAATAGCATCAAGAATGGTTTTAACTAAATCACTACCAAAATAAATCGCGATAAAACACGGCACAGCTCGAATTAAAAACCAGACTGGAGTTGAAAAAAAGTGAACTCTAGCTAAACCTTTATAACTTCCGCTTAATACAGAACGTTCAGCCCATGGATTAAGGAAACAAGCAAACGAACGCCAAATAATGAGTAATTGTTGACAGAGCAAAGAGACTGGCACGCCAAGCGCAATTCCTGTTGCAATACCACCACCTGTTGTAATTCCTAAAGACACACCAATAATTGCGCCTGCAACAATGTCGGGTGCTGAATAAGCCCCTACATTGCCAATACCCATCCACATTAATTCTAGGGTAGCACTAATGGCGAGTCCCTGAACCATATCTCCCATAATAATTCCAGCTACCGTACCGGTTAATAATGGTCTTCGTAACATTTGTGGTCCGACGTCATCCATCGAACAAATTCCCGCCCAAATGGCGACAAGAATAGCCTGTGTTAACATAAGTTAACCTCCAAATTGATTAGTTAGAGCGATAAAAGCGAAAATCAGTTAAGTAGGGTTTTAAGATCAACCACAGGATCTTTTGGCACCATTTGAACTTCAACTTCGACATTATTCGCGATAATATTTCTAAAAGCCTGCTCTTCTTCAGGCGTAACAGATACCGCTCTTGATAATTGATGACGTCCGTCTTGCATGCGCATACCACCGACATTCAATTTTTCTAGTTCAAGTCCGCCTTCGATTAAAGCATTAACATCAATACTATTGGTAAAAAGTAGCATAGTACGTTTTTTGATAGGGGTCTTTTTTAAGATATCAATGAATTGTTGAACACCAAAAACCAATACTTTTAATCCTGGCGGTGCAGACATGGTTAGTACTGATTGTTGTACTTTATCCGCAGCGGCCTTATCATTGATTATAAGTACTTGTTCAATATCGTAATTTTTCACCCAAGTAGTAATTACTTGTCCATGAATTAAACGATCATCAATTCTAGCTACATTAATTGGCATGGTGTTCTCCTTACAGCTCATTAGATTGTTCGCGTTGAGAATTAAGAACTTGGCGTACGTCGATACAGCTTTGTGGAAAGACTTCTTCAATGGCTGATTTAACGTTGTTAAGAGTTCCTTCTCGATTATTGAAAACTTCAAGTAAAACAGGGATGTTAAAACCGCAAAATAGCAATACATCATCATGATTTAATAAAAGTTCACTGGCAAGATTGCATGGTGTTCCTCCAAGAATATCGACTAAAATAATTACACCTTTACCATTATTTAATTTTTGATAACTTTCTTGCATTTGTTGGCGTAAATTATCGATATTGCTATCGATTAAAACCGAAATCACTTGCACTTTTGATTGTTCACCCATCAGCATTTCGGCGCATTCAAGTGCACCTTGTGCAAACGGGCCATGACTAGCAAGAATGATTGGTATTTGTGTTTGCATCATCTATTTCCTTTAGCTTTTTAGTAATAATATTACTTATATGTGTTTTATATTTAGTAATAAAATTACATCCATGTGCAATGTAAGTCATCTCTTTTTTTTAGATTTTTAAAAATTTGTGAACTCGATCATATTTATAAAAAAAAGTTTTTTGGACTGGGTTAATTACAATTTAAATAGCGGCATGGTTAACGTGATAAAATTCACTATCAATATGATTAATAGTGATTAATTAGGTAGGCTAATAAAACTTTAGTTTGTTGTTTTATTATTGTTTTATTAATGTGGATATTTTCGCTCTTCACGGTGTAGGATTTGTTGCAATAAACGTTCATCATATTTACGTATGAACAAATTAGTGACTAGCATGTTGATTACCGAAATTTGCGATATTTTGGAGCGAATTGGAATTAAGCGAGAAACATGTTCGGTTGACGTGGTATGTAAAATTACCTCAGCAAGAGACGATACTTGGCTTTGTCCCATTTTAGTTATTGCAATTGAACGCACATTGTTTTTTTGAGCTAATTTAAGTAAGTCTATGCATTCCGGAGTTTCACCAGAGTGCGATATAATAATAATTAAATCATTGCTGTCTAAAGTATTAGCAATACTTTTTTGAATATGAGAGTCAAAATGACAACTGACATCTTTTTTTATTTTAATAAGTTGATATTCTAATTCCTTACCAACTAAACCACTGCTACTTGCGCCAAAAATAATAATTTTATTGCTATCTATAATTAGGTCGATAGCTTTATTTAATGATTCTAAATTAATCATCGAGTGGGTTTCATCTATTGATGATTTTTCCATTGCTTGGACTTTATTATTTACATCTTGCAGGGAATCATTAAGATTGATGTCATCTTGTAAAACATCTGTGTTGAGTTTTCGGGGGAGTGAAGAAATAAGATCGACTTTAAAATCACTAAAACCACTATATCCTAATTTATTGCACAAACGCAGAATGGTGCTGGTGCTAACTTGATTTAATTTAGCTAATGATTGAATGCTCATATTTTTTAATGCGTCGGTATTTGCTTGAATAAACGTTGCCACTGCAAGTTCTTTTGCGGACAGATCTTTTTTCACTTCCCTAAGTTTTAAATCAATCATTACCCACCTCAATGTTTAAATCTCATATTCTGAATATACAAAATAGTGTATAAGTTTGAGAAAATTTATAATTAAATCTTATCTATTCTAAATGTGATTTAATTATTTCACGTTGATGCAATCGATAAATTAAGTTTTATTGATGCTGTTGATGGGTAAAATACCACTTAATCATATTCATGCAAATTATTTTGATTTTATCTTATTGTTGACTGAAAGCAAAAACGAGATCATTATTTAACAAATTTTTTTAAAAGCAATACCGCTAAGATAATGATTAGCTTGATCGGTTAAACTCTTTGATGATTAATTTATTTTTTCAAATATTTTATATTCTTGCATTTTATAAAGTAACGTTCGTTTACTAACACCTAAGGCATTTGCGGTAGTTTCACGATGACCATTATGGTTTTTTAATGCGTTAATAATCAGCTCTTTCTCGTAATTTTTTACTTTGTCTTTTAAGGTGGTACTAGGTGAATCAGCATCATTAAAATTGACTGTTAAATTAGGTATATCTCTATTAGCATTTATTTGTGCTGGTAAATCCTTAGCATAAATAAATAGCCCATTTGACATGATAACTGAATATTCAATGGCATTAGCTAATTCGCGGATGTTACCAGGCCATGAATACTGATTTAATGCTTCTACAGCATCAATTGAAAAATCTAATAAAGCTTTATTTTGTTCATGACAAAATTGATTCGCGAAATAGCGTGCTAATAACATGATATCATTTTGTCTTTCTCGTAATGGCGGTAAATTTAAGCACATAACATTTAAACGATAAAATAGATCTTGTCGAAATTTTCCAGCTTCAACTAAATTTTGTAAATTACGGTTAGTTGCAGTAATCAATCGAAAATCACTCTTGATTAGTTTATTACCACCTAATGGTTCAAACTCTTTTTCTTGAATTACACGTAATAACTTTACTTGTAGATTTGTTGACATTTCGCCAACTTCGTCTAGAAATAACGTACCCAAATGAGCGCGTTCAAAAACGCCAATTTGGCGTTGGTAAGCGCCAGTAAATGCGCCTTTCTCGTGACCAAATAGGGTACTTTCAAGCAAAGTTTCAGGTAACGCGCCACAATTGATTTTGATAAATGGACCTGTTGAACGGGTGCTGTAATAATGAATTGTTTTTGCAACTAACTCTTTACCTGTGCCACTTTCTCCGGTAATCAGGACAGTGGTATTGGTTTGAGACACTTTTGCGATATTACGGCATAACTCCATCATATTTAGACTATTAGTTAATATATGCTCTTTATTATCAGAATTGGCTAATTCAATTTGTGGCACTAGAGAAATGCCATTTTTTTGCGCTTGACTAAATTCAAGCGTACGATGAATCAATGCTTTTAGTTCGTCTAAGTCAAATGGTTTAACAATATAATCATAAGCACCGAGTTTTAATGCCTCAACGGCGGTGTCAACACTGGCATAAGCGGTCATTAAAATGACATAGATATCAGGATTTATTGCTTTAATTATTTTTAATGCTTCAAGACCACTCATCTTTGGTAGACGATTATCCAACAAAATAAGATCAATGTGTTGTTGTTTGATGATAGCAATTGCTTCTTCACTATTGCTTGCTTCAACAACTTGATATTGCTGTTCAGATAACAAAAGACTTAATAACTTTCGTAAATTTAATTCATCTTCAACAATTAAAATTTTTTCTGACATAGGATCCTTAATTTTTAATTAATTGGTAGTGCGATCTCAACAGTAACACCTGTACTGTTCACATTATTTTTAATTGTGATTTTACCTTTATGAGAGGCAATAATCTTTTGTACTATGGGCAATCCTAAACCAGTACCAGATAGTTTTGTGGTGAAAAAGGGATTAAATATTTTATTAAGTAGTGCTTCGGGAATACCTTCACCATTATCTTTAATACAAATCAATTGATACTTTTGATTACTCGATAATTTTGTCGAGATTTGTATAATGCCTTGCGCTGGTATTGCTTGAATGGCATTAATAATTAAGTTTAATAGTGCTTGTTTCATTAACTCTTTATCCAAATATAAGGTAGGTAACTGGTGGTCAAGCGAAAGCTCAATATCAATGTTATTGGAACGGTGTGAAGTGTTTATCAATATTAACACTTCTTCGATTAAGTGGTTGATATTGATTGAACTATAAAAGTTTTTTGATGGTGCAGCAAAGTCTAGTAATTGTTGTATCACGTGGTTAATTGAATCCACCTCTTTGAGAATAATTGTGATGTATTCAGACTTTTCGCTATTGCTGATATTGTTTTGCAAATATTGCACAAAACCACGTATTGCCGCTAAAGGATTACGAATTTCATGGGCAACGCCGGCCATTAATTCGCCTAATGATACAAGTCGTTCTGTTTGTTGTATTAATTTTTCAATCTCTTTTTGTTCGGTAATGTCTTTAAAAATGACTAAGGCGCCAATTATATTGCCTTGATGATCTTTTAAGTGACTGGTGCTAGACGAAATTTTGATAACCTGACCTGACACCGGAAAGTCGACTTCCACACTATTATGATCAATGCCGTTATATAAAGTATCAAGTAGTGGACTATTAAACTCTTTATCATCTAATAGTGTTGAGTAAGGCTTACCCAAAACTTGTTTTAATTGATATCCGGTCATTTTTTCAGCGGCAGGATTTAGCATGGTAATTGCACCGTTATTATCGATAGTAATGACTCCGTCTAAGCTGTTTTCTAAGATTAGTTCATTGATTGTTTTGGTTTTACTCAATGTTTCGGCAAGATTACTTATGCCAGTGACAATTTCATTTAATTCGCCACGTATCGCAGGCAGATGTAAGGTAAGATCAAATGGTAATGCATGCAATCCATGTTTAATGACATCGATATCCGAATTGAGTTTTTGTGATAAAATCCAGGCAATTAAAATGCAACTTAACATGCACAAGATACTGATAATAATCACATTTTTATCAAAAACGAAAGTTTGTTTTTCAATGTCATCAATCGTTTCATTTGCCCAAATATAGCCTAAAATTTGATTATCACGCACAATTGGTATCATGGCATTCATGATATTGCCTCTGACTTGTTTACCAATATCGACCATGCTATGACCGCTATTCATTACTTCTCGCCCTTTATGCGAAGCAGCTATTGATTTGCCTACGTTGTTTCCATAAGCTGATTTAGGGGCATAGACAACAATTGCATCTAATTGTTTGTGATAATAGCCAGCAGCAATTTTAGGCATATTGGCTAAGAGCGGTTCTATTTTAGGTGAAAGGTATTGATTTATTTGTTCGATTTGTTGTTGGTGAGAAAGATTTTTGTCAATTTTATGGTAAGCATCATCCAATAATAGATCTAGCATTTGGCTGATAGCATATAATTTTTGACTTTTTTCTTGGTTAAGAAGATTGCGGCCTTCTTTGTCGATTAATACGGCAAAGATAATTATTGAAAAGCAAGAAAGTAACGTAACCAATAAAAATATACGTGCGCTAATTTTATCGGGGTATAATTTTTTGAAAAAACTAGACGGCATAAATACTTTAATATCCTTAATCATCAATTATTTTTAATAGTCACTATATGCTTATTTCAAATCTAATTGTTATTCCTATTGGTGATTATGCATTAAATCACTAGTGCTCACAAGGTTGGTGGAATAGGGATGATCGCCTAACCCACCAATTTTTACTTAATTATTTACATGTTAGATTGTCTTTATTTTCAATTACGCTCGATAATGACCGTCGTACCTAATCCACCACCTATACATAGGGTTGCGAGTCCTAATTGCTTATCGTGATGAATCATTGAGTAGAGCAAAGTGACTAATATGCGTGCACCACTTGCCCCTATAGGATGACCAAGTGCAATAGCACCACCATGGATATTGGTTTTATCAAGAGCAAGATTGAGTTCTCGACCAACGCCTAAAAACTGAGCTGCAAAGGCTTCGTTAGCTTCGATTAAATCAATATCAGTAAGATTGAGTCCAGCTTTTTGTAACGCTAATTGAGTCGCGGGAACTGGTCCTAATCCCATAACACTAGGATCAACCCCACCCGATGCGTAACTACGGATGTATGCTAATGGTTTTAGCCCTAACTCCTTGGCTTTGCTTTCCGACATGATAACTAATGCGGCGGCACCATCATTGATACCAGAGGCGTTGCCGGCAGTCACTGTACCGTCTTTTTTAAAAGCAGGGCGGAGTTTAGTTAATGCCTCTAAACTGGCATCAAATTTAGGATGTTCATCTTGATCAAAGATAATATCCCCTTTACGACTACTCACCGTTACTGGCACTATTTCATCAACAAACATTCCATTTTTAATTGCTTGAGAGGCTAACTGTTGAGAACGTAATGCAAGCTGATCTTGCTCTTGGCGAGTGATATGATATTGCTGAGCAACGTTTTCTGCTGTGATTCCCATATGGTAATGATGCGTTGCGCAAGTTAAACCGTCGTTAACTAAAGTGTCATAGAGTTCGGCATTTCCCATTTTTAATCCCCAACGAGCTTTGCTGTTGATTAAATAGGGCGCTTGTGACATGTTTTCCATGCCACCGGCAACGACGATATCGTTGTCACCGGCCAAAATACTTTGTGCGGCTAATTCAACTGATTTTAACCCACTACCACACACTTTATTAACGGTGAAAGCAGGAACGCTATTAGCAATATTTGCCTTTAACGCTGCTTGCCTTGCAGGATTTTGTCCTAAACCGGCTTGTAATACATTCCCCATAATTACTTCATTAACTAAATTGGCATCTAATTTTGCGCGTTTTAACGCTTCTTGTATGACAATTGCACCCAATTCAATAGTACCAACTGATGCTAATGAACCATTAAAAGTGCCTATTGCTGTTCGGGTGGCGCTAACAATTACTGCTTTTTTCATAATTTACATCCTTTTATTGGTAATCAAAAAAAGTACAAACCGATGAGAAATATTGGAGTAGTAAAGATTAAGGCTGTCATGCAATAGCCCATGATATCTCGTACCCCTAATCCCGCTATTGCAAGAGCAGGTAAAGCCCAGAATGGCTGTAACATATTCATCCACTGTTCACCATAGGCAATGGCCATGGTTGATTTACCTAAATCTGCACCTAATGATTGCGCAGCAGGAATGACAAACGGTCCTTGAATAACCCAGTGACCACCGCCAGAAGGTACAGCAAAGTTAATAATGCCAGAACTGAAAAAGGTCCAAATTGGGAAGGTATCTTTATTAGCAATATTGATAAAAAATTCAGTAATTAATCCACCTAAACCAGAGTGTTCCATCATTAACTGGATGCCTGCATAGAATGGAAATTGAATGATGATTCCTGCAGTACTTTTAGCTGCATTAGACACCGCGCGCATATATGCCATTGGTGTGCGGTGTAATAAAATCCCTGCAGTTAAGAAGATTAGATTAACGGTGTTGATAGTAATGTTAAAGCCATGATTGTAAAAATAGATGGCTAAATAGCTAATCCCTAGTACACCGATCAATAACGATAATATTTTGCTCTCTTCTAATTTTTCAGCTGCTGTTGCTGTTTTTCGGTCGATCTTTTTCTGAAAATCAGGTTCAGGAGCCAGTAATTCCGGATTAACAGTATGAATCGAATCATCTTTACGAATCATAAAACGTACTAAGATCGGTAAGCAAATGACTAACATGACTGTAATAAAAATATTACTTGCCGAGAACATTGTGTGTGAAATAGGGATAATCCCTTGAGGATTACTTTCTGATACCATAAAGTGAGAAACAGGATTATTCGGCGTAGCAGCCATTAGTGGCATTGAACCCGATAAACCGCCGCCCCAAGTCATGAAAGCAATATAGGCACATGCAATTAACAAACCATAATCAACATTTTTGACTTGTCTTGCCACTTCTTTGGCTAACATAGCGCCTACGACCAATCCAAATCCCCAATTTAAAATACAGGCTATACAACCAACAAAAGTAACAAGCATCGCTGCTTGTGTTGGGGTTTTTGCTAATGAAGCAATAGAGACTAAAATGGCTTTAACTGGGGGAGAGCTTGCCAAAGCATGGCCTGTCACAACAATCAATGCCATTTGCATACCGAATGCTAGTAGGTTCCAAAAACCATCTCCCCACATTTTAACTAAGCCAAGGGGTTGTGAATCGGTTAATCCCCATGCCATAAAAAAGATAACAAAAGTAAGTAATAATGCAAAAATGAGTGGATCAGGTAGATATTTGCTAACTAAACTCGTGGTATATTTTGATAATCGAGAGATCATATTGCATTACTCCTCATGACCAATTGACATGGTTTTTAAATTCTCAGCAATTAAAAACTCAGCTTGTGTTTTACTTTTAATTGTGGCTAAATCGACTCCATTGGCCATTTCAATTAAGTAAAGCTGGCCATTGCGAAACTCGAATACCGCAAGTTCGGTAACAATCATGTTTACTTTTTCTTTGGCGGTGAGTGGTAAAGTACAATGGCGTAATATTTTTGCTTCGCCATTTTTAGTGCAGTGCTCCATGGCAATAATCACTTTTTTAGCGCCTGTGACTAAATCCATCGCACCACCCATTCCGGGTACCATTTTGCCGGGGACCATCCAATTGGCTAGATTGGCATCTTGATCAACTTCTAAACCACCTAACACGCATGCATCAACATGCCCACCTCGAATTAATACAAAAGAAAATGCACTATCAAATGTCGCGCCACCGGCGATGATGCCACAAGGTTGTCCTCCGGCATTGACAATGTTTGGATGATCAACCGTTTTGGGGCCTAAGCCTAAAAAACCATTTTCAGATTGCAATGTGATATGAACATCTTTCGGCAAGTAATTCACGACTTGTGTTGGCAAACCAATTCCTAAATTAACGACATCGCCATCTTTCAGTTCTTGTGCGACACGCCTAGCTATTAACTCTTTATTATCCATTATGATTCTCCTTAATTATCAGAACTGACTATGTAATCAACAAGTGCTGCTGGCGTCATAACGGCATCTGCGTCGATTTGACCAATTTCAAGTAAATTATCCACCTGAGCAATTACGGTATTTGCTGCTGTTGCGATTAAAGGATTGAAATTGCGAGCTGAGTATTGATAAACAAGATTACCGCTATAATCGCCTTGATAAGCTTGAATAATTGCCAAATCGGCAAGGATAGGGAGTTCTAACAAATATTTAACCCCATTAATGGTCAAAATTTGCTTACCTTCTTCAACGATTGTTCCAACGCCAGTTGGGGTTAATACGCCGCCTAAACCAGCACCGGCAGAACGAATTCTTTCTGCAAGCGTACCTTGTGGAACTAATTCAACGTCGATTTCACCTGCAATCATTTTTTTCCCGGTTTCAGGATTCGTACCAATATGTGAGGCGATTAATCTTTTCACGCGATTATTGGTGATTAACGGACCAACGCCGGTATCGACAAAGGCAGTGTCATTACCAATTAAAGTCAAATTTTTAACGCCTGAATCTAAAATGACTTGGACGATTTTTTCAGGTGTGCCACATCCCATAAATCCACCAAACATAATTGACATGCCATCTTTTAAATGCGCTTTAATTTGTTCTGAGTTTATTAATTTTTTTTTCATCCATTTCCTCCATGGTATAAAACTAAAATAGTTGTTATTACAATTTCGATTGCAAATGCCATACCACACCAGATAAGAGGATAAGGATTTAATTTATTTATTTGATTTAAAAGTATTTAATCTGATTTTTATATTGAAAATAAAAGTGACTTCACGAAATAATTTGCATATAAGTGCAAAATTTATTGCGTGAGTAAAGAATGGAAAAATGACTAAGAACTGCATCGTCATGGGTTAACCACTATTTTTATTTTAAAACATATGTTATTGCGTAACTTTTTTCACAGATAAAATCTATTTTTAAAAATTTAACCCCAAAACACATGACTGCTGTAATTATAGTCTATTTAAACTTGACGTCTAAACAAGGCAATGCTAATATTTGCCACCTATTCAGATAGACCCCTACGGCGCGTTGGCAGAGTGGCCATGCTGCGGATTGCAAATCCGTCTACCTCGGTTCGACTCCGGGACGCGCCTCCATTAAAACGTCCAGCAAATCAATAAATTAAATAGTTAATCGCTCAAAAAATTAAAGCACTTAGAATATACAGTTAGAATAAATCTTCTTTATGAGTGGGTTTAACGTCGGTGTAACTTTGACTTTTCTGTCATAGGTATTAACTTGTTTTGGTGATTGATTGAGTTTAATTTTAGGTCTTGTTTATGTTGTGAGTATGCTTGTTATTTTATTGATGGCATCACACAATTCATGTTTTTTCTGTAACGTTGATTCAAGTTTGAATGATTATTACTAGAAAACCACTTAGTATTAAATACAAACTGACCAACAAATTAATAGCGTCTGAATTATTAGTTATATATTCCTTGCCTAAATAAGACATGAAAGCACTCAATGAAACGGTTAGTATAAATTTCATTATATTCACTGTAACCATCCTAACTGATAGTTTCTGTTTATTTGCACTGTGTTATTCGTTTGTAATACCACTTTTTTCAAGTTCTAAATAATAATTTTTCAGGCAATCCCAAGCACTGATCAGATTCATGGTTTTACCATCTTTTTCAACTTTTACAGATTTTTTTATCTTCAAATCATTGAAAGTAATTGTATTCCCGGACTGTGTTTTTATGCAATAACCTCTTTTTTCATCATTAATAAAAGCAGTGCCTAGCTCACATAACTGTTTTGATGATATTTGTTTATCTTTATGGTTTAAATTAAAGGTCAAACCGACTTTCATGTTTGCTAATTCTTCAATGTCAGTATCACCGTTTTGATTAGAAAGACTTTTCAATGCACCTAATATACCTAACGCAATTTGATCTTTAGTCTTGTGATCTTTCAAGTTTGCATATTCCAGTGATGCTTTACATAAATTTAGATTTAAATCAATGTAAGACACGCCATCTCTTTTTATTAATTTAATTTTATCTTCCTTTGTCGCTGGACTAAATTTTATACATGAAGGAATTAAGTTGAAATTACTTCCTATTAATAATTTTAAATGTTTTAATGCGGCTGAAATTCCCGTGGTGCATGGACAGCTAATCATATCGTTTTTATAAACTAAAACACATGCACCTCTATCATTCCAGTATGGCTCTGAGGTAGCTGCTGGTATACGTTCGTAAAACGCTATATGAAAAAGTAAGATATCTTTCTCTTCAACTTTTGCATACTCGTATTTTCCGATGTAGCTGACTCTATGATCCAAGTTGATATAGCGTAAAAATGTATTTGTTCTTGACTCAAGAATTTTTTTTAATGTTTCCTGAAGATTTAAAGCAGGTTTTTCCTCGTCACTAATATTAATCAATGAAAATCGATGATAATACATTGTTCTGTCTGTTGTCTTATCTTTTGCCATTTTTCTTTCCTATATCCAATTAAAATTATCTATTTTATTGTGTCAAAAAACGCCGAATTTTTTACCTTGCTCCATTTGAAGCGACTATCTTTTTCTTCTAAATATTCTTTAACCATTGTCCAAATAATTCTAATTTATTGTTTTAATGTTCTCATAATTGTATAGTTTTGACTTAAAGCAATTAGTTCAAAGTACATTTTTTCGTGTTCATTATATTCCAGTTTTCTATATTTTTTAGCAGTTGCTTAGGATTTTCCCTTCATTGTTACTACAAATTCACAAGGCGTTGTTTTAACAGCCGGGTGAATAATAACAATCTCACTTTCTTTAAATTCAGGTTTCATTGAATAGCCCTTGCTCTGTAACGCAAATGATTTATCTAATAACTCTATTAAGATTATAATATATTCAAATCTAGTTGAATTTCTCAAAATTCATAGCTTGCACATTTTTTAATGCTTTTTCTTTCCCCCTTAACAACCATGCCATATTGCTCTTGGATGCAAGAGAGATTTCATACAAGTACCGTGTTTTTTTACATTATTACTTTAGTTAACAAGATGTAAAAGTTGGAAAAGGGGGGGGATGTTTTAAATGAAGCAATGAATAGCCTTGGTATTCAACAAGAAGCTATTAATTTATTCAATGGTAGAATTTTGTCACGAGGTAAAGTGTCGATGTGTTACCCGCGCACAGCTATGCAAAACATCATCACCAATAATAATGCTAACGGGTCATTACAATGACGAACAACTTATTGTAATAAAATTAAGGTATCTTTTAGATGCTCTTTCAACTAATTTCTTTTTTTATATTAAAAGTAATTATTTTTTTCGAGTAACTTAATAAAAAGAAAAAATTTGCTAACTATGTCAAAGCGATTATTGATGAGATAAGATGAATAAAAAAGCTAGGTTCATTAATAAAAGCGAAAGAAGATTATAGATAAAATTATTAATTGATATAATCAAACTTATTTGCACCAAGGTGTTTGTGGCCTTAGATTTAGCTGTGTGGATGTTTTACGCTTTCTCTTTATAGCTGCTCCATTAGGAGCATGGTATATTTATGGACTCGTTTTCGTTTTAGCCATTTAACTTCTTGTCGCTAATAAAAAAGGGTGGTAACCGAAAATTGATCATTACAGGTAAAATATTAATTACGTTTATTGTTATCGATTATATCTGTAACGCATTGTTTATTCTTTCTTAAAAAAATATTGATAATTTTAATATCTTTAATCTGATTGGGTCACTAAAGAATGAGTTTTCATCAATTTTCTTAGATCTAAGCTATTTTGTCTGTTGCTATTAACAATCTGAAAATAATAGAAGTTATAGTTAAAACTGTTAGTGAATTTTGATACGTTTTGATTTAAATACAATCTTATTGACCACAGAAAGGAAAATAACTTATGGCATATTTTAATTATCATGCAAAAGCAAAAAAATTAATTCAAGATGGTATGCTTATTCATTATGAATTTGTCGATAATTGGAATGGCATTAAACCCGCTTTAGTTCTCTATTTCAAAGATGCTAAACCGATGCCAATTAGAGAATATCGTTGGCAAGAATATTTACCTTTAATTGGTCCAAATCAATAATCATTTTTATTAAATTTAAACCAACCGCATCTATTTATTTAGTTGCAGGGCAATATAAAGTAACACTCGGTCGTCAAATTTGGCTAAATTAAATCCTGTCAAAGCCGCAATTTTATTTAAACGATACTCTAAGGTATTGCGATGAATAAATAATGCTTCTGCAGTTTTGTTATATTGTAAATTATGACAAAACCAAGTGGAAAGTGTTCTTTGTAGTACTCCATTAGAGTCTTCTAATTGTAATTTTTTCAAAGGTGATAGTAACTCTTCAGCTTGCCAATCTTGATTTAGGCTATCAAGTAATACAGGTAAAATAAGTTCTTGATAATAAAAGTTACGGCATTGTGGCATCCTTTGTTTACCGACTAATAGCGCTGTTTTAGCTGTTTGATAGGAACGGACAATCCTATCTTTATTTTGATGAAAATAGTTCCCCAATGAAATTCTCACTAAGAATTTACTGGAAGATTTGATATGGCTCACTAATTGTTCTAATTTTTGTTTATGACTAGCAAGATCCCAACGATTAAATTTATTCAGTGCTGGCATCAACATGACGATTTCTGTTAATGATTTTATTGCAACAAGATTATTCTTAGTAATGTTAATTATCTCATTTTGTATATATTGTAATTCACTCATGGCAGTTTGTATGCCTAGTTGACCGCTATCAACCTCAATTATCACAACAACGTAAGGTAAAGAAAGATCGATATTGAGTTTTCTGCTCCATTCTGTCACATCTACTACAGTATTCTCTGATTGAATTATGGATAAAATAAATTCTTCTTTTAAGCGATTGTCTTGCGATAATTGATTAAGTAATTGCGCTTGTTCCATCATCATTTCGGCTGACATGCAAACTAACTGAGCAAATTGTGTGATTTGAGTCGGTTCGCCAGTGATGCCGATTACGCCAACGATTTCATCGTTTAATTTAAGTGGAAAATTGACGCCAGGCTTAACCCCTTTAAGTGTTTTTGCTGTGGGTGAATCGATGGTTACTACTCTTTTTTGTGAAATGGCTAGCATTGCGCCTTCATGTAGTTGTCCAATTCTATCCAAATCTCCACTACCAATAATTTTACCCTCACCATTCATGACATTAACGTTGTGCTTGATAATTTTCATTGTTTTTTCAACGATATATTGAGCAAGAGTTGGCGTGAAATTATTAGATTTCATAGGACAAATACCTTAAAAGGTTAATAATAAAATAGCCATTAAAATATTGGTTTTAAATTGCATTTTGTATACAACTTATTGTAATAATAACAACTTGAGTTATGTAAATTATTTTCTAACATGAAAACGATAATATCTTTACTATTTTAATAAAGAAAATTTTATTTATAAAAATAAGGTTAAAGTTTAACTAAATTTTATCTTTTAGTTTACTTTACCCTTTTTAACTTCTTATCGGATCGTTGCCTAGATTTTGTTTTTAAGTTGAGCGATATTAATTAAACGAGCTATATTTTCGCTTGTTCGTTCAACATTACAAAAACCTGAATCCAATAAATCTTCTATATTTGCAGCACATGGAATGATGCCAAAAATTGCATCAATTCCTTCCGGATAAAGTTCATTAATATTTTTACCAACAGTACCCGCTAACGCAATAACAGGTATACTTAAGTTTTTAGCAACTTGTGCAACACCATAAGGTGTTTTTCCGAATTTTGTCTGAAAATCAATACCACCTTCGCCAGTGAAACAAAAATCAGCGCCTTTTAATTTGTTTTTTAAGTCACTGTACTGGATAACAATATCAATGCCTCGTTCCATTTTACTGTTAGTAAAAGCCATTAATCCTGCTCCTAATCCACCTGCAGCCCCAGCACCAGGAATAGTCGCTACATTTTTGCCGAGTTGAGATTGGATAATCGAGGCATAATGTTTTAAATTGTTATCTAGTTGTTTGACCATTTCAGGGGTTGCCCCTTTTTGTGGACCAAAAACGTTTGAAGCACCTTTTTCTCCGCATAATGGATTAGTTACATCACTAGCAACTATAAACTGAACTGTATTTAGTGCTGGATTTATATCAGTCACATCAATTTTTACTAATTCAGCTAGTGCACCACCACCTTTGCTTAATATTTTATGATCTTTATCATAGAATTTAACCCCTAAAGCTTGAGCCATTCCAGCTCCACCATCATTAGTTGCGCTACCACCAATACCTAAAATGATTTTCTTTACGTCATGTTTTAAGCAAGCTAGAATTAATTCACCTGTACCGTAGGTTGTGGTAATCAACGGGTTACGTTTTTCTTTTGATATTAATTGAATGCCACTTGCAGAAGCCATTTCAATAACTGCAGTAGTTTTATCACCTAATATTCCATAATGTGCGGTTACTTTATCGCCTAAAGGGCCTGTTACTTGACAAGAATAAAGCGTACCATTTGTTGCATCAACTAAGGATTGTGTTGTTCCTTCACCACCATCAGCCATAGGAACATGAATAAAATTTGCATCAGGGTATACTTTTTTTAAACCTGATTCCATTGCTTTACAAACTTCCTTTGCAGTCATACTTTCCTTGAAAGAATCCGGTGCAAGTACAAATGTTTTTTGTTTCATAACATAATATCCCGATATTAAATAATAAAGTCATATAAAATTGTTGCGACGATTGTCATCGTGCCACCAACAAGTGCTTCGAAAGGAATTAATTTCATACGTTGTTTGATTGACATGTTCATACTATTACCTGTGACATGGAAATAGTTACCTTGAGGTAAAGAGTCAATTACAGTAGCACCGGTATGCATCATGACAGCAGCGCTTATACTTGGTATTCCTAAATCAGTAATGGTTGTACCAAACGTACCTGTTGCTAGAATTACTCCTGTTGATGTTGAAGCGGTTGCTGCAGCCATTAAAATACCTGAAATTGGTGCAAGGTAATAACCTGATATCCCCATAGAATCAATAATATCAATAACTTGTTTAGCTAAGTTTGATGAACCAATTAATCCTGCGATAGCACCAGCTCCAACCAAAATAAGTACAGTCGGCGTCATTTTATCGATACCTGATTTAGTGTACAGCGCAATTTTGCGATGCTGACCCATCGCTAGCATACCAACCATACCGGCAATAGGTAAAACATATAATGCATCTAATTTTAAGTTAGTTAAAAAATCAATATGAAATATATTACCAATTGGACTTAGCATTAGTAATAAGATAGCAGTAACAGGTGCGACAATAGCTTTTCCTAATGAAGGATTATTGGTTTTTTCCTCAGCATTATTTTTTAACATTAGTACTTCTTGAGTCGCAATTTTGTCGCCTTTATTTTTTATTAATGAAGCAATAACAACTGTAGCAATTAAGCCAAATATTGCAGGAATGAAACCAGCAATCATCACATCGCTTAAACTTAAATTAAATCCATTTGCAACGGCTATTGTATTTGGGTTTGGAGAAATAATATTTCCTGCTTTTCCGCCTCCAGATAATGCCAATAAAAGTGCTAAACGTGATATGCCCATTTTATTGCCTACTGATAGTGCGATAGGGGCTACAATTAATACCGCAACAGGTATAAAGACACCTGATGCAGTAATAATTCCTGTTGCTAACGCTAAAGCAAGTAGTGCTTTTTTCTCACCTAATTTTCGTACCACTGCTTGGGCAATCGTTTCTGCAGCACCTGATTCCATCATCACACCAGCTAAAATACCTGCAGCTAATACACGAATCACCGTTCCCATAATACTTTGTGTACCGCTAGTTAATATCGATACTGTTTGAAGTAAGTTTGCGCCACCAATAAAAGCCCCAATGATAGCTCCAAAGAAAAGTGAATAAACAGGATTTATACCACGTAAAATTAAAAAAATAGCTAAAAACAAACCTATCAGTGCACCGTACCAATTGATCAGTTCAGTCATTAAAATTCTCCTTGTTTTGAAAATAGCATTAATTTGAATTCGGCTAATTTTAATCTTAGGTTGAGTTTAAAGCTATGTAACATTGCCCAAAAATCATAAGTTATTAGCCTGAAAAAATTGGGCGTAGTCATAATTTAATGTGAGCCGCGCCACATTATTGGGAAATATATTTATCATTTTAACAATGAGTTAGAAAATATTTTTCAATACATAATTGATTTTATATTTTTTTAAGTAGTTTTTAAAAATTATTCTTACATGATGCTTAAAATCATTTTTCTAAATTAAGTGATTCACATAAATTTGCCAACCGATCCGCTAAAGCGTAAAATGCCCACCTATTTTGCTTAACCTATTACTGATAAGTAATACTGACTTGAAATCAGAGGCATTTTTTAATGACACTTTTATATGCAAAACCAGAGTTACTTTCTCCTGCTGGTTCTTTAAAAAATATGCGTTATGCGTTCGCTTATGGTGCCGATGCGGTTTATGCCGGTCAACCACGTTATAGTTTGCGCGTTCGTAACAATGAATTTAATCACGAAAACTTAGCTATCGGGATTAATGAAGCCCATGCACAGGGTAAAAAATTCTATGTGGTTGTTAATATTGCGCCACACAATTCAAAATTGAAAACATTTATTCGAGATTTAGAACCGATAGTTAATATGAAGCCTGACGCATTTATTATGTCAGATCCAGGATTGATTATGTTGGTGCGTGAGCATTTTCCAGAAATGGAAGTGCATTTATCGGTACAATCGAATGCCGTTAACTGGGCGACAGTGAAATTTTGGCACAAAATGGGATTAACCCGTGTGGTTTTATCGCGTGAATTATCACTCGATGAGATAGCAGAAATACGTGAAAAAGTACCTGAAATGGAACTTGAAGTATTTATTCATGGTGCACTGTGTATGGCGTATTCAGGGCGTTGTCTGCTTTCCGGTTACATTAATAAAAGAGATTCAAATCAAGGTACTTGTACTAATGCGTGTCGTTGGGAATATAAAGTATCTGAAGGCAAAGAGGATGAAGTAGGGCAAATTGTGCATAAATGTGAACCTATACCAGTTCAGCAAATTGATCCAACTTTAGGTATTGGACCAACCACTAATCAGGTTTTTATGCTTGAAGAATCTGGGCGCCCAGGTGAATATATGCAAGCCTATGAAGATGAGCATGGTACTTATATCATGAATTCAAAGGATTTAAGAGCTGTTGAGTTAGTCGGTGATTTGACTAAGATTGGTGTTCATTCTTTAAAAATCGAAGGGCGAACTAAGTCTTTTTATTACTGTGCAAGGACTGCTCAAGTTTACCGTCAAGCTATTGATGCAGCGAGTGAAGGTAAACCTTTTGATCCACAATTATTAGCTGAACTTGACTCGCTAGCTCATAGAGGCTATACCGAAGGCTTTTTACGTCGTCACAAACACGAAGATATGCAAAATTATGTGCATAGTCATTCAGTGTCAGACCGACAACAATTTGTTGGTGAGTTTAGCGGTGAACGTTTAAATGGTCTAGCCGAAGTGATTGTTAAAAATAAGTTTTCAGTGGGCGATAGTGTGGAAATGATGACGCCTAAGGGCAATAAAAACTTTGTAATTGAACGAATGGAAAATAAAAAAGGGCAACCTGTTCCAGCAGGTCTTGGTGATGGACACATTGTTTATATCCCAATCCCCGAAGAAATTGACTTAAATTATGCACTACTAATGCGTAATTTTGATTAATTTATTTTCGATTTGAAGCTGTTCGGGGAACAAGCCGAACAGCCTTTACTATCTTACTATTGACGAATCAAATCGTCACCAAAAGCTATCCATTTATAAGTCGTTAATGCCTCAAGTCCCATTGGTCCGCGAGCATGCAGTTTTTGCGTACTTACGGCAACTTCAGCACCCAGGCCAAATTGTCCACCATCTGTAAAGCGAGTAGATGCATTGACATAAACCGCTGCTGCATCAACTAAATTAACGAATTGTTCCGCATTAGCTAAATCTCGCGTTAAGATAGCTTCGGAATGACCGCTGCCATATTCGCGAATATGTTCAACAGCCATAGTTAATGAATCAACAATAACGACATTTAAATCTTTTGATAGCCATTCTTGGCGAAGCTCTGCATCTTCAACAGGAAATACGTTGGCAACGCCTGTTTCCAAAATTTTAAATGCATCGGTATCGGCATGTAATATAACGTTATTATCTGCCATGATTTGACTTAGTTTGGGTAAAAATGTATTGGCAATATTAGTATGAACAAGTAATGTTTCAAGTGTATTACAAGTACTCGGACGTTGGGTTTTTGCATTAATAATTATTGGTAATGCACAATCAAAATCCATACTTTCATCCATGAACATATGACAAACACCAATTCCACCTGTAATAACTGGAATAGTGGAGTGTTCACGACACAATTTATGCAAGGCCGAACCACCACGTGGAATAATCATATCAACATATCGGTCGAGCTTTAGTAGTTCATTGATATATTTACGATCAGGATTATCAATAAATTGTATCGCGGTTTTGGGCAGTCCAACTTGTTCTAATGCTTGTTGAAGAATCGCTATAATAGCGGTATTGGTGTGAATAGTTTCTTTACCGCCACGTAATATTGTGGCATTTCCTGTTTTTAAACATAATGCTGCAATATCAATAGTTACATTGGGTCTTGCTTCATAAATTACGCCGATAACGCCTAGCGGCACTCGGTGACGTTGTAACTTTAATCCGTTTTCTAAGGTTGAACCATCAATGACTTGGCCTATTGGATCGGTTAATAATTCGACTTTACGTACATCATTTGCGATAGAGGCTAGCCGTTCTGGGGTTAATAGTAAGCGATCAAGTATTGCCTCACTTGTTCCTTGTTGTTTAGCTAGTTCAATATCTTTTTTATTTGCATTAAGGATGATTGTGCTGTTTTTTTCTAGTAAATCAGCAATACTACTTAACACTTTATTTTTAATGGCAGTAGGACATTGTGATAATTGATATGAAGCTTGTTTTGCATCTTTTCCCATCTGTTGTAACATTTTTTGCCTCTACATGTAGTATTTTTATAGGTTATTTAATTAGCATATCATCACGATGTACAGCAACAGCGCCATATTCATAACCAATGATTTGGTTGATTTCTTGAGAGTGGTGTCCTGCAATTTGTTTTAATGCATCACTATTATAACGACTTACACCTCTAGCGATTCGTTTTCCTGACTTATCACAGATATCAATGACTTCTCCACGCGAAAAATCTTTTTCCACCGCTACAATTCCTTTAGGTAAGAGCGAGCTACCATTATTTAAAATCGCGTTGACAGCACCGTCATCTAGTATGACTTTTCCGGCATTTGGCGCGCCATATAACCAATGCTTACGATGTTCTAATGGGGTTTTTTGTGGTAAAAAACGCGTGCCCACCGCTTGATTATTGACGGCATCAATTATCACATTTTCTTTATTTCCAGCGGCAATGATGACTTCTATGCCAGCACTACCCGCCACTTCGGCTGCCTGAATTTTAGTGCTCATGCCTCCGGTGCCAAGACCTGAAACACTATCCCCAGCGATACTACGTAAATGATCGTCAATATGTTCAATTTCTGCGATTAATTTTGCATTTTTGTCGGATCTAGGATCAGCTGTATATAAGCCCTCGATATCTGTTAATAATATAAGTTTATCTGCTTGGGCTAAAATAGCCGCTAGTGCAGACAAATTATCATTATCTCCAACTTTGATTTCGGCTGTAGCGACAGCATCATTTTCATTGATTACGGGAATGATATGGTTATCTAACATTGCCTTTAAGACATCTTGAGCATTTAAAAACCTTTCACGATCTTCTAAATCGGCTCGCGTTAGTAACATTTGACCAATGTAGATTTTATAAATCGAAAATAATTGTTCCCAAAGTTGTATTAACTTGCTTTGTCCAACAGATGCTAACAATTGTTTTGATGCGACGGTATTAGGAAGAGTAGGGAATTTTAGGTATTCACGACCCGCAGCAATTGCGCCAGATGTAACGATGATAATTTTATGTCCGGCTTGATGTAAGTAAGAGCATTGTCGAATCAACTCAACTATTCGAGCACGATCTAGTTCTTTCGTGCCACCAGTCAATACACTGGTACCAAGTTTAACCACTACAGTTTGTTGTTTTTTATTGTCCATAACAATACTCTTTTTAAAATAATGTATTACAAAATAGTCTCCATCCATTTTACCGATTGCGTTAGAGCATCATGTAAGTTTTTTTGTAATGGTGTTTTTTGTATTGTAACTATTTTATTTTGCTTAGTTGAATGAATTAATTTTGCTTCATTAATACTACTTAATTTATCACCTTCAAAAACAATATTCATAACAGGCAAAGAACAAGCATGGGTCAAAAGACCTTGATTTTTTAGCGAAAAATAATTTAATTCTGCTGCTAATTGCTGGTTTGATACACAAGGTAATCCAAGGCGGCTTGCTAACATGTCTTTATAAACATTAGGAAGACTTTTTTGTAATTCTTTATTTACAAACATTTCATGAACAAAAGGCGTGAAATTAAATAACCCTTTAATTTTATTTGGCATTAAGTAAGCTAAACGCGTTGCAATATGTGAGCCAAATCGAAAGCCCGCAACAATAACACGATTACTATCAATCCAAGGAATGTTTGAAAGCTGTTCAATGATAGCTTGGTAAATTTGGCTACTATTTTGTGTTAAAGCGAAGTTACGACTAAAACCAACAGTTGGTAAATCGACTGTTAACATAGCTAGTCCATTTGGTGCTAAAAATTCACTGAAATATCGGTAATAATCGATTTGTAAATTACCTAATGCATTACATACTAAGACGACAGGGCATACACCATCACAATTTTGTGGTAAATGTAAAATTGTTTTAACATTACGTCCATCGACGTTAAATTCCAATTCTTTACTTGTAAATGGTGAATAGCCTAATGCCTTATGATAAGCGTGATAAGCACATGTTTGCGCATACATAGCTAGCTCATCATTTTTAAAATGAGGATAGCTTGCAATACTACAATATTGACTAGCAATCAAATAATATTGATTTAGTTTAGATTTATCATCTTCGGTTAAATTGGATTTATCGATAGAATCCGCCTTGGCTTGCCATTTTGCTGCTTGATTCAAAAACTCATAAATCCAATTACCTGGTTGATAACCAATAACTGAATCTAACCAGTTATCATTGGTATGGCGTTTGGTCGAGGCTGCTATTTTTGATAGTACTTCTTCCAGTTCTAATTTGGGTAAACCACGCCAATACCATAAAATAGGGTTGACAATCCGATACCATTTTAAATCAACTTCACCATCTAATGGGCTAACACTGTTACCTGCGCTGCAATCAATACGATTGACAAGCGTGGTTGTTTCAGGATAATCATATTGTGGTTTAAAGATCTTTTCTGATAGGTTTTCGGTATTTGTCATCACAACCTTAGTATCCTTATTATTTATGATCACTAATCGGTTTTACAAACATTACCCCAGTATCCCACGGTTGTTCAATCCAAGTGTCTTGCTCGATATCGACAATATAATCATCAACTAATGGTTTACCTGCTGGTTTGGCAAAAATAGTTACAAAGCGTGCTTTAGGATACATATCTCGAATAGTATGAGCTGTATTACCTGTATCAACTAAATCATCAACGACAATAAAACCTTCGCCATCGCCATTTGCTTGTTTTAATATTAACTTTTCGCGTTGATGATCATGATCATAACTTGAAATACAAACAGTATCGACATAACGGATACTTAGTTCACGAGCAAGAATAGCAGCAGGAACTAAACCACCACGACTAACAGCAATGATGCCTTTCCATTGGTTTGCGGGTAATAATCTTTTTGAAAGTTGTCGACCATAGGATTGTAGCATTTCCCATGTTACGTTGAATTTTTCTTTTTCAGCGATGAGTTCTGCTTTATGTTGTTTTTTAGCTTGAATTTCTTCTTCTGTTAGTGTTTGTTCTATTGACATGAGTAACCTGCAATTTTAATCGTTAATAAATTAATATTAATGGACTTGAAATAGATGTAAAATTGCACCTTATTATAGAGTGATTAGACAAAAAAAACCACTCATTAATTCATTAATGACATAATATTGAGGTTAAATTATGCTATCTACATTAAAGCCAAAATTTGTTTGGCAGATTTTTAATGATATTTGTAACATTCCACATCCTTCTCATCATGAGCAAATGATAACTAAATATATTGTTGATTTTGCTAATTCACATCACATCAGTTGTGAACTTGATAAAGTTGGTAATATTTTGTTAACAAAACCTGCAACTAAAGGGATGGAACATTGCCCATCAATTGCATTGCAAGCTCATATGGATATGGTTCCACAAAAAAATGAAGGTACTGTCCATGATTTTTTTACTGATCCTATTGAAGCCTATGTTGATGGCGAATGGGTTAAAGCAAAAGGAACGACACTTGGCGCCGATAATGGTATAGGTTTGGCATCTGCTTTAGCTGTTTTAGTCGATCCAGCTATTGAACACGGTCCAATTGAAGTTTTAGTGACAACGTCGGAAGAAACAGGTATGCATGGCGCATTCGGTTTACAACCGAATTGGTTAAAAAGTCACTATTTGATTAATACTGATTCTGAAGATGAAGGCGAAATTTTTACTGGATGCGCTGGTGGGGTAGATTTCACCTCAACTTTCGCTGTGACTTATGCGGTTATACCTGAAAAACATGATTGTTATATGCAGATCGCACTTAAAGGTCTTAAAGGAGGACATTCTGGTTGTGATATACATTTAGGGCGCGGTAATGCGATTAAATTAATGGCGCGATTTTTAGCTGAATATGCGCAAGATATTTCATTTCGCCTTGCTGATATTAAAGGCGGCTCACTCCGTAATGCAATTCCACGAGAAGCTTTTGTCGAAATCAGTTTAAGTAAAGATGATTTATCTAAATTAGAATCTATTATTGAACAATACAAATCGACATTACAAAATGAATTAGGAAAAGTCGAGCCAAACCTAGAAATTACCTTAACTGAAGTTAAATCTGATAAGATTAAACGCGTTTTAACGACAGAACACCAAAATAAAATTATTAATTGGCTAAATTCGGCACCAAATGGCGTAGTGCGAATGAGTGATCAATTGCAGGGTGTTGTTGAAACCTCATTAAATTTAGGCATTGTGAATATTGAAGATAACCAACTTTATGTTCATTTTTTAATTCGTTCACAAGTTGATAGTGCAAAAGATGCGGTTGTTTCAACACTTATCTCACTCAGTCAGTTAGCTAATGCGAATTACGAAATAAAAGGGGGATATTCTGGTTGGGAGCCAAATTTAAATTCGTGTCTTTTACAGTTAGCACAAGATAAGTATTATGAAATCTTCTCGCAAAAACCGAAGATTATGGTTATCCATGCTGGATTAGAATGTGGCTTATTTAAACAGTCTTATCCTAATATGGATATGATCTCAATTGGCCCAACCATTGTTTCACCACACTCACCTGATGAGAAAGTTAATATTCAAAGTGTAATTCGTTATTGGGAATTACTCATTGCAATGTTACGTTCTGCAACTCAATTAAAATAATTTTAAAATCCTGTCGTATTTATTCGACAGGATCTTTTTAGTATTACATCTAACTTTTTCTTAGACTTCACCTATTTTTGGTGCGTGATGACTCATATAATCACGCCAAAATATCTATCTTTTAAAGTGTTAAATGAAATAAATCGCTAGAATGTCCAAATCGCTTTCGAAAATTTAAATTAAAAATGAAATTAAATTCATAAAAAGTGAATAAAAATTCATTTTATTGCTTGTGTTGATATAATAAATATCCTACTATATGTCTATTATTAAAAATAATAAATAAGGAATAATATGTTAAAAGCAATAATTGTGGGAGCGAGTGGTTATGCAGGTGCTAAACTTGCTTATTATTTAAATAAGCACCCTAATATCGATATTATCGCCTTAACTGTTTCTGAAAATAGCCAAGATGGTGGTAAATGTATTTCAGATCGGGATTTATATCCTCAGTTAAAAGGTATTGTTGATTTACCCTTAATTGCAACCAATGATTATTCTTCCCTTATCGAGCAGGTTGATGTTGTGTTTCTCGCAACCGATCATCTCGTTAGCCATAATATTGCGCCTTATTTTTTAGAACGAGGTTGCACAGTTATTGATTTATCAGGTGCTTTTCGTGTTAATGATACTTCTTTTTATGAGCAATATTATGGTTTTGAGCATCAACATAAAACCTGGTTAGAACAGGCAGTATATGGTTTAGCTGAATGGAATTATAAGGCAATAAAACAAGCGCAATTAATTGCAGTGCCTGGTTGTTATCCTACCGCATCACAATTACCGTTAAAACCATTAATTGAGGAAGATCTGCTAGATAAAACGCAATGGCCTGTTATCAATGCAGTGAGTGGCGTTAGTGGTGCAGGTCGTAAACCTTCACTAAATAATCTATTTTGTGAAGTGAGCTTGCATGCTTATGGATTATTTACACATCGACATCAACCTGAAATTGCCACACATTTAAGGCAAGACGTTATTTTTACTCCCCATCTTGGTAGTTTTAAACAAGGTATTCATGCCACCATTACTTGCCTTGTAAAAGAGGGTGTTACATCAGATGATATTTTGGCAGCTTTAAATAAATATTATCACAATAAACCTTTAGTCAGAATTTATCAAAAAGATTGGCCTGCCTTAAAATCTGTAGTGGGTTTGCCATTTTGTGATATTGGATTTGCTTTAAAAGGACGACATCTTATTTTGATTGCGGTTGAAGATAATTTATTGAAAGGTGCAGCAGCGCAAGCGGTACAATGTATGAATATTCGATTTGGTTTTGAAGAAACAACTTCATTACTTTAGGTGAAGTAAATTCAGCGACAAGCTTATTAACAATTTGCAAACTATTCAATTATAAAATGATTAACTTAATTTGAATCAATAGGAAATGAAAATGAAACCATTAATTATTAAGCTTGGTGGAGTGTTACTCGATAATAAAGATGCATTAAGTGATCTATTTGATGTGATTAGTAAATATAAGAAGAATTTTCAACGTTCACTTGTTATTGTTCATGGTGGGGGCAGTGTAGTTGATTATTTAATGGACCGTTTATCCTTGCCTGTTGTGCGCCGAAATGGATTACGTGTTACACCAGCTGATCAAATTGATGTTATTGTTGGAAGCTTAGCAGGCAGTGCTAATACTACCTTGTTATCTGAAGCAAAAAAATTAGCGATTCCAAGTGTTGGGCTCTGTTTAGCAGATGGTAATAGTGTTGAAGTTAAACAGATATCAGAAGAATTGGGTTATGTTGGGGAAGCTAGCAGTGGCGATCCTAGTTTAGTAAATTTACTACTTAATTCAGGTTATCTACCCATTATGAGTTCTATAGGTATAACTCAAGAGGGTAAAATGATGAATGTTAATGCCGATCACGCAGCCGTTGCACTGGCAAAAACATTAGATGCCGATTTGATTTTACTTTCTGATGTAGTTGGTGTTTTAGATGGTAATAAGCAATTAATAGCATCATTAACTCAATCAAATGCCGATAATTTAATTGCTAGTGGGGTGATTACCGATGGCATGGTAGTAAAAGTAAATTCAGCTTTTGAAGCGGCTAAAGCGTTAGGTAGACCTATCGATATAGCCAGTTGGAAAGAAGCAGATAAACTGATTGATTTATTTAATGGAAAATCAGGAATAACAGGGACAAGAATTATTGCTTAAATATAATTCAGACAGTATATTAAACTGGTCATTTATATTTACAGTAAGTAACAAACGTCTTTAACTCATTTATTTGTCGTAAGTTAATTAAGAAAGGGTATAACATGAAAAAGAGTGGAACAAAAAAGGTTGTTTTAGCCTATTCAGGTGGTTTAGATACATCAGCAATTATTCCTTGGTTAAAAGAAAATTATGGCGGTTGTGAAGTTTACGCTCTAGTCGCTAATGTTGGTCAAGATCCTAAAGAGCTAAAAGATGTTGAGAAAAAAGCTAAAGCATCTGGGGCAGTAGCTTGTAAAGTTGTTGATTTGCGAGAAGAATTTGTTAAAGATTATGTTTACCCTGTGTTAAAAACAGGTGCTTTATATGAAGGTACATACTACCTAGGCACGTCTATGGCTCGTCCTATTATTGCTAAAGCTCAGGTTGAATATGCATTAGAAGTCGGTGCTGATACATTATGTCATGGTGCCACAGGTAAAGGTAATGACCAAGTGCGCTTTGAAACAACTTATACTGCACTTGCTCCACAACTTAAAGTTATTGCACCTTGGCGTGAATGGGACTTACGTTCGCGCGAAGCTTTAATTGATTATTTAAAAGTACGTAAAATTCCAACAACTGCAACCGTTGAAAAAATTTATAGTCGTGATGAAAATGCTTGGCACATCTCTACCGAGGGTGGTGTACTAGAAAGTACATGGAATCAAGCAAATGCAGATTGTTGGGCGTGGACAGTATCACCAGAAGATGCACCAAATAAACCAGAACTTGTCACCATTGGAATTGAAAAAGGTGAAGTGGTTTCAGTCAATGGCAAGAAATTATCGCCATACAATTGTGTTGCGACTTTAAATAAAATTGGTGCTAAACATGGTGTAGGCCGTGTTGATATTATTGAAAACCGTTTAGTTGGTATAAAATCTCGTGGTTGTTATGAAACCCCAGGCGGCACAATTATGATGACTGCATTACGAGGTTTAGAACAGTTAATTTTGGATCGTGATAGCTTTAAATGGCGTGAACAATTAGGTTTAGAAATGGCTTATGTTGTTTATGATGGTCGTTGGTTTGCACCATATCGTCGTTCAATTCAAGCGGCAGCTGATGTTTTGGCTGAGGATATGACAGGTGAAGTTGTAGTTAAACTTTATAAAGGCAGTGCTACAGCAGTTCAGAAAAAATCACCTAATAGCTTATATAGTGAAGAATTTGCGACTTTTGGTGAGGATGAAGTATACGACCACAGTCACGCAGGTGGATTTATTCGCTTGTTCTCATTATCTTCACGCATTCGAGCATTAAATGAAGGTAAGAAAAAACAACCAGCTAAAAAAGCTGATACTAAAACAACAGCAAACAAATCGAAGACAGCGACTAAAACTAAAAAATAGTTTTAATCACTAAATTTGATAAAACTTAATAATATATACAGGCAAAGTCCTGTATATATTGTTTATGGTGTTAATAGAATTATTAATTAATATATAAAAAAGCGATTAAATTAAATCGTTTATAATTGATTTAAAGATAATATTTGAGGTAATTATGGCATTATGGGGTGGGCGTTTTAGCCAAGCAGCAGATCAACGATTTAAACATTTTAATGATTCTTTACGCTTTGACTATCGGCTTGCAGAGCAGGATATCATTGGATCAATTGCATGGTCTAAAGCATTGGTGACAGTTGACGTTTTATCTTATGATGAACAAAAAAAATTAGAAAAAGCTTTAAATGAATTATTAGAATCAGTACGACAAAACCCGCAACAAATTCTACAAAGTGATGCGGAAGATATTCACAGTTGGGTAGAGCAAAAACTCATCGAAAAAGTTGGTGATTTAGGTAAAAAATTACATACGGGACGTAGCCGTAACGATCAATCAACAACCGATCTAAAATTATGGTGTAAAGATGAAATCGCTCACCTTATTACTGCTATCAATGAACTTAGAAAACGCTTAGTGCTTACAGCCGAGCAACATCAAGAAGCGGTTATGCCTGGCTACACTCATCTACAACGTGCACAACCTGTTACGTTTGCTCATTGGTGCTTAGCGTATTATGAAATGCTAACACGTGATGAAAGTCGTTTACAAGATACGTTAAAACGTTTAGATGTCTGTCCTTTAGGTAGTGGTGCGCTTGCTGGCACCGCCTATCCAATGGATCGTGATGAGTTAGCTCATTGGTTAGGATTTTCTTGCGCGACCAATAATAGTTTAGATTCTGTTTCTGATCGTGATCATATTTTGGAGCTATTGAACAATGCGTCAATTAGTATGGTTCATTTATCTCGATTTGCTGAAGATCTAATCATTTTCAATAGCGGTGAAGCCAATTTTATTGAATTGTCTGATCGTGTAACCTCGGGTTCATCATTAATGCCACAAAAAAAGAATCCTGATGCATTAGAACTTATTCGAGGTAAAGTAGGGCGAGTCGCTGGCGCACTAACTGGGGCAATGATAACCTTTAAAGGCTTACCTCTTGCTTATAATAAGGATCTCCAAGAAGATAAAGAACATTTATTTGATGCATTAGACACATGGCATGAGTGTCTAGATATGGCCGCATTAGTGCTTGAAGATATAAAAGTCAATTATGCTATTTGTCGACAAGCTGCAAAACAAGGTTACTCTAATGCAACTGAACTTGCCGATTATTTGGTGGCTAAAGGGATACCATTTAGAGAAGCGCATCACATTGTCGGCGAAGCGGTTATTAGTGCAATAGCAAAACAAAAAGCATTAGAAGAACTCTCTTTGGATGAATTAAAAATATTCAGCTCGGTTATTGAACAAGATGTTTATGAAAGCCTCTCACTCGAATCATGTTTAGCTAAGCGATTAGCCAAAGGTGGTGTATCACCACAGCAAGTTAAAATAGCCATAGACAACGCAAAACAACAAGTTTTATAACTTTCTATCAAAATCTACCTATATAATTTGCCGATGATAAGTCGGCATTTTGATAAAAACCTATTTATTAAACAAATATTTTTACTAAAAATATGATTGTATATCTTTTAAGACAGTGTAAAAATAGAACTCTTTTTGAAAGGATTAAAGTGAATTGCAATGAGTAAAAGTTATAACTTTAGTGCAGGTCCTGCAAAACTACCTGCTGATGTCTTAAAACAAGTTCAAACTGAATTATTAGATTGGCATAATACAGGTGCTTCTGTTATGGAGTTAAGTCATCGAGGTAAGGATTTTGATGCTTGTGCAATTGAAGCAACCAACGATCTTCGTGATATTCTAAACGTACCTAATAATTATAAAATTCTCTTTTGCCAAGGTGGAGCAAGAGCACAATTTGCAGCCGTACCTTTAAATATTCTTGGTAATAAAATATGTGCTGATTATATAAATAGTGGTTATTGGAGCCAGTGTGCCGCCAAAGAAGCAACAAAATACTGCAATGTGATTGAACAAAATGTGGTGATTAAAAACCAAGGTATAACCTCAATCAAACCGATGTCCGAATGGCAATTAAGTGATAATAGTGCGTATATTCATTATTGCCCTAATGAAACCATTGACGGAGTAGAAATATTCGAACAACCTAATTTTGGTGATAAAACAGTCGTTGCTGATTTATCGTCTTGTATTTTATCTCAACCAATTGATGTAAATCGCTATGGCATTATTTACGCGGGAGCACAGAAAAATATTGGTCCTTCAGGAATCACGATTGTAATTGTTCGTGAAGATCTAATTGGTCATGCTCAAAAAGTATTACCTTCTGTTTTAGACTATAAAATATTAATGGATCATGACTCAATGTTTAATACGCCACCTACATTCGCTTGGTACATGTCTGGGTTAGTATTTAAATGGATTAAAAATTTAGGTGGATTAAAAGCGATTGAGCAACGTAATCAAGCTAAGGCACAATTACTTTACCAATTTATCGATCAATCCGATTTTTATCGTAATACCGTGGCTATCTCTAATCGATCTATCATGAATGTAACCTTCTTATCACCAAATGACGATCTTGATAAAAAGTTTGTTAGCGAAGCAACACAAGCAAATATTATCGGAATTAAAGGTCATAGAATTGCTGGTGGGATGAGGGCTTCAATCTATAATGCAATGGATCTTGAAGGCGTTAACTATTTAATCGATTTTATGAAGCACTTTGAAAAACAGTACGGATAATTATTTAAAACTCTATCAAAAAAGGGAGCGACTCAGCTCCCTTTTTCATTTTGCTTAATTGTTGCAGCGGAAAACTTCACCAACCATGACAGCATCTGTTGGAGCGACTTCTGATATATAATTCAATGATGCATCTTGGGCATTATAAATCACATTTCCACCCATAGCGGCAGCTTTATTCATTAAATCTGAAGCGGCATCGCGAATAAGCTCACTGTGTGTTTTTAAACCAGAAAATAGTGAGCTACGACGACCTTCTGCTTTACCAACAAATTGACAACTAGCGGCAGGTTTTGTGTCAATAAATTGGACTTGTCTACCCGCAGAGGTGAGTTGATAGTTAGAGTTACTACAAGCATTTAAAAGTAATGCAGTTGAAATAGCTGCACTAATAAGTAAACATTTTTTGAAAGACATAATATTTCCTCAACCAATAAAACAACGAATAATTATTTATAAAGTTATTGTATCAGGTTAATAGATTAAAAAATATCTGTAATTATTAATGAATATAGATATGGCTACGAGTTAAAGATTAATAATTAAGCAACTCAACCTATTTTAATAATTAATTGTAGCAAATTAAAAATAACTCTATTATAATCGCAACCCTACTAATTAAGTAGCACTTCTCAATATGGCCCCTTAGCTCAGTTGGTCAGAGCAGTCGACTCATAATCGATTGGTCACTGGTTCAAGTCCAGTAGGGGCCACCATCGCAAGAATCAAGCAAGATTAAAAACGTTCAAAAAACCTTTAATTAACAAGCTTTATAGTTAATTTGCTGTTCAACTAAGTTCATCCAAATTTAGCTAAATTCAAACTTTTATGTTATATATTATGTTATACGTTTGAATATAACATCGAGTTGTATAACATGGTAAAAATAGTTAAGCCTCTTACAGATACCCAAATTAAAAACGTCAAGCCAAGAGAAAAGGATTACACTTTATCTGATGGAGACGGATTATATTTGTTGATTAAAAAGACTGGTTCGAAAATATGGCGCTTTAATTATATTCGCCCATCAACTAAAAAGAGAGCATTAATTAGTTTTGGTCATTATCCTCAAGTTAGTTTACTCGATGCTAGAACTCTCCGTAATAAATCCAGAGATTTAATTAGGCAAAATAGAGACCCATTAGAAAAAGAGCTAATCAATACTCAAAAGATACGAACACTTAAAAGTGTGGCCGATGATTGGCTTATACTGGAAAAGTCGCAAGGGTATAAAGATGAGACAATCAAAAAAAGTTGGCAGTCATTAGAAAAGCATGTTTTTCCTTATCTTGGTAATACACTGATAACAGATATTACCCCAACATTATTTATTAATATATTGGCTCCATTAAAAGCAGCTAGAAAGTTCGATATGATAAAGCGAGTAATCAGGCGAGTTAACAAAATAATGGATTATGCTGTTAATTATGAGCTAATAGAATCTAATAAATTAATTAAAGTAGGCAAGGAATTTGAAAGCCCAACACCTATAAATATGCCAAGTATTCGACCTAATGAACTACCTGAATTTATGCAAGCTCTTTCTTTGGCTAATATAGAATTACAAACCAGATGCTTAATAGAATGGCAATTATTGACTATCACAAGACCAAGTGAGGCAGTAGGTGCTTTATGGGAGGAAATAGATATCAAGCAAAGGATTTGGACAATTCCTGCTAGTAAAATGAAAATGAAGCGAGATCATATTATTCCGCTACCATATCAGGCTATAAAGATACTTGAAATCATGCTACCTATAACCAATCATAAAGAATTCGTATTCCCAAGTATGAAAGGTTCTATTAATAAGCCTATGAGTAGCCAAACTGTTAATATGGCCATAAAAAGGATGGGGTTTGGTGGTCGCCTTGTTTCTCATGGGTTAAGGTCATTAGCAAGTACGGCATTAAATGAACAAGGCTTTAATCCTGACTTGATAGAGGCATCTTTGGCTCATGCTGATAAAAATGAAGTTAGGCGTATTTATAACCGAGCAAATTATCTTGAGCAACGTCGTGAATTAATGAATTGGTGGGGGGATTTTGTAGAGCAAGCTAGCCAAGGAAATATATCCTTGTCAGGTAGTTAATATTAAAACTATAAATTTAATTTTGTCATATTCATATATTTAAGCCAGTCAACTAGACTGGTTTTTTTATTGTCTCTTATATAAGAATTACTTTATATATATTTTTAATAACACTAACAACACTAATAACATAATATAATTGATTTATATGTATTTTTTTAAGTGTTATTAAAAGATAATAATAACATATATAACATAAAATTATGTCATTAAATTGATTCCAAATTCGTGCAGTTTCCTAAATGAGATCCTTTCCTTTGGCTAGCTAAATTCCACTAAATAGTGGTATTTGAAGTGGTTTTTTTTTATACAGTAGTGGTATAATTTTATTAACTCATGTTTAGAAAAGAGAATTTTATGAATGAAATAGTAGTTGGAATCATAGTATTTTTAATTACTGCTCCAATTAGTGCATATTTAGGTTATAAAGCAAATATAATACAGGATAAAAGAAAAGAGTTTAATCAATTAGCTGAACCTATTTTATTTGATTTAATAAGGCATAATAAAAATTATTTAATAAATAAAGATTACAAACCACTAAAATACAATGATTTTGATCATCAAAATATTGAAAAAATTTATGTTAGAGTTAATAG
>NZ_LYST01000052.1 GCF_001693755.1 Gilliamella sp. wkB171
TTAATCAATTTAGTGTATAATCTGTAAAGATTATCTATCATTTATAGCGTAAAAATAATGGATATAGGAAACAAATAGGTATGAAAAAATTAATATTAATAGTTTTATATATTCTTAGTTATTATTCGTATGCCGAAGTAAACACTAAAGTATATAACAACTACATTGTATTATATATACCAGAAATAGCACCTTATTCAAAGTTAATAAAACAACAAGATATTTATACAACTATTAATTACATGGATGCCATGAGATTTGTAGATGGAAAAGTAGTGATCAAATCTAATAGTGATGGTTTAATGATTTTTAGTGAGATCGAGCAATATAAAACAATACAGTTTTATGATTATGTTAAAGGTCTTTTTATATGGAATATAAATAATAAACCTTTTACTCAAATTAAGTTAACTCTCAA
>NZ_LYST01000053.1 GCF_001693755.1 Gilliamella sp. wkB171
TTATGCGGTATTAGCAGTCGTTTCCAACTGTTGTCCCCCTCCATTCGGCAGATCCCCATACTTTACTCACCCGTCCGCCACTCGTCATCAAGTGCAAGCACTCATGTTACCGTTCGACTTGCATGTGTTAAGCCTGCCGCCAGCGTTCAATCTGAGCCATGATCAAACTCTTCAATTTAAAGTTTGATGCTCAATAACTGTCTCTGACATAATTCAAATGAATCTTCAGTGTCACTTATCAAGACTTAATTTTTTGAGTCCGTAGACTTTTAATCTTTCGTCTCGCAAGTGCCCACACAGATTGTCTGTTTCTTCTTTTTAAAGAGCTGACAGCTTTAAATTTAACTAAACATTTTGTTGTTTCAGTTTGCTGTCTCAAGGGCTGCGTATACTACGCTACACCTTTTTATTCGTCAAGATCTTTTTTCAATATTTTTGATCTTGCTCTCTAACACCTTCTTCGTTTGTTTTTCACTAACGCCGTGTCAGTGGATGCGCATTATAGGCACTTCATTTTTTTTATCAAGCAAAAAAACACGATCTTTTAATTGTTCGAATAAGCTTTAAACACTCAAAACATTAATGCATTGATATCTTTGAAGATTATATTGAGCTAATTTGCTAGTTAATTTTTCGACATACTGGTTAAGTGCTGTGCTAACAATAATATTCTCTTTATTTAGTGATAAATTACTATCAATCAATTTACCTTCTTTATGAAGTAATTCATAAACACGCACAGCAATTGCATTACCAGAATCAATAAAAGTAGCGTGAGGAAATATTACCTGCAACTCTTCTTTGATAAAAGGATAATGTGTGCACCCCAATACAATAGTATCAGGACAAACCGATAAACTTAGCCAAGGTTGTAATAACTGTTTAAGTTGCAGCATATTAACTACCACTCCTTGCAGTTTATTCTCTGCAATCTGTGCTAGTTCAGATAGTCCAAGTAATTCGACTTTACAATCAGGTGCAAACTGTTTAATCAAATTGTTTGTATAGGCTCTTTGAACAGTTGCTTTAGTTGCTAACAGCCCTATACATTTATTTTTAGTCATTTTACTAGCTGGTTTAATAGCTGGCACAACACCAACAATCGGAAAAGAAAATTTAGCACGTAAACTAGGTAAACAGATAGTACTTGCGGTATTACAAGCAATAACCGCTAAATCAATAGAATATAATTTGCTAATGTTATCAATAACATTAATTACTCTATCAATGAGAAACTGTTCTGATTTATCTCCGTAAGGAAACATTTCATTATCAAATGCATAGATATAGTGTAGATTAGGCATCTTTTTGCAGATTTCATTATAGACAGATAACCCACCGATACCCGAATCAAATATTAATATTGTTGGAGATTGTCTCGCTATGCTCATATTAAATAAAGATTAGGAAATTAAATCGACATTATCCTAAATTGAATAAAAATTTATGCAAGTAATTTTATTTAAGGTAATACTGGCTTTTTTACTCATAAATTATTAAAATAGACGTCTAGATGGTAAAACTGCTAAATCAGAATACATCTCATCGCATATCAAGTATTGCATTTAATAAGTTAAAAGAAGGTATATCATGTCAGAATTTTTATTTACTTCAGAATCTGTTTCAGAAGGTCATCCAGATAAAATCGCCGATCAAATATCTGATGCAGTGCTTGATGCTATTTTAAAACAAGATCCCAAAGCAAGAGTAGCTTGTGAAACTTACGTAAAGACAGGTATGGCACTCGTTGGTGGAGAAATTACAACATCTGCTTGGGTAGATATTGAAGAGTTGACCCGTAAAACTATTCATGACATAGGATATACCAGTTCAGAAATGGGTTTTGATGCCAATTCATGTGCGGTACTTAATGCTATTGGTAAACAATCGCCAGACATAAATCAAGGTGTCGATCGAAAAGATCCTCTTGAACAAGGTGCAGGCGATCAAGGCATTATGTTCGGCTATGCTACCAATGAAATGCCAAATCTAATGCCAGCAGCAATTAGTTATGCACATGATTTAATGCGTCGTCAGGCAGAAGTCAGAAAAAATGGCACGCTGCCTTGGTTGCGTCCTGATGCTAAAAGCCAAGTCACATTAATTTATCAAGATGGGCAGATAAAAGGAGTTGATACAGTAGTTTTATCAACCCAGCATTCCGAAGGTATTGAACAAAAAACAATACAAGAAGCAGTAATGGAAGAAATCATTAAACCAACATTACCTGCCAAATGGTTAACATCAAGAACCAAATATTTTATTAATCCAACAGGCCGATTTGTTATCGGTGGTCCAATGGGTGATTGTGGATTAACTGGTCGTAAGATTATTGTCGATACATATGGTGGAGCTGCACGTCATGGTGGAGGCGCATTTTCAGGAAAAGATCCATCTAAAGTTGACCGTTCAGCTGCATATGCCGCTCGGTACGTTGCTAAAAATATTGTAGCAGCAGGGCTTGCCGATAAGTGTGAATTACAAATATCTTACGCAATAGGCGTTGCAAATCCAACATCGATTTATGTCAATACTTTTGGCACAGAAAAGATTGATCATGATAAAATAGTGAATTTAATCAAAGAATTTTTTGATTTAAGACCTTATGGATTGATTCAAATGCTTGATTTGATTCAGCCAATTTATCAACAAACTGCTAGTTATGGCCATTTTGGTCGTGATATTTTCCCGTGGGAAAAAACAGATAAAGCTACATTACTTCGCGATGCCGCAGGATTATAGACGAATACCCATTTCATTACATAATAAAGTCATGGCTTGTTTAAGAGAAAACCTAAGACAAGCCAGCCTTATTTTACACACCGCATTTCCTGAACCTAAAGTAATTTATAAAGTTAAAGGAAGTATTGCCGGTAGCGCACTGTTGACACGCTGGGAAATACAGCTTAATTCAATAATGTTAACTGACAATGGTGATACATTTATTGATGAAGTCGTCCCTCATGAACTTGCTCATCTACTAGTGTTTAAAACGTTTGGTAAAGTTAAACCTCATGGCACAGAGTGGCAATATATGATGTCTGAAGTATTGGGTAAATTACCCAAAGTAACCCATAATTTTACAATAAAGCGCAATAGCTATATGTACCGTTGTAATTGCCAAATCCACCATTTAACTAAAATCAGACATAATAAAATCCAAAACAATAAAACTAGTTATTTATGCCAAAAATGCGGTAGTATACTTAAACAAGTTATTCCAATTTAGACCATTACATGTGTAAACTCGATTTTCATTTTTATAAAAGTTCATTTTTTATTCTTCTCTTAGGTGTTTTTCTTTATATTTTCGGTAATTTTTATATTCCTCTATATAATGGGTTAACAGTTACACTTATTGAACACCTACAATCTCTCTTTTTATTATTTATGTGTGGTTATACGTTTTATTATGCAAAACGCGTACAACATCATGCTACCTTATATAAATTCTGGATTTGGACAATCTTTTGGTGGATTATGCTTTTTGGACGAGGAATAAGTTGGGGGCGTGATTTTTATCCTGACGTTCCACGTTTTTATTATAAAATCATTGCAGCTATTGTAATGGGTATACCATTACTGACGACTTTCTTACCAACAATCCGCAAAGAAATAGCACGGCGTTATAAATTTGAAAGTATTCCTTTTTGGCATATCTTTTTCGCATTTCTTTTTTTGGGAATTGCAGATATCGCAGAGCACCATCGTATGGGACACGAATTTTTAGTATTAACTCGAGAACGTAAAGATTTGATTGAAGAATTAATGGAGATTCCTTGCCTGCTCTGTATAGCATTAACAACTTTCTATATGCAAACAAATGAACAAAAAAGGTTGAGTAAATCATGTTAAGTTATCGTCATAGCTATCATGCTGGTAATCATGCAGATGTGTTAAAACATGTTGTTTTAACCTTGTGCCTTGAATCGTTAAAAGAAAAAGAAAAATCGATTTTATATTTAGATACGCATTCTGGAGCGGGTCGTTATTTATTACAAAGCGAGCATGCTGAAAAAACGGGTGAATATTTATCAGGAATAAATTTAGTTTGGCAACAAACAGTTATACCAGAGGCTCTTACTCCGTATATTTCAGTGTTAAAACGGTATAATCCTTTTGATACTTTGAAATATTATCCAGGTTCTCCTTTAATTGCTAAACAACTATTAAGAGAACAAGATAAATTGAATTTAACTGAATTACACCCAAGTGACTATCCTTTATTGAAGCAAGAATTTACAAAGGATAAGCGCGCTAAGGTATTACGTGAAGATGGTTTTTTGCAATTAAAATCTAAATTACCACCACAATCACGTCGCGGCATTATTCTAATCGATCCATCTTACGAAATAAAAGAAGACTATCAAAAAATTCCAACAGCAATTTGTGAGGCTTATAAACGTTTTGCAACTGGAGTTTATTTGATTTGGTATCCGGTTGTGTCAAGAACACAAACCCAAAAAATGATAGATGGAATTGTAAATTTAGGAATTAAACGAATATCGCAATTTGAACTAGCATTAAGGCCGGATAACAATCACAAAGGAATGACTGCATCAGGCATGATTGTCATCAATCCACCTTGGAAATTGCATGAGCAAATGCAAACAATCTTACCGTGGCTATCCAATATTCTTGATACAGATAAAACGGGCAATATACTGATTAAAAAATTAGTGACAGAATAAATTGCCGGGTTAATAAACAAAATGCGAGGTTTTCTCGCATTTTAAATAATTATAAAGAAAATGTTAAAACTGAAATTATGGAAAAAAATGGCATGCAAATAAATATATCCATAAAATAATAGTTAATAATAGAGATAAAAATACCGCTGCTGAACCGTAATCTTTAGCTCGACCTGATAACTCATGCCTTTCCTTGCCTATACGATCAACAACACACTCAATTGCACTATTAATCAGTTCAACAATCATGACTACACCAATCGAGCCAAGTAATAAAATACGTTCATAAATTGAAAAATCGATTAGCATTACAATAATATAAGCGACTATTAATAAAATTAATTCTTGCCGAAATGCAGCTTCATACCTAATAGCCGATTTGAAGCCTTTTAAAGAATATTTAGTTGCATTAAAAATACGTTGTATACCTGTCGATTTTTCCATCATAGCATTCCAAATTTAAAATTATCTAACATATCCGTAATTCATTAGCCTTTGAAATCTTCTCTCCAATAAAACAGATACATCCATATTTTCCAGCTCGTCAAGATCACTTAGTAGCTGCTTTTTCAATGAAGTAGCTACTGTACTATAATCACGATGCGCACCACCAAGAGGTTCAGGCACAATAGAATCAATAAGATTTAATTTAAGTAATTTATCAGCTGTCATATTCATGGCTTCAGCAGCAACTGATGCTTTATCTGCGCTTTTCCATAATATAGAAGCACAGCCTTCAGGAGAAATCACAGAATAGGTACTGTACTGTAGCATATTCACTTTATCTGCTACACCAATAGCAAGTGCGCCACCAGATCCACCTTCACCAATTACAGTACAAATTGTTGGCACTTTTAAACGTGACATTTCACGTAGGTTACGCGCTATCGCTTCAGCTTGACCTCGTTCTTCCGCACCAATGCCAGGATAAGCACCAGGCGTATCGATAAAAGTAATAATAGGTAATTTAAAGCGTTCAGCTAATTGCATTAATCTTAGCGCTTTACGATATCCTTCCGGAGCAGGCATACCAAAATTACGATAAATTTTTTGCTTGGTCTCACGACCTTTTTGATGACCAATAACCATAACAGCACGATCATCAATACGTGCAATTCCACCTACAATAGCTTTATCATCAGCATAAGCACGATCACCGGCTAATTCATCAAAATCAGTGAAAATCTCTTTAATATAATCTAAGGTATAAGGTCGGTTTGGATGCCGAGCTAATTGTGCAACATCCCAAGGGGACAAGTTTGCAAATATTTTTTTAGTTAATTCACGACTTTTTTGATTTAACTGTTTAATTTCTTTATCTAAATTGATATCTAATTCAACTTGTTGTGAATCAATATTCTTTAAGGAATTAATTTTTGCTTCTAATTCCGCTATCGGCTTTTCAAATTCCAAAAAATTGCTCATAACGATTATGATTGCCTCTTGTGTTATTTGTATTTCCTAAAAAATACACTACTAAATACAGTATACTGACTATTTCTTAAGATAAAATTAAGCCAATTCTACTATGTAATACGCATTAAAGTCACCAATATTTATTTCAGTAAGCTTTAAGATATATTAAAATCATTTTACCTAATTCTATTGATATAAATTTTATTCTGAGTTGTTGATGAAAAATACATCGCTGATATATGGGCTATTCGAACTCAAATTCAATACGCTCATTTCCAAGTAATGTTTTCAACTCTACGATTAAAGCATCTTCAGGAACTATACGCCAAGTTGTTCCAAATTGGATTCGAACGACCGAATCATCTCGATGATAATAAAGATTAACCGGTACACTACCATGTCGATGAGGCTCTAAAATCTGTTGTAAACGCTGTAATATTGAACGATTAGCTTCGGCTTCAGTTAATGTAATAGCCAAGCCCTTAACATATTTAGCTCGAGCATCTTTCAAATCAACAATATCGCGAACAGACATCTTTAGTCCACCATTAAAATCATCGGGGCTAACTTGACCTGACACTATCAAAATTTTATCTTTAACTAAAAGGTGTCCAAACTTTTCTAAAGAATCGGCAAATAACATGCCATCAATCCGACCAGAACGATCATCTAAAGTAAACAGACCAATTTTATTGCCTTTTTTGGTAATTCTAACTCTCGCATCAGCAACTATTCCTGCGAAGGTTGCTGTCTTTCCCCAACCAGTTGGTGCAGCTTCACTAATGCGTACGCCACCAGCATAACGATTGAGTTCTTTCAAATATTGCGTAACCGGATGGCCGGTTAGATAAAGTCCTAAAGCATCTCTTTCACCATCAAGTAATACTTGAGCTGGTAGCTCTGGTACCGCTGCATAGGCGTGTTCAACTTGTTCAGGCTCTTGAGCTAAGACACCAAACATATCTTCTTGGCCAATATTTTGCGCTTTGGTATATTGCTCAGCTGCCTGCATGGCATCACTAATGCTATGTAAAATTGCTGCCCGATGCGGTCCTAATTTATCAAAAGCACCGGCCATAGTTAGCTTTTCTAGTACACGTCGATTGATTTTTTTCATATCTGTACGTGCACACAGTTCAAAAATATTTTTAAAATAGCCACCACTGTTTCGTGCTTCAACAATTGCTTCAATTGGCCCTTCACCAACGCCTTTTATTGCACCAATACCATAAACAATTTCGCCTTTGTCATTGACATGAAAATGGTACAAACCGCTATTAATATCTGGAGGATTAACTTTTAGTCCCATTCGTAGGCATTCATCAACCAAGCCCACAATTTTATCGGTATTATCCATATCTGCTGTCATAACAGCTGCCATGAATTCAGCTGGATAATGGGTTTTCAGCCATAATGTTTGGTAAGACACCAGTGCATAGGCGGCAGAGTGTGATTTATTAAAACCATAACCAGCAAACTTTTCAACCAAATCAAAAATATGCATTGAAAGTTCACCATCCACGCCTTGTTTCTCCGCTCCTTCTTTAAAAACAGAACGTTGTTTAGCCATCTCTTCTGGTTTCTTTTTACCCATAGCTCGGCGCAGTAGATCGGCACCGCCTAAGGTATAACCGGACAAAGTTTGTGCTATTTGCATGACCTGTTCTTGATATAAAATAATGCCATAAGTTGGCTCTAAAATAGGTTTTAATGACTCATGTTGATATTTTATATCGGGATAAGAAACATCTTCTCGCCCATGTTTACGATCGATAAAATTATCTACCATTCCTGACTGTAAAGGTCCCGGGCGAAATAATGCTACTAAGGCAATCATATCCTCAAAACAGTCTGGTTTTAAGCGCCGAATTAAATCCTTCATGCCACGCGATTCTAGCTGAAATACTGCTGTTGTTTCGGCTTTTAGCAATAAATCAAAAGAGTCTTTATCATCAAGAGGAATGCGCGTAATATCAACAAGTTCTTTCCCTTCTCGAATTTGACGTTCATTAATCATTTTGATAGCCCAATCAATAATGGTTAATGTGCGCAATCCAAGGAAATCAAACTTAACTAAGCCGGCATATTCAACATCATTTTTATCAAATTGAGTAACAGGATGATGCCCTTCGGGGTCACAATAAATAGGTGAAAAATCGGTAATTTTTGTTGGTGAAATCACAACACCACCGGCATGTTTACCAGCATTGCGAGTCACACCTTCTAATTGACGAGCAATATCAATTAGCGACTTAACCTCTTCGTTATTATCATATAATTCTTGTAGTTGTGGTTCGAGTTCAAACGCTTTAGCCAGTGTCATACCTGGATCTAAAGGAATCAATTTAGAAATACGATCGACAAACCCATAAGGATGGCCAAGCACTCGCCCCACATCTCGAATAACTGCTTTAGCCGCCATAGTACCAAATGTAATAATTTGAGATACCGCATCACGACCATACATATCGGCAACATGATCAATAACCAAATCACGTTTTTCCATGCAAAAATCGACATCAAAGTCAGGCATTGATACACGTTCAGGATTTAAAAAACGTTCAAAAAGTAAGTCAAAGGCTAGCGGATCTAGATCTGTTATTTTTAATGCATAAGCCACTAATGAACCTGCGCCCGAACCTCGACCAGGGCCTACTGGGATATCATTATCTTTTGACCATTGAATAAACTCCATCACGATCAAAAAATAACCGGGAAACCCCATTTGATTAATAACATTAAGTTCGGTTTCTAAGCGCTCATCATATTCTGCTCGTTTTTGTGCTCTAATATCTGGATCAGGAAAAAGAAACTCTAGCCGTTCTTCTAGGCCTTCACGAGATTTATAGACTAAAAAATCTTCAGTAGACATATCCCCTGTTGGAAATTTAGGTAAAAAATATTCACCCAAACGTATAGTCACATTGCAGCGCTTAGCTATTTCTACACTATTTTCTAAAGCTTCAGGAATATCTGAAAACAACTCACACATTTCCTGTTCACTACGCAGGTACTGTTCTGGTGAATAGTTTTTAGGACGATTAGGATCTTCAAGAGTATTGCCATCATGTATCGCTACGCGAATTTCATGGGCCTCAAAATCAGAAGGTTGTAAAAAACGAACATCATTGGTCGCAACAACCGGCAACATATATTGTTCAGCAAGTTTTACCGCGCTATGAATAAACAACTCTTCGTTGTTACGTTTAGTACGAACTAACTCAAAATAAAAGTGATCATGAAAATTTTCTTGATAAAAATTAATAGCATTATCGATTATAGACGGATTATTACGAATAATACCTATACCAATATCACTTTCCCGCCCCGCTAAAATTATAAGTCCAGTACGATATTGAGCTAACCACTGTTGATCAACAACTGGCATATCACCAATATATCCTCTTTCATAAGCTTTAGAGATAAGTAATGTCAGATTTTTGTAACCTTCATTATTAGCAGCAAGTAGAGTTAATCGATAAATATCATCCGGTAATTGTGAGCTTCTAATTGCTAAATCAGCACCAATAATCGGCTTAATTCCTTTAGCCATCGCAGATCCATAAAACTTAACCAAACCACAAAGGTTGGTAAAGTCGGTAATAGCAAAAGCAGGCATATGCAATTGATTAACTTCATTAACCAATGCCCCCACTTTAGCGATACCATCAACCATTGAAAAGTCACTATGTAGATGAAGATGAATAAACTTAGGCTCTGTCATATTTATCAGAAATAATTATGCTAAAAAATTGTGAGCGATTATATCACAAGCAATAGTAATATTCTTACTTCTGTTTATAAACATGTTTTGTTTGAATTGAAAAAAATAGAAAGAATCTTTTTGATAACTTTGAACGATGAAAAGAATTAAAACTATACCACCGATAATCTATTTTATCGGTGGATAATCATTAACTAAATTTTCTTAAATAACACTGAACCATTAGTTCCGCCAAAACCAAATGAATTACAAAGTGCATATTCTAAGTTTTTGACCTGACGAGCGGTATGCGGTACATAATCAAGATCACAACCTTCATCAGGATTATCTAAATTAATTGTTGGTGGTACAGCCTGATCGCGTAATGCCAATACCGTAAAAATAGACTCAACAGCACCGGCAGCTCCAAGTAAATGACCAATCATTGATTTAGTCGAACTTACCATTACTTTGTTGGCATTTTCTTTAAAAATACTTTTAACTGCTTGTGTTTCTGCTTTATCACCAGCTGGCGTTGATGTACCATGAGCATTAATATAACCCACTTGCTCAGGTGTTATTCCTGCGTCACGAATCGCACATTTCATGGCTAATGCTGCACCACTACCATCTTCTGGTGGTGAAGTCATATGATAAGCATCTGCGCTCATACCAAAGCCAACAACTTCTGCATAAATTTTTGCACCGCGTTTTTTAGCATGCTCATACTCTTCTAAAAACATAATGCCGGCACCATCACCCAGTACAAAACCATCACGATCTTTATCCCATGGTCTACTTGCCGCTTTAGGATTATCATTATTAGTTGATAATGCGCGCGCTGCACCAAAACCGCCAATACCAAGCGGCGTACTCGCTTTTTCACCACCGCCAGCAAGCATACCATCAGCATCACCATAGGCTATCATACGTGCTGCATGACCAATATTGTGTACACCTGAAGAACAAGCAGTTGCAATTGTAATACTTGGTCCTTTTAATCCATAAATAATCGATAAATGACCAGCTATCATATTAACTATGGTAGAAGGTACAAAAAACGGACTAATTTTACGCGGACCACCATTAATTAAAGCACTATGATTTTCTTCAATTAATCCAAGTCCACCAATACCTGAACCAATAGCACAACCAATACGTTCTGCATTTTCTTCCGAAATTTCAATACCCGCATCTTGCATTGCTTGTATACCAGCAGCAATGCCATATTGGATAAAATAGTCCATTTTACGAGCATCTTTACGTGAAATATTATAATCTTCGCCATTAAAATTTTTAACCATAGCGGCGAAGCGCGTTGCGAAAGGGGCAGTATCAAAGTGTTCTATTAGTTCAACACCACTTTGACCAGCTAAAAGTGCTTGCCAAGTGGATTCAACTGTATTACCTACCGGAGATATCATGCCCATTCCGGTAACAACAACTCTGCGTTTAGACACATTGTCCTCCAGAAAAGGATTGAAATGAAATTTGAATCATTGAAAATTTTATTTTGAGTTTTCAAAACATGAATATTAATTTTTATCTAAAAATTAAAGACACAAATACAAACTAGGCGATCATTTGACCGCCTATTATGAAAACTCTGCTAACCTTATTGATTTGCAGTAATATAATCAATTGCTGATTGTACAGTTGTAATTTTTTCAGCTTCTTCATCAGGAATTTCAGTATCGAATTCTTCTTCTAAAGCCATAACTAATTCAACTGTATCAAGAGAGTCAGCGCCAAGATCTTCAACAAAAGAAGATTCATTCTTAACTTCGTCCTCTTTCACACCAAGTTGCTCAACAATAATTTTCTTAACTCGCTCTTCAATAGTGCTCATACTCTTTTTTTTCCTATAAATATCGCCAAAAGTGGCGGTGAATGTAAGTTTATAAAATGTTGAAAAAGATGCAAATCATTTTTCAACCCAATTGCTTATTTTTCGCTCAAAAAGTCAAAATATTGGCTTATTCTACACTATTCTGATCAATTACACCATATACATGCCACCATTGACATGTAAAGTTTCACCAGTAATATAAGATGCTTCATCAGAAGCCAAGAATGCAACAGCATTGGCTATCTCTGACGGCTCTCCTAATCGTCCAGCTGGCACTTGTGCTAACGTCACGGCTTTTTGCTCATCGGTTAATGCTTCAGTCATATCTGTTGCAATAAATCCAGGCGCTACCACATTAACCGTAATACCTCGAGATGCAACTTCACGAGCTAATGATTTACTAAAACCAATTAATCCTGCTTTAGCTGCCGCATAGTTAGCTTGCCCTGCATTACCCATTGTGCCAACAACAGAACCGATTGTAATAATTCGTCCATAACGTTTTTTCATCATAGATCGCATTAAAGCTTTAGATAGACGGAACACTGAGGTTAAATTGGTATCTAAAATAGATTGCCACTCTTCTTCTTTCATTCGCATTAATAAATTATCACGAGTGATACCTGCATTATTCACTAAAATATCAATATCACCAAATTCAATTTTAATAGCATTAATGACCGATTCAATCGATGCTTCGTCAGTAACATTTAAAGCAAAACCTTTGCCATGTGTACCTAAATATTGACTGATTGCTTCAGCACCTTTTTCTGTTGTTGCAGTACCAATAACGGTTGCACCGCAAGCAACTAACTTTTCAGCAATCGCTTTACCTATCCCGCGACTTGCACCAGTAACTAAAGCAATTTTTCCTGATAGGTTCATAACTACCCCTTTTATCTTCTATTTAGTATTTTCTATTGCAACATCTAATGACGCTTTATCATTTACCGCACATGCTGATAACGAATCAACAATACGTTTAGTCAATCCAGTTAGTACTTTACCTGGTCCTATTTCAACTAACAGTGTTACACCTTGTTTAGCCATTTGCTCAACAGTTTCTGTCCAGCGAACTGGGCTATAAAGCTGCGCAATCAATGCGGCTTTAATTTTTTCTGCTGAGGATTCAATCTTAACATCAACGTTATTAATAACCGCAAATTTTGGCGTGTTGAAAGTAATTTCATTCAAGGCAATAGCTAATTTTTCGGCTGCGGGCTTCATCAATTCACAGTGGGAAGGAACACTAACAGCTAATGGTAAAGCACGTTTAGCACCTGCTTCTTTGCAAAGTACACCAGCACGCTCTACTGCTTCTTTATTACCTGCAATAACAACTTGCCCTGGTGAATTAAAATTGACAGGTGCAACGACTTGACCTTGGGCTGCTTCGTCACAAGCTTTACGGATCGAATCGTTATCTAAACCGATAATGGCATACATCGCACCAGTTCCAGTTGGTACAGCCTCTTGCATAAGTTTGCCACGCAATTCAACTAATTTAATTGCATCTTTAAAATCAATCACGCCAGCACATACCAATGCCGAATATTCACCTAAGCTATGTCCTGCCATAAATTCAGGTTGTGCACCATTAACACTTTGCCAAACTCTAAAAGTAGCAACTGAAGCAGCTAATAAAGCAGGTTGTGTTTGCCATGTTTTGTTAAGTTCCTCAACTGGACCTTGTTGTACCAGATCCCATAAATCGTAACCTAATACTTGTGACGCTTCGTCAAAAGTAGATTTCACAATTGGATAATTGTCAGCAAGATCTTTTAACATACCGACGGCTTGTGAACCTTGTCCTGGAAAAACCATTGCAAATTTGGTCATTTTTAAATCCTTGAATACTCAAAATAATTTTTGTTTAAAATCTAACGAGCGCAGAGCCCCAAACAAAACCGCCACCAAAAGCTTCTAATAAGATTAGTTGGCCTCGCTTAATACGCCCATCTCGCACACCTGTATCTAATGCACAAGGAACTGATGCGGCTGAAGTGTTGCCTTGTTTATCTAAAGTGACAATAACTTTACTTAAATCCATATCTAAACGTTTTGCGGTGGCTGAAATAATTCGTAAATTTGCTTGATGTGGTACTAACCAATCTAAATCGGATTTATTAAAGGAATTTTCTGTTAATAATTCATCGACTAAATTTGAAAGTTCTTTGACAGCAATTTTAAATACATCATTGCCTTGCATAGTCATATAAACGGGATCATTCATATCACGGCGATCAACATAAGGATATTTTAATAACTCGCCGTAACGACCATCAGCATGAAGATGTGAAGCAATAATGCCTGGTTCTTGAGAAGCACCAACCACAACCGCACCGGCACCATCGCCAAAAATGATAATTGTTCCACGATCTGTTGGATCGACACCACGAGTTAGCATGTCCGAACCAACCACTAATGCATATTTAATTGCACCACTTTTTATATATTTATCGGCAATATCAAGTGCATAGACGAACCCCGAACATGCAGCAGAAACATCAAAAGCAATGACATCTCCAATAGCTAATTTTGCTTGCAGTTCGGTGGCTGAGCTAGGAAAGGCATTTACTGAAGTTGCAGTAGCAACAATAATCATACCTATCTCATTTTTATCAATCTTTGCCATTTCAATAGCATTTAAAGACGCTTCATAAGCCATAGAAGTTACTGTTTCGTCTGGTGCTGCAATGCGTCGTTCTTTTATTCCTGTTCGTGTTGTGATCCATTCATCACTAGTATCGACCATTTTTTCAAGATCAGCATTGGTTCTTATCTGTTTCGGAAGATAACTCCCTGTTCCTAATATCTTTGTATACATCTAATTATTCGCTCTTAGGTAGTACGGAAGAAAGGCTGCTTGCAATCTTCTCAGGTATATTGGTTTGGATAGCCAAAATAGCTTGTTCTATTGCTGCAAAGAATGATTTTTGATTAGCACTACCATGACTTTTAATCACAATGCTTTGAAGACCAAGCAAACATGCGCCATTATATCGTCCGGGATCTAAATAACCAAAATTTTTAGAAACCTTTCTTTGTAACCACTTACTTAATAGTTTCATTAATAATGAATTATGACTAATAGATAACTTAAATGAAGACATGAAAATTTTAATTAAACCTTCTACTGTTTTTAATGTCACATTACCCACAAAGCCATCACAGACTAGTACATCGGTTTTACCAGTTAAAAGCTCGTTACCTTCTAAATAGCCGATATAATTAATATTATCATTCGATTTTAAAATCGCTGCTGCAGCGCGTATTTTATCCAAACCTTTTGTATCTTCTTCACCAATATTAAGTAAAGCAACTCTAGGATGATCAATTTTGAGCACTGTTTTGGCTAAGATCTGCCCCATTATGGCAAATTGCACTAACATATCACTATCACACTGAGCATTAGCGCCTAAATCTAATACTACTGTATTTTGATTATTTAATGCAGGAATGATGGCAACTAATGCAGGACGATCAATACCAACAAGTGCATGTAATAATAGCTTAGACAGTCCCATTAATGCACCAGTATTACCAGCGCTAACGCAAGCTTGAGCTTGGTTATTTTTAACCAATTCTAGTGCTATTCTCATTGATGAGCCATGGCTATGCCGAATGGCATAAGCTGGTTTCATATCATTAGCAATCACAGATGTTGATTCGATCAACGTAAGTCGATGGTCTTGTTGATATTGCTTAACAAACTTTGCATTTTCTTTAGATAAAAAAAGACTAATTTCTGTTGGATCACCCACCAGAAAAATAGAGAGATTTGGATAACAATTTAGTGCTTGTATTGCAGCAGGAACAATCACACGAGGACCAAAGTCCCCGCTCATAGCATCTAACGCAATGGTTAGATTATCCAAAATGTCACCTGAAGATTTCTAATGACTAAATAATTATTTAGAAATCACTTTACGACCACGATAATAACCATCAGCGGTTACGTGATGACGTAAATGTGTTTTGCCTGATTCATCAACTGAGATATTAGCAGCAGTTAATGCATCATGAGAACGACGCATACCACGTTTTGCACGAGTTTTACGATTCTGTTGAACAGCCATGGATTTACCCCTTATTCTTTAAACTAACTAAAATTGCAAATGGATTCGGCTTTTCATTCTCAACAGGAATTTCACCAAATACCATATCTGCCTCTGACACTTCGCAGTGTTTACTATCATGTACCGGCGCAATTGGTAACGAGAGAATAATTTCGTCCTCAAGTAACGCTAATATATCTACCTCGCCAAACTCGTTCATAAAAACGGGTTCATAATGTTCCGGTAACGTCTCTGCCTGAGCATCGCTCTTAACAGGACTAAATTTATTCATCACATGAACTTCAGTGATAAAAGGTTTAAAACAACGTTGACAAATAAGCTCCAACGTTACTTTTGCATCAATTGCGATAACACAAAGTTTCTGTTCATCGTAATAAAAAGACAAACTACACTCAATATCGCTTTTCAGACTTTCAACCCTTGTTGCACTTTGCGCTGGATAGTATCCAACATAATCAAGTCGTTTTTGTGCCGCTTTGACAGGGTCAATTGTTAATGGCAATTTATTTTGCATAAGATAAGCTTGCTACCTTGAAAATTATTTTGTGTAGTTAAAAACTACACAATGCCGTAAGGCGCGCATCTTACCTTTAAATGACCATTTCGTCAATGGGCGCAAGTAATATTATTTGTATTAGTTATTGATTATTCCTCTAATATTTTATCAAATATATTTATTCCAATTTCGTGAAAGGTTTAATATAAAAAATACAATTTTGACTATTAAAAATACCCATGACAGTTTAAGACAATCGCCCAAAGCTATCTTTGACGATAGCTTGGAAATCTTCAAAGGTTTTGCTATTTAATAAACGTTTGGTTGAACGCTCCTTCACTAAATTGACAAACAAATTATAAATTCGCATCGCATCCTCATATTCATCCTTACTAATTGCTAATAAAAAAATGACGTGTGCAACTTCATTTTTATCCCATAAGATTCCTTGTGGCGCTAATATGGTTGTCACAACCGTCTTTTTGGCTAACAAACCTACTGAGTGCGGAATAGCAATATTTTCACCTAATAATGTTGAAACAATCGCTTCGCGTTCAATGACAGAATGATAAAAAGATGCATCGACATATCCATGCTTTTCTAAACGATGACAAACCACTTTAAAAAGCTCTGATTGTGTTATTGGTTTATCCATGATAAGAAAAAAATTTTTATCGAAAAAACGCTCGATCAAATGGGGCATTGTTCTATCTATCATAGCCAATCGTCCTAATTGCTCGAGTTGATAGGTAGTTGGAAATGGCGCTATTTTAACAATCGGCTTATCTTTTTCAGTTAAGCGTACGGTTGAGACAATAAAATCTTCCTCAATATTTGTTAACTGCTCATATTCTCGATAGGAAAGTATACGACTAATTTGAATATGTGGAAAATCTCGCTTAATCTTCGATTCAATCATACGTAAAGTTGCATTACCAAGATCGCTCACTAGCAGTATTTGAGCATACCTTTCATGACCTGCACTATAATTACGTTCTAATGCGACACCAATGTGCACAGCCAAATAACTGATCTCATCTTCGGTCATTTTTGATTCGGTATATTTTTCAGTATTTGCTAGTGCTGATAAGGTAATATCATAAGCAAACGGATAATATTGTTTTATTTCTTGCAATAAAGGATTTGTTGTACGAATTTGATATTTCACGCGCGATAGCATCGATGAAACATGAATTGACATATCTTCGAATAATTTTTCATCCTCCAATAAATTATAGTGATAAGTATGATTAATATAAGATAAAATATATTTTACAAGAGCTAAACTTTTTGCTTGATTTGGCGAATCAATAATGGTGCGAGACATGATTTGAACACATAAATAATTCAACTCAGCTTGAGAAAGTACACTACCTAAAAAATAAGAAAACTCTTCAGAAATCTCTTGAGCTGCGCCAATAACAGTACTATTAATCTGATCTATTTGATAATCAATTAACTCATAACCTTGCGTAATTCGGCTAATTGAAACAGCACAACTATAAAGTAAATAGCTTTGTCCTTCAGCGTTTAATTTTAATTCAAAACGCTCAATTTGATCTTGCAATACCTTTGCTAAATAATCCAACTCAATATCATTTAATATATGTTTTTGAAGTCTACCAATTGTTAAAGTATCTTCCGCCATATATCGTTGCCATAAAATATCGGTTAAACATGCTCGAATGGAAGACTCTTCACCAATTAAACGCATACCATAATAGGGACGGTTTTCTAATTGCAAATTATACTTATCTAAATATTGTTTAACTTCAATCACATCATTTTGCAACGTACTACGACTTAAAAACCATTTATCAGCAATATCATCTAATTTGACAGAATTAGATTGTGTGAGAAAAGCGATTATTAATGCAACTATCCTTTCTTTGCTTGTTCTTGGAATATTTTCTATTGAATGCGAATTAGTTAAAGCTGCATAACGTTTAGCATCAGATATTAGCAGTTGATAACCAATATTTTTAGTATAATCAATTTGCGCGCCATAATGACGTAAAATATCATTAAGTGCTGAAATGTCAGTACGAATAGTACGAGTAGATACCGAAAAACGGTTAGCGAGTTCCTGTTGAGGCAGCGTTTCGTTTTTTATGGTATCAAATAAATACGCTAATCGCTGATAAGAAAACAGCACTTTAGATGACATTATTTATCCTACCAATTTTTGTGTAATTGCCAAAAGTTTTTCAACATCAGCAGTGCGCGTTTCTCCTGTCGCTTGATTAATAATAGAACTATAAATATGTGGGATAATCCTTTTCACACCAGCATCTAAAGCTATCTTCAAAATGACTTCATAGTTATCTAAATCGATTCCCCCTGTGGGCTCGAGATAAAAATCTTGTTCAGCACAACACTTTGCCACATATTCAAATTCGGCTCGATGTTTTAATCCACCCATTGGAAAAAATTTGATTGAACTTCCGCCCATATCTTTGAGTAACGCAATTGCTGTTTCAATCGGTACCTCACCCTTGGTAGTTTTACTACTTAACGGGCCAGTAGCAATATTGACCAATCCAATTCTACCCGTTGGTGATACTAAGCCATTAATCACAGTCTCTTTTTGACCTAACAATGCACGGCTAGTCCCTACACCAGTAAATACTTGATTGACATGTTGCGGTTGAAGAACTGCTGATATTTCAGATACCATAGTTGACTGATTTGGATCGCCAGCGCCTAAACCAACTGAAATTGCATTATCAATTGCTTGCGCATATTTTTTCATATCGGTTATTGCTGATTGATTATCACAATAGTTTTTCGATAAAATACCGACTACAACATGAGTTTGTGCTGCTTCATAAACGGCTTTAGCATTATCAATTGAATTAGCCAGAACATTTAAACAGACACGATCATTATAATAATTAGGTGTCAGTTGCATCATTTTACTCCTAGTATAATACGTTTAATTTTATTATAAATAATGTCAAGTTGAGCAGAAGTTACACTACGTACATCAACATCAACTTTACCTTCGTTAGCTTTATATTCGCGAAAATAAACAGCAATTTCACCTTGCTTCATTAATTCAACTATTTCGATAGCGCTTTTACCTATTACAGTGGCATCAAATGCGATTTCTGTTCGAGCAATATCTCGCCCTGCACTATCCCAAACAACTTTGGCTAATACGCCAGGTAAAGCATTAAGATTATCAATAAATGGGGCCATTTTACTCACCATTTGCTGACCAGTTTCTTGCTTAGGATCGTTAACATAAAGTTCAATGGCTTTAGTTAAACCTAAAATACCCTCTTTCCCCACTTTCATTGGGCGTCCAATGCCTTGAGATTGCAGTTTTAACCATTCAATCGCTTGATGACGGCCTATCACTAAACCACTAGTCGGTCCTTCAATTGCTTTTGCACCACTATAAATAACTAAATCAGCACCTTGTTGATAATAGGCTTGCAAATCCTCTTCTGCGGCAGCATCAACAATCAGAGGTATATTATGTTTTTTGGCAATTAAAGCAGTTTGCGCAACCGTTAACATACTTTTTTGTACACAATGATGAGATTTAACATATAAAATGGCTGCTGTATCGGCATTAATTAATGATTCGATATGTTCTGGCTTACATTCATTAGCGTAACCTGCCTCTACTACAATGCCGCCACCTAAAGACACCATTGTACCAATTGGTGCACCAAAATTGACGTTATGCCCTTTAGGAACAATAATTTCACGGGGTACATATTTATCAGACGAATGGAGATTAAATAATAGATCGTGATCATCCTTAATAATAAACCCTGCAACAGCTTGTGCTATACCTGCTGAAGCACATGAAACCACAACCGCACTTTCGACATTGAGTAATTTGGCAATATATTGCCCTGTTTTATCAACTAAATCTTTGATTTCAAAATATTCGCTTAATCCCTGCGATACCGTATCCACTACTTCAGGTCTTGGTGTTGAAACACCTAATATAGTCATACGCCCTGATGCGTTAATGACCTTTTTTAAATGATATTGACTATAAACGTCTTTTTCAGTTTGAGATTCTGAGCGCATTTTTACTACCTTCTTCTGTTATTTCTATGTATAACGAATGTTTTGTCGTATCAGCAACAATCGATGCTAGAGGCACGAATTGTTCATGACTTTGTCTGACTTCACCGTCTGAATCAGCTAACTCAATAGCTTGTTGTTTAATATCAAAAACAGTCAAATCAGCATCATAACCAACAGTTAACTTGCCTTTATTTTTAAGACGCAAAACTTGTGCCGCATTTTGAGTAACACTATCAAGAATTCTTTTTCGGCTATAACCAAGACAAATAAACTTGGTCATTACATTTGCTAAACTAAATACGGGGCCTTGTAAGCGATTTTTGGAATAAATGTCGGAACTAATTGTATTAGGATAAATATCCAAGCACTTGGCACGCTCGGCGACAGCAAAGCTAAAGCTTTCTCCACCATGACCAATATCTAAAATGACGCCACGTTCAATAGCTCGTTTGATTGAATCTCGCAAATTGTTCTGTTTATCAAATATTTGATTTGGCTTACCATTAAAACAGTGAGTAATAATATCGCCTTTAGTTAATAAATCGGCAATTTCATCCAGCTCTGGCGGATTATTCCCGACATGAATCATCAGTGGTAAACCGGTTTTTTTCTGCATCTCTTTCGCTTTGATTAATGGTAAAATACCATTTTCACCCACCACACTCCGGCTCATCCTAACTTTTATTCCAATAATAAAATGTGGGTATTTAGCTAAAGTTTTGTCAAATAACGCGACATCAATATCTTGCATATCGGCAAGTTCATTTTGTCTAATTAAACCAATCTTTGAGATATTCAAAAATGAATAAACATGAGTCTGCGCTTGCTGAGCTAGTTGATAGAACGCATCAACATCAAGTGCGCCAACACTACCTGCATCCACAACAGAAGTTACGCCAGCTTTAACCCCAATTAAATCAGGCTCATCATGATAGATGGGTGAACGCGCAAAGCAATGAGTATGAGAGTCGATCCATCCAGCACTGACATAATATTTCTGTTTTAGGTCTAAAATGCGAATAGTTGGATCTGAAATGACACTGTCTATTTTGACAATTTTTCCTTGATAAATAGCAATGTCGGTTATCGAGTCATCAATTAATATGGCGTTTTTTATAATTAAATCATACATAAGTTGTTCCAAATCCGCTGTAATTTAACTAACTACAGCGGAGAGTTAACATTAGACAATAGGAAATATTCCACCAAAAATCATCGCACCTAAAATTGCACCACCAGTGATTGGTTTTTTCCATACATAAAAGAGTAATGCACCCAGTAAAGAACCTATACCAATAGGAATTGAAGCTACCATAGCTGATAAAATAATCATTGGCCCTAAGAATCGTCCCGATGCATTACCGGCGCCCATCATCACATCAGCACCAAAAGTCGATCCACTGCCACTATTAACAGTAAATTTTCGGATAAGAATAATAATTGCGCCAATCAATGCACCTAAAACTAATCCAGTCGCTAATGCAGCTAAAAAGTTTTCAACAGGAAAGGTATAACCGCCCGCTAGCAATAATGCCGGTACACCTAATCCAATACCTGTTTGTAAAGCGCCACCAATGTCTAATATGCCAACTAATGAACCTTCGATAACGCGAGCAAACAAAAAACTAGCGCCAAATGCTGCAACTGCACCATAATCACCAGTTGTCATTCCTGATTTGAGCATTGCAACAAACGCAATCTCATTAAATGCACCTATACCATATACATAAAAAGTATGCGTTCCAGCAAAAATACCTGCTGATAAAAGTCCACAAATAATCGGGAATGACCAATCGGCATACCAAAAACTTTTATTAATGGTTGTTTGAGTATTCATAATGTGTTATTCCCTATATTATTTAAACCAATAAGACAGACCATCTCGAAATGAATTTATCATCTTCATATCAAAACCGCGAAAATAGCCACTCATTACAAATAGAACAATGACCGCGACTAACATAATCTTCATAACACGATTCCAGCCACTGTCATCGACACCTTTACCAATTAGGATACCTAAAACTAAGCCCGGTACAGCATTACCCATAATCAATTGCGCAAGTCCACCAAATAATGTCCCCCAAAAACCACTGCGACGACCAGCATCTAACGCTGCCAACCAAAAGATCACTGGCATTACTGTTGCCACAAGCAGATTTGCCGCAGGGACTAATACTTTCGTCGCTGTAATTTTTAATGAATCAGGAATAACAGAAGTGGTGGTATTTAAAAATAACACCACTATGACGCCGATAAATGCACAAGCTAATGCCATTTTTTTAGGATCATGTAGCGTTTCGGCAAGATTACGATTTTTTATCATCAATAACGATGCTCCCCAGTTGGGAATAATTCGGTGATCGACATCTTGGGTAAAAGAGCCCGCAGCCACTGATGATGCCCATGCATTAAAAAAGAAACCCAGACCAAATGAGAAATGTGCCGCAGGATCACCTTCACAAGAATTAAGTTCGCCAAGTGTTCGAAAAGCCCCCATGCCTTGATAGGTTGGCGCATGAAACATTCGAGCCGCCCCCGCACCAACGCCAAAACCACAGAGTCCACCAATAATAATAGACTTTAATGCAATAATTAGAATTTCCATCATTTCCCTTATACGTTATGTTATTCAGATTTAAATTCAATATCCGCAAGATCAACGAAACTTACATTAACAGAGACATCAAGAGTGACGTCGTAAAGGGTTCTTTTCCTTGGCAGAAAAACAAACAAAAAGCGCTCAGTGGTTATCATTTGTTTTGCTGATACAACTTGAATATCTTGTGGTTCAATACGTAATACAATATTGCCAATATGGTTAAACACCTCTTTTTGAACCTGACTTAATGCTATTGCAAATGCCCGTTGTTTAGATTCACCTTTACCATTTACCCTGACATACAACTGTTGTGTTTTTTTCATTTTTATCTTCGCACTTATGGACGTGGATATTTTTTCAAAAATGCTTGTGCGATACGCTTGCCAAGCTCTTGTGTATCCATAAAACCAAAACCAAGAACTTTACAACCATCATTAATCGCAGTCTCACCTTCTTCTATTGATCGCATACCATGGCGTTGTGAATAGCCATATTTATTTTGTGCAGTAATCGCACCAGCGCCGCCGCTGCCACAAAACGATAAGCCTAAATCAGCATGCTCGTTATTCATGACATCACCTAACTTCATATCAGCAGCCATACCAGGAATAACAATTGCCCTGCAACCTTCTACAGAGTTAATCCCTTCGGCAATCTTTTGCCCTTTTCCCATTCTATCGCCAATAACAATGACTACTTCAGTCATAATATTTCTCCTATTAATTATTGTTTTTTATCGTCTAGTAATCTTTTAATTCGCTTTAGCCACCTCATAATGCACCGCTAACAAATAGGCCTCTTCCATTGGCAAATTATCAAATAATTTTACTGTTCTACGAGCTAGCGCTAATGATTCCTGTGAAAGTTCATCAAATAAGCTCGGATCAACTTCTGGCAATTTTTCAAGTGTTTTGGCTCGTTGAACCATAGCTTTAACGTGTGAAAGTAACATAGCCTTTTGCACATCATTTTGCGTAATCTGCTGTTCAATCAACCAGCCATTTATAATTTTAATAATTTGTGGTGTAACTAATTCTGGTTCAAGATTATCTTCGATCATGCGAAACTTTATTGCTGACATAACAAACATTATTCTCTTTTTTTTTAAGCATGATTTAAGCGTAAATGAAACCACAATTAACGTGGATAGAGATTTTTTCCGTCAACAACAGGAAATTAATTATCATTTATCACAATAAATGGCATCATCTGTGTTTATGGAGGGAAAAATTAAGTTGAACCAAACTAAACTAATTGTTAATTTTGTGAGTTTGATCATAAAAATGGTACCTAGGGAGGGAAGTGAAGATTTTTTGTTTTTGGGATTTTGTACACAAAGTTTTCGGATTTAAGTGTTTTTGCTTAAATTCAGGATAGGATTCCATACTGAAACGTGATTATTTTCTTAAACTTTTTGATAATGTTTTTTATTCTTTAGGATTTCGGCCGTTAGTAGTTTGGTGATTTTTTCTTTTCAGTGCAAACGCCCGAGTAGGAGGATTTTGTGCTAAATCCCCCAACACCCCCTTGCAGCGTAAGAACAAAACGGTCTGCAACTTCCCTCCGCCTTCGTGCGGTTTTACGCACCGTCGCTGATTTGTTCCTGACAAAACAGCGCCTTCCCAAACGTCCCTGTTTGGCATTCTAACCGCTCTCAGTTATCGGTACTTTGTAATTGCGCAATAACAGTCACTTTCACAGCCCTTGATAAATAAAATTAGATACACTTCTAAATATTTTTTACAAAACATCTTTTATCTTGGTTAAAAAAATGTGTTTTTTGGAGATAAAAATATGTTTTTAATTGAAATTTATTGGCAATAAATTAAATGTTTTATTGATTTAAAACAAAACCTAATCAAGATATCAGTTTCCCGTTTAAATGCTGCCGAGTGAGGGAATTGGCATAGAACATTCGGCAAGACGCCGAATGAGGCGAGGATGTACATGGATGAACGATAGTCGCCGGTTCGTTAAGTGACAATTTGCGAAGCGAGGATAGTCACACAGTGACCAGCATTTGTACGGGTGTGGGGGACAAATTTTTATGGATAAAATTTGAACAGATGATGACCTCAAAGAGGCGAGCATCATGGATGATACGAGTAGTTTATAAAGTGGGGCTCATACCATCCCCTCTTTACTTGGGAGTTTTCACCGAAAAGAAAAAATAACCAAACTACTAACGGCCGAAAACCTAAAGAACAAAAATCAAAAAACATTATCAAAAAGTTTAAGGAAATTGATACGTTTTAGTATCGGATCCCAAAATCTTTACCAACTACCAGAAGCACCACCACCGCCACTGCGTCCGCCGCCTCCACCACCGAATCCGCCAGAGCCGCCAAAACCACCACTACTACCACCAAAACCTCCGCCTCCACCGCGTCGGTTAATCCCCCCTCCATTTCCTTTAGCCATTAAAATACCACTTAAAATGGTACTTGCCACAAAAGCTAAAAATAATAGTGGTAAAGCAATAGATAGTGGATAGCCATGCCATAATGTAAATCCGCTAACGGAGAGTCCATTGAGTAATCCTGTACTTAAACTTCGTTTCGCACTGATTTTGCCTGAATTAGATAAGATGAAGTTAGCAATGACAAAGCAGAAAAAAAATGAGACTAACCCATAATTAAAAACAGTTGCGCCAAAGTCACTTGCTAACAATGAGTTCAGATTCTGTTGTGGGTCATCATCGGTTGTAGTATCTGAATTATCGATTTTTTGACTTAATACGGTTAAAGCATCATATATGCCTTGATAATAGTTATGTTGTTTAAACTGTGGTGCAAGTTGGTCACGAATAATGTGACTAGCAACCAAGTCGGTAATAGTACCTTCAAGTCCATAGCCGACTTCGATACGCATGCGTTTATCATCTTTGACGATCAGTAATAATATGCCGTTATCACGACCTTTTTTACCAATTTTCCAGTTAATAAAAACCCTATCGGCATATTGCTCAATTGTTTCATTATCAAGCTTAGCTATCATCAATACCGCAATTTGTGCACCATCAGTACGTGGTTTTTCAAATGCAATTAAACTTGATTCTAGCTCATCGATTTGTGACGATGTCAGGGTATGCGTGATATCAATAACACGTTGGCTAAAAACGGGGATCTCAGTTAGCCCATAACTGAGCCAACTGATCATCAATAACAAGCTAAATACAAATAACTTTTTCATTTGTATTTACTGGCCAAAATTGACAGCAGGCGCATCAGAGATCTGTTTTTCATTATCGACGGTAAATTGTTGCTTAGGTTGCTGGCCTAAAATATCTGCAACCCATTTAGTTGGTAGCGTACGGATATAACTGTTGAAATTTTTAACCGTTTCAATATAGCGCCCTCTTGCAACTGTAATACGATTTTCTGTACCTTCAAGCTGGCTCATCAAATCTTGGTAAAGGGTATTAGCCTTAAGATCGGGATAATTCTCACTTACTGCAATAAGCCTACTTAATGCTGAACTTAAATCGGATTGTGCTTGTTGGAATTTAGAGAATAAAGCGGGATCCGTTAATTGATCAGCATTAATTTGAACTGATCCAACTTTAGCTCGCGCATCAGTTACTTGTGTTAATACTTCTTTTTCGTGAGTTGCATAACCTTTTACCGTATTAACCAAATTAGGCACTAAATCAGCTCGTCTTTTATATTGGTTAATAACTTCTGACCAAGAAGCTGCAACCGCCTCATCTTGAGTTTGAATACTGTTATAATCTTTAAAAAAGATAAATCCACCAATAATAATGAGTACAAGAATAACTAATAAAGATTTTGATTTCATTATAAACCTCTTATAAAGTACTTAACTTTGGTTAAATGTGAATACTAAGTAATTAAGCAACGATAAAAATACATTATTATGACATTCAGTTACTGCTTTAAATAACCATAATGCACAAACGCAGATGGCGTAAAAACAACAATGGACAACTTAATCGATAAAGAAGAGATTATTAAAGATAAAGACAAAAATTTATGTCGCTAACTGATTGTTATAATTCACTATATTTCAGTTGCATACCACATGGTTTAAATTAACTGTTAAATATTATATCGAGTTTTAGTAAACTTGCGAAGTGTAATCGAAGGAATTTATGCAAAACACTTCATTGCTTTATTAATGGTTGCTCACAAAGCTATTTATTATAAGTATAACAATCTTTTAATTTTTAACGATAATTATAATCAGATTACTGGCTATAAAATCACTTCAAAACATTCAAGCTCTGCTGGTGCAAAATAGATATCACTATTATTTGGCCGATTATTGGTATTTCGGTGAGTATGTTTGAAGTGTTCAGAGTTTACCCAAGCTTCAAAATCCGCTTTAGTTTCCCACTCTGCAAAAGATGAAAATAGTGTATAGTTTTCTTCTGTTTTTCCTTGTAAGAAATAAAAACGATTAAATCCCTTCATCTCTTTCAAATGGCTATCACGATTTCGCCATATATCAATAAAAGTATCTTCGCTACCACGTTTAATTTTAAAACGATTCATTACTATATACATAAATATCTCCTTTTAATTTACTTATGTCCGATAAAAAAATAGCACGTTTACACGTGCTATTTTAAAAATTAAATCAACAAATTATTGATTGTTGTTTTCTTCCGCTGCAGAGTTAAGTAATTCAGCTAAGTTTGCTGTTGCTTCTTCAGCAGAAACAGTTGTTTGAATGTCATCAGTTGATGGCATTGCACGTTTACGTAAACGCTCTTTATGGTAAGCATAACCCGTACCAGCCGGAATTAATCGACCAACGATAACGTTTTCTTTCAAGCCTCGTAACTCATCATTTTTACCAGCAACAGCTGCTTCGGTTAATACGCGAGTTGTTTCTTGGAACGAAGCCGCAGAAATAAACGATTCAGTCGTTAATGATGCTTTAGTAATACCAAGTAAATCGTGCAAGTAAACAATTGGTTCTTTACCTTGTGCTTCAAGTTCACGGTTGATAATCTTCAAGCGTGACACTTCAAGTTGTTCACCGTCAAGTAGACGAGAACCACCCGGATGAATAACCGTTGCTTTACGTAACATCTGACGAACAATAACTTCGATGTGTTTGTCATTGATTTTTACACCTTGTAGGCGATAAACTTCTTGAACTTCGTTAACAATGTAACGAGTTACCGCATTAACACCACGTAAACGTAAAATATCATGTGCTGATTCCGGACCATCTGAAATCACATCACCACGTCCAACTTGTTCACCTTCAAATACGTTAAGTTGACGCCATTTTGGAATCATCTCTTCGTATGGATCACTGCCATCTAGTGGCGTGATAATTAAGCGACGTTTACCTTTGGTCTCTTTACCAAACGAAATAATACCATCGATTTCAGCAAGAATTGCTGGCTCTTTCGGTTTACGCGCTTCAAACAAGTCAGCAACGCGTGGTAAACCACCGGTAATATCTTTGGTACCAACAGACGCTTGTGGAATACGTGCAAGGGTATCACCCACATTGATTTCAGCACCATCTTCTAATTGGACTAATGCTTTACCAGGTAAGAAGTATTGCGCAAGCATTTCAGTGCCAGCAACATAAATATCATTACCTTTTGCATCCACAATCTTAATTGCCGGACGTAAATCTTTACCTACCCCAGTACGTTCAGCCACATCTAAAATTGCAATTGATGATAAACCAGTCAATTCGTCAGTTTGACGAGTAATAGTTTGACCATCAACCATATCTACAAATTTGACAAAGCCTTTTGCTTCAGAGATAACTGGCATTGTATGTGGATCCCAGTTAGCAACTGTTTCACCAGCATCAACCGCTGCACCATTACCTTTTGTTAAAATCGAACCATAAGGAACTTTGTAAGTTTCTTTCATTCGACCCAATTCATCAATAATGGTTAACTCAGCATTACGTGATGTAATAACTAGTTTCTTATCTGGGTTAGTTACAAATTTAGCATTGGTTAATTTAATGCTACCTTTGTTTTTAACTTGAACACTCGATTCTGCTGCCGCTCGTGATGCCGCACCACCGATATGGAACGTACGCATGGTTAACTGTGTACCTGGCTCACCGATTGATTGAGCTGCGATAACACCGATTGCTTCACCTTTGTTAACCAAGTGACCACGGGCAAGATCACGACCATAACACTTCGCACAAACACCAAAATCAGTATCACACGAAACCACAGAACGAACTTTCACACTATCAACAGATTCAGCTTCGAGTAAATCACAGTAGCTTTCATCAAGTAATGTGTTACGTGGAATTAGGATATCTGCGCTACCTGGTTTTAATACATCTTCAGCCGTTACACGACCTAATACACGTTCACGAAGTGGCTCTTTAACATCTCCTCCCTCGATAACTGGTGTCATTACTACGCCTTCTAAGGTGCCACAGTCATCTTCAATAACAACGAGATCTTGTGCCACATCAACTAAACGACGAGTTAAGTAACCTGAGTTCGCTGTTTTTAATGCGGTATCGGCAAGACCTTTACGCGCACCATGGGTCGAGATAAAGTACTGAAGAACGTTCAACCCTTCACGGAAGTTTGCCGTAATTGGAGTTTCGATGATAGAACCATCCGGTTTTGCCATCAAACCACGCATACCTGCTAACTGACGAATCTGAGCTGCAGAACCACGAGCACCTGAGTCGGCCATCATATAAATGCTGTTAAAAGAAGATTGTACTTCTTCTTTGCCTTCACGGTTAGTCACTTTTTCAGTTGATAAGTTATCCATCATCGCTTTTGCAACACGTTCATTGGCTGCTGCCCAAATATCGATAACTTTATTATAACGTTCACCAGCAGTAACTAAACCTGATTGGAACTGTTCTTGAATTTCAGCAACTTCAATTTCAGCTTCATTGATGATTTGCGATTTTTTCGCTGGAATTTCCATATCATCAATACCAACTGATACACCTGAACGAGCAGCATAAGCAAATCCAGTGTACATTATTTGGTCAGCTAAAATGACTGTTTCTTTCATACCTAATTGACGATAACAGATATTCAAGATACGAGAGATCGCTTTTTTACCTAGTGGTTGGTTAATCACAGAGAAGCTCATACCTTTCGGCATAATTAACCATAAGATAGCACGACCAACTGTAGTATCTACCACAGAGGTTGTTTCTTCCCACTCACCAACACTGTTACGTTGACTTTCGGTAATACGGACCTTAACTTTCGCATGTAGCTCAACAAGACCTAAACGATACAGTTTTTCTGCTTCTTTAGGACCAGTTAAAATCATGCCTTCACCTTTCGCATTGACTTTATCACGAGTCATGTAGTAAAGACCTAATACCACGTCCTGAGAAGGAACAATAATAGGCTCACCGCTCGCAGGTGAAAGGATATTGTTGGTTGACATCATCAACGCACGCGCTTCTAATTGTGCTTCTAACGTTAATGGTACGTGAACCGCCATTTGGTCACCATCGAAGTCAGCATTGAATGCCGCACAAACTAATGGGTGTAATTGAATCGCTTTACCTTCAATTAGAATAGGTTCAAATGCCTGAATACCTAATCTATGTAGTGTCGGTGCACGGTTTAGTAGTACCGGATGCTCACGAATAACTTCATCTAAGATATCCCAAACAATTGCATCTTCACGCTCAACCATTTTCTTCGCAGCTTTGATGGTTGTAGCATAGCCACGACGCTCTAATTTACCGTAAATAAATGGTTTGAATAGCTCAAGTGCCATTTTTTTCGGTAAACCACATTGATGTAATCGTAAGTATGGACCTACAGTAATTACAGAACGACCTGAATAGTCAACACGTTTACCTAATAGGTTTTGACGGAAACGACCTTGCTTACCTTTGATCATATCGGCAAGTGATTTTAATGGACGTTTGTTTGAACCGGTAATTGCACGACCACGGCGACCATTATCAAGTAATGCGTCAACAGATTCTTGTAACATACGTTTTTCGTTACGTACAATAATATCCGGTGCAGCTAAGTCTAATAAACGTTTTAAACGGTTATTACGGTTGATCACTCGACGATATAGATCGTTTAAATCTGATGTTGCAAAACGTCCGCCATCTAGTGGCACTAATGGACGTAAATCGGGTGGCAACACAGGTAATACATTTAAGATCATCCATTCTGGTTTATTTTCTGATTGAATGAATGCTTCAATGATCTTGATTCGTTTAGTTAATTTTTTACGTTTAGTTTCTGAATTCGTCGTTTCTAGTTCATCACGTAGTGCTTCACATTCCGCTTGCACATCAATATTACGTAATAATTCTTGAATAGCTTCAGCGCCCATACGAGCATCAAATTCATCGCCAAACTCTTCTAACGCATCTAAATATTGTTCTTCAGTTAGGATTTGACCACGTTCTAAGTTTGTCATTCCGCCGTCAAGAACCATAAATGATTCAAAATAAAGCACACGTTCAATGTCACGAAGTGGCATATCTAATAATAGACCAATACGTGATGGTAATGATTTTAAAAACCAGATATGTGCAGTTGGTGATGCAAGCTCAATATGCCCCATACGCTCACGACGCACTTTAGCTTGTGTGACTTCAACACCACATTTTTCACAAATTACACCACGATGTTTTAAACGTTTATATTTTCCACATAAACATTCATAATCTTTAACGGGTCCAAAAATACGCGCACAAAATAATCCATCACGTTCAGGTTTGAACGTACGATAGTTAATTGTTTCAGGTTTTTTAACTTCACCAAAAGACCATGAACGAATCATATCAGGAGAAGCAAGGCCTATCTTGATAGCATCAAAGTCTTCTGTTTTTGTTTGTGCTTTTAGAAACTTTAGTAAGTCTTTCACAATTGGCTCCTATGGAGTTAAACCAATTAGATAACTTATTATCGCTAATAAGTTATCCCTATAAATAGAAATCATTTTTAGTTAGTTAAGATTACTCTTCATCTAACTCGATATTAATACCTAGCGAACGTATCTCTTTTAACAATACATTAAATGATTCTGGGATCGCAGGTTCCATACGATGATCGCCATCTACAATATTTTTATACATCTTAGTACGACCGTTTACGTCATCTGATTTAACCGTTAACATTTCTTGTAAGGTATAAGCAGCACCATAAGCTTCAAGTGCCCATACTTCCATCTCACCGAAACGTTGACCACCAAATTGAGCTTTACCACCCAATGGTTGTTGAGTAACCAGACTGTATGAACCAGTAGAACGCGCATGCATTTTGTCGTCAACTAAGTGATTTAGTTTCAACATGTACATGTAACCAACCGTTACTGGACGTTCAAATTGTTCACCGGTACGACCATCATACAATGTAATTTGACCAGAGGTTGGTAAATCACCCAGTTCAAGCAAAGATTTAATCTCTTGCTCTTTTGCACCGTCAAATACTGGTGTAGCAAGTGGCATACCATTACGTAAATTTTGCGCTAAAGTCATCACTTCTTGATCGGTAAATTCTGCAACATTAACTTTTTGTGCAGCACCTAAACCAAGGTCATACGCTTTTTGGATAAATTCACGTAATTTGGCTAACTCTTGTTGTTCTTTTAGCATTGCATCGATCTTCTGACCAATACCTTTTGCCGCCATACCTAAGTGAGTTTCGAGAATCTGTCCGATGTTCATACGTGATGGAACCCCTAGTGGATTCAACACGATGTCAACTGGACGACCTTTGTCATCATATGGCATATCTTCAATTGGGTTGATTTTTGAGATAACCCCTTTGTTACCATGACGACCCGCCATCTTATCACCAGGTTGAATTTGACGTTTAACCGCTAAATAAACTTTAACAATTTTGAGTACGCCAGGTTGTAAATCATCACCTTGCGTAATCTTCATGCGTTTAGCTTCAAGCTTTTTGTTAAACTCAACTTTAATTTCTTCGTGCTGCTCGGCAAGTTGCTCTAATTGTGCTTGCTTATCTTCATTAGCAATACCAATAGTTAGCCATTTTTCACGTGGCAGAGCATCTAATTTATCTGCTTTGATACCACCTGAAATTAACACATCACGAATACGTGCAAACAATGCTGCTTCTAAGATTTTAAGTTCTTCAGTCAAATCTTTTCGTGCTTGTTTAAGTTGCATCTCTTCGATTTCAAGTGCACGTTTATCTTTTTGTACACCATCACGAGTAAAGACTTGAACATCAATAACTGTACCTGAAACACCATTTGGCACACGTAAAGACGTATCTTTAACATCTGACGCTTTCTCACCGAAAATAGCACGTAGTAATTTCTCTTCTGGTGTTAACTGTGTTTCGCCTTTAGGCGTTACTTTACCAACCAGAATATCACCACCTTTTACTTCAGCGCCGATATAAACAATACCAGATTCATCAAGTTTAGAAAGCGCTGCTTCACCCACATTTGGAATATCAGCAGTAATCTCTTCAGCACCTAATTTAGTGTCACGAGAGACACAAGATAACTCTTGAATATGAATCGAGGTGAAACGGTCATCTTGTACCACTTTTTCAGAAACTAAAATAGAATCCTCAAAGTTATAACCATTCCATGGCATAAATGCCACGCGCATATTTTGACCAAGTGCTAACTCGCCTAAATCGGTTGATGGACCGTCTGCAAGCACATCGCCACGCTCAACTTTTTCACCTAACTCCACGCATGGAATTTGGTTAATACAAGTATTTTGGTTAGAACGGGTATATTTCGTTAAGTTATAAATATCAATCCCTGTTTCACCGGCATACATTTCGTCAGCATTGACATTGATTACGATACGTGATGCATCAACATATTGAACAGTACCACCACGACGAGCAACAGCCGTTACACCTGAGTCAACCGCAACTGCACGTTCCATACCTGTACCAACAAATGGTTTTTCCGCTTTTAATGTCGGTACTGCTTGACGTTGCATGTTTGCACCCATCAAAGCACGGTTCGCATCGTCATGTTCCAAGAATGGAATTAATGACGCACCAACAGAAACGATTTGTTGTGTCGAAACGTCCATATAATGAACTTGTTCAGGGCTGTATAAACCAGATTCACCATTTAAACGACAAGTCACTAAATCTTCTTTAAAACGACCATCATCATCTAAATTTGAGTTTGCCTGTGCAATAACAAATTCACTTTCATCGATTGCTGATAAATAGTTAATCTCATCAGTTACAATACCGTCAATCACTCGGCGATATGGCGTTTCTAAGAATCCATACTCATTAGTACGAGCATACACCGCCAATGAGTTAATCAAACCAATGTTTGGACCTTCAGGTGTTTCAATCGGACAAACACGACCATAGTGAGTTGGATGTACGTCACGCACCTCAAAGCCAGCACGTTCACGCGTTAAACCACCAGGGCCTAATGCTGAAATACGACGTTTATGCGTAATTTCAGATAATGGATTGTTTTGATCCATAAACTGCGATAATTGGCTAGAACCAAAGAACTCTCGAATTGCCGCTGAAATTGGTTTAGCATTAATCATATCTTGTGGCATTAATGAATCAAGATCGCCTAGCGATAAACGCTCTTTTACGGCTCGCTCAACACGCACTAAACCAATACGGAATTGGTTTTCTGCCATTTCACCAACACTACGAATACGACGATTACCTAAATGGTCGATATCATCCACTTCGCCGTGACCATTACGGATAGCGATAAGTTTCTTCATGACATCAACGATATCGCCTTTGGTTAACACACTTTCGCCTTCGATATCATCTCGTCCTAAAGAACGATTGAACTTCATGCGTCCAACGGCGGATAAGTCATAACGTTCGTCAGAGAAGAATAGATTATCAAATAGTGCTTCGGCTGCTTCTTTTGTTGGTGGCTCACCAGGGCGCATCATACGATAAATTTCAACTAATGCACCTAAACGGTCACGAGTTGAATCAACATTTAATGTTTCAGAAATGAATGCACCATGATCTAAATCATTGGTAAATAATGTTTCAATTTTTTTATGGCCAGCATTGGTTAATTCAAGCAATAGCTCCAACGAAATTGGCGTGTTAGCAAAAGCAATAACTTCACCAGTCTCTTCATTAACATAATTTTTTGCTAATACTTTATTAACGATATATTCAACTGGTACATCAATCTTAGTTACTTTATCTTTTTCTAGTTCACGAATGTGGCGTGCGGTTATACGACGGCCTTTTTCAGCATAAACTTTACCTTTTGATTCAATATCAAACAAGGCTGTTTCACCACGTAAACGCTCGGGAACTAGATCCATTTTTAATTTTGATTTGCCAACTTCAAAAATAGTTTTTTCAAAGAAGATATCTAAAATTTCTTCGGTTTCATAACCAAGCGCTCGTAAAATAATTGTCGCTGGAAGTTTACGACGACGGTCAATACGAGCAAAAAGATTGTCTTTTGGATCAAATTCGAAATCAAGCCAAGAGCCACGATAAGGAATAATCCGCGCATTATATAAAACTTTACCAGAAGAGTGTGTTTTACCTTTATCACTATCAAAGAACACACCCGGACTACGATGTAATTGTGAAACGATAACACGTTCAGTGCCGTTAATCACAAATGTACCATTATCCGTCATTAAAGGAATTTCGCCCATATAGACGTCTTGCTCTTTAATATCTTTAACTGTTCCTTCTGGCGCATCTTTATCATAAATAACTAAACGTAATTTAACGCGCAACGGTGCTGAGTAAGTGATCCCTCTAATTTGACATTCTTTAACATCAAACACAGGTTCGCCCATTTTAAAGCTCACGTATTGTAACTCAGCGTTACCACTATAACTTTTTATCGGAAATATTGAACGAAAAGCGGCTTCTAAGCCATACTGACCTTCTGGATCTTGCTCAATAAATTTCTGGAACGAATCAAGTTGAATAGAAAGAAGATACGGTATATCCAAGACTTGTGGACGTTTACCAAAATTCTTACGAATTCGTTTTTTCTCGGTATAAGAGTAAACCATTAGTTCCTCAACTTGCTTATCTGCTATTTTAGCATGATTAAATATTCATCAGGGGTATTACTATCTATCAAATAAGAACGCCTGACACCTCATCGAAAATATCTATAAATATCAATTGATTAGGCTTAATAAATATACTATTTCTTTATTACTTTTTATTGATAGTCTTCAAATAAAATTCTTTGACTTTTTACAGCGCAAAAAGGCTGGAGGTAAAAACCCCCAGCCACTTAGCTTACAATTGATAAACTTATTTAAGTTCGACAACTGCACCAGATTCTTCAAGTGCCTTTTTAAGTTCATCTGCATCAGCTTTGCTAACGCCTTCTTTAACTGTTGCTGGAGCTGATTCAACAAGATCTTTCGCTTCTTTTAAGCCTAAACCTGTTGCACCACGAACCGCTTTGATAACAGCTACTTTGTTAGCGCCAACATCTTTTAAGATTACATCAAATTCAGTTTTTTCTTCTGCTGCTTCAGCTGGACCAGCTGCTGCAACTGCTACAGCTGCCGCTGCAGAAACGCCAAATTTTTCTTCCATCATTGATACAAGTTCAACAACATCCATTACAGACATTTCAGCAACTGCATCTAAAATTTGTTCTTTAGTGATAGACATAATATAGTTTCCCAAATTTACAATTTTTTAATTAATAATATTCACAATCACACTGCCAATTAAGCAGCTTGTTTTTGATCGCGAACTGCTGCAAGAGTACGAACCAATTTGCCAGCTGCGGCTTCTTTCATGGTTGACATCAAGCGAGCTAATGCTTCTTCATAAGTAGGTAATGTTGCTAAGCGATCAATGTTCGCTGCAGTAATCAACTCACCTTCAAAGGCTGCGGCTTTAATCTCAAATTTTTCATTTTCTTTTGCAAACGCTTTAAAAATACGCGCAGCAGCACCTGGGTGCTCATTTGAAAATGCAATAAGAGTTGGACCAACAAACGCATCTTTTAAGCACTCGTATTGAGTTCCCTCAACAACGCGGCGTAATAGGGTGTTACGAACAACACGCATATAAACACCCGCTTCACGAGCAGATTTACGTAATGCAGTCATTTTTTCTACAGTTACGCCACGAGAATCAGCAACAACTGCAGATAGCGCACCTTTGGCGATTTCATTAACTTCAGCAACAATTTCTTGTTTATTTTGAAGATTTAGTGCCATTGGTATTGCTCCTGGATTATATACTAGGCAAAGCCTAGACTTATTTTAACTAACTACACATGTAGCTAGCACAACCACGATGAGCAGAATCCCTCTATTATATCTTATCAGGTTCTGTCACCGTCTACGTAGGAAGATTAAGTAATTAAATATCAATTACACCTACGGTCTTGGACGGGGTCTGGTTAAGGCCAGACACCAACCGATTTTTTGTTTAATTATCGAAATAATTAAACTGTTGCGTTCAATGTTGCTTGATCGATAGCAACACCTGCGCCCATTGTAGTAGATAGGCTAACTTTCTTCACAAATACACCTTTAGCAGATGCAGGTTTTGCTCGTTTTAACGCAACAAGTAATGCTTCTAAATTTTCTTTAAGTTTATCTGCATCAAAGTCAGCTTTACCGATAGTGGTATGGATAATACCATTTTTATCATTACGGTAACGGATTTGACCAGCTTTAGCATTTTTCACTGCTTCAGCAACGTTAGGCGTTACAGTACCCACTTTAGGGTTTGGCATTAAACCACGAGGCCCTAAAATTTGACCTAATTGACCAACAACACGCATCGCGTCTGGTGATGCGATAACGACGTCAAAATTCATTTCGCCTTTTTTGATTTGATCAGCTAGATCGTCCATACCCACTAATTCAGCACCCGCTTCTTTAGCGGCATCAGCGTTTGCACCTTGAGTAAAGACTGCAACACGAATACTACGGCCAGTTCCGTGTGGAAGTACAATTGCACCACGTACGTTTTGGTCTGATTTACGTGAATCAATACCTAAATTAACTGCAACATCAACGCTTTCTGTAAATTTAGCAGTTGCTAGTTCTTTTAATAAAGCAATTGCTTCGTTGATATCATATTGTTTAGTCGCATTCACTTTTTCGCGGATAAGTTTAGCTTTTTTAGATAGTTTAGCCATGAATTAACCCTCCACTTCCAAGCCCATTGAACGTGCAGTTCCTTCAATAGAACGCATCATCGTTTCAATGGTAGCACCATTCATATCTGCAGCTTTTAATTCAGCGATTTCGCGAATTTGCGCACTTGTTACTTTACCTACTTTTTTCTTGTTAGGTTCGCCAGAACCAGACTTGATTTTAGCAGCTTTCTTTAATAATACTGCCGCAGGTGGAGTTTTAGTAACAAAAGTAAATGAACGATCAGAATAGACTGTAATAACAACAGGAATAGGTAAACCTTTTTCCATGCTTTCTGTTTTAGCGTTGAAAGCTTTACAGAATTCCATAATATTAACACCGTGTTGACCAAGTGCTGGACCAACTGGTGGACTAGGATTTGCTGCACCAGCTGCAACTTGCAACTTGATGTAAGCTTGTACTTTTTTTGCCATTTTTAGTTTCCTTTTCTCGGGTGCAAACGCCTCTATTAATAAATAGACAGCTCCCCTAAGTTAAATGAGGGCAGAATTATCCTACAATCGATTAATAAATGCAAGATTTATTTATTACACATAAAAAGTAGGCGATGTTTACCGCCTACTTTTATTTAATAACAATATTATTTGAGAATTAAAGTACATTAATTGCATTGAGTTCTTTAAACGCAAGTTCTAAACGTGCAACTAATGATTCTTGTCCTTTACGTAACCATACACGTGGATCGTAATATTTTTTATTAGGTGCATCAGGCCCTTCTGGGTTGCCTAATTGACCTTGTAAATATGCTTCGTTGGCTTTGTAATAATCTAAAATACCAGCCCAGTTTGCCCATTGCGTATCAGTATCGATATTCATTTTAACAACACCGTAACTGACTGCTTCAGCAATTTCTTCAGGAGTAGAGCCTGAACCACCATGGAATACAAAATTCAATGATTTTTCAGGTAAACTGAATTTTTCAGAAACATATTTTTGTGAATTATCAAGAATTTTTGGTGTTAACTTAACATTTCCTGGTTTATATACACCATGAACATTACCAAATGATGCTGCAATAGTAAAACGTGGACTAATTGCACTTAGACGCTCATAAGCATAAGCGACATCTTCTGGTTGAGTATAAAGTGCTGAACTATCCATATGGCTATTATCAACACCATCTTCTTCACCACCAGTACAACCAAGTTCCAACTCTAATGTCATTTTCATTGCTGACATACGAGCAAGATATTGGCAACAAATATCAATATTGTCTTTTAAAGTTTCTTCTGATAGATCGATCATGTGAGAAGAAAATAGTGGTTTACCCGTTTTAGCAAAATGCGTTTCGCCAGCATCAAGTAACCCATCAACCCAAGGCAGTAATTTTTTCGCACAGTGATCGGTATGAACAATCACTGGCACACCATATTTTTCAGCCATTAAATGCACATGTTTAGCACCAGATACAGCACCTAACACTGCACATTCTTGACCTTCAAGTTTTAAACCTTTACCCGCAATAAATTGTGCACCGCCATTAGAAAATTGCACAATAACAGGTGAACCAACTTTAGCTGCTGTTTCAATAACCGCATTGATTGTATTAGTGTCAACACAGTTTACAGCTGGTAATGCAAAATTATTTTCACGTGCAATTTGAAATACTTTTTGCACATCATCACCAGTTACAACACCTGGTTTAACAACATCAGAAATCTTTGTAGCCATTTTATTACCTATTAAATTTATTTATATAAAAAGTAAAAGGATGAGTGATTGGCTCATCCTTTTTTATTAAATGTCTTACTATGCTTTAGCTCTCGCTTCTAGCATTGCAACAGCCGGTAATTTTTTACCTTCCACAAATTCAAGGAAAGCACCACCGCCAGTTGAGATATAAGAGATTTTATCTTCAATACCGAATAAATCAATTGCAGCTAATGTATCACCACCGCCTGCAATAGAAAAACCTGCACTATCAGCAATGGCTTTCGCTACAATTTCAGTACCACGACGGAAATTCGGGAATTCAAACACACCAACAGGACCATTCCATAAAATAGTTTTCGCTTTTTTGATGATGTCCGCTAATGCTTCTGCTGATTTATCACCTAAATCAAGAATTTGTTCATTTTCTTTAACATCTTTTACTGATTTTTCAGTTGCAGTTGCAGTTTCACTAAATTCTGTTGCTACGCGAACATCAGTAGGAACTGGAATATGGCAATTTGCCATTAATTTTTTTGCCTCAGGAATTAAATCTGCTTCGTAAAGTGATTTACCAACATTATAACCTTCAGCAGCAATGAAAGTATTAGCAATACCACCACCAACGATAATTTGGTCAGCGATCTTTGATAAAGAATCAAGTACTGTTAACTTAGTTGATACTTTAGAACCTGCAACAATCGCAACCATTGGACGAGCTGGATTATCAAGTGCTTTACCTAATGCATCAAGTTCAGCTGCTAATAATGGGCCTGCACATGCAACTGGCGCAAATTTACCAACGCCATGCGTAGACGCTTGAGCACGATGTGCTGTACCAAATGCATCCATGACATAGATATCACAAAGCGCAGCATATTTTTTTGATAAAGCTTCATCATCTTTACCTTCGCCGACATTAAAACGTACGTTTTCAAGAACAACAAGTTCACCTTCTTTAACGTCAACACCGTTAAGATAATCTTTAACTAGGCGAACAGGAAATGAAACATGTTCTTTTAAATAATCAACAACAGGTTGCAGTGAAAATTCCGGATTATATTCTCCCTCGGTTGGACGCCCAATATGCGAGGTTACCATTACTTTAGCACCTTTTTTAATTGCCTCTTCAATTGTTGGCAATGATGCTTTAATACGTGCATCAGAGGTTACTTTACCATTTTTCACTGGCACATTAAGATCTGAACGAATAAATAGACGTTTTCCTTTTAGATCAAGATCTTGCATTCTAATAATAGACATGAGACATCCTCTTATAAAATATAAATAAAATAAATTTTACATTATTCTAACATAAAAAATAAGATTAGGTTACTCTCATTAACGCTTAAATAGTAAACATTTACGTTAAATACTTAATCGAAAAGCCACAAAATTTTTTTATCTAACAGCATTGACAAAAGAAAGAAAATCAGGCATATTTTGCCGCCTTATTAATATCTAATTTTTCTAAATTTGGGAGTTGACTTTGGCTAATATCAAATCAGCTAAGAAACGTGCGGTTCAATCCGAAAAACGCCGTAAACATAATGCTAGTAACCGTTCAATGATGCGTACTTATATTAAAAAAGTTTACGCAGCTGTTGCAGCTGGTGATAAACAAACAGCTGAAGTAGCATTTAAAGACATGCAAGCAGTTATTGACCGTCAAGCGGCTCGTGGTTTAATCCATAAAAATAAAGCAGCACGTCATAAAGCGAATTTAATCAAACAGATTAAAGCATTGGCTTAATACTTTATTCTGTTAGTTACTATAGTTAATTAAGAACCTAGCAAAAAGTGGTGAAAACCACTTTTTTTATTTATGTGCTAATCATTTATCAATAACAAATAAAAACAAAGAGAGTTTATTGTGGTTCAGCGTGATTATGTGAGAAAAAAGAGCCAATCTAAAAAAAATAAGTCACGAAATATGCCTAATTTAATGATATTATTAGCTATTATCATTATTATTCTATTCTCTGCTATCCTCTACTTTGTTTCAAATAATAAACCTGCGCAAATTACTGAACAGCCTAAAGCGAAAACTCAACCTCCGGCAGTCACGTTACCTGAACAACCCCAAGAAAGATGGACCTATTTAAAAGAGTTAGAAACGCCAAATGCTAGCTCGAACGCTCAAACAAATTCTGTTGCAAGTGAACGACAACAAATTCTTGATAGTTTTGTCAATAATTCACGTCCTGTTGCAAATACACAAAATACCAATAATACGAATAATGCTAACACACAAATAGCAACAACTTCAGCACCATCACAAACAAGTCAAATAGTGAATACTTCAAATAAATGGTCACTACAGTGTGGAGCCTTTAAAGATAAAGCTAATGCTGATACGCTAAGAGCCAAACTTGCTATGACAGGAATAAGTGGTAATATCTCTTCAGGTCAACTGTATCGTGTGACTGTTGGACCTTTTACCAACAAAAATGAGGCAGATAGAACAATGAGCTCGTTACTCAGTAATGGTATTAACAATTGTGTTGTTTCTAACAAATAAAAATGATGAAAACATTTAAGCAGATACAACTTTTCTCAAAAATGTTATGGTGGCGGATCAACCATGATCGTTTAACGACATCATCTGCGGGATTAGCTTATACCACGATACTTGCACTGGTACCGTTGATTACGGTAATTTTTTCTTTACTGTCTGCTTTTCCAATGTTTAGTGAAGTGAGTCGATCATTAAAGCAGTTAATTTATAGTAATTTAGTACCAACAGCCAGTGACACTATTCAAAACTATCTGGAACAGTTTATTGCTAATACAAAAAAAATGACTGTGGTTGGGATAATTGGACTAATTGTCACATCGTTATTATTAATCAATTCAATTAACACGGCTCTCAATCATATTTGGAAAACAAAACGCAAACGCTCATTAATTTATAATATAACCATTTATTGGACAATATTAACTTTAGGGCCTATTTTAGCTGGCAGTAGCGTAGCGATAAGTTCATATATTTTCTCGTTAAAATGGATTTCTACAGCAATCACCAGTAACTTATTAATTAGTATTTTACCATTTCTTATTTCTGTTATTGGTTTTTGGTTACTTTATAGTATTATTCCTACCGAATCTGTCCCTTTTAAAGAGTCATTTATTGGCGCAATCGTCGCTGCCATCTTATTTGAAATAGGCAAACGAGCATTTTCACTCTATGTTAGCTCTTTTCCTACCTATCAATTGATTTATGGTGTGGTATCTTCTATACCTATTATGTTGGTTTGGATTTACTGTTCATGGTGTATTGTACTATTTGGAGCAGAGTTTGCCGCGACATTAACTGACTATAACCGCCAAAAAAAACAATCTATTGAAAATCAGTCTAAAGTGGAATAATAAAATCTATGATTGCCTTAATACAACGCGTTACGCAAGCCAGTGTTACTGTTGATAAACAAATTATTGGACAAATCAACCATGGCCTACTTATTTTATTAGGTGTTGAGCAAGGTGATGATCAACAAAAAGCCACTCGATTATGTGAAAAAGTTCTAGGCTATCGTATTTTCAGCGATAGTGAGGGAAAAATGAATTTGAATGTTCAGCAAGCTAAAGGTGAAGTATTAGTTGTTTCTCAATTTACACTTGCTGCTGATACCCAAAAGGGAATGCGACCTAGTTTTACTAAGGGAGCAAAACCCGACGAAGCCAATAAACTCTACCAATTTTTTGTCGAACAATGTAAAAAGCAAATTAATACCCAAACTGGGCAATTTGCTGCCAATATGCAAGTTGCATTGATTAATGATGGTCCGGTTACTTTTTGGTTACAGACTTAAAATATTATTCAAGCCTCAACAAATAGATTAACTAAAAAGTGAATTATTTTACCGTAAAAGCCTAATAGACAGTTCCAGTAAAATTATTACTTCACACCTTTACAATCATCTTAAATTTTTTAACATATCTATCGCTGATGATTGAGGTGATAAACCTAATTTATTTAGCTTAGTAAGATAAAATTGTTTTACATCGTCCCAATTGTAGTAAGGATAATGTTCAGTTTTGATAGGAAGATGCACTTCCTGCTCATTTAACAGAACCTTCACCAGTATCGGTTGATCTGCTTTTTTACTTTTATAAAAAATCCATTGAATATTTGCCATCATAGGAATAATTTTATCTGCCTGCCAAACCAAAGGATATTGTAGTATCGAGTTTGCAACTGTTGCAGCCCCTTCTATTTCGAGTAAAGTCGCCAAAGGCGATACAGTTTCTGCATGGGCAAAACGCAAATTAGCATCAATATTATTATTCTTTATTGCAATATCTGCTGTATTTAACATATCCCATAGTAAAGGTGCAGCTATTTTAATCTGAATACCATTTGCATCAAAGGCTGGACCTATTTGTAGATAATTTTTTACAGTAACAATATTATTAAATTGTGTTTTTTCATCTTCATGAAAAAATGAATTAAGATCCACATGATGTTCTGCTAATAATTGTGGAGAAAAAGAGAGTGATTCTTGATACAACTGATAAACCGCAATAACAAAATCCATTGATTTTATGGATGAATTTTCTTTAATTTCAAGACCTTTATCTAGATATTTGTGGATAAACTCATCACTGAAAATTCGTTGTAAGAAATGCTGCCCCATTTCCCATGAATCGGGCATGTTCTCGATCGATTTTACAGCATTTTTCACTTTTTTACTTTGCTTAAACTCTTTATAAGCGGGGGAATATTCGAAGAAACGCAATAACGTTTGTTGATCTTCTTGCTGTTGCGTAACGTTGATTTGAGGATATTTTGAATGAAACGCTTCTACAAAAATGTTTGCTGTCTCTTTGGCTCTGGGTGAACTTGAAGAGATAACCTCAATTTTCTGACCTTTAAACACAGTGGGATAATTATCCAACATCCGCTGACTGATTAAACGAATATTTTGCCGTCCCAGATCGGTTAAAGCACCATAATGGCCTTTATTCAATTGTGCAATACGGCTAATTTGGTCAAGCAAATCTTTACCAAGATGCGTCAACTGCCCCTTGCTTTCAGCGATTAATAAAGTTTGGTAGGCAATATCTTCATATTTTGATTTGCTAATATAACGCGATCCATGCCGTCCAACATGATCAATATAAAAAGCATCGTAACCATCAGGCGCTGGTGTGTATGTGTATTTCGAATCAAAATGATATGCAGTTTTAGAACCTGCCGCTATTTGCGGTTCGGCAAATCCCATACAAGAAAAGGCAAATAAACACAGAGCACAAATTTTTTTGGCATAATCCATAAAAATACTCCTGACAATTAAATATCTATTTACCAAACGTATCAGTAAAAAATTAAATTATATAACACAATAAACGTTAAATTATAATTTAGCCAAATTGAATATTTCAGATAGTATTGTGATCAGACGAAATAAATCATTTAATTTTTATTCTACCTATTATAAATAACAAGGTCAAAAAACAGATTATTATTTTAAGTACTCTCTTTTTAATTTTTGTAAAAAGGATTATCTTATTACCCATTAAAAATAACCTTTGCTTAATTGATAAAAAAACTAATGAAATTATATGGATTTACTGGCACTAAAATTTGTTGTGCGTTCATTTCGGCATGTATAACAACCCCTTATAACCTCACTCGCTTTTTTAAAGACCTTATTGCAGGCATTACAGTTGGTATTATTGCAATTCCGCTAGCAATGGCACTAGCTATTGCCAGTGGTGTACCGCCTCAGCATGGACTTTATACGGCAATTATTGCAGGATTAGTCATTGCATTAACTGGCGGATCGCGTTACAGCGTTTCGGGTCCAACTGCTGCTTTCGTTGTGATTTTATACCCAGTTTCGCTACAATATGGATTAGCTGGATTATTAGTATCGACACTATTATCTGGTTTTTTTCTAATTTTAATGGGCGTTGTGAGATTAGGTCGATTAATCGAATATATTCCTCTACCGGTGGTCTTGGGCTTTACATCTGGTATTGCAATAACTATTGCAACCATGCAGATCAAGGATTTTTTTGGTTTAACACTCGAACATATGCCCGAAAATTACGTTACAAAGGTCATCGAATTAGCAAAAACATTACCCACTATCAACATAGCCGATACCCTAGTTGGAATAGTGACATTAATTGTATTAATTGTCTGGCCAAAATTTCGAGTAAAAATATCAGGTCATTTACCTGCCTTAATTGCTGGTATTGCCGTTATGTTTATTTTTAAACAATTTGGCTATCAAATTGAAACCATCGGTTCTCGATTCACTTATACGTTAGCCGATAACAGTATTGGCCATGGTATTCCATCGGTGTTACCTGAATTCATTTTGCCATGGCAATATAGTGATTTTAATTTAGACTGGTCTACGCTCTCCGCGCTGCTTCCTATTTCACTCACTATGGCGATGTTATGTGCTATTGAATCACTGCTTTGCGCTGTAGTATTAGATGAAATGACTCATACCAAACATCATTCCAATAGTGAATTGATCGGTCAAGGATTGGGAAATATCATTGCGCCATTTTTTGGTGGAATTTCTGCAACAGCGGCTATCGCACGTTCTGCCGCCAATGTCAAAGCTGGTGCAACATCTCCTGTTGCGGCAATGCTACATTCAATCATTGTTTTATTAGCGCTTATCTGCTTTGCTCCACTTTTATCTTATATCCCGCTTTCAGCCATGGCAGCACTATTATTAATCGTGGCGTGGAATATGAGCGCAGTACAACGCGTAATTTATATCATTAAACGCGCACCTAAAGATGATATTTTGATTATGCTTATTTGTATGTCTTTAACCGTATTATTTGATATGGTTATTGCTATAACACTTGGCATAGTCTTAGCCTCAATTCTATTTATGCGTCGCATTGCACATATGACACGTTTGGTTGAAATCAATCGAAACAATGAAAAAACATTGGTTCTCCGCATTAATGGACCACTATTTTTTGCCGCTGCTGAGCGCACCTTTTCGGAAATTTATCAGAAAATAAATGGCTATGAGCATATTGTATTACAATGGGATGCGGTGCCTATTCTTGATGCAGGTGGATTAAATGCATTAATTCATTTTATTGATGAATTACCAAAACAAGTTGATTTATCCATTTGTGAATTACAATTTCAGCCGCTAAAAACAATAGCACGAGCTAAAATTGTACCTATTCCAAATAAATTAATGTTTTACTCAACGCTTGATGAAGCACTGAAAGATAAAGAATAATTTTATATTTAGTTTTATTATATTAATGCTATTAAAACTCAACAGTAATCATTGTTGTGTATATCGTATTAGACTGTAACACCTTATCTTTTTTCGCCGATCGTTATTGGCAAAATTATTGATAGGCATATACCCAACAACACAAATTAATCATGACAATATAGGAAATGCATATGATAACTGATTTAAACAATATTAATAATCTCAAACAAAAATCAAACTGGTTTATTTTAGTTGGTATAATTTTAATCGTGTTAGGATGTTTAGCACTAGGCTATCAATTCGTCGCAACTGTCTTTTCAGTGTATTTTATTGGAACATTAATTTTAATTGCAGGTATTGCTCAAGCAGTACACTCTTTTACTATTAAAGGTTTTGGACAATCAGCATTATGGGCAGTAATGGGCGTTTTATATATTTTTATTGGCTTAATGTCATTTTTCCAACCTATCGCTGTATCATCAGCATTAACATTAGTGGTTTCTATTCTTCTCATAATGAGTGGCTTTACCCAAATTTTTGCGGCAATGAATAACCGTCATTTACCACGTTGGGGATGGGTTTTAACCTCAGGAATCATCACATTAATTTTAGGATTTATGATACTTGCGGGTTGGCCATATAATAGCCTTTGGGTGTTAGGCATGTTTTTAGGTATTGATCTTATATTCCAAGGTTGGGCATATGTAGCGATTGGTTTTGCACTTAAAAATCGATAGTTTAAACGCAAAAGTTGCTCACTAACTTAGTGTATAAATTATGTGAGCAACAACTTTCACTACATTGATGTCACACCTTATAATTGATGTTTAACAAATACAACCAAATAACTATTTGTAATTTTTATTCGTTTTTGCTTTGACTTCTTTCATTGATTGTAAAATTCGATGATAGTTATCAAGCCTTGAAGGGGCTATTTTTTTATCAATAACTGCTTGTTGCAATAAACAACCTGGTGTTGTTAAATGATCACAATCACGAAATTGGCATCCCCCTAAATAATCCGCAAATTCTTTAAAACCATTTATAACCTGCTCAGGCTCTAAATGCCACAAACCAAACTCACGAATACCTGGAGAATCAATAATGTCTCCACCATTAGGCAGATGATATAACCTAGTTGACGTGGTAGTATGTTGCCCAAGCCCAGATATTTCCGAAACATCGCCTGTGAGTGCAAATTGCGATTGGTGAGGTAATAATAAGTTAATAATACTTGATTTTCCCACCCCTGACTGCCCAACTAAAATAGATACCTTATTTTGTAAGGCCTGTTGTAACGCTATAATGCCTTGCTGATCTTGGCAAGAAACAAAAAGTACCTGATAACCAATTTGGCGATATATGGCTAATTGACTTTCAACGTCTTTACGTTGTGAATCAGTAAGCAAATCAATTTTATTTAACACAATAATTGGCGTGATGTCTGTTGCCTCACAAGCAACTAAATAGCGATCGATAATATTAAGCGATAATTCGGGCAAAACAGCTGAGATAATTACGATTTGATCGACATTCGCAGCTACCGGCTTAACACCATCATAAAAATCAGGGCGAACCAACTCTGAATGGCGAGGATAAACAGCCTCGATAATGCCATTGGTATTTGGCTCTAAACTTTCACGCCAAACCACTTTATCGCCAGTCACCAATGAAGGTAAAGTTCGACGAATACTACATCGACAAATTTTGCCTAAACTATCCTCCACATCAGCAGACTTACCAAAACGGCTAACAACCACACCATCACTTGGTGACGTGAAGTTGGCTAAGTTTTCATCTGACTTTATGGCTAAACGTTGTTGATGTTTCGCAGCCATGCGTCTTTTTTGGTTTTGAGATAATTGATTTTTTGCCACAGTCAATAATTTTTGCTAAAACAGTTTGACAGTTATGCTACACTAGTCGGCATTAAAAAGAAAATTTCTATGACATATTATGACTACATCACCACAAGTTAATAGTAATAATCTTATCTGGATTGACCTTGAAATGACAGGTCTGAATCCCACAGTTGATCGCATCATCGAAATCGCCACAATTGTGACTGATTCAGATCTCAACATTGTTGCTGAAGGTCCCGTTATTGCCGTACATCAATCCGAGGAACAACTGGCGCTGATGGACGATTGGAACAAAAATACTCATGGAAAATCAGGTTTAATTGAACGCGTTCGTCAGAGTCAAATCAGTGAACAGCAAGCAGAACAACAAACCATCGAATTTTTAAAACAATGGGTACCAGAAAACTGCTCACCCATTTGTGGCAACACTATTGCACAAGATCGCCGTTTTTTATTTAATTACATGCCTAATTTAGAACGTTACTTTCATTATCGTTATTTAGATGTCAGCACTATTAAAGAGTTAGCCAAACGTTGGAAACCTGAGATTTTAAAAGGAATAAGTAAACAAAGTACACACCAAGCGCTTGATGATATACGCGACTCAATTGCTGAACTTACTTATTATCGTAAGTATTTTTTTAACGTAACCCAATAATTAGACATGTTGGATAATTGTTATGCAAATTTTATATAATCTCCTGTTATATATTATCCAACCATTTATATGGATAAAATTACTGTGGCGTAGCCGTAAAGCACCAGCTTATCGCAAACGGTGGTTAGAGCGCTATGGTTTTTGTAAACGCAAAGTCAAACCAAATGGCATTTTAGTTCATGCTGTATCTGTTGGTGAAACCATTGCCGCCATTCCGTTAGTAAAAGCGTTACAGCAGCGATATCCCGATTTACCTATTACCGTTACCACAATGACGCCAACGGGTTCAGAACAAGTAAAAGCATCATTAAAAGATAGTGTCAGTCATGTTTACTTACCTTACGATCTACCTTGTGCATTACATCGTTTTCTTAAAATAGTATCACCTAAATTGGTGATTATTATGGAAACAGAACTTTGGCCCAATTTGATATCTCAGTGCTATAAACGCCATATCCCAGTGATTATCGCCAATGCTAGGTTATCAGAACGATCGGCTAAAAGGTATGCTAAGTTAGGAAAAACCATTAGCCACTTATTGGCTAAAATCAGTACTGTCGCGGTACAAAATCACCAAGATGGCGAGCGTTTTATATCGCTAGGCTTGCCAAAAGAACATCTGGCCATCACCGGTAGTATAAAGTTTGATATCAACTTAACAAATCAACAGCAACAACAAATAATCGCATTAAAACAACAATGGCAATTAAATCGGCCGGTATTAATTGCAGCAAGTACACATACTGGTGAAGATGAAATTATCTTATCTGCTTTTAAACTATTACTGCAAAAACACGCTAATCTTTTATTAATTTTAGTACCACGTCATCCCGAACGTTTTAATACTGTTGAAAAGTTAATTAATGATGAAGGTTTTCATTATATCAAACGCAGTAATCAACAAATACCAACGCCTCAAACACAGATAATTTTAGGCGATACAATGGGAGAGTTAATGGTGCTTTACGGTATTGCCGATATTGCCGTAGTTGGAGGTAGTTTCGTTAAACACGGTGGACATAATCCATTAGAACCCGCTTTACACCACATTCCTATTATCAGCGGAGAGCACTATTTTAATTTCAACGTTATTTGTGAACAGCTCGTTGCTGATAATGCAATGATTATTAGTGATAGTTCAGCCAATAAATTGGCTTCATTGGTTGATAATTTATTAACTAACCCAACTCACAGCAAGCAAATTGGCGAAAAAGCATACCATGTGTTAAAACAAAATCAAGGTGCTTTAGCTAAGTTACTTGATATTATTAACCATTATCTTTGTTAATCGAAGGGTGATTCGTGGATAAAAAACAAGGTTTATTGCTAGTCAACTTAGGTACACCTAGCAAATTAACACCAGATGCAATAAAACAATATTTAACAGAGTTTTTATTGGACAAGCATGTGGTCGATTTGCCTTATTTGTTATGGTATCCCATTTTAAAATATCTAATATTACCCAAACGTGTTCCCTATATTATAAATCACTATAAAAAAATATGGTTCAATAACTGCTCGCCTTTACTCCACTACAGTCAATTATTATCTGACAAATTACAACAAAAGCTGCCAGAAATTCACTGCGAGCTGGCAATGACTTATGCTCAACCCGATATGGAGTCGGCACTCAATAATCTTAAATCATGCAATAAAATTACTGTATTACCCTTGTTCCCACAATACTCTACCACTACAACGCTTGCAGTATTGGATAAATTAAAACAGATTATTAAACGTGATAGTCATTTTAATAATATTAACTATATTCGCGATTATGCTGACAATCCATGTTATATCCACGCGCTTTATACACAAATTGAACAGGCAATTTTAAAAAATGGAAAACCGGAAGTATTACTACTTTCTTATCATGGTATTCCTGAACGTTACCGCAAAAGACGTCAAGAAGATTATATTGAGCGTTGTCAACTCACTACCGAATTATTGATAAAAAAATGTCATCAAAGTGGTCTTGATCTATCAATTCAAATGGCTTATCAATCGAAATTTGGTAAAGGAAAATGGGTCGAACCTAACACCAGTGATATCCTACAAAATCTAGCGAATACTGGTGTCAAACATGTACAAGTAATGTGCCCTGGCTTTTCCGCTGATTGTATTGAAACCCTATACGAAATCGATGATGAAAATCGGCAAATATTTCTACAATCTGGCGGTGAACAATTCTATTATATTCCAGCACTGAATGATTCTCGTTTACATATTGAATTAATAAAAAGTTTGGTTAATTGTGATAAAACCTATCCTTTAACCTAAATTAGTCGGCATAATGTTAAACATTAAGCATAAGCACTAAACAAAAGACTAATCACTTAAAACGCAGATATGCTTCAATTATAAATTCAAAATTGATTACAATTAATGCGAAATAATTAGTGGCTAACAATATTTGATTTAACGTGTGGTAGGATAATAAATATTAATATTATTAGCAGTAAGGAAAAATAGATGAAAATAATTATTATCGGTGCTCAAGCAGCTGGAGCAAGTGCCGCAGCAAAAGCTAAAAGAATCAATCCCGAGGCAACTATCCGTATTTATGAAAAATCCGATATCGTATCGTTTGGTGCTTGTGGTTTACCCTACTTTATTGGTGATCACTTTAGTGATGCTAACGAAATGATATCAAGAACACCCCAACAGTTCGAAAAAGACGGTATTGACATAAAAATTCTTCATGAAGTTGTTGCAATAGATACTCTATCTAAAAAATTGAAGATAAAAGATCTGACTAATGGACACTGTTTTGAAGACACTTACGACAAATTACTTTTAGCGGTAGGTGCAAGTCCGATCATTCCACCATTTTCAAATGATAAACTCAAAAATATTTTTACGCTTCGCGATATCTATGATGGTCAAGCAATTAAAAAAACGCTAAATGATGCTCAAGTTAATAATATTATTGTGGTTGGGGCTGGTTATATTGGACTAGAGCTTGTCGAATCACTTGTTGCATTAAACAAAAAAGTTAAGTTGATTCAATTGGATGATAGAGTATTAGTTGATGCATTCGATGCGCAAATTACCGATATCATAGCTGAAAATATCAAGCAATATTGCGATTTACATTTGCAAGAAAAAGTACTAGGTTTTGATGGACAAGATAAAGTCACCCACGTGATAACCGACAAAGACCAGTACCCAGCGGATATGGTTATTATTGCAACAGGTGTAAAACCCAATAGCAGCATTTATAACAATTTAGGGATTAATACCTTAAAAAATGGTGCGATTATTACTGATGCGTTAGGCCAAACCAATATTCGTGACATCTATGCAGCAGGCGATTGTGCCGCACTTTATCACAAGGTTAGCCATGATATGGTCTATATTCCATTAGCGACCGGAGCAAATAAGCTTGGCAAAGTTGTAGGTGAAAATTTAGCCGGTGGACACTGTCAATTTCCTGGAACCTTAGGTACATCAGCATTAAAAGTGTTTGATATTGAAGCTGGCCGAACAGGTATAACTGAAAATGATGCTAAAAAAGCAGCCATTGCTTATAAAACCGTTGTAGTTAAAGATAAAAACCATAGCAACTATGTTGCTGGACAAACCAGTATAACCGCTAAACTGATTTATCATGCCGATACTCGTATTATTTTAGGCGGACAAATTGCCGGTGGAGTTGGATCAGCGTTAAGAGTCAATGTGTTAGCAACAGCAATATGGGCAAAAATGACCATTGATGAATTAACTATGTTGGATTTTTTATATGCTCCTCCTTTTTCTAGACCATGGGATGTTTTAAATATCGCAGGATCCATCGCAAAATAGCGAATACATAATCAATCATGGGTTATAGAACAAGTATGTTGCAAATTAGCGACTAATATCCAATTAAAGTTAACACAATACTGAAATATACCCATTGATAGATTAATTAAATCAGAAATTTATTTTATAACCGATCTATTAACATTTTTTATTTGATAATTAGATTTATCAGCAAAGGCGAGGTTCAACTATGTCAGATGCCATTTTTCAAGGAACTTTTTTTGAAAAGTTCTTATCCATTACTCATTACCAAACCTTAATTGGAATTGGACTTTTACTTGTCTGCTTTTTTGCTGTAATGAGGCCGTTACAAAACCGAAAAGTCAATTTTTCGATTCGTATGTTAGTCGGATTAATACTTGGCGCAGTACTTGGCTTAGGTATTCAAGCTGCTGCCGGATTTCCTGATACATCAAGTGTTTGGATGCAAGAAACAGCAACATGGTATGGTCTTTTTGGGCGTGCATTTATTGCCTTTATCCGTATGCTAGTTATTCCCCTCATCTTTGTGTCTATCGTTAAAGTCATTATTGATTTTTCCGGAAAAGACAATCTCCCTCAGATTGCTTTTAGAGGTATCTTTTGGTTACTCTTTACTACGGCTATCGCCTGCTTAGTGGGTATTATACTGGCTAACTTATTTTCCCTCGGTGAAATGAGTAAAGCATCGGAACTTCAAGCTCAAGCAAAACAATATACCAATATAATTGATACGTTTATCAACTTAATCCCCAGTAACATTATCGCTTCAATGGTCAAAGAAAATATTGTTGGTTTAGTCATCTTTTCTGCATTGATGGGACTTGCTGCCAATCGAATGGAAAAGAAAAATCCTAAACCAATCGAACTATTTAAAACATTTATCGAAGCGCTATACAAAATTGTCATGTCAATTGCTATGACAGTAATAAAATACATGCCTTACGCGGTAATAGCTTTACTTGCTCGTACCATCATTTCTAATGGTATCCCAGCTATTATTCAAGTTTCCAGTTTTGTCGTTGCCATTTATGTTGCGACCTTAATTATGCTAATAGTGCATGTTGCCATTGTATTAACGCATGGTATATCACCAATGATGTTTATCAAAAAAGCGTTGGGTACATGGCTATTAGCCTTTACCAGCCGGTCATCTGTTGGCACATTGCCTATGACAATCTCCACATTAACCGTCAGAATGGGGGTTAATACCGGTACAGCTAATTTAGTCTGCTCGCTTGGTAGTACAATGGGAATGAACGGCTGTGCTGGCTTCTTTCCGGCATTACTTGCAGTCATGGTTGCACATATGGTTGGTATTGATACTAATATTCAATTTTATATTATGTTAGTGATTGTCGTTGTGATTGGTTCAATCGGTATTGCGGGTATTCCAGGCACAGCGACCGTTGCTGCAACTGTCGTATTATCTGGAATGGGCATGGCTGAGTATTTTCCGTTGATTGGTATGGTCCTTGCTGTTGATCCAATTATTGATATGGCCAGAACTTTAGCCAATGTGTCTGGCGCAATGACCGCTGCAATTGCCACTGATCGTGAAGTGGGTTTAATGGACTTGAACGTATATAACGATCCTAATGCGACACTTGAAAATGAATCAACAGATGCCTAATTAGCTTGCTATTATTAAATAGTAAGCTAAATGTCATCTGAGATAAACACAATCAATATTTTAACAAATTACACTAATGATAAAGTGGATTAGATTACAAATAATCATTTAGATTGAAAATCTACAAATTGTGTACATCTCAATTAATAAAGTCAAAATAAAAAAGGTGCGAAATGCACCTTTCTTATAATCCATTAATGACAGTAAAAACATTAAAGCGTTTTTAGCCAAGCTTTTACATCATTACCTAAACTTTTGTGACGCATTGCGTATTGTACAAAAGTTTGAACATAACCTAATTTATTACCGCAATCATGGCTACGACCTTTTATACAATAAGCATCAACCGGATCTTCTTCTAGTAACATTGCAATAGCGTCGGTTAATTGAATTTCACCACCAGCACCTAAAGGCGTTTTAGCAAGTAATGGCCAGATTTTTTCAGATAATACATAACGTCCGACAACTGATTGATTAGAAGGCGCAGCGTCAATAGTTGGTTTTTCAACTACACTATACATCTGAGCAGTATTGCCAGCTAATAGCGCTTCACCACGACAATCGACAATACCATAAGAAGAGACTAACTCTTTTGGCACTGGTTCAACCATGATTTGACTACGTTTTGTTTCATGATAGTTATTAATCATTGCTGCTAAATTGTCTGTGCTAAGATCACTATCGTATTCATCAATGATTACATCCGGTAACACGACCGCAAATGGCTCATCGCCCACTAAAGGGTAGGCGCATAATACTGCATGGCCAAGCCCTTTAGCTAAACCCTGACGAACACTGGTTATCGTCACATTTTTTGGCAAAATACCTTGCACCTCTTGGAGTAATTGACGTTTAACGCGCGCTTCTAGCATAGCTTCTAATTCAAAACTTGTATCAAAATGATTTTCGATAGAATTTTTTGATGAGTGCGTTACAAAAATAATTTCTGTGATTCCAGCTGAAATACATTCTTTAACGACATATTGAATAAGTGGTCTATCCACAACAGGCAGCATTTCTTTAGGGATGGCTTTAGTCGCAGGCAACATGCGAGTACCAAGCCCTGCAACAGGGATAACTGCTTTTTTTACTTTTCCATTCACTGATGGTTCAAAATTTAGTGTCATTTTATTTCCTTAAAAACAAATTAACTGACAACGCTGTTACAGCTTTAAATTACTATAACGTCGATTAACAAAGGTATTTCTGATTGGTATAAACTTTAGCATACAAGCAATCGAAATACTCAAATAAATTATTGCTACAAAATTTGATATTAGATAAGCCACTTTGGTTTTAGATTGTAATACAAAATTAGTCAGAACGGTATTAGATATCAATAAAACATCTAAGATTAATCTAAAAATATTACACAAAATTAGAAAAGAGTTATTTCGGCTTAAAAAGCAATAAACACCATTATCGTTTATCTTAAATAAGAACAAATCGACATTAAATGCTAGCGAAAAAATCTAGTGGCAACAAATGGGGGAATGAGATGACCAATATAAAGTAAGAGTGCGACTGAATTTCACAAAAATTACCCAAATACGAAAGCATAATGTCAACTATTATCAGCCGATTAACGGATATCGCAATGAATTTTGTTCTCACATATAATGCCTATTTATTTATTGATATCTCATTAGACTCAATTAATAAAGGGTTTTCTTTATCTTTGGCTAAAGAATCAATAGCAATATAAACAATTTGGCAATTCTGTAAAATTGCTTGTCTAACAACAAATTTTGCTTTGCGATCACGTTCTTGTTTTTGTGCTGGGCTAATATAAAGATCATCGTAACCGTCATCATACAAGGTAGCCCTATCTAATAAACTTTGTGTACGCCAAAAAGTTTCTTTAGGATAATCACGTGTAAAAATCTGATCGGTTAGCTTGCCTTTTACACCAGCATAACTTGAAGATAAATGCTTACTAGCACGACTTTGCGCGATATAAATTGATTGGTAACTTTTTTTATTGGAAGGAAGTAAATTTAACGAAAACTCAACGCCTTCGCGAGTTGCATATTGGCAATTATGCATAACTGAGGGTGTAGTTCGAAAATTTAATGAACCACACCCAACAAGTAAAAAAAACACGACGAAAATAATAAGACGTTTCATTTTTACTTAAGTATATTCACAAAATAACCATTCTCACATTTACCTTGCAAATAGACTACTTTGTCTTATTTACATTTTATCGCTAACTTTTTCAGCAGTATTTGAAATAGCTTTACCGCCAGATTGCACATCTTTACCTACACCATTTACTGTATTACATCCAGTAACTAATGTTGTCATTACAAGACCGAACACAATAATTAACATTTTTTGCAACATTTGATACTCCTTTCATTATTTACATTGTTATTTTAGTGTAGCAAATGCTTCTGCCACACGATGAATGTTATGGTGATTTAACCCAGCCACACACATTCTTCCGCTGCCCACCAAATAAACAGCAAAGTTATCTTTTAATTGTGTGACTTGATTTTGGGTAAATCCAGTGTAACTAAACATACCACGTTGTTTAACTAAATAATCAAAATTACGGTCTAACGATTTGTTTTTTAATAATTCAACTAAAGTTGATCGCATTGTCACAATGCGATTACGCATTGATGCCACTTCGTTGAACCATAACGCTTTAAGATCATTATTATTTAAAACATAAGACACAAGATGTGCGCCATAAGCTGCGGGACTTGAATAATTACGACGAACTGTCGCTTGAAGTTGTCCAAGCACATGACTTGCGACTTGGCTATTATCACATAAAACCGACAAACCACCAACTCGCTCACCATAAAGGGAAAATGTTTTAGAAAAAGAGTTACTGATAAGTCCACACAATCCTACTTCTGCGGCCTTTCGAAGCGCATATGCATCATCGTCAATACTTTCACCAAAACCTTGATAAGCAATATCCATAAAGGGAATCAAATCTCGGTTTTTCAATACTGTTATAACTTTATCCCATTGATCGTGAGTTAAATCAGCACCTGTTGGGTTATGGCAGCAAGGATGCAGTAAAACAATGCTTTTAGCCGGTAATTGGTCTAAAGTTTGAAGCATAGCATCAAATTTTACGCCACAGGTTTTATCATCGAAATAAGGATATTGATTGACCTTAAAACCTGCCCCACTAAAAATGGCAATATGATTTTCCCAAGTAGGATCACTTACCCAAACCTGAGAATCTGGGAAATAGCGGTATAAGAAATCGGCACCAATTTTTAATGCACCCGATCCACCTAGTGTTTGAATAGTTGCAATTCGCTTATCTTTATAAGCACTGTGATTTTCACCAAAAAGCAAAACTTGAATAGCTTGACAATAAGCAGGCAATCCACTCATCGGTAAATAAAGTTGCGCACCTTGATTATGCTGATAGATATAATCGCGAGCAGCTTTAATACATGATAATTGTGGGACGACACTGTTTTCATCATAATAGTAGCCAATACTTAAATTGGTCTTGTTTTCTCTATTATCATTATTAAATTCTGCGACCAAAGATAAAATTGGATCGCCCGCATACGAATCGATTTTTTCAAACATATTGACTACCTACTAACACAATCAACACTGACTAATAGTTGTAGATTATTACATCAACTTAATTGTCAATCAATCACTAAATAAAAGTTTAACAACAAATAATTAGAGCGATATTTACTGGGTGAATAAAGGCAAAACATTCATTCTTAAACTATAAAAATAGACCAATCTATACTAAATTAGCTCAATCTATTAGTTATAGTTTATTTATCATAAACATTAGCACCTTAAGGTGCTAACAGAATATATCACGCCTATTTAACTGCAATCACTTCAATTTCTACTTTTGCATCTTTAGGTATTTTAGCTACTTGTACGCAAGAACGAGCTGGAAATGCCGCATTGTTCTCAGTAAAAAACGACTCATAAATAGCATTCACTGCGGCAAAATCATTCATATCAGCTAAAAATATAGTTGTCTTGACAATATTATTGATCTGATAACCCGCAGCTGTCACGATTGCTTTAACATTAGCTAAACTTTGTTTGGTTTGTTCCTCAATAGACGTTGCCATTTGACCAGTTACAGGATCGAGTGGAATTTGCCCAGATGCAAATAACATATTACCTAAATCAACCCCTTGAACATAAGGACCAATTGCAGCAGGCGCTTTATCGGTACTAATCACTTTTTTTACCATGTTTGATTTTCTCCTTTTTCATCTTGTCTGGTTAATCATTCGTCTCAATACATTCATTTATTTTATCTATTGCCATTTCAACAGTAACCTAATTTACTGTCAAGTTTGTACTAAATTATGATCGTGGGACTTCTTATAAATTTCTGATATGATAAACATAATTTTTTTATTTATTGAGAGTAAACATGTTTGAGAATTTAACCGACCGTTTATCACAGACATTTCGCAATATCAGTGGGCGTGGACGTCTGTCTGAAGATAATATTAAAGAAGCACTACGCGATGTGCGCATGGCACTACTAGAAGCCGATGTTGCTTTGCCTGTTGTTCGTGAGTTTATAAATCAAGTTAAACAAAAAGCTGTCGGCTTAGATGTTAGTAAAAGCTTAACACCAGGCCAAGAGTTTATCAAAATAGTCCAAGATGAACTCACCAGTGCCATGGGCGAAGTCAATAGCTCACTGAATTTGGCAACCCAACCCCCAGCAGTCATTTTAATGGCGGGTTTACAAGGTGCAGGTAAAACGACCAGCGTCGCAAAATTAGCGAAGTTTTTAAAAGAAAAACAGAAAAAGAAAGTACTCGTCGTTTCTGCCGATGTCTATCGTCCTGCTGCGATTAAACAATTAGAAACCTTAGCTAAAGCAATTGATGTTGAATTTTTTCCTTCCGATATTAACGAAAAACCAGTAAATATTGTTAATAAAGCAATTAGTCATGCTAAATTACAATTCTTTGATGTACTGATTGTCGATACTGCGGGTCGTTTACATGTCGATAATGACATGATGGACGAAATCAAAGCACTACATCAAGCAATTAATCCAATTGAAACCCTGTTTGTGGTTGACGCAATGACAGGTCAAGATGCGGCTAATACAGCTAAAGCTTTTGATGAGGCTCTGCCGTTAACCGGCGTTATTTTAACCAAAGTCGATGGTGACGCGCGTGGTGGTGCTGCGCTATCAATTCGGCATATTACAGGTAAACCAATTAAATTCTTAGGCATGGGTGAAAAAACTGATGCTTTAGAGCCATTTTATCCTGACCGTATAGCCTCTCGAATTTTAGGCATGGGTGATGTGATTTCTCTGATTGAAGAGTTGCAAAGCAATGTCGATCGAGAAAAAGCAGAAAAAATTGCTAAAAAACTTAAAAAGGGAGACAAATTCGATTTCAACGACTTCCAAGATCAACTCAAGCAGATGCGTAATATGGGTGGAATGGGCGCCATGTTGGCTAAACTACCGGGTGTTGGTCAATTACCAGACCATATTAAAGCTCAAATGGATGATAAGATTACTATCAAAATGGAAGCCATTATTGGATCGATGACACTAAAAGAACGAGCCAATCCTGAAATTATTAAAGGATCGCGTAAACGCCGTATTGCCAATGGTTCGGGCACGCAAGTGCAAGATGTCAACAAACTCTTGAAACAGTTTGAAGATATGCAAAAAATGATGAAGAAGATGAAAGGCGGTGGCATGATGAAAATGATGCGCCAAATGAAAGGATTAATGGGTGGAGGAATGGGCTTACCAAGACGCTAATGCGCAATTATTACAATATATAATTGCGTCTAATCTATTCAATTTTTCAATCTAAACACATCGCACCCAATATTAGTTTTGCGATGTGTTCTCTGTGCTAATGACTGACTTGATCGATTTAATCTTAGCCGGTCGATTCATCGCTAATACCGTTCCTATTGATGAGATAATTATTAAACCAATAGCAAACCATTGATAATGAGTTAATTGTTCATGTAACACAATTAAACCAGAAAATGCTGCAAATACTGGCGATAAACTCATTAACGTACTAAATGTTTGAGCTGGTAACCTTGGTAAAGCAACCATATCTAAGGCATAAGGTATAGCTGACGCTAACAAAGAAACCACAAAAACTAACGGTAATAATTCTATGGAAAACATAGTGCTACCACTTTGCCACACCCCAATTGGAAATAGCAAAAATGACGCAATAATGGATCCAATTGCAACACTTGATGAACCGTGAATAGCACCGGATTGACGCCCAAAGAGTATATAACATGCCCAACATGCTCCAGCAGATAATGCCAACAAAATACCCAGCGGATCTAAATCATTTGATGCTTGATGAATCGGTAATAACATAGCTAATCCGACAACCGCAATAGCTAACCAGACAAAATCAGTCAAACGACGACCAGAAAACATCGCCACCATAATAGGACCGGTTAATTCAATGGCAACGGCTATACCTAACGGAATACGAGCAATAGCATTATAAAAGCTCAAATTCATACAGCCCATTGCAACACCATAGAAAAAAATATATTTAAAAGCTTGTTTAGTAATTGGTTTTCGCCAAGGCTTGAAGATAATAGATAACATAACCGATGAAAAAGTCAGTCGCCAAGCAGTCATCCCTTCTGGACCAAGTACAGGAAACAAGTATTTCGCCATAGACGCACTACCTTGAACCGAAATCATCGAAATAAATATTAAAAAAACAGGCCAAGTACGGTTAAACATAAAGTATTACTCTAATAAAATTCGACAATGATTATTCAAATAGTGAATATCAAAAAGTTCAAAAAAACGATACTGCTAAGCATCAAACACAAACATGCTCAGCCAGCTTAGTTTTCTCTTTTAACAGATAGCAAAGCAAGATCTTGCAGCGCTTTTTTGTAAGGCGAATCAGGTAAAATTGCAATAACATCAAAAGCTTTTTGGGCCTCTTGCTGTGCAGTTTGTAACGTAAATTCAAGAGATCCACAGTCTTGCATAATCTGTAAAATACGATCTAATAAATGTCGGCCATTACCTTGTAAAATAGCTTGACGAATTAACTCAGCATCATCACTGTTGCTCGCATTATGCATAGCGTGTAACAACGGTAATGTTGGTTTACCTTCATTAAGATCATCACCTAAATTTTTACCCAATTTTTGATTACTATCAGCACTATAGTCCAATAGATCATCAATAATTTGAAATGCGGTACCTAAAAATTTACCATACTCTTGCAAGGCTAATTCTTGCTGCTCATTGGCGCCAGCCAATACCGCAGCTGAATGGGAGGTGGCTTCAAATAAACGCGCGGTTTTACGATAAATAACTTCCAAATATTGCTCTTTAGTAATGTTTGGATCATTACAATTAATTAACTGTTGTACTTCACCTTCAGCAATAACATTTGTTGCCGCTGACATGATAGTCAAAACTTTAAATGATTCGGTGCGTACCATCATTTGAAATGATCGTGTATAGATGTAATCGCCAACTAATACGCTAGCGGCATTACCAAAAAGTGCATTAGCGGTTGATTTTCCACGCCGTAAATCAGATTCATCAACCACATCGTCATGTAGCAACGTCGCTGTATGAATGAATTCAATAAAAGCAGCAGCAATAATGTGTTTATCGCCTTGATAGTTAAGCGCCTTAGCAATTAATAATGCAATAACAGGGCGAATACGTTTGCCTCCGCTACTAATAATATAATTACCTAATTGATTAATTAAAGCGACATCAGAGCTAAGCTCTGCTTGTATTGCTGCGTTAACTTTTACTAAGTCATCTTTTATAAGATCGAGAATTTGATTCATTGATGGATTATTCATCAGCCTAACCGCTAAAAACAATAGAAATTTATTGACTATTATCTGATAAATCTTTTTTCGCAACAAGTTATTGATATATCATATTTAAAAAAAAACTACAAATGATAAGCATTTTCATTTAAAATGCCCCCCTTAAGTAAAAAATGATAATTGTTATGAAGATTAACTTTGATATTGATATCAATACTGAAAAAGATCCACAAATAGTTGCTCACAAAAAGCCGAAAGGTACTTATTTATTTACCTCCCTTTCGGTCGCTTCACACTTATGCTTATTCGCATTATTATTTAGTTCTGCACTATTTGCCAAAGATATCATTGTTGAAGAAGGAGACAATTCAATAAAAGCTGTGATGGTTGATTTATCACAATTAGCAGCGCCTGAACAATCTTTAGTTGAAGACAAACCTGAAATAAAAGGTGACAATAACAGTGATGTTATCGACAATAAACCTATTGAAGAAACACCGGTAGAACCAGTTGTTGAGCCAGAAGTTATTGAAGAAAAAAAACCGGAGCCAGAACCCGTTAAAATACCTGATAAACCCGTTATCACACCTGAAAAAGAAGTGGTGAAACCACAACCCAAACCAAAGAAAAAACCGCAACCTACACAAAAATCATCGCAACAACAAGTTAGGCAAGAAGTTGCAAGTGAAAATATTGCTAGCACTTCGGTCGCACCTAAAATATCTGATAATCGCCAATATTCGGCAAGTGCTTCTCCAATTAGTCGAAATCAACCAGAATACCCTAGACGAGCACTCGATATGCGTTTAGAAGGATATGTGATTGCTATGTTTGATGTTAATAGCGAAGGACGTGTTGAAAATATCAGAATTATTGAGGCGCAACCCAATAATATTTTTAACCGATCGGTAATTAATGCCATGAAGACATGGAAATACAAACCTATTGCTGCACAAAATTTAAAAATTAAAATTGTATTTAATCGGGATAAATCAATTAATTTAGACTAATAATTGAAAACCAAACTATATAAATTCACTCATAATGATTAAAAAGCGCCATAATCTTTTTAAACAATGATTATGGCGCTTTTTATCACTCAATAACGGATACTTTATTGGCCATCAGCTTTTCAATTTCACTAGGCTCTTTAGGTACAGCAGAAGTGAGTACTTCGTTACCCGATGAAGTAATTAAAATATTATCTTCAATACGAATCCCAATGCCTTTATATTGATCAGGTACATCGGCATTTTGATTAATATATAATCCCGGTTCCACAGTCAACACCATACCTGGTTTTAAAAGATAAAGGCGATCACGTCCTACATCGTGAACATCAATACCTAACCAATGCCCTAAACCATGCATATAAAATTCAGTATACGCCTTATCAGCGATCAATTTATCTACATCGCCTTGCATAATACCTAATTTTACTAATCCCTCGACCATAATTTTAATCACGGTCTGATTAACTTGGTTAATTGAGTTTCCTGGTTTTAATAGCTTAATTGCTGCATATTGTGATGCCAGAACAATATCATAAATTTCACGTTGAGCCTGACTAAATTTACCGTTTATAGGGAAAGTTCGCGTAATATCTCCCGCATAATGATGATACTCACATCCGGCATCAATTAATACCAAATCACCCTCTTTCAATGGTGCACTATTATTTTCGTAGTGTAAGATACAGCCATTATTACCGCTTCCAACAATAGTATTATAAGCAGGATATCGGGCACCATTACACGCGAATTCATACAAAATTTCTGCCTCTAGGTGATACTCATACAAGTTTGGCTTACATTTCTGCATAGCCCTTCGGTGAGCTTGAGCACTAATATCACAAGCCTGTCGTAAAATATTTATCTCAAAATCTGATTTAAACATTCGCATTTTATGCACAACATGCCGCCAATCACTGATTGAAATTGGCTTTAAACCAGTGGATTTACCTTCTTTGATTACAGCTCGTAATGCTTTTTTAATAATTTTATCCGCGTATTCATACTGCTCATCAGCATAATAAACGATATCTTTTCCCTTCAAGATTTTAGGCAAATTAGCATTAATGCTGTCAAAACAATAAGCCTCATCGACCCAAACTGTGTCTAAAGCAAGCTCTTGTCCTAAACGATAACCGGTCCATGTTTCAGCTAAAGGATCTTTTTTTCGATTAAATAAGATATAACGAGCCTGATTATCATGTTGTTTAATTACTGCAAAAACCGCCTCTGGTTCATTAAAACAAGTGAAATACCAAAAATCACTATTTTGCCGATAAGGGTAATGCGTATCGTTACTACGAACAACTTCTGGCGCCGCAAAGAAAAGTGCCACACTATTGGTTGCCATTTTAGCGAGCAATTTTTCACGACGATTACACAGTTCAGTTTTAATATCTGTATCTATCATTTTAATGATCCTAAAAAGAAATTATTATTCCAATTAATGAATAGTCGGTACAATATCTGATTCATTAAATTCATCGTAGCACAACATTGAAGTGATACGTACATACTCTTTAATTTCTTCAAAAGCAAAACCAAGTTCTTGTTGATCCTCATTTTCATCATAACCAAGCTTGACTATTTGACGTAAATCATAAATCGCTTCACCAACATCACCTTTTAACCGATTAATCGTTGGTTGAACTAAACCAATTCCCAGTAAAAAATGATTAACCCAACCAACTAATTCATCGATCTGCGAAAACAGATCATGCTCACTAAGTAATAACTCAAACTCAAAATTTTCATTAGAAAATTGTTGTTTGGTTAAATCATAAAGCTTTTTAATTTGTTGCTCTAATGGTTCAGCAATGGCCTCTCCGTTATTCAACATATCTTTGACTAATGGACGCCAACTTTCATCATGATTACCACCGGCTAAAATTCCTGATATGAAACCATGTAGTTCAGCAGCATTAATCCCAATCTTACATTCGATTAATTGACGATTTAATTCGTCATAGTTAATAGTATCAGTCATTACCCCACCCTGATCTTGTCATGTCAATAAAATGCACCCTGCACTTTCACTAATAATTAGTATATAATTCATACCTAACTATAAATAATAAACAGGTTACCAAGCTTTATAAAGGAATTATTTTGAACATTGCAAGTTTATTCATCAAATTTCCCCTGCTATTTTTCATGTTTGCTTTAACATTAACTGCCTGTAGTTCATGGTCATCAAACCAAGGTGTCATTATTCTTGATCTACGCGATAAAACCCATACCTATGTAAAAAGCCAAGATTTACCAAACTATTATAAATTAGGAACAAGTGAACAAGAACTGCAACGATTTGAAACCTTTTGTGAGCAAGAAATTAAAATTTCAAAGCATGATGGTAGCGAAGAGGCCGTTTTTGAAAACATTAAACATGGTATTCATGGGCAAGTTGAATTCAAAAAGTGTAGTGATAGGATCACTCGAATTTACCAATATTGATAAAATATGACTTATCTTGAGATATTACTAAGAATAATATTAACTGTTTCAAAGTTCTATTAAATCTTACTAGCGTTTCTGACAGTTTTTATTTATATTGTTCGCGTAAATGATAATATTTTTGGGAGTAAAAATAACTATGTACAAGCAAGATGTCACAATTACTGCATCGAATGGTCTTCATACCCGTCCTGCTGCACAATTTGTCAAAGAAGCCAAAAACTTTAATTCTGAAATTACAGTTACATCCAATGGCAAGAGCGCAAGTGCTAAAAGTTTATTTAAATTACAAACTTTAGGTTTAACACAAGGAACAACAATTACAATTTCTGCTGAAGGCGAAGATGAAAAAGAAGCGGTACATCATCTAGTAAAATTAATTCCAGAATTAGAATAATAACTCCCAATTAGCTATGAACAGTTTTAAAATTGAATAAGGATCAAATGTTATGGTATCAGGTATACTTGTTTCTCCCGGTATCGCTTTTGCAAAAGCGTTATTATTAAAAGAAGAGCCTATTGTTATTAATAATAAACAAATTCTTGATAACAAAATCGATGCAGAAATTGAACGTTTTAAAGAAGCTCGTCAAAAGTCTAGCGAGCAACTTAACGCTATCATGGAGCGAGCTAAATCAACATTAGGTGAAGATAAAGCGGCTATTTTTGAAGGACATATTATGCTTCTTGAAGATGAAGATCTTGAGCAAGAAGTTATTTCACGAATCCAAAGTAAACACTCAAGTGCTGATGCCGCAGTACAATCTGTATTTGAAGCACAAGCAAAAGAGCTTGAAAATTTAGACGATGAATATCTCAAAGAACGTGCGGCAGACATTCGTGATATCGGTAAACGATTACTGAAAAATATTTTAGGCATCGAAATTGTCGATTTGAGTGCAATTAGTCAACCTTGTATTTTAGTTGCAACGGATCTTACACCGTCAGAAACCGCTCAATTAAATTTAGAAATGGTGTTAGGCTTCATCACTGATGCAGGTGGACGCACTTCACACACATCAATCATGGCTCGTTCATTAGAAATACCAGCAATCGTAGGGACATCTAATGCAACACAAGAAATTAAACAAGGTGATTTTGTTATTCTAGATGCCATCAATAACGCAATTTACATCAATCCGGATCATTCAACTCAAGAAAAACTAAAACAAGTTCAAGCAAAATATCTTGCCGACAAAGAAGAACTCGCTAAATTGAAAGATTTACCAGCTGTTACCCTTGATGGGCATCAAGTGGAAATTTGTGGCAATATTGGTACCGTACGCGATATCGCTGGTGCAGAACGTAATGGTTATGAGGGTGTTGGTCTTTATCGTACTGAATTTTTATTCATGGATCGTGAAAGTTATCCTGATGAAGAAGAACAATTTAAAGCGTATAAAGAAGTAGCACAAGCGACTAATGGTTTATCTGTCATTGTCCGTACTATGGATATTGGTGGTGATAAAGATGTTCCTTATATGCATCTTCCGAAAGAAGAGAATCCATTCCTAGGCTGGCGAGCGATTCGTATTTGCTTAGATAGAAAAGAAATACTCCATGCTCAGTTGCGCGCTATTTTACGTGCATCAGCATTTGGTAAACTTCGTATTATGTTCCCAATGATTATTTCTGTTGAAGAAATTCGTCTATTAAAATCAGAAATCAATATTCTAAAAGAACAATTAAATGCGGAAGGTAAAGCATTTGATAAAAATATCGAAATTGGTGTCATGATTGAAACGCCAGCTGCTGCGGTAATTGCACATCATTTAGCGAAAGAAGTTGATTTCTTTAGTATTGGTACTAATGATCTAACGCAATATACATTAGCTGTTGATCGTGGTAATGAGCTTATTTCACACCTTTATAATCCACTTTCACCATCGGTATTAACTTTAATTAAGAAAGTTATCGATGCGTCTCACCAAGAAGGTAAATGGACAGGTATGTGTGGTGAGCTTGCTGGTGATGAAAGAGCCACTATATTATTACTTGGTATGGGGCTTGATGAATTCAGTATGAGTGCGGTATCTATTCCGAAAATTAAAAAATTAATTCGTAATACTAATTACCAAGAAGCGAAAAAATTTGCAGATACAGCATTAGAAAAAGCAACAGCTAAAGAAATTCTTGATTTAATACAAACTTATACCGCTGAAAAGCAAATTTGTTAGGAGACAACGATGGGACTGTTCGATAAAATAAAGCAATTTGTGTCCGATGATAGTAAAAATAGCATCGAAATTATTGCGCCACTAAGTGGTGAAATTGTCAAAATCGAAGATGTACCTGATGTGGTTTTTGCTGAAAAAATTGTCGGTGATGGTGTTGCAATCAAACCTTCTGGGAATAAAATTGTTGCGCCATTAAGTGGTAAAATTGGCAAAATCTTCGAGACCAATCATGCTTTCGCCATCGAATCAGACGAAGGTATTGAGCTTTTTGTGCATTTTGGTATTGATACAGTAGAACTTAAAGGCGAAGGTTTTACACGTATAGCAGAAGAAGGTCAGCAAGTTAAAGTAGGTGATACAATTATAGAGATTGATTTACCATTACTGGAAAGTAAAGCAAAATCAGTCTTAACACCGGTTGTCATTTCCAACATGGAAACCATTGCCGAACTAACTAAATTATCGGGTACTGTCGAAGCAGGAAAAACACCAATAATGCGAGTTAAGAAGTAATTACTTATCTTGATTTAGCTATAAAAAAACCTTCAGTCCAAAAAACTGAAGGTTTTTTATTTATTCCACTATATTGAATCACTGAAATCAGATTAACGCCACTTTTTATACTGATTAATTAAGTTATTGGTTGATTGGTCGTGAGAACTTACCGGCTTATCATCAGCCAATTCAGGTAAAATTCGACCCGCTAACTGCTTGCCAAGTTCAACTCCCCATTGATCAAAACTAAATATATTAAGAATAACACCTTGTGTGAAGATTTTATGTTCATACATCGCAACTAAAGCACCGAGAGTATAAGGCGTAATTTTTTTCACTAAAATTGAATTAGTTGGTTTGTTACCTTCAAATACTTTAAATGGCACAACGGATTTAACTTCATCTAAACTTTTACCCGCTGCGATAAACTCTTGTTCAACTTGCTGCGCTGTTTTACCAAAAGCCAATGCTTCTGTTTGAGCAAAAAAGTTAGATAACAATTTTGGATGATGGTCCCCAACCGGATTATGGCTGATAGCTGGTGCGATAAAATCACAAGGGATGAGCTTGGTACCTTGATGAATGAGTTGATAAAACGCATGTTGCCCATTGGTTCCGGGTTCGCCCCAAATGATTGGACCAGTTGTATAAGTCGTTTTATTACCATTACGATCAACACTTTTACCATTTGACTCCATATTTCCTTGTTGAAAATAAGCAGCAAAGCGATGCATATATTGATCGTAAGGTAAAATAGCTTCGGTTTCAGCACCACAAAAGTTATTGTACCAAAGCCCTATTAACGCGAGTAATGCAGGAATATTTTTATCAATTGGCGCGCTTTGGAAATGTTTATCCATCGCATGACCGCCAGCTAAAAATTGTTTGAAATTATCAAATCCAATGGATAACACAATCGATAATCCGATTGCTGACCACGATGAGTATCGCCCACCGACCCAGTCCCAAAATTCAAACATATTAGCTGTATCAATGCCGAATTTTTCAACTTCTTTGGCATTAGTCGACAGCGCGACAAAATGTAATGCAACCGCTTTATCATCTTTTGCAGCATCAAGTAACCATTTACGTGCAGTTTGCGCATTAGTCATGGTCTCTTGCGTGGTAAACGTTTTAGATGCAACTAAAAATAAGGTAGTTTCAGGATTTAATCCTTTAAGAGCTTCAACAATATGCGTACCGTCAACATTAGAGACAAAATGCATTGTTAAATGATTTTTATAAGGACGCAATGCTTCAGTAATCATGACCGGACCAAGATCCGAACCTCCAATTCCGATATTCACCACATCGGTTATCGCTTTACCGGTATAACCTTTCCACTCACCACTAATCACTTTTTTACTGAATGACTCCATTTTAGCCAGTACAGCATTAACGTCATCCATGACATTTTTTCCGTCAACATAAATCGGAGTATTTTCTACATTACGCAATGCTACATGTAAAACAGCACGGTTTTCAGTACGGTTAATTTTTTCACCACTATACATCGCTTTAATTGCGCTATTTAAATCACATTCTTGTGCCAATTTGTAAAGAATGTCCAATGTCTCTTGTGTTACACGATTTTTTGATAAATCGACCAAAAATTCATCTTCGAATGGAATGCTGAGTTTTTCAACACGATTAGGTTCATCTTTTAAGATCTGTGCAATGGTTTTATTGTGGTGTTTTTGGTAGCTTGTTTGCAGTGACTTCCAAGCGGAAGTAGTAGTTGGATCAATTGACTTTAACATAATAAATTCCTTAAATAATATAGCATTACTAACCATAATATAACTATGACTAACATGATGCAAGATAAGGATCTTTTATCTTTTATTTTTAAATTAATCACGCTAAAAATTTGTCGAAAGAACCATCTAATATTCCTTTCAAACAATTTTTTAATTTTCCTTCTGCAACATTATCATTGGCTTACCAAATATTAAGTTTTTGGGTTGTGAAGTTTGAGAAATTCTTGTACTAAGTTTGATGGCGTTATTAATGGGGGATTAAATACCAAACAATCGGTGACACCGCCGGCTATCTATCATCCCTTTGCTCAACAAGCCGACTTTTTGCAGTATTTTAATAAATTTACTTGCCTTCACTACAGATATAGACAAGATAACAAATTGATTAACACCTATAGCTAAAGCCCCATCGATGAAACTTTAGTGAGTTGTATAGGAATTGAGCGTTTCGCCAATCGGTTTATCATTGATAATTTCTGCATAAACCTGAAGTAAAAAATGGAAATACACAATTAATTAAGGTGTTATCTCATAAAACTATGTACCTCGTATACAGCCTTATGACGGTAAAAATTTACTTTATAAAACAGACATCAAACTACATTTAGATAGATAGTGAATGATTAACACCAGAACAGTTAATTTATTACTATTTCTTTAATTGAAGATAAGATTTATTTTCAATTAATCATCAATAGTTAAATTACGTGTAGTTAAATCATATGGTGTTAATTGATAAACGTAATAGTTCAGCCAATTACTAAATAATAAATAAGCATGACTACGCCATGTCGCTTTAGGTGCTAAATCAGGATTATTGTCAGGAAAATAGTTATAAGGTATTTGTGGATTAATACCGGCTTTTAAATCACGAAAATATTCATTAGCTAACGTGAAAGAATCATATTCCGGATGGCCTGTTACAAACGCCATACGTTTATCTGCTGTTGCCATTAAATAAGGTCCGGTTACCTCAGATTCTGCCAAAATGGTTAAATCAGTATAATTTTTAATTTTATCAACCGGAAAATCAGCATAACGCGAATGCGGTGCTAAAAAAGTATCGTCAAAACCGCGTGTTAAAATGGCATTAGGCTGAGTGATTTGGTGCTGATAAACCCCAGATAGTTTTTGCGTGCGTGTAAATTTTGGCAAATCATATAAAGCATTTAACGCTGCTTGTACCCCCCAACAAACAAATAGGGTGGAAGTAACATGATCTTTTGCCCATTTGATAATTTCTGTCAATTTAGGCCAATAAACAACATCTGAAAATGCAACTTTGCCTAATGGCGCACCGGTAATAATAAGCCCATCAAAATTCTGATCTTTTATATTATCAAAATCACAATAAAAACTATTTAAATGCTCAGCCGGCGTATTTTTTGATTCGCGTTGATCAATACGTAATAGCTGGATATTGACTTGTAAAGATGAGTTGGAAAGTAATCGTAAAAATTGATTTTCAGTCTCGATTTTTTTAGGCATTAAATTAAGAAAAAGAAGCTTGAGTGGACGAATTTCTTGAGTATTGGCTCGAGATGAAGTCATAACAAATACATTTTCATTACGTAATACATCAACCGCAGGTAATGAGTCAGGAATACAAATTGGCATAACAAAAGCTCCTAAAAACAATAAGTTATTTTTAAACACCTAAAATAGACGTCTAGAAATCCATATAGCTAAATATAGAGTGTTTTATATCATTTGTCGAGAGTTTTATTTAATCAATGAGATAACATAATTCACAAAAAATCATGGGAATAGTTAACAGGTATTATAGGATAGATGAAAGCTTAGCAAGCTAAAAATAATATAATAAAAATCAATACGCGTTAAAAAGCTCGGGTATCGGTGCGCCAGCTATCTGCGGTTAACGCTTCACCAAAATAACTATTAATTAATTTTTGGGTAATATCGCTTAACGGCGATGCTAACACTTCTGCTGTGTTACCATACTCAACAACATCTCCATTATGCATGACTAAAATTTCATCACTAATATGCTTCATCATACCAATATCTTGTGTGACATAAACATAAGAAATATTATGCTCGGCTTGTAGTGATAACATTAAGTTAACAATTTGAGAACGCATTGAAATATCTAACGCCGCTAAAGCTTCATCAAGAATAATGACTTTGGGTTTTAATATTAATGCTCTAGCTAATGCGACTCGCTGCTTTTGCCCCGCTGCCATAACCGAAGGATAATAAGCCGCATGCTCAGGTAATAGCCCAACTTGTTTTAATACATCACTAATTAATTTTTCACGTTCATGAGCATTATATTTAGTATTATGTTTTAAAGGTATTTCTAACAATTGACCAATGCGTAATCTTGGATCAAACGAACTTTCAACATGTTGAAATATCATGCGAATAAGTTGACAGCGATAATGATAATCACCATATTCAACCTTATTACCATCAAGCCAAATATCGCCACTATCTGGTTTTATCATACCAACCAACATTTTAGCCAATGTTGATTTTCCCGATCCATTTTGCCCAATAATGGCTAACGTTTTTCCTTCATTTAATGAAAAAGATACTGGATTAACAGCATTAATTAGCAGCGTACCCAACAATCCCTTAGGTATTTTAAAACGCTTAGATAAATTACGCACTTTCAGTATTGGATTCATGACCTGTTCCTATTTTATATAACTACTCATCCATATTTAACGGAAAATGACAAGCAACAGAATGATCTTTTATCGAGATAAGGTCAGGTGCTTGAATACATTTTTTTTGAGCATAAGGACATCGTGGACCTAAACGACAACCGATAGGTAAGTGTTCGAGTGATGGAATTACCCCCGGAAGTGTATTTAATGGGCTTTTATGTGGCATAGCTTTACCAAAATCAGGAATAGCATAAATTAAAGCTTGAGTATAAGGATGATAAGGCGATTTAATTAAATCTTCGCTGTCAGCAATTTCGACCGTTTGCCCACAATAAAGTACATTAATCCGGTCGGTCCATCTGGTGACCATCTGTAAATCATGACTAATAAGTAAAATCGTCGTACCAATATTTTGATTCATACTAGCAAGTAATCTAAATATTTGCGCTTCTGTTGTTGCTTCCATCGCATTAGTTGGTTCATCTGCAATTAATAGTTTAGGTTGATTGGCTAACGCAATGGCAATCATGACTTTTTGACACTCACCTTCGGTTAATTCAAACGGGTAAGATTTTAATATCTCTTTGTGGTGTTTAATACCTACTCGGTGCAATAATTCAACCGCGCGATTTTTGCGCCAAAATAACCGTTGCCACCAATGTCCTTTAAAGGTTCTTCTTGGAATTGCATCAATTAATTGCTGGCCAATTTTCATAGACGGATCTAAACAAGATTGTGGTTCTTGAAATATCATCGAAATATGTGCGCTAATGACCTTCCGACGTTGCTTTGTCGTTAGTTTAAGTAAATCAATATCATTAAAATAAAAACGATCGGCTGAAATCTTCCAATTATGATTGGTCACACCCAAAATAGCTTTAGCAATCAGACTTTTACCTGAACCTGATTCACCCACTAATCCACGAATTTCACCTTCTGATAATTTCAAATTAACACGATCTATTGCGCGTAATCGCCCATCAGGGGTGATGAATTCAATGGTTAAATTGCGAATATCTAACAAAGCCATAATTAATGTCCTGCTCGACGACCATATAAACCAAAATTGAATAGATAAACAAAAGTAATTGTTGCAGACACCGCTAAACCAGGAGCTAGAAATGCTAAATAATTACTATCAATAATATCTTTCATCTTAAACATCATCATACCTAAATCCGGTCGTGAAAGATCGTTGGCAAAACCTAAAAAAGTGATAGTCGTTATAGCTAAAATAATTGAACCAAATAACGAAACAATTTCAGTCAAATATACAGGTAAAATATTAGGTAAAATATAATGATTTAAAATTGTAAATGGCGATAAGCCATCAAGACGATATGCCGTAATATAAGTTTTATTCCATTCATTAATTGCCCGTTGATGAATATTATAAATAAAACGTGGCGTATAAGATAAACCAACGACAAATAACATATTGGTTATATCATCTTTCCATAATAAGCTAATGACAATCACACCTAATAGTGGTGGAACAACCATACAAAATCGAAAAATAAATATGATAAATGGGCGTATAAACGAAACAAAAAACATGAGGTAATTAATTAAACCACCAATCACTACCACATAAAATACCGCTTTTAGTGTCATTGATATTGTGGAACGATATCCAATAAGCAGATAATCAAAAATATCTTGCCCATTAGCATTGGTACCTAAAATATGATTCAAATCTCCATTTGCCCACCAAGCTGGCGGTAATAATGTTGGATAAATAGGGTTTAAATTGGCATGAAAAAACCACTTCGTTGATAACGCCACAAAAGCTATAGCTAATATGCCATAAAATCCGACAATTGAATAAAGATTACTATGCAGTCGATTAAAGCATAACTTTATGTTTTTAAATAATTGTGCAAGCTTAGACATAGTGTTCCTTATGGCGCAAAGGATAGATAGCCATTGCCGTAATATCGCCTAATAAGGTGAGTAGACTTATTACAGTACCACAAGCAAGAATCGCAATAGAAATAATAAAATAATTATGGTGATGGTAAGCAATCATCACCCATTGCCCTAATCCAACTCGATTGAATAGAATTTCAATCACCATTGTTGAAAATAATAGTGTTGTTGTATTGTAAGTCAATTGTGGAATTGTCGCAGGAATCGAATTAGGTAACAAATGGCGACGTAAAATTTTAAAAGGTGATCGCTCTCGAATAATAGCCATTTTGATATAATTTTGTCGTGAAGTACTTTTAACATTTTGACTGACTAACTGAATTGTCATAATACTCGGTTGAATGGCTAAAATAATGATAGGCAATAACAAATAATGCAACTGATCAAGCAGAGCGGGTAATTTGGCTTTTTTAGATGAAATTAATATATCCAACAAAGAGGTACCAGTAGTAGATGGTGATACATTAAAATTCATTGATACCGACCAAGTAGGCGATAACAAATACATAATAATGATAACCAGCATAACGATTGGGCAAGAATATAGCAATAAGCTACCTAAACGAATGGTGGTATTTAACCAGTTAATATTGCTTAAACCCAGAAAGATACCTAAAGGTAATCCAACAAACAAAGCGACCAATAAAGCCAAAATACAAAGTTCAAATGTGGCCAACAGTGTATGAAAAAACGGCACTGTTTCACCTGTCATCAATTTAAACTGCCCTTGAAGCAATTGCTTAAAAAAAGCACTGTAGGCATCAGCAAAACTTAGACTATTGAAATTAAACATTGAATTAGGCGCAAAATAGACTAAACAGAAGCTAATCTGAGCCAATACGCAGATAATAAATAAAAACGTCACTATTTTTTTGAAAATATAGATAATCATTGTTTATCTTTATCGCTAGTATAAATAAAACACGGTAGTAGCTATTACCGTGTTTTATTTGGTTGATTGATTAATCTGGTATAACCGGTTTACTTGCTGCGGCATAAGCATGATCTTGTGCACTTAAACCGCCAGCATTACCTTTTCCTTGATAATGATAATCAGCATCTTGACGTGATTTTATACCCATTTCCGATATCACATAATCAGGTGCAGGAGCTTTTGTCATCACTGACGAAGAGTAGCCGGTTGAATGCGTGATTGTATGATCCAATTTACTTTCATTGGTATTTTGTTCGACATCATTAAAATCAAACTGCAAATTACCTTCAGTTTGATTTGATACTGACACCGTATCATTAACCACTGCAACATGACTTGCTACTTGATCTTCTTTAATAATAATTGGTAATAATAATGAAGGTATCACCGGCACAGCAGTATTAGGTTCATCCTGAGTCAATTGACTATAATCAATCGATACGCGTCCTAAAGCTAATTCTAATGATGCCGCAGCAAACGGTAATGGCATTGGTGACTGCTTAAGTTCAGTATTTTTAACTCGTCGCTTATTACGTTGACCATTCATACGTAAATGCCTTGATGTACGTCGTTGGCGTTTAGGTTGTACATCAGCAATAACATTATTATCCGTTGGTTCAGCGGCGATAACTGGCAACAATAAAGTTGGAATAATTACTCTTTCATTGGTTATTCCACTTTCAATTTGATGTTGAGTAATTGTCTCAGTATTTTTCACGCGAACGCTTTTGGTTAATGTGCGCTGTTGTCGTCTTGGTTTAACCTCTTTTGGTTTACTTGGTGCTGTTTCGTTCGCAACTTTATCTGCTTTCGTTGCATTAACAGCCGTTGCCGAATTTGCATTGCTATTTTGTTTACTTCGACGATTATTATTTTTATTACTCGCTTCTTTTACTACAGCATCAGAAGAAGATGGCGTTGTCACTAACTCATTATTGGTGTTATTGACAGTATTATTTTGACGATTATTACGTTGACGTCTGTTATTTGAACGCTGATTATCGCGTCGTTTGGTCGGTTGAGGTTTGACTTCTGGCTGTGGCTTTTCTTTTTCACCTACAAATAATTGGCGTATTTTACCGAATAACCCACCGAAAAAGCTTCCTGAATTTTCAGCTTTTTTAGTTTCAACCTTAACTTTTGTAATAGTACTAGCTTCGACTTTAGGACCTGATAAGACCGCTTGTTCAACAACCACTTCCGTTGCTTGATCTTCTTCCTCTTCTTCAAGTTCACGAATCAATTTTGGCAGATTATAACTTAGTACATCAGTCTCTTCACCACTTCGTTTACGAATCACTTTATAAAGTGGTGTTTCCATCTCTTCATCACCGGCTATGACAATTTTCACATCGGGATGCATTCTTTCAATATTAGTGATGGCGCGACGTTTTTCATTAAGTAAGTAACTGGCAATAGGAACGGGAACAATTACATCAATCTGAACAGTATTATCCTTCATTGCCTCTTCTTGGATTAATCGCAAGATAGAAAGTGATAATGAATTATTATCACGAACCGTACCCGTCCCTTGACAACGAGGACAGATATGATGCGTGGCTTCTCGTAATGAAGGACTTAAACGTTGACGTGACATTTCAAGTAAACCAAAGCGCGAAATACGAGTGGTTTGAATCCTTGCACGGTCAGTTTTCATCGCTTCTTTTAAACGATTTTCAACTTCGCGTTGGTTACGAATCGGAGTCATATCAATAAAATCGATAACAATTAACCCACCTAAATCGCGCAAACGTAACTGACGGGCGATTTCCTCTGCGGCTTCAAGGTTAGTATTAAACGCGGTTTCTTCAATATCACTACCACGAATTGATTTGGCTGAGTTAATATCTATCGCAGTTAAAGCTTCGGTTGCATCAATAACAATCGAACCACCAGAAGGTAAGCGCACTTCTCGCTGGAATGCTGATTCAATTTGTCCTTCGATTTGGAAATGATTAAATAATGGCACATCACCATCATAAAGTTTTAACCGGCTAACATATTCTACTCGCCCTAAATCAACAAGTCGTTTTTTAGCAATCTCAAGCACTTTAGGGTTATCAATTAAGATATCACCCACATCATCACGCAAATAATCACGAAATGCTCGAGTAATAATGTCACTTTCTTTATGAATTAGGCTCGGCGCCGGATGATTTTTCGATTCGTTTTGAATCGCTGTCCAATAGTTAACTAATGCATCTAAATCTTGCTGTAACTCTTCTTGGCTTTTACCTACACCAGCAGTTCTAGCAATAACGCCCATACCTTTAGGTTTTTCAATCGCATCAATAATGCGTTTTAAATCAGCACGCTCTTCACCTTCTATTCGTCGTGAAACCCCACCTGCACGAGGATCGTTTGGCATTAAAACTAAATAACTTCCGGCTAAACTAATGTAAGTGGTGAGCGCTGCACCTTTTTTGCCGCGAATTTCTTTTTCGATTTGAATTAAAACTTCTTGGCCTTCTTGTAAATTTTTAATACTTCGACGACCAGTCACATTAGAGGGGAAATAGCTATCAGCAATCTCTTTTAGGGGTAAAAATCCATCACGTTCACCACCATAAGAAACAAAAGCAGCTTCCAAACTTGGATTAATTTTAGTAATTTTGCCTTTATAAATATTGGCCTTTTTTTGCTCATGCCCAAGACTTTCGATATCTAAATCATATAAGCGTTGGCCATCAACAAGAGCAACACGCAGCTCTTCTTGCTGGGTCGCGTTGATTAGCATTCTTTTCATTATTCTACACTCTTAATTAATCTTAATTAATTGTAGGTAGAACCTTACTATTAATAAGTGCTTATTTTCACAATGATCATTAATGGTACTTAACTAAATATTTTGATACAGTATTCATTATTTTAGTTGTGTTATTTTTGTTATTATTTTATGTGAATCCAATATCATTTACACAATATCTATACAAAATTTTAGGCATCATTAGAATTCAAAAATCTTGTATACTTTTTGAACCACTCCTAAACATATAATTCATCGATATTATTACTTTGGTTAATTTGCAAACCGCAGTGAGGTTATCAACCTTGGCTAACAAACTAAATCTTTATGTGATTGTTTAAAATAAACATATTATTTAATTATAATGATTCTACTTACGCTATTTTATTTTTGATAAATTGTAATGTCTAACGCCATTGCTGCATTACAAGGATAAAAAAATCCTGTCTTATTATTAACGTTTCAGCAAAGGATAGCAAGTAAATTAAACTTCAAATTTTATAAACAGTTAGCAATTTATTTTAAATGCTTTATAAATACTGTTGAGTCAATAGTCAAAAACTAAGCTTATCCCCAATATACTTTATACTAAAACATCATATTAACCTGAAATATTTTTACAGTTTTTTTATTCTGTGATTAATAGCTCAAAATTAAAATCAAAGTTCACTCGCTTAGTGCATATCTAAATCGATTGAGTATAATGACTGCCAAACAATGGTTAAAGAGAACACCTTAATTTATGGATAATTGTGAAAAAAATGCATTGGTCGAATTTACTTCACGTTGGATACAGCAATTTGATGACGCACCGCATAATGACGAACTCCACGCTCTGCCCTCTCCTTGTATTATAAAAACCCAAAATTTATCAGTTTATTGGCAACCTTTTTTATTACAGCCGCCTAAAAATCTAATGATTATTGAACAAGTCGTTGGTCTTAAATTACACGCAAGTGCTCATCTTTTTTATGGTAGCCAATATGCTGGCAATATGAGCGCAATATTTGACAATATTGAATTGCTCTTAATACAAGCTTGGAATGATGATGATTTTTCGATTCTGGAACAAAATTTAATTGCGCATTTAACCCAACAAAAAAAATTAAAAAGGATCCCCACTATTTTTATTGCGTCAACCAATGACAGTACCGAAATTATTGCAATAAATAATTTAACAGGTGAGGTCGTCAAAGAAGATTTGATTAGTGGTGAATTAACAACGTTAAGTCAGGATTTAACCGCTTTTTTAAATAAATTAATTGTTACTTGTTAAACAATAATTGTATACCAATGACGCATTAATTATATAGATAATATACAAAATTAACTATTATCGAAATTGTATCTTACAAAATAATGTGTATATAATGCATTGAAAGTCATTAGATCAGATAGGTGAATTATGTTTGAAAATTTAACAGCAGCTCCCGCCGATCCCATTTTAGGATTAGCAGATCTTTATAATAAAGATGAACGCACTAACAAAATTAATCTTAGCGTTGGTGTTTACAAAGATGAAACCACTAAAACACCTATTTTAGAAAGTGTAAAAAAAGCAGAACACTTTTTATTAACTGATGAAACGACCAAAAGTTATTTACCTATTGATGGTGTCAATGCTTTTAACGTAGCAACCCAAAAACTTCTGTTTGGTCGTGAAAATGAACGTGCAAGAACCGCACAAGCGCCTGGTGGCACCGGTGCATTACGAATTATGGCCGACTTTTTAGCACGTCGAACTAAAGTAAAACGAGTTTGGGTCAGTAATCCATCTTGGCCAAATCATCGCAGTGTTTTCCAAACAGCAGGTCTTGAAGTGCGTGAATATCATTACTATGACCCGCAAAACCATGGACTTAATTTTGATGCAATGATGAGTGATTTAAGCCTTGTTGCAGCTGGTGAAGCTGTGCTATTTCATGGTTGTTGTCATAATCCGACAGGCATTGATCCGACCACAGAACAATGGCAAGCCATTGCCGATTTAGCCTTAAAAAATGGTTGGTTACCACTTTTTGATCTAGCCTATCAAGGTTTTGGTCAAGGCATTGAAGAAGATGTTTACGGATTAAAGTTATTTGTCGAAAGTCAACCAGAACTACTAATTGCTAGTTCTTATTCAAAAAACTTTGGCCTGTATAACGAACGCGTTGGCGCATTTACCTTAATTGCCGCCGATAGTGAAATTGCCGATCGCGCTTTTAGCCAAGTCAAAACCATTATTCGAGCAAATTACTCAAACCCACCTGCGCATGGTGCAAAAATTGTTTCTTATATTTTAAACAATGATGAATTAAAAGAAGAATGGATAGATGAACTAACTAATATGCGACAACGTATTCACCGTATGCGTCAATTATTTGTCAAAACCTTACAAGAAAAAGGTGCTAACCAAGATTTTAGTTTCATCGCTAAACAAAATGGTATGTTCTCATTTAGTGGTTTAAGTGAAGAACAAGTACTAAAATTACGCAACGATTATGGTATTTATATTGTCAATTCTGGACGAATCAATGTTGCAGGCATGACGTTAGATAACATGTCCAGACTGTGTGAATCAATAGTTGAAGTGTTATAAAAATATTATTAGTAAAATTTTGGACGATTTAATTTCTAGTTAAACAAGTTTAATTAACGTTATTTCGTGTAAATTAAAAAAATAAAAAATTTGTTAGCTACCTGCATACTTTAAATTGTAGTTGTAAGGGCGGTATCATGATATATAGGCATTTTTTATTTAAAGCATCAAGGATTGTAAAATGATTAGTAAAGATTTGCGCTCGGTTTTAAATGCGGGTTCGCTAATTGTTGGTTTAATTAACGCAACATTTTTTTATTTTTTTATCTCTCTAATTATATTATTCGTTAATCTTTTTATTAGTTCAAATATACTAAGGGATATCGGTTATCTTTTCTTTGTGATTTTTGTCGTGACTTTCATACTTAGTATTTATATAAAACTAAAAAACTCAAATAAAATAAAATCGCTAGCAAGAAATTTAAATATGAGTTGGACGCGTGATCTTACTATAGGAAAAATAAATGCAACTTCTGTTATATATTATCCCAATAGTAAGACTTTTTATTTTGTGAATCCAGTAGCAAATATATATGCTAGCGTTCCTCATGATTTTTTCAGAAATGTTGAACTGGAAGTAACGACAAAAACGGTAGCTAAAACAGAGGGCAATAAAAATTCAGCAAAAACGCATTATAAAGAAAAAGAAAATTGTAGTTTAATACTTTTTACCAATGATTTTAATATGCCAAGAATTTCAATTCCGATAAAAAATGGTCATGATGCCAGAAACTGGAAAGCAAAATTAGAATTGCATATTGCACCATAATTCCTCGATAGGAGCTAAGTATGACAGCAATATCGTCAATTCTATTGCTGTCAAGAATCATCATCAAAAACAGTGAATCATACTATTTACCGATTCATCAAGCAGTAGCCAGAATATGATCCGCGCTAAATTATTTTAATGCAAAGATAAATAAGTATAACAAAATGAAGTTAAACATACTGAGCTAACACAAATAATTATCGATTATCCTTTAATTATATAAAGTCTAATTCTTATTTTTATTCACTTTTATAAATCCCCACTTAAGTAGTCGTCTGATAGCAAATATATAAATTGAACTGGAGTATCAACCCAAAATCCAATCAGTTCATCAATGATTGGCAATAATGGTTCCATTGAAACCAAAATGAGCTAAAACTCAATGTTTTTATTCCATTTTGTTATATCAATAGACAAACTGATTATTAGACGATGATTGAATTATTATGAATAATTATTAAACAGAGTAGAGAATAATTATTGAGGGTGATTTAGTGGCATCACACGTTATAGATTTTTTGATTTTAGGTAATAATTTTGGCACGAGTGAAATGCGTGCCATTTGGTCAGAACAACACCGTTTAGAAAAACAAGTACAAGTTGAGGTCGCCCTAGCGCAAGCACAAGGTGAACTGGGTGTGATTCCACGCGAGGTTGCCGATGCAATTATTGAAAAAGCCGATGCCTCTCAACTATCTATTGAGCAAATAGCCGATGAAGCAGCTAAAGCCAAACACTCCTTAATGTCAACCATTAATGCACTACAAAAACAAGTGGGTGAAGCGGGTCAATTTATTCATTATGGTGCAACGACCCAAGATATTGTTGATACGGCGACAGTCTTACAACTAAAACAATCATTTGCAATAATTGAACGTGACACCAAACTGATCGCGAACGAACTCAAACGGTTAGCAAAAAAATATCAATTTTTACCTATGGTTGGGCGTACTCATGGTATGCAAGCACTCCCAACAACGTTTGGCTTTAAGCTTGCAGTTTGGTTAGATGAGTTTGTTCGCCACTTACAACGGTTAAATGAGATCAAACAACGAGTATTAGTCGGTAATATCAGTGGCGCAATTTGTACCTATGCATCAATGGGTGAGCTAGGGCCAAAAATTGAACAGCACGCATTAACCTTACTCGGTCTTAATACCCCCAATATTGGCTGGCAAGCCGCTCGTGACCGTTTTTCAGAATACGCATCAGTCATCGCGTTAATCAGTGGCACACTCGGTAAAATTGGCAATGAATTTTATAATTTAATGCGTACTGAAATTAATGAGGTAGAAGAGCCTTTTTCAGACGGAAAAATTGGCTCAACCACCATGCCACATAAACGCAATCCAGCAGCATTAGAAGGTCTTGCCAGCTTAACGGCGCCATTATTAAAAAGTGTGGCGCTAATTCATGAATCGATGAAAGTTGAACATGAACGTGATGCCATGAGCTGGCGAGCTGAGTGGATCGCCCTACCTGAAATTAACCTTTATATTTCTGCACAATTACAAACAGCATTAGCTGTTTTGAAAGGTTTAAAAGTCAATGCCAAACAAATGCTCACCAATTTGTCATTACAAAATGGCTTATTACTGTCAGAGAAAGTTATGTTTGAAATCGGTAAACGGTTAGGCAAACAGACAGCACATCATTTAGTTTATCAAAATGCAATGAAGGCTTTTGAACAGCATCGCCCCTTTAAAGCGGTATTATTAGAAGATCCCAACTTGAATCAAGAATTTACCGATGCAGAACTTGAAAACTGGTTAAATCCAATTAATTACTTAGGATCATCATCTGAAAAAGTCCAACAAGTGATTGATTATGCGGATAAAAGCGGAGTGTTAATATGAATTTTCGCTTGATGACTTATGATGATATTCCTGCTTATCAAACGTTATTGCACAATGCCTATCAGGCAGTCAGTCAATTAGGCATTCATTTTGCCGCTGCGACTGTTGACCAATTTACCATTGCCGATCACATTGAATCGAATGCGGTGTATGTTTCTGAAAAAGATAGTGAGTTAGTATCAACGTTGAGTATTCGCTTTCCTTGGGGTAATAATCCTGGACCTTATGGCTTACCCCATTTAGGCTGGTTTGCAACCAATCCCCAATATAAAGGTCAAGGCTATGGCAATGCATTATGGGACTGGGTAGAAAATCAAATTTTAATAAATCAATTAAAATTACCTGCGGTTACATTAGGTACTGCACAAAATCATCCTTGGTTAGCACAAATTTATATCAATAAAGGTTATCGCCCAATTGGTCAAGCTGACTTAACACCAGACCACACTACACTTTATTTTGAAAAAATACTTAATCATAAAAATTATACTCAATGGAAATCAAGGAGTAATTAACGATGAGAACAATAAAAACGATAGTATCGACAGTATTATTCGTGTGCTTGACGCTACTAGTTGGTTGTGATGATAAAGCGACCAATCAAGCAACAGAACAAAAAGTCATTAAAGTTGGCTCAACAGGACAAAGCTATCCAAATGGATTCAAACAAGACGGCAAGTTAATTGGTTTTGATGTTGAAGTGACACAAGCGATTGCTAACGAGTTAGGCTATCAAATTGAATGGGTCATTGCTGAATTCGGTGGCTTAATGGGGCAGTTTGATTCAGGGCGATTAGATACCATTGCCAATGCTGTTGCAATAACGCCAGCCCGCCAAGCCAAATACGATTTTTCCAATGCTTACAGCTTTTATGGTAGCCAAATAGTTACACATAAAGATAATCAAACTATTAATACTCTATCTGATTTTAAGGGTAAAACTATTGCTGGCGTGCTAGGTTCAAATCACATTAACAATTTGAAAAAAGCATTCCCAAATAATGAAGTCACAATTAAAACTTACGAAACAAGAGATGGCGCAATGTATGACACTGAATACCAGCGTGTTGACGGTTATGTAAATTCTAAACCTATTTTACTTGCTGAAATCAAACGAAAAAATTTACCGTTTAAATTAGTCGGTGAACCAATAACTATCGAACAAGTAGCGTTTCCATTTAGTAAAGATGAAAAAGGTAAAGCACTACGTGAAAAATTTAATCAAGCTTTAGAAAAGTTACGTGCAAATGGTACATTGAAAAATCTATCAATTAAATATTTTGGCGAAGATATTACCTCATGAATTTTAACATAGACTATTTTTTAAGTGTGTTCCCGCAGATTTTACCTTATTTGCCGGTGACACTCTTTATTTCTATCGTGTCGATTATTTTCGCCATTGTTTTAGGACTAGCTATCGCACTGGTAAGAAACAATAACATTGTTATTGTCGATTCGATTTTTTCGCTGTTTATTTCTTTATTTCGAGGGATCCCTTCAGTTGTTTTACTATTTATTATCTATTACGGATTGCCACAAATTTTTCCAGTATTAAAACAGATGGGTGCAACTACAGCGGACATTATCTGCTTTAGTCTAAAATATTCAGCCTATTTAGCCGAAATTTTTCGGGCAGGATTAGCATCGGTCGATATTGGTCAAAAAGAGGCTGGACTTACATCAGGTTTAAGTATTTTTCAAGTTTATCGAGGCATAATATTGCCACAAGCTATGATCAACGCACTGCCAAATACTGGTAATATGTTTATCTCATTACTTAAAGATTCATCCGTGGCTTTTTTTGTTGGTGTGCAAGAATTACTTGCCGCAGGGAAGATGTTAACGGCAAACTCTTTTCTTTATTTTGAAACCTACTTAGCGGTGGGTATTGTCTATTGGCTAACTGTTGTTGCTTATTCTTGGATACAAAAACAGTTAGAACGTAAACTCACCAAGCCTTATCATCGTTAAGGAGCAAAGGAATGATTTCTGTATCTCATTTATCTAAACGGTTTGCTGATAATGAAGTGCTAAAAGATATTAACTTGCAGGTAAAACAAGGCGAAGTTGTCGCTATTATTGGTCCTTCTGGTTCAGGAAAATCAACATTATTACGTTGTTTGAATTTACTGGAAAAACCTAATACAGGTACAATTCGTATCGGTGAGGTTGTTCTTAATTGTAATCAGTACAGCCATAAAGATGAGAACAATTTACGTAAACAATCTTCCATGGTATTTCAACACTATAATTTATTTAAAAATAAAACAGCGTTAGAAAATATTACCTACCCACTTAGAGTGGGTAAAAAAATGAATAAATATCAGGCTAAAGAGCTTGGCATATCACTATTAACCCATGTAGGCATGCTCGAATATGCAAATCAGTACCCAAGTACTTTATCCGGAGGTCAACAACAGCGGGTTGCCATTGCTCGAGCATTAGCGGTGAGGCCCAAAGTGCTATTATTCGATGAACCTACATCAGCGCTCGATCCTGAGCGGGTACACGAAGTATTACAAGTCATGTTACAACTTGCTAAAGAAAACATTACAATGATCATTGTCACTCACGAAATGGAATTCGCCAAATATGTTGCTGATCGTATCATTTTTATGGCTAATGGTATCATTATAGAAGAAGGTGTGGCTAAATCTGTTATCGATAATCCACAACATGCACTCACGCAACGCTTCTTGCGTCAATTAAGCGACGATATTAATTTCGAAATTTAGTGAATACCTTGTTCATTCAATAAAAGTAAGAAATCATTCTATCGCTTAGAGGTTTAAAGCGTTAACCAATGTCGTTTAACAAATTGGTCAACGCTTAGTCCTGTAGCCAATTGATAGATATCTTTCACTAAATTATCGGCTTGTTGTTCGTTTCCTACTGCTTTTTTTAATTTTAACTGCATCTCAAGCTTGGTATAAGGATTGTTTGGGGAACCTTTAGGGTTATCAATCCGCTGACAAATTGTATTTCCAGAATTAAAATGAATCTCTACCACAACATAGCGTCCAGTATAAGCTTCTGGTTGTGCGGTAACATCAATCTGACAACTATCTTGAATTTGATAAGTACGTTGCATTTTTTGCATCAATTTATGAATATTCTCTGGTATGCGATTTGAGGAAAATTGGTCAAAATCAAGAGGGATCCCCAATAGCGTTAACGCTAAAATATATTCAGCAGAAAATCGCCCCTGTTCCGCTAGGGTTGGTGATGAATAAATTAGCGCAGCATCACTGTTGGGTGGTGCAAAAAAAATTGTGATATGAGTAATATCATGACAATTAAATTTTGGATGCTGAAACAGTAATTGTCCCGCATCGGCTATATATGCAGCCGCAGAGCAGTAAGAATAAGTCTTAAACCATAATCCAGGGTTAGCAATCTTCCAACTTTTGCCCCATTGATTTAAACTAAAATTACCATTACCTTGCCCATAAACCGCTAGAAACCCTAACTTTTCATCGAGAAAATCTTTATCAGCCGATATACCAATGCTTAACCATTCAATAGACTGGATCGCCTGTTGAGCCGCTAGCCCTGCATGTAAAAATTTAATCGGCGTGCCCATGAGTAAGCGCATTCCTGACGCTTGGGTTGCCGCTAACGCTAATGCTTGAGATAAAAAAGGCATATCATATAAATAACAAATTGCTGCCGTTGCCGCCATTGCCCCGAGCGTAATAGTTGTATGCCAACCTTTTTCATAATGCTGTGGATTGACGCTTTTACCTAATAAAGCCATAACTTCAACGCCAATAATATACGCCGTTAAAAACCGTTGTCCATTCAGATCAATCGCATTTCGGTTGTCTAACCGAATACTGGCAAACAGTGCCGATAAAATAACAGCCGAAGGATGTCCTCGCACATCAGCATGCACATCATCATAATCTAAACAGTGCGCTTGATAGCCATTAAATAAGGCAGCTTGGCGTGCTGTTGCCAATTTTTTTTGCCCAACAAGCCAAGATCGGGCATGTCCACCTTCATCCGCTATCCACGCCAAAAGCTTTTGTGCATCACTATCATCATGCGCTTGTAAACTACACGCAAAATAATCAATCACACCATTAATCGCACACTCAATTGTGTGAGGATCAGTAATTAACGGTGTATTTTTTATTAAACAACTTAACTGTTTGCCTAAATTCATTCGCTGCTCATTGAAACGGTTTGATTCACCTACTGATTAAAATAACCGATAATAAGTAATAAATTAAAGATTATAAAATTATATTTTTATAACTAAAAATCATTAGATTATACAGTTGTATTAATATAGGCTTTCTTGACTAAAATTTTATATGTTAAACTAAATCACCTTTGAGTTATCTATATCAGAAACTAGCAAGTTTTATTATGTCAATTTGTTATATCGCCTTAGGAAGTAATTTACAAGATCCCCTTGCGCAAGCAAAACAGGCTATTGCAGCTTTAAAACAATTACCCGATACTGATGTCGTTGATGTTTCACCTTTTTACCGGAGTAAACCGCTAGGTCCTCAGGATCAAAATGATTATCTTAATGCCGTAATTAAGTTATCAACGTCCTTATCACCCATTGAATTGTTGGATCACTTACAATCGATTGAACAATCACAAGGGCGCGTTCGCAAAGAGAATCGTTGGGGAGCAAGAACGTTAGATCTTGATATATTGTTGTATGATGAGTTAATCATGAACACTGAACGATTAACTATTCCACATTACCATATGAAAAAAAGAGAATTTGTTCTTTATCCCTTATTTGATATCGCTCCAGACTTAGTCTTACCTGATAACGATAACTTGTATGACTTAGTCAAGAAATGTCCCGAAAATGGATTAAAAAAGTGGGATAATTAATTATCTTGATTAATAACATAGAGTTGTCACATTTTATTTCGATTTAAGCAAAAAAATATTAAAAAAAATTTGCCAACGGCTAATTTATTGCTATAGTTTACCGCTTGCAAATAATCTGTACTTAAGGGGATTGCTGTGAAAAAGGAACAAAAAGTAAATACATCTTCTCTAAGCCTGCTTTCAATTGCGGGACTTGAGCCTTATAAAGAGGCTAAAGACGAGGAGTATATGAATCCTAAGCAATTGAAGCATTTCAAACTCATCTTAGAAGCGTGGCTTGCTCAATTACAAGGTGAAATGGGAAAAACTGTTTCACACATGCAAGATGAAGCTGCAAATTTTCCAGATCCAGCCGACCGAGCAACTCAAGAAGAAGAATTTAGCTTAGAATTACGCGCTCGGGATAGAGAACGAAAACTGATCAAGAAGATTGAGAAAACATTAAAGAAAATCGAAACTGATGATTTTGGTTATTGTGAATCTTGTGGCGTAGAAATTGGCATTCGTCGCTTAGAAGCAAGACCTACGGCTGATTTATGTATCGATTGTAAAACACTTGCTGAACTTCGCGAAAAACAGATGGGTATGTAATACCTATTTGTTCACACATTCACATATTTAACAAATATGTCTAAGCGCTATATTGGTCGCTTTGCACCGTCACCATCGGGACCTTTACATTTTGGTTCGTTGGTGACCGCCTTAGGAAGCTATTTACAAGCAAAATCAAAGCATGGTAAGTGGCTCGTTCGAATAGAAGATATCGATCCGCCAAGAGAAGTAAAAGGTGCATCATCCTTAATATTAAAAACGTTAGAGGCACTCAACTTATATTGGGATGACCACGTCCTTTATCAGTCCGCATGTAGTGAACGCTATCGAGCTACATTAAACCAGTTACTACAAAATCAACAAGCCTACTATTGTAATTGCACAAGACAACGAATACAGCTATTACCTAACGGATTTTATGATGGTTTTTGCCGCCAACAACATTTAACACTAAAAGATGATCAACCATATGCAATACGTTTAAAGCAAAATCACCCTATTTTTGAGTTCACTGATAAAATTCTAGGTTTACAAAAAATTGCAGCAATAAATGCGAATGAAGATTTCATTATTCATCGCAAAGATGGTTTATTTGCTTATAATTTAGTAGTGGTACTCGATGACCATCAACAAGGCATCACCGAAATTGTACGCGGCGCAGATTTATTGCCCGTTACCGGTAAACAAATATCACTTTATCAACTTTTTGGTTTTAACGTTCTCAGCTACTGCCACCTGCCTTTAGTGCTGGATAATAATGGCAATAAATTATCTAAACAAAATCACGCTAAAGCCATTGAACTTAGCAATATTCAATCAATCACTGCGCAAGCATTACAATTTTTAGGTCAACCCCTACCGCGTGATTGGCAAGATGCAACTCAGCAACAGCTACTTGATTGGGCAATCAGCCATTGGAATCTCGCATTAATACCGAAACAAAATAAGCCATTATCCACCGATATAAGATAAATTTGGCGTAATACCAACTTTATGTTGGTGTAATAGATGTTTTTCAGGTTTTATCATTAACGAGGCTAAAATTCGTGCTTTCAATTGTGCTTTTTGTTCAGAACTAACCAGTAAATCACGCAAATCTACCGCAGCATCACCAAATAAACAATAATGCAGTTTACCTATTGAAGAGACCCTTAAGCGATTACAACTTTTACAAAAATCTTTTGAATAAGGCATAATCAAACCAATTTTACCTAAGTATTGGGGGTGATAATAAACTTTAGCTGGACCAGATAAAGCTTGTTTAGGTTGTAATTGCCAACCTTGTTCAATGAGCTGTAATTCCATGGAGTGACCCGCTAAATGATAACGATTAAAAAGGTCTTGGCTTTCACCGGTTTCCATAAGTTCAATAAAGCGTAACTCTATCGGACGGTACTTTATCCAAGCTAAATAATCGTTCAATTTATCATTCATATTTTTCATTAATACAGTATTAATTTTAACTTTTTTAATACCTACTTCTAATGATTTTTCCACCCCTTGCAATAGTTCTTTAAGTTTATCTTGGCCTGTAATTAATTTAAATAAATGGGGAGAAAAACTATCAATACTAATATTAATCGAACTCAGTCCAGCTTGATGCCAATGATGCACATTTTTCAATAAACGTGAACCATTAGTTGTCACCGCCACATCGCGAACACTAGGATAAGAGGAAATCATTGATAAAATATCGATAAAATCTCGACGTAAGGTCGGCTCTCCACCGGTTAATCGAATTTTATGCACACCAAGTTCAGTAAAGGTCGATACAATATTATCGATCTCATTAAGCGTTAAGAAGTGATGATCTTTATTAGGGCGATAACCATTGGGTAAACAGTATTGACACTGAAAATTACACAGCTCGGTAATCGACAAGCGTAGATACTGAAATCGACGCTGATAATTATCCATTAATTGCATATATAACAAACACCTTATCCAAATCGGGAAGCATAGCCATTTCTGCGCTATACCGCGGCTAAGTTACCATATGAAACTAAAAATTCACTTAGGTAAAATAGCTTCAGAGTTTGTTTTAGTCTAGCATAGACTCGATTTTTTGACCATGAACAATTAATCAATATCAACATAATAAATAACAATTTAGGACTTAAATTATTGATTCAAGTTTGTCATTGCCATTTTAAGTATTGATAACTGTAATGTAATTTGGAATAGATGGAGCATGGCGATAAAGATAAACCCACCGCATATCATCTTTATGAAGTTTTAGATAGTGCTTAACTAATTTATCAATTTCAGTATCGTCAGCTGATTGTTGATTTTTATATTGATCAATAAATTCTTGCACAATATCTTCACCCTCGGTTAAAGGACCTTGATATGCTACCAAATAATCTTGACTTAACTGCTCTAATTTATTAAAGAAAAGATAATGCTCTTTTTCGATATCAAACTGTTTAGGATTGTTATAACCTAAAGTGGTAAAAATCCTGTCTGCTATAGCAGACCCTGCATTTATTTCCTTTTTTAAGCCATAAAATATTTTTAAAGGAATAAGTAACATTGCACCAAAAAAAACGAGTAACAACGGCACCCATGAACTTTTTAAATAGGCTTGTATCACGCCAAAAATGCCGCTTAAAATAGCTATTAGTCCAATTACCTTTACAATTAGCGGTGTATGAATGCTAGGTTCATTAAGTTTCGCTTCTGTTCCCTCTGTGGCATAAGGATGTAACCATAGTAGATGATCAATGGGGCGACGTAGCGCGTAGGCAAAATAAGTCCCACCTGCAATTTGATCAACGACAACTTCAACATAGTCACCTTCAGCAAAAGCTACTCGACAACATACCCCTTCAATTATATTATTGCCTAATTTAAAACGAAAATATTGTTCAATATCGGAGGTCGGACAATCTAATTCATTCCTTGTAGCGTACATAGCTAATCGTTTATTTGCCGTAAAAACTAAGCTTAAATGTCCAATCATGTATAGATTAAGGTCAGAACAACCAGCTAATTTCCGAGCATGAGTAAAACTCTCTACTGTATCGTATACCTCAAGATTGGTTATATGACCGGTGATTATTTGAAAACATTCACTATTTGTTGTTAAACTCGATTGCATATCAGTGCCTTTTTTATCTAATTTATCCATGGTTACTAATCAATAATTTTAAGCCAATTGGGTAATATCGGTGTTGTGCAATAGTAATTGTATCCACCTTTGAACTGTTGTAATTTTTTAAACTGAGGTGTTTGTGGATCATTAAATAGTTCAGAAGCGCCAGCACGATGTAATTTTTTAAAGTGTTCTGTTTCTTTATTAACACTATGCTTCCAAACCTCAGAATAACCAAAACAGGTTAAAATCTGATTACAAAAAAATGTATATCCGCCACCGGCAGCATAAAAAAAGAAAACTGTTGAAATAATCAAACCATAAAAACTAAATTTGAAAACATTAAGATAATAATCTAATGATTCACCACAAAAAATGCCGATGATTGAGACCATAATGCAGATTATAACAACAAAAAATGTCAACAAAATAAAGTTTACTTTCACGCATTCAAATGCAGTTTCCTCCATAAAACTAGGAAAAATTAACGCATGTTGCTCGGGAATTCGAACTGCATAACATTCATAAACATCATCATCCCGCGTTGGTTTTACAAGCATTTCAACATAATCACCATCATTAAAACCGACTTGTTTAAGTCGCCCTTCAACTTGATGACTGCCAACATAACAATTAAAGTATTTTCCTTTTAAAAACGGACGCCAATTAAATAAATAGCAAAAAAAGGCGAATATAGATGAAGCGAGTATCAATCCTTTTTCATCAATTTCTCCCTTTCTCAATTTACTTACAGTGCCTTTAAGTAAACAAAAATCATTTTTCATAATTGTCACATTTCCTTATGGCTTAATCTATGTAATTGATAATTTAATCATCATAGTATAAAAATCTAATTTATATCAATATTACTTATACCTTTTAGGATAAATCAATTTATTAGAATATTATATTATTCTTAACTTTACTTATTAAAAGTTCTGGTTGAATATATAATGATTTTTTGTCGATAAAACCGTCAAATGGAGGTGGTAATGATTACCCATATTAGCCCATTAGGATCAATGGATTTGCTTGCACAAGCTGAAGTTGATATGTTAAAAAAATCTGCTAATAGTGAGCTTTATCAATTATTTAGAAATTGTTCTTTAGCAACCCTTAACGCGGGTAGTAAAACCGATAGTACCAAAGAGTTATTAGATAGATTTAAATCGTTCGAAATTAATGTAATTAGTAAAGAACGCGGGGTGAAATTAGAGTTGATTGATGCACCCGAAAGCGCTTTTGTCGATAAACGAATGATTCGTTCTATTCAAGCCAATCTTTTTGCTGTACTGCGCGATATTCTCTTTTTAAATAGCCAAATCAGTGCCGTTAAACAATTAGTTTCTAATGTTAAATTGGATAGAGATCACTCATTTTATATAACCAATCTGGTTTTCTCTATTTTACGTAATGCTAACGCATTGCATGTCGGCGAAGAGCCCAATCTGGTTGTTTGTTGGGGTGGCCATTCAATTAACGAAAGTGAATATTACTATGCCAGACAAGTAGGAATGCAACTTGGTTTGCGTGAGCTTAATATCTGCACTGGCTGTGGACCAGGCATTATGGAAGCGCCAATGAAAGGGGCTGCTGTTGGTCATGCTCAACAACGTTATAAAGACAGCCGTTTTATCGGTCTAACCGAACCATCAATTATCGCGGCAGAACCGCCAAATGCGTTAGTTAACGAACTCATTATCATGCCGGATATTGAAAAACGACTCGAAGCCTTTGTACGTATTGCTCACGGTATTATTATTTTTCCAGGTGGGCCTGGCACCGCTGAAGAATTGCTTTATATTTTAGGTATTATGCTAAATCCTGAAAATAAACATCAAGCACTTCCTCTTATTTTAACCGGTCCCAAAGAGTGTGAAGACTACTTTGCTGCGATTGATAGTTTTATTCGCAATACCTTAGGTGATGAAGCGACTAAACTTTATCAAATTGTCATTGATTCGCCAGAACAAGTGGCTCGTATAATGAAGGAAGGGGTAAAACAAGTGAAAGCTTCGCGTTTAGCCACTGGCGATGCTTACGGTTTTAACTGGCTATTAAAAATAGATGAATCGTTACAACACCCATTTGAACCAATACACGAAAACATGGCTTCACTCAATTTACATAAAGATCAGCCAGTTGAATTATTAGCTGCTGATTTGCGCCGAGCGTTTTCTGGTATTGTTGCAGGTAATGTTAAAGAGTTTGGTATGAAACAGATTGCCGAGCATGGTCCCTATAAATTGCAAGGCGATAAAGAGATCATGACGCAACTTGATAATTTACTGCGTAGTTTTGTTAAACAAGACCGTATGAAGTTACCTGGTGGTACTGCTTATAAACCTTGTTACGAAATCTGTTATTAACTGAGCCAATAAAAGTAAAAAAACATAATTTGTAGGTCACTTTAACGTTCAAAAAGAGTAATCATTACAACTGGGGAATTAGCTGTTGACGTTAAAGTGACTAATTGATTAGCTCGATAATTGCTTATTAATAATCAATAAGCCTACCAACAACTATAGATTGTTATCTAATTAAGATGTCGGTAGACCATTGTTTTAATTAACCTAACGGTCAAAAATCATTTAAAATATCTAACGCTTCTGAGACTTTTTTTACGCCAAAAACTTGCATATTTTCAGGCCTCTTTTTAGGCATATTGGCAAAAGGTACAATCGCTTTTTTAAAACCATGTTTTGCAGCCTCAGCAATTCGTTCTTGTCCACTCGGTACTGGGCGTATTTCACCGCCTAAGCCAATCTCGCCAAAAATCACCACATCTTGCGGTAATGGGCGATTACGAAAACTCGATACCAATGCAGCAATTAATGCTAAATCGGCACTAGTTTCGGTCACTTTTACCCCACCAACAACGTTAACAAAAATATCCTGATCGGCCATTTGTAACCCACCATGACGATGTAAAACAGCAAGTAATAGTGCTAATCGGTTTTGCTCTAAACCGACAGTAACGCGTCTTGGATTACCATACATTGAGTGATCAACAAGAGCTTGAATTTCAACTAATAATGGTCTTGTTCCTTCCCATAGCACCATAACAGAGCTACCAGGTAACATTTCATCACCACGACTTAAAAAGATTGCTGATGGATTACTCACCTCTTTTAGGCCTTGTTCTGTCATGGCAAATACACCTAACTCGTTCACTGCACCAAAACGATTTTTATGACTACGTAGTGTTCTAAAGCGGGAATCGGCATCACCATCTAATAAAACTGAGCAGTCGATACAGTGTTCAAGCACTTTTGGTCCAGCCAATGATCCATCTTTAGTCACATGACCAACCATAATAATGGCAATACCTTTAGTTTTGGCAAAACGAGTTAAATAAGCAGCGGTTTCACGCACTTGGGCGACGCTACCGGGTGAAGATTGAATATCAGCAAGATGCATAACTTGAATAGAGTCAATAACCATTAATTTAGGTTGTGACTGTTCTGCCAGTAAACAAATTTGTTCAATGCTGGTTTCAGACAGCATATTGATATTATCGGTGGGTAATCCTAATCGATGTGCACGCATCGCAACTTGTTGCAATGATTCTTCACCAGTTACATACAGCGTGTTCATTAGCGTAGAAAGCTTGCTCATGGTTTGCAGTAATAACGTACTTTTGCCTGCTCCGGGATTACCGCCAATCAAAATAGCACTGCCAGGGACAACCCCACCACCAAGTACGCGGTCAAATTCAGAAAAGCCAGTCGAAAACCTTGGTAGCGCTTCTAAACTAATTTCAGATAATTTTTGGATTTTAGTTTGTCCTGCACCACCGGCATAACCGGATAATCGATCATTACGTGATGAAGTACTGGCTAATCTAACTTCCGTAATAGTATTCCATGCATGACAAGCGCTACATTGACCTTGCCAACGAGGATACTCAGCACCACAATCATTACAGACATAAGCACGCTTTACTGTTTTTGCCAAACTTTTCTCCTAACCTTCACTTAATAAACTGGTTGATAAAATACACCACAATCCGGTTAAATCCGCATAATTAATGCTAATCCGTGCTTTTTCCACCACTTTGGGTTTACCATGATAAGCTACGCCAAGACCCGCTATACGAAGCATCATTAAATCATTAGCACCATCACCGATAGCAACAGTTTGCTCTATTGGAATATCTAGTGATGTCGCTAAATGCTGTAAGGTTCTGGCTTTGTATTTTGCATCAACTATCGGCCCGATAACCTTACCGGTTAATTTACCGTTTTTAATTTCTAACTCATTGGCATAAGCATCAACTAACTTTAACTTTTGTTTTAGATGATCAGCAAAATAGGTAAAGCCGCCTGAAGCGATTGCAACATGCCAATTTTTTTTATGTAATTCTCTCACTAAATAAGATAAGCCAGGCGTAAGAGGTAACGTATCTTTCACTTGTTGTAAAATATTTTGCTGCGCACCTTTAAGTGTTGCCACTCTTTTACGTAAACTTGTAGCAAAATCAAGTTCGCCGCGCATGGCTTGTTCCGTCACAGCGGCCACTTGTTCACCAACACCCTGTAATTTAGCCAGCTCATCAATACATTCAATGCCAATTGCGGTCGAATCCATATCCATAACAAGTAGTCCCGGTGAATGTAATGATGGCAAATTATCAATGGGCGCAACATCAATACTTAAAGCCAATGAAATGGATTTAGCTTTTTTAGGCATGACGCCAGCAATTCTAACAATCTGATATGTTTTAATTTTCCACGACGACACAATTACCATTGGCATAGCTAGTTGGTTTTGGAATTTTGATAAAACAGTTTTATTTAATTTTTTGCCATAAATAATCCAACCTGTTTTACCCGCATTATAGTCAAGGGGTACCACTTCGCATCCATTTAAAGATAGCGGTAAACCTTGCCAAGATTGAATATTTTCAGGTAAATCATTGTAGGTAAGTGTGTAAGCCATATCAGAAAATCTTTATAACGTGAAACGAAGCCAAAATTTATCATATCTACAAAAGATTGTCCAAATGGGTAAGGTGTTTTATATTCAGTATCTAAACATAAATTGAATTCGTCAAAGTGTCTTTGCCGTTTTAATTTTGATAATTGTATTTGGTTAAAATTCAATTTATCAAACCCATTTTAATACTTACCCATATCATTATAGATATGTCATAGCGTTAATGCCCACAAGCAAAGTTGTTCTAATGCAGGACGTATCCGTTCACCCTGTGGGGTCAATCTATATAACACTTTTAATGGCGGTTTATCCCCAAAAACCGTGCGCGTAATTAAGCCATCCTCTTCAAGCTTTTTAAGTTGAAGACTTAATGTCATATCGGTAATTTCTGGGATGATGGTTTTTAATTCACTAAAGCGTTTTTCGCCAGAAAGTAAATAATGAAGTATCACCCCTTTCCATTTTCCACCAACTAAATCCATCGCTAAGCTGATAGGGCAATAATATGTTTTATTGTTATACGTTTTTACAGTGCTTTGCTTGTCTAGTTCCATTTAACTACCTAACGCTTTAAGTTTATAACTATCTAATTTGATAGATATTGCCATAAACCTATTAAGGCATAAACTAATAATAGTCACTCACATTTTTATAGTATAAATCCAAAAGGAATCATCATGGCATTAATTATTTTAGGTCATCCCAATATTGAACAATCTATTGCAAACAAAACCATTATAGAATCATTGCAAAAACAGATTACGAATTTAGAAATTCGTAATATTCACCAACTTTATCCAGATTACAAAATCAATGTACAAGAGGAACAAGCCGCGTTACTTAGGCATGATCTTATCGTTCTACAATACCCTATGTATTGGTTTAACATGCCAGCAATACTTAAAATATGGTTTGATCAGGTATTAACCTACCAATTTGCTTATGGCTCACAAGGCGATAAATTAAAAGGTAAAAAGTTATTACCAAGTTTAACAATTGGGCAAGCTGAGCAAAATTTTCAAGAATATAGCGCCGATTTAATCAAAAATTTACTTGAATCGGTTAAGATTTCAGCACGCTACACACAAATGGAATATCTTCCACCGGCATTACTCTATGGTGTTTCTCCAATTATGAAAGGTGAAAGTGAAATAAAAGCAAATGCCTTAGAACATTCAAAACAGTTAGCTCAAAGAATAAAAAAATACAGCTAATCGGTAAAGGATGATATGTATTAATAATATATATCATCCTATTTGATGCGTTAATCAGTTTGATTTAATTAATACTACAAAAAACTATCAATCCCAGCTTGATTAATAAAAATAGTTTAACCTTGCCTTGTTATTTAGCTCAAAATTCTTTTACTCAGGTATTTTTACTAAAAAAATCCCAATAGAAATAACGATCACAATTTGCTATATCTAAAAGCAAAAAATCCTTTTTAAAAATAGAAAAAACAATCATCTACCATCACCTTGCTAAACGGTTCACATCTGTTAAAATTAACGTTTAGCACAATTTACGCTTTGATCTCGTCGTTATTATTAAATGGTGAGTTCACTTTAATTGTTTTAAATGATGCAAAATTTACATACGAATAATATCAATATGATAACATCAAACCAACCTAAAAAACGCTTACCATCGATTCTCGTATTCATAGTGATCTATCTTATCTGTCAAGCAGTGGTTTTTTTGTCAAAACCAATATTTCGTTTGCTCGAAAAGCTTGCTTACGCGATTGATGATTTTCTTAATTATACGGGTATTGCTTTAGCCGACGGTGAATTTGATCCTGCTGGGTTGTGGGTAATTTTTGGTGTGCCATTTTTGTGTGCGATTGTGATCTTTTATCTCCTCAAAAAATTAACCGATAAGATAAAGCCTTCCTCGTCAATAAAATAGGAAATAAATCACTATGCTCAGTTGAGCATAATAAGTTATAAAAAGGCTTTATTTATTATAATAAACTTTAAAGGCCTATCTAGGAGCAAAAAACAGCGCTCACCTTTAGGCGTTAAATTTTCTGCAATACCGCATAGAAGAAGCCGTCACCGCCATGTTCACTCGGTAGTAGTTGTTTAATTTCACCTTGTAATTGGGCGTCACGATATTCATTGAGAAAACGCGTGATCTGTGCACTGTTTTCATCAGGTAAGATTGAACAGGTAGCATAGACTAAAGTTCCCCCTATTTTCAAATAGGGCCAAATTTGAGTTAAAATAGCGTACTGTAACTCAACTAATTGAGCAATATCGGCATCACGACGTAACCACTTGATATCAGGATGTCGCCGAATCACCCCTGTTGCCGAACAAGGTGCATCAAGCAAAATGCGATCAAAAATTCGACCTTTGCACCATTTTTCAGGCGTTAAACCATCACCTACTTTGACTTCGGCGTGCTGTTTTAAACGCGTCAAATTTTGTTCAATACGTTTTGCTCGATTAGCATCAACATCAACAGCCAATACTTGTGCTTGTGGTGCTATTTCTAAAATATGCGTAGTTTTACCGCCTGGTGCAGCACACATATCTAATATCTGTTCACCATTTTGAGGTGCCAATAAGTAAGCGGCATATTGGGCAGATAAATCCTGTACCGTTACCGCACCATCTTCAAAATAAGGTAATTTGTTCACATTAACCGGTGTAATTACCTGTAATGCACTTGGCATTGATGGATAAACTTGTGATTCAATTTTTACGTCAGCTAATTGTTGCTGGTAATCAGTTACACAATAGTGGTTTTGATTGACACGCAACCACATGGGCGGTTTTTGATTATTAGCAGCAATAATTGCTTGCCATTTATCAGGATAAGCTTGCTTTAAACGGTTAACTAACCAACTTGGGTGTAATGTTCGGCTTGTTTGCTCTTTGCTGCTTTGACTAAAAGCTTGTTGTAACGATGCTTGTTGGCGTAAAAATTCACGTAATACACCATTAATCAAACCTTTTAGTGACGATTTTTTTAAAACATTAACCGCACTGACCGTTTCACCAACCGCGGCATGTTCAGGAATACGGGTATAAAGAATCTGGTAAATCCCGACTAATAATAGATAATGCAGAACTCTATTTTTACCAGTCATGACTTTAGCCATAAGATGATGAATATAAAAATTGAGCTCCGGTAATACTCGCATTACCCCAAAACAAATCTCTTGAACTAAGCTACGATCTTTATCGGCTATTTTGTCATGTTCAGCAGTTAACGCTGTATTGAGTGATTGTCCATCTTCCAATACATTAAAAATGACCTGTGCACAAACTGCACGAATGTTAGGGTGTAATTTTTTATTCATACAAGATAATAACCTTGCTCAATTAGAGAGCGACTTATTATAAAATTAATGATCCCACCCAACCCGCAATAAATAAGGGGATATTAAAATGAGTGAAAGTTGGAATAACACTATCACGAATATGGTCGTGCTGCCCGTCACTATTAAGCCCAGCTGAGGTTGCTAAGATAGTATCAGATGGCGGTGAACCAGCATCGCCAATCGCACCTGATGCACCAATTAAACAGACTGTTGCAATCGGTGAAAAACCAAGTTGAACACAAAGTGGTACATAAATCGCGGCAATAATTGGCACAGTTGAGAATGAAGAGCCAATACCTAATGTAATCACTAATCCTACTAACATCATCATAAATGAGGCTATCACTTTATTGCCAGCAAATAAAGCTGCACTATTAATCACTAAAGGCTCAATTTCGTGAGTTTGTTTTAAAACTTCGGCAAAACCTTGTGCAGAAATCATTACAAAACCAATCATTGCCATCATTTTTATACCATCAGTAAAAACACCGTCGGCTTCACCCCATTTAATTGTGCCTGATACAATAAAACAAATAAAACCAATTAAGGCGCCTAAAATCATTGAGCCAGTATAAAGTTGGATACTAAACGATAGCACTATCGCTAAAAGTGAAACAAAAAGTGAACGCTTATTAACATTATTTAACGCTGATAAGTTGGTCTCTTGGCGAATAATTTTATATTCACGAGGTTTTCGGTAACTGATAAAAATTGCCCATAATAAACCAATAAACATACCTAAAGCAGGTATAGCCATAGCATGCATCACGTTGACATGGCTGACATCCATACCTGATGAGATAATATTTTTTAATAAAATCTGATTTAAAAAGATGTTGCCAAAACCTATGGGTAAAAACATATAAGGAGTGATAAGACCAAATGTCATAATACAAGCAATCATTCGTCTATCTAATTGCAAACGTGACATAACATATAAAAGCGGTGGAATTAAAAGTGGTATAAAGGCAATATGAATAGGAATAACATTTTGTGAGGAAATACTTACTAATGCAATAATGATGATTAATAACCATTTTATTCTGGTTTTCGCACTGCTTGATGTCAGCTGCTCAATAGCTTTATCGGCCAATAACTCTGGTAAGCCTGATTTTGATATTGCAACCGCAAAGGCACCGAGCATGGCATAAGATAGTGCAATATTAGCGCCATTACTGATACCGGTATTAAAGGCATCAATGGTTTCTTTCAATGATAAATGACTGAATAGCCCACCTATAAATGCCCCAATAATTAAACTAATCACAACATGAACACGGCAGAGCGATAAAATTAACATGCAAACTACCGCGACAACAACAGCATTTATGGACGAGAACAAATCAAGCACTATATTCATAAAAAGATTTTCGGTTAATCAGTAAAGCTTAGCATTTTAGGTGATCGATACTGAAAGTGCAATTGATAGTGTACACTCACTAATTAGCAGATTTAACAGTAGCATTTTAGATTTATGCTTAGTTTTAACGATTTGTTATAGGCTTAACTTAAAAAGACCAGCTTAATTGATCAACGATTTTTTTTCAATTTGGTTAATTTAACTCTTTGATTTTAGCCATCGGCTATCAAACTTATACGATTATTGATAATATTCTACACGTTACAGAATCAACTAGATAAAGGATTGTTGAGTTTCGATAATAATGCCTAAACGTTAAAATAACCGGTATAGGCTCGGCGCAATAATTTCATAAAATTGATAATTTATATAAATTAACTTTTCAATATAAAGTACAATACATTAAATTGGTTATTAGCACACAATAAGATACCAATTATTCAATGTGTTATAAAATAACTTTCTTATCATTGTCGCTCAATCCAGTTATAATGATGTTTTATGCAGTTTTAATCATGCAAGATAAAAATCTAGGTAATAGAATTGATTGCTTACCTTATTTAAAAATTAAGTTTTGCGATCTATAAAAGTTTGTTATGGAGTGTTATTAATGAGAAGTAATATAGACGGTCATTTTTTACTGATTGGTTTAATGGCATATCCTATTCGTCACAGCTTATCCCCTCAGATGCAAAATACCATTTATTCTAAATTGAATATTCCTTATGTCTATTTAGCTTTTGAAGTCGATCAAGAAAAGTTACCCGATGCCATAAAAGGGCTTCGTGCATTAGGTTTACGTGGTAGCGCAGTTTCGATGCCAAATAAACAATTGGTTTGTAACTATTTGGATAAGTTGACCCCTGCTGTTGAAATGAGTGGTGCTTGTAATACTATATCTAATGATAATGGTGTGTTGACCGGTTATAACACAGATGGTATTGGTTATATGCGCATGCTCAAAGAAGCTGGCGTTGATGTTATTGGCAAAAAAATGACGATACTAGGGGCTGGTGGTGCAGCAACAGCAATTGTGGTTCAAGCAGCACTCGACGGAGTAAATGAGATTGCTATCTTCAATCAAAAAGATGACTGCTACGCTAAAATTGAAACTGTTGCTAAAAAATTGAATGAAAACACAAATTGTAAAGTTCAGGTTTTTGATCTTGCCAATGAAACGCAACTACGTAAAGCAATAGCTGATAGTACCGTACTATGTAATGCAACCGGAGTTGGCATGAAACCCTTAGAAGGACAAAGTTTAATAACCGATCCCACCCTACTAAGGCCTGAGCTTGTCGTCACTGATTGTATCTATAGCCCTCGCAAAACCAAATTATTAGAAATTGCCGAAAAGCAAGGTTGTAAAACCTTAAATGGTATCGGCATGATGTTATGGCAAGGTGCTGCTCAAATAAAAATTTGGACAGGTGAAGATGCACCCATTGAGTATGTAAAAGAGAAAATGGGATTTAACGATTAATAGATAGCAAGATTTTTTTGAATTGGAATGACTATCTAATTATAACGATTTAAATGACTAAAAAAAGATAGTATCAATTTATTGCTAACAGGATATAACATGAAAACAATTACTATAAAAAATATAGAGATAGGTAAAGGCGCCCCTAAAATCATTGTGCCACTAGTTGGTAAAACTGAAGAAGAACTGCTTGAAGAAATTACCTATCTACAAGATATCGATTTTGATGTTTTAGAATGGCGTGCCGATCATTATTGTCAAGTTGATAATCTCGACTCGGTAAAAGCCATGGCAAAAAAAATGGCTGATTTATTACCAAATAAACCGATTTTATTTACCTTTCGAACAGCAAATGAAGGTGGTGTAAAACCTTGGCCGTTAAGCGCTTATATTGAGTTAAATAAAACGATGGCATCAAGCGGTTTAATTGATTTAATTGATGTTGAGGTCTTTATTGGTGATAGCTATGTTAAAGAAATTATTGATGTTGCCCATAAAAATAATGTCTTTGTTGTAGCTTCAAATCACGATTTTGAAAAAACACCGACTAAAAGCGGTATTATTTATCGATTACGTAAAATGCAAGATTTAGGCGCTGATATCCCTAAAATTGCGGTTATGCCTAAAAAGACAGAAGATGTATTAACGCTTCTTGCTGCTACCACCGAAATGAATGAAATGTATGCCACTAAACCAATTATCACCATGTCAATGGCTGGTCTTGGCACAATTAGTCGAATAGCTGGCACAATATTTGGTTCAGCAATGACATTTGGTGCGGCTAAAAATGCCTCAGCTCCCGGACAGCTAGATGTTAAACAATTACGTTATATTTTAGATGTGTTATATCGCTGTAAACAATAGAACCATTTTGCAATAATATGTAAGATTAAATCCTATAAATAGCAGATACTTAGAATAACCATCTTCATAAAGATATTGGCAAATTTTACATTGTTTTTGATAAGTAATAACAAAAAATCAATTTATTCGTAGTGTCATGATTAATAAATATTTATAATACTAGGCCATATCGTTATAGCTTATCTTTCTAAGTTATTTAAATAATACGGTCTAAAGATTGTGCAAATTAACTAACGATAAAATGCTAACAAGTATATACTCAATACATTGCTCTTTTCTGGTGTTAAAGATGCATTATTTAGCTTTACCAACAAAATACTTATTTTAAGTTTGGTTGATAAGTTAAAAATTAAAGAGATTAAAGTATATCAATAACACAAAAGTATGAGGTTTATTTTTTTATGTTCTCTTGGTGGACAAAAGCTTATTTTTTTCTTATCCAGATCCTAGTGAAACTTTTTGTCAAAAGTAAACCGATTCCAACTGATCCAATTACAGAACTAGGTTTAGATACGCACCGACCTGTTTTATATGTACTACCGTATAATTCACAAATCGACTTAATGGTAGTTCAGTCACTATGCTTACAATATAAGCTACCCGATCCTCTAGATAGTATAGAGGTTAATGGTAAAACTGTACCAGCCTATATTTATATCGATAAAGGTCCTGGTATTTTTGCATCCAATCGCCAACAAAATAAAACTATCGAAATTTTAAAAGATTATATTTCGGCTCATCAACAAAATCCTAATCTTGATATACAAATGTTGCCCGTTTCGGTTATGTTTGGGCGCCGACCAGACAAAGAAGGCAAGAAAATGCCCTCACTACAAGTATTAGGTGCTACCTATAAATTGTTTAAGATTATTATTTCTGGGCGTGATTGTTATACTCGTTTTTCTAAAACAGTTTCACTTAAGACTATCGAATTTGATGATAAACAAGATATTTCTGTTTTAGCACATAAGCTATCTCGGGTAGCACGTATTCATTTTGCAAAATTACGAATGGCATCAGTTGGCCCCAAATTACCCGTTCGGCAACAGATGCTAAATAAGTTATTAAATAGTCCAAGACTGGCCGAAGCGATACAAGAAGAAGCAAAAAGTAAAAATATTAGCTTAGATAAAGCTAAAAAAAATGCATTAGCCAATTTAAACGAAATTGCCGCTAATTTCTCTTATCGTATGCTAAGAGTGACAGACTTTGTTCTTACTTGGGCTTGGCATAAACTTTACCAAGGGCTGAAAGTCACCAATGCAGATCCAGTGCGTGAACTGGCACAAAATGGGCATGAGATTGTTTATGCACCTTGTCATCGTAGTCATATGGATTATTTATTACTCTCCTACGTACTTTACCGACAAGGATTAGTCCCGCCTCACATAGCTGCGGGTATAAACCTGAATTTCTGGCCGGCAGGTCCAATATTTAGACGACTTGGCGCTTTTTTTATTCGTCGTTCATTTAGGGGAAATAAGTTATATACAGCAGTATTTAGAGAATACTTAGCTGAACTGTTTATCCGTGGTTATGCTGTTGAATATTTTATTGAAGGTGGACGCTCACGTACAGGTAGATTACTTGATCCTAAAACAGGCATGTTAATGATGACAGTACAAACATTGTTACGTGGTGATGCAAGACCAATTACGGTTGTGCCGGTGTATATAGGTTATGAACATGTTTTAGAGGTCGCAACTTACGCCAATGAACTACGCGGCGCAAAAAAAGAAAAGGAAAGCTTATGGCATACACTTAAAGCTTTCCTAAAATTGAAAAAGCTAGGTTTTGGCTATGTCAACTTTGGTCACCCTATTTTGCTGAATCAATTTTTAAATCAACAGATACCTGAGTGGCGTGACGCAATAGAACCAACAGGCACAGTTCGCCCTAACTGGTTAACGCCTACAACCAATTTACTCGCCAAGCAAATCATGGAACGGATTAATGCGTCAGCAGCAATTAATGCGATGAATTTATGTTGTTCAATACTATTGGCCGCAGATCAACGAGCGTTAACTAAAGTCAGACTACTTGAACACATCGACTATCTTCTAAAATTATTGAAGAAAATCCCTTATTCCGATCTGATAACTATTCCCGATAAAACGCCAGAAGAGCTGTTTGAACACGCTAAAGAAATGGGCAAATTTGTTATTACAACAGATGAAGTGGGTGAAATGGTTGGCTTAACAACAGATCAAGCTGTGCTAATGACGTATTATCGTAATAACATCCAGCATTTGCTAATCATCCCAGCGTTAGTTGCCAGAATTTTAATAAAGCATAATCGCATTTCTTCAGAAGAAGTGATTAATCAAATCAAATTGTTATTTCCATTAATCAAATCAGAGCTATTTCTTTATCATGATGATGAACAACTTACTCAATATGTGAATAAAATCATTGAAACTTATGCTGAGTTAAATTTAATTAGTTATTCACCTGATAAATTAACCTTAAATTATTTAAAAATGTCAGGATTACAATTACTTGCTTCATCCTCAAAAGATACTTTGCAGCGTTATATGATTGCGTTTTCTTTGTTACAAAAAGATCCGTCTATTAGTCGTGCTACTTTAGAAAAAGAAGGGCGACTTATTGCCGAAAGATTATCGGTTTTACATGGTATTAATGCTCCAGAGTTTTTTGATAAAGGCGTATTTGCTACATTAGTCAGCTCACTACGTGAACAAGGTTATTTAGATGATGAAGGTGGTGCTAATTTAGCTAAAATTGCCACTATGCATGAAACGCTTAAACCTTTGATTACGGCAAGAGTGATGCAAACTATTGATGAGATAAATCCTTTAGTAACGCAATAAAATAGTTGATAAGTTTCAGAAAATCAATGATTACGATTAAGTAAAAATAAAGATTTATATCGCATAATTTTCTGAAACTTATTTCAAAAAAAATTTTTTTATATCTTTTTTACTAAGCTTAAAACCTTTATTTTTGTCTTTTTTGACCTATATCAAACTTTGTCAATTCATTTCCGTTTTTCCCTTTATTTCTATTAAATAAACGATTATTATTAGTATAAATAGGGATGTTTATAGCCTCAAACATAATAAATCAAATAATGTAATGTCAGCTTTTTTAAGGAGTTCATATGCTATTGAACCGTAGACAGTTCTTTAAGATCTGTGCTGGTGGTATGGCAGGAACAACGGTAGCTACACTAGGATTAGCGCCAAATGTAGCACTCGCACAAACTCGCCAATTTAAATTAATCAAATCAAAAGAAACGCGTAATAATTGTACCTACTGTTCGGTAGGATGTGGAATGTTACTCTACAGCCGTGGAGATGGCGCCAAAAATGCCGAATCGTCTATTTTTCATATCGAAGGCGATCCTGATCATCCTGTTAGTCGTGGTTCACTGTGCCCAAAAGGTGCCGGTGTCCTTGATTATATTAAGAGTGAGCAACGGGTTAAATATCCGGAATATCGCGCACCGGGCTCAGATAAATGGCAACGTATTAGTTGGGATGAAGCAATTGATCGCATTGCGCGTTTGATGAAAGCTGACCGAGATAAAAATTTTATTGAAAAAAATGAGAAAGGCACAACAGTTAATCGCTGGACAACTACCGGTTGGCTTGTCACTTCGGCAGCAAGTAATGAAACGGGTTGGTTAGCTTTTAAAGTGGCGCGTGCGTTAGGTATGTTAAGTCTTGAAACACAAGCAAGGGTTTGTCATGGTCCTTCAGTATCAAGTCTAGCAGCCACTTTTGGACGCGGCGCAATGACAAATAACTGGAATGATATCAAAAACGCGAATGTCGTTATTGTCATGGGGGGAAATGCAGCTGAAGCCCACCCTGTTGGATTTAAATGGGCTATTGAAGCTAAAATTACTAACGGAGCAGAACTGATCGCCATCGATCCACGTTTTCATCGAACTGCTTCTGTTGCTGACCATTATGTCCCAATTCGTTCAGGATCGGATATCACATTTTTACTGGGTGTTATTAATTATCTAATTACCCACAATGAAGTCAACTTTGAATATTTGGTAACCCACAGTAATGCAAGTTTACTTGTACGCGATGATTTCAATTTTGATACCAATACGGGGTTATTTAGTGGTTATGATTCATCTAGCCGCCAATACGATCAAACAACATGGGCTTATCAAAAAGATGAAAATGGTTATGCCCTCAGGGATAAAACACTGAGTCATCCTCGTTGTGTATGGAACCTATTAAAACAACATGTTAGTCGTTATACACCTGAAATGGTCAATAAAGTAACGGGTAGCCCTGTGGAAAGTTTTTTACATGTTTGCCGATCTTTAGCCAGTACTAAAACTAATGATAGAGCTGCGACGTTCTTATATGCTTTAGGGTGGACTCAGCATACTTATGGTTCACAAATTATCCGCACTGCGGCTATGATACAGCTAATTTTAGGTAATATTGGTGTAATGGGTGGCGGAATTAACGCCTTACGTGGTCACTCAAATATTCAAGGTTTAACTGATGTCGGTTTATTATCTAACCGTTTACCTGCTTATCTTGATTTACCAAAAGAATCACAAATTACGCTCGCACAATATTTAGAAGAAAAAACACCCAAACCGCTTGGTCCGAGCGAAGTTAACTTTTGGGGCAATTATCCAAAATTCTTTGTCAGTTTTATGAAGTCAATGTACGGCGATAAATCAACAAAAGAGAACGATTGGGGGTTTGATTGGTTACCTAAATGGGACAAAACGTATGATGTTTTAAGATTTAGCAAAATGATGCGTGATAAGCAAGCTAATGGCTTTATTTGTCAAGGTTTTAACCCACTTGCCGCGCTACCCGATAAAAATAGTATTCGCGAAGGTTTATCCAATCTAAAATTTTTGGTAAGCATTGATCCAATGCCAACAGAGACAGCCGAATTTTGGAAAAACCACGGTGAATCTAATGATGTCGATCCAAGTAAAATCCAAACAGAAGTCTTTAGATTACCCTCAAACTGCTTTGCAGAAGAAAATGGTACCATTGTTAACTCTTCTCGATGGTTACAATGGCACTGGGCAGCGGCAAGACCACCTTATGAAGCAATATATGATCCAGAAATTATTGCTCGTATCTTCTTAAGAATAAAAGAGCTATATGCCGAAGAAGGTGGAGCTTACCATGAAGCTATCGATAATTTAACTTGGGATTATCAAGACCCTGAAGGTCCGGCTGCCGAAGAGTTATCCAAAGAGTGTAATGGTCGAGCATTAGCAGATTTAACCGATGCTAATGGCAATGTCATACTTAAAAAAGGTCAGCTATTAAGCGGTTTTTCCCAATTAAAAGCCGACGGAACTACGTCTTCAGGTATTTGGATCTTTTGTGGTTCTTGGACAGAACAAGGTAACCAAATGGCAAGACGTGATCCTAGCGATCCATCAGGTAAAGGCGTTCATGCTGGTTGGGCTTGGGCGTGGCCAATGAATAGACGAGTATTGTATAACCGCGCATCAGCAGATGAAAATGGTAAGCCTTACGATCCTAAACGCGTTTTAGTCAAATGGAATGGTTCTAGTTGGGTAGGAAACGATGTACCTGACTTTACCGCAACCTTATCACCAAGCACTGGCGCGGGTGCCTTTATCATGAATAATGATGGTTTAGGTGGACTATTTTGCTTGAATCGACTCGTTGATGGACCATTCCCTGAACATTATGAACCATTTGAAACACCTATTACGACTAATCCTCTGCACCCAAGTCAAATTAGTAGTCCTGTGGCTCGAGCATTTAAAGAGGATTTAGCGCGATTAGGTAATGCTGAACAATTTCCTTATGTTGGTACGACTTATAGTATTACCGAACATTTTCATTTTTGGACTCAGCATGCAAGACTAGCATCAATTACTCAACCTGAACAATTTATTGAACTGAGTGAAAATCTAGCCAATAAAAAAGGGATTAAACTTGGCGATACCGTAAAAGTTACTTCATACCGCGGCTATATTAAGGCTAAAGCAGTTGTGACTAAGCGCCTTCCAACATTGACTGTTGATGGTAAAGAAATCGAAACCATTGGAATTCCGATCGTTTGGGGATTCACAGGTCAGACTAAGAAAGGATTTTTAGTGAATGAATTAACGCCACATTTAGGTGACGCTAATTCACAAACTCCAGAATATAAATCATTTTTAGTCAATATCGAGAAAGTTACCACTGCGGCATAAAAGGAGGGAAGAGAAATTATGTCATTACAAACTCAAGATATTATTCGCCGCTCTGCAACAAATGCATTAACGCCGGCTCCACGAGCTCGAGATTATCAACAAGAAGTGGCTAAATTAATTGATGTAACTACGTGTATTGGTTGCAAAGCATGTCAAGTTGCTTGTAGCGAATGGAATGATTTGCGAGCCGAAATTGGCCATACTGTCGGCGTATATGATAATCCAGCAGATTTAGAACCTAAAGCATGGACGGTAATGCGCTATTCAGAAGTTGAAGTCAATGGTAAATTTGAATGGCTTATTCGTAAAGATGGTTGTATGCACTGCGCCGATCCTGGTTGTTTAAAAGCTTGCCCATCTGAAGGTGCAATCATACAGTATGCGAATGGAATTGTTGATTTTCAATCAGAGCATTGCATTGGTTGTGGCTACTGTGTGGCGGGTTGTCCATTTAATATTCCTCGGGTCAGTAAAGAGGATAATCATTCTTACAAATGCACTTTATGTGTCGATCGCGTAGCGGTTGGTCAAGAACCAGCTTGTGTTAAAACCTGCCCTACTGGCGCTATCCATTTTGGTACAAAACAAGATATGATTCGCCATGCAGAACATCGAATTGAAGATTTGAAAAAACGCGGTTTTGAACATGCCGGGCTTTATGATCCTCAAGGTGTAGGGGGAACTCATGTCATGTACGTCTTACATCATGCTGATCAACCTGAGCTATACCATGGTTTACCAAAAGATCCACACATTAGCGAAGTTGTTAAATTCTGGAAAGGTGCGTGGAAGCCGCTTTCAGCTGCTGCGTTTGTTGCAACATTTGGTGGTTTATTGTTCCATTATATGGGTGTTGGTGCAATTGAAGTGGATGAAGAAGACATTGAACATGAAAAACAGGCTGATGCGCAAGCCCGAAAACGATTAGGTTTGCCAGTTTTTTCACGAAAAAATACGACAAACTCATCACAACAGGAGAACCATCATGAATAAGAAAGGCATGATACTTAGAACACCACTTATTGTTCGCTTCTGTCACTGGTGTATGGTTTGTCTGTTTATTTTAACTGCACTATCGGGGCTGTCATTATTTTTTCCTTCAATAAAATTATTTGGATTAGTGCTTGGTACCCCGCAATTAGTTAGGGCATTACACCCAATTATTGGCTGTATTGTGTTTGTCCTTTTAATGTTTATGTTTGTAAAACTGGCTCACCATAATATTCCTAATAAGAATGATCTTATCTGGATAAAAAACTTTAAAAAAGTGATTATGGGTAAAGAGGAAGGCATTCCAATTGGTAAATATAATGTGGGTCAAAAGTTTCTGTTTTGGTGCATTATGAGTTTAATTTTTGTGTTATTTGTGACAGGAATGATCATGTGGCGCCGATACGTTTCTGATTACTTTCCAATACCAATTGTTCGTTTAGCTATCTTTTTCCACTCTTTTGCGGCAATTTGTTTAATCTTACTTGCTATTGGTCATGCTTATATGGCAATTTGGGTTAAAGGTTCGATTAAAGGAATGATAACAGGCTACGTTTCACGTGCTTGGGCACGAAAAAATCATTCATCTTGGTATGAAGAAGAAATGTCAAAAATATACCAAGAAGAACTTAAAACAAGTAACGAATCTAAAGAAACTCAATCAACTAAAATAGAACAAAAGCCCGCTTAATAAAACTTAGTAGATTAAACGCTTAATATCCGCTGATACTCATCAGCGGAATAAGCTAATTTGACATTACGTTTTAGATAAAATAATAATTATGGTAATTAATAATGAGTATTAAGATCATCCCTCAGCAGCAACTTGAACAACAAACTATAAACTCTGTTATTAGGCAAATTCCATTATTATTTTATCCTTTACCTAAAACACTGTATATTCGTCGTGCCAAACGACTAAAAGAGTTAGCAACAAAAAGTACGTTTAGTGATTATCTTAACTTCTGTGCAACAATAGCTGAGCAACAAGCTAATTTAGTTAAACACAATCCAATTAATATTGATATTGTAAACATCGAAAACAGTGAATACCCGCCATTAAGTTTAGCTAATCTTCCTTTATCGACCTTTTGGCAAGATTATCTAAGCCAGTTATTAACGCTAATGACCAATACAACAGAACAAGTTATGTCAGTTATACACCAGCTGAAACAAAATAATACGCAACAATTACAAGAAAAAGCACTTCATTTACTCAATGGTGAGTTTAAATGTGTAGCAGGTAATGAAGCAGTATTTATCTGGTCTGCTTTATCGGTTTATTACTGCCAACTTGCCAGCCAAGTTAAAGGTAAAGCGATAGCAGAAAGCACTGATAAAAATTGGTTATGTCCAGTCTGTAATAGTATGCCTGTTGCCAGTGTTATCCAATTGGGTAGTAATAATGGTTTACGGTATTTACATTGTAGTCTGTGTGAAAGTGAATGGTATGTACCTAGAATAAAATGTACTAGCTGTGACAATATGAAAGATATTCAATACTTTTCATTAGATAATCAATTAGCTGCAATAAAAACAGAGTGTTGTGATGCTTGTCACAGTTACTTAAAAATTTTAGATCAAGATAAAGATCCTCACATTGAAATCGTTGCCGACGATATAGCTTCCTTAATATTAGATATTAAAACTGAAGAAGAAGGATATGCAAAAAGTGGGATAAACCCATTTATATTTGCCCAATAAAAACCGAATTACTATATCAAAAAATCAATCTATAAAATCGTTATTGATTGAAGTTATCTAAGCTAGATTTCTAATATAACTTACATTTTTGAGGATTTTATAAATACAACTTAACTTTTTTTATTAATAACGCTAGAATGACACTATTGTACTAGTTGATGAGTGTATTTTATGAAGCGCTTTATTTTATTGATAATAATGGTGTTGCTTACGCCCTTTTTTAGTTTTGCCGATTCCATTAAAAATGTGGCTATTACCGCGATAGTTGAACATCCCTCATTAGATCAAATTCGTGATGGTGTAAAAGATGAATTGACTAATAGTGGCTTTAAATTAAATGAGAATTTAACTGTGCAATACAAAAGTGCACAGGGTAGTAGTGCAACAGCTGCTCAAATAGCACGGCAATTTGTCGCGGCAAAACCTGATGTGATTGTTGCTATTGCCACACCAAGTGCTCAAGCAACTGCGGCAGCGACTAAACAGATCCCAATCGTTTTTGCTGGTATTACCGATCCGATTGCTGCTAAATTAGTCAAAAATTGGCAGCCTACAGGTACCAATATTACTGGTGTTTCTGATTATCAAGAAATCGGACCACAAATTGATTTTATGAAGAAGATCGTTCCAAACATGAAGTCAGTTGGTTATATTTACAGCCCAAGTGAAATTAACTCAACTGTTGTATTAAAAAATCTACAAACACAGCTAGCTGCACAAAATATTATACTTTTCGCAGTTCCTGCACAACGAACAGCGGATATTTCAACAGCAGCAAATACGTTAAAAGGTAAGGTTGATTTAATCTATACAACTACTGATAACAATGTTGTTTCAGCCTATGAGTCGTTAGTTAAATTTGCGAATGAAAATAAAATTCCACTTTTAGCATCATTTCCTGATGCCATAGAGCGAGGAGCCGTCGCCGCTTATGGTATGAGTTATTACGATGTTGGTCGACAATCGGGAAAACTTGTGGTCAGAATATTAAAAGGCGAAAAACCAGGTAACATAGCGCCCGAAATAGGGCAAGCATTGCAGTTAGTGATTAACCTTGATGCGGCTAAAAAACAAGGCATTACGCTACCACCCGAAGTTATCCAATCTGCTTATAAAGTTATTGGGCAATAGATCCATACAATAAATTTCTTCACAATATTGCTCACTATAACTATAGTGGGCAATAATCATACAAAAACTCATTGATATTCAATATAAAATGTAGCATATATAATTAATCATCATCTATAGAAAATAACTAAGATTAGAAAAAATAATTAAGTTAAAACTCGACTTGTAATGAAATATTTACACATGTAATTGTTTTTCATTGTAGATATTTATTCAGTTTTGCTTTATAGTAAGTCAATATTAAGTTTGGTTGTAAAAAAAATATTACAGGAGTACTCGTATGCGTAATTCTATTATAAAAATTTGTATGCTACTCGGTTTATCGGCAGTCGCTTTTTTATCTTCGGCAGAGCCACAAAATGAACAAAAATACGTTGCTATCACCGCAATTGTTGAACACCCAGCATTAGACAATGTTCGCAAAGGGGTTGAAGATGAATTAAAAGATAGTGGTTATATTGCTGGTAAAAACTTGAAATTACAATTTGCCAGCGCACAAGGTAGTAGTGCTAATGCGGCCCAAATTGCTAAACAGTTTGCAGCAAGTAAACCCGATGCTATTGTCGCAATTGCCACACCAAGTTCGCAAGCATTAGTTGCAACGACTAAAACTATTCCGATTGTTTTCACAGCAGTTACTGATCCTGTCGCCGCGAAATTAACGCCAAGTTGGGAAGCGTCAAAAACAAATGTTACTGGTGTATCTGATGCGCTATCATTAGATTCTCAAATAGAAATGATGTTAAAGATTAAACCTGATGCAAAAAATATTGGCTACGTTTATAGCCCAAGTGAAGTCAACTCAACAATTATTCTTAAAGCATTGCAAGTGGCTTTAGATAAACGCGGAATGAAAATTATTGCAGCGCCAGCTCAGCGTACTTCTGATATCTCAACTGCGGCTAGAAGCTTAAAGGGCAAAGTTGATATGATTTATACAACAACCGATAATAACGTTGTTTCCGCTTATGAAGCTTTAGCCAAAGTTGCTAATGAAAATAAAATTCCTTTATTGGCCTCCGATCCCGATTCAGCTGAGCGAGGCGCGATTGCCGCTTTGGGTATGAGTTATTACGATCTTGGTCGACAAGCTGGTAAAATTGTCATTCGTATACTCAATGGAGAAAAACCAGGTGATATTCCACCTCAAATTGGTAATGTTACACAATTAACAATTAATAAAAAAGCTGCAGAACGTCAAGGCGTGACATTATCTGAAGATGTATTAAAATCTGCAGCAAAAGTTGTCGAAAAATAATTTTTTACTCTATCAACACCTAACCGCCGACTTTGGCGGTTACTTTTAATGGATCGTTTTCATGTCTTTTGAATTTTTATTAGGCTCAATTGGAATTGGACTTATTTATGCACTGGTCAGTTTAGGTGTATTTATCTCATTCCGTTTACTTGATTTTCCTGATCTTACTGCCGATGCCAGTTTTCCACTTGGTGGTGCTGTTTGTGGATTATGTATCTATATCGGTATCGATCCTTGGATAGCCACATTATTAGGTATGTTTGCTGGTTGTATTGCCGGTGCAATGACAGGCATACTGTATGTGAAACTCAATATATTACAGTTACTTTCTAGTATTATTGTTATGATTGGTCTTTATTCAATCAATTTACGAATTTTAGGTATTGGGCCTTATATCATGGGTGAAACACCTAAAATGGCTGGTTCGCCTAACCTCTCTTTGTTGGATGCTAAAACAATATTTTCGCCGTTCATTACCGAAGATTACAGTAATCAATATATTGTCCAACCATTAATGGTATTAGGATTTGTCATTGTATTTTGGATATTACTAAATTTATTTTTAAACACACAAATGGGGTTAGCATTACGAGCAACCGGAACAAATCAAAGAATGGCCAAATCTCAAGGTATTCCGACAGGCGGGATAACTATTTTAGGCATGGCTATATCAAATGGTCTAATTGCACTTGGTGGATCGTTGTTTGTGCAAACTCAAGGGGGGTCTGATATCACCATTGGCGTAGGAACAATTGTTATTGGACTTGCTTCTATTATCATTGGTGAAAGTATATTTCCAACTAAACGCATTTGGGCTGTCATGCTTGCGGTTATTTTTGGTTCTATTTTGTATCGATTATTTATTGCCTTTGCCTTAAGTAACGAATTTTTACAAAATATAGGTGTAGGTACAGAAGATTTAAATCTTATTACCGCAATATTAGTTGTGCTTGCTTTAGTTCTGCCAAAACAGCTAAAAAAGCATTCAAAGAAAAGAGGAAGTAAACATGATTAAAGTTGGAGAATTGCAATTAACTTTTAATCAGGGTACGCCGATTGAAAATCATGTATTACGCGGATTAAATCTTAATATTAGTGAGGGAGAATTTGTTACTATTATAGGAAGTAATGGTGCAGGTAAAAGCTCATTACTTAATGTTATTAGTGGCGATTTATTTGTCGACTCAGGCAGTATTATTATAAATGGACAAGATGTTACTCGCTGGCCAGCATGGAAAAGAGCGGGTATGGTTGCTAGAGTATTTCAAGATCCTATGGTAGGCACTTGTGAGAATTTAACTATCGAAGAAAATCTCGCTATTGCCTACAACCGTGGACATCGTTTTACACTATCACCAGCGCTAAACCGTAAACTACGTATCTTATTTAAAGACAAATTAGCTACTTTAAATTTAGGGCTTGAAAATCGATTATCCGATATGATGGGTTTGCTATCTGGTGGACAGAGGCAGGCAGTGAGTTTATTAATGTCAACATTACAACCTTCAAAAGTATTATTACTTGATGAACATACTGCTGCACTTGATCCTAAAACAGCACAATTTGTTTTAGAACTGACTAATGATATTGTTTCTAAAAACCATTTAACAACAATAATGGTAACACACTCAATGAAACAAGCTTTAGAATATGGTAATAGAACAGTTATGCTTCATCAAGGGCAGGTGGTACTTGATGTATCAGGAGAACAACGTGATAAACTCACCGTTACTGATTTATTAAACATGTTTGAAAAAACACGAGGCGAAAAAGTCACTGACGATGCCCTACTTTTAGGTTAATAATTTTGATAAGCAATATTTTTAATTAAAATATTGCTTTCTTTATTCAAAAAAATCCTTCATTACGCGTTTAGTACCTTATTTTTTTCTATCACATTTTCTTCAAACATCGTATAGTATGAATACAAACTACTTGTTTATTTTTATCAAAAATAAGTAAAAACAGTTATTTTATTAAGGAGAAAATATGAAAAAAACACTATTATCTTTAGCACTTATCACATTAACCTCAACTGCTTTTGCCAACGAACCAGTCAAATCAGTAGAAAATGCAGCAGCTGATGTAAATCAAAATACAAAAACATTCCACGGTAAAAACCACTTACCATTAAATCACCAAAAACCGTTGTTGGATATTACAATTACTAGCAATAATCCAGAAGAAACCATCAAAAAAATTACAACATTCTTTCCAGAAGAGAAAGGAAAACAATATAGTGTGCATGTTTCTATTAGTGAGTTGCCTGAATTGAATGATAATACTCAAAAAACACAAACAGAAAAAACACCTGAAACCAACACCCCAGAAAATAATGCACAAAATTAATGATTATTGAATTAAAAAGCCCAATATTAATTGGGCCTTTTTAGCTGTGTTTAAAACACGTTGATAATTTTTCACGGACGGCCATTAACGCAAATCCTAACAAATTTTTGCCACACCACGTTAATGGGTTATCAATATTTGGGGCATCTTGAGATAAACCGATTCCCCATATGTTATCAATTGGACTGGCCTCAACTAAAATACGTTGTTGAGTAGCTAGTAAAAAATTAGCTAATTGTTGATTTTGCGAAAATTTGGCTAAGTTACCTTTAATAACAATAGATAAACATTGCTCTTCCCATATTTTAGGTATAAATCCTGTTATTTGACGGCCAAGCGCCTTAGCCAAACCAGGGTTATTTGCATTTAGGATATCTTGTAACATCTTTTGATCGTTAAATAATCTCGCTTTTTCTGCCATCATATAATGCTCAGCAGTTACATAATCAATACCGTCAATGTTGAAATGACTTGGATACCATTGACTAAAACAGGACTTGGTAATAATGGATGCGGGTTCCTTCTGTTTATGGCTCCAAAAATATAGATATTTGAAACGCTCACCATTACTATAACGTTGACATAATTGGCGAATATCCATAGATCCTCCTTTTATACTAGAAAGCATATTATAATAATTATGTTTTATAGTAACAATTAAGCACATGAATTAGTTTGCTAATATTACCACTTATAAATATTGAGTGAATCACAACCGCATAGAAAATAAAGCATAAATAAACATTTAATAAATCAAGAAGCATAACTCGATAATAAATACCTAGATTAATTGAGATATTACTATACAAGTTGAATAAGAAATGAAAATTAAAGTAACAATTTAATTTTTGATTAGCAAAAACAGAGGAAATTAAGAGTTTTTCTTATTTTATAAGAAATAATCAATAACATAGCGCTTAGTAAATCAATATAGCTACATTTAAAACGGGGTAATAATTTCAAAATCATCGATCCTCTGTGTCATTCAACATCTATATTTAAACCGTAAAAAGCAAAAAAGCCCAGCATCTCTGCTGGGCTCTCGCGCTAATTTAAAAGTCTGGCGGCACCCTACTCTCACATGGGTAATACCCACACTACCATCGGCACTACGGCGTTTCACTTCTGAGTTCGGCATGGGGTCAGGTGGGACCACCGCGCTATTACCGCCAGACATATCCTGTCTTCTCTTTCTCTCAACTGATGCACATTATCGCATGTCTGCATCAATCGCTCAATCCGGAACAAACTGTTTTATTAATCTTTAACCATCTTTCGATGACTTCTTACTCTCAACTTCGCGTATCCAAAACAACTCCGAGTTGTAAGGTTAAGACTCTCGGTTCATTAGTATCAGTTAGCTCAATGTATCACTACACTTACACACCTGACCTATCTACGTCTTAGTCTCAAACGGACCTTACTGATTCTCATCAGGGAAAACTCATCTCGAGGCTAGTTTCGTGCTTAGATGCTTTCAGCACTTATCTATTCCGCACGTAGCTACCGGGCAATGCAATTGGCATCACAACCCGAACACCAGCGGTGCGTTCACTTCGGTCCTCTCGTACTAGAAGCAAACCCTCTCAATTTTCCTACGCCCATGGCAGATAGGGACCGAACTGTCTCACGACGTTCTAAACCCAGCTCGCGTACCACTTTAAACGGCGAACAGCCGTACCCTTGGGACCTACTTCAGCCCCAGGATGTGATGAGCCGACA
>NZ_LYST01000054.1 GCF_001693755.1 Gilliamella sp. wkB171
TGGTACTAAAATAAGATTAGATATGATTGGTAAAGACAAAAATGGTAATATTACATGTATAGAATGTAAAAGCTCTGATAAAGCCACATTAACACCTAATCAAAAAGTTGGTTTCCCAGACTTGGAAAAAAATGGGGGTACAATTATTGGTGATGGTAAACCTGGATTTGAAGGGGGAACCAAAATACCTCCAACAAAAGTAGAGGTAGTTAGACCTGATAACTAAAAGGTAATTAATAGTATGTCTATAGAAGAAATAAATAAATTAGATATGATTGGAATTCCTAAAAATAATAAAAATTTAGTTGAATTAGGATTAACTGATCATTTAACTTGGGATCTCCCTTATGAATCTCATTTATTTAAATTACAAGAAAAACTAAATGTTTATATCAATGTTATTGAAAGTAAAAATATATATAAATATTTTCCTGATGCTGTAGGAAGAGATAATTTTTTAATAAAAATTTATTTTAAATACCAAATACCAGATGAATGTCTATGCTTTTTGGAAAAGGTTAATGAAGTTATAAAAGCAATTAATACTTCAATAGAGTATGAAATAGGTTGATTCTAAAGGTTATCCGGAATGTAGGTTGTTTATTTTTGTTAAAAGATGACAAATTATTTTGTCATCAATTTATCCTTTAAATTAAGCAATTATTTTTGTTGTTCAAGCCTATAAATCAAGTTCAACAATCAACTTGCCCTGTTCAATCTTAATGATAACAGGGCAGCCTACATAAAAGCCGAATTGCTCCAGCCAACGCCCTTTAATGGTCAGTTGTGGTCTGGGGTTAGGCTTTATGCCTTGTGGCACGTAGCCGATGGTATAAAACCGTTCGTTGGGTTGCGATGCAGGCTCTTTGCCTGTAGCTGATTTTAGCTTAGAATGTGTCTTAGCCATAGTTAACTCCATAATAGTTAGTTGTGGTTAGCAGATTAGCGGTGGTGGTACACCGTTAACCTGCGCTATTATTTACTGTGTTGTGTTACTTCTCTTGTTTAGCTCGCTCGGTTTTAATCAACCAAGCAACTGCTTAGCCTGATGTTTTAAAATCATCGCATCTAAAATCTCTTTTATTGACTTCTGCTCGTCAGCAGTCATCTGCTTGACCACCTCAAACTTAAGCTTAAGTTCGTCCGGTGGATTTAGTTCCTCACTTTTTCAACTATCCACTAATCAAAATCATATCGAAAACCAAGCGGATTATAAAGTCAGCAGCAGCAGTGTTGGCGTCAGCACCGTTGGCATGCCATCAATGCCAGCCGGTTATAATAAAAAAGACAATGAACAATCGATAACGCATTCAGCGGTGTCCCAAGGCACCATCATCATCCGCAATGAGAATGAACAAAAGCAGGATATCAATGAGTTAAGTCGGGATACTGAGCATGCCAGTAATGAACTTAAGCATATCTTTGATAAAGAAAAAGAACAAAGCAAAATAGACCAAACCCGGTTAGTGAGTGAAATTAGTGGTGAAACACTCACCATGCTCAACACCATAGACCGCATTAAAGCGACAGAAGAGGCGAAAAAAGCGGTAGAAGACAAAAGACAAAAATCCGATAAACCGTTAACCGACAAAGAACAACAAGAAATATATAAAGAAGCCTACGACAAAGCGATGAATGAAGGCATGTCAGCGATGGGAAGTAATACCCGTCAAGGCATCGACATGGCGATTAATATCATCAATGGCTTAATCACCGGCGACATGACCGGTGCGGTAGCTGGTGCATTGGCACCAAAACTGGCCACAATAATCAAGCAGCAAACCGGTGACAATAAGGTCGCTAACACTATCAGTCATGCCATCCTTGGGGCCGTGGTTGCCGAGCTACAAGGTAACTCAGCTGTTGTTGGCGGAGTTGGTGCAGCGGTCAGTGAGCGAGGCGCAGAAGTCATTGCCAGTATTCTTTATCCGAATAAAAGTATAGATGAATTAACTCAGGATGAAAAACAACAAGTCAGCGCACTCGCCCAACTGGCCACCGGACTGGCTATTGCCGCATTAGGTGGTGATGCTCAGGATATTAATACCGCTATTGCTGGTGGTAAAAATGCGGTTGAGAATAATCTATTGAGTAACAAACGTGGGGTTGAAAAACTTGATAAAGACGGGAAGAAACTTCATGAAAAAATCAAAAATATTGTAGGTGTGGATGAAGTTGATAAATTAGAAGAAAAATATAATGAATGTAAAACAGATGAGTGTAGAAAGGATGTTTATAATGAATATATACAGAAAGAACAAGAAGCAGGTAAAAAACTATATGAATTATACCAATCAGGCAATTTATCTGCCGATGAATATTTCCAGTTAGTCTCATCTTATGCAAGTTCGATGCTTGAAGGAATTCAAGAAGGTCAAACCGATAATGCCAAAAATCACCGCTTTATGGATTGGGATATTTATGATGCTTCCGGAAGCGATTGGATACCGTCAAACATTATATCTAACCCTTATTTATCAGGAGTAAGAGGATTAATTTTATTAAAACAATGGCGAGCTGAAGGATTATCTGAATCACAAATCCAAGAAAGATTTTTAAAAGATAACATATTAGGTGCTTTTGGCTCTGGTCCTGATATTAATGAAATTGTTCATCAGGTTCGTAATGGCGGT
>NZ_LYST01000055.1 GCF_001693755.1 Gilliamella sp. wkB171
CGCCTTTCCCTCACGGTACTGGTTCACTATCGGTCAATCAGGAGTATTTAGCCTTGGAGGATGGTCCCCCCATCTTCAGACAGGATATCACGTGTCCCGCCCTACTCTATAAGCTTCCACATAATCTACTTTCATGTACGGGACTTTCACCCTCTATCGTGCGACTTTCCAGACGCTTCCACTAATACATTATGCTACCCGCTTGGGCTGCTCCCATTTCGCTCGCCGCTACTTTGGGAATCTCGGTTGATTTCTTTTCCTCGGGGTACTTAGATGTTTCAGTTCTCCCGGTTCGCCTCATCTGACTATGTATTCATCAGATGATAGTGCAGTCACCTGCACTGGGTTTCCCCATTCGGACATCAACGGTTATAGCGCCTTTTATCGGCTCACCGTCGCTTTTCGCAGATTAACACGTCCTTCATCGCCTCTGATTGCCTAGGCATCCACCGTGTACGCTTAATTTCTTAACCTTACAACTCACAGTTGTCTTGGTTTCAATTACGCTTTTTTCTCTTTTCTACTTCATCACATCTATACTTACATACAAATGCTTTCCGTAAAAACGAGAACTCGTTTCTTTCAGCTTGTTCCTAATTGTTAAAGAGCGTTATCTTTCTATTTACTCTTTCAAGTAAATACAAACATAATTTTTTTCAAAAGAGACATCTTAATGGTGGAGCTAAGCGGGATCGAACCGCTGGCCTCCTGCGTGCAAGGCAGGCGCTCTCCCAGCTGAGCTATAGCCCCATTATCTTCACTTCTTCAACATATCAAGCATCTTCGCTCATTACCGTTGAATTGGTGGGTCTGAGTGGACTTGAACCACCGACCTCACCCTTATCAGGGGTGCGCTCTAACCACCTGAGCTACAGACCCAATAAAGTGACTCTTTCTAAACAAACAATCTGTGTGAACACTTACGAGCACTTCGTAAGGAGGTGATCCAACCGCAGGTTCCCCTACGGTTACCTTGTTACGACTTCACCCCAGTCATGGACCACACCGTGGTAAACGCCCTCCCGAAGGTTAAGCTATCTACTTCTGGTGCAACCCACTCCCATGGTGTGACGGGCGGTGTGTACAAGGCCCGGGAACGTATTCACCGTGACATTCTGATTCACGATTACTAGCGATTCCGACTTCATGGAGTCGAGTTGCAGACTCCAATCCGGACTTAGACGTACTTTATGAGGTCCGCTTGCTCTCGCGAGGTCGCCTCCCTTTGTATACGCCATTGTAGCACGTGTGTAGCCCTGGTCGTAAGGGCCATGATGACTTGACGTCGTCCCCACCTTCCTCCGCTTTATCAACGGCAGTCTCCTTTGAGTTCCCGGCCAAACCGCTGGCAACAAAGGATAAGGGTTGCGCTCGTTGCGGGACTTAACCCAACATTTCACAACACGAGCTGACGACAGCCATGCAGCACCTGTCTCACAGTTCCCGAAGGCACTCTCGCATCTCTGCAAGATTCTGTGGATGTCAAGACCAGGTAAGGTTCTTCGCGTTGCATCGAATTAAACCACATGCTCCACCGCTTGTGCGGGCCCCCGTCAATTCATTTGAGTTTTAACCTTGCGGCCGTACTCCCCAGGCGGTCGATTTATCGCGTTAGCTTCGGAGCCCATCACTCAGGGCAACAAACTCCAAATCGACATCGTTTACAGCGTGGACTACCAGGGTATCTAATCCTGTTTGCTCCCCACGCTTTCGCATCTCAGCGTCAGTATCTGTCCAGAAGGCCGCCTTCGCCACCGGTATTCCTCCACATCTCTACGCATTTCACCGCTACACGTGGAATTCTACCTTCCTCTACAATACTCCAGATAACCAGTTTTAAGTGCAATTCCTAGGTTGAGCCCAGGGCTTTCACACCTAACTTAATTATCCGCCTACATGCCCTTTACGCCCAGTCATTCCGATTAACGCTCGCACCCTCCGTATTACCGCGGCTGCTGGCACGGAGTTAGCCGGTGCTTCTTCTGTAATTAACGTCAATTGATGCACCTATTAGATACACCACCTTCCTCACTACCGAAAGTACTTTACAACCCGAAGGCCTTCTTCATACACGCGGCATGGCTGCATCAGGGTTCCCCCCATTGTGCAATATTCCCCACTGCTGCCTCCCGTAGGAGTCTGGACCGTGTCTCAGTTCCAGTGTGGCTGGTCATCCTCTCAGACCAGCTAGAGATCGTCGCCTTGGTGAGCCCTTACCCCACCAACTAGCTAATCCCATATGGGTTCATCAAATGGCGCATGGCCCGAAGGTCCCATGCTTTGGTCTCTCAACATTATGCGGTATTAGCAGTCGTTTCCAACTGTTGTCCCCCTCCATTCGGCAGATCCCCATACTTTACTCACCCGTCCGCCACTCGTCATCAAGTGCAAGCACTCATGTTACCGTTCGACTTGCATGTGTTAAGCCTGCCGCCAGCGTTCAATCTGAGCCATGATCAAACTCTTCAATTTAAAGTTTGATGCTCAATAACTGTCTCTGACATAATTCAAATGAATCTTCAGTGTCACTTATCAAGACTTAATTTTTTGAGTCCGTAGACTTTAATCTTTCGTCTCGCAAGTGCCCACACAGATTGTCTGTTTCTTCTTTTTAAAGAGCTGACAGCTTTAAATTTAACTAAACATTTTGTTGTTTCAGTTTGCTGTCTCAAGGGTTGCGTATGTTACTCACTTCATTTGCCTACGTCAACCCCCAATTTTATAAATTTCAAATTTTTCTTATCGAGTGATTGCTTTTTAAGCTAAACGCAACTTTATAAGCTTATCGTGATTTGTTTTACTGCATTCTTCGCTTTACTAATCGCTTCCTCAACCGTTAGTGCTCTAGCAAGCGCAACACCCATTCTGCGCGTTGCTTTTACTTCTGGCTTACCGAATAAACGTAAATCCGTTTGTGGCTGACTTAATGCTTTATCTAAATTAGCAAATGTAACTTGTTTAGAATCTCCCTCTACTAATAAAACAGCAGATGCACTCGGGCCATATTGTTCAATAACAGGAATAGGTAAACCAAGTATTGCTCGAGCATGTAGCGCAAATTCAGAAAGATTTTGTGATATTAACGTCACCATACCGGTATCATGTGGACGTGGTGAAACTTCACTAAACCAAACCTGATCACCTTTAATAAATAATTCGACACCAAATAAACCGCGCCCGCCTAATGCATCAGTTACTTTAGTTGCAATTTCCTTTGCTAACTTTAGTGCATTATCAGACATCGCTTGAGGTTGCCAAGATTCTCGATAATCACCTTTTTCTTGTCGATGACCAATTGGTTGACAAAATGAAACACCATGAATATGTCGAACAGTTAATAAAGTAATTTCATAATCAAAATCCACCAAACCTTCGATAATAACCTTACCCCCACCAGCTCGCCCTCCTGCTTGTGCATATGTCCATGCTAATTCAATGTCCTGATGATTACGTATCAGTGATTGTCCTTTTCCTGAAGAACTCATAACGGGTTTAACAAAACAAGGAAAGCCTATCTCTTCAACCGCTTTTTTAAATTCATGTTCATTTATAGCAAATCGGTAAGGTGAAGTTGGTAGTTTTAGCTCTTCAGCGGCTAGCCGACGAATACCTTCTCGATTCATTGTCAGTTGTGTTGCTTTTGCTGTAGGAATAACCGTAAAGCCTTGCTGCTCTAATTCGACTAAAGTGTCAGTTGCAATTGCTTCTATTTCTGGAACGATATAATCAGGTTTTTCAGCTTCGATAACTTTCCTTAAAGCTTGACCATCTAACATATTGATTACATGATAACGATGTGCAACTTGCATTGCTGGCGCATTAGCGTAGCGATCAACAGCAATAACTTCACAACCAAACCTTTGTAGCTCTATCACGACTTCTTTCGCTAATTCACCTGCACCACAAAGCATAACTTTTGTTGAAGTGGGTGATAACGGCGTTCCTATTGTAGTCATAATGTCCTCATACTCAGTTAACTATTTTTAATTTTAATATCCTAAAAATAAAAAATCGGGAACAATATCCCGATTTTCTAATTACTATTATGCTTGATAAGGATCACGTAGAATCATGGTTTCACTACGATCTGGACCTGTTGAAATAATATCAATTGGGGTTTCAGTTAACTCTTCTATTCGTTTAATATAATTTTTTGCTGCTTGTGGTAACGCATCATAGCTTTTAATACCAAAAGTTGATTCGCTCCATCCTGGCATAGACTCATATACAGGTTTGACTAAACTCCAATCTTCAGCAGCAGCCGGTGCATTGTTAATCACATCACCATTAGGTAATTGATAACCAACACAGATTTTAACCTCTTTAAGACCGTCTAACACATCAAGTTTAGTTAAACAGAAACCAGAAACTGAATTTAGTTGTACGGCTTTACGAACAGCAACCGCATCAAGCCAACCAGTACGACGACGACGACCCGTTGTTGCACCAAATTCATTACCTTGTTTACACAGATATTCACCTACATCATCAAAGAGTTCTGTTGGAAATGGTCCTGCACCAACACGAGTAGAGTAAGCCTTAACAATACCTAGCACATAGCCAACATAACGAGGACCAAAACCTGATCCTGTCGCTACACCGCCAGCAGTAGTATTTGAAGAGGTAACAAAAGGATAAGTACCATGATCAATATCAAGTAAAGTACCTTGTGCACCTTCAAACATTATTCTTTCGCCTTTCTTCCGAGCGTCTTCTAATAACGTCGGAATATCTGCAATCATAGCGACTAAAATATCTGCAATCGCTAATGTGTCATCAAGGACTTTTTGATAATCAACCGCTTCAACTTTATAGTAATTGACTAATTGAAAGTTGTGGTATTCCATAACTTCTTTCAATTTTTCAGCAAATGCTTGACGATCACGCAAATCACCAACTCGAAGTCCACGACGAGCGACTTTATCTTCATATGCAGGGCCGATACCTCGACCTGTGGTGCCTATCGCTTTACTACCACGTGCTTTTTCACGAGCTTGGTCTAATGCAATATGGTAAGGTAGAATTAAAGGGCAAGATTCAGATATCAGTAATCTGTCTTTAACTGGAATACCTTTTTCTTCTAACGCTTTCATCTCTTTCATTAGCGCATCAGGGCAAAGCACTACACCATTCGCAATGATACTTATAACATCATGACGAAGAATACCTGATGGGATAAGATGTAATACTGTTTTTTCGCCATTGATCACTAACGTATGGCCAGCATTATGCCCACCTTGATAACGAACAACATATTTTGCTTTTTCTGTGAGTAAATCAACAACTTTACCTTTGCCTTCATCACCCCATTGCGTACCTAGCACAACAACATTATTACTCATAGACTATTACTCATTCTGTTATTTATTCGATTTTAGTTTCATGTATTGGAAAAATTCACTATCTGGGCTAATAACCATAACGTCATTACCAATAAAACTTTGTTCATAAGCTTTTAAACTTCGAATGAAGCTAAAAAACTCCATATCTTTACCAAAGGCATCAGCATAAAGTTTAGCTGCATTAGCATCACCTTCACCACGAATAATTCGTGATTGTCGTTCAGCTTCAGATAATATTTTTGTTGCCTCAAGTGTCGCTGCTGCTCTTGTTTCTTCTGCTTTTCTTACGCCTTCAAAACGTTTATCGCGGGCAATGACTTCTCGTTCTGCTCGCATTCTGGCATAGATAGAACCTGAAACTTCAGCAGGGAAATTAATCTGTTTAATACGTACATCAACGACTTCAACACCAAAAGCGCGTAGACTCGTTTTACTACTTTCGGGATCTTTTTCTGTATCTGCAACTAATTTATCTATTGGTGCGTTATCAACAGAATCTTGATGTGTACCATTTAAAGCATCTTTTACTCGAATCATTAAAGAATTACGCGATTTAGTATCCGCATTCGAGTCATTAATAATGTCCTTATTACTCAGTTTACCAATTTCCGCTCTTAAACGACCATTAAGACGAGCAAGTAGTAAGTCTTCAACATTATTGCCACCGGCAACTGTTTCATAATAACGATTGAAATCAACAATTTTCCATTGAACAAAATAATCAACTATCAACTCTTTCTTTTGAACATTGAAAAAACGTTGTTCTTTACTGTTATTAGAACTATTGGTGGTTTGTATTTTAGCATCAATAACTTTAACACTATCAATACCTGGAATTTTAAAATGTAATCCAGGTTGAGATAATCCAATTATTTTATTAAATCTTAAAACAACACCACGGGTGCCTTCCTCAATAACATAAACACTTGAAAAAAACACACCAATTAAAATCAAAACTATAGGAATCAATAACTTACGCATATTCATTTTTCTCCTTATCGTCCCATAGTCCGCGTCGTATTGCTGGTAGAACTATTATTACGGGTTGTAGCACCATTTTGCGACTCTTTGGTTGGTTGAGGTGCACTTTTTATCGCATCAGAAGAGCTTGGCATATTAAAATTGTAATCACTGTTTTGATTTGGCAACGTAGTTGGAGTAGATGTTTTTTCGCCATTATTTTTTAATAATTGCTCTAAAGGTAACACCATTAAATTACCACTTTTATCATTCACAACCACTTTATTAGTTTTACTTAATATTTTTTCCATTGTTTCAATATATAAACGCTCTTTAGTGATTTGAGGGGCAGCCTTATATTGAGGTAATATTTTTTCAAAACGTGCAACATCACCGGCCGCTTCAAGTTCTACCCGAACTTTATACGCATCAGCATCAGCTAAAATTCTTGCAGATTTACCTTCTGCTTGTTGCACTAACTGAACTTTATCTGCTTCAGCTTGTTTAATTTCACGTTCACTATCACCTTGAGCACGAATAGCATCATCGTAAGCATCTTGCACTTCATCTGGTGGTCGAGCAACTTGGAAGTTCAAATCAACAATGTTAATCCCCATATCGTAATGCGTAATCACATTAACTAATTCATCTTTAGTACTGCTTTCAAGCGCAGCTCGTCCATCAGAAATAATCGCATCGATATTAGAACTTCCAACCGCTGTTCTTAAAGCACTATCAGCAGCTTGACGAAGACTATCTTCAACATTGGTCACATTAAATAAATACTTCAATGGATTGCTGATACGATATTGAACATTCATTTCAACAAAAACTAAATTTTCACCTGTTGTAACAATGAACCCTTGTACATTAAAATTTCGTGTACCTTGGGTATCAACGACATAAACTTTGTCGATTAAGGTAGGTTTCCAATTCAAACCAGGTTGAATAATTTCTGGTTGAACCTGTCCAAAACGGGTAATCACACCGCGTTGACTTTGGTTGATAGTATAAAAACCACTTATTCCCCAAATTAGAATAAGCACAACAATGACAGCAATAATAATTTTTGAGCTATTCATCGATAATTTTATTTTTGATGAACCACCATTATTATTGCTTGAATTACCTTTTTTTAATAGGTCTTTAATTTTATCTAAAAAACCACCGGATGAATTAGAAGGTTTTTTATTATTACTTCCCCATGGATCGTTATCTTGTCCGTTATTTCCGGGCTGATTCCACGCCATATTTTATATGCTCCATTTAACAATTAGTTGTTATTTTGCGTATTGATTAAGTATAACAGATCTGGCTCTTGTTTACAGAGGCGATTCCATTCAATTGACGGCATTCTCACATCAAGATGAAAGCTACCATCTTCATTTATAATTTCATGTTCTACTGCATTTAGCTGATAAAAACGACTTCTTAGCCTTACTAAATGAACAGGTAAGCTTAATTGACAAATTTGGATCTGTCTAGCAAGTCTTTCTTTTAATGCAGTAAATAAGAGATCTAATCCTAAACCATTTTGAGCAGAAATCCAAACACGAATAGGCATACCGTTTTCGTCACGATCAATACCAGGCTGTTTACCTTCAATTAAATCTATTTTATTCATTACCATCAATGTTGGAATATCGTGGGCATCTATTTCTAATAGAACCTCTTCGACGGCATGTATATTATCTAATAGGTTTGGATCGGATGCATCAATCACATGTAATAAAAGTGCAGCCTCTTGGGTTTCGAGTAAAGTTGCTTTAAAAGCAGCAATAAGGTCATGAGGTAAATGACGAATAAATCCGACTGTATCGGCTAATACGACTTCACCAACATCTTCAACATTAATGCGTCTTAAAGTCGGATCAAGCGTTGCGAACAATTGATCGGCAGCATAAACATCGGCATGCGTTAATGAATTAAATAGTGTTGATTTACCTGCATTAGTATAACCAACCAACGAGACGGTAGCTAGATCGGCTTTATTTCTTGATTGTCGATTTTGATTACGCTGCTTTTCAACTTTAGCAAGCCTAGATAATATTAATTGAATACGATGACGAATTAAACGCCTATCGGTTTCTAACTGAGTTTCGCCCGGTCCCCTTAAACCAATCCCACCTTTTTGTCGTTCTAAGTGTGTCCAGCCTCGAACTAAACGCGTTGATAAATACTGCAACTGCGCTAATTCTACTTGTAACTTACCTTCATGAGTTCTAGCGCGCTGAGCAAAAATATCTAAAATAAGCCCAGTTCGATCAACGACACGGCATTCACATAATTTTTCAAGGTTTCGTTCTTGGGTAGGAGTTAAGGTGTGATTAACTAAGATGACAGATGCGTCAAGCGCTTTAACTTTTTCGGCAATTTCAAGCGCTTTCCCTTCACCAATAAAATATTTAGCTTGTGGTGCTTTTCTTGAGGTTGTCACAATATCGAGAATCTCAATTTGAGCAGAAGAAACAAGCACTTCAAACTCTTTTAGATCCTCGATATCGCTTTCTTGAGGGAAGAATACATGGACTAATAAGGCAGATTCCCCGCCTTTATATCGCTCAAACAATCAGATTCTCCACTGAATTAATCAGCTTTCGCTTTCCTCTTCAGGTTGAGTCACCAATCCAGAGATAGATCTTGATGGTACAACTGTTGAGATGGCATGTTTATATACCATTTGGCTTACAGTATTTTTTAATAAAATAACAAACTGATCAAATGACTCAATTTGCCCTTGTAATTTAATACCGTTAACTAAATAAATGGATACAGGAATATGCTCGCGACGAAGCAAATTTAAATAAGGATCTTGTAATGACTGCCCTTTTGACATGAGTTTATCCTTTAAGATGAAAATAATAATATGAAGATAATATAATCGTACTTTTTAAAAATTTTTAATTTAACTAAAACATAAAGTACTTATGTCTATTTACCAAAATAACATAAAAAACTCAGCTCTTGAACCGGTCAATAATAATTTATGCACAAATAACTAAAATTTTAATAAATTTACACTAATCAAACAAAAAAATATACTAAAATATTATATTAACCTAAAACTTTTTTACATTTTGGAAAAGCAATTCAGTCATAAAAAGTTAAGTAATAGGCAGTAAAAAAATTTTCAAACCTAAAACAGCTGATCGAAAACCTTATCCATATTATCAGGATTTAACCATGTAATAGGTTGTTTCCAACCACGTAGCCAAGTAATTTGCCTTTTTGCTAATTGACGTGTTGCACAAATACCTTTGAACACCATTTCATCATAACTACTTTGACCATCTAAATACTCCCACATTTGCCGATAGCCAACACAGCGCATCGAAGGTAAATTTAAATGCAAGTCAGGTCGTAATTTTAGCGCTTTCACTTCATTTTCAAATCCTTGATCAAGCATCTGTAAAAAACGTTGTTCAATACGCTGATGTAACTCGGCGCGATCTGAAGGCATAATGGCAAACTGCATCACATCGTAAGGTAATGCTTCACCACTTTCTTGGGTAAGTTCGGTTAAACTCTTACCCGAAATTAAATACACTTCTAAAGCACGATTAAGACGCTGTGGATCGTTTGGATGAATTCTTTGAGCTGAAACAGGATCAACTTTTTTTAATTCTTCATGAATCGCTTGCCAACCAAATTTATTGGCCTTCTCTTCTATTTGTTGCCGAATTTCATTGTTAGCCACAGGTAAAGGGGATAACCCTTCAAGCAACGCTTTAAAGTACAACATTGTTCCACCAACTAACAGTGGAATTCGCCCTTTTTTTAACGTTTTTTCAATTTCAACGAGGGCATCATGCCTAAAATTGGCGGCAGAATAACTTTCTGCGGGATCACATATATCAATTAATTTATGTGGGTAGTTTAATTGTTCTTGTTTTGTTGGTTTGGCCGTACCAATATCCATATCACGATAAATCAGCGCTGAATCGACACTTATAATATCAATTGGATAACGTTCATAAAGCGCCATCGCAAATGCGGTTTTACCTGAAGCCGTTGGCCCCATTAATGAAATAACTTTTGCTTTATTCATAATTACATGGATTTTATAAAAGATTGAAGATCAATAGGATGTAAAAATGTTTCTAGTTGCAATAAATTGCTATCAATTTGCTCTAGCTGTGCAAGTAATTGGATCACTTTGGTCACACTCCAACTTATTGCTTGAGTATTATCGCATTGACTAGCCAGCCAATCTGCAATTTTGGTCGGATCTAATGCTTTTTTCTCTGACGATGAAATCAATGCCAATAAAGCAGGTAATATTTGCTGCCAATTCATCGTTCTAAGCATTTTAGGTACGCTTTGCAAATGTAATTTTGCTTTGTCGATATAAAAATCAAATCCTAAAAAATTAAGTTGAGGTTGATAATTAGTTAATGCTTGTTGTTCTTTATGATTGATTAAAATAGTCAATGGAATCAATAATTTTTCAGAATCTTGAGATAATAATTTAATTGCTGACAATTTTTGTTGAGCTACAGGTAATTTCATCAACATAAATTTTTGCTGATTATCTTCAAACTTTTCAAGCAATGCTATATCTGGTTGAATAACCGTTAACACACGACCAAATTGTACTAATGACGAACTATCAAGCTGCTGTTGTAAGGAGTGTAAAGATGTACTTCGCTGTGGAAACAACGCATCAATTACCGCTTTTTGCCCCTCAGTCATTTGATCATCTTGATGGGATAATCTTACTGGCTCAGGTTTAGTTTCAACCGATTTAGAAACATCAACAAGCTGACCATATAGTGTATTTTCTCTAGCAAAATTACCTGATTTTTTTGTTGGTTGACTGCTAGCTTGATAATTTTTAGGTTGAGCCAATTGATTAAAAATATTAACACCCGCAGCTTGACGATTAGGAGTAATGACTGGCGCTTGAGTCGTAATAGACAAATGGGATTCCAATGCCATCATAATAGCTTGATAAACAAAATCATGAACTAAACGTGCTTCATGAAAACGAACTTCATGTTTAGCAGGATGTACATTGACATCAACCTGTTTTGGATCAAGTTGTAAAAAGACCACATAACTCTGTTGCTCATTAGTTTGACTAATATAAGCTTGACGCAAAGCATGATTAAGTAATTTATCTTTAATAACACGACCATTAACGTAAAAATATTGCAGATCACTGACGTTGTTACTAGCGACCCATCCTTGAATAAGTAAATCATCATGCTGCCAATCGAGTTTAACTGCTTTTTGCATAAACTCTCGACCACAAACTAATTCAACCCTTTTTTCAAGTGTGGATGATCGATATTGTTTAACCAGTTTACCATTATGTTGCAAATTAAAAGAGACATCAGGACGCGCTAAAGCAATTCTACGAACAAACTCTTCAATATGCATAAATTCGGTTTTGTCGGTTTTCAAAAAACGACGACGCGCAGGTGTATTATAAAATAAATCCAAGACTTCAACCGTTGATCCTACGGGATGAGCTGCAGGTTTAATAACCGGTTTCATATCGCGACCTTCGGCATAGACTTGCCAAGCTTCGGATTGCTCGGCGGTACGGGAAGTTAACGTCAATCGAGATACTGAACTGATACTGGCTAGCGCCTCACCACGAAATCCAAGGCTAATAATTGAATCTAAATCATCTAGTGTACTAATTTTACTGGTGGCATGACGTGCTAAAGCTAATGCTAATTCCTCTTTAGTAATACCAAAACCATTATCACGAACACGGATTAACTTACAACCACCTTGTTCGAGATCAATATCAATTTGCGTACTACCTGCATCAAGGCTATTTTCGACTAATTCTTTAATAACAGATGCCGGCCTTTCTACCACCTCACCAGCAGCAATTTGATTGGCCAATTGTGGTGATAGAATATGTATTGCCATTAGTGCCGTTCTCCAAATTTAGGATTTTGTTTTACATAGTTTTTTATACCTTGATAAATTGCTCTTGCAATCTTATCTTGATGAGTATTACTAGCAAGTAAACTTTCTTCAGTTTCATTTGATATAAAACCAACCTCAACCAAAATAGAAGGGATATCCGGAGACCGTAATACACCTAAACTAGCATGTTCAGGTTTACGTTTATGCAGTTTGATTGGCCCACTCATCTCTTTAATAACTTGTGTTGCTAATTCATACCCTACACGCTGAGAATAGGAAAATTGTAGATCTAATACCGCCTGACTCAAATGACGATTATGGTCATCACTAAGCGCATCACCAGCACCACCTAATAGTTGAGACTGTTTTTCATCTTGTTCTAGCCAACGCCCCAGTTCAGTATCCGCACGTTTAGTTGACAACACCCAAACTGAAGCACCAGAAGCACTTCGATTTGGCGCGGCATCAGCATGAATTGACACAAGTAAATTAGCTTTGTTTTTACGCGCGATATCTGAACGCTGCGATACCGAAATGAAATTATCACTACTGCGTGTTAAGACACCTTTAAAATTAGGATCATTATTTAATAAATTGGTAAGCTTTTTAGCAATAGAAAATGTCACTGTTTTTTCATAAAGATTATGTTTACCTATGGCACCAGAATCTTTACCGCCATGCCCAGCATCAACAGCTATAACCACTTTAGCGGCATAAGCTGAGCTGCAAAGTAGCAAAAGCATAAAAAAAGTCATTAATTTTTTCATCAGTATTTTCGCTAATTGTTAATGTAGTAAATTAATAATTGACTGACCTGCTTTGGTATTTGCTTGTAAACAAACACTGCGTTCAAGCGCTAAATAAGACAAATGGATTTCAATATCGGCAATGGGTAATATGCCTTGTGCTTGCTTTGGCCACTCAATTAAACAAATTGATCGAGAAGAGAAATATTCGCGCATGCCCATAAATTCTAATTCTTCAGGATCAGCTAATCGATATAAATCAAAATGATAAACTGAAAAATCGTTAAAATGATAAGGTTCAACTAAAGTATAAGTAGGACTTTTAACATTACCCTTATGACCAAGTTGTTGTAAAAATCCTCGACTGAACGTTGTTTTACCCGCACCAAGATCGCCAATTAAGTAGATAACTATTGCACTACTGTGATTAGATAAATAATTTAAACATTGCTCAGCAAGCTGTTTACCAAATAAAATTGTTTCTTGCTCGTTAGCTAAAATAATCGGTTTCATAACGAATTCTTTGCTCAATAAATGATCCTTATTATATACTAATAACCATTAAAGATGTACCAAGCAAGGTTAACTTGCTTTTTTCTTAAAAATTCAAAGTAAAATAGATATTTTAGTAAAAAGTGGAAAAATGTTACATACAATTTCAACTCATCACTTAACAAATATTGATACAACACTCATATCTACGCAAGATGCCGTACTTTTTTGGCAAAATGGCGTTATGATTGCTTGTCAAAATAATGCCTTATTGAATGATATTTTACAAAAAACCACGCATTGTTATGTACTTGACAACGATATTATTGCTCGTGGCATTAGTCAATTCATCGATGTAAGGCTTGAAGTCATCACTATGCAACAAGTAGTTGAATTAACAGCAAAGTATTATCCACAAATAAATTGGGAATAATCTGTTAATATCATTAAAAGAATTCATTATTCTTAAATAACCACATATCAAAACAGAATTGGCACATTTGCAAATCTAAATCTTGCAGTTTAATATAAATTCAACTGTGTTTTAATGAATAGCTGATATTAATGACCAATTTATTAACTTTATCGCAAGCAAATGCTCGATTAAAAAAAGGGGATGTCATAGCCTATCCAACCGAAGCTGTTTTTGGATTAGGTTGCGATCCTGATTGCCAATCGGCAGTAATGACACTATTACAACTAAAGCAACGATCAATTGATAAAGGATTGATTTTAATTGCCAGCCATTTTAAACAACTTATCCCTTATATAGATGAAACAGCGCTAACAATAGAACAACAACAAAAAGCAATAGCCAGTTGGCCTGGTCCTATTACTTGGCTTATGCCCAAAAATAAAACCACACCTTATTTTTTAACGGGGCAATATAATTCAATTGCGATAAGAGTAACAAATCATCCATTAGTTTGCCAACTTTGCGATTTATTTGGAAAACCATTAGTCTCAACCAGCGCCAATCGTTCTGGTCATGAACCTTGCCGAACCGTTATTGAAGTGACTAAACAATTTGGTGACACATTGCCTATCTTACAAGGTGAAACAGGGCAACGCTCACAACCCTCTGAAATTAGAGATATCAAAACAGGACAAATTATTAGGCAAGGATAGTGTTATGCAAAATTTATATATTGGCGTAATGTCGGGAACAAGTATGGATGGAATTGATATCGCGCTAGTTGATATCACAGCAGGAAAAGTCACATCCATTATCAGTGATTGTTATCCGATGCCAAATTCAATTAAACAACAATTACTAACACTATGCGACACAAAACAGACAACATTAAAAGATTTAGGTCAGCTTGATCATCAACTTGGACTATTATTTGCTAATAGTATCAATCAATTTTTACAAAACAATCATATCAATAAAAACCAAATTAAAGCAATTGGCTGCCATGGGCAAACGATTTACCATCAACCAACAGGTAATAATCCTTTTACCATGCAAATTGGTGATGCCAATATTATTGCAGCTAAAACTGGCATTATCACCATTGCCGATTTTCGCCGTAAAGACATGGCTTATGGTGGGCAAGGTGCTCCACTAGTACCTGCTTTTCATAAAGCAGTACTACAAGATCCACACATCAATCGAGTCATATTAAATATTGGTGGCATTAGTAATATTTCAGTCTTAATTCCTAATCAAACAGTTATTGGATACGACACGGGGCCGGGTAATGTGTTACTTGATGGTTGGATAAATGAAAATCTTAATCAAAGCTATGATAAAGATGCGATGTGGGCAAAAACAGGCCACATTCAACAAAACTTATTACATAAGTTACTTGATGAAGCATATTTCAAATTACCTGCACCTAAAAGCACTGGACGCGAATTATTTAACTTACCGTGGTTACATGAAAAACTGGCAGGTATGAATTTAAAGGCACAAGATGTTCAAGCAACTTTAGTGGAATTAACCGCAATATCTATTGAACATGAAATTGAAAAATTACCTATCAGTAACAATTTACCTTGCGAATTATTGGTTTGTGGTGGTGGTGCTAAAAACCCACTGATTATGCAAAGATTATCAACATTATTACCTAACTGGACAGTATTAACCTCAAATGACAAAGGAATAAACAGTGATGATATGGAAGCAATTGCATTTGCCTGGCTTGCTTATTGTCGAATTAATCATATTCCATCCAACATTCCTGAAGTAACAGGAGCAAGCCAGGCAGTATGCTTAGGGGTGATATATCAATAATTTAAATAATTAATCATCAAATTTTGTTAATTTATTGTAACTAATTAATGCTGATATTTTAGCTATTGATTGACTAATTTCGCTAATTAATTAGCTCCATCTTCAGCCGTATTACACCTAAAAATAGACGTTAATAAACTTAACGCGGCAAGAATGTTACTTAAACGATCATAAATAGATACAGCAAAACATCTTAAACCAAGCTCAGACTCTTCATCATCTTTACCATATCCACAACGTTTTACTTCATCAAGTTCAGCTAAAAAAGCATCTTTACTGGTTATAGTTTTAGGTATGTATTGGCTAAATTCAATGCTATTGACTGAATTTTTGTTACTTTAATCATTAACCAAACAAGTCATACTTTTCCTAACCCTATAGGTGAAATAGCATCATTAAATCTCTTGTTTACTTACCGCGTAAAACTAGACAAATCAATTCACACTCAAGTAATTCAGCAATTAGATAGCTTAAACAAAACACAACACCAAAAATGAGAGCACGAGTAAAAAATTTTCCTAACTATAATTACAATAACTGCTTTGATAATAATATCGATTTTAAATTATCATTAATTTTAATCATCTGATTAATTAAATTAGATGATTTTTTTATTAGAACTAAATCAAACCAAGTTTATGCAAAGCTTTAGCGATTCCATCATTGTTATTATCATCAGTAATAAATTCAGCATGTGCTTTTAGCCCATCAACAGCATTAGCCATGGCTATTGGATGATCAACAGTTAAGAACATCTCAAAATCATTCATTCCATCACCAAATGCATAAGTTGGTACATCAGTGAATCCTTTTCGCTGTAATAACTGAGTTATGCCATTTCCTTTAGAACCACCGTGATTAAAAACATCAACGCAGTAGGGTGTATTACGAATAAAGGTCAATTCAGGAAATAGATCTCGATAATGTTCTTCGCCTGATTCACATAACAGCAATAACATTTGAATAGGTTGATTTAAATAGATCTGATCATCAACGGGAGGAACGGATTGTTTTAAATAATGATAAAATACCTTAGCAGGTTGACTATCTTGCGAAACACGCATAATTTCATAATTATAAAAAGAGAGAGGTATATCCATTTGTTGTTTGGAAAATTGATAAATTCTAGCTATCACATCTTTATCAATATTATTCGTAAAGACCGTTTCACCTTGATAAAGTACCACTTGACCATTCATTCCAACAATTGAATCGATTTGTGTTTTATGCATCAAGTCAACAACTTCACAAGGCGTTCGTCCCGTCGCTAACATGGGAATAATATTATTTTGTTTAAGCTTATTTATAGCTTGATAAGAACTGGGTAAAACTTCAATTTGACTATTAAATAGTGTTCCATCTAAATCAAAAAAAACGATAGCTTCAGGCTTTTTACTCATACTACAAATCCAAAATATATTTAATAAAAGGAATAGTTAACTTACGTTGTTGAGCAAGCGTTGCAACTTCAAACTTTTCTAATAAAGAAAACAGTGTACGCATATCACGATTAACACGTTTTAATAAAAACAATCCAACTTCGGTTGATAATTCAAAACCACTTAATTTAGCTCTTAATTGTAAAGCTTTAAGCTTATCATCATCACTTAATTCTTTTAATTGATAAACTTGTCCCCAAGATAATCGAGAAACCAAATCAGGTAAAGTAAAACAAATCTGTTTAGGAGGTGCATTAGCTGTAATTAATAACTTACTTACATTTTTCTCAGTTAAACGATTAAATAAATCGAAAATAGCCTCTTCCCAATCTCTATGACCAGCTATAGCATCAATATCATCTAAACACACTAAATCATAATTATCCAAGCCTTGTAAAATTTCGGGAACAAGATGGTAATACTGCTTTAAAGGAATATAACTGGCTAACTTATTTTGATTTGAAGCATGCAACAAATGAGTCCGACCAGAAGCACTTGCCGACCACATATAAAAGACATTGAAACCTGGCTTATCAAATAAAGCTTGTAACGAATCGAACAATAATTGATTATCGCCCACATAAAAACTATCAAAAGTTTCACTATTAGATAAAGAAAAAGGTAAAGGTAACTGTGAAAGAGTAATAAAATAACCTCACAATAAAAATAATTTCATGATAAGTATAAATTTGCTACCACAAAAATCAATCACTTTTGTATAAAACAAATCAAGCATAATAACCATCTTACTTAATAAGCTAAATAGAGCAATACAGATCAAACAACAGTGTTTAAAACATCACCGCTAATATATCAAAATTTAAGCAAACAAATTTATTTTTTGTGGATAACTTTGTGATAAATACGGCTAATAAGCTGTTATAATCGGATTAATAACCTTAAAGGCAAAAACAATTGTGGATAAATACAATAGTTATAAACAAGTCTAAATCCAAAAAGATCCGATCAATTAACAGAATTAGATCGCAACTAAGATCCTAAATAATAATCACAAAAATAAGTTATCAACAGAAGTCATCTAAACTAATAACAATAAAAATAAAAAGATCAAATAAAAGATCTTATTTAATTTAAATAGCGATCAAAATAGATCATTTGACGTAATCAAAAAGATGAGTACAATTCCTAACGCTAAATAAACCCTAATCACCTGATCAAAAACGACGATCATCAATATATAAATAAAAACAACGAGGCTTTTATGTTTTATCCAGATCTTTTTGATGTCATTATTGTTGGTGGCGGCCATGCAGGAACAGAAGCAGCAATGGCATCAGCTAGAATGGGCAGAAAAACACTACTATTAACCCATAATATCAATACGTTAGGTCAAATGTCTTGCAACCCTGCAATTGGTGGTATTGGTAAAGGGCATCTAGTAAAAGAGATCGATGCAATGGGCGGACTCATGGCACACGCTATTGATCTAGCAGGGATCCAGTTTAGGATCTTAAATAGTAGTAAAGGTCCTGCTGTGCGAGCTACTCGCGCTCAGGCAGATCGATCGCTTTATCGAAAAGTGATCCGAACAACACTTGAAAACCAACCTAATTTAATGCTATTTCAACAATCAGTTGAAGATGTGATCATCGAAAACGATCAGATCACAGGTGTAAAAACTCAAATGGGTGTATCTTTTAGAGCAAAAGCCGTAGTATTAACAGCAGGCACTTTCTTAGATGGAAAGATCCACATCGGTTTAGATAATTACAGCGGTGGTCGAACAGGCGATCCAGCATCAATTGGTTTATCAAAATCATTGCATCAATATCCATTTAGAATGGGTCGCTTAAAAACAGGTACACCACCACGTATCGATGCGAGAACTATTGATTTTTCAAAACTTGGAACACAATATGGCGATGATCCCGTTCCGGTATTCTCATTTTTAGGTCATGCTAGTGAACATCCAAAGCAGATCCCATGTTATATAACAAGTACTAACGAAACCACACACGAGATCATTCGTAACAGTTTAGATCGCAGCCCTATGTACACAGGTGTTATTGAAGGTGTAGGTCCAAGATACTGCCCTTCCATTGAAGATAAGATCATGCGCTTTGCTGATCGTAATTCCCATCAGATCTATTTGGAACCTGAAGGATTAGATAGTAATGAAATCTATCCAAATGGGATCTCAACAAGTCTACCTTTTGATACTCAACTTGCATTCGTACGTAGTATGAAAGGGCTTGAAAATGCTAATATTGTAAGGCCCGGTTATGCGATCGAATATGATTATTTTGATCCAAGAGATCTTAAACCGACGTTAGAAAGCAAAGTGATCAAAGGGCTATTTTTAGCCGGTCAAATCAACGGCACAACTGGTTATGAAGAAGCTGCGGCCCAAGGGATGCTAGCTGGGTTAAATGCAGCAAGATTTGTATATGATCAAGATCAATGGTATCCAACACGTGATCAAGCTTATTTAGGCGTCTTGGTAGATGATCTTTGTACATTAGGCACAAATGAACCTTACCGCATGTTTACTTCTCGCGCTGAATATCGCTTGATGTTACGTGAAGATAATGCAGATATTCGCTTAACTGAAATCGGACGTAAATTAGGGATGGTTGATGATTACCGTTGGCAAAAATTTAATGAAAAATTTGAAGCAGTGGAACAAGAAAGGGCACGTCTGCGTGATATTTGGGTTCATCCTCATATCGAAACCATTGATGAAGTGAATGCGGTCCTAAGTGCTAATTTAACCAAAGAAGCCAATGGTGAAGAGCTACTAAAACGTCCTGAAATGAATTATCAAACGTTAAAAAAACTATCACTGTTTGCACCAGGGGTAAGCGATCCGCAAGCAGCTGAACAAGTTGAAATTCAAGTCAAGTATGATGGTTATATCAAACTGCAAATTGAAGAAATAGAGCGTCAAAAACGTAATGAACAAACATTGATCCCTGCGCATATTGATTATGCAGAAATATCAGGGTTATCTAATGAAGTAGTGGCTAAATTGAAACAACATAAACCTGTTTCTATTGGGCAAGCTTCACGTATTTCGGGTATTACGCCTGCTGCTATTTCAATGTTATTGGTTTACTTAAAAAAGAAAAATTATGTTAAAAAAGAAACTCATTAATCTAATTGATCAAACTGATCTTTTGATCTCAGATCAACAAATTGATCTATTAATTGATTATGTTGAAATGTTACATAAGTGGAATAAAGCTTACAATTTAACTGCTGTGCGAGATCCTAACGAAATGTTAGTTAAGCATATTATGGATAGTCTTGTTGTATCGCCTTATTTAGAAGGTAAAACGTTTATTGATGTCGGAACGGGGCCAGGTTTACCTGGCATCCCATTAGCAATTATCAACCCTGAAAAACAATTTGATCTCGTTGATAGTTTAGGTAAACGAATTCGTTTTTTAAAACAAGTACAATTTGAATTAAAGTTAACTAATATAAATCCAGTACAAAGTCGAATTGAACAATATTGCGATAAAAAGTTTGATGGTGTGATTAGTCGTGCTTTTGCTTCCCTGCAAGATATGCTTAATTGGTGTAAACATTTACCTAATGAACATGGTGCTTTTTATGCGCTTAAAGGCAGTGAGATCGATACTATTCCCGATGGTTTTATACTTAAACAAAATATTAAATTGACTATTCCCCAATTAGATGCCGAAAGACGTTTGGTGATAATTCAATAGTGTTATGTTTAGTCACTTTTACGATTGCTAGTTTTTACGTTTTTTGACGTAATCTTTAATGCCATCTACGATCGCTTTAGATACTTGATTTTGAAACGAAGCTGTTTTTAATTTTTGCTCTTCTGAAGCATTACTAATAAAAGCAGTTTCGACTAAAACCGAAGGAATATCTGGTGCTTTTAATACAGCAAATCCCGCTTTTTCAAGTGACGGTTTATGTAATTTATTGACACTTTTCATTCTATTTAAAATGGCATTGCCGAGTAATACACCATTGCTCAGTGTGGTTTTTTGCACTAAATCTAAAATGGTATTATCTAAATATTTATCACCACTACGACTGACGCCGCCTATTTGGTCGGCCTCATTTTGAGTTTGTGCTAAATAGCTAGCTGCTGAGCTACTTGCGCCGCGTGTAGATAAAGCAAATACTGACGATCCTTTTACTGATGAGCTAGCAAAGGCATCGGCATGAATAGAAATAAATATATCAGCGTGTAATGATCGAGCTTTAGCTACTCTAACTTTCAATGGTATAAAGACATCCTCATTACGTGTCATGTAGACTTTTATATTAGGTTCTTTTTTCAAAGAACTGTAAGCTCGACGGGCAATTTGTAAAACGACATCTTTTTCACGCGTCTTATTATTTCCAATAGCGCCAGGATCTTCGCCTCCATGTCCAGGATCGAGAACAACAATAATAGGTGCGTTTTTGTTTTTATTTGTTGCTGTTTTGATCTCAGCTTGTTTTTTATTAAGATCGCCTTTTTTATACTCTTCTAATAATGCAAGCAAAGGATCATCATCTGTTGCTGATGAAGGCTTAGATGGATAAAGATCGATGACTAAACGATGTTTAAATTCAGCTACAGGCGATAAGCTAAAGGTATTTGGTTGAATACCTTGCTTCAAATTGATCATGATTCGAACTTTTTTTGAATCAAGTTGGGCAACACTTATTGATTTGATATAAGGATCTCGAGGTAATACTTTAGATGAAATCTTTTTTAAAGTAGCATCTAAATTAATATTCTCAATATCAATGGCAAGCCTTTCTGGATTGGTCAATAAAGTGTGTTTGAATTTTAAATTTACATTCGATTCTAATGTTATTCGAGTATAGGTCGATGAAGGCCAAACTCTAACGGCTATGACCTGAGCTAAGTTTGCTGCAAAACCTACTTTTGTGACAGATAATAAACATGTCGCAATAATACCTTTAATGAGTAGGCGTTTTGTTGGACTAAATGTTTTTGACATATCTAAACACATTATTTTCTAAATAAATTGATCGTGAATAATAGCATAAAATATATTGATATTAAAAAGAATGATTCTCATCTTTAATTGGCTTTTTTATTTGATAAGTTATCTATTGATTATGTTATAGCCGCGGCCTTGATATTTTTTATTCAGGTTAGGATTATATTTAACTCAAGGTTTAATCAATTTGGCTTTGTTGGCATTGTTTGTTAAAACTTTTAAACAATGAAATTTATATTTTTGATGAAAATAGGAAGTAATCAAATTGGCGCTATCATGCATTTTTCAGTTTGCCTACTTATTTTACACTACTAGATAAATTAAAAATTACGTTATTAATAAATCAGTTATAATAAAATTATATCTACGATAAATTTTGACTAAGTGTTAGACAATAAATTGATTGGTGATGTTTTTAGTTAGCAAAATAACCTTTTTTTTACTGTTAAATTTTTTCTAAAATATTGCTATTTTCAATAAAAAAATCCAATACGCTACTTTGTTTTGTTATTTTTCATTTTTATTATAGACCCTACAATTACAAAGGATTACAATATGGCACGCTAAAATCGCGGATTTAAACCCGTTTTCATTTTAACAATTAAATATAGCTGAGTTATTGATGAGCAAAAAACTACATATCAAAACTTGGGGCTGCCAAATGAATGAATATGATTCAACTAAAATGGCAGATCTCCTTGAATCCACCCATGGTTTAACTTTAACAGAAAATGCAGAAGAAGCAGATATTTTATTACTCAATACTTGCTCTATTCGTGAAAAAGCCCAAGAAAAAGTGTTCCATCAATTAGGTCGTTGGAAAAACTTAAAACAACATAATCCGAATATTATTATTGGGGTAGGTGGTTGTGTTGCTTCACAAGAAGGTGCACATATTCGTAAACGCGCACCATTTGTTGATATTATTTTTGGACCACAAACTTTTCACCGTTTGCCTGAAATGATTGAGCAAGTTCGTAGTGGTAAAGGCAATCATGTTGTTGATGTTAGCTTTCCAGAAATTGAAAAATTTGACCGTTTGCCTGAGCCGCGCAGTGAAGGGCCAACAGCTTTTGTATCGATTATGGAAGGATGTAATAAATATTGTACTTACTGTGTGGTACCTTATACTCGAGGTGAAGAAGTCAGTAGGCCGTGTGATGATGTTATTTATGAAATAGCTCAGTTAGCCGAACAAGGCGTTCGTGAAGTCAATTTACTTGGTCAAAATGTAAATGCTTACCGCGGTCCAACATTTGATGGTGATATCTGTTCTTTTGCTGAATTATTGCGATTAGTTGCGGCTATTGATGGTATTGATCGTATTCGTTTTACTACCAGCCATCCAATTGAATTTACCGATGATATTATCGATGTTTATCGTGATACGCCGGAATTAGTTAACTTTTTGCATTTGCCGGTACAAAGTGGTTCAGATCGTGTGTTAAATCTGATGAAACGCACACATACCGCTATTGAATATAAATCAATTATTCGCAAATTACGCAAAGTTCGTCCTGACATTCAAATTAGTTCGGATTTTATTGTTGGATTCCCTGGTGAAACCCAAGAAGATTTTGAACAAACCATGAAATTAATTGCTGATGTGAATTTTGATTTAAGTTATAGCTTTGTTTATTCAGCACGACCAGGTACACCAGCTGCTGAAATGGAAGATAATGTTTCTGAAGACGAGAAAAAACAGCGTTTATATATATTGCAAGAGCGCATTAATCAACAAGCGATGCAATTTAGTCGCCGCATGTTAAATACCGTGCAACGTATTTTGGTTGAAGGACCTTCCAAGAAAAACTTAATGGAATTAACAGGACGTACTGAAAATAATCGTATTGTTAATTTTGAAGGTTTACCAGATATGATTGGAAAATTTGTTGATGTAGAAATAACCGATATTTATCCTAATTCCTTACGAGGAAGAGTGGTTCGTACTGAAGATGAAATGGATTTACGAGTCAATCAATCGCCAATGTCAGTAATTTCACGAACGCGTAAAGAAAATTATTTAGGCGTGGGTATTTATCATCCATAACTATAAGTGAATATCGTGAAGGGTTATCACTATGTTGTGCACTTTTTAATGCGTTAAAATATTAAATTTATATCAATAACGCATTGGCAGTTAATCTTAATTATTAGAGGACTTATCATTGAATATTTTGACTTGTGAAACTTTACTTGAGCCGGCTGATAATCAGCGGTTAAATAGTCTTTGTGGTCCTTATAATGACAATATAAAACAATTAGAGCGTCGACTTGGTATTGAAATTAATCATCGTGGTAATCTATTTTCAATTACCGGTGATCCTATTTGTGTTAATGCAGCCAACGATATTTTAAAAGTACTTTATAAGCAAACTAAATTAAAAAATAAAATAGTTGATATTGAACCAGAACAGATTCATTTAGCTATCAAAGAATCTGGGGCTCTTGAAAAAGCAAGTGAACACTTACCTGCTTATGTTGATTATCAAGCAGGTAAGCTTGTTATGATAAAAACTAAGCGTGGCGTAATTAAACCCAGAACAGCAAATCAAGCGCAATATATTGCGCATGTGTTAGATTATGATATCTCGTTTGGTATTGGTCCGGCTGGAACGGGTAAAACCTATTTAGCGGTAGCCGCAGCGGTTGATGCTTTGGAAAAACAACAAATTCGTCGAATTGTATTAACTCGCCCTGCGGTTGAAGCTGGTGAAAAACTGGGCTTCTTACCGGGTGATTTAAGTCAAAAAGTGGATCCTTACTTACGTCCTCTTTATGATGCTTTATTTGAAATGTTAGGTTTTGAAAAGGTTGAAAAACTCATTGAAAAAAGTGTTATTGAAGTTGCACCCCTAGCTTATATGCGTGGGCGTACTCTTAATGACGCATTTATTATTTTAGATGAAAGTCAAAATACGACTATTGAACAGATGAAAATGTTTTTAACCCGTATTGGTTTTAATTCTAAAGCGGTCATTACTGGTGATATTACGCAAATTGATTTACCTCGCCATCAAAAATCTGGATTACGTCATGCAATTGAAGTATTAAGCCAAGTTGACGAAATTAGCTTCAATTTTTTTAATAGTGAAGATGTTGTTCGTCATCCTGTGGTTGCAAGAATCGTCAATGCTTATGAAAATTGGGAAGAACAACATAAGCATCAATCTGGCGAAAGAAGTATTTAGAGGAGTCATATTATCCCTATCTCAAGTAAAAAAAAGAGAAGCAATATTCGAGATCACTCGGCAGAAACGAATCTGTTTTTGCGGCGAGTGTTATTTGCTTTTGTTATTATCTTATTATTAATATCGGTTTTACTCGGTAATTTAGCTGATTTGCAGATTTCTAATTTTAGTTATTACAGTACTAAATCGAATAATAATCGTATCGAAATTATCCCTATTCCACCTAGCCGTGGAATGATTTATGATCGTAATGGCACGCCCTTAGCCATTAACAATATAACTTATCAACTCAATATTATTCCTGATAAAATTAAAAATCTTAATGAGCAATTTAATGAATTAAAAAATATTGTTAATTTGACCGATGAAGATATTGAAAATTTTCAAAAAGAACGTCGTAATTATAAAGCTCATCGTCCCGTGCCACTTAAGGACAATTTAACTCAAAAGCAAATTGCACGTTTTGTTGTTGATCAGCATCGTTTCCCTTATGTTTCAATTGTGGGTATACAGCATCGCTATTATCCATATGGCGCATCATTAACGCATATTATTGGCTATATTTCAAAAATTAATACTGCTGATAAACAACGTTTAGATGATGAAAATAAAACCAGTGATTATGTGGCAACTTTTAATATCGGTAAAATGGGTATCGAAAAATACTACGAAGATGTATTACATGGTACGCCAGGATATGAAAAAGTTGAAGTTAATAGCCGAGGGCGCATTGTTCGTCAACTTAATCAGCATCCACCACAAGCTGGTGAAGATATTTACCTGTCTATCAATCTTAAATTACAACTTTATATCGAGCAGTTACTTGCTGGCCGTAAAGCAGCAGTTGTTGCTATTGATCCTAACAATGGCGAAATTTTAGCATTGGTTTCAAGTCCGAGTTACGATTCTAATCCGTTTGTTGGTGGAATATCGAATGCTAAATATAGCGAATTACTCAATGACCCTAATAAACCTCTTTATAATCGAGCATTACTTGGTTCTTATCCGCCTGCTTCAACAGTAAAACCCTATATCGCCATTGCCGCTTTAAGTGAAGGTGTTGTTACACCCAAATCAACCATTAATGATCCGGGTTGGTGGCAACTACCTGGTACCGATAGACGATATCGAGACTGGTTAAAATGGGGACATGGGCGCGTTGATGTGTTAAGAGCAATTGAAGAATCAGTTGATACCTATTTTTATCAAGTTGCTTACGATATGGGTATCGATCGTTTACATCAATGGATGACTAAATTTGGTTATGGTGAAAGAACCGGTATTGATATTTCACCAAATGAAGAAAATAAAGCCGTTATGCCTAGCCGTGAATGGAAAATGCAACGTTATAAAAAAGCTTGGTTACAAGGTGACACCATTCCGGTAGGGATTGGTCAAGGTTATTGGACAGCAACACCTATACAGTTAGCTAAAGCGCTTACTATTTTGATTAATAATGGTAAAACTTATACGCCACATTTTTTATTGTATAAAAAGAGCGATATTTTAAATACCAATTCGAATCCACCTGCGGTTAATCAACAAAATTATATTGAAAATAATAGTTTAGTTGATGTTAATCCCAATTACTGGGCATTAGCTAAAGAAGGCATGCATCGGGTAATGTTTGGTGCACGAGGAACTGCACGAAAAATCTATGCCGATGCAAAATACCAAGCAGCCGGTAAATCGGGTACAGCACAAGTTTATGGTTTAAAAGAAGACGAAGTTTATAATGCCCATAAAATTCCTGAACACTTACGTGATCATGCGTTATTTGTTGCTTATGCTCCTTTTGATAAACCAACTATTGCGTTAGCCATTGTGCTTGAAAATGGCGGTGGTGGTAGCTCAAATGGCGGAGCTGTCGCACGAAAAATATTGGATTATTACCTATTAGGTGATAATTCAACGGAATTAGATGAAACTGCATCACATGCAGGGCATGAAGATTAATTATGAATAATATCAAAAAAACTTTTTGGCAAAAAATCCATATCGATCCACTATTTTTTTTATTCATTACATTATTACTTGGCTATAGCCTTTATATTCTTTGGAGCGCTACTGGTCAAGATTTTGATATGATGCAAAAACGAGTCATTCAAATTTTACTTGGTTATGTTGTGATGATTGTCATTGCGCAATTTTCGCCTAGAACCTTTGAAAAATGGGCGCCATATTTGTATTTGTTTTGTATATTTATGTTGTTATTGGTCGATATTTTTGGTTATGTAAGTAAAGGCGCACAGCGATGGTTAGATTTAGGCATTTTACGCTTTCAACCCTCTGAAATTGCTAAGATAGCTGTCCCATTAATGGTAGCTAAATTTATTCACCGTGATGGTTGTCCACCACCATTAAAAAATACCTTTCAAACTTTAATTATTATTGCCGTTCCTACTTTACTTGTTGCTATGCAGCCAGATTTAGGTACTGCAATTTTAATTGTTATGTCAGGTATTTTTATCATATTTTTAGCTGGCATCAATTGGCGATTTATTTTTATCGCTATTATTTTAATTGCGGTATTTCTGCCAGTAATGTGGTTTTTTCTTATGCATGATTATCAGCGACTTCGAGTGTTAATGTTATTTAATCCTGAACTCGATCCTAGTGGTGCGGGTTATCATATTATTCAATCTAAAACCGCTATTGGCTCCGGCGGGATCTGGGGTAAAGGCTGGCTTGAAGGCACACAATCTCAGTTAGAATTTTTACCAGAAAGGCATACTGACTTTATTTTTTCCGTTATCGCTGAAGAGTTTGGTTTTATCGGCACAATAATACTATTAGTGTTATTTTTATGCTTAATTATCCGTGGATTAGTTATTGCCGCACAAGCTCAAACCACATTTGGCCGTATACTCTCAGGTGGTTTAATTTTAGTGTTTTTTGTTTATGTATTTATTAATATTGGTATGGTTAGTGGAATCTTACCGGTAGTTGGTGTACCATTACCGCTAATAAGTTATGGTGGCTCTTCCTTAGTCGTATTAATGGCAAGTTTTGGCATTATGATGTCTATTCACACTCATCGATACATGTTATCTAAAAATATTTAACGGAATTGAATTAAATGAAAAAGAAATTTAAATTATCTTTTGCTTTGTTAGCGCTTGCAATTTGTTCTTCGGCATCAGCTGAAATGGCTTTTCCTATTCCTGCTATTCCCCAATTAGATGCTGAATCTTATATTTTAATTGATGCTAAATCAGGTGAGATTTTGGCGCAATATAATGCTGAACAACAACGCGATCCAGCAAGTTTAACGAAAATGATGACCAGTTATGTAGTTGGACAAGCATTACAATCAGGGCGTATCAAAAATGATGATATGGTCGTTGTAAGTAAAGATGCTTGGGCAACAGGAAATCCTATTTTAAAAGGCTCATCATTGATGTTTTTAGAAGTGGGTAAAACGGTTTCGGTATCCGACCTTAATAAAGGAATAATTATCCAATCTGGCAACGATGCCTGTATCGCAATGGCTGAACATATTGCAGGTAGTCAAGGTGCTTTTGTTAATTTAATGAATGAATATGCGAAAAAAATAGGTTTAGAGCATACGCATTTTGAAACTGTTCATGGCTTAGATGCACCCGGACAATATACAACAGCAAAAGATATGGCGTTTTTAGGAAAAGCATTAATCCATGATTTACCTTCAGAGTACGCTATTTATAAAGAAAAAGAGTTCACTTATACCCTATCTAAACCACAATTAAACCGAAATGGTTTACTTTGGGATACCACTTTAAATGTTGATGGTATTAAAACTGGGCATACCAATGCTGCTGGTTATAATTTAGTTGCCTCAGCTGTTGATGGTAATACGCGTTTAATTTCTGCTGTATTAGGTGGACGCACTTTTAAAGGACGTGAAGAAGAGAGTAAAAAATTATTAGTTTGGGGATTTCGTTTTTTCGAAACAGCTAATCCAGTCAAAGCGGGTACGCCATTAACAACAGAATCTATTTGGTATGGCGATCAGAATAAAATTCAGTTGGGTGCAATTGAAGGTGCTTATGTTACTGTGCCAAAAGGACGTTCGGCTGATGTACAAGTACAATATATTATTGATGATTATATTTACGCACCTATTACTAAAGGCACCAGTGTAGGTAAAATGCAGTTTTTATTAGATGGCAAAATTATTAATGAACAGCCATTAGTTGCATTACAAGATGTTGAAGAAACAGGATTCTTTGGATCTGTATGGGATTGGATTTGTTTGAAATTTAATCAAATATTTAACTAAATTTTATTAAACCATTTGATAAGTAAAAACTTATTGAATGGTTTTTTATAACATAAAAACAATCTGTAAACTTATTCACTGCCCTAAAATAACGTTCTTACAACGCTTTTTACTTTGTTAATCACGCATACTATCTTACTTAATTTACAAGCATAACTTGTTTATTACTCATCGCTTTTAAAAAGATAACTGTCTGGTATTATAAAATTATCTTTCCAACAAGGTTTTGAAATAGAAAAGCGTTGCAATGTAAAACGGGATAAAATCTTCCTGATGTAACACATTAAAATTTTTAAGATCAGTGACTAGTAAAGCTACATCTAGTTCATCTACTACGATACGCTCTCGTTTTTCTAAAGTAATTTTAGTTGATTTAGCATAAAAATTAACTTTTTCATGAATGGCTAAAGTAGGGATAAAAGTCATTTTTTTAACTTAATTTTCAATGACTACAATCTGCAAATAACCGTAATTTATCTTTAACGCATGAAGAATAAAAAAGCTTTTTAATATAACTTACTCTTAGCAATATTTTTTTTATTCGTTATCACATCCTTTTATAGGTTGATATTTTATATCTTTAATACGATTAGGATAGAAGCATAATTAAAAGTAAATTAAGACTAACGGCATAAGCTAACAAGATGACAGTAAAGCTAATTTTTAATATGTAAAAACATCGTGTTAATAAAGCTAGCGTTTTTATTTTTTAATTGAAAAATACTTAGTAAATTCACGAAATTTATTCAAATTTTTATTTTTTGAGTTAACTTTCTTTTTAATGCATAACACTATTGTTGCTATTTTTATAGAAATAACGCTAGCAAACCTTATCTAAATATGGTATAAAACGCGCGCAACTCTTCACATTCATTTTTCAAAAAATTGTTGTGAGATAAAGCAAAAATTTTAAAATTTAATTAACGTTATAACACACACATATCATTACTCTTTGCCGGGGTGCCTTTTACTTTAAGTAATAAGGTCGGATAAAGCGGATATGTGGAGGCATAACCCCAACGTCAAAATGAGGAAATCATGACTACAGTATCAATGCGCGATATGTTACAAGCGGGTGTACATTTTGGACACCAAACTCGTTATTGGAACCCAAAAATGAAACCATTTATTTTTGGTGCTCGTAATAAAGTTCACATCATCAATCTTGAAAAAACAGTTCCTTTATTCAACGAAGCGTTAGCTGAATTAAACAAGATTGCCGCTCGTAAAGGTAAAATTTTATTTGTTGGTACAAAGCGTGCAGCTAGCGAAGCGATTAAACAAGCGGCTGAAAGCTGTGGGCAATACTATGTAAATCACCGTTGGTTAGGTGGTATGTTGACTAACTGGAAAACAGTACGTCAATCAATCAAACGCTTAAAAGATTTAGAAACACAAGCTAGTGATGGTACATTTGACAAATTAACCAAAAAAGAAGCACTAATGCGTGCTCGCGAAATGGCTAAATTAGAAAATAGCTTGGGTGGAATTAAAAATATGGGTGGCTTACCCGATGTGATTTTTGTTATTGGTGCTGACCATGAACATATCGCAATCAAAGAAGCTAACAATTTAGGTATTCCAGTCATTGCTGTTGTTGATACAAACTCAGATCCAGATGGTATTGATTATATTGTTCCAGGTAATGATGACGCAATTCGTGCTATTCAATTATATGCAAATGCGGTTGCTGATGCAGTTCGTTCTGGTCGTGAACAAAACCAATCTCCAGTATCTGAAGAAAGCTTTGTTGAAGAAGCGCCAGCAGCTGAGTAATAAACTCAAATATTTTCAGGGTCGATAATGAGTGTCGACCCATTCTAATGAAAATCATCACAATGGTTAAATAGAGGATTAAAAAATGGCTGAAGTTACCGCTTCTATGGTAAAAGAACTGCGTGAAAGAACAGGCGCAGGCATGATGGAATGTAAAAAAGCATTAGTTGAAGCGAATGGTGATATTGATCTTGCTATCGACAATATGCGTAAATCAGGTCAAGCAAAAGCCGCTAAAAAAGCTGGTCGTGTTGCTGCTGAAGGTGTGATTATTTCTAAAATTTCTGCTGATAAAAAATCAGGTATTATTTTAGAAATCAACTGTGAAACAGACTTTGTTGCAAAAGATGCTGGTTTTATCGCATTTAGCGAAAAAGTAGCGACAGCTGCATTAAATGATCACATTACTGATCTTGCTGCTTTACAAGCTAAATTTGAAGAAGAGCGTACAGCTTTAGTTGCTAAAATCGGTGAAAACATTGGTATTCGTCGTGTTCAAGCAATCGCTGGTGATGTAGTAGGCAGCTACCAACATGGTGCTCGTATCGGTGTTTTAGTTGCAGCAAACAGTGGCTGTGATGAAGAATTAGTTAAACATATCGCTATGCACATTGCTGCAAGTAAACCTGAATATGTTAACCCAAGCGATGTTCCGGCTGATGTGGTTGAACATGAACGTAATATTCAAATCGATATTGCAATGCAATCAGGTAAACCACGTGAAATCGCTGAAAAAATGGTTGAAGGCCGTATGCGTAAATTCACTGGTGAAGTATCACTTACTGGTCAACCATTTGTAATGGATCCAAGTAAAACTGTAGGTGATCTACTTGCTGAGAAAAAAGCGACAGTTGCGACATTTATCCGCTTTGAAGTGGGTGAAGGTATCGAAAAAGTCGAAGTTGATTTTGCAGCCGAAGTTGCTGCGATGTCGAAACAATCTTAATTGTTTTATAAAAACCGCCGTAAAGGCGGTTTTGTTTATCTACAAAATATTTTAAAATTATTACCAGCTAGCTAACCTAGTTTGTCAGGTAATTAAACAACGAAATAGTGAGACTTCATATGGTAACCCCTTTCTATAAACGTATTCTTCTAAAACTCAGTGGTGAAGCACTACAAGGCGATGAAGGTTTTGGTATTGATCCCACCGTTCTTGACCGTATGGCACAAGAAATAAAAGAACTAATTGAAATGAATGTTCAAGTGGCTGTTGTTATTGGGGGCGGTAACCTATTTCGTGGTGCAGGTCTTGCTAAAGCAGGTATGAATCGAGTAGTTGGCGATCACATGGGGATGCTAGCAACGGTAATGAATGGTCTTGCAATGCGCGATGCTCTGCATCGAATAGAAGTTAATGCGCGTTTAATGTCTGCTATACCTTTAAATGGTGTGTGTGATGATTATCGTTGGACTGAAGCAATTAGCTTACTTCGTCATGGTAAGGTGGTTATCCTTTCAGCAGGTACAGGTAATCCGTTTTTTACAACCGATTCTGCTGCTTGTTTACGTGGTATCGAAATTGAAGCGGATGTGGTTCTAAAAGCGACTAAAGTTGATGGTGTATATTCTGCTGATCCTGTTAAAGATCCAAATGCAACACTTTATAAAACATTAAATTATGAAAAAGTGTTAGATGATGAACTAAAAGTTATGGATCTTGCCGCATTTACATTAGCGCGTGATCACAATTTACCTATTTGTGTGTTTAATATGAATAAACCTGGTGCATTACGTCGTGTCATTTTAGGTGAACCAGAAGGAACATTAATTAATAATCAGGCAACAGTTAGCTGTTAGTCTTTGTTATTTTAAATAAGGTTTTTATTATGCTAAACGAGATTCAAAAAGAAGCGCAATCGCGCATGGAAAAAAGTATTGATGCGTTTCAAACTCATATTTCTAAAGTGAGAACAGGCCGTGCATCACCAAGCTTATTAGATGGTATTATGGTTGAATATTACGGCAGCCCAACACCACTACGTCAATTAGCAAATGTGGTTGCTGAAGATGCAAGAACCCTTGCTATTACAGTATTTGATAAATCATTAACACCAATGATTGAAAAGGCGATTTTAACTTCCGATTTAGGGCTCAATCCTGCATCGGCAGGTACAGTAATTCGAGTGCCTTTGCCACCATTAACTGAAGAACGTCGTCGTGACTTAACGAAAATTGTTCGTAACGAAGCTGAACAAGGTCGCGTGTCTATTCGTAATATTCGTCGTGATGCCAATGATCAAATTAAAGCACTGTTAAAAGATAAAGAAATTTCAGAAGATGATGAACGTAAATCACAAGATTTGATTCAAAAAGCTACCGATGCGGCAATTAAAAAATTAGATTCGGTACTTGCCGATAAAGAAAAAGAGTTAATGGAATTTTAATTTTTAAGTTTAAAAGCCTAGTTATAACAACTAGGCTTTTTTTATGTAAATAATTTGCTTCTTAAGATCGGTTTTTTCAATTAATTTTTCATAAAAATGGATAGTTACTGTTTTATTATTTTATTTGTTGGATGCAGTGATAATTCATATTCACCGCAGCATCGCAAAAGCAGGTTAATGATTCCAATCCACTATAAGTAGTTCAGCATTATGCCTAATTAACCGTAAATTCGGAAAAAAGTTAATTTGGGCGCTAATAATGGTAAAAGTACTAATCCTAAATATAAATGAGTTTTAGGCATGATTTATTGTTGTGCTTCGATCAAATGGATGAGTGAATGTAAACACGACTGGTTGATATTGATGTTACAAAACTTAAAAACGGTTAATTGTAACTGAGTTTTTATTTAGTAATTATTGGTTTAAATTGTCTATATTGTGTGATTAGTTTTGTTTCTAATTATCATAATTTAAGTATATAATGTGATGAAAATAACATTATAGGGCTATATTTGTTATTTTTATAACATTTACTAACATTTATAAATGACTAACAATATTTACTAGACATCATTAACAATAATTAAAGGAAAGCTTATGGATTATGCAAAGTATATTGATCATACTCTACTTGCAATGAATGCCACAGAAGATCAAATACGTAAACTATGTGATGAAGCAAAGCAGTACCATTTTTATTCCGTGTGTGTGAATTCTGGTTATGTACCTTTAGCCGCTAGCTTATTAAAAGGTAGTGACGTCAAAGTTTGCTCGGTTGTTGGTTTTCCTCTTGGTGCGATGTTAACTTCTGCAAAAGCATTTGAAACTGAAATGGCGGTTAAAGCAGGTGCGCAAGAAATTGATATGGTTATCAATGTTGGTTGGCTAAAAAGCAATGATTGGGATGCCGTTAAAAAAGATATCGATGCGGTCTTCAAAGCATGTAATTCAGTGCCATTGAAAGTGATTTTAGAAACTTGTTTGTTAACTAAAGAAGAAATCGTAAAAGTTTGTACAATTTGCAAGGAAATTGGCGTTGCTTTTGTTAAAACCTCTACAGGATTTAGTACATCAGGCGCAACGGCTGAAGATGTCAAATTGATGCGAGACACCGTTGGTGATAAAATGGGTGTTAAAGCATCAGGTGGTATTCGTGATCGGCAAACTGCTGAAAAAATGGTTCAAGCTGGTGCTACACGGTTAGGTGCTAGTGCAGGCATTGCAATTGTTTCAGGCAATTCTACCTCATCAAGCAACTATTAATTGATCCTTTCATAAGCTACTGCAAAGTAGCTTATTGCTATTTAATGGAATGGCAATGGAAACACAACCTCAAAAAAGAGTTAACGCACTTATTGAGTACCTAAAATCGACCGATAAAATTCATTTAAAAGAAGCGGCTCAAATGTTAGCTGTATCCGAAATGACAATTCGGCGTGATATTAACAATCAACCTTCACCTTTAGCAGTATTAGGCGGTTATATCGTTAATCAGTCCCAAAATCAAATTACCCAATACTTTGTTAGCGATCAGCAAGATAAACAGGTAGAAGAAAAACGTTACATAGGTAAGCTTGTTAGTCTGTTAGTTAACGAAAACGATACTATTTTTTTTGATTGTGGTACCACAATCCCTTTTATTATCGATGCAATTCATGAGGATATATCCTTCACTGCAATTTGTTATTCGCTCAATGCCTTTTTAGCCTTACAACATAAACCCAATTGCAAAATTATTTTATGCGGTGGGCATTATCAGCTTAACAATGCCATTTTTACGAGTATTAGTCCACATAATCAATTAGATTTTGTATGTCCTAATAAAGCTTTTATTTCGGCTGCTGGCATAGATCTTATACAAGGTGTAACTTGTTATGATTTTGATGAACTAAGTATGAAGCATCAAGCGTTGAATAAGTCTTGTCAGAATATTTTAATTGCTGATCATACCAAGTTTGATCAGGTTAAGCCGGCTTTTATTGCTAAACTTAATCAGTTTTATCAAGTAATTACGGATAAAGCGCCAAGCGCTCAGTACCTTTCTTTTTTTAACGATAATAATATCGGTTTAATTTATTGATGATGAAAAATATTACAATTTTAGGTTCAACAGGTTCAATTGGCTGTAGTACATTGGCCGTTATTCGGCAAAATTGGTCACAATTTAAAGCTTATGCCTTAGTCGGTGGTAAAAATGTCAGCAAAATGACCGAACAGTGCCAAGAATTTAAACCAAAATACGTGGCTATGGCTGATGAGCAAGCTGCCATAGCGCTTAAGGCTAATTTGCGTGATCTGAATTTAGATATTGAGGTATCGAGTGGTGAGCAAGCTATCTGTGACTTAGCTCAATTACCCGAAGTCGATTACGTTATGGCGGCTATTGTCGGCGCGGCTGGATTAAAACCGACTCTTGCTGCTATTAAAAAAGGTAAGCGAATATTACTCGCTAATAAAGAGTCATTAGTCACTTGTGGGCATTTATTTATGCAAGCGGTGAAACAATATGGCGCCGAGTTACTACCGGTCGATAGTGAGCATAATGCTATTTTTCAGAGTTTACCTTGTGCCGTTCAAGAGCAATTAGGTTTTGCTCATTTAGCCGATTATGGCATAACTAAAATAGTACTAACAGGTTCAGGCGGTCCATTTCGAGATTTACCTTTAAATTCGCTCATTTCAGTTACACCCGAGCAGGCGGTTGCGCATCCTAATTGGTCAATGGGAAAGAAGATTTCAGTTGATTCAGCAACGATGATGAATAAAGGCTTAGAGTATATTGAAGCTAGATGGCTATTTAATGCTAGTTTCGATGAAATGGAAATTATTATTCATCCTCAATCGATTATTCACTCTATGGTACGTTATCAAGATGGTAGTGTCATCGCTGAACTAGGTGTACCGGATATGTGTACACCCATTGCCTATGCTATGTCATATCCACAGCGTATTTTGTCAACTGTACCACCCTTAGATTTTACAAAAGTTTCGGCATTGACGTTTAATGCCCCCGATTTTAATCGCTATCCTTGCCTAAAATTGGCGATAGATGCTTTTAATCAAGGGCAAGCGGCAACGACGGCTTTAAATGCCGCCAATGAAATAGCTGTCGAGGCTTTTTTACAACGCAAAATCGGTTTTATGGATATTGCAAATCAAGTTGCGGCAACCTTAGATAAACTCAATTTACCTGAACCTCAAACCATCGAGGATGTGTTAGTAATTGATAAGTGGGCTCGAGAACAGTGTAGTAAGCTATAACTTAAATGTTATAGCTGTGTTTTATAAACGCGGCAAGGCGTGCCCATCGCAATGACATTGCTTGGTATATCACGATCAACTATACTGCCAGCTGCAATAACGGTGTTATCGCCAATGGTCACATTCGGTAATACAATCACATTGCCGCCGATCCAAACGTTATTGCCGATTGTAATTGGCTTTGAAAATTCAAGTCCGCTATTACGAGTTTGACAATCTAATGGGTGTCCTGAGGTATAAAATCCACAATTGGGTGCAACCAGTACATTATCGCCAAAAGTAATTTTAGCTGCATCTAACATAATGCAATTGAAATTAGCAAAAAAATTTTCGCCAATTTCAATATTGTAGCCATAATCACATTGAAAACCAGGCATGATCGTAAACTGTTGCCCAGTTTTGCCTAATAGGATTTGGAATAACTGTTGTCGTTGCTGTTTGGCTAATGGCGATAATTGGTTTATTTGAAAACAAAGATCTTGCGCATAAAGCCTTTCGTTAGCCAGTAAATCGATCTCTGGGTTATAGAGCAAACCTGCTAGCATTTTCTCTTTTTCTCTCATGATACTACGCCATTTGTTTTGCTGTTAATGCAGGGTTATCACTAATAAACGATTGTAAAAAAGCGCTATCAGGAAGTGCAGTTAACGCCCCTTTTTGAGTTGTCGCTAACGCGCCGCAAGCACTGGCAATAGTCATCATGCTTTCTAACATAAGTTTATCGTCTGGCATACCGGACGTTGCAATACTACTTAATAATCCTGCAACGAAAGCATCGCCGGCACCGGTTGTATCAATGCTGTTAACATGATATGAATCGAACGAAAATGTTTTACCATGCCATAAAACTACACTGCCATCTTTACCTTTTGTAACTAATTTGAGTGTTGCATCATAATGTTGTTGTAACTTATTTAAAGCGGCACTCCAATCGTTAGATTCGGTTAGCCAAAATAGCTCTTCATCAGAAAGTTTTAGTATGTCGGCATCATGACAAAATTGTGTAATAATTGTGCGCATTTCGTTTTTATCATGCCACATTTGTTCGCGTAAATTGACATCAAAGCTGATTAAACCCTTTTTACCATTCAACCTTTCAATCGCTGTTTTTAATGTTTGACGGCAAGTCTGCCCAACTAAAGCTAGCGAGCAAAAATGCAAAATATCTTGGTTAAAATCAGGAATCGCCTGCTGAGATAAAAACTGATCGGCAGACGGCGACACTAAAAAAGTAAAACTCCTTTCACCATTATTACCGAGATCAACTACCACCGTACTGGTTCTGTGATTATCATCTTTTTCTAAACTTTGGCAATCAACGTGGTATTGATTAAATGTTTTTTCCATAAAGTGACCAAAAGGATCATTGCCAACACGACCTATAAATGCGGAAGGAAGCCCCAATTTTGCTACACCAATAGCGACATTTGCAGGTGCACCACCTGCACAGGCTTTGTAATTCATATCACCAAAAGGTAAAAGATCGATAACAGCATCGCCAAGCGACCAGACTTTAGTTTTATTCATTTTATTACTCAATTTAAAGTTAATAGGTTTAAGTGTTGTGACTTTATGGCTGGTTTAATTAAACCGTTAAGTCAGCTTAAACGAAGTTTTATAATTAGTCATTAACAATAGACTAAAGCATTTACAAAAAAATTCATTGTTAACGTTAAAAATGTGTGATTATTATCACATATTTTGCCTGTTAATTGATCAAAAGTTAACGTTAACAATTAAGTTAGGGTAATATAGCTTGATAAGAAAGGTGGCTAAATTAAAGTCATCATTTTGATGAAAATTATATTTAATGCGGAATGTATAAAGGGGAGTTTATGTCTACTGCAATCGATAAAGCAAATCAAGCTGTTAAACAGTTAGAAAAGGTAATGAATAAACAGTATTATCCACGTTTTCATCTGGCGCCACAGTCTGGATGGATGAACGATCCTAATGGTCTTATCTATTTTAAAGGTCAGTACCATGCTTTTTATCAGCATCATCCTTTTGATGAAAACTGGGGACCGATGCATTGGGGGCATGTAGTGAGTGATGATTTAGTGACTTGGAAAAGATTACCTATTGCTCTAGCACCGGGTGACGAGTTTGACAAGAGTGGTTGTTTTTCTGGATCGGCGATAGATAAAAATGGTGAGCTTTGTTTAGTTTATACCGGTCATATTTGGTTACAAGGTCAAGGGAATGATGATCACATTTGTCAAACCCAATGTCTTGCTACAAGTAAAGATGGTATTCATTTTGAAAAACATGGCACTATCTTAACCCCAGAAGATGGCATTATGCATTTTCGTGATCCCAAAGTTTGGCAACAAGCAGGTCAATGGTGGATGGTGGTAGGGCAAAGGGATAACAATGATGTTGGACAAATTTTACTGTATCGTTCTCAAGATTTTAAAAAGTGGCAATTTGATCATGTAGTAGTGAGCAATATCGATCCTAATGTCTATATGCTTGAATGCCCTGATTTTTTCCCGCTTGGTGATAAATGGATATTGATGTTTTCACCGCAAGGTATGAAAGCAAAAGGTTATCAATACCGTAACCGATTCCAATCAGGCTATATTGTCGGTGATTGGCAACCAGGGAAAAAGTTTTCGATAGTTAAACCATTTCAAGAAATGGACTTTGGTCATGATTTTTATGCACCACAATCGTTCGTTGCAAAAGATGGTCGACGCATAATTTTTGCTTGGATGGATATGTGGGAATCAATGATGCCAAGTAAACAAGATAAATGGATGGGCGCCTTTACGCTTCCGCGTGAATTGGTTTTAGATCGCAATAATAACGTCCGTAATCGTCCAATCAAAGAACTTGAAGCATTACGAGAAAAACCTAAAAGTTTGAGTGAAATAACACTTAATAATGAATTGAAAAATACCAATATTGAATCAATTAGTTGTGAGATTAATGTCGATATTGATTTAACCCAAAGTAATGCTGAACGTTTTGGTTTACAGCTAGCGGCAACGCCAGATGGTAAGCAAGCCACACTATTGTATGTGGATCTGCAATCGAATCGTATTGTACTTGATCGTAGTCTTTCAGGGTTAGCATTAAAGGGATATCGCAGTGTTCGGTTACCTAAAACTAAAAAGTTAAATTTGCATATTTATGTTGATGCTTCATCTGTTGAGGTTTTTGTTAATGGTGATTTATATAGTCTATCAAGTCGTATTTATCCAAAATTACCGGCTAAACGAATCGTTAACTTATTTGCTGAAAATGGCCAAGCAAAAATCATAAAATTAGATAGTTGGCAGTTAAAATCAATTTATGAATAATTGCCAATCATCCCACTACTTTAATGTAGTGGGATAACAGTTTTTGCTTATAATGAATCTCGTTGCAAAAATGGTGCAGGTACGTATGTTACGTTTTTGTTAGTTTGGTTGTTTATGATGTGTAATGCAGCTTGTTCGCCTATCTGGTAATGAGGTAATTGGACGGTGGTTAGCGGTGGATAAAAAAGTTCCCCTGTGCCGACCATATTATCATAACCTACTATTGCGATATCTGTTGGAATATGAAAACCTTGACTTAACAAAAATTGATAAGCTACAAAAGCAATACGGTCATTGCCACAAATTAACACATCAAAGTCTGGTTTTTTGTTACAGTGCTGTTTTAATATATCAACTGTCATCATATATTCTTGGGTAAGATTATTTTCTACCGTTGTGGTGTGGTAACTGATAATGTCATTTAAATTACGACCTGCGTCTAACCATGCTTGCTCGGCACCTTTACGGCGAGTTTTACCGGCTAAGCTGGTTTTCGACAAATATATACATAATGGTTTTTTATAGCCTTTTTTAATCACTTGTTGCATGGCGTAGTATTGACCTGTGTAATCATCCGGAATATAACACGCTAGATCTTCACTATCACAGATGCAATTGGCTAATACCACGTTTTTCCCAAGTAACTTTGTCGGAAGTTCAATTTTTCTTAGTCCCATAGTGGTATAAATAATGCCATTAGGTCGATAAGATAGCAGAGTATTAATGGCATGATTGGCCTGTTTATCATCAAACAGATTAACAATAAAAGTATTCCAACCGCGTTGTTGTGCTGTTTTTTCGATCGCTTGTAATAATTCTACAGAAAAAGGGGTCATTGCTGTTTCTAATGCTAAAACACCTATTGCACGAGGGCCAGAGCTATCGCCACGAATTTTACGTGCTGACAAGTCTGGCACATAGTCAAGTTGCTCAATAGCTTTTTGAACCCGATTATAAGTCTGTTTATTTAATTTTTCAGGATTATTAATTGCGCGAGATACCGTCATCAACGAAACCGACGCCAACTTTGCAACATCCTTAAGTGAAGCCATAATTAAATCCTTTTGTTTAGCATTAAAAAAATCTTTTTCTAATAATTACTTCAAATGATGATACCACAAATAAAAATGATAAAAAGTGTGAGGAAGCTATCATTTATGATAACCGGTTGTATCTATTTTCTGTCAATTGTGACAATAATGTTAACATTAACATGTTAACGTTAAACTTCACAATATAAGAGTAATAAATATGAATATAATAGCAAATAGAAATTATTGGTTTTCATCTGGTTATCTTATTACCTTTTATGCAGCTTGGTCTCTTTGGTGGTCTTTTTATGCAATATGGTTAAAAAGTAAAATTGGCTTATCGGGTGAGCAGCTTGGAACGGTTTATGCGGCAAACTCGGCTGCTGCCATGTTTTTTATGATATTTTACGGCATCATTCAAGATAAATTGCAAATCGGCAAAGCTGTTATTACCTTTCAAAGTATCGTGATGATATTAATTGGTCCGTTTTTAATTTATGTTTATGAGCCGTTATTAAAAAGTGATTTTATCATCGGTGTCTGTATTGGTGCACCAGTGTTGAGTGCCGGATTTATTTCTGGATGTGCTTTGATTGATTCGTTTATTGAGCGCATTAGTCGCTTATTCGGTTTTGAGTTTGGTCCAGCTCGTTTTTGGGGATCGTTTGGTTATGCTGCTGCCACGTTTGTTGCCGGTATTTTATTTGGTATCGATCCTCATATTAATTTTTGGATGGCCTCTGCTGTTGCTGTTATCTTTTTTATTATTAATTTAACCTTTAAGCCAAAACGTTATCCTGTGGATGCGAACAAGGATAGGATTATTGAAAAAACCTCAACCATACCAACATTAAGTGAAATTTTCTCATTATTTGGTATGAAAAAATTTTGGCTATTTGTATTTTTTATTATTGGTACAAATAGTTTTTATACTATTTATGATCAACAACTGTTTCCAAATTTTTACACCAGTTTTTTTGAAAAAAATGAAGATGGTTACCGCGTTTACGGCTATTTAAACTCTTTTCAAGTTTTTTTAGAGGCGGCTTGTATGATCTTAGCACCCTATTTTATTAATAAAGTGGGTGCTAAAAAGTCACTATTAATTGCTGCATTAGTTATGATTTGCCGAATTGCTTTATCTGCATCTCTACATAATGTTTATCTGATATCATTAATAAAACTATTTCATGCCATTGAAACGCCGCTGTTTATTTTGGCGGTATTTAAATATGTAGTAGCTAATTTTGATGCTAGATTATCATCAACCCTCTATTTAGTTGGCTTTAATATTTCATCTAATATTGGTGTGATTGCATTGTCATGGGTGGTAGGTAAATTATTTGATAATACTGGCTATTCAACAACGTTTTATGTGCTTGCTAGTATTGTGCTATTTATTTTAATTGTTGCTACATTTACCCTAACCAGTGATCGAAAAAATAGACTTCAAGCACAATAATCATTGCTATCTACTCTATAAAATGGAAACGGAAGTTTCCATTTTGCTATTTAGTTTATGATCAATGAATACAAAGCTTGCTTCCATGATGAGTTTGCGAAACAATAGATAATCACTATGATTAATGTCTATAGGTTGTTGTTGTGAACATTACCAAAACAGTAGTTACGCCTGATATGCTATGGCAAACAATCAGGCAAGAAGCATCTAAATTAGTAGAAAGTGAACCGATGCTAGCCAGTTATTTCCATGCCACTTTGCTTAATCACGAAAATTTAGGTAATGCATTGAGCTATATTTTAGCCAATAAACTTGCTACACAAGTCATGCCAGCAATTGAAATTCGTGAAATTGCACGGCAGGCTTATAAGGCTGATCCGCATCTGATTCAATCTGCTATTACTGATATTATTGCGGTTTATGTGCGTGATCCTGCCACCAATTATTATTCAACTCCTTTACTTTATTATAAAGGCTTTTTATCGCTACAAGCTTATCGTATTGGACATTGGCTTTGGCAACAAAATCGTCAATCACTCGCCACATTTTTACAAAGTCAGATTGCTATTGTGTTTGGCGTTGATATTCATCCTGCTGCAAAAATTGGCTGTGGTGTGATGTTCGATCATGCGACAGGTATTGTGATTGGTGAAACTGTTGTCATTGACAATGATGTATCGATTTTACAATCGGTAACACTTGGTGGTACAGGTAAAGAGAATGGGGATCGTCATCCAAAAATTAGAGAAGGCGTCATGATTGGTGCCCATTCAACGATTTTAGGTAATATCGAAATTGGTAAAGGAGCAAAAATTGGTGCCGGTTCAGTCGTATTAGAGCCAGTGCCGGCCCATACAACCGTTGCTGGAGTACCAGCAAAAGTGGTCGGCTGCCCTGATTGTGATAAACCAGCTTTGAATATGGATCAAGAAATTTGATTGCGTGAAGAGATTTCCGTCGACAATGGTCGACGGCAAAAACCAAAATTTAGTGGTTAGAATTAACATTCACATCCATAGTTGGATATGGAATATTAATACCATTTTCAGTTAGTAGATTTTTAATATTTTCCAGTAATTCGGCTCTTACTGACGGGTAATTTTCGTTTAATGTCCAAACCAAAACATTAAAGTTCATTGATGATGCATCTAACAGATCTAAACGAATAATTGAATCTTTATTTGTCAAAATATTGTTGGTTTGGTTTACCGCCTGTCTTAGCACTTGGTAAACATTTTGAATATTTGAATCATAACCCACATTAATAACCAAATCTAAACGTCTTTCAGGTAAACGGGTAAAGTTGATTATATTGGCACTAACTACCTGACTATTAGGAATAACAACAAGTTCGTTAGTTGGTGTAACAATCGTTGTTGAAAAAATCTGTATAGAGTCAATAACGCCTTTTTGACTGTTGATAACAACTGTTTCACCCACTTTAAACGGACGAAATATTATTAATATTACGCCAGCGGCAAAGTTAGACAGTGAACCTTGCAGTGCCAAACCAACAGCTAAACCTGCGGCACCAATGACCGCGACAATTGAGGCTGTTTGTACACCTAACTGTCCTAAAACCGCAACCAGTGTCACGACCATAACGGCATAATAAGATAATGCGCTGACAAATTTCACCACTGTTGGATCAACATGGCGGCTACTTAAAATGTGTTTTAATTGACGACTGATAAACTTAGATATTGTTCGACCAATTATAAAAATAATAATGGCAAAACAAAAATGTGCTATATAGCTAAGCACAATGCCATCATATTTATCAATAAATTCGGTAGTTTGAGTTAAAATTTTTTCAAAATCCATCACATAATCCTATTTTAGAGCGATAAAAAGTTAGTTTAAAAAGTTATATATAGCATCTAAACTAACTGTTTTGCTAGTAACGCCCAACGTGTATCGAAATTGGTGGTAGGAAGATATTTAAAGCCTGAACGAGAATAACGTGACATCATTCCTTCACAAAATGCTAATAATTGACTAGATAAAATACGTTCATCAGTGGTAAAAGCAACCCCTTCGCGAATTTTTCGTTCACGCAAAACTTGCTTTATTTGAGTTTCTATTCGTTCAAATAATTGACTGATTCGCTCTTGTAATTGTTCTTGTTCAAACATTAGCGCATGCCCAGTCATAATCCTAGTTAATCCAGGGTTTTTTTCTGAAAAACCTAATATCAGTGCTAAAATAAGTTGCAAGCGGGTGAATGTTTTAGGCTCATCTTGCATAATGGTATTGATGCGTGAAAGCAGTATATCTTCAATATAAACAATCAAGCTTTCAAACATTTTGGTTTTGCTTGGAAAATGTCGGTAAAGCGCTGCTTCAGAAACACCAACAGTGGCGGCTAATTTCGCCGTGGTAATGCGTTGAGTCCCTTCATTGGACTCAAGCATTGTTGCCAATGCTTGCAAGATATCTTCTTTACGGTTCTTATTTTTGCTGGTCACAATCATTTTTTACCCGAATGCCCAAATCCACCTTCCCCTCGTGCTGAGAGTGTAAATTCATCAACAATGTTAAATTCGGCTTGTACTACAGGTACGATAATCAATTGTGCAATTCGATCACCGGCTTCAATTATAAAAGGGGTTTGGCTGCGGTTCCATACCGGAACAAAAAGCTGTCCTTGATAATCAGAATCAATTAAACCGACTAAATTACCGAGTACAATCCCATTTTTAGATCCTAAACCTGAACGAGGTAAGACCAATGCCGCTAGGTTTGGATCGGCAATATGCATGGATAAACCGGTAGGGGTTAAGATTGTTTCACCGGGTTTAATTTCGGTTGTTTTATCAAACATGGCTCGTAAATCAATACCAGCTGATCCTTCGGTTGCATAAGTGGGGAGTGGAAACTCATTACCTAAACGTTTATCTAATATTTTAATATCAATTTTTCTTTTCATTATCACTCGCTTTGTATCGTGTTATCACAGCTTCAAGTAATTGTTTTGCTAATTGTTGTTTACTACTTAATGGTAACCTTTGTTCACCATTTTGCCAATAAAGGGTTAATGCATTTTGATCGGAATTAAAGCCAATTTTTTTATCTGAAACATCATTAGCACAAATTAAATCTAAATTTTTGGTGGTTAATTTTTTTAAGGCATATTTTTCAACATTATTGGTTTCTGCGGCAAAACCAACAACAAAAGGCCTTGAATTTTCTAATGCGGCAACACTCGCAACAATGTCTGGATTTTTGGCTAATTTAATCACAAGTTCATTATCGTCCGTTTTTTTTATTTTTTGAGTGGCAATTGTTGCCGCACGAAAATCAGCAACTGCTGCACAAGCAATAAAAATAGACGATTTTTGGGCCGCAATTAATGCTTGATTATACATTTCATTTGCACTTTTAACATCGATTCGTGTGACATGTTTTGGCGTATCTAAATTAACTGGACCGCTAATAAGTGTAACATTTGCGCCCATTTCTGCTGCAGCTTTAGCAATAGCAAAGCCCATTTTTCCTGAACTGTAGTTGCTGATATAACGGACAGGATCGATTTCTTCAACCGTTGGTCCAGCAGTAATAGTAATTGATATCCCATTTAATAATGATGATTGGGTGAAGTAGTTATTGAGGTTTTCGACAATCACTTGTGGTTCAAGCATTCGACCAGGACCGATATCACCACAGGCTTGGAATCCTTCATCAGGACCAAGAATTAAGGTGTTTCTATCATGCAATACCGATAAATTATGCTGTGTGGCTATCGCTTTATACATTTGTTGGTTCATTGCTGGTGCTATAGCAATTTGAGCAGGCGTGGCTAAACACACTGTTGATAATAAATCGTCAGCAATGCCATTGGCGATTTTGGCAATGATATTGGCAGTCGCCGGTGCGATTAATACAATATCTGCCCATTTTGCCAGTTCGATATGGCTCATTGAAAGCTCAGCCGAAGGATCAAACAGATCGCTTGAAACAGGATTTGCACTAACTGCTTGTAGTGTCATTGGTGTGACAAAATGACTTGCTGATTCAGTAAGAATGACTCGAACTTCAGCTCCCGCTTTTTTTAAATGGCGAACAAGATCAGGGCATTTATAAGCTGCAATACCGCCTGTAATCCCTAATAAAATATGTTTACCAGATAGATTCATGCTCAAGCTTTCCCCATAATTCAGTCTAAATCGCTATATTACCACAATTCAGTTAGATAATAAGTAACTCTTTCGCATTGGCTAACGTTGCATCAGTGATTTTATCACCGCCTAATAATCGAGCGAGTTCATTTAAACGGCCATTATTATCTAATTTTTGCATGTCGGTTGAAGTCTGTTTTCCCTTTGTTTGCTTACTAACAAAATAGTGTTGATTAGCCTGCCCGGCGACTTGTGGTAAATGTGTGACAGTTATCACTTGTGTTGACTCGCCAAGTTGCCTTAATAATTGACCCACTTTAGCCGCAGTCGGTCCACTAATCCCAACGTCAATTTCATCAAATATTAGCGCAGGTGTTTCCATTTTTTGTGCAGTTAAAACCTGAATAGCAAGTGCGATACGTGATAACTCTCCGCCTGATGCTACCTTAGCTAAAGGTTGTGCTTGTTGTCCTGCATTTGTCGTCACTAAAAAAGTGACTAAGTCCGAACCATCTTCAGTTAAACGATTTTCATCATAAGCAATTTCAATGCTTAATTGTCCATTTGGCATAGATAACTCATGCATCAATGCTGTTACTTTTTTAGCTAGGGTTTTACTTACAGTTAATCGTTTTTGATGTAGCTTTTCTGCAAGTTCAATGGCGATTTGATGATATTTTTTAATATCCGCTTTTAGTTGTTCACTTTGCTCATCTTGCTGGTTAATTTGTTTAAATTCGGCCAATAACTGTTGGTGTAATTCTGGTAGTGCTTCAGGCGCTACATGATGTTTACGAGCCAACGCTATTTGTTTTGATAGGCGTTGTTCAAGTTGCATAACCCGAGCTGGATCAAGATCTAGATTTTCACTGTAATGACGCAGCTCATAGCTTGCTTCTTTAATCTGAATGGACGCCTCTTCTAACATGGTATAAATATTATTTAGCGTTGGATCGAGTTCAGTTAACTGCTGAACGCTATTTTTGACACTACTGAGCAAATTGCTCACATTGTAATCATCGGCTTCGTCTAATAGCATAACTGATTGTTGACTTAGATTAATCAGTTGTTCGCTATTAGATAATCGTTTGTATTCTTCGTCTATTTGTTGGTATTCACCTTCAATTGGCGAAAACTCATTTAACTCTTTAAGTTGATATTGTAACAGTTGCATATGAGCATCACGTTCTTGGCGTGATGTTTCATATTGTTGATAAGCTTGTCGAGCGACTTTCCATTGTTTGTGAGCTTGTTGCATTTGTGCAAGTAATATTGGCTCATTCATATAATGATTTAATAGAAGTTGCTGATAGTCACTACGTAGCAAACGTTGATGTTCATGTTGTCCATGAATTTGAATTAACATTTGCCCTAAATCTTTTAATTGTGAAATAGGAACCGTTCGCCCGTTTATAAATGCTTTAGAACGGCCATCTTGGTTAATTACTCTTCGTAATATACATTCATTACCTTCATCAAGTTGATTTTCAGTAAGCCAATTAAAAGCGGCTGGTGTATCATCAAGTACAAAACAAGCAGAAATATCAACACGTTCTGCGCCATAGCGAATGGATGAAGCATCAGAACGATTACCTAAACACAACCCTAATGCATCAATAGCAATAGATTTACCGGCACCTGTTTCACCCGTTATTGCTGTCATACCTAAGGTAAAGTCAACCAGTAGCTGATCAACAATAGCAAAATTATTAATAGTTAATTGCGTTATCATAATAATGAATACATAAGACTAGTTATAATGTAGGCAGTATAACAGTAAAAACACTGTAAATAAATACAGTTTTTTGGTGAAATAAAGATGTGTAATTAATTAGTTAGTCAACAATGCATGCTAAGCTTTATTTTAATTGCTTTTGGGCTGTTTATGTTATTGATAATGCTTTTTGGTAAAAAGTAAATGATCATTAATTAGTGGGATAAAATAGATAAAAAGCCATGAATAGTTGTCTATTTATGGCTTTAAAGTGATCTATTTAGAATAGTGAACTAATAACTTCATAAATTAACTGTAGGTTGAGTAGAACCAGTGCAATAGCCGCTAACCATCCTAATATGATAGTTAATTTGCAATTAACAAATTCGCCCATGATTTTTTTGTTGGAAGTGACCAACAATAAAGGAACCATTGATATAGGTAAGGCGATACTGAGAAATACTTGAGTATAGATTAATAAATTTTCAACAATGCTCTCTTTTTCACCCCATATATAGATGCATAAAATAACAGGGGCGACTGCTAATCCTCGGCTTATCATTCTACGAGCCCAAAGAGGAATAGATAGATTAATAAAACCTTCCATTACTATCTGTCCAGTAAGTGTGCCGGTTATTGTGGCGTTTTGACCCGATGCAAGTAAAGCAACAGCAAATAATGTTGCCATTATTGAACTGGCGACAGGTCCAACCATTTGCGGATTTTTTAAAGCGTCATAAAGCTGAGTAAAGCGACCAAGATTGTCAGGATCATTACCATAAAAAAGCGAAGCGCCAAGAATTAATAACAGACAATTGATAATAAATGAAAAAGATAATTGTATATTAGAGTCAATAGTTGCATATTTGATAGCATTTTTTAGGCTAGATGTTTTTGTTCTATTATATTTTCGAGTTTGGACAATCGATGAATGTAGATATAAATTATGAGGCATGACCGTTGCGCCAACAATACCTAGTGCAATCACTAATGCTGAGTCATGACCTTTAATTGATTGAGTAAAAATATCTATTTTAGGAATAAACCCATTAATTATGTCATTAAATTGAGGAGAGGCTCGTAAAACTTCGTAAGAAAAAATAATAAATATCGTTGCAATTAAGCAAAATACGATAGCTTCTATTTTTCTAAAACCAAATCTCATTAATATTAATAAAATGAAAACATCGAAGACTGTTAATAACACACCGATTAATAGCGGGATATCAAATAAAAGGTTTAATGCGACAGCGCTACCAATCACTTCTGCTATTTCTGTAGCGATAATTGCCAATTCAGTTGATATCCATAAACAAAAAGAAAATTTTTTGCCTACCATCGATTTTGTTGCTTGAGCAAGATCCATACCAGTGACTATGCCTATTTTGACGCACATCGCTTGCAAAAGCATAGCAATTAAACTCGATATTAATATGACTGACAGTAACAGATAACTATAAAGGGCGCCACCTTGTATAGAGGTGATCCAGTTACCCGGATCCATATAACCGACAGCAACTAATGCGCCAGGTCCTGAAAAAGCCCAGAGTTTTCGAAAAAAACCAGACTGAGGATCCGGAATTTGGACTGTATTATTGATTTCTTCAAGGCTTATTGTCGATGTTTTTAACATAACTAAGATCTCTACAGTAAAGTGTATGTTTTTATTATATTGATAATGAGAATCATTATCAAATAAAAATAACCTTTCATTTTATTAAGCCAGTTATCTATAGTATATAAATACTCGATTTAGCTCACAATGCATATTTTTATATTCGAATAATTTTTATTAATAACTAATATAATCCCTTTAATATACTTTTTAAATGCTTATAACTCTTATTGTAAGATTGATTTGTATTTTATTAATTATCAAATGGTTGCGTTAAATTTTAGTGGGTTAATTTTATGCAGGTTTATAAGGTTCCTCTCTTTTGTTAAAGAATTTTTGCCAACTAACTAAATTTTATTTTTTCGTGGATTAATGTGTAATATAATTTAAAAACATATTAACAATAATATTAGGAATTAATCTAAATGTTTGGAAATAAAACAAATCGGCAAATTATTATTTGGACCACACTTATTGGTGGGTTTATTAGTGCATTAGTAAAATGGGGCTCTGAAGTCAATATGCCGCCTCGCGTTCCTGGCGAAATTTCACCACCAGCAGCACATATTGATGCATGGCTTGGCTGGTTAGGTATTAACTCTCACTCTCTTGATTATGTCTATCAAACGGCGACAGTGTCAGGAGCGGTGACACTTTACCATTGGTTATTTAGTTTTGCTTTTGCCTTTGTGTATGTTTTTATCGCTTATTTTTGGAATAATATTCGTTTATGGTATGGTGCGTTTTACGGCATTATTATTACCGTTGCCATGCATGGATTTTTAATTCCATTACTCGGTTTTCGTCATCCTGCTTATGATCCAGAAGGAACAGTGGGTTGGTTATGGAATTTAAATGGTTATGAACTTTGGAGTGAAATTTTAGGTCACATCTATTGGGGCGTATCAATTGAAATTTGTATGATTGCTGTACTTGCTCATTTTTCAAGACCAATTCGTGGTGAATGGCGTAAGTAATTCGATAAAATAAAAACCAATCCCGCTATTGTGCTAATAGCGGGATTTTTTTTGCTGATAATTATATTTGTTATAGCTAAAAACTATATTAACCAATAAAAAAGTAGAATTATTCAATAACAATTTTTTTTGTTATCTTTTTAACCACTAAAGAAATGTGATTAAGATGAAAAGGAAACAAAAATGAATACTGCTGTTATTGGTTATCCTCGTGTTGGTAAACTTCGTGAACTTAAGTTTGCAACTGAAGCTTATTTTAAAGGCAATAAAACCCAAGCTGAATTATTAAACGAAGCAAAAGCGCTTCGTGCAGAGCACTTAAAACAACAAAGTGCACAAAAAATTGCTTATATCTCATCTAATGACTTTTCATTTTATGATGCGGTTTTAGATACCGCTTGTTTACTTAATGTGATTCCAAAGCGTTATCAAGATTTAGGTTTGCCTGAGCTTGATCGCTATTTTGCGATGGCGCGTGGCTATCAAGGTGACAAAGGCGATGTGCGAGCTTTAGCAATGAAAAAATGGTTCAATACCAATTATCATTATTTAGTGCCTGAAATTGAAGATTCAGTGCAAATTAAATTAGCTGGCAACAAACCATTTGATGAGTATCAAGAAGCAAAAGCACTCGGTATTCAAACTAAACCTGTTGTAGTTGGTCCATTAACCTTTTTTAAATTGGCTCAATATTTAGGTAATAAAAAAATCACTGACTTTAAAGCTGATATTATTAAAGCTTATCAGGATATTATTCAAAAATTTACGGCATTAGGTGCAGAGTGGATTCAAATTGATGAGCCAATTTTAGTCACTGATCTTAATCAAAATGATATCGCTTTATTTACTGAGCTTTATCAAGAAATCTTATCTGTCAAAGGCGCAACTAAAGTGGTTCTACAAACCTATTTTGGTGATGTACGTGATTGTTATAAAGAGTTAGTTGCTCTGCCATTCGATGGTATTGGTCTTGATTTTGTTGAAGGAAAACAATCATTAGCATTACTTGAAGCTAATGGTTTTCCAGCGAATAAAGTGTTATTTGCAGGTGTTGTTAATGGTAAAAACATCTGGAAAAATAATTATCAAAAAACGTTAGCTTTACTTGGTAAGATTAAACAAAAAGCGGCTAACATCGTTATTAATACTTCATGCTCATTATTACATGTACCTTATACGTTGCAGAATGAAACCAAACTAACCATTCAACAACGTGCTTACTTTGCTTTTGCTCAAGAAAAACTGCAAGAACTTGCAGAGTTGGGACAATTATTTAAAGAAGCTAATCCTGAAAATAATGCAGCTTATAAAGCAAATCAAACATTATTTACCCGTGAACGTGAAGGGGCAAATCATTCTGTACGTGAAAAAGTGGCTGCGTTAAAAGCGTCTGATTTTACCCGTTTACCGGAATTTTCAGTACGTGAGGCAACACAGAAGAAAGCCTTTAATTTACCACTATTGCCAACCACGACTATTGGTTCTTTCCCACAAACACCAGATGTGCGCGTAAATCGTGCAAAATTCAAAAAAGGTGAAATTTGTTTGAATGAATATACTGAGTTTAATAAGCAAAAAATTGCAGAATGTATCAAGCTTCAAGAAAAAATTGGTATTGATGTATTAGTTCACGGTGAATTTGAACGTAATGACATGGTGGAGTATTTTGGTGAAAGCTTAAATGGCTTTGTCTTTACCGAAAAAGCATGGGTTCAATCTTATGGTACTCGTTGTGTTAAGCCACCAATTGTATGGGGTGATATTTCACGTTCTAAACCGATTACGGTTGAATATTCAAAATATGCGCAAAGCCTTACTGATAAACCTGTTAAAGGTATGTTGACAGGACCTGTGACAATTCTTAACTGGTCATTCCCACGTGAAGATATTTCACAAAAAGAATCAGTATTCCAAATTGCGTTAGCCATAGGTGATGAAGTATTAGATCTTGAAGCTGCTGGTATTAAAATCATTCAAATTGATGAGGCCGCACTTAAAGAAAAATTACCATTACGTAAAGCGGATTGGAACAGTGAATACCTTGATTGGGCAATTCCATCATTTAGATTAGTACACAGCAAAGTACAAGCTGATACACAAATTCATACCCATATGTGTTATAGCGAATTTGCAGATATTATTAAAGATATCGACGCAATGGATGCCGATGTGATTTCGTTTGAAGCTTCACGCTCAAATCTACAATTGATTGATGTGCTTAAAGCTAATAACTTTAAAACAGAAGTTGGGCCTGGTGTATATGATATCCATTCACCACGTGTTCCGCCTGTTGCTGAAATTAAAGCAACCATTGAGAAATTACTAGCAAAAATTGACAAGCAAAAACTTTGGATCAATCCAGATTGTGGCTTAAAAACTCGAGGCGAAAAAGAAGTGGTTGAAAGCTTAGAGCATTTAGTACAAGCAACCTTAGAAGTTCGAAAAACACTTAATTAATACTCTGTTTGCCAAGTAAGGTCTCTTGGTTATACCTCAGATTCCGCCACCTTTTTTGGTGGCGGAAATGTCAGTAAGGACAATCGTTGTCACACGAATGGATGAAACAGATGAAAACAAATTTACTTTTTAATAAAAAAACGGTGTTCTCTTTTGAAGTTTTTCCACCCAAAAAAACATCACCATTAGAGACTATCTATAGCACATTACGTGAACTTGGCTATTTTAAGCCTGATTTTATCAGTGTTACATATGGAGCAGGCGGCAGCTTAAACGGCCAAACCACCATTGATATTGCGCATTCGGTTAAACACACTTATGGTATTGAGAGTGTTGCCCATTTACCGGGTATTAATTTTGATAAAGCTGAGATGAGTAAAATTTTACATGAGCTAAAATGTGCAGGTATTGATAATGTCTTAGCGTTACGTGGTGATATTAGTCCGAATGTACAACCCAAAAATGATTTTCGTTTTGCCAGCGAATTAGTATCGTTCATTAAAGAAAATGGGGATTTTAATATTATTGGCGCATGCTATCCAGAGGGACATCTTGAAGCAGCTACCCTTAAACAAGATCTGATTCATTTAAAAGAAAAGGTGAATGCAGGTACCGATCAGTTAATCTCACAGCTCTTTTTTGATAATGATTATTTCTATGCTTTTTTAGATAAAGCGCGTGATATGGGGATTAACGTACCAATTGAAGCAGGCATTATGCCGGTAACGAACAAAAATCAAATTGAACGTATGGTTTCAATGTGTGGTGTGAATCTACCGAAGAAGTTCAAACAGATGATGGAAAAATATGAACATCATCCTGATGCATTCCGTGATGCTGGTATTGCTTATGCTATCGATCAGATTGTGGATTTAGTTTCACAAAATGTTGACGGTATTCATTTGTATACAATGAACAATAGTTATATCGCTAGAAGAATCAGTGAAGCGGTATCAACGTTATTAGCAGTGCCAAAATCGGCTTAGAAAAGATAGATTAGACAGAAAATTGGTTGCGGGGGCTGGATTTGAACCAACGACCTTCGGGTTATGAGCCCGACGAGCTACCAAGCTGCTCCACCCCGCGTCAAAGAGGTGAGCTATAATATAGTAATAAAATAATAAAGCAATACCTTTTTGGTTTAACTGTCCTATATTTAAACATTATTAAGTAAATATAGGCTATCTCTTTACATAAATACACCTGTAATCTGAAATTTATTCACAACATAAGTTGTATTTTTAATTTATTTCCTGTTTTTATTGTTAGAATATTTACACAATTAATTAAATAATAGGATGAATTATGTCTAATCAATATCATGGATCATGTTTATGTGGAAAGGTTAAATTAACGGTACCTTTTAAAAATACCCAATTTAGTGCTTGTCATTGTAATACTTGTCGTAAATGGGGTGCGGGGCCATTTATGACATTAATGTATGATGGACAAATAGCGGTTGAAGGGCAAGAAAACATTAGTGTTTATAATTCATCTCAATGGGCAGAAAGAGCATTTTGTCAAGTATGTGGTACTCACCTTTATTATCATATGAAAGATACACAACACTATTATATTTCTACTTGGATTTTTGAAGATATTAACGATCTACAATTTACTACTGAAGTATTTATTGACAAAAAACCAACTTGCTATGCGTTTGCTAATCCTACCCATAAATTGACAGAGGCTGATATCTTAGCCATGGCTGCGGCTAATAAATAGTATAAAAAGTTAATTGTTAACTTAATTATCGATCATCAATAATTAGCCAATAAAATGCATTATTATGGTGTGGTTTTATTGGTTAATTTGACGATAAACTTATCTTTAAAAGGTGATGTTAATACATGAAACCAGTTGGAAAAAAGAAAATGATTTTCTTTTTTAGCCCAGATCATTACTTGTCACAATGGTATCCTTGTCGTTTTGTTATTGATGATATTGAGTTTACCAGTACCGAACAATGGATGATGTATGCTAAGGCAATGTTATTTCAAGATTTGGATTGTGCTAATGCTATTTTAGCGACGTCTTCTGCCAAAATGCAGAAAAATCTGGGTAAAAAGGTAACTAATTTTGATGATAATATTTGGAATATTCATAAAAAAGAGATAGTTTTTAAAGGGAATTTAGCTAAGTTTTCGCAAAATGCTGAGCTCAAAACCTATTTATTATCGACCAAAGGTAAAGTATTAGCAGAGGCAAGTCCATACGATAAAATTTGGGGAATAGGTTTAAGTATGGATGATGAGATGCGCTTTAATATGACTAAATGGCGAGGTCAAAACTTATTGGGTGAAGTTTTAATGCAAGTTAGGGAAGCATTAAAAGCATCAAAGCTTTAATGTTTTTTATTGGGTATTAAGCTCGTTATTGCAATAAACACAATTATTCACTGACAACTAAATGCTCTTGAATACCTAATTGGGCAATGCCTAAACGAACCTTTTGTCCTGCTTTCAAAAAGATTGGTTTAGGTTTAATACCAAGACCAACGCCAGCGGGTGTACCTGTTGCGATAATATCACCCGCTTGTAAACTCATAAATTGGCTGACATAACTTATGATCTGTTTAACATCAAAAATCATATTACTGGTATGACTGTGTTGATAGCGTTTGCCATCGACTTCTAACCATAATTCAAGATTTTGTGGATCTTTAATTTCGTCGGCTGTGACTAGCCAAGGTCCAATAGGGCCAAAACTATCGCAACCTTTACCTTTGTCCCAAGTTCCACCACGATTTTTTTGATAATCACGTTCAGAAACATCATTAACCACGCAATAACCAGCAACATAAGTTAATGCATCTTGCTCTTGAATATATTTACCTTCTTTGCCTATGATGATTCCTAGCTCTACTTCCCAATCGGTATGGGTTGAGCCTCGGGGTAATACAATATTATCATTAGCACCACTAATGGCACTGGTCCATTTATTGAAAATAACTGGTTCGTTAGGAATTGGCGCGCCAGTTTCTTTTGCATGATCGATATAGTTCAAACCAATACAGATAAATTTACCGACTTTACCAACACAAGGGGCAATACGCTCAGGACGATTAACTATTGGTAGCGTATCAATATCCATTTGGCTAATTTTTGTTAGCACATTATCGGCTAATGTTTGTGCATCAATATCGGCAATTACTGCACTTAGATCGCGCAGTTGATCTTGGTCATCTAAGATGGCTGGTTTCTCATTTCCTTTCAAACCATAACGCAGTAATCGCATATTACTCCCCCTATCATTTTACAGGCTGATTTTGCCCAAAACTTATTGGTACAGTGCTTGTAATGGTATAACGGTTTTTGCCGGATCGCAATCGAGAGCAGCGGTGGTGGCATAGGCTGCATTCATCGTTGTATCGTAGTGTACTTTATATTGTATTGCACTTCGACGCAGGATTTTTGATGCTTCAATGGCTGCGCGTCCCGAAGTGGTATTAAGAATATAACTATATTCACCATTTTTAATGTGGTCATGAATATTGGGTCGACCTTCGTTCTCTTTTTTTACGATTTGACAAGCAATACCGGCTTGTTGCAATATTTTAGCTGTGCCGGTAGTGGCATCAATTGTAAAGCCATGAGCAACAAGTCGATTAGCTACTTGGAGTAGGCGAGTTTTATCTTGATCACGAACTGATAAGAGCGCTTTCCCCGATTTTTTCATATTTGATAAACTACCCAACTGTGCTTTAGCAAAGGCTTCGGCAAAGGTTTTTCCAATTCCCATTACTTCACCTGTGGATCGCATTTCAGGCCCTAAAATGGGGTCAACGCCGCTAAATTTATTAAACGGTAATACCACCTCTTTAACCGAAAAGTAAGGAGGAATGACTTCCTTAGTGATATTTTGTTTAGCAAGTGATTGTCCTGTCATTACTCTAGCTGCAATTTTTGCTAAGGGCAAACCGGTAGCTTTCGATACAAATGGTACTGTACGTGCGGCTCGAGGATTGATTTCAATCAGATACACATCATTATTTTTAATCGCAAATTGACCGTTCATCAAACCTTTAACATTAAGTTCCTGTGCTAGTTGTTTGGCTTGCTTGCGTAATTTATCTAAAATTTCTGGACTGAGAGTATACGTTGGTAATGAACAAGCAGAATCTCCCGAGTGAATGCCGGCTTGTTCAATATGTTCCATAATGCCACCAATTACAATTTGTTCACCGTCGGCAATCACATCAATATCAACTTCAATGGCATCATCTAAAAAGTGATCAAGTAATACCGGTGCATTATTAGACTCATTGACCGCAGTTTTAAAATAACGCCGTAGATCTTGTTCGTTATAGACAATTTCCATTGCTCGTCCACCTAAAACATAAGATGGCCTAACCACTAAGGGATAACCAATCTGTTCGGCCTTAATCACCGCATCTTCAATATCGGTAACAGTAGCATTAACGGGCTGTTTTAATTTTAATTTTTCAACAATAGCTTGAAAGCGTTTTCGGTCTTCCGCTTTATCGATCGAATCAGGTGAGGTACCAATAATCGGTATGCCAGCCGCTTCAAGCGCACGAGCCAATTTTAAAGGTGTCTGTCCGCCATACTGCACAATAACCCCATTTGGTTTTTCTACATAAGCAATTTCTAATACATCTTCAAGCGTGACAGGCTCAAAATAGAGTCGATCTGAAGTATCATAATCGGTTGATACCGTTTCGGGATTGCAATTCACCATGATCGTTTCATAACCATCTTCACGTAGCGCCAGCGCTGCATGCACGCAACAGTAATCAAACTCAATTCCTTGCCCAATTCGATTCGGTCCACCACCTAATATCATGATTTTAGGACGATTAAATTGTGGCTTAGCTTCACACTCTTGCTCATAAGTTGAGTAAAGATAAGCGGTGTCGGTTGCAAACTCAGCGGCACAAGTATCAACGCGTTTATAAACCGGATGAATATCGTATTGGTTTCGTCGATCACGAACGTCTTGCTCTTTGACATTTAGTAGTTTAGCGATACGTAAATCTGAAAAACCTTTACGCTTAAGTTGCCATAATGATTCTGAATTAAGGCTAGCTAATGATTGTGATTTTAGTTGGTTTTCAAGGCTAATAAGTTCTTCAATCTGCACTAAAAACCAGCGATCGATATTTGTTAGTGTGAAGATTTCATCTAAACTAAAGCCTGCTCGAAAAGCATCTGCGATATACCAAATGCGTTCAGCGCCCGCTTCTTGCAGTTCATACCGTATTTTGCTGAGATTTTTTTCATCATCATAATTTTCAATTTTCGGATCAAAACCACACGCACCGACTTCAAGCCCTCGTAGTGCCTTTTGTAATGATTCTTGAAAAGTTCGACCAATGGCCATCACTTCGCCCACTGATTTCATTTGGGTCGTTAAACGGTCATTACATCCGGCAAATTTTTCGAAGTTAAAGCGAGGTATTTTTGTCACAACATAATCGATAGACGGCTCAAATGACGCAGGTGTTTTACCGCCAGTAATATCATTGGAAAGTTCATCAAGCGTATAACCAACCGCTAACTTAGCGGCGATTTTGGCAATAGGAAAGCCAGTTGCTTTCGATGCTAGTGCAGATGAGCGTGATACACGTGGGTTCATTTCGATAACAATAAGTCGCCCTGTTTTAGGATCGACCGAAAATTGTACATTTGAGCCGCCGGTTTCGACACCGATTTCACGCAGTACCGCAATCGACGCATTACGCATGATTTGGTATTCTTTATCGGTCAAGGTTTGAGCAGGAGCAACAGTAATAGAGTCACCCGTATGGATGCCCATAGGATCAAAATTTTCGATCGAACAAACAATAATACAGTTATCATTTTTGTCTCGAACAACTTCCATTTCATACTCTTTCCAACCTATTAAAGATTCATCAATCAATAGTTCATTGGTGGGAGAAAGATCCAATCCTCGAGCACAAATCTCTTCAAACTCTTCGGTGTTATAGGCGATACCACCGCCAGTTCCACCCATCGTAAATGAAGGACGAATAATGCAAGGAAAGCCAACTTGTTCAAGTACGGCATAAGCCTCTTTTAATGAGTGTGCAATACCTGAACGTGCTGTATCAAGTCCTATTTTTTTCATTGCTTGGTCAAAGCGCTTACGATCTTCAGCTTTATCGATAGCATCAGCGGTGGCACCGATCATTTCAACATTAAATTGCTTTAAAATACCCTGCTTTTCAAGCTCTAAAGCGCAGTTTAGTGCCGTTTGCCCACCCATAGTTGGTAAAATGGCGTCAGGCCTTTCTTGTTCGATGATTTTGGCAACGGTTGACCAGTGAATAGGTTCTATATAGGTGGCATCGGCCATCTCTGGATCTGTCATAATGGTTGCCGGATTGGAATTGACTAAAATAACGCGATAACCTTCTTCACGTAGGGCTTTGCAGGCTTGAGCGCCTGAATAATCAAATTCACAAGCTTGACCAATAACAATTGGACCAGCGCCAATAATTAAAATCGATTTGATATCTGTTCGCTTAGCCATGTTATTGCTCCTGCTTATAAATTTTTATTAATTCAATAAAGTGATCAAAAAGGGGTGCGGCATCATGGGGGCCAGGGCTTGCTTCAGGATGGCCTTGAAAGCTAAAAGCCGGTTTTTGATTGTGATGAATACCTTGCAATGAATCATCAAATAAAGATTTATGTGTAGCGCGCAAATTGCTCGGTAAACTGGCTTCATCGACAGCAAAACCATGATTTTGTGCAGTGATCATGACGCGATTATTTTCTAAATCTTTAACGGGATGATTACCGCCATGATGTCCAAATTTCATTTTTATGGTTTTTGCACCACACGCCAGTGCTAACAGTTGATGACCTAAGCAGATACCAAAGATAGGAATATTAGTGGTTAAAAATGCCTTAATTGCATCTATAGCATAAGTACAGGGGGCGGGATCACCAGGACCATTTGATAGGAATATGCCATCTGGGTTTAGTGCTAATACTTCAGTTGCGGGTGTTTTGGCTGGTACTACTGTTAATTTACATCCTCGCTCAACTAACATTCGTAAAATATTTCGCTTTACGCCAAAATCATAAGCAACAACATGCAAAGGTAGCGTGTTCTCAGCTTTCGGCATAGGACTTTCATTCTCTCTTGTCCATATACTTTGTGTCCAGATATAGCTTTTTGTGCAAGTCACTTCTTTTGCTAAATCTAATCCTGATAATCCTTTAAAATTTATTGCTTGTTGCTTGGCCGCTTGTGCATTATCCAATAAGGTTTGTTTATTTGTTGCTGTTATGATTACGCCATGTTGTGCACCTTTTTCACGCAATATTCTGGTTAAACGACGGGTATCGATATCTGCAATAGCAATGACATTATGCTTTTTTAAATAGCTTGAAAGATCAAGCTCACTACGGTAATTGCTGGTTATTAGGGGCAAATCACGAATGATTAAACCTTTAGCATAAACTTGACTAGATTCGGCATCGGCATCATTCGTACCGACATTACCAATGTGTGGATAAGTTAAGGTAACGATTTGCTCGCAATAAGAGGGATCAGTTAGGATTTCTTGATAGCCAGTCATTGATGTATTAAAAACGACTTCGCCAACTGTTTGTCCGTCAGCGCCGATTGATTTACCAATAAATGTTGAACCATCTTGTAACATAAGGAGGGCATAAGTTTGCATAATTAAAAAGACCTTTTGAATAAAAATATATTTAAATTGAATAAAAATTCAATCTTGCTTATCTTTCCATATACAGCACTCGGCTAGTTTATTACAATATTTTAAATAAAAAAAGTATTATTATTAAAAATAACTAAATAATAATGTCTAATTTTTGAGATTTTAGTTGGGTTTTGGGGGTTGTTATTGATTTTTGAAAAATTGGCTTGAAAGTGAATAATTATTCAAATAAAATTATTTAAATCATGATAACTAAAGGGGTATTGCATGTACGGGTTTTATCAGCGCCATTTCTTAAGATTACTCGATTTCACACCAGCAGAAATTAATCAATTAATTAATCTTGCTATTGAATTAAAACAGGCTAAGTACCAAGGAGCGGAAAAAAAACATTTATCAGGTAAAAATATCGCTTTAATTTTTGAAAAAGACTCTACTCGTACCCGCTGTGCATTTGAAGTTGGTGCTTACGATCAAGGTGCACAAGTGACTTATTTGGGACCAAGTGGTAGTCAAATTGGTCATAAAGAGTCGATTGCTGATACTGCACGAGTGCTTGGTCGAATGTATGACGGTATTGAATATCGAGGTTATGGGCAAGATATTGTTGAAACCTTAGCAAAATATGCTGGTGTGCCAGTTTGGAATGGTTTAACTACCGAAGCGCATCCAACCCAAATCCTTGCTGACTTTATGACCATGCAAGAGCATATTGGAAATCGAGCTTTAAATAGTGTTAAATTTGCTTACTTGGGGGATGCACGTAATAATATGGGCAACTCATTAATGGAAGGCGCGGCATTAATGGGAATGGAAATTCGCCTTGTTGCGCCGAAAGCTTGCCAACCTGAAGCTGAATTGGTGCAAAAATGCCAAGCGATAGCCAAAACCACTGGTGCTAAAATTATCTTAACAGAAGATGTTGCCGAAGGTGTAAAAGATGTTGATTTCCTTTATACCGATGTTTGGGTATCAATGGGCGAACCGAAAGAAGTATGGGATGAGCGAGTAAAATTATTAACCCCATACCAAGTCAACCAAAATGTGATCAAATTAACTGGCAACCCTAAAGTTAAATTTATGCATTGCCTACCAGCTTTTCATGATATGAATACGACTGTGGGTAAACAGATGGCTGCTCAATATGGTTTGAAAAATGGCTTAGAAGTGACAGATGAAGTTTTTGAATCCGAGCATAGTATTGTTTTTGATGAAGCTGAAAACCGACTACACACCATTAAAGCCGTCATGGTTGCAACCTTAACTAAAGACGAATAATATACCTATCTGGACTTAATGCTTATAAGGCATTAGCTTTTTATGATTTGCCGACTTTAGTCGGCAAAATTTTATCAATAAGAATCACGAAATAATGACTAAACAAGATCGCAATAAAGATTTTAAAAAATACCTAAAACTTACCAATCCAATCCATTTTTTAGCGGTCGGGCTAGGCAGTGGTTTATCGCCTATTATGCCAGGAACCACGGGCTCATTAATGGCAATTCCATGTTGGTTATTATTTAATGGCTTGCAACCCATTTTATACTGGGTATTGATGGTTGTTGCCTTTATATTTGGTTGTTTTTTATGTCAAAAAACATCTGATGATACGCATACTCATGATTCGGGACATATCGTTTGGGATGAGTTTGTCGGCATGTGGATAACCTTATTTTTTATTCCACAAGTTTCTATTCTCTGGGTCATGATTGCTTTTGTTGCATTTAGAATATTTGATATGGCAAAACCGTGGCCTATTCGTTGGTTTGATAAGCGTGTACCAGGTGGATTTGGGATTATGGTCGATGACGTTATCGCCGCTATTTTTTCATCTATTACTGTTTATCTATTAACTTATCTGATTAACTGCTGATTTAAAAACAATATTGTTTTGCTTTCTTTTATTCTCGCTTGTTTTTATCTTAACAAGCGAGTTGTCTTGCATAACGATGTTAGCTAAAAAAGGGCCATTTAAATTGGCTAATACATTTTTTGTGACCAGCCAAGTTTAGTTGAAAGATTATTAAAGTAATCATAGTCTTTAGAGTGAATTAGGTTAAATTCATACTCTGAACGACGAATAATCACATCCTGACTTGGTTTCACCGGTAAAATTATTTGACTGTCACAGGCGATATTTAGATCGAGTGCGGTGGTTGGAAATTTAAGGTGAATAGGGTTGTCACTTTTAATAACTAATGGCCTAACTGCTAATGAATGCGGAAACATAGGTGTAATAATTAAAGCATCTAAATGCGGAGCTAAAATAGGTCCGCCGGCAGATAAAGAATAGGCTGTTGAGCCAGTTGGTGTGGCAATAATTAAGCCATCAGCCCGCTGTGAAAAGGCATTACGTTCATTGATGTAGACATCATAATCAATCATATGCGCAACGGTATTTGGCGTAACGACAATTTCATTAACGGCAAAACCAGAATTGATTAATTTGCCATTATCATAAATAGAGACTTCGACTAAAAAGCGAGGATCGTCATCATATTCACCTGCAATCACAGGGCTTAACTGCTCGATCACTTTTTCATGTGAAATATCGGTTAAAAAACCCAGATTGCCACGATTGACGCCAATTACCTTAATTTTATAGTGTGATAAGCAACGTGCTGAGCGCAACATATTACCATCGCCCCCTACCACGATAGCCAAATCTGCCTGCTCACCGATTTTATCTAGTGAAGCATAAACTTTGGCTGGGAATTTAATATATTCCGCTAATCGGTCTTCAACTAAAACCTCAATTCCCAATTTAACCAGCCAATCATAGAGTACGCTATGTGTTTCGATTGCCTCAAGTTTTCTTGGAATGCCAATTAAGCCAATACATTTAAATGGTGCACTCATAGAATATCCTTGTTATTGTTAGATATAAATTGCTGTATTTTTTTATAACAGTCAAAAAAATATCTATCAACTTATTGTTAAGCTTGTAATAATAAAATTTGTCCCCATAATAACCGTTATTAACTAAGTTTTCGACTACATTTGGAGTACCGTATGACAGAGCAAGATAAGAATATGTCAGAAAATGAATCTAACATTGATACCGCAACTGAATCATCAACCGAGCAAGCTACACAAGCTCAACCTAATGTTGATGAGCAATTAAAAGCGAAAGATGCACGAATTGCCGAGCTTGAACAAGAATTACAAATTGCTAAAAAGAATGAAAGCGAAGCCATGATTCGTGCTCGTGCCGAGATCGACAACGTGCGCAAACGTGTAGAGCAAGATGTTGATAAAGCCCGTAAATTTGCGCTTGAAAAGTTTTCGAATGAATTATTACCTGTCATTGATAATCTAGAACGTGCTTTAGAATCAACTGATAAGGATAATCCACAGCATCAAGCAACGGTTGAAGGTTTAGAGCTGACCTTAAAATCATTTTTAGATACCGTGAAAAAATTTGGTATTGAAGTGATTAACACCCAAGATTCACAATTAAATCCAGACTTACATCAAGCGATTAGTATGGTTGAGTCACCTGAACATCAATCAGGTCAAATCGTAAATACTATTCAAAAAGGTTATACGTTAAATGGTCGATTAATTCGTCCAGCTATGGTAATTGTTGCTAAATAAAGTAAAAAATGAGCCGCCTTAAAAGGGCGGCTAAACTTATTTATTGCGTTGCTCTTCTCGCGTCAATTTTTTCATTTTTTGTTCAATTCGTTGACGTTTTAATGGTGAAAGGTAATCAACAAATAATTTACCTTTTAAGTGATCCATTTCATGTTGAATACAAATAGCAAATAATTCATCGGCATCAATTTGGTAAGGGTTACCATGACGATCAAGTGCTTTAATTTTAATTTTTTCTGCTCTTGGTACAAATCCACGGCAATCAGGAACTGATAAACAACCTTCTTCAATACCTGTTTCACCTTCTTGACTAATAACCTCTGGATTAATAATGACATAAACTTGACTTTTGTCTTCCGAAACATCAATAACAATAATTTGTTCATGTACATCGACTTGAGTTGCCGCAAGTCCAATACCATTTTCGGCGTACATTGTCTCAATCATATTATCAATGATGGTTTGTAGCTCAGGTGTAAAATTAGTTACAGGTTTTGCAACTTTGCGAAGTCGTTCGTCAGGAAAACGTAATACCGGTAAAATAGCCATAAATTGTTCGATCTACTCCTCATTTGTTAGGTTTTATCAACTTGCTCACATTGTAAACATTTATCTTGGTAATGAATAGCCTTAGTTGGCTATTGATAAAATATATCTTATCAATTCAAGGTAAGGCATCTGTTTTAGATGTGAATCAAGAGGAATGTAATGAGTAAATATGAATTCTTGCTCCGAATTTCAATGCTTGGTCATGGAAAACTGGCTATTTTTAAAAAATTGAGTCAGTTTTTTGTATCTGGTCTACCTAATCAAATTAAGGATGTTCCTTTTTTATTAGAAAAATTAGGCTTAAGCAAAACTCAACAAACACATTGCTTATCTATCTCTTATTTACATTTTGAACCTGTGCTCAATTGGTTAAATAATTCTTGCCCACCCAGATCTTTGATCGCTTATTGTGATTTACACTATCCCGTTTTACTAAAGCAAATCAGTTCGCCCCCTATATTTTTATTTGTAATGGGAAATGCTCAGCTGTTATCTTCCCCCCAAATTGCGATGGTCGGTAGCCGTGAATTTAGTGAATATGGTGCGCAATGGGGGCGATATTTTGCAGGTGAGCTTGCGATTAATGGTTTAACGATAACCAGTGGTTTAGCGCTTGGTTTAGATGCAATTTGCCATCGAGGTGCACTTGAAGTATCGGGTGATACTATAGCAGTTCTTGGTAGTGGCTTAGCTAAGATCGCACCAACATCTAATCTTAAACTCGCGCAAGATATTTTGGCACAAAATGGTGCGTTAGTATCTGAATTTTTGCCCTTTGAAAACGCGAGAGCTGCGTACTTTCCAAGACGTAATCGGATTATAAGTGGATTAAGTTTAGGCACGTTTGTGGTTGAAGCCTCTGAAAAAAGTGGATCGTTAATTACTGCGCGTTATGCTATTGAACAAAATCGTGATGTGTTTGCTTTACCTGGGGATATTGATAATCAAAACTGTAGTGGAACCCATTATTTAATTAAACAAGGTGCCTATTTAGTGACTCAACCTATCGATATTTTAGAACACTATAACAGTTATTTATCAACAATGGTGCGGCAAGAAAAAAAACAACATGATGACAGTATTTTGTATCCCGAAATTTTTGCTGTGATCCATCACCAACCTATAGCTGTTGATGTGATTGCCTCATTAGTTGATTTACCAATTCCAGAGCTAACCAGTAAACTATTAGAGATGGAAATTGCTGGATTAATTATGACAGTAACTGGCGGTTTTATTCGTACAAGAATTCGCTAATACATTTTTATTGTCGCGAATTTTTAGCTAGATTATCTGTTAAGAATAGCTGCCACCGATATGAATCGGTGGTGAATATACTTTTTATTTTTCTTCAATTTCTAATGCAATTTCAGATAGGATAATACCGGTGTTATCGGCATAGACAAAATCACCTGAAAAGAAAGTTACACCGCCAAAGTTAACACGGATATCGACTTCACCCACACCTTGATCTTCTGAGCCGACAGGAATTGCTGCAAGAGCTTGAATACCGATTTCAGCATCAGCAAGGTAATCAACTTGACGAACCGCACCATAAACAATTATGCCTTCCCATTGATTTTGAATAGCAATATCAATTAATTCTGCATCGATTAGTGCTCGTCGAACCGATCCTCCACCATCAATCACCAATATTTTGCCAGTACCATTGGATTGTAAGACTTCGTATAATAAGCCGTTATCTTCAAAACATTTTACTGTTACAGCTTGACCTGAAAATGACGATACACCACCAAAATTGCTGAAAATTGGTTCAACGACGTTAACATCTTCTGGGTAATAATCGCAAAGAATTGAAGTATCAAACTCCATCATCGAGTCTCCTTTTGCATTTTAAATTGTGTTTAGTATAACGCTAACATTGATTAACACGATATAAAATTTAAATAAACGTGAGCTAGCTCAAAATAATACCCAAACAATAAAGTAAATTAGTTAATAAAGCAAGTTTGACCATCTGTATTAACAAAGGTAATGCTTCATTTGAATTGCGATATTGTAAAATTGCATAAATATGTTTGCCATATAGTGGTAAGATTATTAAGAATAATCCACTATAAATAGTGTGTAGTTGATAATAAGAAAACAAGCTAAAAAAGCTTAGAGAACAGAGCAATAACAATATATGGTAATATCGCCCAAAAGTGTTTCCCATCAAGACTACAAGCGTTGTTTTATGATTGAGTCGATCACTGTCGATATCGCGTAAGTTATTAATATTAAGAACCGCTACAGCCAATAAGCCGCTTCCAATAGATGGCAAGATAATCGATACAGATAATAATTTAGTTTGTAAAAAATAACTGCCCATTACCCCAACTAAACCAAAAAAGAGCAATACGGATAAATCACCTAGTGCAATATAACCGTAAGGTTTTTTACCAATAGTGTAAGTGATGGCTGCGATAATCGCCAAAAGTCCTAACAGAATAAAGCTTAATAATTGATAAACACTATTACAGGCTACAATAATTAAAATTAATCCCGATAAGATACATAACAAAATGTTAATCCATAATGCTATCTTTAATTGCTTTAAGGTAATTAAACCTAATTGAATGCCTCGAGCATGTGCGCTGAGATTTTGCTTATCACTCCCTTTAATGGCATCACCATAGTCATTGGCTAAATTAGATAATATCTGTAATAGAGCGGCTGTGGTGATTGAAAACAGCATAATAAATAGATTGAATGCGTGCTGCCAATAAGCTAGCGCATTACCCATTAGAATTGCAGAAAGCGAAAGCACTAATGTTTTTGGACGTAAACTAATAATCCACGGATAACATTTCATTGATATTTAACATGTTATTTAAATTTACTGAATTAGCAGACATCATAACAGTAATTGATATTAACTGCTAATGATGAACTAAGTGAATTTTATTTTTCTAATTTTATCAATATAAGTTCTTTTCATTTTTTTAAAGAATCGTCTTACTTGCCCTTGTCTTAATGCGGCAATAAAAAAACCAAGTGAGCCGTACATCACGCCAAGCATTAAAATCATAAATACATTAAACCAATTATCTGTTAGACCTAATCCCATTTGATTAACGCCCGCGATCATATTGGTTGCCCAAGTTGAGGGTAACATTCTTGAAACTGTCTGCACCCAAAGAGGCATGGCATCAAGCGGCCAAATTGTACCGGATAAGTAAAATACAGGCGTTGTTAAAAATGCCAGTGTTAAATAGATCATTTCTGCTCTACGTAAACACTCGGTCAGTAATTTGCTGAGACCTAAAACTGCAAGCAATAATGGAAATGTCATAATTAAAATTTCAGGTATGTTTGCCAATTGCCTGTATCCTAAAACCCAAGGCCATAAACCAAATAGCACAATTGATAAGAATAACCAAATTGGAATTAAACCGCATAAACTACCTATTACCGCGATTTTGGGTGGTTTTCCTTGAGGCAGTGAGTTTAAAGTTATATTCGTGCGCGTTGAAGCAATTAAAAATGAGTGTTGTAATAACATCACTAATAAACCAGGAAACGTTATTGCAGCAAAGCTAATTCCAGCATTATAAAGAGGCTCAGTTTGACCATTTATTGGTGAAAGAATGACATTGATTTGTTTGTCTGAAAAACCATTATTTCGCATAATTCGGCTATTAAATTCCGTTAATATTTGCTGATAAATGCCCTTTATGTCCACCTGTATTAAGCCATTAGCTAAACGGCTTGAAGCATCACCATAAGCTGGGATTGTCACTTCTTGACCACTTAAGATCCGTTTTTCAAAATCTCGAGGAATGGTGAAAACAGCAAACAGTTTACGATTATTTATATCGTCATAAGCTTCTAATGAACCTTCGTATATAATTGTTTCAATCTTGGAACTGGTATTTAAAGAACGAATAAGGCTACGGCTGGTTGCTGTATGATCTTGATCAACAATTGCTACAGGTAAACTCGTAATCGTACCATTACTATACACTAAGCTCATCAACGAGACAGATACTAACAGCAACAACCACATCGGGCGTATTAGCATAAATAAAAATATTTTTGCAAATGAAGACCAAAATATTTTAACCACCAAATGTTTCCTCTTACTGTGAATGTAGCCGTCTAACTAAGCGTTTTCGAACTAACACTGTAATAATTATTGGGTAAATCATTAAAATACTACAGGTTTTTAGTACTGAAAGATAACTAGAATGCCGCAAAAATAGATCAAACAATTTATTTAGAGCATAGGTTAACGGCTCAAGAGATGAGATAAATCTTGCAATCCAAGGCATCGATAATTCGGGTACAACTACACCAGAATAAGTGAGTGCCAAACCAACCAAGACACCAATATAGGTGTAGGCATCTAAAGAGGTTTTGGTAAATGTGTAGAGCAAAATACCAATACTTTGTGCAGCAATAACATAAAAGAACACCACCACAATCATAGCAAAGGGCGAGCCTGATACGCGAGCATGCGAAAATAGCACCAACATGGCGATTTCAAAAATGAGTAACATGGTATACCAAATGGTATAAGGTGCTAACTTGCCGAGCACAAACGGATAATTTGGACGAGTACGTTTAGGTAGCTGCGCTAAAATATGAATTGTGGTTGTGACTACAAATAGTTGTAACAAATGTACTACAGCAGAGAACTGTTGGAAGTACATAGAGTTGCCGCTAGCATTAAATAGCCCATCATAATTGAAGTTAACTTTTGCCAACGTTGGAACAGGTAAGCCAACACTGGTTGCCATTGTGGTTCGATATTGAGTATTTAATGTGGCAATCAAACCTGAATAATCCATAATTGAATACAGACCTGCACTATAATATAACGCATTATAATAAAGCATAGGCGTAGGTTGACGACCGGCTAATACGTCCGCTTCAAAATTGGGTGGAATATACAAAATGGCATAAATTTTAGCTTTTTGTAAATCACGTTCAGCAATAGAAAGTTGGCTATCATAATTGATAAGATTAGCATGTGCGCCAGCATTGAGATCGCGCACTATTTCACGTGATAAACTACTTTTGTCATTATCAATATAGCCAACTGGCAAATCAAATAATACTCCACGATGGAAGATACTACTGATTAATATGAAAATAATCAGCGGTAAAATCCACATTAGCCAGTGGAAGGTAAACCGTCTAAATATGACTGGTATTTCAGCGTTAAATGCTTGTTTAAAACGCTGCCAAAAGTCTAAAATTAGTTGTCTAATTTCCATAAGGTGCTCATGCCAGCGCGTAAACCTGCAATAGGTGTAGTTGGATAAAGTCTAACTTCAAATGTTTTCAAGTCAAAGTCACCAGTGGCACGAGTTGCGCGTTTAGTTGCGTAATCACCCATAGGCGCGATATAACGAATTTCCGCTTCAACCTCTTTATTACCAAGTGCAGGTACTTCTAATTTAACGTGATCTCCTTTGTGGATATTAGGCATAATATTTTCACGAAGATTAAATACAAAATAGGCTTCGGGTAATCGAATTATGGTTAATAATGGGCTATTTGCATTAAATAACTCGCCAACTTCAGCCGGGATAGAGCCAATTTCACCTTCAACTGGGGCTTTAACTTTCAAGTCATCGTATTGGATTTGTAACTGCTTAAGTTGTTCTTCTGCTTGCTTTAATTGCGCATCATAAATTTGACGTTGTTCAACTCGGTCACCATTTTTGGCCTGATCTAAATTAGCTTGTGCAGATTGAACTTGTTGAAAAGCAGCGTCGCGAGTTTTTAAAGCATTATCTAATATTGATTGAGAGACAAATCCTTTGCTTGAAATGGCTTTATTACGTTCATACTCTTTTGATGCATTGTTGTAATCTACTTTGGCTTGTTTAAGCAGTGCTTCGTAGTAACGAATGCTTTCTTCACGTGTTCCATGTTCTGAAAGTTCGACTTGCGCCTGAGCTTGATCGCGAGCCGCTTCGGCCGCTTTGACTTGCGCTAAAAGCTCAGGACTATCAAGAGTAATAACAATCTGATTAGGCTTAACATCATCGCCTCGATTGACATTGATGACTTGTACCCGGCCTTTCGCTTTTGACGAGATACTGACATTAGGCGCATCAACCTCACCTTGTAATATGAGTTGATTATTGTGTGATCGAATTAAAATTGTCATTGAAATTAAAATAACAATTAATGCAATAATAATAAAAGTTCTTTTATTCATAAATTTTTTAAGAGTGACAGTAATTAGATAAGGCCTAAAGAGTTAGGATAATTGTATGCAATATGGATTTTACATACGTAAATTGTAACTATTCTTTATATTATACGAAATGTGTTTTATTTAAACAACGAAAGCAAGTTCTTTGTTTAAAGAATACGTAAATATTGGCACTTTTATAGATATTATTATTATTTTATTTGGACAATATATAAATTTCAATCATTCTAAACTACTATTTTAATAGATTTTATTTATGAATAAGATTAGTTAAAAGAAATAGATAAAAACCGACTTATTTAGTATGATATTTAAAATTGAAATACTAAGGCCTAAAATTTATGAAAAAAATAATTATTATTGGTGGTGGCGCTGGTGGTTTGGAACTAGCGACAGACCTAGGCGATAAGCTGGGAAAAAGTAATAAAGCACAGATAACGTTGATCGATAAAAATAGTTATCATCTTTGGAAACCACTATTACATGAAGTTGCAACTGGTGTTCTTGATGAACAAGTTGATAATATTTATTACTCTTCTCAAGGGCAAGATCATGGTTTTGGATTTACTCAAGGTACGTTTACCGATATAGATCGTGATAACAAATTAGTTAAAATTATCGACAATAATAATGAAACAACGTCCCTTGCGTATGATTTTTTAGTGATAGCAATTGGTAGCACTTCTAACGATTTTGGTACGCCAGGTGTGAAAGAGCACTGTATCTTTTTAGATGACCAAAATGCGGCAATTAGTTTACGTGAAACCTTAATTTCTAAATTTACCAGTTTTTGCTCTATTATTGATGAGAGCGAAACAAAAGATGAAGATAAAATCCGTATTGCTATCGTTGGTGGTGGCGCAACAGGTGTTGAATTAGCCTCTGAGCTACCTCATATGGTTGAAACTTTCGGTGCTTGTGGACGCAATAAAATGTGTTCTGATTTATTAGATGTTTCGGTAATTGAAGCAACTGATCGAATTCTACCTGCCTTACCAGAAAAAACAGCGGAAAGTATTACTCAAACTTTACAAAAACGCGGTATTCATGTGTTAACTAAAACCATGATTACTAAAGCTGAAAGTGACGGTTTTTACCCTAAAGAAGGGGACGAGATTAAAGCCGACATTATGATCTGGACTGCTGGTGTTAAAGCGCCTGACTTTTTAAAAGAGATTGCCGGTTTAGAATCAAGCCGCTCTAATCAGTTGGTCGTCAAACCGACATTACAAACTACGCGCGATGATAGTATTTTTGTTATTGGTGATTGTGCTTATGCTATGCAAGATAACGGCCATGCATCTCCTCCTACCGCGCAAGCTGCACATCAAATGGCAAAAGTGTGTTATGAAAACATTGTTAACTTGTTTAATAATCAACCAATGAAGTCATTTAAATATTCTGACAAAGGTACCATAATTTCGTTGCACGATACTGCACAAGGAGTGGTTAAATTGGGCAGTAAAAGTGAAATGAGTGTTAAAGGCTTTTTAGCGTTAATGATTCATCGATTACTTTATCGTACACATCAGGCGAGTTTACTTGGCATATTTAAAACCATTCGGTTTGCTAGCGCAAGTAAAGTGATGTATAAAGCTAAAGCGTCGTCGATTTTTACTAATCGAGATTAGTTTTTACATAAGAACATATAGCTACTTATAAGAATAAAAATTATAAGTAGCTATTTTTTTATATAATTTAGGCTAATTAGTTTAGTTATTTGGGTTTTTATTTATGCGTTTTGTTTCAGTACTTGTGTTATTATTAATCAGTTTTATTTGTGTTGCTGACTACAAACCTCAAGATGGGGATATTATCTTTCAATCTTCTCAATCCCGTCAAAGTCTTGCTGTTCAACAAGCCACTAACTCACCTTATAGTCATATGGGAATAATTTTTATTAAAAATGGAAAACCTTATGTCTTTGAAGCGGCAAATAAAGTGGTCTATACACCGTTTGATAAATGGATAAATCGAGGAAAAAATAGAAAATATATAATTAAACGTCTAAAAGATCACCCTTTATCACAGCAAGAAATTTCTCATTTAAAACAAGTTGCTCATTCATTTGAAAATAAGCCTTACGATATTTGGTTTGGTTGGGATGATACATATATTTATTGTTCTGAATTAGTTTGGAAAATTTATGACCGAGCATTAGCGTTGAAAATTGGACAATTACAAAGAATTAAAGATTTTAATCTTTCAGCACCAGCAGTTAAACAAAAACTAACTGAACGTTATGGAGATAAGATCCCTTATTCAGAAAAAGTGATTTCGCCTGTTGCTATGTTTAACTCGCCATTATTGGTCACTGTTGATAAGCATTGGTAGTGTTAAACTAACAGTAATTTTTTTATCGGAGCAAAGCTTTTTCGGTATAAGTGATTAATACCATGCGCTTCAATGGCAGTTAAATGGGCTTTAGTTGGATAGCCTTTATGCTGAGCCAGTCCATATTGTGGATACAATTTGTCTAATTCAACCATTTCACGATCACGCGTCACTTTTGCAAGAATCGACGCAGCACTAATTTCAGCAACAAGTAAATCACCTTTAACCACAGCTTGCGTTTGAATGCCGAATTTAGGACAACGGTTACCATCTACCAAAACAAAATTGGGTTTAATCGGTAATCCGTCTACAGCTCGTTGCATAGCTAACATGGTAGCGTGTAAGATGTTTAACTTGTCTATTTCTTCAACAGATGCTCTTGCAATACACCAAGCTAATGCATTTTCTTTAATAATGTCAAATAGCTGTTCGCGTTTTTTTTCTGACAGTTTTTTTGAGTCTGTTAATCCCTTAATCGGTTTATTGGGATCTAAAATAACCGCTGCGGTAACGACATCGCCGCATAATGGTCCTCGTCCAACTTCATCAACACCGGCAATTAATGTGGCATCAGGGTAAATAAATTCTAACAACAAGGTGAGTCCTCTAAAACATCAAGTACTGCTTGAGCGGCTTGTTCATCGGCATTACAACGAATTTGCTTATGTAACGATAAAAAGGTTGCTTTCAATTCCGTATTATCACTCTCTAAGAGAGGAATAACGTGATTAGCGATATTTTCGGGTGTACAGTCATGCTGAAGTAATTCAGGTACGATCGCTTTACCGGCTAAAATGTTAGGTAATGAAACATAAGGTGTTTTGATTAATTTTTTAGCTAGCCAAAACGTAAAGGCTTTCATTTTATACCCAACCACCATTGGACATTTAGCCAACATACATTCTAAAGCAACCGTCCCTGATGCTAAAATAGCTGCATTACTTGCAATCATTGCTTCACGCGCCTGACCATCGAATAATTGAACCTTAAGATTAGGGGCGATTTGTGCTTTAATTTGTTCAAACTCTTGTCGCCTTTTTGAATTAGCTAAAGGCACAACAATATGTAAATCTGGAAAACGTTGCTGTAGCAACTGAGCAGCTTGTAAAAAAGGTGCCGATAATAGCGTGACTTCAGCATGACGGCTTCCTGGTAATAGCGCTAAGCAACGATTATTAAGTGGGATGCCTAATTGTTGGCGCATTGCGAATTGATCGGGTATTAAAGGGATATCATCCGCCATTTTATGACCAATAAAACGACACGGCACATCAAACTTGTCATAAAACGCTTTTTCGAACGGTAAAAAGACCAAAATCAGATTTGTATTACGTTTGATCTTAAATACGCGTTTTTGTTTCCATGCCCAAACAGATGGGCTCACATAATGTATGGTTTTGATACCGGCTTGTTTTAGCCTACCTTCTAAAGAGAGATTAAAGTCAGGGGCATCAATACCAATAAAAACATCTGGTTTAAGGGCGATTAAGCGTTTAGTGATATCTTGGCGGATGGATAAAATGCGGCGCAATCTTCCTAATACTTCGACAATTCCCATTACCGATAACTCATCCATTTCATACCAAGCTTGACAGCCTTCGGCTTGCATTTTGGGGCCTGCGATACCGATAAATTGAATATTGGGATGAAGTTTTCTTAAAGCGCAGATTAGACCTGCGCCGAGAATATCGCCAGAGGTTTCGCCGGCAACTAAAGCGACAGTAAAGGGCTTATCTGCCATTAACGAATCATGCCACGAGTTGAACGCGCAAAAAAGTCGACAAATAATTGTACTTCTGGATGCTGTTTTGCGAGTGTTTCAATTTCTATTTTAGCTTCATCTAAACTTAATCCGTTTCGATAAAGAATTTTGTAGCTATTACGAATTGCTTGTAGCGCTTCTTTACTGAATCCACGGCGTTTTAAACCTTCATAATTAACACCATGCGGAGTGGCATGATTACCTTGAGCAATCACATAAGGTGGTACATCTTGCGCAACGCCTGAACAGCCACCTACCATCACGTGTGATCCTATTACACAAAATTGATGTACAGCTGTCATACCACCAATAATGACATAATCGTCTAATTGAACATGCCCACCAAGTGTTGCATTATTGGCTAAAATGCAATGATTTCCAATATGACAATCGTGTGCAATATGGGCATTTATCATAAATAAATTATCACTGCCAATACGCGTTAACTCACCACCTTGAACCGTTCCTCGATGGATAGTCACACTTTCACGAATCATATTACGATCGCCAATTTCCGTGCGAGTTGGCTCACCACGATATTTTAAATCTTGATTAACTTCACCGATTGAAGCAAATTGATAAATTTGGTTATCGTTACCAATTTTAGTATGGCCATTGATGACAACATGTGATTTTAAAAAAGTCCCATTGCCAATTTCAACATTTTCACCAATAAAGCAAAAAGGTCCAATTTTGACGTTATCGCCAATTTTTGCGCCTTTTTCAATTACTGAACTTGGGTGTATTTCCGTTGCCATAGCAGTTCCTTAATACTGTTTTAGGAATATTTTAAAAACCAAGTTATTTACGAGCACACATCATTTCTGCTTCGCAAACCAACTTGCCATCAACAGTTGCAACTCCATGGAATAGTGCAATACCACGACGTTCTTTAATATATTCAACATCAAGCACGATTTGATCACCTGGCACAACCGGTCTTTTAAAGCGAGCTTTATCAATTGATGCAAAATAATAAAGTTGTCCTGGTGATAACTCTTCAATACTTTTAAAAGCTAAAATTCCCGTAGCTTGTGCCATAGCTTCTAAAATTAATACGCCAGGAAAAATCGGTTTATTTGGAAAGTGACCTTGGAAGAAAGGTTCATTAACCGTGACATTTTTAATCGCTTTTAATGTTTTACCTTTTTCATAACTAATCACCCGATCAACCATTAAAAATGGATAACGATGAGGTAATAAACTGATGATTTCTTCAATATCAAGGGTATTAAGTTCGGTAGTCAAAATAGCTATCCTTTTACATTATTTTCTATAAATTTTATACATTATAACTGAGGATGCCACTATCACTCAAGGATGATTTAAATCCCCCGTTTTGTTTAACTATAACTATTATTGCTATATTAATAATAGTTTTATTAAATAAATGATCTGTAAATACTATATTATCCTATATCAAATCATATATAATGATCTGAAAATATAGCTAAAAAGTTCCTAACTTGGAGAGTAGTATGAAATCATTGATTAAAATGACGTTAGTAAGTAGTGCAATTGTATTGGCTTTGGTTGGCTGTGATGATAAAAAAACATCTCAAGAAAAAACACAGCCAGCAACAGATAAAATTACCATTTCAAATGATGCACAAAAAGAAGCTTATGCTTTGGGTTCATCATTTGCAACTTACATGAAAGCAAATTTAGAACAAAATCAAATTAAAGCCGACCAAGATTATATTATTAGTGGCTTTAATGAAACTTTCCGTGATGCATCTCAACTTTCAAAAGATGAAGTAAAAAATGTTTTAGAAGCATTCGGTAAACGTATTCAAGAAGAAAGTAAAGCGCGTTTTGAAAAAGAAAAAGCCGATAATACTGCCGCTGGTGATAAATTCCGTGCTGATTTTGCTAAACAAGATGGCGTTAAACAAACTAAATCTGGATTACTTTATCAAATTCTTAAAGAAGGCTCAGATCGTCATCCAACTGCCGATGACACCGTTATTGTTCACTATACTGGAACATTAACTGATGGACGTAAATTCGATAGTTCTTATGACCGTGGTGAAACAGCAACATTCCCATTAAGCGGTGTTATTAAAGGTTGGACAGAAGGAATTCAATTAATTGGTGTTGGTGGTAAAATTAAGTTGGTTGTGCCACCTGATTTAGCTTATGGTGATCAAAGCTTCCCTGGACAAGGTGATAAAGCTTCAATTCAACCTGGTTCAACATTAATTTTTGAAGTTGAGTTACTTGGTATAGATAATGGTGATGCTAATAGCGAAAACCAAAATACTCAATCAGCCCAACCAAAGGCAACAAACTAATTTGAGTAATTCATTAAGTTACACTCTTGTCGTTTTGGGTCCCGCTTATGGGACCCAATCTGCTTATTGTGCCTATCAATTTGCACAATCACTATTAAGTCAAACTTCTTATCGTATTGAAAATATCTTTTTCTATGGCGATGGCGTGTATAATGCTAACGATTATACCGATCCGGCAAATGATGAATTTAATTTAATTTCAGCTTGGCAACAATTAGCGGAAAAATATGCCTTAAAGTTAGGTGTTTGTGTCGCTGCTGCACAAAGGCGAGGTGTGACTAAAAATAATCTTGCGCAATATTTTGAATTAACCGGGCTAGGAGAGCTAAGTGAATCAATGGCGATTTCAGATCGGACTATTCAATTTTAACTTAAGGTTATTGCAATGAAGAAAATTGCCATTATTATTAGCTCTTTACCTCATGGTGATGCTAAAGGTCGAGAAGCACTTGATATTGCACTTGCTGCATCGGCTATAAACGCTATTTCGGTACTATTTATTGACGATGGGGTATTTCATTTATTGCCAAATCAGTATCCTGATAAAATTTTAATGCGCGATTATATTGCTACTTTTAACCTGTTAGAGCTTTATGATATTGATGATGTTTATGTTTGTCAGTCTGCGTTAAACTCACGAAATCTAACTAATATCAACTTAAATATTCCACATAAAGTACTTGATGCAACATCTTTAAAAAAATTATTAGCTAGTCAAGATGTGGTTTTACGGTTTTAATTATCAAAACTAAAACACAAATCAGTTTTAACTCTACCCACTGTTTAGATCTTTATTACTTCTATTTGATATATTGAATGTGTATAGATGTTTTTATAACAAAATACTAATGATATAAGTTATTAATCCAACCTATTACTTTGCTAACCTCAGTAATAGGTTGGATTATTTTTATTAAAATAACTTATAGAAATTGAGTGATAACTCGGTTAGACCAATTTTTTCATTTGATCGGCAATTTTTTCAGCTTGCTGTCCAACCACAATTTGCACACCTGTTTTACCTAATTTAATTACTGCCATTGCACCAAGTGCTTTTGCTGCTTGTTCATCAATTAAGTCAGAATCATTAACACTTAGGCGTAAACGAGTAATACATGAGTCAATATTGGTTAAGTTTTCTTTACCACCAACAACAAATAAATATTCCTGTGCAAGTTGAGATGCATCGCTAATAGCAAGTCCTGATTGTGAATCTTGGCTATTTGTCGTTACTGTTTCATCATCTTCACGACCTGGTGTTTTAAGATTGAATTTAACAATCACAAAACGGAATACAACATAGTAGACAACAAAGAACACTAAACCTTGTAATATCAACATATACCAATGTACAGCTAAAGGATTGCGGCTGGATAACAGCATATCGATTAAACCTGCACTAAAGCCAAAGCCAGCTATCCATTGCATGGTTGCAGCGATAAATAGTGAAATTCCAGTTAAAATAGCATGGATTACATAAAGTAAAGGTGCTACAAACATAAAAGCAAATTCTAAAGGTTCAGTAACCCCAGTGAAAAATGCGGCAAATGAAGCGGCTAACATGATCGATGCGGTTTTATCTTTGTTGCCTTTTTTAGCTGTATGATACATGGCTAATGCTGCGCCTGGTAAACCAAACATCATAATTGGGAAAAATCCTGCTTGATAGCGACCGGTAATACCAATGGTTGCTAATCCATCATCAATTGATTTTTGTCCACCAAGGAAGGTTGGTATATCATTGATGCCAGCTACATCAAACCAAAATACCGAGTTAAGTGCGTGGTGTAAGCCGACCGGAATTAACAAACGGTTAAAGAAGCCATAAATACCCGCTCCAATAGAGCCTAAATCTTTAATGTATTTACCAAAAGCAACTAATGCATCATAAATAGATGGCCAAATAAAATATAAAACAGCAGAAACTAATAGCATGACGATAGAAACAATAATAGGAACTAATCGTTTACCACTAAAAAAAGCTAACGCTTTATGTAATTCAACAGAACTGAATCGGTTATATAATTCAGCTGCAATAATACCAACTAAAATACCAACAAACTGATTATTAATTTTTTTAAATGCAGGAGAAATTTGAGATTGCCAACCATCAACACTGGTATCAATACCATTAAATAATGCAATAGAACTTGGTGAAAGTAATGTTGTGACAACTAAAAAACCGACTAATCCTGATAATGCAGCTGCACCATCTTTATCTTTTGACATACCATAAGCGACACCTATAGCAAATAGGATTGGCATGTTTTCAATAATTGCACCACCAGATTTTATTAAAAAGGCAGCAATAATGCTATTTTGTCCCCAGCCATTTGGATCAATCCAGTAGCCTATACCAAGCAATATTGCCGCCGCAGGTAATACTGCCACCGGCACCATTAATGAACGCCCAATGCGTTGTAAATAAGCTAAAATTCCCATAAGTTAACCTCACATATTGTTAAACAATATCTAAAAAAGTTAAGTTAAAAACAGTTGTTAGATATTAGTTGTTATTTTTTTATATTTGATATTATATTATTTTACTTCGCAAATTAATTATTTAATTTTTGTGATTTTTGTCACTAATTTTTTTGATTAAATACTTTAATATAGTAAAATATAGTCAACATATTTTACTTTAAAAAAAAAGAAGTTATTTTATTATATCAGAAGAGGTAGTAGCACATGAGACTTATTCCTTTAGAAAATGCGCAACAAGTTGGCGCTTGGGTTGCACAGCGTATTGTTAATAAAATTAATCAATTTAAACCGACAGCGGATCGTCCGTTTTTATTAGGCTTACCAACCGGTAGTTCACCTTTAGTTATGTATCAACAATTAATCAAACATTATCAGGCAGGTCATGTCAGTTTTAAACATGTTGTTACCTTTAACATGGATGAATATGTTGGGTTACCGGAAGATCACCCTCAAAGTTACCACACGTTTATGCATGAAAATTTCTTCAACCATATTGATATTGATAAAAACAACATCCATATATTAAACGGTAATGCGCCAGATATCGATCAAGAATGCCGTGAATATGAAGAAAAAATTAAATCTTACGGTAAAATTAATATTTTCGTTGGTGGTGTGGGTCAAGATGGACATATCGCATTTAACGAACCAGGCTCTTCACTTTGTTCAAGAACACGGATTAAAACTTTAACTGAAGATACCATTATTGCTAATTCTCGCTTTTTTAATAATGATAAAAATCAAGTACCAAAACACGCACTGACTATTGGTGTTGCAACATTAATGGATGCACAAGAGGTAATTTTACTTGTTTGTGGTCATAATAAGAGTTTAGCACTACAAGCAGGTGTTGAAGGTTCAATTAATCATTTATGGACTGTGACTGCATTACAAATGCACCCAGCATCAATTATTGTTTGTGATGAGCCAAGTACTGATGATCTTAAAGTCAAAACCTTAAAATATTTTAAACAGATGGAAGCAGATAATCTTAAAATAACTGTTTTATAAAGGATAACTCAATGTACGCATTAACAAATTGTCGTATTTATACTGGTTATGAAATTCTTGAAAATCACGCCGTTATTATTGACGGCGATAAGATTAGCAAAGTTTGTAAACAAGAACAATTGCCAGCTGGCATCACTATTGATGATTTACAAGGTGCCATTGTTGCACCGGGTCTTATTGATATTCAAGTCAATGGTTGTGGTGGAGTGCAGTTTAATGAATCACTTGATGCTTTAAGTGTTAAAACACTAGAAGCAATGCAAGCAACAAACCTTGTTCATGGTTGTACCAGTTATTTACCGACTTTAATTACTTCAACAGATGAATTTATGATAAAAGCGGTAAATGTTATGCGTGAATATTTAGCCACGCATCCTAACCAAGCTTTGGGATTACATCTTGAAGGACCTTATATCAATCCAGAAAAGAAAGGTATTCATGATCCTAATATTATTCGTCAACCGTCGCAAAAAATGATTGATTTTCTTTGCGAAAATGCTGATGTGATTAAAATTATTACCCTTGCACCAGAAAAAGTTGAAAGTCATTTTATTCAACAGTTGGTTAATGCTGGTATTCATGTATCAGTTGGCCATTCTAATGCCCATTATGATGATTGTCGTCGAGGATTTAATGACGGTATTCGTTTAGGGACGCATCTATTTAATGCTATGCCTTATATTTCTGGGCGAGAACCGGGTGTAGTTGGTGCAATTTATGATGAGCCAGAGGTTTATGTCGGCATTATTGCTGATGGTCATCATGTGAGCTGGGCTAATATTCGTAATAGCCATAAAATAAAACAAGACCATTTAATTTTAATAACTGATGCGATGTTACTTGCTGGTTCAAATTTAACTTCGGGCGTGTTTGCTGGAAAAACTATCTATTATAAAGATGGACGTTGCGTTGATGAAAATGGCACATTAGGTGGATCAGCGCTTACCATGATTGAGGCGGTAAAAAACGCAGTTGAATATGTGGGCATTGCATTGGACGAGGCATTAAGAATGGCAACGCTTTATCCTGCAAAAGCAATAGGTGTAGATAAACAACTGGGTACGATTAATGCAGGTAAAATAGCCAATCTTGTTGTTTTTAATCGTGACTTTAGAATAATTAAAACGGTTGTTAATGGGGTGATGACCCGCTAGAATGTCAGATAACGAATGAAATTATCTGAGTTAATCTATGACATTTAATTATCTAAACTTAGTTGGCAACGCTGAGCTAATCAAGCAACTTAATTATGCAATGATTTATCGTTTGATTGTTCAGCAAGCGCCAATTTCTCGAATACAACTTGCGGAAATTAGTCAGCTAGCCCCTGCCAGTATCACAAAAATCACCCGCCAACTGCTTAAAAATAGATTGATTAAAGAAGTTGATGCACAACAATCAACAGGCGGACGTCCTGCTGTTTCTATACAAGCTAAGTTTAGTTATTATCAAACTATTGGCGTACAATTAAGTCGTTCACATGTCACTATTGAACTTTATGATTTAGGTGCGCATAGTATAGCGTTAGAAGTTTATCCGTTAACCGCTTTTACTGAGCAAGAAGTGCAAGACTATCTTGTTGCTTTACTTAAAGAATTTATTCATAAAAATAGTAAAAAAGTGAAACGTTTGATAGCCATATCGGTTGTACTGCCTGGTTTGATCGACTCCGTACGAGGTATTGTTCGGTACGCTCCGCATATTCAAGTCAAAGAGTGGCATTTAGGTGAAGTATTACATCGTGAGTTTAATGTCACTATCTTTTTAGGCAATGATATTCAAAGTTTAGCGCTTGCTGAAAGTTATTTTGGTACCACACAAGATGTGGATGATTCAATATTGATACGTGTTCATCGAGGAGTTGGATCAGGCGTGATTGTTAATCAACAATTATTAACCAATCACAATCAAAGTGCTTGTGAAGTGGGTCATATTCAGGTTGATACACTAGGGGAACGTTGTCATTGTGGTAATTTTGGTTGTTTAGAAAATCGAGTTGTAAATAACGCTATAGAGCGCCGAGCTAAACAGATGATCGAACAAGGATACCCGACTAAATTAACGCTTACTGAGTGTAATATTGCAAATATTTGCAGTTGTGCTAATCAAGGCGATGAACTAGCTATTAAATTAGTTAAAGACGCAGGTGAAAATTTGGGGCGAGCTGTCGCAATTATGGTAAATATATTTAACCCACAACGTATTGTACTCGCTGGGGAATTAACCAAATCACCAGAAATTTTGTTAAATGCTGTAAATAGTGCATTAAATGCTCAGAGTTTAGAGGGATTAAGAAAAAACCTCACCATTAATTGTTCAGCGTTAAATGATTGTTCAGCTATAGGCGCTTTTGCTCTTATTCAACAAGCATTATTTAATGGTTCGTTATTAATGACATTAGTTGAAGATAGTGAACAATAGTTTTTGGATGATAAAAAAAAGCCCGATGGTTCGGGCTTTTTTATTAGGCTAAAATACGTAACATTCTTCTTAATGGTTCTGCCGCGCCCCATAATAGTTGGTCGCCAACGGTGAATGCTGATAAATAGTCTTTACCCATATTAAGTTTACGTAAACGTCCAACTGGTGTTGTTAACGTACCAGTAACTGCAGCTGGTGTTAATTCTCGCATTGAAATTTCACGATCATTAGGTACCACTTTTACCCAATCATTATGTGCAGCTAATAATTTTTCAATTTCTGGCACGCTGATATCTTTGTTTAATTTAATTGTGAATGATTGACTGTGGCAACGTAGAGCGCCAATTCGAACACAAAGTCCATCAACAGGGATAATTTTGCTGGTTCCTAAAATCTTATTGGTTTCAGCTTGGCCTTTCCACTCTTCTTTACTTTGCCCATTATCGAGTGCTTTATCGATCCAAGGAATCAAGCTACCGGCTAAAGGCACACCAAAATTATCGGTAGGTAAGCTTCCATCACGCATTTTTTGCGTTACTTTACGCTCAATATCTAAAATTGAAGAATGCGGATCTTGCAATTCTTTAGCAACTTCGGCATTTAGCATTCCCATTTGGGTTAACAGTTCGCGCATATGACGTGCACCACCGCCAGATGCTGCTTGATAAGTTGACACTGATACCCAATCTATCAAGTTTTCAGCAAATAAACCACCTAAAGACATTAGCATTAAACTAACGGTACAGTTACCACCAACAAAGGTTTTAATACCTTTATCTAAAGCTGCGTGAATATTCGCTTTGTTAACGGGATCAAGCACAATAACAGCATCATCTTCCATACGTAAAGTTGATGCGGCATCAATCCAGTAGCCTTGCCAGCCCGTCGCGCGTAGTTTTGAATAGATTTGGGAAGTGTAATCACCACCTTGGCAGGTGACAATAATGTCTAATGCTTTTAGTGCATCAATATTATCTGCACTTTGTAACGTTCCTGTTTTTCCACCAAAAGTCGGTGCAGCAGCACCTGCTTGAGAAGTTGAGAAAAAAACAGGGTTGATATAATCAAAATCGTGTTCTTCAACCATACGTTGCATCAGAACAGAACCCACCATTCCACGCCATCCGACAAAACCAACATTTTTCATAATTTATTTCCAAAAAGTAGATGTTATATAAATAGTCACTTTTACTATTAAAGCAAAATATCATCATAAAACAAAGTAAGATAAGAATTATTTTTTTAGATTATTAAAAGATAACAGTGAATTATATAAAACTATGGTTATTTAAATTGCTAGCTAGTTTTTATTGATGTTTGTTACCTATTCATTTTTTACAATGATAAGTGCGTTTAAGTAACATAATTAATGATAGAGATTGTCATAAATAATATTCACTCTAATGTTAGCAATTTTTAATTATGGTGTTGGCATGGTTTGCCAAATAAAAAACTCGACTGTATTGAGAAAATTATCCAAAAAATGCCCTTCATATTGATCTGCAATAACTAACACCTGCTGTTTTTCGCTATGGCTTATCGCATTAAGGCGAGCGATAAATTTAGCACTTTGCCATGGTGCGACACGCTCATCTTTCAAACCTAGCGAAATCATAACCGGTGGATACGTAACATTATCTTTTAAGTTTAAATAGGCATCTATTTTAGATAAATCATTTAACTGTTTTGCGTTTAATGGCGAACCAAACTCGGCAAAGTTTGCTTTGCCAATGGCGATGTTATCTAATCGGCTCATATTTAACATACCCACATTAATAGATGCCGCAGCAAAAAGTTCAGGATGTTTAGCTAATGCCATGCCAATTATAATACCACCCGCACTCTCACCGCTGATAACTAGCTTAGATGGTTGGGTAATATGATGATTAATCAAATATTGTGCGCATTTTATAAAGTCATCAACTGAGTTTTGTTTATTAGCTAAGCTACCGCCACAATGCCAATTTTTTCCTAATTCTCCACCGCCTCGAACGTGAGCAATTGCAATTATTCCACCTCTTTCAAGCCAAATTAAACGTGTCGCATCAAAAAAAGCGAGCTGACTTACACCATATGCACCATAGGTCGTTAACCATGTAGGAGCAGTACTATCATATTTGATCCCTTTAGGATGAATAATCGTCATGGGAACGAGTGTGCCATCGCTTGATTTTATCCATTGTTGTTCAGCCTCATAGTTGGCAAACGAAAAAGCACTGGGATTAATCATTTTTGTATCTTGAATTAATCCATTATCAGGATCATAACTAAATATTTTGGGTGGGACAGTCCAATTTTGAGCAGTAAATAATATTTCTTTGCGATCTGCATTACTAAAAATGGCCGTTACTTCTTCATTATTGGCAAGTGGAATCAATTTAACATGATGAGTGTCAGCAAAAGGGATAGTTACAAAGTGGGGGATTGTTGACTCATGATAAGCTAAGTAAATAGCATCTTTGCTTGCTGCAAATTGAGTCAAATCTCCATTTTGCCATTCCATAATTTTTTCTTCTGGTTGGCTATTCTTATTTAGATTCACGCGAGAAATAGTATAACCAGACAAATTATTATGTTTAGCTAAATATAACCAATCATCTTTTAGAATAAAATTGGTCACATTTTGTTTTCTATCGATGATTTTTTGCCAATGAGCATTATTTTTTTGAAGATCATCATAAGGTGTTATATACAAATCGATACTATAACCCGATATAGAAGGTGAGACCGAAGCAATAGCCCAATTTGACGAAAAGGATAATGAAGTATTTTGATCGGTAAAGGGGTTATAATCGGATATCTGGCCAGTACCAAATATTAAAACATCATTTTGTCTATTTGCGTTTAAATAGTGACGATAGACCTCTTCTGTGCCGGATTTTTGACTATGATGTTGATATCTATCATTTCTTTTATAAAAAAAAGATAAATTATCTTTAGACCAAATGATACTTGGATCTGATATGCCGGTTATATCATCGTTAAGATGTGATTTGGTCTTTACATTAATAATTTTTATTGATGATATCTCAGCACCATTTTCATAAATGCTATAAGCAATATATTGACCATCATATGATGGATAGAAGTCATATATGCCATAGCCAATAGGAGGATCGATTAATACTTTTTCATTGTTGAAGCGATCTTTAACAAAAAGACGATTATATGGATGATCTGCTGTTTGTTTGAAATAAAAACAATTATCACCTACGTGTTGAATATCAGATATTCTAGGTTCAGCGCCAAAATCTGTTAACTCATTAAACCGCTGATTCACTGTTTTTTGCCAAGGTAACGCATTTAGTGTTTTGACAGTACGTTCAGATTCAGACAATAACCAATTATTGATTAACTGTGGTTGATTTTCCATCCAACGATATTTATCGTTCGCGTCGATTTGTTTTAATGTTAATTCATTATTAGTTTTACAACAGCTACAAATACTACTTAATAATAGAATCAATATTATGATAGCTGTTTTATCTTTGAATATAGTCAAATTTGCCTACCTATTTATTTGATGATCAATGTAAGGCTTTAAATAGAAAGGTATTACTCGTAATGGATAAAAGCAAATATAATTTTATTGTGATTAAAAATATATTTGCCTTATTGAAGTTAAATTAATCGTTTTTATTTGACCAGTTTAAAACTCTTCATCTTCTATTATTGATGATGTCATCGACACGATATTATAGTGTTCAATACTTTGTTGAGCTGTTTGCATTAGTTCTGGTAATAAATCATCTAACGCCATTTGCGTTCTTAGCATAAATGTTGCCAATAACATGGGTATATTCACCCCAGTAACAATTTCGAGATTTGGGTAATTTGCCATTAGTCTGGTTAATGTATTAAAGGGGGTGCCACCTTTTAAATCAACAAAACAAAGCAGAGTTTGTCCTTCCTGTGTTAGCATTGTCAATGTTTGTTCAATTTGCTGTTGAAAATCATCTAACGATTGCTCCGTTAAAAAAGGGACTGCTTCACATTGTGTTTGTTTACCACAAATCATTTCAGCACTTTCAATAATGCTGTTTGCCATTGGTCCATGGGTGCTGACTAATACTGCAATCATTGGCAATGTTCTCCTTAGTAATCTAAGCAACGATAATAACGACGAATTGACATTGGATGACGATTTAAGTGTTCGACATAAGCATCAATTCGATTATTGATAGTACGAAAAACAAACGGTGATAAGTGTCCACGATATTTTTCAGAGATACCCGGCAATTCATAATCTTTGGTATCAATAATGGTGTAATTTCCACAAATTTGTGGTAAGAATTTAGCGACACGTTCACTTAATGGGCGCTGTGTATCTTCACCAACATAAACAGTAACTGCCGTATCACGGTCGATCACTTCTAATGTACCATGAAAAAATTCAGCTGATTCAATGGATTTTGAACGTAACCAATGTTGTTCTTCCCAATAACACATAGCATGAGAATACGTTGCTCCCCATTGATTGCCCGCGCCAACAAAATAGTGCATTGTATCGTTATGGTGTTTTTCAGCAACTTCTTGACCAAATTTATCGGCTTTTTTGGCAACAGCAACAATATTTTTAGCAAAGTGTTGATCCATTTGTTGATAAAACTCATCATAATCAGGGAACTCACCGGCTAAATACATTAAACGATCTGCTGTCATAAAGAATTTTAATTGTTCATTCATTGGGTAAGTAATAACATGGTGTGCCATTTTCCCTAATGGTGTATCAGCTTTATCCATGAAAGCGAATATGGTTGAACCAACTTCTTTTTGAATTTTCTCAATAGCTGCAACGACTTCTTGTGTGGTACCTGTGACAGATGAAATAATGATTAATGTGTCTTTAGTGATACGTTTGTTTCCTGTTACTAGATATTCAGCCGCATGTTGAACAAAAGTTTCAATGGCTGTTTTTTCTTTCATATGGACAACTGCTTGCATTGATGATGCATAAGTACCACCAATACCTAACCAACAAACATTGCTGTAACCACGTTTATGAATTTTATCAATAAACTCATTAATTTGTGGACGTAATGCTAATGCACCATTCATGCTATTGAGTTCTTTTTGTTCGTCATATTTTCTCATACTGTAACCCTCTTTATTTTAGATTTAGTGATTTCATCAAATTCTGGATATGTTGATTTTTCTAGATTGTGACCTTTTAATTGCGATACTTGATAACTGAGTAAGTGAATTGGGATGGTCATAAATAGTGATGATAAAAGTTCATCACAGTCAATATTTAAGCACAAATCGGCTGTTTTCGGTGTTTCGGTATTATGTGCATAAATAGTTGCAATGTTTTGCACATATTGTTTTAAAAACTGTTTTAACAACTCAGCTCTGTCCATGAGTCGACCTTGTGGCTCAATAAAAACGATATAATCATCGCGATGCAAGCCAAGATAGGGTCCATGCATGTACTCTTCTAATTCTTTGCCAAATGCTGTATTGCGTACGGTTTCAGTGAATTTGGTTTCACCTTCGCGTGCAATGCCATATGTTGCGCCATAACCAATAAAAATCACACGGTTAGTTTGATTGAATTGATCTTGATGTTTCGCAACCCAAGCTTGTGATTGCAAAATGACTTGTGGCAGTAATTGAGTTATTTTTTGTATTTGTGCAAAATAACTTTCAAATTGTTGAGCGTTAATACGCCCTAGTTTTTGACTAATAGCTAAAGTAATTAACATCAAATCGAGTATGGTTACACTATAACCTGCACTAACATAAGGCATTTCCTCAATTGGCATTCCCATTGATAAAATGTGATTACTCACTTTATACAATGGACTGCTTGGATTGCTGGTTAAACTGTAAATGGTTTGATTATTCTCCACAAATTGTTTAACTAAATGAATCGTTGAGTAGCTTTCACCACCTTGCGAAATAGCAAAATATAAATTGTTAGGATCGTTATAATATGAATAATTAGCCGCAATAGAAGGATCTTCTATATAAACTGGCACGTTTAATATTTTACTCATAAAAGGGCGAGCGCTATAGGCCGCATTAGCGCTTGAACCTGTTGCAAAAATAACAATTGCGTTAAGTTGTTTAATCTGGCTTAAATCGATAATATGAGCAAATAACGTTTGGTAATTATCGAGTATATGCTGATAATACTCAGGTTCTAAAGCCACATAATCTGCAATACTTTTCATTGTTTTCCTCTCATTAACCTAACAAACCGCTCCAGGCTCCAAAAATACCAATTGCCGCAATTAATAATAGAATCCAATGTGCTTTAACTTCTTTTTTAACCAGTACAAAAATAAACAGCGTAAAGAGCAACGGTAATATTTGTGGCACAATTCCATCAAATATATCTTGCAGTGATGCAGCGTCTGAACCTGAACCAATTTTTAATGGCATATTTAAGGTAACCATAGTGGCAACCATCGCCCCGACTACACAAAGCCCTAATACTGAAGCGCCGTAGGATAATTTATCCATCAATCCTGTTTTTTGAACTTTATCGATAAATGACGTCCCAATGTTATAGCCTATCAGTAAGCCAAAATAACGTGCCAAAATCGCTGGGACATTAAAAATCAGTAAAAATAGTAGCGGGCCTAAAATATTGCCTTGCAACGCTAACGAGGTACCAATGCCTGTTGCAATGACACGTAGAGTTCCCCAAAAAAATGAGTCACCCAAACCGCTTAATGGTCCCATTAGGGCAATTTTAACGTCATTGATTGAGTTTTTATCAAACTCACTGTCTGTAGCATGTTGCTCTTCCATGGCAATACAAATACCCAATGGAAAGGTGATTAACCATGGTGTGATATTATAAAATTCAAGGTGTCGTTGATAGGCATCGGTTAATTCTACTTTGTTATTACTGTAGATTTTATCCAAAGCCGGACGCATAGCATAGGCATAGCCTAAATTCATTTGTCGTTCATAGTTCCATGACCATTCAGCGGTAAAAGAGCGCCAAAAGGTTCTGTTTAACTCTTTATTGGTTACTAATTTAGAATTCTTCATTTTCATAATCGATCTCCTGTGATGCTAATGCATTACCTGTATTTGTATTGAGCTGTTGGTTACCTTCGTCTATTGCGCCTTTTTTGCCATTAAATGCAGAATAACCGGTCAAAATTAAGGCAAGACAAGCACCAAAAATAGCTACGCCGGTAACTGGCACTTTCATGTATACCGCTAATGCAAAGCCAAGAACAAAGAAGGTAGTATTGGTTTTTTTGATCATAATTTTCATTAACATTGCAAAACCAAAAGCTGGTAGTAGCCCTGTGGCAATACCTAAACCATCAATGATAAATTTAGGTATCATCTCTAATAAGCTGTTAACAGCGGCACTACCAAATAAATAGGAGAATCCGACAACTAAGCCAATTGGCAGATTGATTGAGAAAAATCCACCTAAGATATTCATTCTATCCATCCCTTTACCATTGCCTTCACTGGCATATTTGTCTGCTTTGTGAACAAAATAAGGAAGAATAAAAAGGAAACAGAGATTTTTGACTAATAACACCAGTGACGCAATTGGAATACCTAATGTTAAAGCAATTTCAGTACTTTTACCTGCACCAATAGCAAAAGCGGTACCTAAAACACTGCCTGAAATTATTTCGGGAGGAATCGATCCCCCAATAGAAAACGATCCAACAAAAGCTAACTCTAAGGTTGCACCAATGATAATGCCTTGAGTAATATCACCCATAACTAAACCTGCTAAAGTACAGGTGACGAGCGGGCGAGATAACATTGATGATCCTAAAAAGTATTCAGCATTTGCTAACATCGCAATTAAAGCTAATAGAAGTGCTGTTAATTCGATACTCATGTGTTGTATCCTCTAAATTATTTTTCAAATTTTTGCTTTGCTTCACTCGGAACTTGTTGAATGTAAATATCAATGCCATCTTGTTTTAGTGCAGTTAATAAATCTGCTTCTTGTTCAGTTAGATTGATAGTTTTAGAATAGCTCTTCGTTCCTTCGCGTGGTTTTGTGCCGCCCAAATTGAGGCTGGTTATTTTTCCTTGTGTGCCTCTAATTAGCTTTTCAGCATCGGCAACCGATTCAACAACAATCAGCATTTGATATTTATCAGTTACACCAGAATTAATTGCCTCAATGCTGTCATCAATGGATTTCATGACTAATTTGCCATGTTCAGGTTTAGCTAATCGAATAGCTGATTTGCGTAGTTCGTCATTTGCCACCGTATCATTAGCGACCAAAATAGTATTGGCCCCAACGCTATCGAACCATGAAACAACAACTTGACCATGTAATAAACGATGATCAACACGTAATAATTTAATCATTAATTTTCCTCCTAGGTGAAATCGACAACATATTTAGTATTAGTAGCAAATTTATATTCAATGGCTATTGGTTCGCTGTTAATATCAAAATAGTGGTTAGAAATTTTAAATAATGGGTTATTAATTTTGATACCTAGCTGTTTGGCAAGTTCAGCATTGGCAACAATTAATTGTAAATCTTGTTCTAATTTATCAACTTTCTTTTTACTCGAATTGACAATTTCGAGTGCCGATAACACTTTTATTATGGAAAGTTGAAAATCAGGAAAATAGTTAAGAGGTAGCAAAAAAATAGCTTTTACGACACTGTTTTTTGCCACTTCAAGAAAGCTAATATAATAAATAAGCTCGGACGATTTTATTTTTAATAATTGACTGTAGTAGCTTCCTGCTTGTCTTAAATAAGACTCTTTGATCACTTTTTTATCATTTTGATAATCATAGGGTTTGATGATGCCCGTCATTTCTAGAATATTTTGCGTTGAAAGTTTAGGTGCGACAAATAACCCCACCCCTTTCTTTCTTACAACTTGATTTTTTTCAACTAATAGGTCTATTGCTTTACGAATAGTTGTTCTACTTACGCCGTAGTTTTGTTGTAGCTGGCCTTCTGGCGGTAATGCGGCACCAACACCATACCTACCCGTATCTATTAACTCGCTTAACTGAACTGCAATTTTTTCAAATAACTTCATTTATCTGTCTCGCTATAATTGAAGATATTTTTAGCCGATAAGTGATATTTAAATCGGTTACCTATTAAATATTGCTCAGTGTGTTCAAAAGGCTCAAAGTTATTATCGTAGTTATAACTTGAAACCTTATAGATTGGTGTTTGTTCTTTGATACCTAAATACTTGGCACATTCTTTATTTGCGGTTTCGTAGGTAATTTCTTCCCGACCATGACTCGGTATTAGCTGGTAATGATCTTTTAAATATTGATAAAGCGACACATTGCTCAAATTCTGTGTTTCTAAACCTCTGAATTTTTCGAAGGGTAAATAACAGATCTCGTAAGATAAAGGCATTTCACCTAATACGCGTTGCCTAATTATTTTGAGTAATTGGTGATTAAAATTAAAGAATTTTGTCAATTCTGAGGGAATCTTGATAACTTGGTTGGAAAGAACTTTGATTTTAATTTGTTTTGGATTTTCTTTATCTATTTCTTCACTAAATGAAGACATTTTCAACATATTGATTTCAAATATTGTTGGATATTGTGTATTTTTTTTAGCAGAAAAAACATAGCCTTCCATGGCCAAATCATTTAACGCTTTTCTAACCGTTGTTCGACTGACGCCAAAATATTCGGCAAGCCCACGTTCTGTGAATTTATCCTTAATTATGGCTGGATTTGCTTTAATTTGCTCTTCAACAGCTGTTTTGACCGCAATATCACGATATTCCAATAGTCATCCCCTTCCTTTTTGGATCGTAATATCCAAAAGATATATCTTAAATCCATTTTTATTGGTTAAAAATTAATTAAAAAAATATATCTTGTCAATCTTAAGTACCAAAATTGTTGTTATGATCACAATATTTATTGTAAGTGACATTAAATCAGTAAGATAATAAAAAATAGAGCGGGGAAGAGAGGATGACTCGCATTTCATGCTCGCCCTTCGGGTCGTTGCTTAAGCAACGTTGTCTCGCTACGCTCTGCTCGAACCTCCGTCGGTTCTCATCCTTTAAGCTGAAGCGGATAATAAAAAAGCCCACTTAATGAGCAGGCTTTTTTATTTAAAATTGGTCGGCGAGAGAGGATTCGAACCTCCGACCCACTGGTCCCAAACCAGTTGCGCTACCAAGCTGCGCTACTCGCCGTTAGATTTTTTGCTTCATAAAATGGGGTGGCTAATGGGATTCGAACCCACGACAACTGGAATCACAATCCAGGGCTCTACCAACTGAGCTATAGCCACCATTGAAGCAGGACGAAATATTACGCATAAAAAACAACATTGTCCAGCATATTTTTTAAAAAATATACCAATTGGTTATATTAAAAGCGCTAAAAGTTTAATCTTTTAGCACTAAAACGTAGTTTAAGCCTTATGTGACATGATATCAATAATCTGAGTATCAGTTGCTTTCATGCTATTACTAGCGATGGCCCCTAAGTTGTTGATTGAATTTTCAACACTATCACAGACTATACCTTCGTTTCCTGTTACCCGAATATGGTTTAAAGCCATCAGTACAGCTTTAAACGCTGATGAAACAGATGTTGAAACTTTCATTGCACAGCTATTTGAAGCGCCATCACAAATGATGCCTGATAAGTCGCCAATCATATTACAAATTGCCATATCAACAGGTTCATATTTGCCTTGACCAAGTAACCATGCCATACCCGCTGCTGCGCCCATAGCGGCTGTTGACGCTGCACAAAGAGCCGATAAAGGCGGAAACTTGCTATGAATATAAATGGCAATGGTATGGGATAACATTAATGCTCGAGCTAATTGTTCAGGTGTTGCATCTAAATAGTCTGCTACCACTACAACCGGCATGGTAGCGGTGATTCCTTGATTACCTGAACCTGAATTGCTCATGGCTGGTAACGTTGCACCACCCATACGCGCATCAGATGCAGCAGTTGTGCGAATAATGACCTTTGAAAGCAAATCATCAGCTAATAATCCTGTTTGGGTTTGTTCATGTAATGTTGAGGCAATACTTAATCCATAAGCATGCTTTAATCCTTCTTGAGAAAGGGCGCAATTTAATTCGGCAGCGTGTAAAATGAATTGAATATCTTCAAAATTTGCATAGGTTGCAAAGTCATAAATTAATCTTACCGATACCTGTTTGATGATATCGTTATTGTTTAATTGATTTGTAGCAATGTTATTTTGTTTAAAAATAACGCTACTGTTTTTTTCAATCAAAATAACATTGGTATGTGAATTTTCGATGCATACTTTAACATGATCGTGTTGTGTATAAATATTGACTTCACAGTAGATGGCTTGATTATTGTTGGCTATTTTCACATTCACTTTGTTATCTACTAACATTTTTTTAGCTAAGGTTATTTGCTCTGTTGTTATATTTTTTAATACTTCAAGTCCAGCCTTTGCATCGCCACCTATCGCGCCAATTGCTGCGGCAATAGGTAATCCAACCATGCCAGTGCCAGGCACAGTCACGCCCATACCGTTTTTCATTAAATTTGGTGAAACATAAGCATCAATTTTTTCAATATTATTTTTGTTTAGATATTGAGCCGCAACAGCAGCGGCAAATGCTAATGATATCGGTTCAGTACAACCAAGTGCGGGTAATACTTCATGTTTCACCAATTTAATTAATTCTTGCCACATTACTTGTTGTTTCATTGTTTATCTCCATATTTTAATGGTAATGTTGATGGTGAAATGTTACCTTCTTGATAGCATACTATTTTATTTAATATTTATTGAAAATTGAACGATGTGATTGCAGCGTAAACAGCATAAGGCTTAATTATTTGCTGTTTGATATTAATAACCAATCTGACAATTTTGACTTAAATAATATGGTAAGTAATTTAACTGATAAATACTATTCAAATTCTTTCAAAAAATATAATAAGCAATAATATTTATCTTAAATTTTTTATATGGTTGGTTAGTAAATTAAATAATCAGGAATAGTTCAAAATATGTAATATTTTAGTAAAACTACCTGACTTTTTTTTAATTATTGCAATAATGTAAAGACCTAAAATTTAGATAATAATGGCGATTATGATAAATATTTTATTAATTGATGATGATATTGAATTATCACAAATGCTAAGTGAATATTTGACCAATGAAGGTTTTAATATTAAAAGTGTTTATTTGGGTAAGGATGGTATTGATGAAGCATTATCGGGTAAGTATCGTGCCGCAATTTTAGATGTCATGCTACCTGATATTAATGGTATTGATGTATTAAAAAGCATACGTCAGCAATGTAATATGCCCGTTATTATGTTAACAGCTAAAGGCGATAATATTGATCGGGTGTTAGGCTTAGAGCTTGGTGCTGATGACTATATTCCTAAACCTTGTTATCCACGAGAATTATTAGCTAGGTTGCGAGCTGTTTTACGTCGGTTTGATGAACGTTCAGTTGAAATGGTCGATGACAAAAAATACCATTTTAATGGTTTAACGCTTGATTTACCGCAGCGCCTTTGTACTTGGAATGGGCAAGTTATTGATTTGACATCAACTGAATTCAATTTATTAGTTTTATTAGTCAAACATAGTGAACGGGTTGTGACTAAAGAAGAGCTATCTGAAATAGGATTAGGTCGAGCTAGAGAGCTTTATGATCGTAGCGTTGATGTCCATATTAGTAATATTCGTCAAAAACTGTCTCAAGTAGCACAAAACGATGTGACAATTGAAACCATTCGAGCAGTAGGTTACCGTATCCGTTAACGATAGAGTAGGCTTTGGTATGAATCGTCGATTATTTTGGAAAATACTGATTATATTTTGTGTGATTTTTTATCTTACCTTTCAGTTAACCTGGATAGCTTTCTCCTTTTATGTAGAAAATAGAAATCAACGTTTTCTTAATCATATGCCGACCAAAGTCGATATGATCGCGCAATTGTTACATGTCGCGGGTGAAGATGAAACACTTAATTTTATTGCGCATTTACCTGAACGTGAACGGGCGTTGTTATCAATAAAATTAATTTCCCCTCAAAATGATCAAGTTAATATATTGACTGATGAATTAGAGTCACCAACTTATATTTATCAACGAACAGCTATTGCGCCTGATGGTACTTTATATGCTGTTTCGTTCAAAGAAGATAAAGATGATCGTAGCAAAAAGGTATTTTTTAGTATGCCGTTGCCAATTATGTTAATGGGAGGATTTGTTGGTTTAGCTTTTAGTCTATTTTTAGCATGGAACTTAACTAGGCCAATGCGGTTATTGCGACAAGGCTTTTTTCGTGTATCACAAGGTGATCTTTCTGTCAGGTTATTTAAAAAATTAAAGCCTAGACGTGATGAACTCAGTGAGTTGGGTAAAGATTTTGATATGATGGTTGAACAATTAAATATTTTAATTTCAGATCGTCAAGCACTTTTACATGATGTGTCACATGAGTTGCGTACACCGCTTGCGCGTTTACAGTTAGCCATTGGGCTTGCTCAACAGAATAAACAAAATATTGATACTGCTTTAGCGAGAATTGAATTAGAGTCGGAACGATTAGATCAGTTAATTGGTGAAATTTTAAATTATTCACGCGCCGAAATGAATAATCGTACTGATGAATATTTTGATTTAAAAGATTTAATTAGTGTGGTGATTAGTGATGCTAATTATGAAGCCAATCATCAATTAATTGATGTACATTTTAATTTAGCATCCATAACGCATTCTATTATTAAAGGTAATTCGGAACAAATTCGCCGAGCAGTTGAAAATATTATTCGTAATGCAATTCGTTTTTCTAAAGCTGGGCAAGCTGTCGAAGTATCGTTAAAAGAAGTGGGTAAATATTTGCAAATTGAAGTCAAAGATCGTGGTCCAGGTGTTGATTCAAATAAATTATCGAGTATTTTTGAACCGTTTGTTCGTATCCAGTCAGCACAATTAGGTAAAGGTTATGGTTTAGGTCTGGCAATTGCAAGAAAGACCGTCATTATGCATAACGGTACTATTCAAGCAAATAATCGTGATGGTGGGGGATTAGTGGTCACTATCAAACTTCCTTATTGGCGTAACCACTAATGTATTATTAATAACACTCAGAATTAACTGTTAATACATATTGTTTGACTAAACTTTCAAGTGTAATTTTGTCGTGACCAGTAAAATTGAGTCTTTGTATAATTTTATCAGGCTCACTGTCTAATATAGCTTTATATTGCGCGATATATTGGCTGGAAATAGGTTTGTATGACCAGTGCCACTCTTCTGGCAAATATCCTCCTTTACGACCTTCATTGAATGGCTGGCAAAAACCATACTTAGGTAAATTTTTTTGTAGCCATTGGTAAAGTATGATGCCTTTTTTATCATTTCTAAAATAACTTGATGAAACACTGGTAATGTCTATATCTGTTCCCCAATGATGTCTTGAGGTACCTGGCATAGATGATAGTTTTAAAATTTGCTCAGCAATTTTTTGGGGTTCATGAAGTTTTGGTAACAAGTCATCCCATTTACGTTGCCAAATGCCATTTTGATACGTGTAATTACGAGTTGCACTCACAACTATAAACGGTATATCTGGATAAGACTTTTTAAAGTCGTTATAAGCTTTAATTAACTGCTGGGCAGGTTCTTTTTGCAGATACATGCCTTTTTTATTAACAGGTAAAATTGTTGAATCTAACGCAATAAAATTGTTATCTTTCTTTTCGTCAAATTGACCTGTTAATTTATCTAATGAAATTGGTTGTGCCATAGCGAATGTTGAACATAAAAGTAAAGTTATTGTGTGCGTAATCGTTAACGTTTTTTTTAAAATTGTTGAATTCATTTTCATTTATAAATCACTAATATTTATTAGCCAGATAAAGTGAAAACCAGTATAATCCTTTCCCTAAAAATTTAAATAGCCATAATGTGTAAAAACGAGGCCTTATGTTAACATCATCAACACCGAACATGTCTGTAAATTGTGCAGATGCAGCAAAAATAACACAAACTACTCCAGCAACCAATGAAAAAATTAATCTACTCAATTTTACCCGCCAGCAATTGAGAGAGTTTTTTATATCATTAGGTGAAAAACCTTTTAGAGCAGATCAAGTGATGAAGTGGATCTATCATTTTGGAATAGATGACTTTGATCAAATGACTGACATTAATAAAAAATTACGTGAACAATTAAAAACGTTAGCCGAAATTAAAGCTCCAATAATAGCGATGGAACAACGTTCATCTGATGGTACCATTAAATGGGCATTGGATGTCGGCAATAATCAGATGATTGAGTCGGTGTATATTCCTGAGCGCGATCGCGCAACTTTGTGTGTGTCCTCACAAGTAGGATGTGCTTTGGAGTGTAAATTCTGTTCAACCGCTCAGCAAGGTTTTAATCGTAATTTAACCGTTTCTGAAATAATCGGCCAAGTTTGGCGTGCATCAAATGCCATTGGTGTGACAGGAAAATTAGCCGATAGACCTATCACAAATGTTGTTATGATGGGAATGGGGGAACCTTTACTCAACTTATCTAACGTTGCGCCGGCAATGGAAATCATGTTAGATGATTTTGGTTACGGTTTATCGAAAAGACGTGTTACGCTTTCAACTTCGGGTGTTGTTCCTGCTTTAGATAAATTGGCTGGAATGATTGATGTTGCGTTAGCGATTTCACTTCATGCTCCAAATGATACGATTCGTAGTGAAATTATGCCAATTAACCAAAAGTATAATATGGCGATGTTACGCGATTCAATTTTACGTTATTTGTCGACTTCAAATGCCAATCATGGCAAGGTAACAATTGAGTATGTGTTACTAAATCAGATTAATGACGGCGTAGAACATGCTCATGAGTTAGCTCAATTCTTAAAAAATGTACCAAGTAAAATTAATTTAATTCCATGGAATCCGTTCCCTGGTGCTCCTTATTCACGTTGCTCAAATACACGTATAGACCGTTTTATGAAAACATTGATGGGTTATGGATTTACGGTTATTGTACGTAAAACCCGCGGCGATGATATAGATGCCGCATGTGGTCAGTTAGCCGGTGAAGTTGTCGACAGGACTAAAAGAACACTGTATAAAAAGCAAAACTTGGTTCAGCAAACCGCATAAAAATAGACAACGGAAAAGGGAAAAGTTAATGAAAATATGGTTAGTCATCTTCAGCTGTGTATCCATGATTGCTTTAACAGGTTGCCAAGTTAAAGGCCATGAAGAATTTGATCCTCAAACCGCCGCATTATCTAGAACGCGATTAGGTTTGGCTTATTTGGCTAAGGCTGATGAGTCACCAGAAAATATCAAAGCTGCACATTATAACTTGAAATTGGCTGCACAATATTCACCTAATAACCCTCAAGTTATGCTAGCAATGGCAATGTTTGATCAGCATGTTGGTGAATATAATGAAGCTGAAATGATTTACAAACGTATCACCTTAATGCAACCCGGTAATGGACTGTATCGTGTTCATTATGGTTCTTTTTTATGTGGTAGAAATCGTTATCAAGAAGCAAAACAACAATTTCAACAAAGTATTGATTTAGATCGCCACCGTTGGAAAGCCGATGCGTATGAACAATATGGTTATTGTGCGATTCAGAACGGTGATCAGAAAACTGCTGATTTAATGTTTAAGCAACTTTTTAATTACGATGCATCTCGACAAGAAAGTGTCATTAAAACGGCTCAATTATACCAAAAAAATGGTGATACTAAGGTGGCTAATTATCTATTTTCTGTTGCGAAAAAATAAATATTGATAACGATATGGTGCTTGTACAAAGCGGAAGTTTATACCCTAAGCTTGTTGCGTAAGTTTAATTAAATTATGTTAGTAAACCATTTTGGGTGATGGTTTACTTTACGTAATATAACTATGAGAAAAAATTACAACGGTTAATTTATTTACCACTGCTATTGGGTAATTTTCTGATAATTTACGTGGCTACGCTAAAAAGTTTTGAATTTAAGAAGGGTTGTATAATTGAAGCTAAAGGAACATTACCTGTTAGCTTCAATTTATTGTAGTAAATTTCACTTCGCTAAAAACGAAGTGAAGCGTTTTTAATTTTTACAAAATTCCATATCAAAACTATGCGTTTGTTGGTTATACACTATTTTAAACGTGCCTTGATCAAGTGGATTTTGTAATATGTGATTGACGATAAACGGTCGAATATTGGCTTTAATATAACCAGGTAAACCTCTTGCACCACGAATAATATCATAATGATCATGACAAAATGCACTAAGACAAGCGTCTTGTACTTCTATAGTTAGGTTTCGAGGTTGATAAGCTTGATTGAGTTTATCAATTTCACGACGGATAATCTTCTCAATAACTTCCATTGGTAGTCGTTTAAAGTGAACAATATTTTCCCTACCATTAAAACGATTCAGTAATTCTGAACGATAGGTATTATTTAGCTCATTTGTTGCTAGTTCGCGTGCTGCCTCATCAGATAGATTAGGATCAAGATAATAAGGCTGACCAATATTTGATGTCATAATAATCATTATGTCAGAAAAATCGACCGTACGACCGATATTATCGGTTAAACGTCCGTCTGATAAGATCTGCAAGAAAATATTAAATACATCAGGATGTGCTTTTTCGATTTCATCAAATAGGTAGATACCAACCGGTTTAGCCCTAACTGAATTAGTCAAAATACCACCAGCTTCAAACCCTTCATATCCTGGCGGTGCACCAATTAATTTAGCAACTGCATGTTTTTCCATATATTCTGACATATCAAATCGCACTAATGATTTTTCGTCACCATATACGTATTGCGCTAAAGCTTTTGCCATTTCTGTTTTGCCTACACCGGATGGTCCTAAAAAGAGGTAAGACATTGCTGGTCCAGACTCTTCTAGAGCATCGACTTTAGCAACTTTAACCGAATTAGCTACATGTTTGACGATTTCATCCTGACCAAAAATACGTGACAATAAATGCGCTTCTAAATTAATCAAATTTTCAACTTCGTTTTCATCGAGTTTATTGGCTGATATTCCCGAAATTTTACTAAATTCAGTGATTACTTCTTGTCGATTTAGTCGTAGATCTTTATTGGCAAGCATTACTAGTTTTTTATGTTGCTCATTATTTTGTGCAATTTCGGCATCAATTTGTCGAATTTTTTCTTTTAATTTGGTGACAGCTGGCGAGTCAAATCCACCTGCTGTCAATTGAGCAAAGGTTTTTATGGCCGCAGAATCAGAAATTTTGTTTTCCTCTTCTTGCTCCTGAATTTGGGTGATTTCGTCTTGTAGCTGGAAGCGTAATGTTTCAGCATCTCGTTGATATTGATATGTTTTGCTGATTTCTGATTTCAAATCTTGCCAATCTTGTTGCCATTGATTTAATTGCTGTTGCAAAGATTGACGTTCTGTTTCATCAGTACTTTTCGCAATTTTAGCCATTAATTCAGCAATTTTAGGATGCTGTTTATGCGTTAGTTGGCGGTAGCTTGCTAGTGCGCGATCCAGCAAGGATATTGCGCGTTGAGGCTGTGCTCCACCTAAACCCAAACTATCACGATATTTGCTTGTTAAGTGTATTGCTTCGTCAATAGCATTATCGTCAACTTCGATTTGATGATGTTCAGACAGCTCTTTTGCAACAACTGTAACAATTGCTTTTAAATCACTTCCTGTTGGCTCTTTTACATCATAAAGCGTGTAGAGCTCAGGCATTTTAGTACTAGCTTTTAGCACACTACTAAGTTTATCATCACGAACTTCTAGAATTACTTGAAAATTACCCGATTTATCAGCATTATTTAATGCATTAATAAAATGAGCATTACCGGTATTGTGTGCCGCTTCTAAAAAATTAGCTGTATCAGTAATAATTAAAACCGATTCAGGTGTTTGCAGTAATTTTTTTAAAATATTTTGAAATTCGTTATTAATTTTAGTGCTATCACCACTGGAAAACAGTGCATCACTATTTAACCAAAATAGTTTTTTAACAATTAAGTCAAATGGTGTGTCAGGACTATTTTTAGCTGCTTGTAAACCAAGGGTAAGCGCCGAAACGCCTACACCAGCTGGTCCTGTTAGTAAAAGTGAGTTTGATGATTGTCGGATCAGAATTGATGATATTCTTTCTAAATCATGCTCTCTTCCCACTAATGAAAAATTGGGATGTTGCGCTAAATATTCACGCCCTCTAACTAGGTACATTGTGCATTCCTTCGTCAGTTATAGTTTAAAAGGGGACGTAGTATTTTTAGTTTCTTTTTTGGCTTCACTCTTTTCAGATAAAACATCACCAGTCACTGCAATAAATTCACGAGTATCACCTTGAACATCTTTGGACATTTTTTCGATTTCTTCTAAATTAGCGCGCATTGTTTCAAGGGCAGAACGGGTGATTTCTGTTGCTTCACGTTGAGTATCGCCAAATTCAGCTAAGTTTTGTAGCATAGCTTCTAAATCGTTATTGATTTCATCACGACCCGTTGCAATTCGTATTGCTTCGTTCTTAGCAATATCGTTAGTTACTCTCGCCATTTCAGCTAAAGTATTTCCTGCCATGGATTGCGCTTCATTAATCGCTGCTGAGTTAACCGCTGTTACCACAACGCTAAGTTGTGAAGCGACTGATGCAATACCGCGTGAATGCATTGCTCTTGCACTTTCTACTTGTTTTTTAGTTGCAGCTTGCATGTTACGTATTTTAATTGCTTCGGTAGTCAATTCGCCGTAGGTTTGCATCGTATCGACAGTTGCAGTTGATACGGTATCGATATGTTCATCCAAATTACGTCTGGTTTCTTCCAGTTTCATTGACTCTAACAAATTGTCACCAACATCTTTATTTTCGAGTTCTTGTCGGCGTTCACGATGGACTTTTTCAACTTGTTTGGTCGCTTCGTTCATAATGGCATAAATTTGGATCATGTTACCATTATTGTCGCTAAGCCCTTCGATTTGTTTAACCATCTTTTCAAGATGACCACGAATAGCACCAAAACGCTCTTTACCTTGGTTGACGAATTTTAAGGCAGATTCAACCATATCAGCTTGTCGTAATGTGTGTTCATCTGATGTTAAATTCAGTAGCTCTTTTAATTTCTCAACATCAAGTGATTCACTACGTTGCGCATGGCGGTGTTTAATTTCTTCTTCAAGATTTGCTAATTGTGTATTTTTATTTTGTATATCTTGTTCTAATTGCGCTATTTTTTCTTGATTAATTGCTATTTTCGCTTTTGAGGCGGCTTTAATTTTTCCAAGGCCAAAGAATATTCTATCTTGCTCTAATGTATGAATTTCTTCTTTTAGTTTAGCTATTAGTGTATCGTTATTTGTGATTTCATCTTGTATTTGTTTTTTTTCGGCTTGCTTCTCATCATCCCATTCTTGATCTGCTTTTATTTGCGCTAGGGCGTTACGCGTTTCACCATTTTGGCGTAGGTTATAAAGTGCATCAGTGATTTCGGTAAGCGGTTTGATTTTATCAATAAAATCATTAAGGTCATTATTAAAATCAGCATAGACTCGTTGCAATTCAGCGAACACTTCGGTATCAGTCATTTCGATACGTTGCTTAGACATCTCTTCAGAGATTGATTGTAGATATTCTTTGAACTTATCAAACTCTTCTACTTTTTCACGATCTATTTCTTTATTATCGGTAAATTCTAAAATTTGTGTAACTTCTTGAACTTTTTGTTGAAGAGAAAGATTATCGGAAAAAATAACTTTGAAAAAAGTATTATTTTGAATGTTAGCTTGAGGGGATTCTGTTCGGGTAGATTTTTGTCGTTGTCTTGCTGAATAATCATTTTGTTGAACTGTTGCAGCTTTTTTACTGGACGATACACTCATTGTTCTATTCCTTTTTATATTCACTTATTACTTAGTAACTTTATATCCTATTTTATATCCTATTTCATATAAAGTAATAAAGTTAGGTATAATTAATTTATTTTTATAGAAAAAATAAACCGCATTTTTTCATCATGTTATTATCTATTTTACATTTCATTTTGACAAGAAAAAAACAACATACTTGGTTCATTTCTAAAAAAGCGTAACTAAAAGTCATAAAGAAAAATTAGGTGTTTTGCTATTTTAAACAACAATTAGTGTAAATGGACTTTTATTTGATATTCACGGTGTTGATTATGTGATTAAGTTGTGAAGTTAATGAGTATTTGATAGAAGGAAAATAAATAAAAAACCACCCAATAAAAGGGTGGTTTTTTAACAGGTTTTGGGTTGTAACGATAGGATGAATTACATCATTCCGCCCATTCCACCCATGCCGCCCATACCACCAGCAGCACCTAAATCAGCTTTATCATCTTTAGGTAAATCAGTAACCATACATTCAGTTGTGATCATAAGACCCGCAACAGATGCAGCATATTGTAATGCGCTACGCGTTACTTTAGTTGGATCTAAGATACCCATTGCGATCATATCGCCGTACTCTTCAGTTGAAGCATTGTAACCATAGTTACCTTTGCCACCTTTAACTGCGTTAACAACAACTGATGCTTCTTCACCACAGTTAGTTACGATTTGACGTAATGGTGCTTCCATCGCACGTAAAGCTACTTTAATACCAACGTTTTGATCTTCGTTTGCACCTTTAAGGTCTAAAATTGCAGATGCAGCACGAACTAACGCAACACCACCACCAGCAACAACACCTTCTTCAACCGCTGCACGAGTCGCGTGTAATGCATCTTCTACACGTGCTTTTTTCTCTTTCATTTCAACTTCAGTTGCTGCACCAACTTTAATGACTGCAACACCACCAGCAAGTTTAGCTACACGTTCTTGAAGTTTTTCTTTATCGTAGTCAGAAGTTGATTCTTCGATTTGTTTACGGATTTGTTCAACACGCGCAGTGATTAAAGACTCTTCACCAACGCCATCGATAATAGTGGTATTGTCTTTATTGATAACAACACGTTTAGCTTGACCTAGATCTTCTAAAGTTGCTTTTTCAAGCTCTAAACCGATTTCTTCTGAAATTACAGTACCAGCTGTTAAAATCGCGATGTCTTGTAACATTGCTTTACGACGGTCACCAAAACCAGGAGCTTTAACTGCGGCAACTTTAACAATACCACGCATAGTATTGACAACTAATGTTGCTAATGCTTCGCCTTCAACATCTTCAGCAATGATTAATAGTGATTTACCTGCTTTAGCAACTGCTTCTAATACTGGTAATAATTCACGAATGTTAGAGATTTTTTTATCAGCTAATAAAATATATGGGCTGTCTAATTCAACAGTCGCTGTTTCTGGTTTATTGATGAAATATGGTGATAAATAACCACGATCAAATTGCATACCTTCAACAACATCAAGCTCGTCTTGTAAACCAGTACCATCTTCAACAGTGATAACACCTTCTTTACCCACTTTTTCCATTGCTTGTGCAATTAAAGTACCAACAGTTTCATCAGAGTTTGCTGAAATAGTACCAACTTGCGCAATCGCTTTAGAGTCTGCACATGGTGAAGATAATTTTTTAAGCTCTTCAACTGCTGCAACAACAGCTTTATCGATACCACGTTTTAAATCCATAGGGTTCATGCCAGCCGCAACCGCTTTTAAACCTTCGTTAACAATCGCTTGAGCAAGTACTGTTGCGGTAGTTGTACCGTCACCAGCAGCATCATTTGCTTTTGAAGCTACTTCTTTAACCATTTGTGCACCCATGTTTTCGAATTTATCTTCTAATTCGATTTCACGAGCAACTGACACACCATCTTTAGTAATAGTTGGTGCACCAAATGATTTATCTAATACTACGTTACGTCCTTTTGGACCTAAAGTGACTTTAACTGCATCAGCTAGTACATTAACGCCTTTAAGCATTTTAACGCGAGCGTCATTACCAAATTTTACATCTTTAGCTGCCATTTTGTATTTCTCCTGAATTCTGTCTATAAATTAAATTATTTGCCAATTACGCTTGAACAATGGCTAAAATATCGCTTTCAGATAAGATAAGCACTTCTTCGTTATCAATTTTTTCTGTTTTAACGCCATATCCTTCATTGAAAATAACGATATCGCCAACTTTAACGTCTAATGGTTGAACTTGACCATTTTCTAAAATGCGACCATTACCAACAGCTAAAACTTCACCACGTGTTGATTTACCCGCAGCTGAACCTGTTAAAACAATACCGCCAGCTGATTTTGATTCTACTTCTTTGCGTTTAATGATCACACGATCATGCAATGGACGAATTTTCATTAGTTATCTCCTAGCACTAATTTAAATTAAATAATTATTAACAATAAATCATCAAATTATGATCTATATAATATAGTGAATATTACATGGGGTTTGTTTTAAATTCTTCAAGAGAATAATATTAAAATATTTTTCAATTGATTAATTCTTCATCATCTTTACGGATGAACTCTCCCTCAATAATATCAGCATTTTTATCAGTACGTTGGTATGATGAAAATATTGATTTTTTTGGTAGTTTTCTCACAATGAAATTAACAATCGATTCTTGCACATAAGGAATTAATAAAATAGCGCCTAAAATGTCGGTTAAAAAACCAGGGATAAGTAATAGAAAACCAGCAAACAATAAAGCAACACTTTTAATAATTTCATTTTTAGGACTCTGATTTTCTGCTATTTTTTGTTGCATTTCGCGCAGGTTTTTCAAACCTTGTGTTTTAACTAATGAAAAACCAATAATAGATGTTGCAATAATACAAATTAAGGCAAGAAAAACGCCAATAGCGTTAGCCACCATCATAAATGTACTAATTTCAAAATAGAGATAAATAAAAAAAACAATAAAGCCTAGATATCGCATATAACAATTCCTTAAAAAGTGACGTTATATTATTAAAATTAGATCCAGATATATAGATGATTAGTTATTTTTCAACCAAACAATCTATTTTTTTTAAAATATCTTACAAAAGGGATTGACGGATAATCTCAGATCGTGTTTAATGTGCATCCATTGTTGCCCGGATAGCTCAGTCGGTAGAGCAGGGGATTGAAAATCCCCGTGTCCGTGGTTCGATTCCGCGTCCGGGCACCAATTCTAAAAAAAGAACACCAGCGAGAGCTGGTTTTTTTATGTCTGATGTTTATCAATTCTGATTTTATTAATAATTACTTGCCGATATTCTTTTACACTTCTATTTTTAAGCACGATTTAATTATCATTCTTTTAAATTTGTTTATTGAATGCTTTAATATTTTGTGAGCTGTCTCACAAAATTAATGTAATATTTGTAATAGCATCCAACTTTTTGCATTCAGTTTATGGGATGATGGATATCAAATATTTACAACAGAAAATCGGCGATCTCTCCATTTGGAAAAAAGGACCTCAAAGAACGCTGCATAAACCTTTGTTACTGCTTTACGTCTTATCTCAATATAAACAAGGTCATAAACGCTATTTAATTATGGAGCAGAAATTGAAGAGCCATTGTTGGATTTATTGATCAAATTTGGTCCATCACGAACGCATTATTATCCGAATATGCCTTTCTGACGTTTGAAAAATGATAGATTTTGGCAATTAACTAATATTGAAGATTGCATTAATACTAATAAGCCAAGTAAAGAACCGTCCAGTAAGCAGCTTTCACTAAATCAGGTTCATAATGGATTTGATGAACTAACATATCAATACCTTAAAAAAATACCCCCTTGTTATTGATAAATTAGCCGAGCAGATATTAAGCCAATATTTTCCTGAAAGTGTACAAGAAAATTTAATCAATCGACTTGATTTTGGATTTAGTGATTTTAACCGTCAACGAGATCCTAAATTTAGGCAATTGGTGTTACGAGCTTATAACTATCAATGTGCTATCTGTGGTTATGATTTAAAGTATGACTCGATATCGATAGGTCTTGAGGCTGCTCATGTTAAATGGAAACAATATGGCGGTCCTTGTATTGTCAATGATGGTTTAGCTCTTTGTTTATTACATCATTCTGCTTTTGATATGAGAGCGATTGGTCTTGACAGTTATTTAAAAATGAAAATATCAAGTGGAGTTAATGGTCATCAAATGGTTGAAAAATTGTTCTGGGATTTTGAAGGTAAAAACATCTTACTACCACGTATAAAAGAAGATTATTTGCATGATCGGTTTGTTGAATGGCATTTACGGGAAGTGTTTAGGAAGTAATCACTATAAGTAACAAATTAACCTATTATTTTTAATAATGGATAAAAAATTTATAAATCTGATAAAATTAACAACAATGTTAATCATTAATTGATGAGATTCTGCTACATGGAACAAAATTCTAGCACACTTTATAACGCGCTTTGGGCGTCAGCCGATATTTTACGCTCCAAGATGGATGCCAATGAATACAAAAACTATTTGTTGGGTATTATTTTTTATAAATACCTATCGGATAATATGTTGGATTATGCGGTTGATCAGTTAGAAGAGAAAGCTGATGATTTAAAACAAGCACAAGCAATCTATACTAAGGCTTATGCTAATCCAGAATTACAGCAAGATCTTAAAGAGGTGCTCAATACTCAGTTTTCTTATGTAATTGAGCCACAATATACTTTTACTCAATTGTTGGATGATATTAATAACAGCACTTTCCAATTAGAAACCTTAGCACAAGGTTTTCGTAATATTGAACAAGCGCATGAGACTTTTGCCAACCTATTTCAGGATATTGACCTTTATTCTCGTAAGCTTGGGGCCTCACCACAAAAGCAAAATGAAACTATTTCGGCTGTAATGAAAAAATTGGCTGAGGTTGATTTAGATGGTTATGTTGGTGATATTTTGGGCGATGCTTATGAATATATGATCAGTGAATTTGCCTCTGAATCAGGAAAAAAAGCGGGGGAATTTTATACACCACATGGTGTCGCAAAGTTGATGACTAAAATTGTGATGCATGGCAAACAAAAGCAAAAGGGTTTTAGCATTTATGATCCAACTATGGGATCGGGGTCATTAATGCTTAATATTAAAAAAGAGAGTCATGAACCAGGAACCGTGCTCTATTTTGGTCAGGAAATTAATACTTCAACCTATAATCTGGCACGAATGAACTTAATGTTGCACCAAGTGCCGATTGCAAATCAATATTTAAGCAATGCTGATACCCTAAGCGATGACTGGCCAACAGATGAACCAACCAATTTTGATGGTGTATTAATGAATCCACCGTATTCCGCGCACTGGAGTGCAGTAAAAGGCTTTTTAGATGATGCTCGTTTTGCACCTTATGGGGTGTTAGCGCCCAAATCGCGTGCTGATTTTGCCTTTTTACTGCATGGCTTCTACCATTTAAAATCAAAGGGTACCATGGCGATTGTACTGCCACATGGGGTATTGTTTAGAGGCAGCAGCGAGGAAAAAATACGCCGCACATTACTTGAAAACGGTCATATTTATGCTGTGATAGGTTTACCTGCGAATATTTTTTATAATACTGGTATTCCAACTACAATTATTGTCTTACGTAAAGATTACAATCAACGTGATGTGCTGTTTATTGATGCACAAGAATTATTTGAAAAAGCGCGAACCAAAAACGTCTTAACTGATGAACATGTTGAAACCATTTTTAAGGCTTATGTAGAACGCAAAACTATCGACAAATTCAGCTATTTGGCGAGTTTTACCGAGATTGAAGCGAATGATTTTAACCTTAATATTCCCCGCTATGTTGATACCTTTGAAACAGAACCAGAGATTCCTCTAACTGATTTATCCACAGCGATGATGCAGACACAACAAGAAGTAAAAACCTCAGAAAATGAACTGATTGCGATGTTAGATGAACTAACGGGCACGACACCAGAAGCGAAAAAAGAGTTAGCAGACTTTAAAGCGGCATTACAAGGAGTCGGTAATGGCAAGCATTAAGAGTAAGGTGCCTAAACTGAGGTTTAAGGGATTTAGTGGAGAGTGGAAACGTGACGAACTGTCAAAAGTTATTAATCTGAGAAATGAATCGGGTAATAAAGAAGATTTTGATGTTGATATTGAATTAGAAAATCTAGTTATAGACAAGGGGATTATCATTGGTGATACTTCAATTAGAACTCAATCAAATAGCATTTTTAAAAAGAATGATATTTTGTTCGGAAAACTAAGGCCCTATTTAAATAAATGGTGGTTAGCCAATTGTGATGGAATAAAAAGTGGGGAAATTTGGGCTCTCTATCCAAAACAAGGTTTTTCAAACTTGTTTATTTATGGATATATTCAAACCTATCAATTTTTAAAAGCTGCGAATTTAACATCTGGTACAAAAATGCCAAGAGCTGATTGGTCAATATTAAAAGAACAATCTATTAATTTCCCTCTATTAGAAGAACAAACGCAAATTGGCGATTTTTTCCAGAAACTAGATCAAGTGATTGAACTACAACAACACGCCTTAACTCAAGCGCAAAACTATAAAAAAGCCATGCTACAAAAAATGTTTCCACAAAAAGATGAAAAGGTGCCGAGGATACGCTTTAAGGGGTTTAGTGGAGAGTGGAACCGACAAAGATTACGAGAATATACCAAACTAATTACAAAGGGAACAACACCAAAAAATCAACTAAATACAGGACCAGTAAATTTTGTGAAAGTTGAAAATATTAGTTATGGAATAATAAAACCAAATACTAAAATTTCTCAAGAGGAGCATGAGAATTATTTAAGGCGTTCAAAATTAGAAGAAAATGATATTTTGTTCTCTATAGCAGGAACATTAGGGCGTGTAGCTATTGTAAATAAGTCAATATTACCAGCTAATACTAACCAAGCATTATCAATAATTAGAGGATATAATTATGATACCTATTTTTTGATGACAATATTGTCTGGTAAAGTTGTTACCGATTATATTCGCAAAAACCCTACAGTCGGTGCTCAGCCTAATTTATCTCTTGAGCAAATAGGTAATTTAGAAGTTTGTACTCCTAGTATCCAAGAACAAACCCAAATCGGTAACTTTTTCCAACAATTAGATAAACAAATTACTGAACAACAAAATAAATTAACCCATTATCAAACACTTAAAAAAGCGATGTTACAGCGATTATTTATTTAGTGGATCATTATAAAAAGGACAGCCTGTGGCGATTCAATTTACTAAAGAACGAGAGCTAGAAATCAACCTGATTAATCAACTGATTCAAGGTGAATCTCAATGGCACTATCGGGATGATTTAACCAATGAAGCAGCTTTATGGCAAAACTTACGCAACATTCTTGAAGCGAATAATCGTGCAATATTACGCGGCGTCGCTTTAACGGAGCAAGAGTTTATGCAGGTTAAAACACAGCTGACTTTTATTAGTTTTTATGAAGCGGCTAAATGGCTTGCTGGTGAAAATGGTATCGCTAAAGTACAAGTACAGCGTGAAGATGCCAGCCTTGGTACAATTCGTTTGAATGTGATTAATCGCGCCGATGTAGCTGGTGGCAGCACAAGTTATGAAGTAATTAATCAGTTTACCAGCGGTAAGCAGCAAGCTAATGATCGTAACCGTATTTTTGATGTGACATTGCTGATCAACGGTTTGCCAATGATTCATATTGAACTAAAAAATCGCCAGCACCCTTATATGGATGGCTTCCGTCAGATCAAAAAATACCTAAAAGAAGGGAAGTTTAAGGGTATTTTTTCTTCAGTGCAGATGTTTGTTGTGAGTAATGGCACCGATACCCGTTATATTGCTTCAGCACTATATTCTCAATTAAATGAACGCTTTTTATGTAAATGGGTGGATAGCAATAATAAACCTATCACCGACTATTTGGCTTTTGCTAAAGCTGTGCTATCTATTCCACAGGCACATAAAATTGTCACTCAATATTCTATTACCGACAAAGATAATGAAACGTTAATTTTATTACGACCTTATCAGATCCATGCTATTGAAGCGGTTAAACAGGCTTCGGCACGACAGCAATCTGGTTATGTATGGCACACTACCGGTTCGGGTAAAACCTTAACCTCTTATAAAGTGGCGTGTAATCTGTTACAGATTCCAGCGATTGATAAAACCCTATTTATTGTTGATCGCGTCGATCTTGATCAGCAAACGACCAGTTCCTTTACTTCTTATGCTGAATTTGATCCTGTATCAATTGATGAAACTGATAATGTCAATGATTTAGTACAGCGACTGGCAAGTGAAGATCGTGGTGTGGTTATTACCACTATTCAAAAGCTTAATTATTTAATGAAGCGCATGGCAGAAACGAATATTAGCGAACGCAAACAAAAACGCTACGATAAAATAAAATCCCTTAAAGTGGCGTTTATTGTTGATGAGTGTCACCGTGCTGTCACACCACGAAAAAAACAGGAACTTGATCGCTGTTTTCAGTATGCGCTATGGTATGGTTTTACTGGTACGCCAATCTTTGCCGAAAATCCACGCGCTGAGTTAGGTGATTTAGCAAGAACGACTGAACAACAGTATGGTAAGCGTTTACATGAATACACGGTAAAAGAGGCAATTAACGATCAAGCAGTACTTGGCTTTCAAGTGGAATATAAGAGTACTCTTGAAGAAGATGAAATTGATAGAATTATTTGCCATTATCATGCTAACAAAGAGCCGAACCAGTTAAGTACGAAAGAGAAAGAAAAGCTCATTCCTAGTGAGGTATATGACGACAATAGGCATCGCTTAAAAGTCATTGACTCGATTATCAATAAATCAAAAAGCAAACTTGGTTTTACGACGGAAAATGGTGAAGGCAAAGCTTATGGTGCAATTTTAACGGTACCAAGTATCGCTATTGCACAGGAATATTATGATTTGTTTAAACGTGTGATCGCCGGACTTGAAACCGTCAAAATTAGTGAGCACACACGAAGTATATTGCCAGATTTTCCTAAAGTCGCGATGACATATTCACTCTCTGAAAATGAAGAATCATCAATTCGCAATCAAGAAAAAATGAAAGAAGCGTTAGTTGATTATAATCAGTGCTATGATACGAACTTTACTCTTGAAACAATTCGTGCCTATAATCAAAATATCAATGCCAGACTGGCTAGAAAACAAAGCCGGTATCATAGACGAGCTGAACAGATTGATATTATTATTGTGGTCGATAGACTATTAACCGGCTTTGATGCTCCTTGCATTTCGACTTTATTCATCGACCGGCCTCCAATGCGGCCACATGATATTATTCAGGCATTTTCACGTACTAATCGATTATTTGATCATGGCAAAACCTTTGGTCAAATTGTCACTTTTCAAACACCCCTTCTCTATCAAGACGCTGTTGAACAAGCATTATTTCTTTACTCTAATGGTGGTGAAAATCATGTTCTTGCCCCAACCTGGCAAGAAGCGAAAGCCCGTTTACAACGAGCGATAAAAGCGTTACGTAATCTAGTGCCTACACCTGAAGCGACTCATCATCTCACACTAGGTGAAAAACGGCAATTTGCAAAGCTATACCAGCGTTTTGATAAAGCATTTAACGCGGCATCAGTTTATTTTGATTTTGATATTACTAAGCTCGAAGAAGATTTCTCTATTACAGAAAGTGAGATAGAAGGCTATCATGGTTTTTATGTTAATGTGCTTGAAGAGCTGCGCGATAATCGTGATGATGACGATGAAGTAGAGCCGTTAGATATTGAATATGTTCTGCTTACACACCGGATGGAAGAAATTAACTATCGTTATATTCTATCCCTTATTCAGCGTTTTGTACCTAATGCAGAAACAGCATCAGGCTTACATTTAGAGGATGATACGCAATATCAAGAAGTCGATAACTATATTCAAACGCTGAGTGAAGAAAATTCAAAACTTGCGGGGCTAATGGATACGCTTTGGCAAAATATTAAGCGTGATCCGGAATCTTACCGTGGTAAAAATATTACTGAGTTGCTGGAACAGATGATCAGTGAAACCATTCAACATTTAGTAACAAAATTTGCTGAGATTTGGGCGGTTGAGGTGGATAAACTGCGTTTTGTGGTAGATAACTATAACCCAAATCGTAGCAAACAAAATGGTGAGGATGAATTACGAAATACTAGCCATTATGATGTGTATAAGACAAGCACTGAAAACCCTGTACCTAAGTTACGTTATTGGCGTAGCATTAAAGAAGCCTATATGGAAATGATGCAAAACAACATTTTACCACTACGTTTAAGGCATTAAACCGAGTTCATTGATTAAATCGAGTGGATTATAGGATATTTGTAACAAAAAAGACAAAGTTGTAGCCGAGTTGTCAAAATAAAAATTAGGATAAGCTATGTTTATCATCGATCGTCAAACTAACCGAATTAGTTCGGTAAATGTAAAGTGTTTTAGTGAATTAGGATTTACTGAGCGTAAACATTTACAAGAGTGGCTCACCTATCAGTCCGATGCATTAGGTGAAGAGTTACTGATTATTCAAAAGGAGTTTGATGGTTTTGATGATACCCGTGAACGTTTGGATTTATTAGCACTTGATAAAGATGGTAATTTAGTGATTATTGAAAACAAGCTAGATGACAGTGGTCGTGATGTTGTCTGGCAAGTGATTAAATATGCCTCTTATTGTGCCAGTTTAACAAAAGGGCAAATTGTTGATATTTATCAGCAATATCTTAATAAGACTCCTTTCCATTCAGAAACCACAAAACAAGATAAAAAGCCTCAATTGAATGCTGCTGATCGAATTTGTGAATTTCTTGAAATTCCAGATTTAGACGAAGTCAAATTAAACCTTGGCAATAGTCAGCGTTTGATGTTGGTTGCGGCAAATTTCCGCAAGGAAGTAACGAGTACTGCGTTGTGGTTATTGGGTCAAGGTATTAATATCCAGTGTTTTAAAGTAACGCCTTATGCACTAAATGAACAACTTTTTCTTGAAATCGATCATATCATTCCAACCCCCGAAGCAAAAGAGCTCATGATTGGGATTAGCGCTAAAGAAGCAGAAGAAAAGAATACTGAAGTGGTTCTGAAAAATAGGCACTCCATTCGTCGCCAATATTGGGAGCTTACACTTGAAGTTTTCCAAAAAAGTAGCTGTACACTTTACAATAATATTAGTCCTAGCAAGGATCACTGGCTTTCGGCAGGATCAGGGCTAAGTGGTTGCCCTTACAATCTAATTTTTAGTCAAAAAGAGTTACGTGTTGAACTGTGGTTAAGTAAGAGCTCCACAGACGAAAATAAATTTCTTTTTGATTATTTATTTAAGATGAAAAATGAAATAGAAAATACATTTGGATCACCACTTGAATGGATGCGCTTGGATGATAAAAAGGCTTGCCGAATTCAATTTTCATATAAAGTCGATGGCTATAATAAGGAAGAGTGGCCTCAATATACACAATGGCATTTGGTGTATATGAGTAAGTTTGAACGTGCTTTTAAAGTACCATTAAAAAAAGCAGCTAATGCGCTTAAACAAGATAGCAAAAATAAGCTTTAATCATGTAATGATATTGGCATCTTATAAAAGGATTTTAACATGAGCACCGCACAGCATTTTATCAAGCTTGGTTAGAGGTTATTAATAATAATAAAGAACTCAATAAGCAAAAACATTTAGATCGCATGACTGATGCTGTGTTAGAAGATTATGCATTAGAAAAATGCATTATATTTTTATAATGCATCATGTTACTAAAGGAATTTATTCTGCTAGTAACTTTTTAAATTGTGTAGTCTTAGCATCAAGCACAACACAACTATTTCCTTTAACTTTCAAATTATTAATAAGTACGTCATGTTTTGGTTCATCAAAATCGTAAATCGAACTATTTATAAAATCCTGATATGTTCTGGGTGGGCAAAATAGGACATTTGAAGATATATTAAATAATTTTTCTCCCTTTAAATGATAGATATTTGGGTCATCAGATGATTTGTAAGGCCCCAATACGTTATCACTAAATTACATCTTTAGGATAAATATTTTTGTCTCTAAAACCGTATAAAACCACTCTTCAACTATATTTTAATTGCATCAAATCAAGTTGAAAATTTAATTTTATATTATTAATTTGGTGATTATTTTATTTACACTAACTATAATACATTTAATAAAAATCAATTAGTAAGTGATTATTTATATAAAAAGTTAAGGGTGATATTTAAATTGATCACAACTAAAACATATTTTTGATATAGATTTGCAAATTGAAACTGGCACTAATTTTGCATATTTTTATTTGTTTGGCGGTATCTAACTTTTGTTGCGTTAATGTTAGCAGTCATTTCAATTAAAAATGGTGTGTTAATGTAAATGCCTATGTCACACGTTGATTTTAATTATGGTGCTTTTTGCACTATATCTGTGCGGAAGATGGTAAAAATATGGATTTAATCAAGATTAAATTTTTTTGTTGTAAGAACTAAAATTAAGATATTTTATCAAATTTGTATATTAAAGATATCAAAAATACGATGCTCTTAACTTTTTTTACGTGTGACAAAATAGGTTTAATATAGTTGATAGTTAGGATGATTTTATGAGAAATATAAGTAAATATAAACGAAAATTTTTATTGAGTGCTGCGCTAATAACGTTGCTCACCAGTGCACAATCGTATGCTGATGGAACGTTAGTTTATTGTGCAGAAGCTTCACCTGAAACATTTAATCCACAGCTTGTGACAAGCGGTATTTCGATGGATGCGGGTGCAGTTCCTGTTTATAATCGTTTGGTGGAATTTAAATTAGGTACTACCGAAATTGAACCTTCTTTAGCTAAATCTTGGGATATTAGCCAAGATGGTCTAACTTATACTTTTCATTTACGTGATGATGTTAAATGGCATAACAGTAAAGAATTTAAACCAACCCGAAATTTAAATGCTGATGATGTTGTTTTTACATTTATGCGACAAAAGGATAAAAATCATCCTTATAACAAAGTTTCTGGTGGTCAATATGTTTACTTTGAAAGTATGGGATTACCAGATTTAATTAAAGAGATTAGAAAGGTTGATGATCATACAGTCGTATTTGAGTTGAGCAAACAAGAAGCGCCTTTTTTAGCCGATTTAGCGATGTCTTTCGCTTCAATTTTATCAGCGGAATATGCCGATGCTATGCTTAAAAATGGCACACCAGAAAAAATCGATTTACTACCTATTGGAACAGGTCCGTTTACTTTTGTTCAATATCAAAAAGATTCAAGAATCCTTTATAAAGCGAATCCAGATTATTTTGGTCCTAAAGCTAAACTAGATCGTTTAGTTTTTTCAATTACACCTGATGCTGCAATGCGTTATGCTAAGTTACAAAAAGGAGAGTGTCACGCAATGCCATTTCCAAATGTAGCGGATATTGAGCGAATGAAATCAGATAATAACATTGTTGTTAAAGAAATGGCGGGGACTAATATTGGCTATTTATCCTACAATATGGATAAACCACCATTAGATAATTTAAAAGTTCGTCAAGCTCTAAATATGGCTGTCAACAAAGATGCGATCATTAAAGCTGTATTTCAAGGTGCAGCTGAACCAGCTAAAAACTTTATTCCACCATCAATGTGGGGTTATAACGATGCTGTAAAAGATTATCCTTATGATCCTGCACAAGCAAAAGAATTATTAAAATCAGCCGGATTAGAGAACGGGTTTACTTTAAATTTATGGGCGATGCCGGTGCAACGTCCATATAATCCTAATGCACGTCGTATGGCTGAAATGATTCAAGCGGATTGGGCTAAAATTGGTGTAACTGCTAAAATTGTCAGTTATGAATGGGGCGAGTATTTATCTCGTATTCGTAATGGTGAACATGATGCAGTATTAATGGGATGGTCGGGAGATAATGGCGATCCTGATAACTTTTATTCTGTTTTGATGAGTTGCGATGCGGTTAAATCAGGCCAAAATTATTCACATTGGTGTTATAAACCATTCGATGATTTATTACAACAAGCTCGAATTGAACCAAATCATGAAAAACGGGTTGAGCTCTATAAACAAGCACAAGTTGAGATGCATGACCAAGCACCAGCATTAATGATTGCTCACTCAATGGTTTATATGCCGATACGTAAAGAGGTTAAAGGCTATATAATGGATCCTTTAGCATTACATAACTTCAACCAAGTTGCTCTTGAAAAATAGCATTCCTAGCGATTAACCTCTATTATGCGGTTAATCGCTGCGTTGGGTTTTACCTAATTTAATATTATCAATATATTATTTTATAACAATAAAAAGTTTATCTATTTGATAGACAATAATTTAGAAGCAATACTTAAGAGCCACTACATGTTTCGATTTCTTTTAAAGCGGTTAGGTATACTTATTCCGACTTTTATCAGTATTACACTACTGACTTTTATTTTTGTTCACCTTATTCCCGGTGATCCCATTACCGTTCTTGCCGGAGAACGAGGTTTATCGCCAGAACGTCATGCCGAATTAATGACTCAATTAGGTTTAGATAAACCGCTATATGAGCAATATTTTCAATACATTATTGGAATGTTGCATGGTGATTTAGGGATCTCGTTTAAAAGCCAAATTCCAGTTTGGGAGGAATTTGTTCCTCGATTTAAAGCAACTTTTGAGCTTGGATTTTGTGCGATGCTGTTTGCAATTAGTTTTGGGATTCCAATTGGCGTGCTTGCGGCAGTGAAACGTGGATCAATATTTGATCACACAGCTATAGGTTTGTCTTTAACGGGATATTCCATGCCGATTTTTTGGTGGGGAATGATGCTTATTATGTTGGTCTCTGTACACTTAAATTTAACCCCAGTATCAGGTCGTGTCAGCGACATGCTTTTTTTAGATGAAAGTCAACCTTTAACCGGATTTATGTTAATTGATACTTTTTTATGGGGAGAAAAGGAAGATTTTATTGATGCTGTTACTCACTTAATTTTACCATCCATTGTATTAGGTACTATCCCATTAGCAGTAATTGTGCGTATGACCCGTTCTTCTATGTTAGAAGTGTTGAGTGAAGACTATATCCGAACAGCACGAGCGAAAGGAGTTAGCAGACTGCGAATCATTCTTATCCATGCGTTACGTAATGCGATGATTCCTGTAATTACCGTTATCGGTTTACAAGTTGGTTCGATGCTTGCTGGCGCAATATTGACCGAAACTGTCTTTTCATGGCCGGGAATTGGTCGTTGGTTAATTGAAGCACTACAACGTCGAGATTACCCTGTTGTACAAAGTGGTGTTTTGATTGTTGCTGGCATGATTATTTTGGTGAATTTATTGGTTGATATGTTGTACGGTGTTATCAATCCCCGTATAAGACATAAATAAGAGTGTGTTTACAGATGAATAAACAGGTTATTACTGAAGCCACTAATGAGCAAGACACTAGTTTGGTGGTACCTCAACCATTAACCCCTTTACGTGAATTTTGGTTTTATTTTTCACAAAATAAAGGGGCTTTAGTTGGTTTGATCTTTATTGCGATTGTTATATTACTTGCTATTTTGGCTAATTTTATTGCGCCGCATTCACCTTCTGAACAATTTAGAGATGCATTATTAGCGCCCCCAGTTTGGATGGATGGCGGGAGTTGGCAATTTATTTTAGGCACTGATGATGTGGGTCGAGATATCTTATCTAGACTTATTTATGGCGCCCGTTTATCGCTACTAGTTGGTTGTTTGGTTGTTATTATTTCGCTGATTTTAGGGATTACATTGGGATTGATTGCGGGTTATGTTGGTGGCTTTGTCGATAATATAATTATGCGTGCTGTCGATATCATGCTTGCCTTACCTAGCTTATTACTTGCACTTGTTTTAGTTGCAATATTTGGCCCATCTATTGTTAATGCTTCAATGGCATTAGCATTTGTCGCATTACCACATTATGTCCGTTTAACGCGGGGAGCGGCGTTAGCTGAAATTAATAAAGATTATGTTATTGCTTCCCGTGTTGCCGGCGCTGGCGCCTTACGGCAGATGTTTATAAATATTTTACCAAACTGTTTAGCACCATTAATTGTTCAAGCTTCATTAGGATTTTCTAATGCAATTTTAGATATGGCAGCATTAGGCTTTTTGGGAATGGGAGCACAGCCACCAACACCTGAATGGGGGACAATGCTTGCTGATGTATTGCAATTTGCACAATCTGCATGGTGGGTAGTTACCTTCCCAGGTTTAGTCATTTTAATGACAGTGTTAGCTTTTAACTTAATGGGCGACGGTTTGCGAGATGCGCTTGATCCCAAATTGAAACAGTAATGGAGATTCAGTCATGGCACTATTAGAAGTAAAAGAATTATCTGTTCAATTTGGTGGATTTAAAGCGGTAGATTACATTAGTTATGATGTTGAACAAGGACAAGTGGTTGGCATTGTAGGAGAATCAGGATCAGGAAAATCAGTGAGTTCACTAGCCATAATGGGATTAATTGATTATCCGGGTAAAGTTAATGCAAATGCATTACACTTTGACGGTAAAGATCTTCAACAGATATCAGCTAAAATGCGTCGTAATATTGTGGGTGCAGATGTGGCGATGATCTTTCAAGATCCAATGACAAGTTTAAATCCGTGTTTTACCATAGGTTATCAAATCATTGAAACACTAAAAATCCATCAAGGCGGTAGGAAAAAAGCACTCAAAGCAAGAGCAATTGAGTTACTTAAATTAGTCGGTATTCCTGATGCTGAAAATCGACTCAATGTTTATCCTCATCAGTTATCTGGTGGGATGAGTCAGCGAGTAATGATTGCAATAGCGATTGCATGTAATCCCAAACTGTTAATTGCTGATGAACCAACCACAGCACTGGATGTAACAATTCAAGGACAAATTATTGAGTTATTGCTTGATTTGCAACGCAAAAATAATATGGCATTAGTTCTCATTACTCATGATTTGGCCTTAGTTTCAGAGGCTGCGCAAAAAATTATTGTCATGTATGCTGGACAGGTGGTTGAAATAGGTGATGCGGAGATCATTTTTAAAGTTCCACTACACCCTTACACACAAGCACTATTACGCTCTCTTCCTGAATTTACTCAAGATAAACAGCGGTTAGCATCGTTAGCAGGTGTTGTTCCGGGGAAATATGATCGGCCAATGGGCTGTTTACTTAATCCTCGATGTCCTTATGCTACCGAACGTTGTTATACTGAGGAGCCTGCATTAATAAGTTATTCTGAAACTAGGCAAGTAAAATGTCATTACCCACTATCGAGCGAAGGAATACCACAATATGAACAATAATATGGAAAATAACGAATTATTGCTTGATGCCCGAAACTTGAAAAAATATTACCATGTTAAAACTGGTTTTTTTTCTGAACCTAAACAAGTTAAGGCTGTTGATGGTGTATCTTTTACTTTAAGTAAAGCTAAAACACTCGCAATTGTTGGTGAATCAGGCTGTGGCAAATCCTCATTAGCAAGATTATTGACAATGATTGAAAAACCCACATCGGGAGAACTTTATTTTAAAGATCAGAATCTTTTAGATAATGATCTCAAAGCGCAAAAATTGCGTCGACAAAAGATTCAAATTGTTTTCCAAAATCCATACTCATCATTGAATCCACGCAAAAAAATTGGCTCTATTCTAGAAGAGCCACTCATTATCAATACGGATTTAACTGCAAGTGATCGTAAAGCAAAAGTGTTAGCAATGATGCAAAAAGTTGGATTAAAGGAAGAGTTTTATAACCGTTATCCACATATGTTTTCAGGCGGACAGCGACAACGTATTGCTATCGCAAGGGGATTAATGCTTGATCCTGAAATCGTGGTTGCTGACGAACCTGTTTCTGCATTAGATGTTTCTGTGCGTGCACAAGTGTTAAATTTGATGATGGATCTACAGCAAGAACTCGGTTTATCTTATATTTTTATCTCTCATGATCTTTCTGTTGTTGAACATATTGCTGATGAAGTTATGGTGATGTATTTAGGTCGCTGTGTTGAACAAGGACAAAAAGATGAAATCTATGGTAATCCTGAACATCCATACACGCAGGCATTATTATCAGCAACACCGAGATTAAATCTCGATCTTAGACGTGAAAGGATTAAATTAGAAGGAGAATTACCAAGCCCACTTAATCCTCCTTTAGGTTGTGCTTTCAACGCTCGATGCCGTTTAGCGTTTTCACGTTGCACAACTGAGCAACCGCAACTTATTAATTATAACGGACATAAAATTGCGTGTTTTTGTACAGAAAAAAGATAATAAAGGTGACAGTGAATTCTGTCACCGTATACTGTAATAAATCTATTTATTGTATTGTTTAATGATATAAACATGTTGTTGGTAAAAGTCATAAATTAACAGCTAATAATCAGCGAACTAGCAATTTAATACATAAGAAAGCAGTAGCATATCCCAATATTTTGTATAATTTTCACCTCTTTCCTGATAACAAATTGTGATATTTATGGTTTTGTGTTAGTTTCATAGTCATCACTTACATAAAAATAGGTATTGGTTTATCCAAGGTTTACTTATGTCAAATTCTTCTGCAAAAAAAGTGGCTTTTGCTGCTTTTATCGGTACTACTATTGAATGGTATGATTTTTATATCTATGCGTTGGCATCGGTATTGATTTTTGGTCAGCTTTTTTTTCCGTCTGATAACGAGTTTGTACAAATTTTAGGGGCGTTTGCTACCTTTGCAGTAGGTTTTTTATCCCGCCCTTTAGGTGCGATGTTATTTGGGCATATTGGTGACCGTTTAGGGCGTAAAAAATCACTTATTATTACTTTGCTTTTAATGGGGACGGCGACTACTTGTGTTGGGTTATTACCGTCTTATCAACAAGCGGGTATTTTGGCACCAACGTTATTGGTTGCATTGCGAATTTTACAAGGTGTTGCCGTTGGTGGTGAGTGGGGTGGTGCCGTGTTGATGACGAATGAACATGCGCCGAAAGGGTTGAAAAACTTCTTTTCATCCTTTGCCCAGTGGGGAAGCCCAGCAGGCAATATTTTAGCATTACTGGTTTTTTCTTATATTATTCGTTTACCTGTTAATGAACTGATTGATAGTGGTTATTGGCGTATTCCTTTTTTAGCCAGTGCGATTTTGTTAATTATTGGCATTATTGCCAGAGTGACGTTAACCGAATCGCCGGTTTTTGTTGAAGCATCTAAAAAACAAGCAGACTTAAAGCAAGAGTCAGCACCGATTATTGAAGTATTTAAAAAAGCATTGCCATTATTACTATTAGCGATTGGTGCTAATGTGCTGTCATTTAGCGGTATTTTTTCTAATACATTGATGATTGGTTATACTACTTTGGTACTTGGTGTCGAGAAATCAGTGATAGTTGATGCACTGTTTTGGATTGCTATTGTCCATTTTGTTGCTCAACCGTTTATCTCTTATTGGTCAGAAAAATTCTCGGCAACTCGCTTTTTGATTTGTACAGCAATGTTGGCAATGGCATCGGTATTCTTGTTATTCCCGATTATAAATTCAGGCACAAAAACCAGTTTTATTATTGGGATTTCGTTAAATGTGATTTGTTACAGCGGCTTTTATGGTGTAATTGCAGGGTACTTAAGTCGCATTTTCCCTGCCAGAATGCGTTATACTGGGCTGTCAATGAGTTACCAAGGATGTGCGGCTATTTTTGGTAGCTTAATTCCGATGATAGGTGGTTATGTTATTTATACCTACAAAAATTTTTGGTTACCCTTAGCCTTGTTTTATTGTGGTTTAGCACTGATATCCATTATCTGTATCTACTTGTTAAGCAAATATCGTTATTATGATGAATAATAAGGTCAATATATGAAAACCGTTTTATCTATTCAATCTAACGTTGTTTATGGTTATGCCGGTAACAAAGTTGCCACATTGGCTATGCAATTACAAGGTGTCGAAGTGATGCCGATTCATACTGTGCAACTATCAAGTAATACAGTTTATCCGCATTATGATGGGATTGTGCTAGGTGCTCAACAAATCACTCGAATCGTCAACAGTTTAGAAAAAATTGGCGTATTGTCATCCATTGACGCCATTATTTCGGGCTATATTGGGCTTGCCGAACAAGGTGAAGAGATCCTTGAAGCTGTAAAAAAGATTAAATTTTATAATCCTAATGCTATTTATGTTTGCGATCCGGTGATGGGGGGCGATATCAATAAAGGTAGCTCACTGCCACAAAACATTATTGATTTTTTTACTAAGCAAGCGATTAAACAAGCTGACTTTATTACGCCGAATTTATTAGAGTTACAGATATTATCCAATATCGAAATAAAGACTTTTAGCGATGTACTTAACGCAATAAAGATACTGCAAAGCGAGCCTATTCAAGCCATATTGGTTAAAAATCTGCTACATGCCGGTAAAACGACGGAATTATTTGAAATGATTCTAGCCACACCGTCGCAAAGCTATCATCTGGCTCGACCATTATATGATTTTCCGCACCGCCCATTAGGTGTTGGGGATTTAATTTGTAGTCTCTTCACTGCGCATTTAGTCAATGGACAATCACAATTAAAAGCATTTGAATTGGCAGCGAATGCCGCTAACCATGTACTGGAAATTACCAAACAACAAAATGTTCGAGAACTGGCGATTATTGATGCTCAGCAATGGATTAAACAGCCGGATTTGAAGTATTGTGGGACACCGCTAGCATTATAAGGCAATTCAGATCGGTATTATTGTCATTGGTCATAATCATTTTAGCTGCAAAATTTAAATAGTTTATTATTGTGCATGAATAAAAACGCTTTGATCTCGACAAGATATGTTGGAGATCACGTCTTATTGTGGATTTTTTAAAAGGTATTACATTTTTTAGTAATTATTGTAAATTTATTTGAGATTTTTTCAGACCCTCAGTATCAATTTCTGCATTTTTTGTATGAGAGCACAACCATTCTTCAATTCTATCTATAAGTTGTTCATCTGTTAATTTAAATTTCCCTTTTAATGCACATTCCCAGATTATCAATATTTTCCAGCCTAACTTAGCTAATTTTTGTATATTTTTTGTATCGCGTTTGCAATTATCATTAATTTTATTAAGCCAAAATTCAGTATTTGAGTTAGGTAACTTAAATAAATTACAGTTATGTTTATGCCAAAAACAGCCATGAACAAAGATAATCGCTTTATATTGCTCAATAACGAAATCGGGTTTTCCCGGTAATTCTTTGATTTGAAAGTTAAAAGGAATATCTAAGTTTTTTAATAGATTATTAATACGAATTTCAATAAAGGTATTTTCTTTCTTTATTGCTTGCATATTTTTACGCCTAATCTCTTTAGAATGGACATCAACCATAAAGATTTATCTCTGTTTACTTGTCTGACAATAAAGCAGTTCTTATGTTATCAAGATATTGATGATTAACATAAGCTTTAATAACATCTACAGGATTTAAATAGAGGCATTTTATATGTGGAAATACCTTTAATATTTCTGATTGTTCAATTTGCTCGTGATTAAATTCTATGTGAGAAAAAGTATTATGAGTTCCGGGAAAAATAAAGATATTATCTATTTTAATTAAATTTCGATGCACTAACTGTACTGCATTAAGGTAGCAAATCTGTTTAAGTATATCACCTAAAGCAGGAAGCGATTCGCTATTATTATCTTTAGCATCATAGTATTTTGCATCAATAACTGCGCCAGTTAGTAATTTATCATCTTTGATGAAAATATCTAATTTCATTCCAGGTCTTTTAATATCTGATAAATGATTAGTTGTATGCTTATAAACAGGAATTGGAAGCCTATTATTATTAGCTTGATTTGTTCCTCTTAATACAGCGCGTAGCATATTTTCCCAAAGTTGTTCAAATTTCTTGACCCCTAAAACAAGTATAGTTGATGCTGTACCTGGCTCTTGACTTAAAAAAGTAATAAGGTTTTTTAGTAATTTTATTTCTCGATCTGAATAAGCTTGATTTAATTCTTTATTTAAAATGTAAATTTTTTCTTCTATGGTTAAAGTGGACTTTTCAAATTTAGCTAAATTAGGGGCAATCAATAAACCAACTTTTCTGTTCAACCACCAGCTCAAACTGTGATCTAATTTATGTACTATTTCTGCGTGAATTTTAGATATTTCATGGGTATGAAAGTTTGTAAATTTATAGCCATAATATTCAAGATAAAATGGAGTACTAGAATTTATAAAAATAGGAAGTTCTTTTTGGAATGTTCTTTTCCAGTTTATTTTACCTGAATTAATTAATTCTTTTTTAGATACTTTTTTGTATAAGCCATAAGTCTGATAATCGGATAGCAGCTCTTTGGCGAGAGTAAGATAACACAAACTAATTTCAATGTTTTCATCATCATCTGAAGTTATGTGGGATTTATTTCGTGTTGCATACCTTTCTAACATAGACATTAGTAAGCAAGCAAATTCCATTTTATTTATTTTCGAATAATCAGAACTTCTTGGAATAAACATATACACGGTATCATTGTTTATCATCATGCCACAGAAAGAGACATTATTACTATTTTTTGCTGTAAATAAACCGCGCTGATTTATTTCTTTCCTTAAAACTGATGGTAAGTCAGAAATATTATCTCGATCAGTAATAAATTTAAATTTCATTGTAATTGTCAAAATATATTTTTATAACTAAAATAATTTTTCTTGTAATTCAGGACAAAATATCTCTTTTTTTTCTTCAAAACACTTAATAAGTTGCCCAAATGTTCTTATGCTTGAATCAAAAATGATTGTTTTGGCTTGATGTCTCAATAAATCATCCCATAGGTAAATAAAAAGCTTATTGGTTAAGCCTTTTTCATTTATTTCATTGGTTGATAAAAAAAATGGCCCAAGATGACGATCTTCCGGAATATTAAATTCTGACAGACGCTCATTAATTTCTGTTGCTAATTTTCTCCAGGCAACACCAACTGTCTGATTATTGTTCGGAATATTGATAATTTTATCTGATGCTTTATCCATATTAATTTGAATATATTCAAATTCCCAACGTCTTTTAAATGCAGTATCTAAAGGCATAACAGCTTGGTCACTACTGTTCATGGTAGCCAGAATAGATAAATTACCCGGCATTTGTAATTTAACTTTGTTATCAGGATAACCACCAATTTTATTTATCAAATAATCTACTAAGCTTTGATCCGCCGGTTCAATTTCGTAACAACCAATTCCTTTTTCATCTCGGTCAAGAAGTTGAAATATTTCACCAAATACCATTGCTGCTTGAGCTCGGTTAATTTCTTCAATAACCAAATAATGGTGTATTTGAGGATTTTTTAAAGCATTAACATAGGATTGAATAAAAGGACCTGGCATAAAATGATAGCTACATTCATTATTATCGTTCATCGCTGGTTTAAGCATGCCTAAAAAATCGCTATATTGAGTGTCAGCATGAAAAACAGTATGTATACAATCTCCACCTTTAGTCAGTTGATCTATTTGGTAACTTTTTCCAGTTCCAGGAGCTCCATAAAAAATGATATTACGTCCAATATCAATTTCATTTTTATCAATTAAATTCTTTAGTGCCTCTTTGAGCTCAGAATTTAGGCATATTTTTATAATTTCGTATAATTTATCTGAGCTGGCTAGTATAACATTCATAGCCAAATTTAAGGCGGATTGGATAACATCACTTCTGTTTAATTTTCGTCCTGAAGATGATGTTGTTGATTTTATCCACCAATCAGGATCAGAAATGAAATAGCTTAAATATTTTCTATCATTGTCATTTAAGCTATTAAGCTCTTTTTTGATATCATCAACCCAATCTTTTGCTTCAGGTAGATTTTCCCAATCTCTACAAGGTAATTTTCCTAAAAAATTTTTCTTAGAATCAGAGGAGAATTTTTTCTTTTTAGAAATATTATTTATGATAGTATCAAACTTATTTTTATATTTTTCTAATTCTTCAAGAAGAGGGGCGAAAGCATATGCATAATAGAGACAGGTTGTAGAGAAATTAGCTCGAAGGTTCTCATTGTTAGTATAGATAATGGAGTAATCATTAATACATAAATGTGTACCTGTTTTATTAGTTTGTTTGAAATATTCTGTAGCATGCTTTTTGAGCAGGACTTTAAATAAGTGATCTAATCTAATTTCTTTGTAGTTTGGGAGTGTACTCCATTTTTTTCGGCATTCCAGAATAACTTTATCAAGATCTTTTAACATATTTCATCAATCCCATTTTTACAGCAAAATATTGACTGTTTAAATATCCAGTGCTATTATCCGGGAATAAAACGGATAACTCACTTTTTAATTAATATTTTACTAGGATACCTACATATGAATGAAATTTCATCATTTATTGAACAAAAGCGAATGAAAATAGGACTAACCCGAAAAGATTTTGCCAGATTATTAGGTATGAATGAAAATGGAGAGAGAACCGTACGAGGTTGGGAAAAAGGTGAGCACACGCCGTCTAAAGCAACTTTAGAATTGATTAGCCAATTACATGATGATTGCCCTTTTAAACAAAAAGGGTCGACTGTTCAAAAATTTACGTTTATTGACTTGTTTGCTGGGATAGGTGGTATACGGTTGCCATTTCAGGAACTAGGTGGAAAATGTTTGTTTACTTCAGAATGGGATAAGTTTGCTCAAAAAACTTACACTGCTAATTTTGGTGAGGTACCGAGTGGAGACATAACTAAAATAGCTGCAAAAGACATTCCTGATCATGATATTTTATTAGCAGGTTTTCCTTGTCAGGCTTTTTCTCAAGCGGGATTAAGAAAAGGATTCAATGATACCAGAGGCACAATGTTTTTTGAGATTCAAAAGATTCTGGTTGAAAAAAGGCCGAAAGCATTTTTACTTGAGAATGTTAAACAACTAAAAGGCCATAATAAAGGTAATACATTAAAAACAATATTAAATATTTTAGAAGGTCATAATATTGGCCATATCCCCGATGATATTCCGTTATCTGGCGAAGCGAAAGAAGCTTTATCGAGTAAATTAAATTATCAGGTTTTTTATAAAGTATTGCGAGCCGCTGATTTTGGAGTACCACAAAATAGAGAAAGAATTTTTATTATTGGTTTTGACAGAGATTATTATGATCATATTGATTTCAATATTTTATTTAAATGGCCGCAACCTCCGTGTATACCAACAAAGCTAGGAGACATCCTTCAAACTGAAAATGAAATTGATGATAAATATACTATTTCTGAAAAACTATGGAATGGTCATCAACGAAGAAAAAAAGAACATACCCAAAAAGGTAATGGCTTTGGTTATAGTTTATTTAATTCAAACAGTGAATATACTAATACTCTAAGTGCTCGTTATTATAAAGATGGTAGTGAAATTTTAATTGACCAATCAGACTTAGGAAAAAGGCCTCGTAAATTAACACCGAGAGAATGTGCCAGATTACAAGGTTTTCCTGATAATTATATTATTAACGCTGTATCTGACGGACAAATGTACAAACAATTTGGAAATTCTGTTACAGTGCCGGTTGTGAAAGCTGTAGCAAAGCAACTATTAGCGGCATTTACTTTAGCTAATCAGATGAAAGATTCTGAAAGTTTTACATCTGATCATTTAAAAGGTTTAGTTGATCGAGAGATCAGGGATAAAAACTGGACCGAGGCTGAATTAGTTTTTAATAAAATGAAATTGCAATATTCTAATAAATAAAATCATTAGTATAATAACTGCAACCGCATCAAACCAAGTCAATGCGGTTGTTGTATCAAAGTTACGCCTTAAACGTAATCCACGGCTTAAGTTTAACCACTGTTTGAATCAAACCGGCGTTTTGTTGTGCGTCAATCACCGGTGTGATCGGTTTGTAGGCTGTGGGCGCCTCTTCACGTAGCCGTTCTTCTTTTAAGGTAATACATTGCCATGGCAAATTAACCTTATCATATTCGACTTTTTTGCTACGCATAGCTTGTCGTCTTTCTGCTCGACCTGCACCGTGTGAGCAAGACCATAACCAATCTGCATTACCTTTACCCACTGCCACATAAGAGTGATCACCCATTGAGCCAGGGATTAAAGCTATCTGACCAGCATAAGCAGGCGTTGCCCCTTTACGATGAATATTCATCTCATGTTCAGGCAAAATGATATTGTGCGAAATGTCGACCACGAGTTGACTATTATCTTGATGAAAAATAGTGGCAAGTGATTTACGTATCAATTCGGTAATCACAATTCGATTAATCCAAGCATAACGCGCAGCAACGCCCATAGCGTGTAAATAGGCCTGTGCGTGATTATCTGTTAAACCAAACAATCCGGATTTAGGTTGCTTTTCATTAGTCGGCCATAGCGCTTTTGCTTTATCTTGCCAACGCTGACCAATGTAAAAACCAACATCACGCGATCCGGTATGAATCATGACGACGACACTATTTTTTTCAAGACCTAATTGATAAGCTAAATGCCGATCGATAATATCATCAACAATTTGTAACTCGACAAAATGGTTACCAGATCCGACAGTACCTAAACTCGCAGGGCGAATAATATCGCGCTTTTCAAAAAAGGCTTCAGGCGCATACTGACTATCTGCCTTAATTAAATGATGACCCGATATTTTATTAAGCTCTGCGTATAATCGTTCATAATTAACTGAATTCCACAAACCTTTCTGCGGTAACTCTGATAACCATGCTGCAAGACCTTGATCGAATAATGCTTGAAAAGATTGCGGAGTAACAGGTACATCGCGTTCATCTTGCAATAACACACGTTTTAATTGTGCAATAATTGTCGATTTTTGTTCACACACCTGATCAAAGCTTAAACCCGTGGTAAAAAGCCGCATACCGCAATTAATATCGGTACCAATTGCTGCCGGGATAATTAAATCCTGAGTAGTTGCAACAATACTACCAACAGGCGCAACCGCACCTGGATGAAAATCAGGTGTAGCACGAGCCATGCAAACTTTTCCTAAGCTATTAGGAACGGTCACTGATGCAAAGTTCAGAAGCTGTTCTACCGCTTTTTGCTCTAAGGGTAAAGAACTCGGTAACAAAATCTGAACAGATGTATTTTCTTTATTTAAAGTATAAATATCATTATTAAAATGACTTTCAATCCCAAGACGGGACAAACGTTTTTGTAAACGGGAAAATGTAGACATAATAGCCACCTAGAAAACAATAAAAAAGCGTCTCCTCAAATTGAGAAGATAATTACTGTTTTCCTGCAGCAGCACTATTCAGGAAAGCGGATGAATTCTATACGCTGATTATTTATTTGTAAAGGATAAAATTGATATAGTAAGTCTGATAAATTTATTTTTATGACTCGCTCATTTGCTTTAAAATAGCAAACTCACCGATAAATTGATGAAGTTTATTTAAATCTGAAAGGTGTTATTGATGGTCAACCCTGACAGATCGATATGCAAAACAGCAGATCATATTTGGTGATGATTTGTATTTTTCAATCCAAATATTGGGAACGTTTTCCTATGCTTCTGAAACTTGGCTTTGGGCTTGGGCAAGTGTTAACACACTATTTGCTTGCTAAAGATTATCACGTGACTTTTAATGATGGTTCGAAGCTAATTGCAGTAAAAGAAAAACATCAAATCACGGCTGAATCTGATCATTTATCGCAATGGGTTAAACTCAATGACTAGAGGGCTCACTCGTGCTAATTCAAAGTAAAATAGACAAATACGGTGATTAAATGGACAAAAAAGCAAAAAAGATTCTGTTTCAAACCTATTGGAAAAATGGCTGGAAGGACAGAAAGGAGATAAAAACAGAGCCTAGCGACTTTGCGTATGCGAAAGAAAAAGGATTAATGTTTGATCCCATTACCATATCACACGATGATTGTGTCAATAAAATCATAAACATCGTCGCCACAATCACACTTGAACACGTTGCCAAGGCCTTTTTGAGCAGCTTATCAACGCGGCGACTTGATTGGCGCTCAGGTATTGCATCATACTTTATCGCCAAATTAATGACAGCGCATCAATATACGCCAGTCGTGTCTGGTCAATCTTATCAAGATGGCCAAATGAGTCATTCATCCCATACGTGTCAGGTCTGCCGTGATCTCAAATATGGCATGATAGGTAATGAAAACTACACCAAAGCAGATTTAAATATCTTAAACTTTGAACGAATAAAGTGGGGAGGAGTGCGTCATGGTGATTTACTTTATACCTACTTTGATCTCATGCAATTCACCAAACAGGCAATCTCTGAACCGACCAAAGATGATATAGCTATTTTAAAAGGGATATTAGCCATTATTGCATCCTGTCAGCAAGATGATTATCCGGGTTCACTGAGTGATAAACTGACGGATGTACCTAACTTTAAATCCAATCAGGATGAACGTAACACCGTTATTGAGATTTTGGCTTGTGTGGGGATTTTACAACCCGCTTCTTATGAGCGCCCAACAAGGGGAAAACACGATTGGGTATATGCCACTTATTGGCGTGGTCAGGATAAATACAATCAACACATGGTAAAGCAATTATTTGGTTTTTAATGCATGGTCTCTAATTTGCTCTAGGGGCTGTTGAATCTCATCCCAACTCAGCCCAAACTTTGCCAAATACTTTTTGAGCCTGTCGGCATGATTACTCTTCTGTTTTTTGGTTCTCGAAACAACAAAAAGCTATATTTAACAATGACTTGTCAAGGCAGATAGTTTCTGCTCTTGTTCACATTGTGTAGTAAGTGATAAGCCCAACAGCGATGAAAAACAGATTTACCATTGAAGACCAAATCAAAGCAACGGCACATGTCGAATGTCGAAAAGATACTAATGTGATTAATGAAATCCCAATGGCATACAAAGATATTAATGCTGTTATTATTGCAATGGGTTCCGCCATGAAAGCAGTCGTGAAATATTGATGTTCAGGTGTTCAGACGAGTGAGGGGTTCAAACCAACCCCTCCGGCTCCCCGTTCCACTGTGCGTGGGGCGTAATGGAGGATATTTGACAGATTTGAGGTATGTCAGTTGATTTATATGCTAATAGGATCGATGTTTGTTAGGTTGTTTAATGGTCTTGAAGTTTAATTGTCGATCATAGTATGTACCGATAAAAGGATATTATTAGCCACTCCCATGTGTCTCAGCCTAAAGGCTTGTTGTTAATACAACATTCAAATTTATTCCAGATTAATCCATTTCATACTCTTGTAATTTGGCACTCAACGCAATTTCACATTAGAAAAATAGTGATAGTTAAAATGATTTATTTGTTTGCTTGCCATAAAAAATAAAAATCATTTTTATAAGCTTCAGTTTTATCATTAAAAGAATTTTTATAATTAACTAAAATATCACTAATGGCCTTTCCTCCACCAAATAGAGCGAGGATATTCCCTATTTCAGGAGGTAATATACCTGAATATAACCCAATGGAAACAGAACCAGCTCCAATGTAGATAGAGTCTCTCACATTGCTTCTTAAATTAGATTTCCAGTTATTAACCTTTTTATTTATTATGTTTAATTCTGGTAGTATTTGATCTCTAAAAAGCTCAGATAATTCTTTATCATTCCATGATTGGCTTTTATTTTGCAAAATAGAATTTAATTTATCTCTATATACCTGAAAGGCTTCATTTTCTCGCTCTCTAAGATTTAATATATCTTGAGCATCTTTATAAAAAATAACTGGTAAATAATGGTTTAAGGCTTTTTCAAAGGAAGTTGCATTTGCAATTGATACTTCGCTATTCAAGTTTTTAATAATATCTAAATTCCTTTTATTATCAGAAAGATAGGAAGTATTGTAAAAGTTAGAATGCCACTCTTGTATAGATACATCATCAATAATTCTATTAATAATATATTGAAATAAATCATATTTTTTAATTTCATTAATGGAAATTACGTAAGGAGTTTTTTTATTTTTTAATTTTTGAATGAAGTTTGGATATGGTGGGTAAAAGTATAAATAGTATCGGGAATGTGGAATTAGTTCTTCTTTTTTTTCTTTAAATTCTAAAAAGTTTCCTTTACTATTTGAATCAAACGTTATAGAGCAATGACTTAACAAATATTCTTCAAGAAGATTTGTTAATTTTTTTTCTTGGCTTTTTATTTTCTCTTCTAATGGAATCCCTAGTGAATCCCAGTGGTTTTTGCATAAAGTAATCCCTTCATTAACATACTTAATAATTCCTTTTTTGATAAAGGGTTCTAAATAATAAAAAAGAATAATACCATTAATAAATTCTAATCTTGAATTATCAGAAAATTTATCAAATCCATGTAAATAAATTTTTTCAAATGGATGTCGTATATATATACAGTCAGCGTACAAGGATGCAAAAGATACTAACTCATCTAATTTTGACATACGGCAGCCTAATGAAGAACAAAAATTGCCTCCGCCACTTAAAGATGAATTAGCTGTGAATGTGAAATTTTTATTATTATGTTGTTCGGGTTTATGGTGATATATTATGCTTTTAGTAATGAGCTCACTTATTTCATAGAAAGTCTCATCAAATTTATTGTTATCAATGTTTGTCAGATTTAAATCAGGAATATTTAATGAAATTATATGATTAATTTCTTCAACAAAATCCATTTATAACCTCTCTTTAATTATCAGTTTTTAATCAATGTAAGCCTTAACATACCTAAACTTATATTTAGTAAAAATGTTACTTAAGGTAATTTTTGATATTCTTCACCGAAATCCCCAAAATCTTAGCAATATCTTCAATAGAAACTCCTTTTTCCAACAATGCATTAATTAATGCTTTTTTCTCAAAATCAGCTTTTTCTTTTATTTCTTTTGCTTTTTGTTGAGCTGTTTTTGTCTTATCCTTCTCAACCGCCAACTTCTCTTTAGCAATCAACTTTTCTTCCTTGCGGATACGTTCAACCACTTGATAAGTCGGTACGTATTTTAGGCTTTGTTCTAACTCGTCCATAAGTTTAGTACTGCGAAAGCTGATATAGGATTTTGGGGTGATGATTAGGTGGTCGATTAGGTCGATATTTAGAATACGGCCAACTTGAATGAGGCGATCGGTGATATCTTTATCCGCCACGGACGGCGTCAGCGATCCTGATGGATGGTTGTGAACTAATATCACGCGTGAGGCGTTTTTCATCACTGCAACACGAAATACATTCATCGGTTCAACATCGACCGATTTATAACTGCCAAGCGCAATCAGCTCGATATACAGGATATAACCAGCTTGATTCATGCCAATCATCCAAAGATGTTCTTTTTCTTGGTCGATTTGGTTATCACGCAATAACACACGTTGCATAATGCTGTAGACATCGTCCGTGCTTTCAATATAGCGTTTATCATGCTTGGTGAGTTTTATATCCATCTTATCGCCTTGTAAAATCAGTTAAAAAATAATATAGCATATTTTTCTTAGGCTTAGCAGAAGTTAATTAATCTTTGTTATACCTGTGCTGGCATATTTTATGTTTGCCTGATAGGGTCATCGTAAACTGCAATAACATTCATTTAGCATTTAGATTGGATTATAATTCTCCTAATTTTTATTATAAAACGCCTAAAATAACAGCATATAATTCAATATCAATCATCCAATTTAATAAGTTTAACAGTATAAAATAGGTGGCGATTTTTTGGCTAGTTCTTGCAATTGATTATTGCTTCAATACAATCTTACTCTTTAGTTTTTGCAACCCAATAATCGAATAATGACAGCATAATAAAATTGCCGGATAGATTATAAAATTGAGGGTGAAAAGTGATGTCACGCACAAAACACCCATGATAAACTCAATACTAAACAATAGTTTATCATAACCACCACTCATGATTAATATATAGAGAACCGCTAATATAAAGCTAATCAGTACTCCAATAAGTACGCCATAAATTACTAATCCTATAGGTCGTTTTATTTTATTTAGAAGATAAATTGAAATAATAAAAAAACAGAAATAACACAAACCATAAAATATTAAATAATATAATTCTGGTGGAAAACGATGATGTTTTTTTATAATTAAGGAATAACACCATTGGTAACTTATAAATGCTCCAATAACATTAAATGTAAATATAATCATCATGTTAATTGTTTTCACTAGTTTGTCCTTTTTTATCTTCAATCTCTTTTACTGCTTCTTCCAAAGAGCCAGGTGACCAATAGAGTTCTTGTAGACCATATTCATCTAAAACAGATGAAACGGCACGCGCACAATAAAAACCAATGTAAGTCGCATAATTACCATTAATAATTCTTTTTTCAATATTCAGCGCTTGATCTCGTGTTAAAGTAATTTCGCGTTGAGAAACGTAATCGCCATCTTCGGCATGGAATTTTACAAACTCTGCTATTGAAAAAGGAATACTACCATCATCATAAAAAAGTTCCGCTTGCCCTCGATATCGTCGCATATAATCCCCATTTGGGTCGAACATAAAAGGTGTCTTACCTTTAATATGAATGTATAGTGAAGAATGTGTTCCTAGGGACATTAAATTAATCCGCCTTGTAGTAAATAAATATGCTTCTACATCTTGCTGACTATTTTTTTTCACTTCATCACTTAAATTATTATATAGGTCATTTTTTAAAGAGGTATGTGTCATATTGATAAAATTGCTGTTTTCTTTTTCCTCATCAACAAAAATAGTACTTTTAGTTGCTATAATTTTATTACAACCTACCGGAGAACATTGACATGCAACAATACAACCATCATATGCAGCTGGTTTACCAGCAACAATATAATTATAAGTACCCTCTATAATTTTCCCAGTACTTTTACATTTAGGACAAGAGACATAATCGCCTATGCAAGCTATACCTTGATTGTTGCAAAAACCTTCATTCGATGCTGAAATGACCCTGCCACCAGTAGTGGTATAATCACCAAGAATAGCTACCTGTTTACTCATAACATACTGTTTAATATTTATTTAATTGCGTTTATGTTATGTTAAACCGATAAAAAAAAACAAGCTGATTTGATTAATTGCACTTATATAAAAAACGTTAGACGGTGTTTAATAGGTAAGGTTTGGGCAGTATTTTTGGTGAATCATTTTGTGAGTGTTATAATTTATTCTTGCTTCAATGCAATCTTACTCTTTAGTTTTTGTATCGCAATAATCGAATAATGACAGCATAATAAAATTGCCGGATAGATTATAAAATTGAGGGTTACCGCTGATGTGATGCCCAACAATCCCATAATAAGATCTAGATTAAAAATCACTTTTTTAGTATCTTCCATAACTAATATTGAGACAATAGGCGGCATTGCGGGAATTATAATACCAATTGGCACACCTAAAATGACTAATCCGAGTGGTCGTTTTATTTTATTTAAAAGAAAGATTGAAATCAGAATAAAACAGAAATAACACAAACCATAACATATCAAATAATAAAATTCTGGTGTGCGATGTTTTGCGATAATCATTCGATAACACCATTGGTAACTTAGATAGGCACCGATAAAATTAAATAAGATGATAATTAATAAATTAATTAATTTCATTAGGCCGTCCTTTTGTTGTTTTCAATTTTTCCATCACTTCAATTAAAAGCAAGTTAGCTACTTTATTCAAGACAAAATCATTTTTCTTTTGAATACTACTTATAAATTTTTTTTAATCAATCTCAAGGTAGTTCTACGGACAAAAGTATGGATAAAGAGATAGATTCGCCACCTCCCCCAATTAAACGTAAAAAGAAGCTGATTATATTAACGCTATTATTTCTTTTTTTTGCTTTGGCTTATGGCGTTTATTGGTTTATGTTTAGTCGATTTAATCAATCAACTGATAATGCCTATGTTATGGGTAATCAGGTCCCGGTTGATGCGCAAGTAAATGGTGGAATATTGACGATTAATGTCGATAATAACGATTTTATTCAACAAAATGATGTGATAGCAACGATTGATGCAGTTGATGCAGAAAATGAATTTGGTTATGCCCAAAATGCGTTAATCAAAGCGATTAGAGAGTTGCATCAAATTCAGATCACAAATGAAAAACTTTCAGCCAGCATTCAGTTAAAACAAGTCACCTTAGACAAACTTAAGCAAGATCTTGAACGCCGGGAGAATCTTTGGTCACGAAAGGTCATTTCAAAAGAAGAGATTATTCATGCAAGGCAAGATGTCGATTTTGCTATTAATGATTTAAATATATCTAAGCATGAATTAGCCATTAATAATGCACTACTAATGAAAACGCCATTATTAGAACAACCAAGTATTCAGCAAGCAATTTTTAAATTAAAACAAGCTTGGCTTAATTTAAAGCGAACCAAAATCACCGCACCGGTAACAGGGTATGTCGCGAGGCGAAGTGTCCAAGTTGGTACACAAGTGACTAAAGGTGAGCGTTTAATGGTTATTGTTCCGTTAGATCAAATATGGGTAGAAGCAAATTTTAAAGAGGTACAGTTAAACGATATTCGTATCGGTCAGCCAGTTACCTTAGAAAGTGATTACTATGGTGAAAAAGTTGAGTATAAAGGAAAGATAAGTGGTATTGCGATGGGCACCGGTGGCGCTTTTTCTTTGCTACCTGCACAAAATGCGACAGGAAATTGGATCAAAGTGATTCAACGTTTACCGGTACGGATTGAATTAGACAAAGCGCAACTTAAACAATTTCCATTACGTATAGGCTTATCAATGAGTGTCAATGTGGATACGCATGATACAACAGGTAAACTTTTAACTGATGTCCCAGCGAAGACGATAAAATATCAAACGGATTCACTTTCTTTTGATGAAACTGAATTTGAACAGCTCGTTGAGGATATTGTAAAAACCAATTTCTACGCTACGCAGATTATTCAATGAATCAAAGTAAAGCGTCCTCATTGCCTTTAACAGGCATCAAATTTATCTTACTAATTATTTTATTAGCGGTAATCGCGTTTTTACAGATTTTGGATTTAACAATTACTAATGTGGCATTATCAACCATTACGGGTAATCTTGGTGCTTCAAATTCGCAAGGAACGTGGGTTATCACCTCTTTTGCCGTTGCTAATGCTATTTCGATCCCCTTAACGGGATGGTTAGCTCAGCGTTTTGGTGAAGTAAAATTATTTACTTATTCTATCTTATTTTTCGTAGTCACTTCTTGGCTTTGCGGTATTTCAAATAGTTTAGCAATGCTGATTTTTTCAAGATTATTGCAAGGTATGGTTTCTGGACCAATCATCCCTCTATCGCAAAGCTTGCTATTAGCGTATTGCCCGCCGGCCAAAAAAAATATGTCATTAGCCATATGGTCAATGACAATTATTATTGCGCCAATTTGTGGTCCTATTTTAGGTGGTTGGATTAGTGATAATTATTTTTGGGGATGGATCTTTTTAATCAATATTCCTTTCGGGATCATCATTTGGTTTGGTGTTCACCTTTTATTAAAAGATCGTGAAACGGCTACCAGCAAATTACCCATTGATAGAATTGGATTAGTTTTATTTATAGCTGGCGTGGGGTGTTTACAACTGGTATTAGATAGAGGAAAAGAACTTGATTGGTTTAATTCTAATCAGATTATTATTCTTTCTGTATTAGCTGTTGTTTTTATTAGTTATTTTATTGTTTGGGAACAAACAACAGATTATCCAATTATTGATTTATCCGTTTTTAAATCTCGAAATTTTACCATTGGCACAATTTGTATCAGTTTGGCATTTTTACTCCATATTGGCACGCTGGTTATTCAACCACAATTATTACAACGTGTGTTTGGTTATACTGCAACTTACGCTGGTTTAGTGTTGGCGCCAATTGGTTTGGTTCCTATTTTTCTTGCGCCAATAATTGGCCGATTTGCTTCGAATGTCGATATGCGTAAGGTGGTAACGTTTAGCTTTATTGTGTTTGCACTCTGTTTTTTTTGGCGAGCATATACATTTGAATCAAACATGACCTTTTCTGATGCAGCATGGCCGCAGTTTTATCAAGGCTTTGCGATAGCATGTTTTATTATGCCCTTAAATATTATTATTTTATCTGATATTCCTATTCATAAATTAGCAATTGCCGGCAGTATCTTTAACTTTTTTAGAACGTTGTCGACATCAGTTGGTACCTCGTTAACCGCTACTTTATGGGAGCGTCGTGAAGTGATTCATCACAGTCAATTGACCGATATAATTTATCAAAATACCCAAGCATTAAATTACACTTATCAACAATTCAATCAACTAGATTTATCTGACATGCAAGTATCAGCTATGTTGGCTCAACAGATTACCAATCAAGGATTATTAATTGGTATTAATGAGATATTTTGGCTATATGGTATGATATTTTTAGGTTTAATTGGTATAGTATGGTTAGCAAAATCTTCGGTGAAGGTTAATTGATACTTGGCTAATTAAATCAACGTGATTTTTATGACAGGAGTAAAGTATCAATCAGTGGTGTATTATTCAGATATAAAATAAGCAGGAGAGCGCATTTTGCATATTGATTCGGTGATTAAATTAGATGAACAAGAGTCAGCAACTTTGTACTTTCTCCATAACGTTAATACCGAATTTCATCGTCATCCTTGTTTACAATTAACGATATCACTGCACGATATTTTTTTAAGTTTAGAAACAGAAGATAAAAAGTATCGTGAATTTGGTTTTATTATTCGTTCAAATCTGCCACATAAATTAAATACAACTTGCGCTATCAATTTTTTACTCGAACCCGACGCGCCTTATTTTCATTTGTTGTCACATTTTACCGAAAACGATCCTATTTATCGTTTATCGCGTGAAGAAGCCTCAATACTGGCACAATATTTTATAAATACTATTGAAAATAAACAGGTATTCGATATCGAGCATATTGTTAATTTATTATATCGCCCTAATACAAGTTGTCTTTGTCGGCAAGATAGTCGAATAGTTAAAGCGACCTCAATAATTTCGTTATTGCCGGTAAAACAGATATCCTCAAAAGACATTGCTGATAAAATTTATTTATCCGAAAGTCGTTTTTTACATCTATTTCGAGAAAATCTAGGTATCAATTTCCGAGGCTACCTGTTATGGAAAAGATTGCGTGATGTTATTAACACGCTTGACGCATCGGCAACATTAACAACGTTAGCTAATGATATGGGCTTTGCCGATTCAGCTCACTTTAGCCGAACTTGTGTTGCAAGTTTCGGATTAAGGCCCTCAGAGCTGAAACGAGCGTTAATTTATAATCAAAAATTGCCAAACAATAAACATGGTAAACATATTTATTGTTTGCATAAGCCAGCAGAAAAATAACTCACCAGACCCAGCTGAACCATTCAATTCTGCGTTAATTTTAGTATGTTAAAAATTGCTAATTATTTTCGTGCAACAAATACGTTGCTTCATAAGGCTGTAATACCATTTCACCTTCGAGCACTGTTTGATTTGAGTAATTACTTAACAACTTTTGCCAAGAACTATTTTCCAATGCTTTAGGCAATTGCCATTTAACCCTATTTTCGGTCAGATTGGCTATCACAAGTAACGTTTGATTATTCCAATGTCTGACATAGCACCAACAATCAGCATTATCAGGCGTTAGATCTTGATAGTCACCGAAAATAAAGATCGGGTATGTTTTGCGTAATTTGATTAAAGTTTGATAGCAATAAAAAATGGAATTAGGATCGTCAAGTGCTGCCTTCACATTGATTTTTGGGTAATTGTTTGCCACCTCAATCCAAGGTTTACCTTGACTAAATCCGGCGTTGACGGTGTTGTCCCATTGCATTGGCGTTCGGCTATTGTCCCGTGATTTACTGGCAAGAATCGCTAACATATCAGACTCTGACATACCTTCGGCAATTTTTTCTTGATAGATGTTAAGACTTTCTACATCTTTATATTGCGAAATATCGGTAAAATAGGGATTGGTCATCCCGATCTCTTCACCTTGATAAAGGTACGGCGTGCCTTGGAGTCCATAAAGAATCATCGCTAGCATTTTTGCTGATTCGTTGTGGTATTGGTCTTCGTTACCTAAACGTGACACAATGCGAGGTTGATCGTGATTACACCAGAAAATCGCATTCCATGCCTTACCGTGCATACCCACTTGCCAATAGCCAAGTATTTTTTTGAGTTCTAGCAAATCAGGCTTAGCCAGCGTCCATTTTTCCCCATTTGGATAATCAATCTTTAAATGATGAAAATTAAAGGTCATGGTCAACTCTTTGCCATCCAATGCGGCATATTTTTGACAGTTTTCAAGCGTAGTGGATGACATTTCGCCCACTGTTTTTAAACCATTAGATTGAAAAGCATCTCGGCTTAACTCTTGCAAAAATTCGTGTATTTTCGGGCCGTCCGTATAATATCTTCGCCCGTCACCTTGCACGTCATCCGGAAAGTCTTGCTGTTTAGAGACCAAATTAATCACGTCAAGCCTTAATGCATCGACGCCTTTATCCGCCCAAAATTGACAGACGTTCTTAATCTCTTGGCGGACGGTTGGATTTTCCCAATTGAGATCGGCTTGCTGCTTTGCAAACAGGTGTAAATAGTATTGTCCTGATTGCTCATGCCACTGCCAGGCTTTGCCGCCAAATTTTGATCGCCAATTGTTGGGTTCTGATCCGTCAGCTTTGGCATCTTTCCAAATATAAAACGATCGAAATGGGCTGGTTTTATCTAAGGCCGATTTAAACCATGGATGCTCTGTTGAAGTATGGTTAAATACCATATCCATCATAATCCGGATATCACGCTCATGCGCTTGCTTCACCAATAATTCAAAGTCGCCCATCGTGCCATAAGCCGGATCGATATCATAATAATCCGATACATCATAACCATTATCAATTTGCGGAGAGGGATAAATTGGCGTTAACCAAATCGCACTAATGCCCAGATTTTTCAGATAATCTAATCGACTGATAATGCCTAATAAATCCCCCGTTGAACCCGCACCACTGGCTTGAAAGCTTTTGGGATAGATTTGATAAATAGTACCGTTTTGCCACCAAGGGATTTCATTCGTATTCATTGTTTGCTCTTTTTTTTAATCTGACATGAATTAACCATTCAATAATCGAATGGTTAACGGTTATTAAATCGTGCTTAGCGAATATCTAAGGTGCCTTTTTTCAATTTTATTTTATAAACAACTGCTGTTAAAACAATTGGCACAACTATAGCCACCAACATAGCTAAGGCATAAATTCCCCAATAAATTGGTTTAATCGATAAGATGCCTGGTAATCCGCCGACACCAATACCATTAGATAACACACCAAATAGACCACAAACTAAGCCAGCAAAAGCAGCACCGATCATGGCACATAACATCGGGAATTTATAACGTAAATTGATCCCGTACATAGCTGGTTCAGTCACGCCCAGATAAGCTGATATGGCAGCCGGAACCGACACTTCACGTTCGTTATGTTTTTTACTGACTAAAATAATACCAACAACCGCCGAAGCTTGAGCAATATTGGATAAGGCAATAATAGGCCAAATTGGAGTACCCCCCATATTTTGGGTCATCTGCATATCAATGGCCAACGTAGTATGGTGAATACCAGTAATTACTAATGGTGAGTATAAGAAGCCAAAAATAGCAGATCCGATAAAGGCATAGTCGCCAGTCATCAAATATCTAACTCCATAGGCAATACCATTGCCTAACATTCGCCCTAAAGGACCTAATAAAAAATGCGCTAAAAAAACAGCAAGTAGTAGTGATACAATCGGAACAATCACTAAAGTAAGATAATCAGGGATAATTTTACGTAATCGCGTTTCGATCCATCCTAGTGCTAAACCGGCAAAAATCGATGGAATCACTTGTGCTTGATAGCCGACTTTTTGGATAGTGAACCAGTCAAAATCCCACACTTCAGGTATTTTACTGCCAAGATCGTAAGCATTCATCAATTGTGGTGAAACCAATGTTATGCCTAGAACAATCCCTAACACAGGCGACCCACCCATTTTTTTCACCGTTGACCAGCAAATCGCCACCGGTAGAAAATGGAAAATTGCTTCACAAGGTAGCCAAAGTATATTGTAAATAGGTGCTAACCAATGATAAGTTTCAATTAATGGCTTATCATCTATGGTGGGCATATCACCAATAATGTTGCGTAATCCTAATAACAAACCACCTGCAATCAAAGCAGGCAGTAAAGGTACAAAAATTTCAGCTAAGTTCGAAATTAATCTTTCAAAAAAAGACATATTTTGTTTAGATGCAGCTTTTGTTTGTTCTTTTGTTGCTTCAGTTAAATTTAACTGCTGCGTTAATACTTTGTAATAATCATCCACATTCGTGCCAATAATCACTTGAAATTGCCCAGCATTATTAAAGCATCCTTTGACAAAGGGTAACGCTTCGATAGCTTGGATATTGGCGGTTTTAGGATCAACCAAAGCAAACCTTAATCGAGTCAAACAGTGGCTAACACTCGCAATATTTTGTTTGCCGCCAACAAATTCAATTAATTGCATGATCGATTCTGTTGATATTTTCGAATCTTTAGCCATCGCAAGTCTCCTTTCAATTAGTACTTTCGCTGTTTTATCACATCAATAATTTGGCTATTTTATATAGGGAAGTAGCATAAATTGAATTCAATAAATAATAAATGGGAACGTTCCCAAATTGTGATTCAATTCACAATTTTTAGTGTATAATTCGAATTTGATTAATTATTGATTCGTTAATTGGCAAGGAACCGTAATAGTTCTACCGGTAATTTTACCTTGTAACATATTAAGTAACTCTCGAGCAGCATAAATACCTGCCTTATCAAAGCCTAGTTCTATAACGACAGTTTGTGGAAACAGAAAAGTAAGCAGTTCGCTATGACCAACGCTAGCCACAACGATATGATTGAGTTTTTTTTCACTTAAATATTTATTCAGTCCTAATGCGATAGCATCGGTGGCACAAATGATAGCCGAAGGTGAATGCTTTAAAACTGATTCAGCAAGGTTATAGCCAGAACGGTAACTTAATTTGCCTAAGTAGGCATTAGGTATGGTGTGATGTGCTAAGCAACAATCTTGATAGGCTTGATATCGCAGTGCGCCAGTTGTTTGATCTTGCTGATCTACGCCAATATAAGCAATATTTTGATGTTTTTTATTTTGGTGTAGATAGTTAAATAAATTTGTTACCGCCCCAACATCATCATAACAAACGCAAGTATATTCGGAAAATGATCTTGCCAATATCACACACCTATTTTTCCAGTCAGATAATAAAGATTTATCAAGTCCGGTAAAAGCAAATATCACCACCGCATCCGCTTGCTTCTCTTTTAACATTGCTAGGTGTTCTTGCACCTTATCAACCTTAAATTGGCTTTCCATGATGATAGGATCGTAACCACGTTGGTAAAAAATAGGTAACATTGAGCGCACCGCTTGATTTTCAGACATCGAATCAAGGCGAGTTACAATAATGCCGATCACTTTATTACCATAACCACGCATTGCCCTGGCTGATTTAGATGGGGTAAATTGATACTGCTCAATTATCGCCATGACTTTATTACGCGTCACTTCTTTCACCATAGGATCGTGATTAATCACTCTAGAAACAGTGGATTTACTTACCCCACAAAGTTTGGCAATATCTTTAATGGTTAAGTTATTGGAAGACTCGCGCATAGTTAGTTCAGTGAATAAAAATCAGTTAAATCATAGTAATATAGTTTAAGGGAAATTGCGATATTCATATTGCATGACTCACTTTTCTTTTGAGCAAAAAATAGTATCTTTTGATGCAAAAAAAGCCATAATACTGTTGATGAAAAACGTTAATGTTTTTACAAAAAATACTTTTATCAAAAGCCAGCAATATGTTATTTAGTTGTTAAATAAATTTAATTGGATATTAAAGAATTTTAATCGTTATTTTATAAGGAACATATGAAAACACGCTATAAGATTTTCGGTGGTATAGTGCTTATGTTGGGCTTACAAGGTTTGGCATTGGCTAACCCAAAAGCAGCCACCGTTGAAGATGAATTTAAAGCTGCTTTATTCTGCCAAACTGAAGCTTTTGATGCGCGCGATGCCAAAACGGTAGCGCGACTTGGTGAACACAGTATTAAAGTTAAAAATTTGGAAGAAGACGGGCTGATTAATCAGGAATTTCATTTTGCCACACCGCTTAACATTGATAATGTTACAGTATCTGTTGTGCGTTATCTTGGTGATAGTGGGTCTTATTTTTTTGCTGTCGCTAGAGGGGATATGAATAATTTTGCTCAATCGATTGGGGCAAAGCCAATTCCTGATGAATTGAAACAAACGCTTTCTTGGGGCAATATCAATCAATATTATAAATATACAGCCCCTGTGACTACTGATAATCCTTATCCAAAAACTATTCTTATTGGTCGTGATCAAGACGCTAAAACCGGTGAATTTTATTTTGGTTGTCTGGAAGTGGATAACTAACTGTATTTGATTGAAGAATGGTAAGTGGTTTACCATTCTTTCTGGTTTTAATTGTGCGTTTTTAGTTATGTCTACATGGTTGATTTGTAATTATTATTGCTGACTATTTTTTGATTTATACGCTTGTCCCCAATCTAACATCGCATCATGTACTTGTTTTAAACTTTGCCCGACTTCGGTAAGAGTATATTCAACTTTAGGGGGAACCTCTGCATAGACTTTACGATGAATAAGACCACTTTTTTCCATTGCTCTTAAATGTTGAGTTAACACTTTTTGTGATATGCCATTTAGTGATTTTTTCAATTCGCCAAAACGTTTAGTGCCGGTCAGTAAGTCGCGGATAATCAGAACTTTCCATTTATCACCCATTAACATTAATGTGGTTTCAACAGGGCAAGGTGGTAAGTTGTCAATGGTTAACATGTCAATAATTCCTTTAAATTCAACAATAGTTACAAATTGGATACTATATTACTACTTAGTACCTACTTTACAATAGAAACTTTGAATATTAATCTAAAGACAATGTTTTGGCCATAGATGCTCAGTAAATTAAGCATTAACCAAAATTTAAAATATTTTATTTAGATAAGAAAAAGGAGTGGATAATGAAAATTGCAGTTATTGGTGCTAATGGTAAATCAGGTAGTTTAATTGTTAAAGAGGCGCTATCGCGTGGACATGATGTTACCGCCATTGTACGTAAAGCTGATGCGAAAGTTGATCCTAAAGCAAACGTGCTAGTTAAAGATCTTTTTCAACTTACATATGACGATTTGAAACCTTTTGATGTCATTATTGATGCGTTCGCGGCGTGGACGCCCGAAACCCTTCCACAACATCAAACTAGCTTAAAACATTTAACTGATATTTTAAGTGGTAAACCTAATCGCTTGTTAGTTGTTGGTGGAGCGGGAAGCTTGTACGTAAATCCAGAACAAACAGTTCGTTTAGTTGATACACCTCAATTCCCTGACGAGTTTAAACCACTAGCCAATAATATGGCTAAAGGCCTTGATCAATTGAAAAAATGCAATGACGTACAATGGACCTATTTAAGTCCAGCCATTGAGTTTATCGCTGATGGACCAAGAACCGGTCATTATACCTCTGGCGGTGAGCAAGTTTTATTCAATAGTAACGGTAAAAGCCACGTTAGCTATGCCGATTATGCAATTGCTATGATCGACGAAGCTGAACATGCTAAACATATTAAACAACGTTTTACTATTGTTACTGAGTAATCTTTAGACATCACCTTACATTAAGCTGTTTTAATTAATGTAAGGTAGTTAAAACTGATCACCTTTCCCCCCAATAAACCACTCTATTTATCAACTAATAATAACCATTTTTATCGTATTTGATTGATTAGCTGTTTATTAATCATTTACAGATAAATTTAGGAAAATAGGATAAGTGAATACTCGAATTCGTTTAGTACTTATATGGTTTATTGGATAAATGTATGTGTTAGATGTTAGTTGCTTAACCTAATGCACCATAATGTTTAAAAACAGTCTGCAATAATTATAAAGTGGATCATTTTGGTGCGTAAAGATCAAATAAGTAGCAATGATACGTGGTTTTTGGCTTGGTATGTTTTTTGCACAAAAATGTAGTAATGAACGGTAATAATGAATAAGATGAAGAATAAGCGTTATTACAAGTATATTTTTTACTAATCATTTTTGGAAAATTATTATGCAGTATGATCGAATTATAAAAAATGGTATTGTCATTTTAGAATCTGGTGAAGTCCGTACTGATATTGCCATTAAAAATGGCAAAATTGCAGCCATTGCTCCAGATCTAAATGGTGCACATGAAGTTATTGATGCTCAAGGTTTAATTGTTAGCCCAGGTATGGTTGATGTACATGTACATATAAGCGAACCTGGCGGTATTCGTTGTGAGTGGGAAGGTTATGTCACTGGCACCAAAGCTTGTGCTAAAGGAGGCGTGACAACCTTTGTTGAAATGCCACTTAACCAACTGCCAGCAACCACTTGTGGTGATACACTTCGACAAAAATACGCTGCCGGCGAAGGCAAACTCTATGTTGATGTCGCCTCATTTGGGGGATTAGTTCCTTATAACCTCACTAATGGTGGCATTGAACAACAAGTTAAAGAGGGGGTAACCGCATTTAAATGCTTTATGGCAACGTGTGGCGATCCTACTTTAGAGGGCGATTTTGCAAACGTTAATGACTATGCACTTTGGGAGGGCATGCGTCAAATTGCTAAAACCGGTAAATTACTGGCTATACATGCTGAAAACGCCGCCATTACCGACATGTTAGGTAAGCAAGCTAAAGAACGAGGTGAAACGCGCGTTTCACAGTATGTGGCAACCCGCCCTATTTTTACAGAAGTAGAAGCAATTCGCCGAGCAATCTTTTTTGCTAAACAAACGGGTTGCCGTATTCATATTTGTCATGTGGCGTGCCCCGAAGGTGTTGAAGAGGTGATAAAAGCGCGCCAAGAAGGGGTTGATGTCACTTGTGAAACCTGTATCCATTATCTCTATTTTACCACTGATGAACTTGATGCAATTGGACCTTTAGCAAAATGTTCACCCCCTATTCGTGATAAACAGGCCCAAGATGGATTATGGAAATATCTATTTTCTGGTCACATTATTACCGCCGTATCTGACCATTCTCCTTGTACTTATGAAATGAAAAATAAAACTAATGCATTTGATGCATGGGGTGGAATTTCGGGTGTACAAAATAATGTCGATATTTTCTTCGATGAAGCGGTGCAAAAACGTGGTATGTCATTAAAACAGTTTGCCGATATCATCGCTAAAAATCCTGCTGAGCGTTATAACTTACCCACTAAAGGTTCAATTCAGATTGGCAAAGATGCGGATATTATCTTCATCAAACCGCAATCAAGTTATGTGGTGAGAGCAGAAGATCTTGAATATCGTAACAAATTTAGTCCTTATGTTGGACGACAAATTAACGCACAAGTGGTACGTACGTTATTACGCGGTGAAACAGTTTACAATTTGACTACGGGTATTGAATCGACACCAAAAGGATCATTTATTCGTCGTTAGTTTGAATATAGCGGCGTTAAAAAGTTAAGTACGAAAGGAATAGGTAATGAATAATAATAGCCCTCAATTATCTAATAACCAATTAAATATTGATAAATCACTATTACCGAAAACACCACAACAGCGTACGGTCAATCCATTGGCATATGCTTTTATGTGGATTGGTGATGGTGTGAATCTTGGCAATATGACCTTAGGCGCCAGTTTAGTTGTTGCCGGTATTGCTACTATGAATATTGTGCAAACTTTTATGGCGGCTTTGATAGCTATTTTAATTATTACCAGTATTTTTGTACTTAATGATCGCTTAGGTTACCGGACCGGTATTCCTTATGTGGTGCAACTTAGGATGTCATTTGGTATAAAAGGTTCGATAATCTCTTCGCTGCTCCGTGGTATTCCTGGTATTGTTTGGTATGGTTTTCAAAGTTGGATTGGTGGCACGGCACTCAATGAAATTATCAAAATTCTATCCAATGAGAGTTTTGATAATGTCTTTATCTGTTTTGTAGTTTTACAATTTATACAAATTGCGTTATCACTGTATGGCTTTCATGCAATTAAATGGGTTGAGATATTAATATCATTAGTTATTCTATCCGCACTTGTCTATGCCTTTATTTTGTTACTTCGCAATCATCAAACTGTCATTATTGAAAAATGGATTAATACTGAAGGAACTTGGGGATTACCATTTTTTGGTTTTATTATGATGTTTTTAGGTAATTATGCTGCAATATTTTTGAGTGCAGCGGATTATTCACGCGAACTCAAATCAGGTATTAGTAACGGTAAACGCGGACTGTTATATTTTGTACCTATCACCATTGCCTATGGATTTGTTATCACAATTGGTGCAATGTTAGCTTCGGTTACAGGGAATAGTAATCCTGTTAAAGCATTTGCTATTGTTGTGGATAATTCGTATATCACTGTTGCGGTATCGTCATTTATTGTACTTGGGGCGATTGCGGTTAACATGGTGGCAAATATTATTCCACCGGCATATGTGATTAGTTTATTAACTAAAGTCAAATATAAATCAGCGGTAACGATTACGGGGTTACTCGCCATTGCTTCTTTTCCTTGGATTTTAGTTCAAGACTCATCAGCCAAAGGCTTAGGTCTGTTTATTTTGATCTATTCTGCGTTTTTAGGACCAATTGTGGCAATTTTACTTGTAGAGTATTATCTATTAAGGCGCCAACAAGTCGATATTAATGAACTCTATAATAAAAATGGTCAATTTGCAGGTTTTAATAAAGCTGCTATTTTAGCAATGCTTATTGGCTCGGCTGCGGCGTTTTGTGAAGTAAGTTTATCGTGGCTAATTGGCTTTTTTGTTGGTGGATTAAGTTATATTCTATTAACAAAATATGCCTTTAAACAATCACCGTTTAGAAAAGGTACTATTTTTGAAAAAAAGTAAATTAAGTGAAATTGAATGATGATCATTACTGATAATGATCATCTTTATTAACTCAGTTATTCGTTAGCGACTTGAGCGAGTCATACTAATTTTAATGCTTATTTGTGTTATGTTCCATTAGCTATTGCCAATTTGGCATGTCACCTTAATTTCTCGATTATCAGTAATTTCAAGATTAGATAATACCGCCAATTGTGGAAAATTAGGTCGCAAAAACTGTGATAGCATCAGCCTTAGTGAATGGTTAACTAATAATACTGGTGGTGCACCGATTGCTTCTTGTTGGTGAAGTGCTTGTTTAAGTTGTTCAATGATCTGCTCAGCAAGCCCTGGTTCAACATGGCTAGTATTTTGCATGGCTTGCAGTAATAAACGTTCTAAGTTGATATCTAAGCCAATCACCTCGATTGGATTGTTACCTGCAAACCATTGTTGTGTGATGACTCTACCTAAAGCAATCCTGACTATACTCAATAATTGATAAACATCATTTTGATTTGGCGCGTTTTCACAAATAGTTTCAATAATAGTGCGCATATCACGAATCGAAACTTTTTCCGCTATTAAATTTTGTAGTATTTTATGAAAGGTTGTTAACGTTACAACCTCAGGAATAAAATCTTCAACTAACTTAGGTACCTCTTGTTTCAGACGGTCAAGTAGTTCTTGTGTCTCTAATCTACCTAATAATTCGCTCGCAAATTGTTGTAGTAAGTGGTTAAAATGTGTGGCAATCATGGTACTGGTATCGACAACGGTATAACCTAATATTTGTGCATTTTCTTTATTGCTTTCATCTATCCATATTGCTGGTAAACCAAAAGCCGGCTCGGTTGTTGCAATACCATCAATGGTTTCTACCACTTTACCTGGATTGATTGCCAACCATTTATTATTCATAATTTCACCTTGCCCAATTTCGCCACCTTTTATAAATAATTTGTATTGGTAAGGGGCTAAGGACAAATTGTCACGAATATGTACTTGAGGCGGTAAAAATCCAAAAGTTTGTGCAAATTTTTTACGTAAACTGCGTATTCGACCAAGTAATTCGCCATTTTGTGCTTGATCAACCATTGGAATCAGTCCATATCCGACTTCCATCGCTAAAGTATCTTCAATATTGACATCCGACCAAGACGCTTCAATATTACTTGGTGTAGTGGCATCGACATTGACTTTTTTGGTTTGTTGTTTAACCTCATTTTTTTTATATTTAGCTAACCACCAAGCAATAGCCAATAATAGACCGGTAAACAATAAAAACACTAAATTTGGCATACCAGGAATCAAACCAAGTAGCCCTATCACAGCCGCTGTTAAAATTAATACTTGTGGATTTTTAAATAACTGGTTGAGCATCTGCTCACTAATATTTTCTTGCGAGCTAACTCTAGTTACAATCACGCCTGCGGCGGTTGAAATAATCAGTGAGGGAATTTGAGCGACTAAACCATCACCAATGGTTAGTAAGACATAAGTTTTACTGGCATCAGCAAGTGTCATGTCATGTTGCATAATACCTACCATTAAACCACCAATAATGGTAATGGCCATGATTAATAAGCCGGCAATGGCATCACCACGGACAAATTTACTGGCACCATCCATCGAACCATAAAAATCGGCTTCTTGCGTGACTTCGGCTCGGCGCGCTTTGGCTTCGTCTTCACCAATTAATCCAGCATTAAGATCAGCATCAATTGCCATTTGTTTACCGGGCATACCGTCTAGTGCAAAACGTGCACCCACTTCGGCTATACGCCCAGCCCCTTTAGTGATAACCATAAAGTTAATAATCACCAAAATAATAAACACCACAATACCGATAGCAAAATTGCCACCAACCAAGAAATGGCCAAAGGCCTCAATAACTCGCCCTGCGGCGGCACTGCCTGTATGACCTTTTAATAATACAACGCGAGTTGACGCAACATTCAACGATAATCGCAATAAGGTGGCAAAAAGTAAAACAGTTGGAAAGGCGGCAAAATCAAGTACTCGTTTAGTAAATAACGCAACAATTAAAATAATAATCGACAAAGCAATGTTAAAGGTAAAAAACAGATCTAATACAAATGCCGGTAAGGGTAATACCATCATCGATAGTATTAATAAAATCAGTAATGGACCGGCTAATATTTGATAATGACCAGTTTTTAATGCATTTATTGATAATATATTGAGTAATTTAGATTTAATCATAAAAATAGTGATTGCCTTTATTTATTTTCAGATAAAAAATCGGGTATAGGTAAGTTATTGGGTTTTGCTGGCTTGTTGCCGCCATGTTTACGCCAATGTTTTAATTGATACACCCAAGCTAAAATTTGCGCTACAGCGGTATAAAGTTCAGTCGGAATAGTTTGACCAATTTCACCGTGACGATATAACGCGCGAGCAAGTGGTGGTGCTTCTAATTGTGGAATATCATGTTCACTGGCGATTTCTTTAATCCGTAAAGCCGTGTTATCGGTGCCTTTGGCGAGTAATTTAGGGGCTGCCATGGTTTTTTCATCATATTGTAAAGCCACAGCATAATGGGTTGGATTGGTGATAATAACATTTGCTTTACTCACATCGTTCATCATTCGGCGCCTTGCCATCGCTTGTTGCACTTGACGAATGCGCCCTTTGATTTGCGGATTGCCCTCTTGCTCTTTAAACTCATCTTTAATTTCTTGTTTCGACATGCGCAATTTTTTTAAATTGCTCCATATTTGATAAAAAATATCAAACCCCACCATTGGAATTAAAGATATAACGGCAAATAACCCACAAATCATAATTAATTGTGCGGCTTTTGCTAACGCATTGCTCAAATACATGTTGGGCAATGCGAGTATAGTAGAAAATTGGTGTAATAAAAAAAGTGCGCATGCAGCAGAAATTAACACTACTTTAAGGATAGATTTGAGTAATTCAGAAAAAATTTTCGTACTAAATAATCGACCGAATCCGGCAATTGGATTGAGTTTTTTAAAATTAGGTTTAATTGATTGCAAACTAAATAGTAAACCACCAATACAAAGCGGCGCTAGGATAGCTACAATCACTAAACCTAAAAAAATCGGCAAAATAGACCAAAAACCGGCTGTGAATAAATTAACCAAATTAAAAATGATTAGTTTATCATCCAAAACATGATTAGACACTTTCATTGCTGTTTTGATAATAACGATTAAATTGCCAACTAAATTGGCACCGATCATCGCAAATAGCGTAATACCTACCAGTAATATGATTAACGAAGTTAGTTCACGCGATCGCGGAATCTGACCCTTTTCTTTAGCTTTTTTGATTTTACTATCTGTGGGTTGTTCGCTTTTATCTAAATCACTGTCGTCAGCCATATTGAGCTTAAATAAAATTTAGGGGATAAGAATAGTGACAGTATGAACTCAACTCGAAAAAGTTATTGGCTAGAAAAGACCCTAAATTACGGGGTATTTATCGCGTTTACTAACACATAATACCTTTTATCACTAAACTTTGGCGCGTTTTGATGAAATAATTTCGGTCTGTTGATAACCGTGATTAGTATAAACAACCGGATTATTAATGCTTTTTAGATAATCAATTGACTGTTGTGTTAAGTTCATACGTTTTTGAATAATCATGCCATTTTCGCGATTAATCAGCGCTAATTGTTGTGTAGTATTAACAATAAATTGCCATTTATCAGCAAGTTTCGCTTTTTCACTATAAGGTGATTGGATATTATGCTGTTTGCTAAATTTTATGCGCTTTTCATCGAGTAATTTTAACTCAATGAGTAGTTGATTTTTTTGGTTAATAACTTCATTGAGTTGATTGATAGCACTATTTTCAATCAATATTTGCTGTTCATTGTTAAGAACGTCGGATAATGTTTGCAACATAATGATGACGTTATCTAAAATGTTGTCTAATTCTAACATTTTTATTTCCCTTCAGTTTTGAATTAGCTTTTAATATCTTCAATAGTTTGTTGAATCAACGCATCTGCAATTTTACTTGGATTAATCACTAAACTACCGTTGCTAATTGCCTGCTTTATTGTCTTTATTTTTTCGATATCAATATCGTTCTCACTGCACTGCAATTGCGCCATAACATGTTGACTTAATCTTAAGTCAGCACAGGTAGTTGAATGATGTTTTTCTGGTACAGATGCCTTTGGATTTTTTTGTTGTTCATTGATTACCTCACGGCTGAGTAGTCCCGATATTGTTGTCACCAATTTAGTTGCATCTATACTCATGTCATACCTTTAATTGAAGTTCAAATTTAAATGATTTGTTTAATGTTATTATCGGCAAAAATTTGAAAATCATTAATTTTATTTATTGATTAATTGTTATACCTTGCTCACTGACAATACCTTCAACAATCGTGCCAGTATTGAGTTTAACGTGAATATAATCACCTTGAGCGCCATTAGCCAACGTTTTACCTTTAGTTGCCACTAAGTAACCATCTCCATTGATGATCACTTTAACCTGTTGTCCGGCCTTAACCTGCCAGTGTCTTTTAAGCATTGAAGTTTTTATGGGTTCTTGTGGATCGATATGCCGTATTGCAATATGGTTAATAATTTGGCTTTTATCTAAAATGATTGTGGCTGGGAGTTTGTCTAATTGACCAGATTGCTCTGTTATGTGCTGTTCTGTAATTTTTGTATCGGCATTTATTGCTTGATTGGCAACAATATAACTGCCAACCACATCCACATATAGTTGGATATATTTGGTTTGATTTTTACATTTTGCACTCAGGGTAAGGTTGCCCCATAGTTTGTTTTTACTCAGTAATTTTAATGTTGGTTTACGACAGTTTAAATCAGGTTGAGCGGCTAGATAGCGAATCCCAATATGATCGATTTTTTTATCTTGCAATTGTTCCGAAATAAAATGATGGATCTGATTATCAAGTACATCAGCAAACGATGTTTTCCAGCCTAATAGTATAAAAATGCAAAATATCAATCTAATAAAAAATGTCATAGTTACTTGTTTTTAAAATTATTTATGGCCAAATTTTACTGTATGTGTAAATGGTTTGAATGTTGAAATAAGGACAATTTTTGGTGTTATTTGTACGATGATTTTTTTTTGATTCACTTAAAATTCAAAACATCAATAAAGGTGAGATGATTTTTATGCTGAATAAATTAGATACATTTGTGAATTTTCATCAACAAGCATTAAATATACGTGAAACACGTCAACAGATTTTAGCTGCAAATATTGCTAACAGTGATACGCCGCATTATCAGGCTAGAGATATTGATTTTAATGCTGAATTAAACAAAGCACTGAATAATCAAAATAATATTAATGGCGTAAAACTGCAAGTGACTAACAAAAATCATATTGCAATTCAATCACCTATAACAACGAATACCAATCTTCTTTATCGTATTGCTTATCAAGCTTCGGCTGATGGGAATACTGTTGAAATGGATCAAGAGCGCACGGAATTTATCGACAACACGATTCATTATCAAAGCAATTTAACCTTTTTGGGTGAACAATTTAAGAATGTAATGTCAGTATTACAGCAAGGATAACAACAGATATGAGTTTCTCTATTTTTTCAATTTCAGCTTCAGCCTTAATGGCGCAAACGCAGCGGATGAATGTCAGTGCCAGTAACCTTGCTAATGCTGACAGTGTGACAAGTACTTCAGGTCAAGCTTATCGTGCTAAACAGGTGGTGTTTAGTGTTGATCATCAGGGCTATCAAAATCACATTGCTGGTGTAAAAGTTACCCAAGTTATTGATGATCCTACTCCGATGAATTTAGTTTACGAACCTCATCATCCACTGGCTGATGAGCAAGGTTACATTCAAAAACCTAATGTCGATATTGTCGGTGAAATGGTTAATACGATTTCGGCTTCACGCAGTTATCAAGCAAATGTAGAAGTCATAAATACGGTAAAAAGTTTAATGTTAAAAACACTGACCTTAGGACAATAGTAAGGAGTCATTTATGGGGGTGTCTAACGTACCTGTTTCGGAATCATCAACAATAAAAAGCCCACAATCCATGCAAAAAAGTGCAGCGGAAGCAAATTCAAGTAAAGAGTTGCAAGATAACTTCTTAACGCTGCTTATTGCTCAAATGAAGAATCAAGATCCAACTAATCCAATGGATAACAGCCAATTAACTTCGCAGCTAGCTCAAATTAATACTTTAGCTGGCATTGAAAGGTTAAACACAACATTAGGGGTAGTATCTGGTCAAATTGACGACAGTCTTTCTGTAAATGCCAGTAACCTGATTGGTAAAGGTGTAATGGTGCCAGGTAATAAAATTTTGGTTGCTACCTCAGAACAAGATGAAAGCGGTGGTGAGCGCGAAACCATTACCACACCATTTGGTTTTGAATTAGCACGTGATGCAGATTCTGTTGTTATCACCATTAAAGATGAAAATGGTAATGTGGTGCGTGAAGTTGATTTAGGTTCGATTTCAGCTGGGGTGAGCTCTTTTACTTGGGATGGTGAACTTAATGATGGAACAACTGCACCGGATGGCAGTTATACATTTACAGTTAAGGCGACAAGCGATGGGCAAAGTGTATCGTCAACATCACTATCTTATTCTGTCGTTTATGGTGTTATAAATAGTCAAGTGAATAATAAAGTCTTACTTGATTTAGGCATACTTGGTTCAATTAGTATTGACGAAGTTCGTCAAATTCTTTAGGGAGATAAAGTTTATATGGGATTTTCTCAAGCAATTAGCGGAATGAATGCCGCATCAAAACAGTTAGATGTTATTGGTAATAATATTGCTAACTCTGCAACGGTAGGCTTTAAAAGTGCAAGTATTTCATTTGCCGATATTTATGCTGGCTCAAAAGTTGGTATGGGCGTAAAAGTGGCGGCTGTCATGCAAAACTTTAATGATGGCACCGCCACTTCAACCAATAATAGTTTAGATGTTGCTATTTCGGGCAATGGTTTTTTTCGCTTAGTGGATAGTAGTGGTCAAGTTTACTATACCCGTAATGGTCAATTTCAATTAGATGCTGAGCGTAATATTATTTCTGCTGATGGTTTGCAATTAACAGGTTATCTGGCTACAGGTACACCGCCTAAAGTACAACAGGGTAGTGCACCAGGCCCACTTAAAATTTCACAAGAAATGTTAAATGCTTCGGCTACAACCAAAGCATCGTTACAAACCAATTTGAATTCAAACAGCAAAATACCTGAAAAACAACCTGTCAATGCGCTTGATGCTGATACGTTCAATTATTCCACAACTATTACTACTTATGATTCATTGGGTAATCAACGTAATGTTCAGCTTTTTTATGTCAAAACTGCCGACAATCAATGGGACGTGCATTATATTGATGGTAGTGATCCGAGCAGTAATTTACAAAAAATTGGGCAGATGGAGTTTGATTCATCCGGAAAACTCATTAGCAATCCTGAAATGACGATTAATATTAAAGGGCTTAACGGATCTGCTGATAATACCTTTACTTTATCATTAGCTAATAGCTCACAACAAAATATGGGTAAAGAATTGGGCAGCATTAAAACGCCTGTGGTTGATGGTTATGCACCGGGTGATTTAGTCGGTTACAGTATTAGTGATGATGGTTCGATTTATGGTATCTATTCTAATCAACAAACGATGTTGCTTGGCCAAATTGCGATGGCTGATTTTGCCAATGTCAATGGATTGGAATCAGCCGGTAACAATAACTGGCGCTCAACCATTAATTCTGGTGCTGAAGTGCTGGGTATTGCAAATTCGGGGACTTTAGGTGCATTAACCAGTGGCGCAGTTGAGTCATCAAATGTTGATATGAGCCAAGAATTGGTCAATATGATTGTTGCTCAACGTAACTACCAATCTAATTCACAAACAATTAAGACTCAAGATCAGATCTTAAATACACTAGTGAATCTTCGTTAATATAAAGGTTATTTATGGATCGCGTTATTTATACTGCTATGTCAGCAGCGAGTCAGACACTGCATCAGCAGTCTATTACCGCCAATAATCTTGCTAATGTATCGACAGTAGGATTTCGAGCACAGCTAACAGCCATGAAAGCTGTGCCTATCATTGGCAATGATAGGCCAACAAGGACTATGGTTACCGCGACAACACCAACCTTTGATTCGCAAATGGGGACATTTAATTATACCGGACGTGATTTAGATGTTGCATTGGCAAAAGATCATTGGTTGGCCGTGCAACTACCCGATGGTAGTGAAGCGTACACGCGTAATGGCGCTATCGAGATTGATGAAAATGGCACGCTTAAAGTACAAGGTTATCCATTACTTGGTGATAATGATGTATTAACTGTGCCCCAAGGTTCACAAGTTACTATTAGTTCTGATGGAACCTTATCAGCTTTGGGGGCTGGTGATAAGCCAACGACAATTGCACAAGTGGGTAAAATAAAAAAAGTACAACTTGAACGTAATGAAATTGTACGGGGTGATAATGGCTTGTTCCAATTAACACAAGCAACACGCGATACCCGAGGCGCAGTTATGCAAGATAACCCTAATACCAAATTAATGTCAGGTGTTTTAGAGGGCAGTAATGTTAATCCAGTTACTGCTATGGTTAATTTAATTAGCCACTCGCGTCAGTTTGAAATGCAGATGAAAGAGATTATGACGGCTGACGAAAATGCACAAAAAGCCAATCAAATTTTATCATTAACTTAAATGGAATAGGAAAAACAACCATGATTAAATCATTATGGATAGCCAAAACAGGATTAACTGCCCAGCAAATGAATATGGATATTATTTCTAATAATTTGGCTAACGTTAGTACCGGTGGATTCAAACGGCAACGGGCTGTTTTTGAAGATTTGCTTTATCAAACCATTCGCCAGCCAGGTGCACAATCTTCAGAGCAAACCACCTTACCTTCTGGATTACAAATTGGTACAGGAGTAAGACCAGTTGCAACTGAACGTATTCATAGTCAAGGTAATTTAGAATTAACTGACAATAGCAGTGATATTGCTATTAATGGGCAGGGTTTCTTTCAAGTTTTAATGCCCGATGGCACGCAAGCTTATACGCGCAGTGGTGCTTTTCAAGTCAATCAAAATGGACAGCTAGTGACCGCGGCCGGTTATGAAATTCAGCCAACAATCAATATTCCATCAAACGCAATTAAAATGACCGTAGGCCGTGATGGCGTTGTCAATGTCACGTTAGCTAATCAATCAACACAAGTGCAAGTCGGGCAGTTAACATTACACACTTTTATTAATGATACCGGGCTTGAAAGTGTTGGTGAAAACCTTTACCTCGAAACCGAAAGTTCTGGTGCACCAACTGAAAACACACCAGGATTAAATGGCGCAGGTTTGTTATATCAAGGTTATATAGAAACATCGAATGTCAACGTTGCTGAAGAATTAGTTAACATGATTCAAGTGCAACGTGCTTATGAAATTAATAGTAAAGCTATTTCGGCCTCAGACCAAATGCTACAACGATTAAATCAACTCTAAACAGTAATCATGCGATGAACATAATGCGATATCTTGGTATTTTAACCGTATTTCTTTTGTTGGGTTGTGCCCAGTTACCTAAAAAACCTTTAGTTGAGGGCGAAACAAGCATTGAACCAATGCTGCCTGTAATAGGTAATTCAACCGGTTCGATTTATCAGTCTTCACAACCCACTAGTTTTGGTTATCAACCGATGTTTGAAGATCGTCGTCCTCGTAACATTGGTGATGTGTTAACTATTGTGTTACAAGAAAATGTAAGCGCCAGTAAAAGTTCATCAATCAATGCGGGGCGAAACGGTTCAACCGATTTAAGTGTCAAAGCCGTGCCGCAATTTCTTGATGGCCTAATTGGACGAGGCAAAGTTGATACTGATATTTCTGGCGCAAATGATTTTAAAGGGTCTGGCGGTGCGAATGCAAAAAACACCTTTAGCGGCACTATTACAGTGACGGTTCAAGATGTCATGGTCAATGGTAATTTAAAAGTCATTGGTGAAAAACAAATAGCTATCAATCAAGGCACCGAGTTTATTCGATTTTCAGGTGTGGTTAATCCAAGAACTATTAGTGGCAATAATACGGTTATTTCAACGCAAGTTGCTGATGCGCGTATTGAGTATGTCGGTAATGGTTACATTGACGAAGCTCAAACCATGGGTTGGTTGCAGCGTCTATTTTTTAATTTTTCTCCATTTTAATGAGTATTGTTATGCTAAAAAATTTGCGTTTTATTCTCTGTTTTAGTTTGACAATGATCGTAGGTATGCCACTGAGTCATGCTGAGCGTATACGTGATTTAGTCTCTATTCAAGGTGTCAGAGAAAATGCTCTAGTGGGTTATGGTTTGGTTGTGGGGCTTGATGGTACTGGCGATCAAACATCGCAAACCCCATTTACTATTCAAAGTATCACAAATATGCTTTCTCAACTCGGTATTACAGTGCCATCGGGCAGCAACATGCAACTAAAAAATGTGGCTGCGGTGATGGTAACAGCAAAATTACCTTCTTACGCCCGAGTAGGACAGCAAATTGATGTGGTGGTGTCCTCACTGGGTAATGCTAAAAGCTTACGAGGCGGAACATTAATTATGACCCCTTTAAAAGGGGCAGATAATCAAGTCTATGCCATTGCACAGGGAAATCTATTTGTTGGCGGCATGGGCGCAAACAGTAAAAATAGCAGTGTGAGTATTAATCAAATGTCAGGCGCAACCATTCCTAATGGTGCGACAATTGAACGCGAATTGGCAACGCGATTAGATGAACAAAATACAATGTATTTGCATCTAAACCATTTTGATTTTACCCAAGCGTTGAAAATTGCTGATGCGATTAATAAGTTACAAAAAAATACAGCGGTCGCTTTAGATGGGACTACTGTTAGCCTATCTATGCCCAAAGACAGTCAAGCAAGGGTAAAATTTTTATCACAAATTCAAAATTTGGAAATTGGTGTGACGCCAATTTCAGCTAAAGTGGTGATAAATACGCGAACCGGTGTTGTGGTGATGAATCAAAAAGTAAAATTAGATAATTGTGCAGTAGCACATGGTAACTTGTCTGTCGTGGTCAACAATAAACTAAAAGTTAGTCAACCCAACACACCTTTAGCAGGCGGTGCAACTGCAGTTATCCCTGATGATCAAGTCAGTATAACGCAAGATGGTGGGGCACTACATAATCTCGCTTCAGGTACAGATTTGAAACATGTGATTAATTCGCTAAATGTATTAGGCGCGACCCCGACCGAATTGATGTCAATACTGGAAGCATTAAAAACCGCAGGCTGTTTGCATGCAGCATTAGAAACAATTTAAGTTTGAAAATTGAAGATGAATAATAAAATAGGTCAGTCTTTTAATCGTTTTGCTTATGATTTATCGAGTTTGCATCATTTAAAACGAAATGTGACAACGGGGGCAAATGGTAGTATCAAGCAAGTTGCTGAACAATTTGAAACACTTTTTATTAATATGATGATGCAATCAATGCGTAAAGCAGTACCGGAGGGTGGCTTATTTACCAGTGCAGCCACTCAACTGTTTACTTCGATGTTTGATCAGCAAATAGCACAACAATCCGCAGGTAAAGGATTGGGATTAGCCAATATGCTAACTCAACAATTAGCCAAGTCTTCGTCTGATTCAGCCAAGATTAACATGCAGTCTAATAGCAATAATAAACAACCTAATTTAAAATTGGCTCAATCTTTATTTTCTGAAAATACTTCGCATCTTTCACCTCAAGCATTGGGGCAAATGCTCTATCATCAACATAAGACAGACAATGCATCACAACTTAAGTCAAATGAGTTAGCTTTTAACACTTCGCGTCAAGATCTTGATGCTGATCATGTTACGACCTTCGTGCAACAGTGGCTTAAACCCGCTAAGCAAGCATCGGGGGTTTCTGGTATTCCTTATGAAGTTATAATTGCACAAGCAGCATTAGAAACAGGCTGGGGACAAAAGGAAATTAAAACAGAAGATAATGCCACTAGCCACAATTATTTTGGGATTAAAGCAACGCCTGCTTGGAAAGGTAGTTCAACGCGCTTAACCACTCAAGAATTTGTGAATAATCGGATGATAAAAATTCAGGATGAATTCAAAGTTTATAACAGTAAACAACATGCATTGACTGATTATCTCAATTTATTAACTAAAAGCCCTCGTTATCGTGCTGTGGTTAATGCGCCTGATGCTCGCTCCGCTGCTAAAGCATTACAAGCGGCAAATTATGCCACCGATCCAAACTATAGTGATAAACTAATTCAAATTATTGGTCGTATTGAGCAAATTGCCGCAACAATACCATCAATATCGACAAGTGGTTTTAAACAAATCGCTTTTAACTAAGCGCACCTTGGTTGTTGACGCGCGTTGCTATTATCAAAAAGGCGGGTAAACCCGCCTTTAATTTTTAGAGATGTCTTACTGATGATAGTTGCAACAAGTATCATCGCAATAAACTAATTCAAATTATTGGTCGTATTGAGCAAATTGCCGCAACAATACCATCGATATCCACAAGTGGTTTTAAACAAATTGCTTTTAACTAAGCGCACTTTGGTTATTGACGCGAGTTGCTATAATCAAAAAGGCGGGTAAACCCGCCTTTAATTTTTCAAATATGTCTTACTGATGATGGTTGCGACAAGTATCATCGCGATAAACTAATTCAAATTATTGGTCGTATTGAGCAAATTGCCGCAACAATACCATCAATATCGACAAGTGGTTTTAAACCAATCGCTTTTAACTAAGCACACTTTGGTTGTTGACGCGCGTTGCTATAATCAAAAAGGCGGGTAAACCCGCCTTTAATTTTTCAGATATATCTTACTGATGATGGTTGCAACAAAAGTACAACTATTAAAAATAGTTAATTACTTCATTTGAAATAAAGACATACTTTGCATATTCATAAAAGTATATTGTGCAGCTTGTAAATTTGCCTGTAACATTACATAATCTGAAATTGCTTCATACCAGTCGACATCTTCAATTTGACTGATCTGGGTTTCAAATTCAATATCTAAGCTGTCACCTAAAGCGGATAATCTTTCTACTTCTGCTAATACTGTTCCGCCAGCCGCTCTTAATGTTGATATGTTATCAAAAGCATTATCAATCCCTAAACTCGCTTGAGTTAATCCTGCTCGAAATTGCTCAATGGCATCTTCATCGTTATCATCTAACTTCATATTTAATGCATCAAGCGCATAATCCAGGCTGGCAAAGATATCGCTTGGCGCATCAGGTTGGTTTGGATTGGTGCCACTCATAAAGGTTTGTGCACCAGTAAAACTGAGTGAAACTTCGCGCGTTTCATCAATCAAAACGTTAATTTGTGATGTTCCACCCACATAATTGACTTTACCTGATTCGTCGACAACAAATGGTGGCGTGTCGTTTTTATTACCGGCAAATAAATAGTTACCATTGGTATCTTTAGCATTGGCTAATGAAATAAGTTGATCTTTTAATCCTTGTAATTTATTGGCAAGATCTTGGCGGTTTTCGTCATTTAACGTTTCGTTTCCGGCATAAACTAACGTTTCTTGAATGGTTTGAATGACGGTATTAACTTCTTTTAAGATGGTATCTTGTCGGCTTAATGATTTATCAACACTTTCGCGTGCTGCTTGGAATTGATCGTTCTTCGATTGTGCTTGTTTAAGTATCAGTGCTTGTGATGCCCCCATCGGATCATCAGACGGTGATAAAATTTTCTTACCTGTGGCTAAATGTAATCCAGATTTTTGCCATTTATTGTTAGTATTTAAAATACTATTTAAATTTTTTTGATACATTGAATTAGTACTAATTCGCATTATTAAACCCTTTTATCAATTAGCCAAACCTAAGATAGTATCGAATAGTGTTGTTGCAGCATCAATTACTTTTGCGTTCGCTTGATAATACTGCATATAAACCTGCATCGAAATATACTCTTCTTCAATATTAACCCCTGATATAGATTGATTTTGTTCATAAATCTGATCTGTAATATTTTGGTTGGATTGCAGAGAAATTTTGGCAGTATGCGTTTCACTGCCAATATAACTTACTAAGGTGTTGTAAGCGCTGTTTAATGTTTTGGTGCCATTAATTAATTTTTCATTTTGTATCTCTAAAAATTTTGCCACATTACGATTGTCACCAGCACCGTTTTCATCATCGGCAAGCCCAGTAGCAAGTTGATTAACATCTTTTACCAACAATTGTAATGATGAAGCAATATTAGCAACTGGTTTAAGCATAAACGAATCGCCATTAACTGGTGTACCTGTGATTTTTATTGATAAACCATCAAAGTTTAATGCACCATTCTCAACTTGAGGCGTGATTTGCTGATTGTCAGATAATCGCGTTACTATCCAATCACTACCATTAAATTCGATTTTATAATCAGACGCTTTAACATCCTTAACTGATTGATAATCAATGGTTACCGCGGCATTTCCCTGATTTTTAATATTGGCGATACTGCTAGGTGCGTTGTAATCAAATAACTTTTCGCCAGCATTACCATTGATATCAACACCTGACATATGGACTTGATTAAATCTTTCAGCCAAATTCAATGCAATTAAACCTAATTGATTACGTGCTTCTAGGAGTGGTCCATCACGAGAAGTTAATAATCCATTTAATCGGCCTGATGTGATATGTTGACTTGTGAGTTCTTGAGTCGCACCAGAAGGATGAGTGTAAATAATTGTATTTAAAGAAGGGTCATCTGTTGAAGGTTGTACTGATAGTTGATTAACTGATGCACCTTGTACTAAATTTAAACCATTACTAAGCGAAATATTATATTGACCATTTTGTTCGGTGACAGTGATGCCGATAATTTCACTTAATTCATTGACTAGCTGATCGCGCTCATCAAGCAGCGCATTAGGTTGGTTTGCTTCACCCACAGTCTGTAGTTTTGAAATTTTTTGATTTAGTTCTGCAATTTGTTTGGTATAAGCGTTGATTTGATTAACGTTATTGCTTAGTTCAGTATTAATATTGGCAATTTGATTTTTTAAATTTAATTCGGTTTTATTAAATTGATTTACTAGTGAAGTGAGATCGCTAATCACCGTTTGCTTAGTTGCAGCGTCAGCGGCATTTGATGAAAGTTTATTTAAGCTAGAAAATAAATTATTGAGCTGTGATGCAATACTATTTTCATTTTCAGCTAATAAATTATCCACTTTAGATAATTCATTGTAATACGCTTTTATTGAACCATTTTGTGACTGTGCTTGGCGTAATTGTCCAACAACAAATCCATTAAAGGCTCGATTAACAGCACTGACGCACACACCATTACCAACAAAACCAAAACCATATTTAGTACTATTTGCTTGGCTTAAAATTTGTTGTTGACGATTATAACCCGTAGTATGCGCATTACTGATATTATTGCTTATAACATTAAGCATATTTTGTGCTGCATTTAATCCACTAATACCAGTATTCATCAATGAATTTGACATAAAAACTCCCAAATATAGTGTTAGTTAGTCACGCAATAATTAACTAAACGAATATTGTCTATATCGGATTAATTGCTAAAAACTTTAATTATTTTTTGCAAAATTAAACACCGCTGATTTTTGGTAAAACTTTTTATGTTGCATCACTCGGATTGAATTTTTTGTGATTGTTTTAAAAAATCAATACCAGTCATATTATTTTCATCTTCAATATATTGTTGTGCTGATTTATTTAAGATTAAAATACTAATACGACGATTGGCATCATTACTGTAATTTGGTTTATTTAAGCTTACGGTATCAGCCAATCCAATAATACGAATAATTTTGTTTGAATCTAAGCCACCGGCAATCAGTTCTCTTCTTGATGAATTTGCTCTGTCAGCGGATAACTCCCAGTTACTGTAACCTCGATCACCTGTAATATACTGGCGTTCATCGGTGTGGCCTGATAACGTAATTTTGTTAGGTAGTGAATTAATGATTGGTGCTAATGCATTTAAAATTTCTTGCATGTTAGGGTGAATGACAGCACTGCCGACATCAAACATGGGCTTATCATCGCTGGCCAAAATTTGGATTCGTAATCCCATTTCAGTCAATTCTATAATTAAATTTGCCGCTAATTTTTTAAGTCGTGGATCGAGTTCAAATACTTCATTAATTTTGCGTGCGGTTTCTATTAACTGTAATTTTTCGACCTGTTTTTTCTCAGAATCAGTAAGGTCTTGTTGCAAGGTGGTATTGTTTTCTTCCCCTATTTTTTTATGAAAATCATCACCACCGCCAGGTATTGGACTTTCACTATCACTGAGGTTTTTTCCGCCATTTTGTCCCAGTATTAAAGGGGTTCTAAAATATTCAGCAATGCCTTGTAATTCTTGAGGGCTAGCTTTAGCAATTAACCACATGACCAAAAATAGCGCCATCATAGCGGTCATAAAGTCGGCATAGGCGATTTTCCAAGAACCACCATGATGCCCACCACTATGCCCCGATTTTTTTTTAGAGATAATTATTTTTACTGAGTTGTTTTTCATTGTTCACTGTTTTCTGTTTGCTGAGTATTTTTTTCTTTGATTTCTTGTAGGTATTTTTCTAATTCAAAGAAAGAAGGTCTTTCATGAGAAAATATGGTTTTACGTCCAAATTCAATACAAATTTGGGGGGCATAGTCATGCATACTTGCAATTAATATCACTTTGATACATTCCAAGATTTTTACACTGTCGGCGTTCTTTTGTCTTAAAAGTGCAGCTAAAGGCGAAACAAAACCATAGGCGAGCAATATACCTAAAAACGTTCCTACCATCGCGTGAGCAATTAATTCTCCTAACTCGCTCGCCGGCCTGTCAGCTTGTGCTAACGTATTAATAACCCCCATAACGGCTGCAACGATACCAAATGCGGGTAAGCCATCGCCTACACTTGAAATGGCATCGACAGGTTTTTCTAATTCATGTAACTTGGTTTCAATTTCTTCATTCATTAATGCTTCAATTTCGTACACTTCCATGTTGCCACTAATCATTAATCGTAAATAGTCCGTTATAAAATCACAGATTTGAGGATTAGCTAAAATAAGTGGATAAGCTTTAAATAGTTCACTTTCTTTGGGGTTATCAATATCAGCCTCGATAGATAATCCCCCATTTTGGCGAACTTTAGTTAAAATGGTGTACATTAAATTAATCAGGGTTAAGTACAATGTTTTGTTATATTTTGATGTCTTAAATAATTGACCTAACGATTTAAGGGTAGCGAGAATGATTTTTTTTTCATTACTGACAATAAACGCGCCGATAGCCGTTCCGCCGATAATTAGAAATTCTAACGGTTGAAAAAGTACGGCTAAATACCCTCCACTAAGTACATACCCAACTAGGGCAGAAGCGATAACAACGATATATCCTACAATGATGAGCATTGGCTTTCCTTTTTCTCCATAAACTGATCGTGATTAAATATGCTTATTTTTTATAATGTTGATTTAAGCAGTCATTTGTTTTGCAATAATCGAATTAAAACCATTAGGTATTGATAATACTTGTAAGCATTTTGCATGGTTTTCTTTCTGTGTTTTGTTATTTTTTTCTGCCCTTGATGGTGGCTGGCATAAACTACAAATAAAACTATTATGCGGTTGATAAGCATGGGTAATAAATCGCCCTTTACACGCTTTGCAGCATGATTGTTGCATTACATTGCTTTCAACAAATTTGACCAAGATCCAAGCTCTGGTAAGTCCTAAAACCGGCTCTTCATTATAAGACGAGGGACATTGCTCTAAGTACAGTTGGTAGGCTTTTAGAATCGATTGAATGCCAGGTTTAGTACCATGTTTAACCAAAAAGTGATAAGCATTATAAAAAATACTAGAGTGAATATTGGGTTCCCATGTCATAAACCAGGTGGTTGAAAAGGGTAATAATCCTTTAGGCGGTGGACAACCTTGGATCTCTTTATATAATTTGATTAATTTACCACGACTTAAATTGGTTTCGCTTTCCAGCATCTGAATCCTAGCGCCTAGCGAAATTAGTCGGATAGCTAGTTGAACTTCCTTATATTTTTGAATAATACTTGTGCATCTCATCCTAATTTCCTATTACTTATTGATTGAATCTAATAGTAAACTAGATAAAAGAATTCCCGTGTGCATCTGTTTAATGTCACTCACGCGAGATTCTTCCGTTAGTTTTTTCATCATTTCTGAATTTTCAAAACGTAATTTAAATGTTAATTGGTTGGTTTCAGACAACACTAACATTTGAGAAGCACTTAGATTACTAAGCATGTCAGCTGTTTCTTCATCAATGCCTAGTCGATACATCGCCATTACTTTATCTTTTTCAAGCATGCGTTGACTTAGTAGTAATGTTGAAAGATTCAAATGATGTATGCATTTAAGAATATCGTCATCTAATATATTACCCAATTTAATCACCAATCCCTATCCAGTAAAGTTCGCATTAAAAAGTGCGAAATAAATAAATTTTTATTAGAAATATTTTTTTATGCTTAAAATTACATTTTTAAACGAAAAAAATCAATAAAAAAATAATTTCAATTTATTTTCGATTAATTAAATTTTATTTAACTCTTTTTTATAAGCTAATTTTACTTTGTATTCTTTTTATTGCTTGGCTGTGTAATTGGCTGACTCGTGATTCACTAATATCCATAATTTTGCCAATCTCTTTTAAATTGAGCTCTTCTTGATAGTAAAGCGCCAATACCATTTTTTCTTTTTCTGGCAGTTTTTCTATTTGCTCAATAATGATATTACGAATTTCATCGTTAATGATGTTGGAAAATGGTGTGTTATCATCTTGATAATCAATCATCACATCTAGACTATCACCGAGCTTTTTTTGTATTTCGTCGTAAGAATATAGTTGGCTATAATTGGAATCTAACAATATTTTGCGATATTCGCTTAGAGACAGTTGTAAGTAATTGGCAATTTGCTGATCAGTAGGTGCAACACCTAATTGCTGTTCAAGTTGGTGAATTGCCTGAGTGACATCTTTAATTTTTTTGCGTGTTTGTCTAGGTAGCCAATCTCGACTACGTAACTCATCTAACATGGCGCCTTTGATTCGCGGAATGGCAAAGGTTGTAAAAGTATTACCTTGTGATGCATCATAACGTTTTATTGTGTCTAATAAACCGATATAACCAACTTGTAATAAATCATCAAGCTCTACTGTTGTGGGTAAGCGAACTGCTAATTTTAGTGCTTCATTACGAACCAAATGAATATATTTTTGCCAATCAATTTCATTCATTACACCTTGTGAGTTATAAAGGTTATCATTCATTTTATGAACCAATGTAAAAAATGCCTAATGGTATTATGGTGATAATCGGTTAATTTGATGGCGAGAATAGCGTAGTAAATAATAGGTATTTGGCATTATTAGCAATAACGGAAATTAAACCGTTATTGCTAAGTTCAAAATTAGAGTAACCAGAAAATTTTAGATAAAAAACTTATTGTAATAAAGATAGTACTGATTGTGGTACTTGGTTAGCTTGTGCTAATACAGATGTACCTGCTTGTTGTAAAATTTGACCACGCGTCATATTTGATACTTCGGTTGCATAATCAGCATCTTCAATTCGGCTACGTGCAGAACTTAAGTTATTTACTGTGTTATTGATGTTGTTAACAGTTGATTCAAAACGGTTTTGTACCGCACCTAGCTCACCACGTAATGCATCAATTTTTGATAATGCTGCATCAAGCGTTTTTAATGGATCTGCTGTTGGTGTGTCTGATACATTGAAAGCAGCTAGACCTAATTCTGTGCTATCAATTTTTTTCAAATTGATTTCAATGGTTTCGCCGTCATTTGCGCCAACTTGGATTTTTAGTGATTTATCTGCTGACAATACTTTAGAACCATTGAAATCAGTTTGTTTAGATACACGGTCGATCTCTTCTAAACGTTGATCGATTTCGTTTTGGATTGACTCTAAATCGCTTTGTGAGTTAGTGCCGTTTGCTGCTTGAACTGTTAATTCACGAATACGTTGTACGTTGTTATTAATTTCGTTTAATGCACCTTCAGTTGTTTGCGCAAGTGAGATACCATCATTTGCATTACGCGCTGCTTGAGTTAAACCTTTAATGTTTGAAGAAAAACGGTTAGCGATAGCTTGACCTGCTGCGTCATCTTTAGCGCTATTAATACGCATACCAGATGAAAGACGTTCAATAGCTGTGCCAAGCACACTTTGTGAATTGTTAAGGTTATTTTTTGCCATTAAAGACATCGTATTAGTATTAATTACTTGTGCCATTTTTATCTCCTTTAATATTATTAGTAAAATCAACGTTATACTGATTATTAATTCAATATTCTTGCTGACAGATAATGTATCGGTAGTAAAAAAAGAAACTTTAATTTTTTTCTACATTATGGTTGATTTTACTCAGTTTTAATGGCGATTTTTGTTAGGTAAATTGATATAAATCATTTAATTAAATTATTTTTTATGTTTTATAAAATCGCACCGTTTTTATTATGTCTCGATAAAATTTCAAACCTGATTAAACTTTTTAGTAAGTTAGCCGATATAAAACTTATCGAATAATTGTTATAGGTTGATCAGATAATGGCAATGAGTGTGTTAGGTATCGGTTCAGGAATCGATCTTAATGAAGTTTTAAATCAATTAGAGTCTGTTGAAAAAACACGTTTGACTCCAATTAAATCACAACAAAAAGCGGTTAATGCCAAAATTAGTGGATTTGGTAAGTTAAAAAGTGCGTTGACGGCATTTAATTCAGCCACCGAAAAATTGCAGAAAAAAGATTTATTTCAAAGCAAAATAGCAACTAGCAATGATAGTTATTTTACAGCTAAAGTAAATAGTCAGGCACAATCAGGTAATTATGCTGTAAGCGTTGAGCAATTAGCGACTTCGCATAGCGTTGCAACAACGTCAATTAATGATAAAAATATGGGCTTAGGGAGTGATAGTGAAAGCCGCACAGTGACCATTAAGCAAGCTAATGGTAGTGAACTTAATATTGAGTTATCTAAAGACGAAACTTCGCTTGAGTCAATTGCTAATGCAATTAATCACGCCAAAGTAACTAATGCTGATGGTAGCACGAGTGAATCGACGATGAATGCAGCCGTTGTTCGTTCAGGTACGGGGAGTTATCAGTTAGTGATCACCGCTAAAGAGACTGGGGAACAACAGACTATTACGTCCATTTCGTCAGATGATGAGCAGTTAAATAACATAATTGGCTTTGACTATAATCAAAAAGATAATGCTAATATGACTGAAGTTTGCCAAGCGCAAGATGCTAAGTTTACTTTTAATGGTATTGCCATTACCAGCGCTTCAAATACTGTTAAAGATGTGGTTGCTGGCATTGATATCACCTTAAAGGCAACGACTACAACTAGCGAAAATTTAACTATAACGGCTGATAACGAAAAAGCCGAAGAAGCCATTAAACAGTGGGTTGAGGCATTTAATCAATTACAATCAACCATATCGAGCTTGACTAAATTTACCGCAAAAGAGGCCAATTCCGAAGAGTTAGATAGTAATAATGGACCGCTCATTGGTGATTCTACTTTACGTAATATCGATCAAAGTATTCGTTCAATTTTTGCAAAAGGGCAAGCTGGGGAATTTTCGGTTTTAGCACAAATTGGTGTCAATATGGATAATAATGGTTCATTAACTATCAACCAAACTCAATTACAAAAAGTGCTGAGTGAAAATAGTGAAGCTGTTGCTGAGTTGTTTATTGGTGATGGTCAAAATAGCGGTATCGCTAATGAGGTTTTCGCTAAGATTAGTGGATTTATTGATAATGACGGTATGATTGATTCTGCAACGAATGGCTTAAATTCGACATTAAAATCATTAGATAAGCGTTATGAACAAGTGAATAACTCAATTGAACAAACTGTTGAACGCTATCGAGTACAATTTACTAAGTTGGATGTTTTAATCAGCTCGTTAGATAGCATGAGTAACTATTTATCTACTCAATTTGACATGATGGCCAATTTAAAAAAATAGGAATACCCGATGTATAAAGTTGGTTCTGATGCTTATCAGCAAGTGAATTTAGAAACTCAAGTTAGTCAGGCGTCCCCTCATCAATTGATTGTATTACTGTTTGATGGTGCACTTAACGCTATTCGCTTGGCCAGTCTACACATTGAACGAGGCAATATTGCCGGTAAAGGCGCAGCAATTTCAAAAGCCATTAATATCATTGATAATGGCTTGAAAAGTTGTTTAGATCTAGAACAAGGTGGCGAAATTGCTGAAAATCTAGATCGCTTATATCACTATATGACCCAACAATTGGTGCTAGCAAATTTGCATAATGATAGGCAAAAATTACAAACTTGCTTTGATTTACTTGATAATATTGCAGAGTCTTGGCGCGAGATTGCCAGATAAAAAGGAATAGAATGTGAAAACATCTTTATTAGAACAATATGAACAACTTAATTATGTCACAGAACAAATGCTTATCAATGCGCGTGATGAAAATTGGGATCTATTGTTAACTTGGCAAGCTAAATATCATCAATTAACGAAAGCAATTATGCAGGCCGATGATCTCACTGCTGTTGATAAAATACCTTTAAAACAAAAAGATATATTTAGTATGTATATAAAAAATATTCATAGCTATCAACAGCAAATTAGTCAATTAATTATTTATCGTCATGCTCAATTAAAAGAGTTAATTGGCGAACAAGTCGATTATCAAACAAAGCTTGATAGCTATCAAAAAATCGCAAGTTTAATTTAGATTGCCTTATTAGCTTTAGTTTTATTAATAAAATACGGTTAAATATAACTATGTTGAGCAAAATAGTGATATTGTTGGCCAGTGATTTTTAGTTATGATAAGTGATATTGCAATCACTTATCAGATGTTTGAATCTTATTTAGCGTTACTTACAACCGCTTATAGTAATATGACGAGCTGTGAGTCATGCTAAACCTGTTAAATTGAAGATAGCATAGACAATTACATCATTTAAACATTCATGTTCATGACTTCTTGATAGGCAGCAACGAGTTTATTACGCACTTGAATACCAAATTGAAGTGAAACCGAAGATTTTTGCATATTAACCATCACTTCATTTAACGTTATGTTGGGCTTTCCTTGTTCAAAAGCTTGTGCTTGATTATGGGCCTGAATTTGTGTTTGGCTAATGTGATCGAGTGCCATTTTTAATGCCGCAGTAAAATCAGATTGTGCGCTCTTTGATTGGTTGTTTATTGTGGAGTTGGTTTGATTAAAATCAACTAGAAACGTATTGTTAATTGTATTTAGCGTGTTCATGGCGTTAAAAGTCATCTCTTCTTAACTTGCTCAATATGTGATTGAATTTAACATACAACCTTAAATCTAAATGCCACAAGTAAGGGGTAAAGCATTTGCTTTTTTAGCTATTGATTTTTTTAAATGGATTGATAATAAACTCTAGAACAAATCTAATTAGTTTAGCATTAGGGTTTTTATGGATAGCCAAACTGTCGGTAACAAAGGCGAATCAATATTGAGTAAGTTACCATTTATCAATCAATTTAAACAAAATCGTAAAATGCTGCTGCTTGTTGCTGGCGTGGTTGTGCTTGCCATTAGTAGTATCGCCTATTTATGGTTAAAAGATGATAATTATGGGGTTTTGTTTAGCCAGTTGAGCGATAAAGATGGCGGCGAAATTATTAGCCAACTTGATAAGATGAATATTCCTTATCAGTTTTCATCTTCAGGATCGACTATCTTAATTCCTGCTGATAAAGTTTATGACACGCGCTTACGTATTGCCCAGCAAGGCCTACCTAAAGGTGGTGCTGTTGGTTTTGAATTACTCGACAAAGACAGCTTTGGTATGAGTCAATTTAATGAACAGATTAATTATCAACGCGCATTAGAAGGCGAACTATCAAGAACCATTTCAATTATTAGTAGTGTGGATGATGCGAGAGTGCATTTAGCGATGCCTAAGCCATCTTTATTTGTACGTGAACGAAAATTTCCTTCAGCGTCTGTAGCATTAACATTGTTGCCAGGACGATCATTATCGCAAGGGCAAATAGATGCTATTGTTCATTTAATTTCAAGCAGTGTACCGGAATTACAAGCAGAAAAAGTCACAATTATTGACCAACAAGGTCATTTATTAACGGGTGAAAAATTTCGCGACGGTAACGTCAACGTAGCGCAGTTAGAATACAGTCAAAAAGTAGAAGATACTATTCGAGAGCGGGTCGAAAAAATCATTACACCAGTGTTAGGTAAACAAAATATTATGGTGCAAGTTAATGCTGATATTGATTATAGCCGGCAAGAAGCAACATCTGAAACCTTTGATCCCAATGGCGATACTGCTCAGCAAACCTTACGTAGTAAGCATCAAGTGGAGAATCGTCAGTTAGCAGCAAACGATAACACAGGTGGTGTGCCGGGCGCTTTGTCAAACCAACCTATGCCAACACCGAGTGCCCCAATAGATGATAATCCAGACTCAAAATCAAAAGACGATAAGAAAAAAATTTATAATTTACAATCAAATAACACGTTAAATTTTGAAGTAAATAGACAAATCGTGCACAGTAAAATCCCAGAAGGGCGTATTAAACGATTGTCAGTTGCAGTGCTGGTTAATTATAAGTTTATGGCACAACAGTTGGATCAATCTCAATTACAAGAGCAATCTGACAATGCCAAGGAACCAGCACCACAATGGGTGAAATTAGATAAAGACGAATTGGAAAATATTGAAGCATTAGCGCGTCAAGCAATGGGATTTTCTGATTCACGCGGTGATACGTTGACAGTTGCAAATTTAAAATTTACCGATCAAGCGCTCGAAACGGATGATAGCTTGCCATTTTGGCGAACACATGAGTTTTATGATGTGCTAAAAACAGTAATTAAATATCTTGTTTATGTTTTAGTGTTATGGTTTGTTTGGCGCAAAATGTTACGTGCTTTATGGATTAAATTACAACGCCAGCTCTTTAATGTGAACCATGCTTCAACGGATACTAAATTATCGGGTGAGGATAAGTTAGATTATAAGGCGCATAGTAAACAGCAGCAGAAGATATTTGAAGATAATATGCAGCAGCAACAATATATTCGCAAAATTGTCGAGAAAGATCCTCGGGTCATGGCGTTAATTATACGTGGTTGGATAAGTAAGGCGGACACAAATCCATGAATTTAAGTTTAAGTGAATCTCAAAAAGCAGCAACCGTGCTAATGGTATTAGGTGAAGAGCTTGCCGCTAACGTTATGCAATACCTTAATCCCAAAGAGGTACAGCAAATTAGTAGTGCAATGATGTCGCTACCACAACTTTCTCAAGAACAGTTGAAAGACATCTTAAATGAATGTCAAAAAACACTTGAAGAGTGTGCAGTACTTAATACCGATACCAATGGTTATTTACGTTCAATTCTCGAAAAATCAATCGGTACTGAAAAAGCCGATCGGTTACTTGATGAGTTGTTAGAGGTCGATTTAGATGAAGCGAAAGATGGACTTGAGATGCTTAATTTTGTCGATGCAGCTAGAGCGGTTGATTTAGTTAAAAAAGAACATCCACAAATTATTGCTACAATTTTAGTTCATTTAAATCGAGATTTAGCTGCGGAAATTTTAAATCTATTTGATGATGAATTACGTAATGATGTCATGCTTAGAATCGCAACATTTGGCGGGGTTGAGCCGTCGGCACTTCAGGTTTTATCTGCCTCATTATCGACGTTACTACATGGTCAAAATATTAAACTTAATAACCTTGGTGGTATTCGTACTGCGGCTGAAATTATTAACTTGATGAAATCACAACAAGAAGAATTGGTGATCAATTCCTTACGTGATTATGACAGTGAACTTGCACAGAAAATTATTGATGAAATGTTCTTGTTCGAAAATCTGGTTGAAGTTGATGATAGAAGCATCCAACGTCTACTTAAAGAGGTGGATAATGAAACATTGATTATTGCCTTAAAAGGGGCATCTGTGGCATTACGTGACAAGCTATTAAGTAATATGTCACAGCGTGCCGCTTCGATTTTACGTGAAGATTTAGAAAATAGACCACCAGTGCGCTTATCTCAAGTCGAAACAGAACAGAAGAAAATTTTGGTTATTGCGCGCAAATTAGCTGAAAGTGGTGAAATGATTTTAAGTAGCGGTGATGACGAATATGTATAATCGAACCAATACCATGAGTTGGGAACCATTAAGTTTTCAGGATTTAACGTTAGCTAAGTCGCAAAAGTTAACCAAAAAGAAAATAACTAAAAATGCTGATAAGGTTGAGCCTAAGCCAGAACCTAAAGTTATTGAAGTCGACAACAGTGTTATTGAACAACAATTAGCCATTATCAAGCAACAAGCAAAAGAGCAAGCTTATCAAGATGGATTTAATTTAGGGAAAGAAGAAGGGTTTAATATAGGCCAACAAGCAGGTTATGAGCAAGGGTATGCCATTGGTCAACAAGAAGGCAAAGCGGTAATTGAACAACAGCTTGATGCAGAAAAATTAAAAGCAGTAGAGACAATAGCTAATTTAGTTAGCCATTTTCATACCGCTATCAATCAAATAGATGATTTAATTGTCCCACAATTGTTTGATTTAGCCTTAGTTGCGGCACAAAAAACGGTAGGGACAATATCAAAAGTTAAACAAAAACAGTTAATGCATACCATTAAGACCTTAATTGACGAAGGTTCGATGATAATTAAGTCAGCTTCTTTGCACCTGCATCCCGATGATCTGTTATGGATTGAACCTTTATTACAAGATGAAATTAAACAATATCATTGGCAATTAGTTGCAGATACGAATGTTGAATTAGGTGACTGTAAAATATGGACCGATACTAATCAAGTCGATGCTAGCAATGCTTGTCATTGGCAAATGATGGCCGATTGTATACAGGGAGAGAATCAGTAGCGTGAGCTTGGCAAAGCAATGGGCAGCTAAAATTGATTATGCCACACAGCAGCTGCAATCGTTATCGTTGATTCGGCATTATGGACGATTAGTTAAAGCTTCGGGCTTAGTACTTGAAGCTATCGGATTAAAATTACCGTTAGGATCAAATTGTTTTGTTGAACGGCAATCACATGGAAAAATCGATGCGGTGGAGTGTGAAGTCATTGGCTTTAACGATAAAACTCTATATTTAATGCCTTTTGATACCACTGAAGGTATTTTGTTAGGTGCTAGAGTGTATACCGCACAATATGATTTAGCTCACTTTAATCATAAAGTGTTACCTATTGGTATGGCATTGTTGGGTCGGGTTGTTGATGCAGCTGGAAGACCGTTAGATGGTATGCCATTACCAGAAAATATTGAATATCAAGGATTAGCAAATTCATCGCTCAATCCACTACAACGTACACCTATTGATCAGATCTTAGATGTGGGTATTCGAGCTATTAATGCGCTGTTAACCGTTGGTCGAGGGCAAAGAATGGGGTTGTTTGCCGGTTCAGGTGTTGGTAAAAGTGTTTTATTAGGGATGATGGCGCGTTATACCAAGGCCGATATTATCGTCGTTGGCTTAATTGGTGAGCGTGGTCGGGAAGTTAAAGATTTTATCGAAAATATTTTAGGAAAAGAAGGATTAGCGCGATCGGTTGTGGTAGCTGCTCCTGCTGATGTTTCACCGCTGCTACGTTTACAAGGCGCGGCATATGCAACAAAAATTGCAGAAAACTTTCGCGACCAAGGGTTTAACGTGCTACTCATTATGGACTCTTTGACCCGTTATGCTATGGCACAACGAGAAATTGCTTTAGCTATTGGCGAACCACCAGCTACCAAAGGTTATCCACCTTCGGTATTTGCTAAATTACCGGCATTAGTTGAAAGGGCAGGTAATGATGATAAAGGTCAAGGATCGATTACTGCATTTTATACCGTATTAACTGAAGGCGATGATCAGCAAGATCCGATTGCAGACTCAGCACGTGCTATTTTAGATGGGCATATTGTATTATCACGTTCACTCGCAGAATCCGGGCATTACCCAGCGATTGATATTGAAGCGTCAATTAGCCGTGTCATGACTGATTTAACACCTGTTGCCGATGAAAAAAAATCTCGGTTATTTAAACAGCTATTTTCGAGTTTTCAACGAAATCGTGATTTGATTAATGTCGGTGCTTATGTTTCGGGCACCGATCCTCTATTAGACAGTGCTATCACTTTGTACCCAGCAATGAAAGATTTTTTACAACAGGGTATTGATGAACATTGTAGTTATCAAGATGCTTATCAACAATTAGCCAGTATGTTGCAACCCATTTTAACTAATTAAAAAGGGGGGAATGATGAATAAAAATTCAGGGTATTTGGCGTTTTTAACATTAAAAAAGTTAGCGAAAAAATCGCTAGATGATACGTTAATTAAGTTAAAAAAAGCTGATGATAATCAGCGCCATGCTCAGTCTCAGCTCAATTTATTAAATGAGTATTATCTTGAGTATCAAGGACGATTGAATAAAGCTTTATTCAATGGCATTAAAGGGCATGAATTATCAAATTTTCAGGCTTTTATTGCAACACTAGAGCAAGGTATTGCTAAACAAAGAAAGTTATTATTGACGTTAGATATCAAAAAAAAACAGATAACGCATGAACTTAATCAATCTCAAAAAAATCTTAATACTTATAAAACATTGTTAGATAAGCAGCAGCAAAAATATGTAGAGCAACAAAACCGGTTACAACAAAAACTGACAGATGAATTTGCTCAGCAACAATTAGCCAGGAGAGCGTTAAATGAATATTAACCTAATCACTGATGTAGCATTAGCACCTTCAAAGCAGTTACCCTCAACTGATGAAGATTTGTCGTTGGTGGATAGCGATTTATTTCAGCAATTATTACACGCTAATCAAAATCATGGGTTAGGTTTGCAACACAGCCTTAACTCAACACAAAAAATAGGTGATGATAGTGACGCGGATCAGCAACAAGATGATAGTTGTTTAGCTATGGTGTGGATAACGCCATCTCCGCTAGAAATCGTTAATTCACGAACAGATGTCACATTGAATGATATGATTGCCAATCATTTAATTGAAAAATCGCATTGCGCCTTAAACGCTAATCAACCGGCTAAAGTTGATAGCTTGCCATTGAATACTTTGCAAAATGCTGATTCTCCGACAATTGCTAATAATCAAGTTACCGAGTTGTTGATATCGATCAATGATAGTGAACTATTGATCAACAACATCTCTCAGCCAGATGAATTCTTTAATCAACGTAATGGTGCTAGTAACCGTTTAATGGAAGAACATTTGGTGGATAAAACAATTGCGGCTCATTATTTGCAAACGGATGCACCAAGTCAGATGCTGGATTCTGATAGTATAAACAAACCAATTGCTTTATTTAATCAGTTTGTAACTAACCCTGTGGATAATGATACTGCCATTCATGCCCAAGCCGATAATCATGTTGTGACCAGTATTAATACGTTCACTCAACCTTTTTCACAACAAACTGCGCCTGTTACAACTTCGACTTTTATGATGAATTTGCCTATGCCAGTTGATGTGACACAGTGGCAAGCAGCGTTGACAGAGCAAATTAGCTTAATAACTCGTCAAGGTATTCAAAGTGCGGAAATCAAGTTAAACCCCGAACAATTAGGATCGTTACATATTAAGCTTGATCTGCTCGATGATAAAATCAATATGCATATGGTAGTTGCCCATTCGGCGGTTAAAAGTGTTTTGGAATCTACATTACCTTATCTTAGAGCTTCCCTTGAAGAACAAGGCATGAGTTTAGCGCAAACCAATATTAGTGATTTTTCAACGATGCATCATTCAGAGCAATCCTCTGGATATAAATCAAGTAAAAATCCTCAATTCACTGCTGCTAATTCAGATACCATTGATGAATCTGTTGAGCAAGTGGAGGGTGACAAGCCCTTATCGCACTTAGGATTAAGTATATTTGCTTAAGTGAAGGAGTTAGCTTGTGTTTAGCGGTTGTTTCAATGTTAAAAACGTCGAATAGGTGATATTTTTATTGTCTATTCTTCAAATCAAATTTTTAAGCATGATTTATTATTTTTGTAATTTTTACCATTTAGCTGGTCAAAAAATAATTTTTAATTTTTACTGAGATAATAATCAATATGCAAACTACCAAGAAAAAAGTAAGTATTTTAAACATAATACTTATTATCATTACGTTATTAGCATCAGGCACTGCAGTTTATTTGTGGTTACAAAATCATTCAAGTAACAAGCCTCAAGTTGAGCAAGAAACACCAATTGTATCTCCGGTATTTTTAACTTTAAAACCTTTCACTCTTTCGTTACCGGTTGCCGAAGATAACAGTGATGCGACTAAAATTTTGTATGTTGGTATGGTGTTACGCGTTGCTGATGAGCAACAAAAAACAGTTTTATTAGAGTATTTACCAGAAGTGAGAAGTGATGTTTTACTTTTGGCATCAAAGCAGTATGTTAATAATCTTAAAAAAGAGAACGGTAAAACTGATTTACAAGAGAAGATTAAGTCAACGTTAACTCGTCAATATGACGCAAAACATTCTGTAAAAATTGATGAAGTGCTATTTACTGATTTTATACTTCGGTAAGTATTATGTCTGATAAGCAAGAATCAACAGTTGACATTAATCCCTCTACAGATGCTGAGTTTACTCATAACCCAGCAGAGGCTCAATCTGATATTTTGATTGATTCTCAGCAATCGATTGGTAAAAAGATTGAAGTCAAACCCTATGATTTATCGGTAAAACACAGCTTTATTCCAGAGCGATTAACCGCTTTAGAAATTATTAATGAGCGTTTTTCGCGCCAGTTTCGCATTGGCTTATTTAATTTACTTCGTCGTAATACCGATGTTATTGCTTGCCCGATTGAGCCGAAAACATTTAAAGAGTTTTCGGCAATTTCGGCAACAAATCATCTAAATTTAGTCCATCTTAATCCACTAAGGGGGACGAGTTTATTTTCGTTTTCACCTGAACTGGTGTTTATTGTTGTCGATACTTTATTTGGCGGTGATGGTCACTTATCTAAAGTTGAAACAGAAGGGCGAGAGTTTACTCATACTGAACAACAAATTATAAAACGAGTATTAGAGCTAGCTTTAACTATCTATCAAAATGCATGGACAGATATATATTCAATTGAAACTGAATATATTCGTTCTGAAATCCAAAGTAAATTTACCAATATTACCAGCTCGCCGGATGATGTTGTATTAACCACTACATTCAAAGTCGAAATTGGTAATTGTAAAGCTACATTTTGTATCTGTATTCCCTATGCAATGGTTGAACCCATCAAAGAATTACTAATAAAACCGCCAGTAGAACAACAAACGTATCAGGATGATAACGTTTGGATGAGTTCGTTAACCAGTGGTATTAAACAATCGACCGTTGAATTAGTGGCTAACTTTACTCATATCCATACCACAGTCAATAAACTTTTAGCCTTAAAAGTGAATGATATTTTAGTGATTGAAAAGCCTACACATCTTGATGTCACTGTTGGTGGGGTGCCAGTGCTAAAAGGTCACTATGGTAAAGTGAATAAACAATATGCAATTCAAGTCGAACAGGTAATTAATCCTGTTTTAGAACAACTGAATGAAGGAGCACTTAATGACTGATAGCAAATCAACGAATGATGATGATCAAACGTCCGCTGTGGCTGATGAATCAGTGAATAAACAAACTATTTTTGAAACACTATCACCACAACAAACCGAAATCAAAAAGCAAGATATCAATTTGATTTTAGATATTCCTGTGAATTTAAGTGTTGAATTGGGTCGAACCAAAATGGCAATTAAAGATCTCTTAAATTTAACGCAAGGCTCAGTTATTGCATTAGATGGTTTAGCCGGTGAACCTTTAGATATATTAATTAATGGTTATTTAATTGCACAAGGTGAAATTGTGGTGGTGGGTGATAATTATGGTGTGCGAATTACTGATATTATTACACCTTCTGAACGTGTACGTAGATTGAGTCGTTAATGTCTAGTAACAATCAACATACATCTCCAGCAATATCCACAAGTGAGCATACCGTGTCTTCTTCGCCAGAAATGAACCTATATACACAAGTTGCAACATCGATGGGGCTATCCTTTGTTTTAGTTATTAGCGTTATTTTGTTATTAGGTTGGATGGTCAAGCGGCTGAGTTGGAAAAAAAAGACAAAGCAGTTAATCGAGGTTAAATCTATCTATAATTTAAGTCCAAAAGAACGCATTATTTTAGTACATGTTGATCACCAATTATTGGTTGTCGGGGTGAGTGCACAACAAATGACGTTATTACATACGATAGATGAGCAACGTACTGAAATGTTATTATCCCAACCTACCGCAAGCAAAGAATCGAGTAAAAATAATTTATTTCATCAACTATTACTGTCTACGTTAAGTTCAAAAAGGAGTAATAACGAGTGAAGTTAAAAATCTTTTTTTTACTTAGCTTATTATTATTCAGTCACTTATGTCAGGCTGACATTTCACCGTTTTCTTTGATTGCTGAACCCACGGCGCAAGGTGGGCAAAGCTGGTCATTGCCAGTTGAAACGTTAGTTTTTATTACACTACTGACCTTTATTCCGGCTATTTTGCTGTTAATGACCAGTTTTACGCGGATTATTATTGTATTAGGTTTGTTACGTAATGCACTCGGCACTCAGTCAGCACCACCTAATCAAGTGATATTAGGTATTGCGTTGTTTATGACATTTTTTATCATGTCACCGGTATTTGATAAAATTTATCAAGATGCTTATTTACCCTACTCTCAAAACCAAATTACCTTGCATCAGGGCTTATCTACAGCCAGTCAACCATTACGAGAGTTTATGTTAACTCAAACTCGTGAAGATGATTTAGCGTTATTTGTAAACATGTCTCATTCAGGTGATATTGCAACGCGTGATGAAATTCCTTTAAAAATATTGGTGCCCGCGTTTGTGGTGAGTGAACTTAAAACCGCTTTTCAAATCGGTTTTACTCTTTTTATTCCCTTTTTAGTGATTGATTTGGTGGTAGCAAGCACACTCATGGCACTCGGTATGATGATGGTTCCACCAGCAACGGTATCTTTACCATTTAAAATCATGCTGTTTGTGTTAGCCGATGGGTGGCACTTATTATTAGGATCGTTGGCTCAAAGTTTTTTTAGTTGAGGAGTGTTATGTCATCTGAATATATCAGTACATTAGCGATGCAAGCGATAAAAGTGGCAGGCTTACTTGCTGGTCCTTTACTCCTTGCTGCACTGATTACTGGGTTGATTATTAGTTTGTTACAAGCGGCAACTCAAATTAATGAAATGACATTGTCATTTATTCCAAAGATTCTGGCGGTAGTTGTAGTACTCATTATTTTAGGCCCATCAATGTTATCAACAATGATTGATTATATTCGAATTGTTATTACCGATATTCCAAACTTAACGCGTTAAGCTTAATGGATTTTAATATTCAGCAACTACTTAATATTGATTTGTTTACTTGGATAAAACAATGTTTTTTTCCATTTGTACGCATTTTAGCATTGATTATGGTTGCTCCTATTACCGGCGAAAAAGAGGTCCCTAAGCGACTTAAGATTGGTTTAGCTTTATTTATTACTATACTTTTACCCTTACCTGAGTTTGATAATACCTTAGGGATCTACTCTTTTATCGGGGTTGCTGTTATTTTGCAACAAATTGTCATCGGTGTCATGATGGGTTTTACTATGCAGTTAGCATTTATGGCAGTCAGGTTTTCTGGTGAATTAATTGGTATGCAAATGGGACTTGGTATGGCGACTTTTTTTGATCCAATTGGTGGTCCTGCAACCTCGGTATTATCGCGCTTAATTAATATCGTCGCACTGTTAATTTTTTTAAGTTTAAATGGTCATTTGTGGTTGTTATATGGCTTGGCTAATAGCTTTGATATCATTCCAATTAGCTTTACCTCTTTAAAACAAAATGGCTATTTAGTTTTAATTGAGGTCAGCGCATCATTATTTGTAAATGGTCTTATGTTAGCACTCCCGTTAATGACATTGTTGTTGATAATAAACATTGCACTTGGTTTATTAAACAGAATGACACCACAATTATCCATTTTTGTGGTCGGCTATCCGGTGACCTTATTATTGGGACTGACCATGTTAACTTACATAATTTCAACATTACCTGTTTTTGCCGAATCTATTTTTGAACAAATGTTTGAACATATTTCAACCATGCTTTTGGATTTAAGTGATAGTAATTAACTCTAAAATTGATAGGGTTATATGCTAGCCTTTATAAATTGTACAGTAATAAGACAATGTTATATTTATAATTCAATTTTGAGTTCTTTTTTATTGCAAATTTATGACTATTTTGATGAAAAGAAAAGTAATCAAAAAGCCAAGTTATAGTACAAATGTGTAAACGATTAATGGTCTAACTGATTAAATAAGTGTTAATAATTCCGTCATATACTTGACATTTTTTTATAATAATAAGGGTATACAACAAGATCGTTTTCATTTAGCATACAAGCATATTTAATGCAAATTACGTTGTATTGCATAGTTATTAAACAGATTCATTCTTTCAATTTTAGAAAAATTTATATTTATATTTATGAAAAATAAGGAATAATTGTCAAAAGAGGTAAAGTATGTTAAAATATGGTCCTAATCAAGCATCACAATAATTGATCATTTTCTGTTCTATAACGGTTTTCTTTTTTATATCTCTTCTTATTTCAACTATTTTCTACTTTATGCAATTACCACTAAAAATTATCGAACTGTATGTCGTATAAAAGTAATCGATATCCTTGTTATTTTAATTTTGCTCGCTACTTTTTTATTGCCAATTAATTCTGCTAATGCGCTATCTGCGGTAACATCTCAAAAAATTATTGGTAATTCACCTAGATTTGTTGATGTTCAAAATGCTACCAATAAGCTTGGGTTCAAAGTGAATGGTATCTTGTATCGTGAATTTGACAATAATATCAAATCAACAGAAATAAAAGTGTTTGATGGAGAATTTACCTTTGATAATTTTCAAGTTCAAAATTATGACACCAGCAATCTGGTAGTGTTAAACAATTATAAAGATAGTGATGGTGATGGTGCCCATTTAAATACCCCTTTTGTTATTACTGAAACTGAATATAAGTGGTTTGATAATAGCGGTAAGCAAATAGATTCAAGTGAATATCAGCATAGTATTGGCTGTGGTAGTGGTTATTATATGCCTCTAAAACTGGTTATTGCTACACAAGTTAAGGTTAAATCACAATATGGGATACCCGATGAGAGTGAATATATAACATTAAAAAAAGAGTATAAAATTGCCACTAAACCTGCCATATGTTTTGCAAAACCTAACGCAACCATTACTGTTGAAAATGCCCAGTGGCATAGTTTTGATGACAATGGTAATTCACAACCTTGGAATCTCAATAATGCGCAAATTAGTTCGATATATGGTGGTGGGCGCACCACTGATTATGTACTGAATTTTGGTTTTAAAGCATCACCGACACAATCAAATGGAAAAAAATTTCCAACCACTGGTTTTCCTGGGGCTAAATTTCAGTTAGTAATGGCGGGTTCGCAATATGATTATCGTTTTTCTTTAATAACACCAACAAGCGATGTGGTTACGGTTAGTGCAGATGGGTTTGTTACTTTAAACAAGAAACCTGTGGGTAATGTAACTATACGTGCCACGCTGAAAAGAGAGCCAGCGATCACGTTTGATTATACTTTTAATCCAACATCGGTTTGGGCGGTGCCTACAGGGGATTATTCTGCTATTTGGGCCGTTGCTGTTCAAGATAAGTGTGGTAGTGAATCAAATGTATTAAGTCGGCAAGAACTGACTAATTCACCACAAAATCAAGCTCCTCAATTTTGGACTTATTTCGATAATAACTATACTCGCAAGATAGGCGGTGGACTTAGTGCTGAGTGGGGACAAATGAATCAAACAAGTTATCCAGATTCTAATTGGCGCAATGAGCATTATTGGACCAGAGATTACTATTCACCAGACAGGCACTTTGTTGTACATAGTGTTAATGGTGGAGTCGGTTATGATGGCTATGAAAACAAAATAGGGAAAATTAATTATATTGCTTGTAAGCAATAGCTATATTTACATATAAATCACTCCAGCTATAATTTTTTAGATAAAAAGAGTTATCAAGGATAAATAATTAAGGGATGATGTGATTATCGTCCCTTAATATAATATTTATTTTAATTTAAATTTTGTTTAGCTAGACTATTAATTTTCATGCCAACCTAGATAATCAAGCATGATATCCATTGGCGGTTTTTTACTATTTTTTTGATGTAAGGCGTTGTACACTACTTTGCCTTGTTCTAGCTCTGCTTTTGTCATTTTACTTTGTAGAACAGCTAAATTATTTGGTGCTTCTCTATCACCTTGATTGACTGCACTGGCAAATAAAGCCCAAGCAACAGACGTGTTTTGTGGTAAGATTTCGCCGTTAAGTGCCATTACACCCAGATTATTCATTGATTTGCCATCACCTTCATTTAGTCCGGTAAAATAATATCCCATTGCGGTACCCCAATCTTGTTTTACGCCTCGACCGAGTTCATATAATACAGCTAGGTTACCATTGGCTTTTACATTACCTTTTTCAGCTGCTTTTTTATAATACTTTACTGCAGTTTGATAATTTTGTTCAACACCTAAACCTTTCTCATATAAGGTACCAAGACTATTGTATGCTCGTGGGTCATCATTTTCTTTAATGGCTTTTTGAAAAAGCTTATATGCAACATCATACTGTTGATTTTGTGCTGCCTCGGCTGCTTCATCATAAGTTGCTGCTAAAGCGAGTTGAAGCGAGCTAAAGCTAAAAAACAATACAATTATCACTTTTTTAAACATGATTATTCTCCTTAATGTTGTAATAAACAAAAATTACAACTGCATAACACTTCATGTTGTTAACCTTATTTTCAATCGGTTATATGGTGATTGATTTACCAACATGATCTAAATACAAAATGAGCTTAAAAGTGAATATTGTCAATGTAAAGCAGTTAGATGAGCATTAATAGCCTAAGAAGTTTTAAAACAAGTTTGCGGAACAATTGGCGGGAAAACTATTTGTAACACTGATTGGAACAGCATTACAAATAGTCACTAACTAAGCTTTCTTAACAAAGCAGGCTTTTAGCATGATTTTCATGCCATCAATTTTACAATCGATTTCATGATCGCCTTCTACTAAACGAATACCTTTTGCTTTAGCACCTTTTTTCAGCACAGTTGATGATCCTTTTAATTTAAGATCTTTAATTAAAATAATATCATCGCCATCAGCCAGTAAATTTCCATTGCTATCTTTTACTTGAAGCTCGTCAGATGCTTCAGTAGCTTGGTTTGGGTCCCACTCATAAGCACATTCAGGACAAACATAAAAAGTACCATCATGATAGGTATGTTCTGAATGGCATTTAGGGCAGTTAGGTATAGATTCCATAATATATGATTAATCCAAATTGAATAAAATAGGGCCTACTATAGCAAAAAAACGTTATTAAGTCATGGCGACTTGTCTTTATACATGTAATTGTTAGCATATTGATTTTAGTATAAAATAATTTACTAACTTTTTTAGTATAATAAATGACATAAAATATTCATTTAGATTGTTATCTATTTTACTATTGCAACGCATTTTACTATGATTTGTAATCAACTATTTGATTTAATCAGTAATGTGCTTTTTGTTATATCTTAATGAATTATATCAAAATTTATTGAAAATTATTATAAGGGAGCAGTAAAAATATGTTAAAATATGGTCTTAATCGGGCATCGGGCATCGGGCATCGGGCATCGGGCATTATTAAATAGTCTAGGTACAAAAAGTCATCGCGCCAGCGAATTATCCTCGCACTTATCGTCTTTTATCTCTTTTATTTCATCTTTAAAATTTTTATATCACTTTAAACACTCTTCGAGCATTATTTCGTTAAATAATTTATATGTAATAGATTATTTTAAATCAATTCAATCGAAATTAGCGCAACGCTCATTATTCATATTTTTTATTTTATTGACGATTCACCCAGCCCAAGCATTAAGTACAACGACAGCGAAAGCGATAGAAGGTAGTGCACCGGAAGTGATAAATATCGATTTGGCAGCGAATAAACAAGGATTTACGGTTAATGGTGTTTTTTACAGTGAAGCAAGTAATAACATTAAGGGCAATGAAGTTAAGGAATTTAGTGGTGAGTTAAGTCCTGAAAATTTTATCGTTAAGAATTTTTACTATAATTCATTGGATAACACATTAAATTATGCAGATAAAGATGGCGATGGAATAGATACATCAAAGCCGTTTTTACTCTCACTTACCAGTAAACAGTGGTATGACGGTAATGGAAAATTAATTACAGATACTAGTAAAACGATGGGGTGTGGAAGTAGTTATCCGATGCCATTAACACTTGAGATTACAACACAAGTAAAGACCTATTCTAAATATGGCATGCCGAGGGAAAGTGATTATGTACCAATAGTGAAACGTTATCAAATCGCTCCTAAATCAAAAATTTGTTATGCCGCACCTTATTCGCTAGTCAGTTTTCCAGACTTAGAGTGGCGTATGTTTGATGCAAATGGGACACTACTACCTGGTTGGAGAAGTAGTGGTTCTCATCAATCTCATCCACTATATGGCGGGGGATATAATGACGATTATATTGCAAACAAGGGATTTAGAGCTGATCCAATTATCTCCTCTCGTAAGTTCCCAACTACAGGTTTTGTTGGTGCACAATTTCAATTAGTTATGACCGGTGCTCAATCAGATTATGATTTTTCGTTGTTGCAAAACCCTGGTAATGGAGCTTCCATTGATCACTTGGGTAATATCCGTTTAAATAATAAACCAACCGGACCGATTCAAGTTAGAACAACACTACGAAGAAAACCGACAGTTGTTCATGATTATATTTTTGACCCAACAACAGTTTGGGTTGAACCACAAAAAACATTTATTGGTAATTGGTCAGAGGCTAAAAATCAATGTGGTGGTTCACAATATATGCTAACACGTTCAGAATTAACTAATTCACCACAGAGTAAGGTATCCGGTCCTTTGCTTTGGCAGTATCATGACAATACATTTACTCGAGCTATAGGACAAGGTTTATTACCGGAGTGGGGTACAATAAATGCTGATGTCTCTTATCCTGGTTCATCTTGGACTGGAAAAACGCATTATTGGACAAATGAAGTAGATCTTCCGAATTACTCTCATTTTTTAGTTGTGGGACATGATGGCAATGTATCTATTGGTATTGACTCAAGAAATACCGATTTGCGTGATAGTACTATTGAGCTTCGGGTTGTGTGTAAGAAATAATGGTTTGTTATATCAAACCATATCTTATCTTTCAAAATGAGCAAAAATATTAAAATGACTATTATTAAGAAGTTGAATAATCAGCAGCAATTTAAAGGCATTCTCTTGTTTAAAGATGGTGTCTTTTTACGAGCTTATAATCAAGGTGTTTATATTTTAACAGAAGTACTTGGTTATCGTTTTAACGTTCGTGCAATGCAATTGAAAAAATACCAAAATCGATATGTTGTGACGTGTGCATTTCCGTTCAATAAATTGAGCGAGCGGCTACCAGAAGCGGTAATAACCGATTTTGGTGGACAGCTAGCGCATGAATTTGATATGGCTGAGTATCATGCATGGTTTAAGCGACGTTGTCTGGAAGTGAGTTTCACGAACTTAAAGACAAAAGCCAGCAGCGAGTCGTTGCAAACGCTCGAGTGGTTGGCGTCGGAGCCCTCGCTAGAAAGTGACAGTCATACAAACACGATTTGTTTGGCTGTCAGTTGGCAACAAGTTGTTTTCTTGAAGAATTGGCAACCAAATAGTTATCCTATCGAAGTTGATTATGCCTTTATTCAAAGCTTAAAAAATAAATTTTTCAAATAGATTCTAATTTAAAGACTACAAACAATAATCTTATTTAATACAATTAGTGTAGTCTTAGTTATATCTTTATATTTATTAATAACGGTTTTTGATAGTAATGTTGATATATTGTTATAAAACGAATATCTATCTTGCTGTTATGCTAAAAAATCGGTTATATTAAAACCATATTGAATATTTTTTAATTGGTTGCAGTTATGCTTAAAAACATCGTAGTAAAATTATCGTCCTTAATCTTAACGTTCACCGCTATATTTTTCCATCCTTTAGCAATTGCCGATCAAATCCCACAACCAGAATCACCAAATGTCACTATTGGTATTCAACCTTGGCTTGGTTATGGACAATGGTATATTGCTAAAGAAAAAGGTTTTTTTAACGAAAATGGTTTAACCAATGTATCAATGATCAATTTTATTGAAGATAAAGATATTAATGCGGCTTTAGCCAGCGGACAAATTGATGGTGCGAATGTAGCAACCCATACCGCTATGAGTATGGTAGCAGCAGGCATTCCAGTTAAAATTATTTTATTACTTGATACCAGTAAAACTTCAGATGCTATTTTAGTTGAGCCAAGCATCAAAACATTAGCAGATTTAAAAGGTAAGTCTATAGCTTATGAAGAAGGTACCACCAGCGATATCTTATTACGTAATGCGTTAGATAAAGCCAACATAGCATGGGATCAAATTACCCCAGTACCAATGCCAGCAGCTTCAGCAGGCTCTGCATTAATCACTAAACGCGTCAATGTCGCTGTAACTTATGAGCCATATATTACCGTAAGTAAAGCAAATGATGCTTCTATTCAAGTATTATATGATGGTGCGCAAGTTCCAGGTTTGATTAGTGATGCCTTTGTTGTTCGTAATGAAGTAATTGAAAAAAATCCAGGCAAAGTTTATGCACTTGTTAAGAGTTGGAATGATGCTGTACGTTATTATCATCAAAATACTCAAGATGGACGCGCAATTATTGTAAGAGGTATTGGTGAGTCACCGGAAGAAATCACCACTGCTTTTGATGGTGTCGAATATCTATCTATTGCTGATAATAATCAGCAATTCAATGGAGCATTTAAACAAAATACATTTGCACAAATATTAAAAGCGGCTACCTCAGCAGGTATGATTATGCAACCAATAAGCTATGAAAATGTTATTGATAGTCGATTTGTTGATAATTTATCTAACTAGGTATGAAAGTTAGTGTTTAAATTGTTAGTATTTATTAAGTATGAGTAGTTGAGTTGCAATAATGGTATCTAAAAAGTCCTTACAAGGCAAACACACGTCACAGCGTATATTTACAATAGGTAGGCAGCTCTCGCGCCGTAGTATGTTAACAATTTCAATAGTGACATTTGGCTTACTTTTGGTGTTATGGTGGGGTGTGACAACTTACGGTTTAGTTCAACCTATATTTATTCCTTCCCCTCCATCGGTTTGGCAGCGGCTTGTTGCCTTATGGGATAATGGTACATTAATTTCTGATATTCAAGTCAGTGTTTATCGAATTCTTACCGCTTTTATTATTTCGTCGATTATGTCAATTATCATTGGCGTGTTAGCTGGCTGTTTTGCGGTTGGTAAAGCCATTATTGAGCCATTAGTTGATTTTATTCGATATATGCCTGTTGTAGCATTTGTACCATTAACTATTTTATGGTTCGGTACTGGCGATCAGCAAAAATTTATCATTATTTGGATTGGTACTTTTTTTCAACAAGTTTTAATGGTGATTGATGCGACTAAACGTGTACCAGCCGATTTTATTGGTTTAGGGCGAACGTTAGGGATGAGTGAAAGTAAAATTCTTTTCAAGATTGTTATCCCTTCTGCTTTGCCTGCTATTTGGGATACCTTACGTATTAGTCTTGGTTGGGCATGGACTTGGTTGGTTGTCGCTGAATTAGTCGCGGCAACGTCGGGTTTGGGCTATCGAATTCTACTTTCACAGCGTTATTTTCAAACGGATACTATCATTGGTTATATTTTAATTTTAGGTTTATTGGGATTAATAACAGATCAGTTAATGCGCCTATTTGAAAAAATACTATTCCGCTATAATGTGAGGTCAAAATAATGGCGAGCTTAACTATCAAACATCTGAATAAAAGTTTTTGTTTAGGTAAGCATCAGCGCAATGTATTAAGTGATATAAATTTATCGGTTAATGATAATGAATTTGTTTCAATTGTTGGCGCTTCTGGTTGTGGTAAAAGTACACTATTATCGATTATCGCAGGTTTAGAATCTTATGATAGTGGTGAAGTTTTCGTGGATGATAAACCCATTTATACCCCAGGGCTTGATCGTGGTGTGGTTTTTCAATCTTACACTTTATTACCTTGGCTTACTGTCCAGCAGAATGTTGAATTTGCGCTTTCAGCTGCCGGTTACTCTGGTCACGAAAGCCGTGATATTGCCAAAGAACACCTTGAGTTAGTCAATTTATCTAAGTTTGCTAAGGTTTATCCTAATCAATTATCGGGAGGTATGAAACAACGCGTTGCGTTGGCGAGAGCGATTTCATATCGTCCTAAGATTTTATTAATGGATGAACCATTTGGTGCATTAGATGCAATTACTCGTCATCAAATGCAAACATTATTGACTAAAATATGGGAACAACATCGGCTCACTGTAATCTTTATTACTCATGATGTTGAAGAGGCAATTTATCTTTCTGATAGAATTGTTTTATTATCAGTGAAACAAAAAGGGATTAAAGCAATTTTTCCCGTTAATCAAATGCGGCCAAGAAATAAATCTACCTTAAATACGGGCGATTTTTTAAATCTGAATCAACAAATCCTTGATGCCATCAATCAAGATATTGAATAAAACATTATTGTTACAGTCACAATAAGACAATCAAAAAAGGATTGTTAAACGATATTGTATTATAGACGGCAATTTGCTTTCTTTTTTATGGGATAAAAAAACAGGTGCACATTGTGCACCTGCTTCTGAGCTAATTAAGAGCACTCATCGTGCTCTAGTTATTATCTAAAATTATTTAATAACTTTAGCAACAACACCCGCACCAACAGTACGGCCACCTTCACGAATCGCAAAACGTAAACCTTCTGCCATCGCAATTGGGTGAATTAATGATACTGTCATTTTGATATTATCGCCTGGCATTACCATTTCTACACCTTCTGGTAACTCGATAGTACCTGTTACGTCAGTTGTACGGAAGTAGAACTGTGGACGGTAACCTTTGAAGAATGGAGTATGACGTCCGCCTTCTTCTTTACTTAAAATATAAACTTCTGATTCAAAGTCTGTATGTGGTGTGATTGAACCTGGTTTAGCTAATACTTGACCACGTTCGATTTCTTCACGTTTAGTACCACGTAGTAACACACCTACGTTTTCACCTGCTCGACCTTCGTCAAGTAATTTACGGAACATTTCAACACCAGTACAAGTTGTCTTTGTAGTCGGTTTGATACCAACGATTTCAACTTCTTCACCAACTTTGATTACACCGCGTTCTACACGACCTGTTACTACTGTACCACGTCCTGAAATTGAGAATACGTCTTCAATTGGAAGTAGGAATGGTTTGTCGATATCACGCTCTGGCTCTGGAATATAAGTATCTAAAGCTTCAGCTAATTCAACAATTTTGTCTTCCCATGCTGCATCGCCTTCTAACGCTTTTAACGCTGAACCACGAATAACTGGTGTGTCATCACCTGGGAAATCGTATTGAGATAGAAGTTCACGTACTTCCATTTCAACTAATTCTAATAATTCTTCATCATCAACCATATCACATTTGTTTAAGAATACGATGATGTAAGGAACACCTACTTGACGTCCTAAAAGGATGTGCTCACGAGTTTGTGGCATAGGACCGTCAGTTGCTGCTACTACTAAGATAGCGCCGTCCATTTGTGCAGCACCAGTGATCATGTTTTTAACATAGTCAGCATGGCCCGGACAGTCTACGTGTGCGTAGTGACGAGTTGGTGTATCGTATTCAACGTGTGAAGTATTGATGGTAATACCACGTGCTTTTTCTTCTGGTGCGTTATCGATTTGATCGAATGCACGAGCTTGACCGCCGTATTTTTTAGCAAGTACAGACGTAATTGCAGCAGTTAAAGTTGTTTTACCATGGTCAACGTGGCCGATTGTACCAACGTTAACGTGGGGTTTTGTACGTTCAAATTTTTCTTTAGACATCTTAATGTTCCTTTATTTAACCACTTCCCTAATTTAATAGGGAAGTGTTACTTTATTTATATAAATAATTATTTCGCTTTACGAGCTTCAATAATTGCGGTTGCAATATTTGTTGGTGCTTCATTGTACTTCAAGAACTCCATTGAGTAAGAAGCACGACCTTGTGTTTGCGAACGAAGGTCTGTTGCATAACCAAACATTTCTGAAAGTGGAACTTGTGCTTTAACTGTTTTACCAGTTGCAGTATCTTCCATACCTTCGATCATACCACGACGACGGTTTAAGTCACCGATAACGTCACCCATATAATCTTCAGGGGTTTCAACTTCTACTTTCATAATCGGTTCTAAAAGCACAGGTTTAGCTTTCATGAAGCCTTCTTTAAATGCCATTGAACCGGCAATTTTAAATGCCATTTCTGATGAGTCGACATCATGGTAAGAACCATCAAAGATAGTGACTTCAACATCAACAATTGGGTAACCAGCAAGAACACCGTTTTTCATTTGTTCTTGACAGCCTTTATCAACTGCTGGGATGTATTCTTTAGGAACCACACCACCAACAATTTCGTTGTTGAATTTGTAGCCTTCGCCACCCGCTTCCAATGGTTTGATTTTTAACCATACATGACCATATTGACCACGACCACCAGACTGACGAACAAATTTACCTTCTTGTTCAACTTCATTGCGAATTGTTTCACGGTAAGCAACTTGTGGTTTACCAACATTTGCTTCCACTTTAAATTCACGTTTCATACGGTCAACGATGATTTCTAAGTGTAGTTCACCCATACCAGAAATGATAGTTTGACCTGATTCTTCATCAGTGTGTACACGGAATGAAGGATCTTCTTGTGCTAGTCGACCTAAAGCAAGGCCCATTTTTTCTTGGTCAGCTTTAGTTTTTGGTTCTACTGCAACAGAAATAACAGGTTCAGGGAACTCCATTCTTTCAAGAATGATAGGTGCGCTTTCAGCACATAATGTATCACCTGTTGTTACGTCTTTAAGACCGATTGCTGCAGCGATGTCGCCAGCGCGAACTTCTTTGATTTCTTCACGTTTGTTAGCGTGCATCTGAACGATACGACCAAAGCGTTCTTTTTTATCTTTAACAGAGTTAAGAACAGTATCACCAGAGTTAACCACACCAGAGTAAACACGGAAGAATGTTAAGTTACCAACAAATGGGTCAGTTGCAATTTTAAATGCTAATGATGAGAATGGTTCATCATCACTTGAATGACGTTCTGCTGGTTCACCATCTGGTAATTCACCTTTAATCGCTGGAACATCAGTCGGTGCTGGTAAATATTCAACAACTGCATCAAGCATGAATTGAACACCTTTATTTTTAAAGGCACTACCACAAGTTACTAAGATGATTTCATTAGCAAGTACGCGTTCACGTAATGCTTTTTTCACTTCTTCTTCAGTTAACTCTTCACCACCAAGGTATTTTTCCATTAACTCTTCGTTTGCTTCAGCTGCAGCTTCCATTAAGTTAGCACGCCATTCTTCGACTTGCTCAACCATGTCTGCAGGCACATCTTCATAAGTAAATGTTACGCCTTGATCAGCATCGTTCCAGTTAATTGCTTTACGTTTAAGTAAATCAACTACACCAGTAAATCCTTCTTCAGCACCGATTGGTAATACTAATGGAACAGGTACTGCTGCTAAACGTGTTTTGATTTGTTCTACAACACGTAAGAAGTTAGCACCCATACGGTCCATTTTGTTTACAAATGCGATACGTGGAACTTTATATTTGTTTGCTTGGCGCCATACTGTTTCTGATTGAGGTTGCACACCACCAACCGCACAGTAAACCATAACTGCACCATCAAGTACACGCATAGAACGTTCAACTTCGATTGTGAAGTCAACGTGTCCCGGGGTGTCGATGATATTGATACGGTGTGGTTCAAATTGTTGTCCCATACCAGACCAGAATGCAGTGGTCGCCGCTGACGTGATAGTAATACCACGTTCTTGTTCTTGTTCCATCCAGTCCATGGTAGCTGCGCCATCATGAACTTCACCAATTTTATGACTTACACCAGTGTAAAACAAAATACGTTCAGTTGTTGTCGTTTTACCTGCGTCAATGTGTGCACTGATACCGATATTGCGGTAGCGTGCTATAGGGGTTGTACGAGCCATATTAATCCTCTATTTAGAATCGTTTGCTTAATAAAATATCATTTAGGTGGACTGACAGTAGATATGTGCTGTCAGTCTATTTTCAAGCCACTTAATATAAGTGGTTGATTACCAACGATAGTGTGCAAACGCTCTATTAGCCTCAGCCATACGATGAACATCTTCACGTTTTTTCACAGCGGTACCTTTGTTTTCAAAAGCATCCATAAGTTCATTCGCTAGGCGTAAAGCCATTGATTTATCGCCACGTTTACGTGCAGCATCTACAATCCAACGCATTGCAAGTGCATTTCGACGAACAGGACGCACTTCAACAGGAACTTGGTATGTAGAACCACCAACGCGACGAGACTTAACTTCTACAGTTGGTCTTACGTTATCTAGTGCAACTTCGAAAGCTGCTAAGTGGTCTTTTCCACTACGCTCAGCTAATTTATCAAGAGCTGAATATACGATTGATTCTGCGATAGATTTTTTACCATCTACCATTAAAATATTGACAAATTTTGCCAGTAAATCTGAACCGAATTTCGGATCAGGTAAAATTTTTCTTTGACCGACAACATGACGACGTGGCATTGGAATACTCCGTTTATATGTTATAAATTTTCAGGTTTACCCAAAACTCAAATGAGTTAAATGGAATTTTATAGTTTGGCCTTACTTAACGGAGTACCATTAAGCTTTAGGTCGTTTTACACCGTATTTAGAACGGCTTTGTTTGCGATCTTTAACACCTGCGCAGTCTAATGCACCGCGAACAGTATGATAACGAACACCAGGTAAATCTTTAACACGACCACCGCGGATTAAAATCACGCTATGTTCTTGTAAGTTATGACCTTCACCACCGATGTAAGAAGTCACTTCAAAACCGTTGGTTAAACGTACACGGCATACTTTACGTAATGCTGAGTTAGGTTTTTTCGGTGTAGTTGTGTAAACACGTGTACAAACACCGCGTTTTTGCGGGCATGCTTCAAGGGCAGGAACGTTACTTTTCGCTTCCTTTAGGGCTCTTGGTTTGCGTACCAGCTGATTAATTGTTGCCATTAATAAGCTCCTGATTAATTAAAATAAATTTAAAATTGCATTTTAGATACGTAATTAATAACTGTAGACCAAAACCTATGTATATAAGTTTTGGGTCGCAAGATTCTAGACCCCAACAGGCATAATGTCAAGTATTACCACAAGTTGTTTGTCGGGTTTAATACATATTTAATATTGATATTAGCGAGGTATAGTTGAGTATTATCAGTAAGCGAATTATTTTTATCTTAGTAAGATTTTTAGCCACTAAAATAGTATTTATTACACAGTTGGTTGTAATTGATGGCTTAAGTTTAGGTACACTCGTATTTTATGTGTAATTATCAACGTGGTTTTATCGATAAAGATTAAAATTATATTAATCAAATTTTTGCATTAAAAAGTGGTAATATTATACTGGGTTTTGAATTTACCATGTATCAAAGAACATCTATGAAAAGTGAATCTTACAAAGTTGTTTTACTCTTTAATGCAAACAATATTTATGACCGCCAAATATTAAAAGGCATAGGCGATTATTTGAAATTGCATAATATTCATTGGAATATTTATATTTCAGAAACCCTGCGTTATGATGCAAAAACCGCTTTTCATTTTGATTGTGATGGAATTATTGCCAATTTTGATGATCCGGATATTGAAGACTTGCTGGCTAAAGAAACCATTCCTATTATTGGTGTTGGCAGTTCTTACCATGATCACGTAAGCTATCCAAACGTACCTTATGTGGCAGCTGATAATTATGCCATTATCGAAAGTGCGTTTAATCATCTATGTGAAAAAGGCATCCATCAATTTGCTTTTTATAGTATACCGCCAACACGATATTGCCGCTGGGCAGCAGTAAGAGAAAAAATATTTGAGCAGATCTTAGCGCAAAAAGGCTACCAAGGGGTTATATATCAAGGAATGACTACCTCGCTGGATAATTGGCAAGAAAGCCTAGACAAACTGTCTAAATGGTTACTCGCTTTACCGGTTAATACAGGCATTATTGCGGTCAATGACGCTAGAGCGCATCATATTTTGCAAGCTTGTGATAGAGTGGGAATAAAAATACCTGAACAGTTATGTTTGATTGGGATTGATAATGAAGAGGTGATCAATAATTTGTCGATGGTGTCGTTATCGACTGTCAAGCAAGGGACTGAAGAGATGGGATTTAATGCGGCAAGTTTATTAAATAAACAGTTCGCAAAAGGCAAAATCTCAACAGAACCACTCCTTATAGCACCTAAAAAAATTATTGCTAGGCGCTCAACTGATTACCGATCAATACAAGATCCATATGTAATTCAAGCTATGCATTATATTCGCGATTATGCTTGTAAAGGAATTAAAGTTGAGCAAGTTATTTCTGAAATGCAAATATCTCGATCAAACTTAGAACTTCGTTTTAAAGAGTCATTAGGTAAAACAATTCATTGTGTCATTCATGAAGAAAAGTTTAATCGAGCCAAATACCTATTAATTGAATCTTCACTGTCTATTCAAATGATTTCTGAGCAGTGTGGTTACCCTTCTGTACAATACTTTTATTTTTTATTCAAAAAGCTTTATGGAATGACACCTAAAGATTATAGAAATAAGTATGATGTCAATAAAACTTCATCATGATATCGCGTTAATGAAAATTATGTTGTATCACTTTATCACCAGAAAAAAGTTGCTTGTTACTAACAAAATTTTTCTGGTGTGAATAGACTATTTTTTAACTGAACCAATCGATAATATGGCTATGCCCCCCATTGTGGCAAATATCAATGAAACGATAAAAATAGCAGAAAAGCCAAATACTGAAATAACAAAAGCAGCAATAATTGGTGCTAGTGCTTGGGTAATAGTATTGCCTAGATTGTAAATACCTAAAAAGAATGCTATGCGATTTTTATCGGGAATCACTTTTAAATTTAATAAATTGTCGAGTGAATTCCAGATCCCCATACCAATACCAGCAGTAAAGGCATAAATAAGGACACCATTTAAGTTTGGATAAATAAATAAGCTTATTGCACCAATACCTAAAAAGATGGTGGACAGTCCAACAGGTAGTTTTAGAATTTTTAATTTATCGGAGATTGGTCCTGCAATGAACCCCATTAAAATGCCTAATATAAGCATAATCAAATTAATTAGCTGAATTGAATTTTGGGTTGCTTGCGCATCATGGTGGATAAAATCGGTCATGATATATAATAAGTAACCTGCAATAGTAAAATTACTGACACCTTGAAAGAGTTTACCAATTAGCGCTAAGTAGTAGTCTCGTCCAATTGACCACTTAGGGAAAATTGTTAACGCACCACTAAAACTATTTTGCTTTCTGATTGCACGATGGTTGGTTGCTTGATTTAGATTAGCTGGCTCTCGCACTATGATGACAGCAATTAATATACCAATAAATGCCAGCACACCAAAGATAACAAAGCCAAACCGGAAATTACCTAAAAACATTGCAGCAATAATGGTAAAGCCATTATTACCAAGTGCCATTCCTAGCCCACCATAGGCACTCGATGCGGTGCCTTTTCTATCGTCAGCGGCAAAATCTATCCAAGCCACCATGGGCGCAACAATAAAATTCAATGCGATTTGACCAAATAACCAACAGCCCAGTAAAAAAGGTATGCTATCAGCCGTTGACGCTAATATCATAGCAAACATGAAAGCGATGCCACCACAAATTATCCAAGGTGAGCGATTACCAAATTTTGAGCGTGTTCGATCTGATAAATAGCCTGCAAGCATATTGGATATTGCCGCAATCACCATACCGCAGGCAGAAAATAGGGCTAATAGATGGATCTTGTTGGCTTCATCAATTTGTTGAATTAATGCCGGTAAAAAGAGACTTGATGCAGCAATATATGGACCTAACCACGATGCAGGACCAATGATTAGCCCAGGGATAAGTCGAGTTAATGGAATCGTTATTTTCATAATATATCGCCTTAAATCTCAATCATTATTTATTACATAGTAATAGTCAAAGTCAGCATAAGATTGATGCTGATAGCTATCGACAGAGGCAATAAAATTAAATAAGCCAGTAAATCCACCTATTTCACCCGGCTCGCCATTAACGCCTTCATCAGATAAGTAAAGGACATCCAAATTACTCATGAAAGATAGCCAAGCGTTATCGCGTTTGTAAAATAGTTCAATAATACCTTGTTGATAGACTATTTTGAGTTCAACAACACCATGAGGTATAGCAACACGGTGATTGGTGAACTCGATTCGAACGCCTAACTTTGCTTGTAGAAGGCTAAGAACGGTAGTTTTTAGTTGTTCGTTATAGGTTAAGTGAAAGTAAATCCAATTATTGGCATCATAGTAAAGCCCAACGCCTGCCGTTTGTGAATAATGCTCGGGCTGGAATTCGACTTTGGTTTGAACGTGATAATTAAACGATGTGGCCCTTGTTGCCATGATTGCCGGATTAACTTGAGAAAATAGCGAATTTTGCCCATATATTCTGAGATGACTTGTGCGTTCATAGCTATTGACCCAATTAGTGGTTTGATTTCTATAAGGTGTCATAAAACGTAATGAATATGATCCATCGAACTCATCAATCACATCATGATTGAGTGGCTTACTAAGTGGTAGTTCAGAGTCGAAATCCATTTTAGCCAAATTAGAACCATCAGCCATGACTAACCAACCGTCGTCAGTCCACTGCATTTTTTGGATTGAAGTTTCGCGTCCAAGTGGATTTAGTAATGTGTTTTTTATCGGTCTGGACATCAGATGAGCAATGTACCAATCGCCATTTTGTGTCTCAACTAGTGAACCATGTCCAGCTTTTTGCATGATTGAGTTAGGATTATACATTTCAAAATGACCCGCATCAGGATCGCCCAATGAAAATAGATGATTAGGCGAAGATGTCACAATAGGTTCTAATGATGGATGAGGTTGGTAAGGGCCAAAAATAGTTTTACTACGCCCAATTTCAATGCCATGTGCATAACCGGTCCCTCCAGCTGCGATTAACAGATAATAATAATCCTGTTTTTTATAAAGTTGCGGTGCTTCGGCGCAGCCTCGTGTGGTGAAACCTTGTGTAAGTCGAACCCAAGGGCTTACTAATTTTTTATGGTCTAAATCGATTTCGGCTATTACGATATGACCCGGTGCTTGATAACCTTGACGTGTTTCCCATTCTAAAATGGTTAAATAATGTTTGCCATCCTCATCATGAAACAGTGCAGGATCAAAACCTATTGAGGTGATGTAGATAGGTGCAGACCAAGGACCCTGAATATTATCGGCACACGTTACATAGGTATCGGCATTAAATTCTCGTCCGGCCATATTGATCATGTGAGAGTAAATAAGCCAATATTTTTTGGTGATGCGATCGTACGATAAATGTGGGGCCCATATTCCTGCTGGTGTATGTGTTCCTGATAAATTAATTTCTCCTTGTTTAAACACATAGTCAATAAGTTGCCAATTGGCTAAATCAGTTGATTTAAAAATTTGTATCGCTGGTAGCCAATGAAAAGTCGAGGTTACAAGGTAATAAATATCATCGACACGAATAATCGATGGGTCGGGTGACATACCGGGTATAACGGGATTATTTATTTTTAGCATGTTATTTTTCTCTTATCGTTAAATTATTGATACTCAATGAAAAATATAAGTTGCATAACAGATAAATTAAAACGTGCTTTTCAATATAATTTATCTCTGTTTATTTTGTTATTATCAAATTTGGTTTTAAATTTATGAAATTTGGTTTATGAGATATTTGTCACAATCTGAAAAATATAAAAAAAATTGGCAGGTAAATTAAGATTTTTAATTCTAAAAAAGATCTGCTTAGCACAGGTGGTGTGTAACAATCGCCAATCAAGCTAGCGGTAGTTTATTGACACAATAATGTTATGTTAACGCCTTTTTATTGGGAAGAGCGATTTACTTAAGTATTGATATGATTGGTTTTCGATAGTGGAAATAAGGGGGAAGGTAACATGATTCCTTCCTCCTTTGATGATCATTAACACATGAGTGGTTTTAGTTGCTGATAAATCTGTCTGAAAACAGCGCGTTGTTGTTGATAGATTTGATAATTATCACGGTTAGGTTGATGCAGTTGAATTACTTTTGGTGAAGGTAATAAATCGTTTATAGGGGTATCTGGATGGCAAGCAATTTGGGCTAGTTTAGCTGCCCCTAATGCCGGACCCACTTCACCGCCTTCACAATATTCAATAGGATAACCAGAAATATCACAGATTAATTGTCGCCAGTAGGCACTTTTTGCCCCGCCACCAATTACCATTATTTTATCGGGCGAAATGCCGGTTTTCGCAACGACATCGATACCGTCAGCCAGTGCGTAACTGACACCTAACAATATGGCTTTAGCTAAGTCTACTTTGTTGTGCTGATTAGTTAAGCCAAAAAATACGCCTTTCGCTTCAGGATTATTATGTGGTGTTCTTTCGCCAGATAAATAAGGTAAAAATTGGATGGGAGGTTTAGCATCAGTTTGATCGGTTTGAATTAATGAAATTAGCGTAGGTACATCTTTGATTGATAATAATTGGCAGCCCCAATCAAGGCAAGATGCACAGCTTAACATTACGGACATAAGATGCCAACGATCTGGTAATGCATGACAAAAACTGTGAATGGCCTGTTCTGGTTGGCTAACAAAATGATCTGTGACAGCAAAGTAGACGCCCGAGGTGCCAAGTGATAACATCGCTTGCCCAGGTTGATAGAGCCCAACACCAATTGCGCCAGCTGCATTATCACCGCCACCTGCAACCACCGGAATGGTATTTATTCCCCAACTTTTTGCAACTTCATCGTTGACATAACCGGTGATTTGATTACCTTCAAATAGCGTCGGCATATGATGCCTGCTTAGTCCGCAAGCGGCTAATAGATCATCATTCCAATCACGTTTTTCAACATCTAACCACATGGTACCGGCTGAATCTGACATGTCTGATGCCAATTGTCCGGTAATGTTAAGACGTAAATAATCTTTAGGCAGGAGTACTTTATCGATTTTGGCAAAAATGTCTGGCTCATGATTTTTAACCCATTTGATTTTAGGCGCAGTAAAGCCAGCCATCATTAAATTACCGGTGATTTTTCTTGAATTCGGGACTTGTTGTTCTAATTGATGACACTCGGCATCGCAGCGGCCATCATTCCATAAGATGGCTGGTCTTAAAATTTGCAATTGTTTATCTAATAATACTGCGCCATGCATTTGCCCACTTAAACCAATCGCTTTAACGTGTTGTAAATCATGCAGTGAACGAAGTTCACGCATCGCTATATTGGTCGCTTGCCACCATTGATTTGGATCTTGTTCTGACCAAAGCGGAAAAGGGCGAGACACGCTAAGAGGTTGTGTTGTCGATGCGATAATGTTTTGCTGTTCATCCATGAGAATGACTTTTATACCGGAAGTGCCTAAATCAATACCAATATACATATATTTCTCCACTACAATGTTTATTAAGGCTACGGGTTTGTAGCCCTAATAAACTTATGTTGCCTAACGATTAGCCAAAAATGAACTTATTGACTAAGTTTTCAAGTTTTTCTTGCTCTCCACTACGTGTTTTTGGTTGTAATTTATGTTTTAGACTATACTCTGCAATTTGTTGTAATGACATTTTTCCCTGTAATATATCGTTACCAAGTTGTTTATCCCAACCAGCATAACGATTGGTAACACATTGGCTTAATGTTTGGCTTTCGAGCATTTTTGCTGCACTTTTCAATGATAACGCCATAGTATCAATAGCGCCAATATGACCATAAAAGACATCGTATTTATCAACGCTTTGACGGCGAATTTTGGCATCAAAATTTAGACCGCCGGTTTTAAAACCACCACTTTTTAGGATTTCATACATGACAAGAGTATTTTCTTCGACACTATTTGGAAACTGATCGGTATCCCAACCTAATTGTGGATCGCCTCGATTGGCATCAAGCGAACCAAAAATATCAAGTGAGATAGCTGAGGCAACTTCATGTTGAAAAGAGTGACCAGCAAGGGTGGCATGATTAGCTTCGATGTTAACTTTTATCTCGTTTTCTAGTCCAAATTGTTTTAAGAAACCATAAATAGTGGCAACATCATAATCATACTGATGTTTGGTGGGTTCTTGAGGTTTAGGTTCGATTAGTAACGCACCTTTAAAACCAATTTTATGTTTGTTTTCAACAACCAATTGCATAAATTTACCCAGTTGTTGTCTTTCTTTACGCAGATCGGTATTTAAAAGTGTTTCATAGCCTTCACGACCACCCCATAGCACATAATTTTGTCCACCAAGTTTATGTGTGGCATTCATCGCATAGACAACTTGCGTTGCTGCACAAGCAAAAACTTCTGGATCAGGATTAGTTGCTGCACCTGCTGCATATTTCGGATTAGTGAAACAATTTGCTGTGCCCCAAAGTAGGTTAACGCCTGTTTGTTGTTGTTTTTCTAGCAAAATGTCAGTCATAGTGGATAAATTATTGATGTATTCTTGAATTGAATTCCCCTCAGGTGAAACATCCACATCATGAAAAGCATAAAAAGGAACATTCATTTTGTAGAAAAACTCAAAAGCAATCTCGGCTTTTGCTTTAGCATTGATTAAAGGATCACTACTTTTTTGCCAAGGATAATCAAACGAACCAGAACCAAACATATCGGTACCTGCCCAACAAAAAGTATGCCAATAGCAGATTGAAAAACGTAAATGTTCAGCCATTGTTTTACCTAAAATTATCTGGTTTGGATCATAATGTCGAAATGCAAAAGGATTATCTGATTGTGTTCCTTCATAGTTGATTCTATCTATTTTGTCGTAATATTGATTCATAATATTCCTCTAAATGGTGCCTAATAAGTTAATGAGAGAGTTATCTTTGCTTGTTTTAATTTAGTGTTAAGCACAGTTGTGTTAATACGTTGTAATCAATATGCATTAAATTTGAAACTAACGACAATTATTAAATTTTGTAATTATTTTATGTTTTTTTATTTTTGTGATGCAGATCAAACTCTATAAGCACGTCTAGTGACATGTTTGGTAATGAATGATTTTTTTGACTGAATAATGAGGATTTTTGAAGATTAGCTGGTTGGTAAGTAACTAAGCTATTACTACGGTGTTAATCGTAGCAATAGCTGTTTAAATTAGTGATGATCAATAAAGATAAATTTTAATGCGAACAATAATGCAAAAATAATTACACAAAGATTGAGTTCTTTAAATTTACCTGTACAGGTTTTTAATACCACATAAGAGATAAAGCCAAGCGCAACACCTTCAGTAATTGCAAAGGCAAAAGGCATCATCAAAGCGGTAATAAATGCAGGCGTTGCATCGGTTAAATCAGACCAGTTAACTTTGACTAAACTTGAAACCATTAAAATACCGACAAATATGAGTGCGCCAGATGTGGCATAACTTGGTACTAAATGTGCAAGCGGTGATAAAAAGGTCATCAGTAAGAATAAGATTCCAACCACAACAGCTGTTAAGCCAGTTCGTCCACCAACCGAAATACCCGCAGAACTTTCAATATAAGTTAATACAGATGATGTACCAAATAATCCGCCTAGTGATGAGCTAAAGCTATCGATTAATAGAGCTTGACGCATTTTAGGAAAGCGTCCTTTTTCGTCCGAAATGCCTGCTTTGTCGGTTAAGGCTAAAATTGTGCCTGATGAATCAAATAAGCTAACAATCATCACTGAAAAAATTACACCCATAATACCAATGTTGAATGAGCCAGCAAGATCAACATGACCAACAACTGGTGCGACACTCGGTGGCACTGCCGCTACACCTTGATACGTAATATTAGGATCAAGCCATAACGCTAGTAGGGTGACTACAAATATTGAAATTAAAACCGCTGCATGGAAATTGCGCGCTGCTAAAATAATAATAATAAAAAAACCAAGAGAGCCTAGTAATACTTTGAGTGATAAGATATTGCCCATGGTTAAGAGTGTTGCCGGTGAACTCACGACTATGCCCATATTTTGGAAGCCCATAAAGGCAATAAATAGTCCAATACCTGCACTAATCCCTACTCGTAAACATTGTGGAATATGCTCAATTAACCAATGACGTACTTTAAATAGTGATAAAGCGAAAAAGACTAAAGAACCCCAAAATATCGCGCCCATGCCAATTTGCCAAGAATAGCCCATTGCGCCGCAAATCCCATAAGCAAAAAATACGTTAAGTCCCATCGCGGGGGCCAATGCGATCGGTAAATTGGCAAATAAACCCATTAAAATAGTGGCAACAGCTGTCACCACACAGGTGAGAACGAATACCGCAGAAGTATCCATACCGGTTGCAGATAAGATAGACGGGTTAACAAAGATGATATAAACCATAGTAAGAAAGGTGGTACAACCAGCAATGATTTCGGTACCAATGGTGGTTTTTTTCTCTTTCAATTGAAATACTTTTTCGAATATTGAATTCATAAGTTAAGGCCTAATTTAGATTGATAATAGTCAATGTACATTTAGTGTGTTTTTGCTGTGTTTATCTAAAATTTTTGTAAGCCAAAAATAGAAAAGATGCGAAGTATTTACTCCACATCTTACAATAAACAGAGTTTTTACTGCGTTATTATTGCCAGTTATTTATTTAGGTCAAGTGTTATTCTATCGGACTACCATTTCCTGCGGCAAGATTAGCATTTACCGGAATATCTATTTTAACTTTTAAATTATTGTTAGTATTTGAAGTTTCCATATCAATCGACATGGTTTGACTAACTTGATATTGATTATTTGTTTCATGTTGTTTATCAATATTAAGAAACTGTAAAAGGTGATTTGCAATCTCTTCTTCACCGGTAACAACTTTGGTTGCACCATGTTCTTCAATATATTCGATTTCATCTTCGTAAAATGCTCGTACATAAATTTCTAAATCAGGATTCACCGTTTTTGCCTGTTGCGATATTTCTGCTGATTTATAGCCATTTGGCGAGGTAATAATTAACCATTTGGCTGATTTGATATGAGCAAAATTGAGGATCCCCGGCTTTATTGCATTACCAAATACCGCAATTAATCCATCATGGCGAATTTTTTCAACTAAAGTTAGTGACGGCTCGATCACTATAAACGGCACGTGATGGGCAATTAACTTTTCGGCAATCATACTACCTAATCTATCATAGCCAATTAAAATAGCATGGTTTTCAACCTCGGGTATTTGTTGGTTAATTTCAATAATGGGATCAATCATTCTATCAACAATGTTTTCAGTGCGTGATAAGTAGTATTCGAGCAAATTAAATATGAAAGGGTTGAGCACAATAGATATGATAGAACCAGCTAAAATTAGGCTATGCGCTTCATCAGGAAAGATCTGTAAAGTGATACCTAATGCCGCAAGAATATAAGCAAACTCACCAATTTGCGCCAGACTTGCTGAAATAGTTAAAGCGGTGCGTTTAGAATAACCAAATAATCTGACTATCAAATATGCAGCAAGTGATTTGCCTAAAATGATTATTACAATCACCGACAATACGGCAATAGGGTGAATCAGTAATATTTGTGGTTTGAATAACATTCCAACTGAAACAAAAAATAGTACGGCAAAGGCATCTTTTAATGGCAAGATATTTTTAGCGGCCCGATGGCTAAAATCCGATTCAGTTAATACCATTCCGGCAAAAAAAGCGCCCAATGCAAATGAAGCGCCAAACAGTTGTACTGCTGCTAAAGCAATACCTAAAGCAATAGCAAGTACGGTTAGTGTGAAAAGCTCTTCAGAACCTGTTGCGGCACTTTTGGCTAATAGCCAAGGAATCGTTCGTCGACCAATTACAATCATGATAGCGATAAAAAGAATTACAAGACCTATAGTTTTGGCGACTTCTTTGACAACATCGATTGTATTATAGTTATCGCTATCACTAAACATGGTAGCAATCGCGGGTAGCAATACTAGTGTTAACACCATGACTAAATCTTCAACAATTAGCCATCCCACTGCAATTTTACCACGACGACTCTCTATCAGATTTCGATCTTCTAGGGCTCTGAGTAATACAACTGTACTTGCAGTAGATAAGCACAGCCCAAACACTAATCCCGTTAAAATCGGCCATCCAATCAAGCTAGACATACCCATTCCAAGCAATGTGGCAACGGTAATTTGAACAATTGCACCGGGAATAGCAATGTTTTTTACTTGCATAAGATCTTTTAATGAAAAGTGTAGCCCTACACCAAACATTAACAAAATAATGCCAATTTCTGCTAGTTCTTGCACAATTGATGTATCTGCAACAAATCCAGGTGTTGTGGGTCCAACAATAATACCGGCAATAAGATAACCGACTAGCGGGGAAATACGTAAACGATTAGCGAGTAATCCAAGTAGGGTGGCAAGTACAATGCCGCCGATAATGGCAATGAGTAAAGGCCCGGTGTCATGCATGTATACCTCCTTGCTTTGTAAAGGGTGAGTTTGAAAGTATGGAGTGTGTTAATGTTAACATAACATGATGATTTTTTGAATTAATAGATACAGTTATTCACCAATCACTGTAACAGGTAAATAGTTTGGTTTAAGCTTTATTTACTATTTTTAGATATGAATAATTGCTCTGAAAAAAATCGGCAATTTAGCTATTTCATGCTTTAAGTCGGACAGTTAACAGATTTAGCTTTGATTTAATAAACAAACGGCGCTTTTTAATCAAAAGTTAACTTAGTTTTAGCTCACTTAAGTGGGCTAATGCATTTTATGCTAACTGTCTTATTCCGGTTTGTTCAGTTTAATTTTGACTTTAAGAATACGATTGACTTTCTACTTTAGTAGTTTCAATAGCTTTAAAAAAAGGTGATTGAGCTTGCTTGGTAGGATAGCCAAACCATTTCCAGTTAGTTCGATAAGTAACGAATGTACTATCATAATGAGTTAACTTAGTTTTAGCCCACTTAGGTGGGCTAATGCATTTTATGCTAACTGACTTATTCCGGTTTGTTCAGTTTAATTTTGACTTTAAGAATACGATTGACTTTCTACTTTAGTAGTTTCAATAACTTTAAAAAAAGGTGATTGAGCTTGCTTGGTAGGATAGCCAAACCATTTCCAGTTAGTTCGATAAGTAACGAATGTACTATCATAATGAGTTAACTTAGTTTTAGCCCACTTAGGTGGGCTAATGCATTTTATGCTAACTGACTTATTCCGGTTTGTTCAGTTTAATTTTGACTTTAAGAATACGATTGACTTTCTACTTTAGTAGTTTCAATAACTTTAAAAAAAGGTGATTGAGCTTGCTTGGTAGGATAGCCAAACCATTTCCAGTTAGTTCGATAAGTAACGAATGTACTATCATAATGAGTTAACTTAGTTTTAGCCCACTTAGGTGGGCTAATGCATTTTATGCTAACTGACTTATTCCGGTTTGTTCAGTTTAATTTTGACTTTAAGAATACGATTGACTTTCTACTTTAGTAGTTTCAATAACTTTAAAAAAAGGTGATTGAGCTTGCTTGGTAGGATAGCCAAACCATTTCCAGTTAGTTCGATAAGTAACGAATGTACTATCATAATGAGTTAACTTAGTTTTAGCCCACTTAGGTGGGCTAATGCATTTTATGCTAACTGACTTATTCCGGTTTGTTCAGTTTAATTTTGACTTTAAGAATACGATTGACTTTCTACTTTAGTAGTTTCAATAACTTTAAAAAAAGGTGATTGAGCTTGCTTGGTAGGATAGCCAAACCATTTCCAGTTAGTTCGATAAGTAACGAATGTACTATCATAATGAGTTAACTTAGTTTTAGCCCACTTAGGTGGGCTAATGCATTTTATGCTAACTGACTTATTCCGGTTTGTTCAGTTTAATTTTGACTTTAAGAATACGATTGACTTTCTACTTTAGTAGTTTCAATAACTTTAAAAAAAGGTGATTGAGCTTGCTTGGTAGGATAGCCAAACCATTTCCAGTTAGTTCGATAAGTAACGAATGTACTATCATAATGAGTTAACTTAGTTTTAGCCCACTTAGGTGGGCTAATGCATTTTATGCTAACTGACTTATTCCGGTTTGTTCAGTTTAATTTTGACTTTAAGAATACGATTGACTTTCTACTTTAGTAGTTTCAATAACTTTAAAAAAAGGTGATTGAGCTTGCTTGGTAGGATAGCCAAACCATTTCCAGTTAGTTCGATAAGTAACGAATGTACTATCATAATGAGTTAACTTAGTTTTAGCCCACTTAGGTGGGCTAATGCATTTTATGCTAACTGACTTATTCTGGTTTGTTTAGTTTAATTTTGACTTTAAGAATACGATGACTTTCTACTTCGGCAATTTCAAATTGATAATCACCAATTTGGATGGTATCGCCAACATTAAGTAAATGCTGCGCTTTTTCCATCAAAAGTCCCGCTAAGGTATGATATTCTCTTTTATCATCAATAGGGATTGGGACAAACCTGATCAATTCTTCAACAGGAATATAACCATTAGCTATCCAACTATTATCCTCTAAGCATTGAATATCATGTTTGGCGTCGATTTCCTCTTCTTCGGTTGGAAAGTCCCCCGCGATGGTTTCAATGATATCTGTGACAGTTACAACACCTTGCATTGAACCAAATTCGTCAACCACAAAGGCAAAATGGGTTTTAGCTTTTTTAAATTGTTCTAACGCAACTAATAACGAGACTGTTTCTGGAAAAATCAGCGGTTGTTTTATTAGTGCATTAATATCAATCGGCTCTTTGTTTTGTAGTACATCTTTTAAAAGATCATTAACCTGAATAATGCCTAATGGTTCATCAATTGAAGCTGTATCAGTCACCACTAATCGTGAATGTGGATTATCGAAAATTTCTTTTAAAATAACTTCACGTTTTTCATTAATGTTGATCATATCAACATTTAATCTTGAGGTCATAATACTGCTTACCGAACGCTGTGCAAGCCCGAGTACCCGTTCAACCATACTCAGTTCTTGATGATTAAATACTGATACTTTTTTATTGGCATCAGATACAACATCAACGGTATGCGTGTCTGGATCTTCTTCGGCATCGCCTTTAAGTAAATGTAATATCGCTTCGGCTGTGCGTTCACGTAATGGTTTTTTGTTTAACGCTTTACGACGATTAAAGATCGCTAATTGATTGAAAAATTCAATCATAATCGAGAAGCCAATTGCGGCGTATAAGTAACCTTTAGGTATTGCAAAACCAAATCCTTCAGCAACCAAACTAAAACCAATCATCAATAGAAAACTTAAACAGAGGATAACGATTGTTGGATGTGAATTAACAAAATTGGCAAGCGGTTTACTGGCGACCATCATGATTCCAATTGCTATACATACTGCAATTATCATCACTGGAATATGTTCTACCATCCCAACGGCAGTAATCACCGAATCGAGCGAAAATACGGCATCAAGTACGACAATTTGTGCGACAACGGTCCAAAAATGAGATGTTTTTTTCGGTTTGCCATCTTCCTGTGAAGCACCTTCAAGTCGTTCATTGAGCTCCATGGTGGCTTTAAATAGTAAAAATATCCCTCCAATTA
>NZ_LYST01000056.1 GCF_001693755.1 Gilliamella sp. wkB171
GAGTATTGTAGAGGAAGGTAGAATTCCACGTGTAGCGGTGAAATGCGTAGAGATGTGGAGGAATACCGGTGGCGAAGGCGGCCTTCTGGACAGATACTGACGCTGAGATGCGAAAGCGTGGGGAGCAAACAGGATTAGATACCCTGGTAGTCCACGCTGTAAACGATGTCGATTTGGAGTTTGTTGCCCTGAGTGATGGGCTCCGAAGCTAACGCGATAAATCGACCGCCTGGGGAGTACGGCCGCAAGGTTAAAACTCAAATGAATTGACGGGGGCCCGCACAAGCGGTGGAGCATGTGGTTTAATTCGATGCAACGCGAAGAACCTTACCTGGTCTTGACATCCACAGAATCTTGCAGAGATGCGAGAGTGCCTTCGGGAACTGTGAGACAGGTGCTGCATGGCTGTCGTCAGCTCGTGTTGTGAAATGTTGGGTTAAGTCCCGCAACGAGCGCAACCCTTATCCTTTGTTGCCAGCGGTTTGGCCGGGAACTCAAAGGAGACTGCCGTTGATAAAGCGGAGGAAGGTGGGGACGACGTCAAGTCATCATGGCCCTTACGACCAGGGCTACACACGTGCTACAATGGCGTATACAAAGGGAGGCGACCTCGCGAGAGCAAGCGGACCTCATAAAGTACGTCTAAGTCCGGATTGGAGTCTGCAACTCGACTCCATGAAGTCGGAATCGCTAGTAATCGTGAATCAGAATGTCACGGTGAATACGTTCCCGGGCCTTGTACACACCGCCCGTCACACCATGGGAGTGGGTTGCACCAGAAGTAGATAGCTTAACCTTCGGGAGGGCGTTTACCACGGTGTGGTCCATGACTGGGGTGAAGTCGTAACAAGGTAACCGTAGGGGAACCTGCGGTTGGATCACCTCCTTACGAAGCGCTCGTAAGTGTTCACACAGATTGTTTGTTTGTAAGAGATAATTAAGTCCCCTTCGTCTAGAGGCCTAGGACATCGCCCTTTCACGGCGGTAACAGGGGTTCGAATCCCCTAGGGGACGCCATACAACGTGACGTAATTATTTCTTAAAAAAATTATTTTTGTATTTATTTGATATTCGAATGAATAGAAAGATAACGCTCTTTAACAATTAGGAACAAGCTGAAAGAAACGAGTTCTCGTTTTTACGGAAAGCATTTGTATGTAAGTATAAATGTAGTGAAGTAGAAAAGAGAAAAAAGCGTAATTAAAACCAAGACAACTGTGAGTTGTAAGGTTAAGAAATTAAGCGTACACGGTGGATGCCTAGGCAATCAGAGGCGATGAAGGACGTGTTAATCTGCGAAAAGCGACGGTGAGCCGATAAAAGGCGCTATAACCGTTGATGTCCGAATGGGGAAACCCAGTGCAGGTGACTGCACTATCATCTGATGAATACATAGTCAGATGAGGCGAACCGGGAGAACTGAAACATCTAAGTACCCCGAGGAAAAGAAATCAACCGAGATTCCCAAAGTAGCGGCGAGCGAAATGGGAGCAGCCCAAGCGGGTAGCATAATGTATTAGTGGAAGCGTCTGGAAAGTCGCACGATAGAGGGTGAAAGTCCCGTACATGAAAGTGGATTATGTGGAAGCTTATAGAGTAGGGCGGGACACGTGATATCCTGTCTGAAGATGGGGGGACCATCCTCCAAGGCTAAATACTCCTGATTGACCGATAGTGAACCAGTACCGTGAGGGAAAGGCGAAAAGAACCCCGGGAGGGGAGTGAAATAGACCCTGAAACCGTGTACGTACAATCAGTGGGAGCATATACCGTTGGGTATGTGTGACTGCGTACCTTTTGTATAATGGGTCAGCGACTTATATTCTGTAGCAAGGTTAACCGAATAGGGGAGCCGAAGGGAAACCGAGTATTAACTGTGCGTTAAGTTGCAGGGTATAGACCCGAAACCCGGTGATCTAGCCATGGGCAGGTTGAAGGTTGGTTAACACTAACTGGAGGACCGAACCGACTAATGTTGAAAAATTAGCGGATGACCTGTGGCTGGGGGTGAAAGGCCAATCAAACCGGGAGATAGCTGGTTCTCCCCGAAAGCTATTTAGGTAGCGCCTCATGAGTAACTGTTGGGGGTAGAGCACTGTTTCGGCTAGGGGGCCATCCCGGCTTACCAACCCGATGCAAACTCCGAATACTGACAAGTTTAATCATGGGAGACACACGGCGGGTGCTAACGTTCGTCGTGAAGAGGGAAACAACCCAGACCGCCAGCTAAGGTCCCAAAGTCATAGTTAAGTGGGAAACGAAGTGGGAAGGCTTAGACAGCTAGGATGTTGGCTTAGAAGCAGCCATCATTTAAAGAAAGCGTAATAGCTCACTAGTCGAGTCGGCCTGCGCGGAAGATGTAACGGGGCTAAAACTATGCACCGAAGCTGCGGCAGTGCACGCAAGTGTATTGGGTAGGGGAGCGTTCTGTAAGCCGTCGAAGGTGTGTTGTGAGGCATGCTGGAGGTATCAGAAGTGCGAATGCTGACATAAGTAACGATAAAGCGGGTGAAAAGCCCGCTCGCCGGAAGACCAAGGGTTCCTGTCCAACGTTAATCGGGGCAGGGTGAGTCGACCCCTAAGGAGAGGCCGAAGGGCGTATCTGATGGGAAACGGGTTAATATTCCCGTACTGGCTATAACTGCGATGGGGGGACGAAGAAGGCTAGGTTTACCACCTATTGGATGGTGGGTTAAGCGTGTAGGGGTGTGATTAGGCAAATCCGGTCACTGAAACTCTGAGGCGTGATGACGAGCTACTAAGGTAGTGAAGTAATTGATGCCCTGCTTCCAGGAAAATCCTCTAAGCTTCAGGTTATAGTTAATCGTACCCGAAACCGACACAGGTGGTCAGGTAGAGAATACTCAGGCGCTTGAGAGAACTCGGGTGAAGGAACTAGGCAAAATGGTGCCGTAACTTCGGGAGAAGGCACGCTGATGGTAATTGAAATCCCATGCGGATGGAGGTGAAATCAGTCGAAGATACCAGCTGGCTGCAACTGTTTAATAAAAACACAGCACTGTGCAAACACGAAAGTGGACGTATACGGTGTGACGCCTGCCCGGTGCTGGAAGGTTAATTGATGGGGTTATGCGTAAGCAGAAGCTCTTGATCGAAGCCCCAGTAAACGGCGGCCGTAACTATAACGGTCCTAAGGTAGCGAAATTCCTTGTCGGGTAAGTTCCGACCTGCACGAATGGCGTAATGATGGCCAGGCTGTCTCCACCCGAGACTCAGTGAAATTGAAATTGCCGTGAAGATGCGGTGTACCCGTGGCAAGACGGAAAGACCCCGTGAACCTTTACTATAGCTTGACAGTGAACATTGAGCCTTAATGTGTAGGATAGGTGGGAGACTAAGAAGCATGCACGCCAGTGTGTGTGGAGTCGCCCTTGAAATACCACCCTTTAATGTTTGATGTTCTAACCTATACTTCTGAATCGAGGTAAGGGACACTGTCTGGTGGGTAGTTTGACTGGGGCGGTCTCCTCCCAAAGAGTAACGGAGGAGCACGAAGGTTAGCTAATCCTGGTCGGACATCAGGAGGTTAGTGCAATGGCAAAAGCTAGCTTGACTGCGAGAGTGACGGCTCGAGCAGGTACGAAAGTAGGTCATAGTGATCCGGTGGTTCTGAATGGAAGGGCCATCGCTCAACGGATAAAAGGTACTCCGGGGATAACAGGCTGATACCGCCCAAGAGTTCATATCGACGGCGGTGTTTGGCACCTCGATGTCGGCTCATCACATCCTGGGGCTGAAGTAGGTCCCAAGGGTACGGCTGTTCGCCGTTTAAAGTGGTACGCGAGCTGGGTTTAGAACGTCGTGAGACAGTTCGGTCCCTATCTGCCATGGGCGTAGGAAAATTGAGAGGGTTTGCTTCTAGTACGAGAGGACCGAAGTGAACGCACCGCTGGTGTTCGGGTTGTGATGCCAATTGCATTGCCCGGTAGCTACGTGCGGAATAGATAAGTGCTGAAAGCATCTAAGCACGAAACTAGCCTCGAGATGAGTTTTCCCTGATGAGAATCAGTAAGGTCCGTTTGAGACTAAGACGTAGATAGGTCAGGTGTGTAAGTGTAGTGATACATTGAGCTAACTGATACTAATGAACCGAGAGTCTTAACCTTACAACTCGGAGTTGTTTTGGATACGCGAAGTTGAGAGTAAGAAGTCATCGAAAGATGGTTAAAGATTAATAAAACAGTTTGTTCCGGATTGAGCGATTGATGAAGATATGTGATAATGTTCGTCAATTGAGAGAAAGAGAAGACAGGATATGTCTGGCGGTAATAGCGCGGTGGTCCCACCTGACCCCATGCCGAACTCAGAAGTGAAACGCCGTAGTGCCGAT
>NZ_LYST01000057.1 GCF_001693755.1 Gilliamella sp. wkB171
ACCGGTCATGTCGCCGGTGATTAAGCCATTGATGATATTAATCGCCATGTCGATGCCTTGACGGGTATTACTTCCCATCGCTGACATGCCTTCATTCATCGCTTTGTCGTAGGCTTCTTTATATATTTCTTGTTGTTCTTTGTCGGTTAACGGTTTATCGGATTTTTGTCTTTTGTCTTCTACCGCTTTTTTCGCTTCTTCTGTCGCTTTAATGCGGTCTATGGTGTTGAGCATGGTGAGTGTTTCACCACTAATTTCACTCACTAACCGGGTTTGGTCTATTTTGCTTTGTTCTTTTTCTTTATCAAAGATATGCTTAAGTTCATTACTGGCATGCTCAGTATCCCGACTTAACTCATTGATATCCTGCTTTTGTTCATTCTCATTGCGGATGATGATGGTGCCTTGGGACACCGCTGAATGCGTTATCGATTGTTCATTGTCTTTTTTATTATAACCGGCTGGCACCATTGGCATGCCAATAGTGCTGACGCCAACACTGCTACTGACTTTATAATCCGCTTGGTTTTCGATATGATTTTGATTAGTGGATAGTTGAAAAAGTGAGGAACTAAAGCCACAGGACGAACTTAAGCTTAAGTTTGAGGCGGTCAAGCAGATGACTGCTGACGAGCAGAAGTCAGTGAAAGAGATTTTAGACGCCATGATTTTAAAGCATCAGGCTAAGCAGTTGATTGGTTGATTAAAACCGGGCGACTAAAGAAGAGAAGTTACACAAGACAGTAAATAACAGCGCAGGCTAACAGTGTTGACGCACCGCTAACCTGCTAACCACAACTAACTATACTGGAGTTAACTATGGCTAAGACACATTCTAAGCTAAAATCAGCTACAGGCAAAGAGCCTGCATCGCAACCCAACGAACGGTTTTATACCATCGGTTACATGCCACAAGGCACAAAACCCAACCCCAAACCACAACTGACCATTAAAGGCAGGTGGCTGGAGCAGATAGGGTTTTATGTAGGCTGCCCTGTTATAATTAAGATTGAGCTGGGCAAGTTGATTGTTGGACTTGATTTGATGATTGAATCTATTCAATAAAATTTTTTATTTATCAAAATAAGAAGTTTATAAGTAATTCTATTAGCATATAATTTCATAAAGCGTGTCGGGCGCACCTTGGTTTAATTCAAAATCCGAAAGTAATGTTTTTGATAGTTCAGCAAATTTTATGACTTTATAAGAATAAATATAGCCTGAGTCAGTCAAAGATATCACAAGTTTTGAACATTTTGTTTTAATGATCATTTCTTCTAATATACTGATTAAAATTTGTAAACGATCTCTTCCTAATGGAGGAAATTTACTTTGCATCTCTGGAGCATAATCCAAATAATCAATTAAATAATCAGCTTCTTCACAATCGGGGCTGTTGATTATCAGGCTTGAGATATTGGTATAGATGTCAAAGTAAAATCCTCACTGTTTAAGGTAAGGAGCTTACTATCACATTTATATTTAAAAATAAAAAAATAACCCTGTTTTATATTTTATTGCATTCTCAACTTGAGTTAATAATTTAATTAACACTTCGCTATTATTTGACATTATTGTATTTTGAATAATATTTCTAGCAATTATAAGTTTATCAATATCGGTTATCTTTTCATCTTCATAATCATCAATATTTAGTCCTAATTCATTATTAAGTTGCTGAATAACATTACTTTT
>NZ_LYST01000058.1 GCF_001693755.1 Gilliamella sp. wkB171
TTAATAAAGAAATAATTGATTATCCTTTATATAATATTCCTATGTTGCTTACTAAAAATAAAAGCAAAAAATGGCAAGATGATGTCATTGAAACTGCCACAGCTTTATTCGGTTTTTTAAAAAAACAAAAATTATTAATCGATGTTGAGCCCTTTGATGAGCAAGGAAAATTAAAAATCGATACCGTTATTAAAAGGGAAAATGTAACGCCAGAAGGTCTAGCATTATTTAATACAGCTGTAGATGGATGGCTTAAATATTTAAATAGAAGTCAAGCTGCTAACAAATATGAAAATCTTAGTCGTCTTGAAAATGGCTTAGCTCAAATCAGAGAAAGTAAAAAATAATTAACTTTGAATATGGTATTTTTATAGTCGGTATTAGATTGAGTCCGAACGGCTCATTTAGCATGCTTATTACATCAGTTTTCTGCCAGATCGGATTGGGCTTTTGAGTGGTGTTAACTTGTATCAGTATGTGCCTAAAGCAAGTATAAAAAATTTTATAAAAAGATATAATGAAAAACAGCATCAGGAAATCATTTTGAAAGTGCAAGAGTGTTATTAGTGAGAAATATTTGAACGTTAACAAGCACCCCTCCTAAAATCACCAATAATCCCCTTAAAGAATTAATAGCTAAAAATAAAAAATGTATCCTGAATTAAACAAGGTAAAACATAATAGTAAAAAAGGATGTTAAATGAAAATTTTAAAAAATGATGAATTAGTAGTTAAGTTACTTTTATCTGAATTACTTGATGAAGGGCTTCAATATTATAAAGTAAACTTAAGTGACTCAAGTCAACCAATAAATGAAGCAGATCCTTTTTCAAGATTAAGAAGTATAGTCGTCGGATTATCAAACAAAGATCAAGAAAAGATTTTTAATTTTTTACGCATAGTAATGGTAGACACAATGTCAACAATTTTTGGAACAATAGATGGCTCACATTTTCCTCCTAATATTAATGGTGATTTTGTCTTAACCTATAATGGCGAAGAAATACAAGGTACGTTGCAAGATGAATTAATTGAAAAAGCAGAAGAATTAGGTATATATGAGTAAGATTAAAAGCCTTATTGAGAAATTGCATAATGAAGCTGAAGATGAAGTATATTGGCTAGGTTCTTGTGATGAATCTCAAATTAAAATACTTGAAAATAAATTAAAATTGTCATTACCAGCCGAGTTGAAAGAATTTATTTTATTAGTTGGTGGTGGCGGTATTGTAGAAGAAGAGATATCAGGCATAGTGAATAATGATGCATTAACAGAATCTGAAGGTAGTATTTATTATGATACCTGTCAATGTCGAAATGAATACTCGTTACCGATGAATCTAGCGGTTATCTATTTTAAGGATGACGAAGTATGTTGGTGTGTTGATTGTAGAAAAGATACTTTTGGACAAATTATTAATTATGATCTTTTTTCAAAAAAAATATTAAATGTTCTTGCTCCATCGTTTAAATCTTTTTTTGAAGAATATGTAAATCTACGGACGTAAATGTTGAATGAAAAATTTTATAACTGACTAAAAATGATTCAGGAAATTCGTACCAACAGAAGCATGCCAGTTGATATTAGTTGTTATGACTGGTGTATTCAAAATAAAGAGTAAATCAAATAGACTAAATGGAAAAAAGTAATGACATCATTTATATGGGTTTTTCATGGACATGAAGCTGATTTTTGCTCAGGTGTGTATAGCGAGTTAGAACAGGCAGAAAACTTTATTAAAAAAAATCTTTTAAGTGGCGTTTTAACAAAAATGCCTCTAAATAAAAGTGTATATGAATGGACAACAGAAAACGGTTTTTTTGAACCCAAAACGGATTATCAGCATAGCAGTAAATTTATCCAAAAATTTACCAGTGCTTATTTGGAACACCATCATTATCAAGACGGTGAGAGAATTCCATATTAAATTAATGGGTAGATTAAATAAAGCTACTTCAAAATCGCAAGCAATAAATATAATAGACAGTATGCATGATAAACATATGAAAACTAAACCCAATTGTCTATGAATAAGGAATATTAGTGATGAGTCATTTAAATTCGGATAAAGTTACTATTCACCTATGGATAGGTAATAATTTTTCTTCAGATGAAGAATACAAAAATTATTTTCGCCAGTTTGAAGGAATACAAAAAGATCCTTTAAATCCTAAACCAAGATGCCTGTTTTGTGCAGACACTGGAAATATTGCATACATGACAGAAAATCTAATCATTTTAGAAAAATTTTCTTCCCCTGAAAATATGGATTTTGTTATTAATAAAGTGGAAGTAAATGAAAATGAAAAGAAAAAAATAATACAAAAATGAAATGAATTAGGCATTAAATCGGCAAATGCAGTATTTTGGTATGTTAATAACGATCCAATATTGGAATTAGAGGTAAAAGAACCTTATAGAGAAAATTACAATGGATTAAAATACATAGGTGAATTTGAAGCTGACTCTAAATATCCTATCATTGAACAAAACGATCTAACAAAAAATTGGCATCTATGGATAGGCACGAATACTATGCCAACTAGAGAATATAATAAATATTTTAAATTGGACTATAAGTATGATATTGATAGTCCTAAATATATAGTTTGTGATTTTTGTAAAGATACGGGTAATGATTGGTATGATGAAGACTTTATCGGTTATCCTAAACCGTTAAAAAAAAGCGTCAAAATTGATAAACTGATTGATGAATTTGTTACATCAGATTTAGATTGCATACAACAAATTGAAACAAAATGCCATCAATTAGGTATAGAACAAGCTAATGCTGTAGTTTGGTATATAGCAGATGATGAATTAAGTGAATTCAATATCCAAAAACCTCTTAAAGAAAATTATAATGGACTAAAGTATATTGGGATTTTTAGATTTTAATTGGTTAATACATAAAACTATGTCATCAGCGGCAGAATCGAAAGCTGCCCCAACTGACCTACTGGATAAAAGCGCAACGAAGACAGCAGTACCCGAAAACCAAAACGTGGTAGGCTTTAACCAACAACTTGATTTACACTGCCTCCAATACACCTACGACAGCAAACAAACTGCCAGTGGTACCCGTAGTATAGCTATGAAAAGTTAATATAGGAAAATTTGGCTCAACTAAACAAAAGCCTATAGGAATGACAACTGTAGATGGAAAAAATGGATCTCATATAATGTGTTTAGTGAAAAAGATAAAGGTGAACACTTTTTATTTGATGCTACTGAATCCGCAGTAACCAAACTTCAAAATTTATTTGTGCATCCATCTCAATCACGGAAAAATTTATGACACTTGATGATGAAATCAAAATACAACTCACTCAATTATTCGATCAACCAAAACTGATAGATAATTGGGGAGACATTGCAGATAAATTATCAGATTCTTTTGATTGGAAAGGAACAAAGATTGATTGGACAAAAACTATTAACTATAAAAGCAGTCAACTTTTTGGAAACTATTCTAACTGGTTATTCCTGATAAAAAATTTTTTATATAACAATGATATATTTGTTGAAATAAAAAAAAGTAGCGTAATTTATTATATAAATGATTCGTCTTTAAATTTTGCAGTGCAGTTAACAAATCAGCAATTTGAGAGGTTTCTTGCATTTGCTATTGAAAATATTCCTCAACATCATTATTTTTTTGATTCATCCAATAAGTGGTGTCTTGTTATAAGTTCGGAAGGGTATATTGATTTTGGACTATCCCAGAAAAATTTATCATTATAAAAAATAGACTATATTTTAATACTCACCTTGATGGTATAAGTCCGGCGAGATATGTTGAAGTTATGGATTTAAATAAATACGCTAAGATAACATAGATTAAAGTAATCAAAGTTAGAAAACTATGCTAGAGCAGTGTAGGAGATAATTTTTTATGAATCGTGTAAAGATTGTATGGCTTCCAGAGTCTAAAGGAGGCAGAAAAACAATTCCACCTGCGGGAAAATACTATGCCGTATCTCGTTTTAAAGAGGATAAAGAATGGCCGAATAATGCATGGAGCGTAGTATTTGAGATAGATGAGTGCGAAATTAAAAATAATGAGATATGCTCTTTAGGAGCGGTAAGATTTTTAATGGACACAGCACCAGAAAGCCGCTTGGAATCACAAAATAAATTCGAAATTTATGAGGGTCTCCAAAAAGTTGCATATGTGTATTTAATACACAATTAGTTTCAATTTATATAAATATAAGCTATAAAATTAAACTTTTTATTAGTCTAGAATTGTAAAAGAGATTTGTTAATTTTAATTTAACTTTAAATTTTGTTTCTATGACCTCACCGGCAGAATCGAAAATTGCCGCAATCACGCCGACAGGGAAACCCTGCAATACAATGCCGTAACCAACCTACTGGATAAAAGACACAAAGAGGACTGTAGTATCCAAAATCAAAACTTGTTACGCTTTAACCAACAGCTTGATTTACACTGCCTCCAATACACCTATGGAGCAAACAGCTCTCCCCACAGCAAACAGACTGCCAGCGGTACCCAGTACTGTCGCTATGAGCCGAACACGCCTAACAAAAATACAACAGAACTTAAGCTCTCAAGCACAATATTTAGACAAATAAATTAGCTTACATTACAATACCTTAAGGTACTGCGACCCAGATATAGGTAGATTTACAAAGCCGGTCTCGATTGGGCTATTGGATGGGTATAATCTGTATTAGTATGCACCTAATGGGGTGATGTGGATCGAGCAGTGGGGGTACAGGGTTCACAAAAATTTATCAGGTGTAATAGTTTATATCCAAATCAGAAATTTGGCTTTAAAAGGCTTAGTGGTAAATGTTAATAATGTTTTAAGTGAGAAAAATATGGAACTAATGACGATTCGAGAAATTCTTTCTCATCCAGATAAAATCCCTCAAACTTGGTTGTATCTTCCTCCAGATAAAACTACTTGGAATCTTGATACACAAGGTGTATTTTCTTTGGATAGTTGGGATTTTCCTCCTGACTCAGATGAATATCTTCCAAAACAAGCTAAAAATGACAAATGGATAGAGACCTTAGACGGATCGAGTATTGAAGATGTAGTTAGTTATGCTCAAGGGCAATCAGACAATGTTACACTAGACGATTTATTCAGATCTTTCATTTTTTATTATGAAAATGATGCATTTTTAGACCTTGATTAAAAATTGGAAATTTTTAGTCATAGTGAAATCTAATTGCAATAGCTTTTAATTCATAACTCTGAATGTAATCATGTAGTTTATTGAAAGTGGTAGGGATATATTACACCAATAGAACATCCAATACACCTATGTAACAAACAGCTATCCCCCACAGCAAACAGACTGCCAGCGGTACTTAGTACTATCGCTATGAGCCGAACACGCCTAACAAAAATACAACAGAACCTAAGCTCTCAAGGACAATATTTAGACAAATAAATTAGCTTACATTACAATACCTTAAGGTACTGCGACCCAGATATAGGTAGATTTACACAGCCGGACTCGATTGGGCTTTTGGATGGGTTTAACTTGTGTCAGTATGCGCCTAATGGGGTGATGTGGATTGATACAGTCGGTTTAAAATGTATCCTAAAAAATTTATTGAATTATTTAACTCCCTCCCTTTGGAATATGCTGGAAAAAAATAAAATGTATGAATTGAATAAAATTCAAAATGCTATTAAAGAATGTATTAAATTGCAAGATAGTATGCTTGATAACATTTTTTTATTAGTAAATTCCCCTAAATCTGTAGAATTAATTAGAAAAGATTTAACAGGAGTAGTAAACCCTTTATTATTACATGTAATTAAGCAACTACCAGAAGAAATGAAGGTTAACTTATTGCCAAATATCATAGAAGTAATGAAAAATTTAGATGGAAATACCAAATTATGTCAAGATATTATCCTATCTATAGATAAAAATTGGTTAAAAAAAAATATTTGGTTATACACTAAAGATGCAATTGATGATCAAGATTATCAAAATATTGGAATATTTATCTATTTGTTTAAATCTATCAGTGAAGAATTATCTAATAAACTTGCTCTTTTGGCATTAAAGAGTAATGTTGAAGATGTTCGTGAAATAGGCGAAATGTATTTTGATAAAATGGCTGTGTATTGTGAAGATGATGGTATAGCTGTAGATATAATTTTAAGTTGTTTTGGATC
>NZ_LYST01000059.1 GCF_001693755.1 Gilliamella sp. wkB171
CTTTAAAAAAAGGTGATTGAGCTTGCTTGGTAGGATAGCCAAACCATTTCCAGTTAGTTCGATAAGTAACGAATGTACTATCATAATGAGTTAACTTAGTTTTAGCCCACTTAGGTGGGCTAATGCATTTTATGCTAACTGACTTATTCCGGTTTGTTCAGTTTAATTTTGACTTTAAGAATACGATTGACTTTCTACTTTAGTAGTTTCAATAGCTTTAAAAAAAGGTGATTGAGCTTGCTTGGTAGGATAGCCAAACCATTTCCAGTTAGTTCGATAAGTAACGAATGTACTATCATAATGAGTTAACTTAGTTTTAGCCCACTTAGGTGGGCTAATGCATTTTATGCTAACTGACTTATTCCGGTTTGTTCAGTTTAATTTTGACTTTAAGAATACGATTGACTTTCTACTTTAGTAGTTTCAATAACTTTAAAAAAAGGTGATTGAGCTTGCTTGGTAGGATAGCCAAACCATTTCCAGTTAGTTCGATAAGTAACGAATGTACTATCATAATGAGTTAACTTAGTTTTAGCCCACTTAGGTGGGCTAATGCATTTTATGCTAACTGACTTATTCCGGTTTGTTCAGTTTAATTTTGACTTTAAGAATACGATTGACTTTCTACTTTAGTAGTTTCAATAACTTTAAAAAAAGGTGATTGAGCTTGCTTGGTAGGATAGCCAAACCATTTCCAGTTAGTTCGATAAGTAACGAATGTACTATCATAATGAGTTAACTTAGTTTTAGCCCACTTAGGTGGGCTAATGCATTTTATGCTAACTGACTTATTCCGGTTTGTTCAGTTTAATTTTGACTTTAAGAATACGATTGACTTTCTACTTTAGTAGTTTCAATAACTTTAAAAAAAGGTGATTGAGCTTGCTTGGTAGGATAGCCAAACCATTTCCAGTTAGTTCGATAAGTAACGAATGTACTATCATAATGAGTTAACTTAGTTTTAGCCCACTTAGGTGGGCTAATGCATTTTATGCTAACTGACTTATTCCGGTTTGTTCAGTTTAATTTTGACTTTAAGAATACGATTGACTTTCTACTTTAGTAGTTTCAATAACTTTAAAAAAAGGTGATTGAGCTTGCTTGGTAGGATAGCCAAACCATTTCCAGTTAGTTCGATAAGTAACGAATGTACTATCATAATGAGTTAACTTAGTTTTAGCCCACTTAGGTGGGCTAATGCATTTTATGCTAACTGACTTATTCCGGTTTGTTCAGTTTAATTTTGACTTTAAGAATACGATTGACTTTCTACTTTAGTAGTTTCAATAACTTTAAAAAAAGGTGATTGAGCTTGCTTGGTAGGATAGCCAAACCATTTCCAGTTAGTTCGATAAGTAACGAATGTACTATCATAATGAGTTAACTTAGTTTTAGCCCACTTAGGTGGGCTAATGCATTTTATGCTAACTGACTTATTCTGGTTTGTTTAGTTTAATTTTGACTTTAAGAATACGATGACTTTCTACTTCGGCAATTTCAAATTGATAATCACCAATTTGGATGGTATCGCCAACATTAAGTAAATGCTGCGCTTTTTCCATCAAAAGTCCCGCTAAGGTATGATATTCTCTTTTATCATCAATAGGGATTGGGACAAACCTGATCAATTCTTCAACAGGAATATAACCATTAGCTATCCAACTATTATCCTCTAAGCATTGAATATCATGTTTGGCGTCGATTTCCTCTTCTTCGGTTGGAAAGTCCCCCGCGATGGTTTCAATGATATCTGTGACAGTTACAACACCTTGCATTGAACCAAATTCGTCAACCACAAAGGCAAAATGGGTTTTAGC